>NZ_JBYRER010000001.1:0-112756 GCF_058349925.1 Agromyces solani
ATCCTGCCGACGGCGCGCGGCACCTTCGCCATGGGCGTGTACCAGGCCCTCCCGGCCCGCTTCGCGAAGGTGCACGACGCGTCGAAGACGCCGACGTTCTCGACGACGCTCGTCGGCGTCATCGCGATCGTCTACTACGCCGGCATGAACCTCGTCTCGACCGATGTGCTCGCCGATTCGCTGCTCTCGATGGGCCTCGCGATCGCCTTCTTCTACGCCATCGCGAGCTTCGCGTGCGTCTGGTACTTCCGCCGCACGCTCTTCGCCAGCAGCCGCAACTTCTTCTACCGCCTCGTGTTCCCGCTCCTCGGCGGCGTCTTCATGGCCTGGGCGTTCGTGCAGTCGGCGATCGACATGCTGAACCCCGACTACGGCTACTCGCAGGTCGCGGGCGTCGGCGGCGCCTTCATCGTCGGCATCGGCTCGCTCCTGCTCGGCGTCGTGCTGATGTTCCTCTGGGCGATGTTCCCGGGGTCCCGCGACTACTTCCAGAAGCGCTCGCTCAACCGCGACACCGAGGTGCTCGCGCCCGAGTGAGAGCGAGGGGGATGCCTCGGCGGCATGCACCGGCACGACCGGTCGTCGAACCGCCCGAGGCATCCCGGCACGCTGCGTCCCGCCGACTTCGCCCACCGCACCCGACCGAATGGATCAGAAGCCCATGTTCGACACCGTCATCGTCGGAGCCGGCGTCGCCGGACTGACCGCAGCCCGGCTCCTGCACGCGGCCGGCCGTCGAGTCGTCGTGCTCGAGGCGCGCGATCGCATCGGCGGCCGCACCTGGACCGACCGCACCCCGGGCTTCTGCGTCGACCGGGGCGCCTCATGGATCCACGGGCTCGACGGCAACCCGCTGACGGGCCTGGTCGAGGCCTTCGGCATGGAGACCGCCGAGTTCACGGTCGGGAGCCACCAGGCCGGCGGCCGCCCGATCGCGAACTACGACGAGGCGCACGGCGAGCTCGATGCGGCGGCGACCGAGGCGTGGCTCGCCGATGTCGCAGAGGTCGAGGGACGGCTCGCCGACGTGGTCGCCGCGTCGGAGGACGCCGCGAGCTACGCCGACGTCGTCGACCGCGCGCTCGCCGAGCTCGGGTGGAGCGCGGAGCGCACCGAGCGGGTGCGCGCGTTCCATCGCCACCGCACCGAGGAGCAGTGCGGCGCCGACAGCGCCGAGGTCGACGCGCACGGGCTCGACGAGGATGCGATCGACGGCGACGAGGTCGTGTTCCCGGACGGCTACGACGCGCTCGCGACCGCGCTCGCGGACGGTCTCGACATCCGCCTCGAGCAGGTCGTCACCGCGGTCGAGTGGTCGGCGTCGGGCGTGCGCATCACGACCGCGTCGGAGTCGTTCGAGGCCGCCGACGTCGTCGTGACGGTGCCGCTCGGCGTGCTCAAGGCCGGGGCGATCGCCTTCGAGCCCGCCCTGCCCGAGACGGTGACCGGCGCGATCGCGCGCGTCGGCATGGGCACGTTCGACAAGGTCTTCCTGCAGTTCCCCGAGCGGTTCTGGCAGGACGGCGCGTACGCGATCCGCCGGCTCGGCGCCGACAGCGTGCCCTGGCACTCCTGGTACGACGTGTCGGTCGTCAGCGGCACCCCCATGCTGCTCACGTTCGCGGGCGGCGAGTGGGCGCGCCGGATCGAGCAGATGGCCGACGACGAGATCGTCGACTCGGTGCTCGAGGGGCTTCGACGCAACTACGGCGACGCCGTGCCCGAGCCGACCGGCCACTGGATCACCCGCTGGGGCTCCGACCCGTTCGCCCTCGGCTCGTACTCGTACGTCGCCCGCGGCGCCTCGTACGACGACCACGACGTCATCGCCACGCCCGTCGGCGGAGTGCTGCACCTCGCCGGCGAGGCGACGTGGGGCGACTGCCCGGCGACCGTCAACGGCGCGCTGCTCTCGGGCCACCGTGCGGCCGAGCGGATCCTCGGCGAGCGGCTCCCGCTCGAGCGGCTCGCGCAGCGGCCTCACCCGTCGGTCGAGTAGCGACGAAGGAGCGTATCGAGACCACTCACGAGGGTCTCGATACGCGTGCTCCTCCGTCGCCCGCTCCTCGAGGGGTAGCTCGCGACTCGACCGACGGAGAGGCTACGCCCCGGCGAGCTCCTCGCGGATGCCGGCGACGAACGCGTCGATGTCGGCCTCGCTCGTGTCGAAGCCGCACATCCAGCGCACCTCGCCGCGCGCCGCGTCCCAGTCGTAGAAGCGGAAGCCGCGGTCGCGCAGCTTGTCGGCGACCCCCTGCGGCAGCGTCGCGAAGACTCCGTTCGACTGCGTCGCCTGGCTGAAGCCGAGCCCGGGCAGCTCGCCGGCGGCGATGCCCGCGTCGAGCGCCTCGCGCAGGCGCGAGGCCATGGCGTTCGCGTGCGTCGCGTTGCGCAGCCACAGGTCGCCCTCGTAGAGCGCGATCAGCTGGGCCGAGACGAACCGCATCTTCGACGCGAGCTGCATGTTGAGCTTGCGCAGGTACTTCAGGCCCTCGGATGCCTCGGGGTTCAGCACCACGATCGCCTCGGCGCCGAGGCATCCGTTCTTGGTGCCGCCGACGCTCAGCACGTCGACGCCCGCGTCGCGGGTGAAGGCGCGCAGCGGCAGGCCGAGCGAGGCGCCCGCGTTCGAGAGGCGCGCGCCGTCCATGTGCACCTTCATGCCGAGCGAGTGGGCGTGCTCGGCGATGGCGCGCACCTCGTCGACCGTGTACGCGGTGCCGAGCTCGGAGGTCTGCGTGATCGACACGACGAGCGGCTGCGCGCGGTGCTCGTCACCCCAGCCCCAGGCCTCCTCGTCGATGAGCTCGGGGGTGAGCTTGCCGTCGGGGGTGGCGACGGTGAGCAGCTTGATGCCGCCGACCCGCTCGGGCGCGCCGCCCTCGTCGGAGTTGATGTGCGCGGTCTTCGCCGCGACGACCGCACCCCAGCGGGGGAGCATCGACTGCAGGCCGGTCACGTTCGCACCGGTGCCGTTGAACACCGGGAAGGCCTCGGCGCCCTCGCCGAAGTGGTGGGCGAACACCTGCTGCAGGCGCTCGGTGTAGACGTCCTCGCCGTAGGCCACCTGGTGGCCGTCGTTGGCCGTCTGGATGGCGGCGAGCACCTCGGGGTGCACGCCCGAGTAGTTGTCGGAGGCGAAGCCGCGGAAGGTCGTGTCGTGGAGCGGAGAGTTCACCGAACCATCCTCGCATCCGCGGGCGGGCGGGCATCGTGACGGCGGGCGCACGGAATCGGCGCATTCGCGCCGCGCACGCACGGATGCCGCTCAGGTCGGGGGTTATGGATGTCGGCGGCCCCGGTTACCCTCGCAGGGTGGGCGAGGAGCTCGACACGACCGAGGCGGGGCGGCACACGGCGAACGTGCCGCCGACGGAGTCCGTCGCGTCGTCGGCGGGTCCGGTCGTTCCGCCGCCGAACGGCATGCGCACCTTCCTGCACGTGCTCGCGAACACGATGATCGCGAACGTCACGACGAGCTTCCTGTGGTTCGCGCTCACGTTCTGGGTGTACCTCGAGACGCAGTCGGTGCTCGCGACGGGCATCATCGGCGGCGCGTACATGCTGCTCATCGCGATCTTCGCGATGTTCTTCGGCACCATCGTCGACCGGCACCGCAAGCATCGCGTCATGGTGTTCTCGAGCCTCGTGACGCTCGGCTCGTTCGGCATCGCCGGGGTGATGTACCTGCTGCAGCCCGAGTCGGCGCTCGTCGATCTCGGCGGGCCGTGGTTCTGGGCGTTCTCGGGCATCATCCTGTTCGGCTCGGTCGTCGAGAACATGCGCAACATCGCGCTCTCCACGACGGTGACCCTGCTCGTGCCCGAAGAGCGCCACGCGAACGCCAACGGCATGGTCGGCACCGTGCAGGGCCTCGCGTTCATCGTCACGAGCGTGTTCAGCGGGCTCGCGATCGGCCTGCTCGGCATGGGGTGGACGCTCGCGATCGCGATCGTCATGACGCTCGTCGCGCTCGTGCACCTGCTGTTCGTGCGCATCCCAGAGGAGCGACCCGTCGCGGAGGACGGCCGGGCGCCCGCGATCGACGTCCGCGGCAGCATCACCGCCATCCGCGCCGCCCCCGGCCTGTTCGCGCTCATCGTCTTCTCGACGTTCAACAATCTCATCGGCGGCGTGTACATGGCCCTGATGGACCCGTACGGCCTGACGCTGTTCCCCGTCGAGGCGTGGGGCATCGTGCTCGGGGTCACGGCGACGGGCTTCATCATCGGCGGCCTCGCGATCGCGAAGTGGGGGCTCGGGCGCAACCCGATCCGCACGATGCTGCTCGTGGTCGTCGTCATGGGCCTGCTCGGTGCGCTGTTCACGGTCCGAGAGTGGTGGCTGCTCTACGCGCTCGGCATCTGGGCGTACATGTGCCTCATCCCCGTGGTCGAGGCGGCCGAGCAGACGGTGATCCAGAAGGTCGTGCCGTTCCGCCGGCAGGGCCGGGTCTTCGGGTTCGCGCAGGCGTTCGAGGCGGCCGCCGCGCCGATCACGGCGTTCCTCATCGCGCCGATCGCCCAGTTCTGGATCATCCCGTACATGGCCTCGCCCGACGGGCAGGCGGCGTGGGGCTGGCTGCTCGGCGACGGTGACGCGCGCGGCATCGCGCTCGTGTTCTTCTTCGCCGGCCTCGTGATGGTCGCCCTCGCGCTCTTCGCCTTCACGACGCGCTCGTACCGCATGCTCTCCGGCGAGTACCTGCAGGGCGTGCCCGATGCGGCCGAGAACGGCCCGGTCGAGGCCGCCCCGGCCGCCGAGTCGGCACCGACCGCCGAGTCGGCGCCGACCGGGCAGCGCGGCCGGTCGGACGAATGATCGAGTGAGGCGAGTTTCGATCTCCATCGAAACACTCCGAGGGATCTCGAGTCCCCGCGAGAGTGGCATCGCGGTTCGATGCCCGGACCGCGACCGATGACCGGAAGGACTCCGCCGTGGCCGTTCGCGCCGACCTCAACATCTCACTCGACGGCTACGCCTCGACCACCGACCAGACCGCCGAGAACCCGATGGGCGACGACTGGTTCCGCCTGGTCGCCGCCTACTCGGCGACGCGGACGTTCCGCGAACGCGTGCTCGGCGACGCCTCGGGGGCCGGTACGACGGGCGTCGACGACGCGTACGCACGGGCGTACTTCACGAACGTCGGCGCCGAGATCTTGGGCGCGGGCATGTTCGGGCTGCACCAGAACGCCGGCGACCCCGACTGGCGCGGCTGGTGGGGCGATGAGCCGCCGTTCCGCGTGCCGGTGTTCGTGCTGACGCACGACCCGCGACCGTCGATCGAGATGGCGGGCGGCACGACGTTCCACTTCCTCGATGCCTCGCCCGAGGAGGCACTGGCCGAGGCGACCCGGGCCGCGGGCGGGGCCGATGTGCGCATCGGCGGCGGCGTGCGCACGGTGCGGTCGTTCCTCGCGGCCGGCCTCGTGGATCGGCTGCACGTCGCGATCGCGCCGATCGTGCTCGGGCGCGGCCTCAGCCTGTGGGAGGACCTGCGCGGCCTCGAGCGGCGATACGAGGTCTCGAGCGAGACCGCGCCCGGCGGCACGGTGCACGTCACGTTCCAGCGCTGAAGGGCGCGGCTCGGCCGCCATCGACGGCTGCCGCGGCGCCGGTCAGCGGACGACGTAGCGCAGGCTGACGACCCCGCCCGGCCGTTCGGCCACGCGATCGAGCGCGAGCGGACGGTCGCCCAACGCGGACGGCGTGAACGAGCGGCCCTCGCCGATCAGCATCGGGACGATGCGGAGGTGGAGCTCGTCGACGAGGCCGGCCGCGAACAGCGCGTCGGTGAGCACGAGGCTGCCCCAGACGATGATCGTGTCGAACCGTTCCTTGAGCTCGGCGGTGCGCGCGGCACCGTCGCCCGAGAGGAGTTCGATGCGGCCGTCGCCCCAGGGCGCGTCGGTCAGCGTGTTGGAGACGACGAACTTCGGCAGCCGCTCGATGAGTGCGGCGACGTGCTCGACGGTCGGGTCGACCTTCGGCCAGTAGTCGGCGAACATGCGGTAGGTGGTCGCGCCGAAGAGGATCGCCTCGGCCTGGGAGACGTAGGCGAGCTGCTCGGCGTCGTTGAGCTGCGGTTCGCCGTCGTCGCCGATCGGGATCAGCGACTCGAAGAAGCCGATGCCGCCGTCGGGGTCCGCGGCGTAGCCGTCGGCCGTCACGACCTGTTCGACGATGAGCCGGCCCATCAGGATGCCTCGTTCGGTGCGTCGGCCCCGTCGGTGCCGCGGGCCGTGTCGAGGTGCTCGCCGAGCACGTCGAACGCCGAGTCCCAACCGTCGTACACGTTGTCGTCGCCCGGTGCCCCGTCGATGCCGCGCAGGTGGAACAGCATCTCGGTGCGCTGGTCGGGCAGCTCGCGGAGCGTCACGGTGATGACGGGCGCCGCGTCGTCGGCATCGCCGGGGGAGCCCCAGGTCATGACCAGTCGGCGCGGGGCGTCGAGTTCGCGGTAGACGCCGGCGGTCGGGTACTCGGTGCCGTCGGGCGCGACCATCGTGTAGCGGTATCGACCGCCGACGCGCGCATCGACGTCGATGCTGCCGGGCTTGATCTCGATGCCGCGCGGGTGCCACCACTCGGCGACGTCGGCGTGCTCGGTCCAGGCGCGCCAGACGAGGTCGCGTGGCGCGTCGAAGACGCGGGTGATGGTGAACTGCGGGGCGGCGGAGCCTGCAGCATCCGTCGTCGTGGTCTGGTACTCGGTCATTCCGAACGCTCCTTCATGGTGCGGAGGTGCTCGGCGAGCAGGTCGAATCGGTCGTTCCACTTGCCGCGGTGGTGCTCGACCCACGCGGATGCCTCGTCGAGGGGCTCGGTGCGCAGGGTGCACGTGCGCCATTGGGCCGTCGCGGTGCGCTCGATGAGACCCGCCCGCTCGAGCACCTTGAGGTGCTGCGAGATCGCGGGGCGGCTCATCGTGAACGGCTCGGCGAGTTCGCCGACGGTCGCCGGACCGACGCGCAGGCGCGAGAGCATCGCGCGGCGGGTCGGGTCGGCGAGCGCTTGGAACACCGCGCTCAGCTCGTCACTTGCATCGGCCAATGTAAGCAACTCCTTAATTAATGAATTGCTTCACTGTAGGTCCCGCGGCAGCGCGCGTCAACCCCGCGGTGCTCGAACGCGGCCGTCAGTCCAGCGTGATCGTCAAGGCGGTGCCATCGCCGACGGCGATCCGCACGGAGGACAGGTCGTCGACCAGATGGTCGGCCCCATGCCGTTCGGCGAGCGGACCGACGCCGATGACGCGCATGCCCGCGGCGCGGGCGGCCGTGATGCCGGCCCCCGAGTCCTCGAAGACCACGCAGTCGCTCGAGGGCACGCCGAGGGCGTCGGCGGCGGCGAGGAACCCCTCGGGGTGGGGCTTGCTGGCGGCCACGCTCTCGGCCGTCACCACGACGGCGGGCATCGCGAGGCCGGCGACGGCCATCCGGGCGGCGGCGAGCTCGGCCGTCGCCGACGTCACGAGGGCGTGCGGGGCATCGACGAGCGCGTGCAGCAGGTCGAGCGCACCGGCGATCGCGACGACGCCCTCGGTCTCCGTGGTCTCGCGCTCGAGCATCGCGCGGTTGTCCGCGAGGTTCTGCTCGACGGGGCGACCGGGCAGCAGGATCGCCATGCTCGCGTGCGCCTGCCGGCCGTGGATGACCGGCATCACGTCGGCCGGATCGAGTCCGTGCTCGATCGCCCAGTCCGTCCAGACCCGTTCGACCACGGCGGTCGAGTCGACGAGGGTGCCGTCCATGTCGAGCAGCACGGCGGTGGCGTCGATCGTGGTGGTCACGCGGTGGACGCTACACGCGATGCCTGGGGGTCCGCCGCCGGCCGAGCGGGGTCACTCCGAGGTGAACACGGCGGACCAGACCTCCGACCCGTCCGGGTTGAGGTAGGTGTACTTCGCCTTCGGCGACTCGGAGATTCCCGCCGCGGTCATCTCGGGCTGCAGCGTCTCGTCGAAGAAGGTCTGCAGCGTCGACCGCTGCTCCTCGAAGCTCGCCGTGGCGGCGTCGGGGTCGACCGGGTCGGCGAAGGTGTAGACGTAGTTGAGCGTGTCGGGTTCGATCGCTGCGACCGAGATGTCCGAGTACAGACCGCCGAACTGATCGAGCATGGCCGGCATCGTCGTCTGCAGCGCTGCGACGTACTTCTCGAGCGCGTCGGTCTGGGCGTCGGTCGAGAGCCGCTCGGTCGTCACCGACTGCTCGTGGGATGTGCTCTCGTGGCCGTCGGCATCGCCCGGGGACGAGCAGGCGGCGAGGGCGAAGGCCATCGAAGCGGCGGCGACTGCGGTTCCGAGGCGAGCGGTCATTCGGGTTTTCACAGCGTCAGCCTAGTGAGTGCCCGCGCGGCCGCCCGACACCCGGCGGACCTCGGCTCAGAACCCGGGAACGTATCCGAAGCTGCCCATGACGACCTCGCCGCCGCTCCCGGTGCGGTCGTCGCCGGCGCCGCCCACGAGCAGGCGCTTGGTGAGCTCCGCCCGCGACGAGAGCAATTCGTCGAGCGCCTGGGCGAGGTCGGCGTCACCGACCTGCCGATCGGCCTCGGCGGCGGTCAGCACCGCCCGCCGCACGAGCTCCTTGGCGAAGGAGCCGGTCGTGCCCTCACTGCGCTCCGCAGCGGCGTCGATCGCCGCGGTGGAGAACGGCAGTCCCGAGGAGTAGAGCCGCAGCAGCCGTCCGCGCGCCGCGCGATCGGGCAGCGGGATCTCCGCGGCGTGGTCGATGCGACCCGGTCGATCGGCGAGCGCGTGCTCGAGCACCTCGACCCGGTTCGTCGTGAGCACGAAGGTCACGTCGGCGTCGCCGTCGAGCCCGTCGAGCGCATCGAGGATCGAGAACAGCACGCCGTTGTCGGGCATGATCGAGCGGTCGTGCGCGACGAGGTCGACGTCTTCGAGCACCACGATCGAGGGCTGCATCGCACGGGCGACATCGGCCGCCATCGCGATGTACCGGATGGCGGGACCGGTGAGGAGCACGGCGGTCGTGCCCTCGGTGAGGGTGAGCAGGTGCCGGACGGTGTGCGTCTTGCCGGTGCCGGGGGGGCCGTACAGCAGCAGGCCGCGCTTGAGGTGCTGGCCCGCCTCGAGCAGCGCCTTGCGGTGGGCGCCGATGCCGACGACGTGGCGCGTGATGCCGTCGAGGGTCTCGGGGTCGAGGATGACGTGATCCAGGGGCACGTCGGGGCGCTCGAGGAACATCATGCTGCCGGTCGCGTACGAGAACGGGCCGCCGCCGATCGTCAGCACCTGCCCGCGCAGCACGCTGCGCTCGATCATGAGCCGGCGGAGTTCGGTGACGAATGCGTCGCCGGTGCCGGGATCGGTCGCGATGATCTCGAGGCGCAGGTCCTCGCGGCCGTGCTCGGGTGCGGCGCCGCGCTGGAGCACCGCGACGGGGCGCCCGTCGTACTCGAACAGCCGCAGTCCGAACGCGACCGTGCGTCGGGTCGAGTCGGGGCCGGTCGGGGCGGTCGTGTAGTCGACCGGTCCGGCGTCGAACGCGAAGTGCGGATTCTCGAGGAGGTCGATGAGCGACTGATGCCCGCGGGCCTGTCCGCCGGTGACGCCGACGACGCGGCCCCGCCCCCGTGCGGCGATCTCGTCGAGCGCGAGGTCGACGTCCGCGAGGTGGTGCGGCGGCATCGACTCGGTGACGACGGGGAGTTCGCCGAAGGGGACGCCGAGGTGCGCGGAGACGAGCTCGCCGAGCGGGGTCGTGCTCGAGGCGGCCGGACGCGGCCGCTCGACGACCTCGTGCATGAAACGAGCGAACGTCTCGATGAAACGCGTCGTCGCGTCGTCCATTTGCACCCCCGTGTCGCGGAGGCTCCAGCCTAATCCTCGGCCGGTCCCGACTGAACCCTTGCGCATCGGAAGATATCTTCCTATTCTTCTCGTATGGCACGCAGACGCGAAGGACGGCTGTTCGACCTCGAGGTCGACATCCTCGCCGCAGGCATGGAACTGCAGCGCGACGACGGCGACTTCTACGGCTTCGCCCTGGCGAAGCGCATCGCCGAGCGCAACGAGGCGGCCGCGCTCACGGCGCACGGCACCCTCTACAAGGCCCTCGCCCGCATGACCGACGCGGGGCTCCTCGAATCGACGTGGGAGGACGCCGCGCTCGCCGAGGCCGAGGGCCGCCCGCGCCGCCGCCTCTACCGCGTGACCGGCGCCGGCGAACTCGCCCACCGCGCCGAGCTCGCCGCACGCGCGGCGGCACCGGTCACCCAGCCGAAGGCGGCGTTCGCATGAGCGGCATCGGGATGTCTCCCTTCGACGCCACCCTCGTCGAGCGCACGGTCGAACGCCGCACCGGCGCCGACCGCGTGGACGCCGTCGTGCTCGGCTGGTGCCGCTGGTACACGCGCGACCTCTCCGAACCCGTCGCGACCGCCCGCCGGGCCGAGATCGCCTCCGACCTGTACGAGGAGCGGGCGTTCGCCGCTGAGGCGGGGCGGACGGAGGCGTCGCGGTCGATCCTGGGGCGCCTTGTCCGCGGCATCCCCGCCGATCTCAGCTGGCGGCACGCGCAGCTGCGCCGCCTCGCCCTCACCGCCCCGCGCGGCACCTTCCCGCTCGCGATGCCCGCCCTCGCGCACCTCGCGACCGCGCTGCTGCTCGCGTGGGGCGGGCTCGTCGTCTGGCGAACCGTCGCGGGCATGGCCTCGGGCGACTGGGCCGGAGCGTGGGACCTCGTCGCGGCCGGAATCTTCGGGCTCGCGATGGCGGTGCTCGGGGCCGTGCTGACGACCGCGCCGCGATTCCGCTGGCTCGGCGCGCTCTGGCTCGCCGCGGCGAGCTACGTGCTCATCCGGTTCGGCATGTACACGCTCATCGCTTCGAGCACCACGCTCGGTGCGTTCTACGCCTCCGCGATCGAGCAGGCGATCCTCGTGAACCGCGTGATGACGGCGGCCGGGGTGCTCTTCTTCGTCGCCATGGCGGCGTGGTGGCTGCCGAGCGGGGGAGGCCTGTGGGCGCGCCGTCGACGAAGCGACCCTACCGTCGACGTCGCGCCCACCGGTGAGGAGGCGGGGGCATGAACCTGCAGCGCATCGCCGCGGTCGTCGCGATCTCCGGCGCCGTGCTCGGCGGGGCGTCGATCGTCGCGCTCGGTGCCGCCGCCTTCGCGGCGAACCAGCCGCGGACCGAGCCGGTCGCCGAGTCTCCCGCCGGCGGGGCCGGCGAGGGCGACGGCGTGCCGCTCGACGCGACCGAGTCGTACCTCGCCTCCCTCCCGAAGGTCGAACCCGGGGTGCCGACCCCGCCCCCGCCGACGCCGAAGACCCCGCCGAAGCCCGGCACCGGGACGATGGCGGCGAGCTACAACCCGTACCTCGAGCCGAGCGACCCCGAGTACGTGACGCCGGAGGAGCGCTCGGAGTGGCTCGGACAGCAGGAGGTCGTCCGCGAGTGCATGGAGGCTGCGGGCTTCGAGTACCGGTTCTGGCGCTGGTGGCTCGAGGAGGACTCCAAGCCGGTCGGACTGGACTACGAGACGTCCATCCTCTGGGATCGGGCGCTGCTCGGACCCGACCTCTACAATCCCGGCGGCGGGTGCGGCGATGAGGGGATCGCCGCGGCCGAGGCGGCCCGTGCCGCCGGCACCCCGCTGTCGGCAGAGGTCCCGCCCGACGATCCCGACCTGCCGACGCCGCGTGAGAAGTGGCTCGCTCAAGACGAGATCGTGCGCCAGTGCATGGCGGACAAGGGGCTCGAGTACCTCTACGTCGAGTCCTGGAATCCCGACTACGTCACGCCCGATCCGCTCGACATCGACCCGCAGGACGCGATGCCCGACGACCTCACGCCCGAGCAGGAGGCGGAGTGGTCGTTCGCCCTCGGCGGCGACGCCGGCGGCGGGCCGGCCTACCGCTGGGAGGACGCCGGCTGCTACGGCTACGCCGTGCACGTCAACGGCCGCGACAACATGCACTGATGCTCGACGAGACGGATGCCTCGGGGCCGGCGTCGGCCCCGAGGCATCCGCGTGCTCGGCGGATCAGGCCCGCTGCTTCTCGGGCGCGATGCGCGGCAGCAGGTACTTGCCCGAGAGCCAGCCCGCCAGGGCGGTGATGATCCAGACGACGACGGCGGCGAGCACCCACGGCGCGATGCCGTCGAACGTGATGCCGTCGCCGAGTGAGGCGACGAAGAGCGCGACCGCGGTCGAGATGAGCCCGGCGACGCCCGCGACGGCGGGGGCGCCGCGATGGAAGAGGGTCTCGACGAGCCATTCGATGACCGCCTGCACGGCGGCGAACACGATGATCGCGACGAGGAAACCCGACCACTGCAGGTGCATGCCCGGAACGAGCAGCGCGGCGACGGCCAGGGCGAGGGCGGCGAGCACGAGCGAGACGCCGAGACGGATGAGGAAGCGCACCATGGCGTGAGCGTACCGCTTCCGCTCGGCGGCGCTCGGGAGGATGATGGGGCGGGTGGAGAGCCTCGCACGATCGAGCCGCACACCGACCCCGCGCAGCGTGCAGGCGGTGTACTTCACACTGCTCATCGGCAACACGCTCGCGGCGTCGTTCATCTGGGGCGTGAACACGCTGTTCCTGCTCGACGCGGGGCTCTCGAACCTCGAGGCGTTCGCCGCGAACGCGTTCTTCTCGGTCGGCATGGTGATCTTCGAAGTGCCGACCGGCGTCGTCGCCGACACGCTCGGTCGGCGAATGTCGTACCTGCTCGGCACGATCACGCTCGCCGCGACGACGGCCCTCTACTACTGGCTCTGGGTCATCGAGGCGCCGTTCTGGGCGTGGGCGGTGGTCTCGGTGCTGCTCGGCCTCGGTTTCACGTTCTTCTCGGGCGCGACCGAGGCGTGGCTCGTCGACGCGCTCACCGCGACCGGGTACACCGGCAGCCTCGAGCGCGTGTTCGGGCGCGGCACCGCGCTCTCGGGGGCGGCGATGTTCATCGGCTCGATCACGGGCGGTGCGGTCGCGCAGGCGACCGATCTCGGCGTGCCGTTCATCATGCGCGCCGGGGTGCTCGTCGTGATGTTCGTCGTCGCCGCGCTGCTCATGCGCGACCTCGGCTTCACGCCCGCGGGCCGGGCGCACCCGCTGAGGGCGACGAAGACGGTGTTCACGGCGTCGCTCACCTACGGACTCGGCCGCCCGCCCGTGCGGTACCTCATGTTCGCCTCGTTCTTCACGACCGGTGTCGGCTTCTACGTGTTCTACGCCCTGCAGCCGTACCTCGTCGAACTGTGGGGCGACGAGGAGGCGTACTCGATCGCGGGACTCGCCGCGGCGATCCTCTCGGGCGCCCAGGTCATCGGCGGGTATCTCGCACCGTGGGTGCGTCGCCGGTTCCGGCGCCGGACGACGACGATCATCCTGAGCCTCGTCGTGAGCACGGGCGTGCTCGTCGCGCTCGGGCTCAACCGCAGCTTCTGGCTCGCGCTCGTGCTGCTCGTGCTGTGGGGGCTCGTCGACGCGGCCGCGGGGCCCGTGCGGCGGGCGTACCTCAACGACATGATCCCGTCGGCGCAGCGTGCGACGGTGCTCTCGTTCGACTCGCTCCTCGGCAGCGCCGGCGGCGCGGTCATCCAACCGGTGCTCGGCCGCTCCGCCGACATCTGGGGGTACCCCGGGTCGTTGCTCGTCAGCAGCGGGCTCCAGGTGCTCGCGGTGCCGTTCGTCTGGCTGAGCCGCCGCCAGCACTCGCCGGCCGACACCTCCACGGGCGTGACCGAGGCGTCGCCGGCGGCCGGCGCCGCCGAGGGCGCGGGCGGCCCCCACGTCGACTGACGCGGCAGCCCGATCCACTGAAACCGCCTCAGGAGGGTTGCCCCCTGTTCGGGGGGCACGTAACATGGCCCAACACCTGCGCCACCGAACGGTCGCCGGGTGCGACGAGGAGGTGCCGCGTGCGCAAGGTCCTCCTGCTCTGCGCCGCAATGGCCGTGCTCCTCGTCGGGTCGCTGTCGCTCGGCGTCGCCGTCGCCCGGACGGGTGCGCCCGTCTTCTACGACGCGCGCACCGATCCCGGTGCGGTCGGCCGGCTCGACCCGCAGGCGGAGGGTGAACCGCCGGGGCCGAGTGGAGGCGGCGAGGCCGGCGACGCGACCGGGACCGGCGGGGCGGGCGAGTCCCGTGGCGAGATCGATCGCGGAGCCGGTGGATCCGGCGAACGCCCCCGCGCGAACGACGCCGTGGGCGACCCGACGCCCGCCCCGACCGATCCCTCGCCGGTCGCCTCGACCGACGAGGTCGACGGGGTCGCGACGCCGCCCGCGACGCCGGAGGCGCTCGTCCCGACCGCCGAGGAGCAGGCGGCCTGGCTGGCCTTCCAGCAGCTCGTCCGCGACTGCATGACCGAGGCGGGCGTCGAGTACCGCCACTGGACGTGGTGGGAGGAGGAGTCGCCCGACCCGAACTCGCTCGCGCCAGCCATGCCCGAGTCGCTCGGCGAGGCCGAGCAGGCGGCCTGGCGCGAAGCCCTCTACGGCGGCGACGGCGGCGGGGGATGCCTCGTGGTCGCCGTCGAGCACGATCAGGAGGCCGCCTCGCCGTCTCCCGAGGCCGGCGACGGCGCAGCATCCGAGACCGGGTCGAGTGCTTCGCCCGATGCCGACGCCGCACCCGAGGCATCCACCTCGCCCGAGCGGTGACGCTCAGCCGCCGAGCGCCAGGTACTGGTGGGCGTAGGCGATCGCCATGCCGCCCTCGCCCACGCCCGCGGCGACGCGCTTGACGGACCCCGAGCGCACGTCCCCGACCGCGAACACGCCGGGCGCACTCGTCTCGAGGCCGAACGGGCGCCGCTCCCGAGTCCACTGCGGTGTCGCCGCCGCATCGGCGCCGGTGAGCACGTAGCCGTGCTCGTCTCGAGCGACGTCGTGAGGAAGCCAGCCCGTGACCGCGTCGGCGCCGATCATCACGAACACGGTCGTGTACGGCCGCGTGGTCGTCGACCCAGTCGAACGGTCGAGCACGTCCACCTCCTCGAGGCCCCGGCCGCCCCGAACGGCGACGAGCTCGCTGCGCGTCTCGACGCCGATGCCGTCGGCGGCCTCGATCTGGTCGATGAGGTAGCGGGACATGCTCGTCGCGAGCGTCTCGCCGCGCACCAGCAGGGTCACCGAGCGGGCGAAGCGCGAGAAGAAGAGGGCCGCCTGCCCGGCCGAGTTGCCGGCACCGACGATCGCGACGTCGGCGCCCCGTGCGACCGCCGAGTCGCTGCGCGCAGCCCCGTAGTAGACGCCGCTGCCGAGGAATCGGTCGATGTCGGGCACCGGCAGCGTGCGCCACTCGACGCCGGTCGCGACGACCACGACGGGTGCGGTCAGCTCATCGCCGCCGTCGAGCCCGACGAGCCGGTCGCCGGGCCGCAGCCACTCGGCCGTGCGGGTGACCACGATCTCGGCGCCCAGCCGCCGTGCCTGCTTGAGTGCGCGGCTCGCGAGCTCGTCGCCCGAGACGCCGAAGGGGAAGCCCGTGTAGTTCTCGATGCGGGTCGACGTGCCGGCCTGCCCACCGGGCGCGAGGTGTTCGACGACGAGCGTGCGCAGCCCCTCGGCCGCCGCGTTGACCGCAGCGGTCAGCCCCGCCGGGCCGGCGCCGAGGATCACGACCTCGTAGTCACGGCGCTTCGGCTCGACCTCGAGCCCGACGGCCGCGGCGACCTCGCGGAGGCCGGGGTTCTCGAGTCGTCGTCCTTCGGGCAGCTCGACGACGGGATGCTGCGCGCCGTCGTCGGCCCGATCGAGCGCCACGTGCTCGAACGCGACCTGGTTGCGGGTGAGGAATCCGGTGAGCTCGTGCGCCCGTGGATCCGCACGGAGGGCGATGACGCGCACCTCGGGCTCGGCCTGCTCGGCGGCCACGGCCTGCAGCCAGTCGAGGTAGCGGCGCGCGAGCGACGCGACGAAGGCCGGGACAGAGGGCGCCATCGCCGCGAGCGTGTAGAAGACGGTCACGTCGAGCTTGATGACGCGCGTCGGCTCCGCCGCGCGGCCGCTCGCCGGGAACGGGGTGCTGAGCGTCATCGGCACCTCGCCGAAGAACCTGCCGGGCACCCGCTCGCCGATGACCCGTTCGTCGCCGTTCACGACCTTCGTGAGCTCGGCCCGCCCCTCGATCACGATGAACAGGGCGCGTTCGTCGCCCTCGTGCGCGAAGTACTCGCCCGGCGTCAGGTGGATGTCTTCGACCGACTCCGCGAGGTAGTCGATGGCAGCGGTCGACAATCGCGCGAACGCGGGGATGGCTCGGAGTTCAGCGGTCGAGATCATGCGTTGCCACGCTCGGCGGGGCTCATGACGCGACGCTAACCTCGCCGATCCGCGCCGTCAACGTGCCGCGCACCCCCACTTCGCGTGCGGGGCCGGACGAGGCGGGCCCGTTCGGGGCCGCGCCCGCTCAGTCGGAGAGCGTCTCGACGCGGCCGTTCAGCTCCGGGCCATCGGTCGACCAGAGGGCGACCACCTCATCGGCGAGCCGGTCCTCGAGGCCGGCGAGCGACTTCACCCGGAAGGTGACGGCGGCGCCGGCGGGCGCCTCCTTGCCGAGGCCGTGCGCGAGCGACTGCATCCACGCCTCGCTCGCGGCCTTCACGGCGGCGTAGTTCGCACCGCCCGCGAGCGGGCGCTCGACGCTCGTCGACGAGACGATCGCGATGCGGCCGGCGGGGGAGGCGACGAGGTCGTCCCACAGGGCGCGGCTCACGTGGCGCAGCGCCGAGAACGAGCGCTCGAGGACGCGGTAGTCCTCTTCGGTCTGCCCCGGGATCCCGCCGCCGCCGCGCCATCCGCCCACGAGGTGGATGATGCCGTCGACGTCGCCCACCCGGCCGTGCACGCGCATCGCGAGCGGCCACACCTGCATCTGGTCGGTGAGGTCGGCGACCTCGGTCACGATGCCGGGCAGCTCGGCCGCCATCTCGTCGAGCCGGCCGCGGTCGCTGCCGACGGCGACGACGCGGGCGCCGGCGTCGAGCAGCCTGCGGGCGACGGTCCGGCCGGCGGCGCTCGTGGCCCCGGCGATGAGCACGACGCGTCCTGCGACGCCCGGGTTCGTGGGGTGGTCGGTCATGTGGGGCTCCTCTTCGAGCGGACAGGAAGCGGGATCAGGAGAAAGAAAGCTGCTCAGGACGAAATCGCCGATTCCGTCCTGAGCAGCGTACGTCTTCCTGAAACGGTGACGTCAGACCTCGGTCTTGCCCGTGATGCCGACGGTCGACTCGATGACGGGCTTCATCTTCTTGTCGAGCGCCTCGAAGAACATCGAGAGCGGGAACTCGTCGTCCATCACGAGGTCGGTGTAGCCCTTGGGCGGGCCGGCGAGCACCTCGCGGGGCAGGCCCTCGGCCCAGACCGACGCGGGGTTCGGCGTGACGACCGACGAGACCAGCTCGTAGGCCTTGAGCCAGTGCACCGTCTTGGGGCGGTCGATCGACTCCCAGTAGAGCAGGTCGATCGCGTCGCCGAGCTCGACGACCGCGTCGGCGACCTTGTCCCAGTCGAAGCTGAGCTCGACGTCGCGCCACTCGAGGACGTGCTTCTTGTGCAGCCACGCGAACAGCAGCTGGCCGCCGAGACCGTCGTAGTTGCGCACGCGCGAGCCGGTGATCGCGAAGCGGAAGATCCGGTCGAAGATGACCGCGTACTGCACGAGCTTGCCGGTCGAGCGCATCTGCTCCTCGACGTCGGTGAGCTCCTCGCCCTTCGCGAGGCGGGCGTCGAGGCCGCGCTGGATCTTGACCGACTCGCGGAACGCGGTCAGGTCGCAGCGCAGCTCCTCCAGCGAGTAGAGGAAGAACGGCATGCGCTGCTTGATCATGAACGGGTCGAACGGCAGGTCGCCGCGCATGTGGGTGCGGTCGTGGATGATGTCCCACATGACGAAGGTGCGCTCGGTGAGCTCCTGGTCGGTGAGCATCTCGGCCGCGTCGGCGGGCAGCTCGAGCTTCGTGATGTCGCTCGCGGCGCGCACGACCTTGCGGTAGCGGGCGGCCTCGCGGTCCTGGAAGATGGCGCCCCACGTGAACGGCGGGATCTCGCGCATCGCGACCGTCTCGGGGAAGAGCACCGCCGAGTTGGTGTCGTAGCCGGGCGTGAAGTCGACGAGGCGGAGCGAGACGAACAGCTTGTTGCCGTAGTCGCCGGCCTCGAGGGCGGCGATGAACTCGGGCCAGATGGTCTCGACGACGAGCGCCTCGACGTGACGGTCGAGCGAGCCGTTCTGCGTGTACATCGGGAACACGACGAGGTGGCGGATGCCGTCGACGCGGTGGCGCTGCGGCTGGAACTCGACGAGCGAGTCGAGGAAGTCGGGCACCTCGAGGCCCTCGGCCTGCCACTTGCGGAAGTCGGCCTGCAGGGCGGTGAGGTATGCGGCCTCGTGCGGGAAGCGCGGCGCGAGCGCGGCGATCGACTCGACGATGGCGTCGACGAGGGCGGATGCCTCGGCCTTGTCGGTCTCGACGGGGACCGAGCCGTCCTTCACCTGGAGCGACTGGAGCTTCGTCGCCGACTCCTTGAGACGGAGCCAGGCCGGGTCGAGCTCGACGCCGTCCGCGAGCGCGATCTGCTCGGGCGTGACGTCCTCGAGGACCTCGGGTTCGCCGACGATGGGGTCGATCGTGATGTTCGACATTGTGAACCTCCGTTCCTCGTTGAGGGGTCTGGTGTTGCAGTTGGCTGATTGCGCGCGGCATGAATCGCCGCACAACTCAAGGCTACGAGGCATCCCCTCGCGAATGGTTGCGCCCTGACGCGGGAATCCTGCGTTCAGCTTCGATTCGGCGATCGAGATCGCCAAGTCCGCGCAACGGCCCGAATCGTGCAGTTTCCGAGGATGCCTCAGTGCTCGCCCGGACCCCGCTCGGTGCTCGCACGCGTCGCGGAGGTGGGTCGGCACCGACGGCGAATCCGGTGGCCGTCCTGATGTCGAGGGTGTGACCCCTCCGTAACTTGAGGATCGTTCAGATCCCCATCAACCCCCGACAGAACAGGAGAGGACCATGAACATCAAGAAGGGCGGAGCCGCAGCGATCGGAGCCGCCGTGATCATCATCTCGATCAGCGGGTGCGCCGGCGTGCGCTCCCAGCTGGAGCAGGGCGCCGGTGCCGCGAGCGTCACGTCGCTGCAGGGCCAGCAGGACAGCGCGCGTCGCGAGGCCGCGCTCCAGCGGGCCAACGCCCACGGCGTGCAGCAGCAGGTGGCGACCTCGCTCAAGGCGCAGCAGGACACCGCTCGCGCGGAGTCCGCGCAGGAGCGGGCCGCTCGCGCCGAGCAGGGCGTCCGGGCCGTGGAGCAGTCGGTCGACTCGAACGTGTTCGACGCGGTTCGCCTGCAGCAGCAGGCGATCAGCGAACGGCTCGAGCAGCGAGGCACGACGAGCGTCTCGATCCAGGAGCTCATGCGCCTGCAGAAGCAGGCCGAGGTCACCGGCGAGGGCGACGCCCCCTCCGCCGCCGACATGCAGGGCCAGCGCCTCACGCAGTACGCCGAGCAGCTCACCGCCCAGGAGAACGCGACGCCCGTCCCCACTCCCACGCCGCGTCCGATCTCACCGCGCAATCGATGAGCCGCACCCGAGAGCGGGGCTCGTGCCGAACCGGCCGGCCCCGCTCTCGTTCTGTGCGGGCGGGGAGGCGGTCCATAGCCGAACCATAGGGTTCGCCCGTAGGGTCGGACACCGGGTCGCATCCGCCGGCCCGCGGGACTCCGTTCGCGAGCGCCCGTCACGACGACCCGAATCGAGCCGCCCGCATGAGCACTGCCCGTCCGTCCGCCCCCATCGCGCTGATCCTCCCGACGATCGCGCTCGCCGGATCGGTGGTCGTCACCGTGCTCGGCGCGCTCTCGACCAACTCGGCGACCGCCACGCTCGAGGCCGCGCTCACGAGCCAGACCGGCACGGCCGCCGACGTCTACGGCAGCCAGTCGGCGATCGTCGTCTCGAGCGGCCTCGTCACGGCCGGCATCGTCGGTATCGTCGTCTCCCTCGCGCTCTTCGGCGCGCTCATCGGCTTCGGCGCCCTCTCGAAGCCCGAAACCGAGTCGGCCCTCGACGACGTCGAGCCGATCGACGACGAGTCCGACGCGGAGCCGGCCGCCGCGCCGTCCGCCGATGACGCGCCCGCCGCAGCGTCGCGCGACGAGGCGCGAGCCGAGGCATCCGACGACGCCGATGCGACCGCCCCCGCCGAGGAGCCCGCGCGCGCCTGATCCGCTCACCGTCGAAGAGCCCCGCGCGCCCCGAGGGCGCCGGGGCTCTTCGTCGTCAGAGGCTCTTCGCCATGTGCAGCGACGCCGCCTCGAAGCCGAGGCTCTCGTAGAGCTCGATCGCGGGCACGTTGTACGCGAAGACGTTGAGGCCGAGGGTCGGCGAGCCGTGCTCGCGCGCGACCTGCTCGGCGTGCCGCATGGCCGCCCGGCCGAGCCCGCGGCGGCGGAACGGCTCGCGCACGTGGACGTCCCACACCCACCACGCGTCGCCGCCCTCGGCCCACGGGCCGAGCCAGAGCCAGCCCGCGTCTTCGCCGTCGGCGTAGATGGCGAGCAGCACGTGCCCGGGCTTCAGCTCGCCGTCGGCGAAGAAGCGACTCGTCGACGCCTCGACCGCGGCCTTCGCCTCGTCGGGGGTGTCGCCGGCGCGCAGCCGCGCCGCTTCGTAGTAGGCCATCGACTCGGGCAGCCACAGCCGCAGGTCGTCGCCCGTGATCGGCCGGAAGTCGATGGCGGGTGCCTCGGTCTCGGACAGCTGGGGAATCGATTCGCTCACCGCTCCATCGTCGCGGATACCCCCGCGCGAGGGAAGGGCGACGGTAGCGTACGGGCATGACGGATGCCTCGTCCCCGCCGCCGACCGCCTATGCCGTGCGTGCGGCGCTCGCCGACTTGGCCGACCCCGATCGCGTGCCCCAGCTCGCCCGGTTCTTCAAGACCGGCCCCGGCGGTTACGCCGAAGGCGACCGGTTCATCGGGGTGACGGTGCCGCAGACCCGCACGGTCGTGGCCCGCTTCGCCGGGCTGGCACCCGCCGAGGTCGATGCGCTCCTCGACAGCCCGATCCACGAGCACCGGCTCGCCGCTCTCCTCATCATGGTCGCGCAGTTCGCCCGCGCGAGCCGATCTCGCACGCGCGACGACGCCGCGCGGCTCCGGCTCCACATCGCCTACCTCGAGGCGGTTCGCCGCGGCCGCGTCGACAACTGGGACCTCGTCGACAGCTCGGCCGAGTTCCTCGTCGGGGAGGTCCTGTTCACGGGCGCCCCCGTCGAGCAGGTCGATCCGCCGGTGCTCGTCGGGCTCGCGGCATCCGACTCGGTGTGGCAGCGACGGGTCGCGGTGCTCGCGACCTTCGCCGCGACGAAGGCGGGCGATGCCCGCCCGGCGCTCGCGATCGCCGAGCGACTGCTCGAGGACCCGCACGACCTCATCCGCAAGGCCGTCGGCTGGATGCTCCGCGAAGCCGGCAAGCGGGTCGGCGAGGCCGAGCTCACCGGCTTCCTCGACGTGCACGCGGCCCGTATGCCCCGCACGATGCTCTCGTACGCCACCGAGCACCTCACCTCCGAGGCGCGGGCCGCGTACCGGGCGATGCGCTGATCGCGGGCCACCGGTCGGGCCAGCGACCGTGACGTGCTGCTAGAGCCCGTGCGCGTCGAGCCAGTCGACCAGCACGCGGCCCACCTCGTCGGAGCGTTCGACGCTCGGCAGGTGGGCCGTGCCGGCGACGCGCACGCCGGTCGCGTTCGGCACCGCCGCGACGAGGGCGTCGTACTGCACGGCGAACGGCGAGAAGTCGTGCTCGCCGACCAGTGCGAGGGTCGGCACCCCGATCTCGCCGAGTCGTCCGGCGGCCGGCGGGTCGAGCGGCACCTGCTCGCCGTCGTCGGCCACGTGCGCGACGTTCGGGCGGGCGAGCTCGAGGGCCCGCTCCAGGAAGCCCGGCTCGAGGTCGGACGCCTCACGGCCGACGCCGACGGCGAACGCGAGGGCCTCGAGTCGCACGTACTCGGCCGGCTCGGCCAGCGGATCGACCGCCTCCGCCGCGTCGAGCCGTCGCTGCTCCTCGGGCGTCGTCGGCACGTCGGGGTGACCGCCGATGCGCGCGCCGATCGTGACGAGGCCGTCGACGCGGCCGGGGGCCGCGAGCACGACGTCGATGGCGAGCGCCCCACCGCGACTCGCCCCGACGACGGTCGCGCGCTCGACGCCGAGGTGGTCGAGCAGTGCGATCGCGTCGTCGTGATTCGCGAAGGGCACCGAGAAGTCGTGCCGGGTGCCGCCGAAGCCGCGGGGGTCGTAGCGGATGACGTGGTGCCGGGCGGCGAGCGCGTCGAGCTGTTCGTCCCACATGCGCAGGGTCGCGACCCCGGCCGGGATGAGTAGCAGCGCGGGATCCGAGGCGGCTCCCGCGGTCTCGTAGTGCAGGACGGCGCCGGGGACTTCGAGTTCGGGCATTCCCCGATGCTATGGCGTGGGGCGCCGCGCCGGCGACCACCCCGTGAGTGGTCGGGATGCCTCGGCAGGGCGCCGATCAGTCGTCGTTCTTGCCGCTGCCCTTGCCCTTGTTCTTCTCGTCGTTTCGGTTGTCGCCGCTGTTGCCGGGCCCGCTGTCGTCCTCGTCTTCGCCGGTCTCGGTCGGTGTCGGCGTCGGCGTCGGCGCGGGCGTCCGTTCACCGCTCGGCGTCGTCGACTCCGCGGGCACCGAGGGCGACGGCCCGACATCGGCCTCGCCGCCCGTGGTCACGGCGCCGATGACCGCCTGGGCGATCAGCGCGATCGCGACGGCCGCGCCGGCGAGGGCGGCCACGACGAGCGCGGGACGCATTCGCTTCGGGCGATCGGCACCGTCGGCCGATGCCCGTGGTCGCAGGGGCGCCGTCGCGCCGAGGGCCTCCGTGCCGGTCGCCGGGCCGATCGCGTCGTCCGGGGCGTCGCCGGCCGGGGCCGCCGCGCCGGCGACGCCCGCGCCGACCGGGAGCACTATCGTCGGTCCGGTCGCGGCTCCCGCACCCGTCGCCGAGGTGTCGAGCCGGGTGGCGGCGACGGCGACCTCGAGTGCGGTGGGCCGCGCCTCGGGCTCGCGCGCCGTCATCGCGCGCAGCAGCGCCACCCAGTCCGCGCCGAGCCACTCGGGGATCTCGGGGTCGCGCACGAGCCGGGCGCTCGCCGCCTCGGCCGCGGGGCCGGGGAAGGCGGTGCGGCCCGTGCGCGCCTCGAGGGCGAGCAGCCCGAGCGAATAGACGTCGGCCGCGGGGCCCGCCGCCGCACCGCTGACCTGTTCGGGGCTGAGGTAGCCGGGGGTGCCGACGAGCAGACCGGTTCGCGTGATCCGGGTGTCGTCGATGAGCCGCGCGATGCCGAAGTCGGCGAGCTTCGCGTTCCACTCGCGGGTCGGCAGGTGCGCGGGCTCGAGCAGCACGTTCGCGGGCTTCACGTCGCGGTGCACGATGCCGCGGTCGTGGATGACGTGCAGCGCCTCGCCGACATCGGCGAGGAGGCCGGCGACGTCGGCCGCGTCGAGCGGCCCGCGGCGCAGGGCCTCGCGCAGGTCGTGGCCGTCGACGAGTTCCATCACGAAGTACTCGCGCGCGGTCGCCGGGTCGCGGGATGCGTCGTACAGGCGCACGAGCGCGCGATGCTCGACGCCGGCGAGCAGCGCGATCTCCGAACTGCGCCGTGCGGCGTCGTCGATGCCCTCCGCGGTCGCCGCGAACACCTTGACCGCGACCCGGCGGCCGAGCGACAGGTCGTGCGCTCGATACACGCTCGCCATGCCGCCGCGGCCGATGAGCGCGTCGAGCCGGTAGCGCCCGCCGAACACCGCCCCGATGAACGGGTCGGCGCCGGGTTGGTGCGTGCTCGTCACGTTCTCGAGCGTAGCCGGGGCGCCTGCACCGGGGCTGGGGGTTGCGTCACCCGCCGGGTCAGCCGAAGATCATCGGCAGGTCGCCGTCGTCGTCGCCGAGGTCGAGGTCGACGAGCACCGGCACGTGGTCGCTCGGCGCGTCGCCCTTGCGCTCGTTGCGGTGGATCGAGGCGTCGGTGACGGCGTCGGCGAACGCCTGCGAGCCGAGGATGAAGTCGATGCGCAGGCCCTCGTTGCGGGGGAAGCGCAGCTGCTTGTAGTCCCAGTAGGTGAAGAGGCCCTCGGGCACGCGCGAGCGCACCACGTCTGCGAGCCCGGCGCTCTCGAGCGCGAAGAACGCCGCACGCTCTTCGGGCGAGACGTGCGTGGTCTGCCCGACGACGACGGTCGGGTCGCCGTTGTCGACGTCGAACGGGGCGACGTTGAAGTCGCCCATGAGGGCGAAGGGGCGGTCGGGGTGCGCGGTCGTCTCGGCTCGGGCGTAGTCGGCGAGCGCTGCGTAGAAGTCGAGCTTGTACGTGAGGTGCGGGTCGCCGAGGGCGCGCCCGTTGGGCACGTAGAGGCTCCAGAGCCGGACGTCGTCGACGGTGGCGCCGATGGCGCGCGCCTCTTTCGGAAGGTCGGGCCCGTCGTGCCCCTTGAGGAAGCCCGGCATGCCCGGGAACTCGATCTCGACGTCGTGGATCGGCGATCGGCTCGCGATCGCGACGCCGTTCCACTGGTTGAGGCCGTGCAGGGCGAGCTCGTAGCCCGCCGCC
Organism: Agromyces solani; assembly: GCF_058349925.1. Taxonomy (NCBI): domain Bacteria; kingdom Bacillati; phylum Actinomycetota; class Actinomycetes; order Micrococcales; family Microbacteriaceae; genus Agromyces; species Agromyces solani. The sequence continues at coordinate 24,619 of NZ_JBYRER010000001.1, forward strand.
TCGAACGCCTCGTGCGGGAACTGCTCGGGCTTGCACTTGATCTCCTGCATGGCCAGCACGTCGACGTCTTCGCGCACCATCCAGTCGACGACGCGGCCGACGCGGGTGCGGATCGAGTTGACGTTCCAGGTGGCGATGCGCATGGGTTCCAGCGTAGGTCAGCCCGGCGACACCCCGAGCACGACGAAGGCGGATGCCTCGTGGCCGGCCACGAGGCATCCGCCCATCGATCGGCAGGCTCAGCAGCGCTTGAGCGGCTCCGCGAACGAGATCTTCGAGAAGTAGCCGAGCAGGTACGCCTCGTAGACCTTGAGGTCCTTGATGTGCTGCTGCACGGCGTTGGGGACGCAGGTCGGCGGCACGGCGTACATCGGCGCACTGTATCGGCCGCCGGCCATCGCCGCACCCGAGAGTGCGTCGGGGAACTTCGTGCCGTTGGTCAGGAAGGCGTACACCGACGTGGAGTGGCCCACCGGCACGTCCCAGGCGAACTTGTTGATGGCGAGCGACGTGCCGTAGCGGTCGGCGCCCTGCAGGCGGATCTTGCCGTACAGCTTCCAGAGCTGGTTCTCGATCCCGGTCGAGACCACGGCCGTGCCGCCGGCGATCGCGACGGCCTGGGGGTGGCGCGCGGCGATCGTGGACATGGTCGCCGAGTCGAGCGACTTCGCGGTGCCCGGGACGATCAGGACGGGCTCGCGGTAGGCCGCCGCGGCGTTGCTCGCCGACAGTGCATCGGGGAAGTTCGCGCCGGTCGCGATCCAGACGAACTCGGTCGTACCGAACGCCTTGCCGACGATCGCTCGCGAGGTCGCGTAGCGGTCGGCGCCGGCGAGGCGAGTGATGGCTGCACCCGGGACCAGCTGCGACGCCTTCGTCTTCACCGCGTTCGAGACCGCGCCGGTACCGCCGGCGATGTAGATGCGCGACGGGTTCAGGCGGTCGAGCTGCGAGGCGATCGCCGCGGGCACCGCGTTCGGCTCGACCAGCAGCAGCGGCCCGCCGCAGGTCGCGGCGGCGGGGGCGGCGCTCAGTGCGTCGGGGAAGTTCGCCCCGGAGGCGAGATAGACGCAATCGATGTTCGAGGGGAACTCCTTCGCGATGGCGGCGGAGGTCTCGTAACGCGACGCGCCCGCGATGTAACCGCTGAGGAGCGGCGCGAGCAGCTCGTCGATCGAGGGCGTGTCCAGGCCGTCGGTGACCTGGACCGCCTGCGCCTGCGACGCGTACGCGGCGTTCGGGTAGAAGTCGGGCAGCAGCTTCGATCCCGAAGCGGTGTGCTTGACGAGCACGACGTACGCGCCGGTGCCGAGACCGTTGAGTGCGTACGAGCCGTCGGCACCGCTCGTCGCGGTCGCGAGAGCCGGCGACAGGACGTCGGTCCCCGCGTCGTAGGTGTGCGCCGTCACGGTGGCGCCGCTCAGCGGAGCGACCGCCTTGTAGTCGATGAGCTTCGTGATCGTGCCCGAGATCGAGCCCGTGCCTGCCGCGACCCTCGAGACGGCGTCGTCGCCGATCGTCGCGCCGGCATCGACGGCCGAGACTCCGAGGCTCCGGCTCCGGGGGGTCGTCGGGTCGGCGGGGGTGCCGGCCCGCTGTTCCGCGGAGGACGGCGTCGCCGCGGGGACGTGCCGCGATTCGACGGGGATGGTGGCGGAAGCGGATGGGAGCTCCTCGGCGAAGGCGGTCGTCGCGCCGGCGCCGACGAGGGCGCAGACGGTGGCCGCGACCGCGGCGGCGCGCCACGGCAGGCGCGAAGTGATTCGAGTCATCGGGTTGTTCCTCATGTAGGGGTGCGCGCACGCGGGCGCGAGTAGCGTGAGTGTAAGGAGACTTCACACTCCGGCGCCACCCCCTGTTCGGGGCCACGGCACCGGCGCCGGGGAATTCAGTCGCCGTTGCGCGCGAGCATCGGCACGACGACCCAGACCGCCGCCACCGCGAGCAGGGCGACCCCGATCGCGATGAAGCCGGCCTCCCGGCTCACCGCGACGTCGAAGATGAGTCCGGCGACCCCGACGGAGAGCAGCGAGACCACCCCGAGCAGCACGAACAGGATGCGGTTGCCGGTGCGCACGAGGCGGTCCTTCTGCCGGCGGCCGTAGAGCATGCGGTGCAGGATGACGGGGGCCAGGCCGAGGACCGTGGCCAGGGCGGCGAGTGCGACGAGCGTGAGGTAGAGCACGAGCTCGTACTCGTCGAGGTCCGTGAAGCGCGGCTGGAACGCCGCCGCGAGCAGGAAGCCGGAGATCAGCTGCGTGCCAGTCAGGACCGAGCGCAGCTCTTGCAGGATGTCCGCCCAGTTGCGGTCGAGGCGCTCGGTCGGCGTCTCGTTGCGTGCGGCTTCGGCTTCGGCGTTGGCGTCGGCATCGTTGGCCATACGCGATCGTATCGCCGCGGCATCCGTCGGTTCAGGCCCTTGCGGGACGACCGTCCGCCATGGCAGGGCGGGCGAACTGCCAGAATGGTTCCGCCGCGACATCGCGGCGCCGGAGTCCGATGGGGGAGCGTCCATGGCTGCAGGTTTCAGTGTCGAGGGCGTCGAGGGACTGCCCGAGATCTCGACTGGCGACGACCTCGCCGCGCTCATCGCCGGTGCGGCCGACCTCGCCGACGGCGACATCCTCGTCGTGACGTCGAAGATCGTCTCGAAGGCCGAGGGGCGCATCGTCGAGGCATCCGACCGCGAGGCCGCGATCACCGCCGAGACGGTGCGCGTCGTCGCGACCCGCGAGTACGACGGCGGCATCACCCGCATCGTCGAGAACCGCCAGGGCATCATCGGCGCGGCGGCGGGCGTCGACGCCTCGAACGCGCCCGACGGCACCGTGCTGCTGCTGCCCGTCGACCCCGACGCGTCCGCGCGCGATCTCGCGACGGGGCTGCGGGCGCTCACCGGCGCCCGCGTCGGCGTGATCCTCTCCGACACGCTCGGCCGCCCGTGGCGCGAAGGGCAGACCGACCTCGCGATCGGTGCGGCCGGCGTGCACGTCTTCGACGACCTGCGGGGCGGCACGGATGCCTCGGGCAAGCCGCTCTCGGTGACGATGCCGTGCGTGGCCGACGAGATCGCCGGTGCCGCGGAGCTCGTCAAGGGCAAGTCGGCCGGCGTCCCGGTCGCGATCGTGCGCGGCCTCGACCGCTACGTCGGCGATCTCGACCTGCCCGGCGCCCGGACCATCCAGCGGCCGAGCGAGCGGGACCTGTTCCGGCAGGGCGCCGACGAGGCCTACGACGAGGGGTACCGCGCGGGCTTCGACGAGGCGCAGGCCGAAGGGTCGCTGCGCAGCTCGCCCGAGGACTTCGGGTAGGCGCCCGTCGGGCACGCTGCTGCGCCCCGCCGGGTCCGGCGAGGCGCAGCGACCGTCGTGCTCAGCACTCGAGGAACAGCTCGCTCCCGAAGCTCAGCTTCGAGAAGTACCCGAGCAGGTGCGCGCGGAGCGGGATGACCTTGCGGATGTGATCCAGGGTGCGCTCCGGCGTGCAGGTGGGCGGCACGAGGTACAGCGGACCGAACGTCGCGCCGGCCAGCGGGGCGCCGGCGAGCGCATCGGGATACTTGAGCCCGTTCGTCAGGTACACGTCGTCGACCGGGTAGGGCATGAAGGTCTCGTTGACCGCCATGTTCGTCGCGTACCGGTCGCTCCCGGAGTATCGTGCGACGACTCCGCCGAGGTTCTTCAGCGAGGTCTCGATTCCCGCGCTCACGACCGCCTTGCCCCCGACGATGTAGGCGTAGTCGAACTTGCTGAGCTGCACGATCGACGGGGCGTCGAGCGCCGACGCGCTTCCGCGTACCGTCAGCACCGGCAGCTTCCAGGCGCTGGCCGCTCCGCTCGCCGAGAGCGCGTCGGGGAAGTTCTCGCCCGTGGCGACGAAGACCGTCGTCGGCATCGTCGGGCCGAACTCGTACGACAGGATCGCGCGCGAGGTCGCGTACCGGTCGGCGCCGTAGACGCGCGTGGTCGGTGCGATCGAGCCGAGTGCGGACTTCACGGCGTTCGAGATCACTCCCGGTCCGCCCGCGATGACGATCTTGTCGGGATCGAGCCGGTTGAGCTCGGACTTGACGTTCGCCGGCAGCGTGGTCGGCGGGACGAGCAGCAGCGGTCCGCCGCAGTGGGCGGCGGCGGGACCGGCGCTCAGCGCGTCCGCGAAACCGAGGCCGGCCGCGACGTAGACGCAGTCGGCTCCCCCGGGGAAGCCGCGCTTCGAGATCGCGACGGCCGTCGCGAAGCGGTCGGCGCCCGCGATGTAGTCCTTCTTCAGCCGCGGCAGCGTGACGTCGATGCCCGACGTGGTCTGGGAGTCGTTCACCTGGAACTGCACCATCCCGCTCGTGTCGGGACTGTCGGGCCAGTACATCGGGTGGAGGAAGTCCTCGTCGTTCGGCGGCTCGGCCCAGAGGACGTTCTTGCCCTGCGGTGCGTCCGGGAAGAGGTACTCGCCGTCGGCGTCGGTCGCCACCATGCCGCGATACTGATAACTCATGACCACGGGGTCGTACCACCAGACGTGGACCTTCGCCCCGGCCAGGCGCGGCGTGCTCGAACCGATCCGGGCCCGGATCGTACCCGCGATGTCCCCGGCGAGCGAGGCCTGTTCGACCTCGGACGAGGGGTCGATCGCCGACGGGTCCGGCGGCGCAGGAAGCTCGGAACCCTCGGCAGCGGCCGGCGGCAGCGGCAGCCCGGGTGGCGCCTCGGAGGCGGCGGCCGGCGCCGTGCCGACGAGTGCCGCGGTGATCGTCGCGACGATCGCGACGGCGATCGCTCCGGCGAACGGAGTGTGTTGCTTCGAACCGGCCATGATCGTGTCCCCCTGAACTCATCGACGGTTGCTTCTCGGCGCAGGGTATGCCCGGCGCGGTGGCGCCCGGCAGCCCCGGTCGGGGTTACATCGAACGGGGGTTCCCCGTCCGGGGGACACGCTCCGGCTTTTGGATCCAGATTCCGTGCCGGTGGCCGTTTCATCCGATACATTCGGGTGCCATGAGCGAACTCACCGCCCCGAAGGGCCGCGCCTCGGCGCAGCGCCTCGACGCCGACGCCCTCCAGCAGCTCGCCGGCAAGCACCAGGGCGGCTATCGCTCGGTCGGCGTGATGGTCTACGAGATCCTGCGCGACGCGATCCTCAGCGGCACGCTCGCCCCGGGGCAGAAGCTGCGCCAGGAGACGCTCGCCGAGTCGATCGGGGTCTCGCGACTGCCGGTGCGCTCGGCGCTCATCCAGCTCGAGGCCGACGGGCTCGTGGAGTTCCACGAGCGACGCGGTGCCGTCGTGAAGTCGCTCTCGGCCGAGCAGGCCCGCGAGGTGTACGACATCCGCGCGCTGCTCGAGGTCGAGGCGCTCCGGCGCTCGATGGCCGACATGACGCCCGAGCGGCTCGAGCGGCTGCGCGAGCTCGGCCGCACGGCCGATGCCGAGGAGGAGGGCGCCGACTTCGTCGACGCCCGCACCGAGTTCTACGCCGAGCTCTACGACGCCGCGCGGCGCCCCGTCTACTGGGAGATGATCGAGCAGCTGCGCCTCAAGGTCGGCCGGTACGTGCTCGGCTGGCGCCTCGTCGACGGGTCGGACCACGGTCACTCGCACGAGGAGCTCATCGCCGCGGTCGAGGGCGGCGACGTCGAGCACGCGGTCGGCGTGCTGCGCTCGCACCTCGAGCACGTGCGCGACGCCGTGCTCGCGCTGCTCGACCGCGAGGCGACCCCGGCCCCGGCGCCGCAGCGGCGCTGAGGGACGCGCGGGCGTTCGCGGAGGCATCCGAGCTCGGCTTGCGTTTTGGATCCAGTATCCGAAACAATGGCTATGACGCGACGAGGGATGGCCTCGGCGTGACGCCCGCGCCGTCGACCCGCGAGAGGATGGAGGAGTGTCAGTGCACATCGGCTACGCCGCCATGCTCGAGCAGTTCCCGCCCGCCGAGGCCGTCGCGCTCGCCGCGCTCGCCGAACAGCACGGGTTCACCGGGGTCATGGCGACCGACCACTTCCAGCCGTGGACGCCCCGGCTCGGCCAGTCGTCGCACGTGTGGAGCGTGCTCGGGGCGCTCGGCGAACGCACCCGCGGCGACTTCGGCCCCGGCGTGACGACGCCGACCTTCCGCACCCACCCCGCCGTCGTCGCGCAGGCGAGCGCGACCCTCGCGTCGATGTACCCCGGTCGGCACTGGCTCGGCATCGGCTCGGGCGAAGCGCTCAACGAGCATGTCGTCGGCCAGTACTGGCCCGAGGCGCCCGACCGCATCAACCGCATGTTCGAGGCGGTCGAGCTCATCAAGAAGCTCTTCGCCGCGTCGATCGCCGGCCGCGACGTGCGCCACGCCGGCCCGAGCTTCAAGCTCGAGACCACCCGACTCTGGACGATGCCGCCCAAGGCGCCCGAGATCTACGTCGCGACCGCCGGGCCCGTCACCGCCCGCCGGGCCGGTCGCGTCGCCGACGGCCTGATCACGACGACCGGGCCGATCGACCGCCTCGAGGCGCTGCTCGCCCGGTTCGCCGACGGCGCCCGCGACGGCGGCCGCGACGTCCGGCGCATGCCGAAGATCCTGCAGCTGCACCTCTCGTGGGCGGCGACCGACGAGGACGCGATGCGCAACGCGCTCACCGAATGGCCGATCGCCGGCATGCGGTTCGGGCGCAGCGACATCCGCTCGCCGTTCGAGTTCGAGCAGCTCGCCCGCACGGTGCGCCCCGAGGACTTCGAGGGTCGCATGGTCGTCTCGGCCGATCCCGACCGCCACCGGGCCGAGATCCAGCGCTACCTCGATCTCGGCTTCGATCGCATCTACTTGCACAACGTCGGCCGCAACCAGGCCGAGTGGCTCGAGGTGTTCGGCCGCGAGGTGCTGCCGGGGCTGCGCGCATGAGCGGGGCGGGCATGGATGCCTCGGCCGAGTCGAACGGTCGAGCCGAGTCGCGCGAGGCAGACGTGCCGAGCCGCTGGACCGTCGTGATCCCGGTCAAGGCGTTCGCCGCTGCGAAGACACGACTCGGCCCCGTCGTGCCGGCCGAGGCGCGTGCGGCACTCGCACGTGCGTTCGCGCTCGACACGATCGCCGCCGCGCGTGCTGCTCGCAACGTCGGGGGCATCGTCGTCGTCACCGGGGAGATCGACCTCGGCTCGCCGCTGCCCGACGGCGTCGAGCTCGAGCGCGATCCGACCGGCGACGGTCCCGGCGGACTCACCGCGGCGATCGACGCAGGTATCGACCGGGCACGCACGCACGCGCTCGGGCCCGTCGCGGTATTGCTCGGCGACCTTCCCTCGCTGCGCACGAGCGAGCTCGAGTTCGCACTCGACGCGGCCGCGAGGCATCCGCTCGCCTTCATCGCCGATGCCGACGGAACCGGCACGACCCTCGCGACCGCCGCCGAGGGCGTGCCCATGCGACCTGCGTTCGGCGAGCAGTCGGCGGCGCGGCACCGCGAGGCCGGGTTCGCCGACCTCGCGGGCAGTGCGCCGTTCACCACGCTGCGCCGCGACGTCGACACCGTCGAGGCCCTCGAGCAGTCCCTGCAGCTCGGCGTCGGCCCGTGCACCGCCGAGACGGTCGCCGCACTCGCCGACGGCTCGCTGCCGCACACCGGGCATCGGCCCGTCCGCCCCTGACGTTCCACCGACCACGACCCCCGCAGAAGGAGCACGAGATGACCCTCACCCTCGGATACAAGGCCAGCGCCGAGCAGTTCGACCCGCGCGAGCTCGTCGAGATCGCCGTCGCCGCCGAAGGGCACGGCATGGAGTCGGTGTTCACGAGCGACCACTTCCAGCCGTGGCGCCACACGGGCGGCCACGCGCCGTTCTCGCTCGCGTGGATGGCCGCGGTCGGCGAGCGCACCTCGACCGTGAAGATCGGCACGAGCGTCATGACGCCGACCTTCCGCTACAACCCGGCCGTGCTCGCCCAGGCGTTCGCCTCGCTCGGCGTGCTCTACCCCGAGCGCATCATCGCGGGCTTCGGCTCGGGCGAGGCGCTCAACGAGATCGCGACCGGATTCCAGGGCGCGGGCGAGCAGGAGTGGCCCGAGTTCCGCGAGCGCTACGCGCGCCTGCGCGAGTCGGTGCGCCTCATGCGCGCGCTGTGGAAGGAGGAGGGCCAGGTCAGCTTCGACGGCGAGTACTACTCGACGCACGACGCCTCCATCTACGACCGGCCCGCGGGCGGCGTGCCCGTGTACATCGCGGCGGGCGGCCCGCAGGTGGCGAAGTACGCGGGGCGCGCCGGTGACGGCTTCATCTGCACATCGGGCAAGGGTGCTGAGCTCTACGCCGATCAGCTCATGCCGGCCGTTCGCGAGGGCCTGGCCGCCCGTGAGGACGGCCGCACCTTCGACGAGTACGACCGCATGATCGAGATCAAGCTCTCGTACGAGGAGGACCTCGACACGGCGCTCGACAACACCCGGTTCTGGTCGCCGCTCTCGCTCTCGAAGGAGCAGAAGCACGACATCACCGACCCGGTCGAGATGGAGCGGGCGGCCGACGCGCTGCCGATCGAGCAGATCGCCAAGCGCTGGATCGTCGGCACCGACCCCGATGCCGTCACCGAGGAGATCGGCCAGTACATGGACTGGGGCTTCAACCACCTCGTGTTCCACGCGCCCGGGCACGACCAGCGCCGGTTCCTCGAGCTGTTCGAGCGCGACCTCGCGCCGCGGCTGCGGGCGCGCGGCTGAGGCGGGTCGGTTCGTCGAGTCGCAGGATGATTCGGGCGATCGGCCGGTCACGGCGGGGTATCGCGACGGATGGTCCTGCGACTCGTGCTCACCACGCCGGCTCGACCACCAGCCCCGTGCCGCCGCCGCGGCGCACCGGCTCGGCCACGGCGGTCATGAGCCCGTCGGCGTCGACCTCGATCGCGGCGACGGCGCCGATCTCGGCCGAGGTCGAGAACGTGTGACCGTACGCGGCGAGCGATGCCTCGTACGCGGCCCGGAACGCCGGCTCGGCCGCGACAGCGGCGGTATTGCGTTGCGAGGCGCGCGGCGCCGCGACCGCCTCGGGCAGGGTCATGCCGAGGTCGATGCGGTTCACGAGCACCTGCGTCACGGTGGTGATGATCATCGATCCGCCGGGCGAGCCCACGACGTAGCGCACCTCGCCGTCGTCGAGCACGATCGTGGGCGACATCGACGACCGCGGGCGCTTGCCGGGTTCGACGATGTTCGGGTCGGCCGGGTTCGGCACGAAGCTGAAGTCGGTCAGCTCGTTGTTGAGCAGGAAGCCGCGCCCCGGAACGGTCATGCCGGAGCCGCCGGTCTGCTCGATCGTCAGGGTGTAGGCCACGGCATTGCCCCACCGGTCGACGACCGAGAGATGCGTGGTCGAGATGTTCTCGGTGTCGGCGGGCTCTTCGGCCGCGACCGTCTCGCACCCGGCCGCTGAGATCGGGGCGGGGGCGACGGGCTTCACCGACGCGGCATCCGGATCGATGACGCACGCCCGGGCGTCAGCGAACTCCTGGCTGAGCAGCGTCTCGGTCGGCACGTCGACGAATGCCGGATCGCCGACGTACGCGTTGCGATCGGCGAAGGCGTGGGCGGTGGCCTCGAGGTAGAGGTGCAGCGCCTGCACGGGGTCGGCGCCGGCGAGGTCGAAGTTCTCGAGGATGTTGAGCGACTCGCCCACCGTCGTGCCGCCCGACGACGACGGCGCCATGCCGTAGACGTCGAGGCCGCGGTACTCGATGTGCGTCGGTGCCTGGTCGAGCACCTCGTAGTCGGCGAGGTCGTCGGCGGTGAGGTACCCCGGGTAGGCGGGCAGGGTCGCGTCGGGGTCGACGATCGGCTCCTGCGCGGTCGCGGCGATCTCGTCGGCGAGCGGTCCCTCGTAGAACACGTCGGTGCCGCCGAGCGCGATCTGCCGCATGGTGCGGGCGAGGTCGAGGTTCTTGAAGACGCTGCCCACCTTCGGGGCGTCGCCGTCGGGCAGGAACAGCTCGGCCGTGTCGGGGAACGCCGAGAACCGCGCCTGGTTCGCGAGCGTCTGGTCGCGGAAGGTCTGGTCGACGACGAAGCCCTTCGTCGCGAGCAGGATCGCCGGCTGCAGCGCGTCGCGCAGGGAGGTCGTGCCGAACTCGTCGAGCGCGGCCTCCCACGTCGCGAGCGTGCCGGGCGTGCCGACCGAGAGACCCGACGACACCGCGTCGGCGAACGCGTAGGGCGTGCCCGTCGCCGGGTTGATGAACGCGTCGCTCGGCATCGTCGCGGGTGCCGTCTCGCGACCGTCGATCGTCGACACCTCGCCGGTCTCGGCGTCGAAGTACACGAGGTACCCGCCGCCGCCGATGCCGGCGCTGTACGGTTCGGTCACGCCGAGGGCGGCCGCGGTCGCGACCGCTGCGTCGACCGCGTTGCCGCCGTCGCGCAGCACTTCGAGGCCGACGGCGCTCGCCGAGGCATCCACCGATGAGACCGCCCCGCCGAAACCGGTCGACGTGGCCGGGGCCGGCGGTGCGGGGCGCCCGGTGACGGCGCTGCCCGCCGCCGCGGTGCCGGCCGACGCGGTCGCGGGCGCGGCGAACGCCGCGAGCGAGACGGCGGCGGCGACTGCGATGAGGCTGCGGCCTGCGGTGAAGCGGCCGCGATCGACGTTGACCATGGGGACCCCCCGAAGTGGTGACATCTGCACGTTGGGGCTCACGGTAGACCCGGCGCGGGTGGGCGGCAACCCCTTGTGATGCCGTGCCGCTCAGTGGAGCCCGGGCCGATTCACGCTCGGCGGGATCGCGCAGTAGTCGTAGTAGTACCGGGTCGGCCGCTCGGGGTCGGTGACGTCGACGATCACGGATGCCGCGGAATGGGGCAGCTCGTCGCCCGCGAGCGTCCACACCGAGAAGTGCCAGACGCCCCGCACCGCGTCGTCGAGCAGGTGCTGCCCGTCGACGACGAGCACGATGTCGTCGCCCTCCGCGCCCGGCAGCTCGTGCGCGCGGAAGGGTTCGACGAGCTCGCTCCTCAGGGTCGCCTCGTCGACCGCGCCGACGCTGCGGCGCAGGACGGCCGTGTCGGGGCGGTTCATGGTCGAGCCGAGTCGAGCGGCGATCGCCGCCGCCAGTTCATCGGCCAGGCGGGCGGATGCCTCGGCGTCGGCCCCGTCGACGGCGACGAGTCGCCGCCCGCGGCGGGCGTTGTGCAGGAACTCGTCGGCGATCCACTCGATCGTCCGCAGCGGGCCGGCCTGGATCGGGCTCATGTTCCGAGGCTACGCCCGCCGGCCGGCGCCGGCGACCGCCGTGCCGATTCGCCCATGCCCAGTGATCTGGGCGCGGACCCCGGAGGGCTTCGGTGACCGGGAAGGATGTCCCTCCGCGCACGGTGTGGTCGTGTGGTCGTGTGGTCGCGCATGGTGTGGTCGTGTGGTCGTGTGGTCGCGCATGGTGTGGTCGTGTGGTCATGTGGTCGGGGTTCAGCGGAGAACCCCTCCGATCGCGCGGTCGCGCGAGCGGCGGGACCGCGCTCGACCCGGTTCCGACTCGTTCAGCCGACGAGATCGGCGTGCGCACCGCGATCCGCGTGCGCATCGAGGTCCGAGTGCGCATCGTGGCCGGCCGCGGCCTGCGCCACGGCGTTCGACGAACCCGCCGCCGCGACCGCGATGAGCGGCCGGCCCGTGATCGGGTGCTCGACGACCTCGGCGCGCACGCAGTACACCCGTTCGACGAGCTCGGCCGTGAGCACCTCGGCCGGGGCTCCGGCCGTGACGACCCGCCCGTCGGCGAGCACGATCACGTGGTCGGCGTAGGCCGCGGCGTGCGAGAGGTCGTGCAGCGCCGCGACGACGGTGAGCCCGTCGCGGGCGAGTCCGGCGAGCAGCTCGAGCGCCGTGAGCTGCGCCGACAGGTCGAGGTGGTTCGTCGGCTCGTCGACGAGCAGCAGTTCGGGCTGCTGCGCGAGGGCGCGCGCGAGCACGACGCGCTGGCGCTCGCCGCCCGAGAGTTCGGCGACCGGTCGCCGTGCGAACTCCGACGCTCCGACCGCCTCCAGCGCCCGCGCCGCGATCTCGCGGTCGTCGGCACCGACGGCGGCGAACGCGCCGAGGTGCGGGGTGCGTCCGAGCAGCACGGATGCCTCGACGTCGAGTTGCGCGTCGACCTCGCCCTGCTGCTCCGCGAGGGCGACGAGCCGTGCCCGCTCGCGGCGACGCAGGCCGGGCAGCGACCGTCCGTCGAGGGCGACGTCGCCCGCCGCCGCGCGTTCGACCGCGGCGATGAGGTGCAGCAGCGTCGACTTGCCGGCGCCGTTCGGCCCGACGAGCGCGGTGAGCGCGCCGCCCGGCAGGGTCGCGTCGACGTCGTCGATGATCGTGCGTCCGGCGCGGTCGAAGCGCACCCGCGAGAGATCGAGGCTCATGTCGTGCTCCTTCGGCGCAGCAGCAGCCAGGCGAAGACCGGGCCGCCGATGAGGGCGGTGAGGATGCCGACCGGCAGCTCGCGCGGATCGAACATCGTTCTGGCGCCCGTGTCGGCCCAGACGAGGAAGATCGCACCCGCGAGCGCCGACAGCGGCAGCAGGGCGCGATGCCCGGGACCGACGACGAGTCGCACCGCGTGCGGCAGGATCAGGCCGACGAAGCCGATCGACCCGCTCACCGCGACGAGCGCGCCCGTGAGCAGGGCGGTGCCGCCCAGCAGCAGCACCCGGCTGCGACCGACGTTCACGCCGAGCGCGGCCGCGCCGGTCTCGCCGACCGCGAAGGCGTCGAGGGTGCGCGCGCTCGCGATGAGCGGCAGGCCGACGACCACGACGGCGATGCCGGCGATCGCGAACGAGGTCCAGTCGGTGCCCGAGAGCGAACCGAGCAGCCAGTTGAGGATCTCGCGGTAGCTGTCGTTCGTCGCGCTCCAGAAGATGACGAGGCTCGTGATCGCCCCGAAGACGCTCGTCACGGCGACGCCCGCGAGCACGGTCGCCGTCGGCGACAGCCGAGCACCCGTCGTCGCGCCCGCAACGCCGGCCCCGGCCCGCCCCGCGCCGAGTGCGAGTCCGAGGGTCGCGAGCAGCGCGACGATCGCGCCGGCGAATGCCGCGACGGGCAGCATGAGCGACCAGCCGAGCACGAGCACGACGACCGCTCCGACCGAGGCGCCCGACGAGAGCCCGAGCAGGTAGGGGTCGGCGAGCGGGTTGCGGGTGAGCGCCTGCATGACCGCGCCGCAGATCGCGAGCCCCGCCCCGACCGCGGCGGCCGTGAGCACGCGCGGCATGCGCAGCTGCCAGACGATCCCGTCGCGAAGCGGCGAGAGCGTCGACTCGCCGAACCCGAGGTGCGCGCCGACGCTCGCGAGCACGTCGGCGGGCGACAACGCCGCCGGGCCGATCGTGACCGCGACGACGATCGACACGACGAGCAGCGCGGCGAGGCCGATGCCCCAGAGGAGCGTGCGCGCAGAACCCGACGGTCGAGGAGCGACGGGTGCGGGTGTCGAGACGTGGTGCGGTGGTCTCGATACGCGTGCTCCTTCGTCGCTCGCTACTCGACCGACGGAACCGCCGCGCGCCTCGGTGGACATCAGCCCTCCAGGGCGCCCAGCTGATCGACGATCGAGGCGACGGCGTCGACATTGCGCACGCCCGCCTCGGTCGACGGGAAGTCGACGACGACGTAGCGCTTCGCCTGCACGGCGGGCAGCTCCGCGGTCGCGGGGTTCGCCTCGAGGGCCGCGATCTTCGCATCGGCGGTGTTCCACGGCGCGTCGACGAGCACGATCACGTCGGGGTTCGCCTCGACCACGGCCTCCCACGACATGGCCGTCCACGTGTCGTGCACGTCGGCCGCGACGTTCTCGAGCCCCGAGGCATCCATGATCATCTGCGGGGCGCCGATGCCGGCGCCCACGAACGGCTGGTCGTCGCCCGAGGAGTACCAGAGCGCGGTCAGCCCGTCGGGCGACGGCGTGATCGCCTCGAGCGCCTCGCGCTGCGACGCGACGAGGTCGGCCGCGCGGTCGGGCACGCCGAAGATCGCGCCGGCCTCCTCGAACTCGCGGAACACCTCGTCGAAGGTGAGCGGGTCGGGCATGTAGCCCTCGGCCTTGCACGCGGCGGGAGCGACGTAGCTCGCGACCCCGAGCGCCGCGAGGGCGTCGCGCTCGCCGGCGCCCTCGGCCGAGAGGTTCGACTCCCAGCCGGCGTAGACGAGGTCGGGCTCGACGGCGAGCGTCGCCTCCTGCGAGGGCACCTTGTCGCTCAGCACCTCGAGGCCTTCGGCCTGGGCTGCGGATGCCTCGGGCACGGGCCCGTCGCTGAAGGCGGTGCCGACGACCTTGTCTTCGAGGCCGAGCGCGAGCATGAGCTCGAGCGTCGACGACTTGATGGTGACGACCCGCTCGGGGGCGGCGTCGAAGGTCACCTCGGTGCCGCAGTTGTCGAGGGTGAGCGGGTAGCCGGATGCCTCGGCGCCGGTGCCGTTCTCGGCGTCGGCGCCGTTCGCGCCGGCGGTCGCGGAGCTCGCGCAGCCGGCGAGCAGGGCGACGGCGGCGACCGACAGGACGAGGGGTAGAGCGTGGCGGTGCATGGGCAGAGTTCCTCCGGGATGGTGTGCAGGCGTGTCCGACGACGGTCGGCGACTCGCGGCCCAATCCCGGGCCACCACGACCGGGCAGATCAACCCGGTGGTCGCTTCGAAGCCTAACGCCGGGACGACTTCGGAATCAATACTGGATTCTGGATCCAAAATGAGTCATGATGTCCTCGCGGGCCTCGATCGAGCACTTCGATCAGGGCCGGGGCGACGATTCGCCCGCCGTGTCCGGGTCCCGCGCAACGCCGCGTCGAGATCCGGGAGGACCCGCATGAAGAGCACCGAGGTCGAGTTCCACAGCGAAGGCGATCGCATCGCCGCGATCTGGCGGACGCCCGACGAGGTCACGGTTCCGCTCCGTGCGATCGTGCAGGGCCCGGGCTGGCTCGGTCTCAAGGACGCGAAGCTCTACGTGCGCTACCACGAGGCCCTCACGGCCGCGGGCTTCGGCGTGCTCGTCTTCGACTACCGCGGCTTCGGCGACTCGGCCGGCGACCGAGGCATCCTCTCGCCCGCGCGCCAGCTGCAGGACCTCGTGAACGCGGTCACCTACCTGACCACCCGCGACGACGTGAACGCCGACGCGATCGGCGCCTTCGGCACGGGCGGCACCGGCGGCGGCAACTCCGTGCTGCTCGCCGACGCCGACCCGCGCGTGAAGGCCGCGGTCAGCCAGGTGCCTGTGGCCGACGGCACCGACTGGCTGCACCGCATGCGGCAGGAGCACGAGTGGCTCGCCTTCCTCGCGGGCCTCGAAGAGGATCGTCGCCTCCGCGTCACCACCGGCGCCGGCCGCCTCGTGCACCCCAGGGAAGAGATCATGGTGCCGACCCCCGAGCGCCGCGCGACGAACATCAAGGCCGACGTCGACGACAGGATCCCGAGCGCCATCCCGCTCTCGTGCGCAGACGAGATCCTCGCGTACAAGCCCATCGACGCGGCATCCCGCCTCGTGACCCCGCTGCTCGTGATCGGCGTCGAGGGCGACGCGACCACCCCGACCGATCACGCCGAGCGGCTGTACGCCGCGGCGAAGGGGCCCAAGCAGCTCATCATGCAGCGGCACACCACCCACTACGCGGCGTACGACCGCTACTGGACCGAGACCACCCCGCTGATCGTCGACTGGTTCGACCGCTACGTGCGGCCGAGCGACGTCGAGGTCCGCACCACCCGCTCGCCCGGCCAGGGCGAGACCGCAGAACGACTGGAGGCGCCCGTGGAGGCAACGCGTTTGGAGGCCGTGCGATGAGCATCGACCTGAGGATCTCCGGCGGCATCGTCGTCACCCCATCGGGGCCGGTCGCCGCCGACCTGCTCGTCGACGACGGCCGCGTGGCCGGCATCGTCGGCGCCGACGTCGCGGTCGAGGCCGACCGCACGATCGACGCGACCGGCCGACTCGTGCTGCCCGGCATGGTCGACGTGCACGTGCACACCCGCGAGCCGGGCTACGAGCACAAGGACGACATCCTGACGACCTCGCAGCAGGCCGCGGCGGGCGGCGTCACGACGATGTTCGGCATGCCGAACCTCAACCCGCCGACCGTCGACGTGACGACGCTCCGCGACGTGTTCGACCGCTACACCGCGAGCTCGATCGTCGACTGGAACCACAATCCGGCGCCGACGAAGTTCGACGACATCGTGCCGATGGCCGAGATGGGCATCTGCGCCTACAAGATCTACATGGTCGTCGACACGGGACGCACCTACCCGCACCCGGCCGGCACCGGCATCCACGACCACGGCCACCTGCTGCAGATCATGGACCGCATCGCGACGACCGGCAAGCGCTTCATCGTGCACCCGCACGACCAGGCGCTCATGGACTACATCGAGGGCGAGGTGCTCGCCCGCGGCGAGAACACGCCGCAGGGCTACGCCTCGGCGTACGCCGCCCGTGAGGGCGTCATCTGGGACACGGCGATCGACGTCGTGCTGCGCCTCGCCGAGGCATCCGGATGCCCCGTGCACATCGCGCACATCCAGACCCGCCGCTCGATCGAGGCCGTGCGCCGCGCGAAGGCCGCCGGCGTCGACGTCACCTGCGAGGTGAACCACTGGGCGCCGTTCCTCTCCACGTGGCACGACGTCGAGACCCTCGGGCCGTACGCGCTCAGCTACTGGGTGCCCGACGACAACCGCGCCGCCGTGTGGGAGGGCATGCGCGACGGCACGATCGACATCGCGAGCTCCGACCACGCGCCGCACACGCGCGAGGAGAAGGAGATCGGCTGGACCGAGATGTGGAGCGCCCACACCGGCACGCCGGGCATCCAGTACTACTACGAGCTCATGCTCGACGCCGTGAACCGCGGCGAGCTGACCCTCGAGCGCGCGGTCGACATGGTCGCCCGCATCCCCGCCGAGAAGTTCGGGCTCGCGGGCGTCAAGGGCTCGCTCGAGGTCGGCGCCGACGCCGACATCGTGATCGCCGACCCGGCCTGCGAGTGGACCATCACGAACGACGACGTGCTGTCGAAGATCGGCTGGACCCCGTACGACGGCCGCACCATCTCCGCCCGGATCGAGCGCACCCTCGTGCGCGGCGAGGACGTCTACGCCGACGGCGTCGTCGTCGGCCGACCCGGTCAGGGCAGGCTCGCGGCCGCTCGGGCCGAAGGATCCGCGGCGCAGGCCGCAAGCGTGGCGGCCGGCTCGGCCGCAGAAGGGAACTGACATGAAATTCGGACTGCTGCTGCCGCACTTCGGCGAGGAGGCGAGCCGCGAGAAGCTGCTCGAGGGCTCGAAGCTCGCCGAGGACAAAGGCTTCGACTCCGTCTGGGTGCGAGATCACCTGGTGTTCGAGCCGCACGGCGAGATGGAGAAGCCGAACCGCACCTTCTACGACGCGCTCACGACGCTCACCGCGATCGGCGCCGTCACCGAGAAGCTCGAGCTCGGCACCGGCTCGCTCATCCCGTTCCGCCACCCGCTCGTGACGGCGCTCATGGCCGGCACGATCACGCAGCTCGTCGGCCCGCGGCTCATCCTCGGCTTCGGCGCCGGCACCTTCGACCACGAGTTCGAGGCGGTCGGCTGGGGCGACCTCAACCGGGTCGAGATGGTGCGGTCGAACGCCGAGATCCTGAAGCGCGTGTTCACCGAGAACGACGTCACCTACGACGACGGCATCTTCTCGTTCGAGAACGTCACGATCGAGCCGAAGCCCGTCGGCGGGCCGGTGCCGTTCTGGTACTGCGGCGCGACGCCCGCGTCGGCCCGCCTCGCGGCCGAGTACGCCGACGGCTGGATGCCGGGGCGCATCTCGCTGCGCACGATGGAGAAGCGCATCGAGGTCATGAAGAGCATGACGGATGCCTCGGGTCGGCCGATGCCGACCGTCGCCGTGATCCCCCCGACGTCCATTGAAGACACCCGCGAGGAGGCGCTCAAGCACGTCAACATCCCGGGCCTGCTCGCGTGGGCGAACAAGGCGCGGTTCACGGTCAAGCCCGAGTCGGGCAGCTTCCAGACCGTCGAGGACCTCGAGGGCCAGCTCATCGTGGGCGACCCCGACCAGGCCGTCGAGGAGATCAAGAAGTTCGAGGCGCTCGGCGTCGAGCACCTCGTGTTCGACTTCCGGTTCAAGTTCGACCGGTTCTTCGAGCAGATCGAGCTGCTCGGCACCGAGGTGCTGCCGAAGTTCCGCCAAGGGCAGGCTGCGGCGTAGGGCCCGGTCGGTTGAGTAGCGCCCGACGGAGTCGGACGCGTATCGAAACCACCGGCTGAGCAACAGGGGTTTCGATACGCGTCGTCGCTCCGCGCCGGCGCTACTCAACCGGCGAAGATGATCGACAAGAGAACCTCAACGAGGAGGAGCGAATGACGACCCCGACGACCGAACCACGCCGCCCCGAGACATCCCCACCGGCCCCCTTGATCTCGGTGCGCGACCTCTCGGTGACCTACGACGTGGCCCGCACCGGCAAGCGACTCGTCGCGATCGAGGGGGTCGACCTCGACGTGCACGAGGGCGAGTTCGTGACGGTGCTGGGGCCGTCGGGCTGCGGCAAGACGACGTTCATGAACGTCGTCGCCGGGCTCGTGAAGCCGTCGTCGGGCACCGTGCTCGTCGACGGCTCGCCCGTCACGGGGCCGGGGCCCGATCGCGCCGTCGTGTTCCAGGACTACGCGCTGCTGCCGTGGCGCACGGTCTTCGACAACGTGAAGTTCGGGCTCGAAATGCAGAAGGGCCTGAAGGGCGAGGGCTGGCGCGAGCGGGTGCAGGAGGCGATCGACATGGTCGGCCTCGCGGGCTTCGAGTCGTCGTACCCGCGCGAGCTCTCGGGCGGCATGCAGCAGCGCGTCGGGCTCGCCCGCGCGTTCGTCGCCGAACCGCGCATCCTGCTCATGGACGAGCCGCTCGGCGCCGTCGACGCGCTCACTCGCGAGGTGATGCGCGACGAGATCGACAAGCTCATCCAGAAGACCGGCAAGACGGTGCTCTTCATCACGCACTCGATCGAGGAGGCGATCCTGCTCGGCGACCGCATCGTGGTGTTCAAGAGCCACCCGGGCGCGATCAAGGAGGTCATCGAGACCGGCCTCGAGCGGCCGCGCTCGGAGCGCAGCGTGCAGCACGACCCGCGGTTCCTCGAGCTGCGCGACCACCTGTGGGACGCCCTGCAGGGCGAGGCGACGGCGGCGGCGGTCTCGAAATGAGCGCCTTCCTCGCGAGCGGGCCGAACCTCGGCCGCGGCGGCGGCGTCGGCGCCTGGCTGGCGGGGCTCAGCCCCGCGGGCAAGGCGGGCGTGCTGGCCGGCGAGGTCGTCGTCATGCTGCTCGTCTGGCAGGTCGTCGTCGGGGTGCTCGGGTGGATCAACCCGGTGTTCCTGCCGCCGCCCACGGCGATCTGGCAGGGATTCCTGCAGCTCGTCGCATCGGGCGTGCTGTGGCCGAACCTGCTCATCTCGTTGCAGGCGTGGCTCATCGGGTTCGTCATCGCGGCGGTCATCGCGATCCCGCTCGGGCTGCTCATGGGCACGTCGCTGCCCGTCGACCGCGTCGTCGGTCCGATCGCGTGGACCATCTACGCGACTCCGTCGATCGCCTACCAGCCGCTCGCGAAGGCGTGGTTCGGGTTCGGCATCGGGCCGGTCGTGTTCCTCGTCGCGATCAGCGCGCTGTTCCCGATCCTGCTGAACGTCGCGGCGGGCATGCGCACGACGAACCCGTCGATCATCAGGGCGGGCCGCGTGTACGGCGCGAGCCGCCTGCAGCTCTACCGGTCGGTGTACCTGCCGTCGACCGTGCCGTTCCTGTTCGCGGGCCTGCGTCAGGCGGTCGTGCTCGCGACGATCGGCATGGTCGTCGCCGAGCTCTCGGGCTCGGCGGTCGGCATGGGCGCACTCATCATCAAGTCGGTGAACACGTACCAGACGGGCCAGGCCTACGCGGCGATCACGATCGTCATGCTGTGGAGCGTCGGGATGACGCAGGTCGTGAGCCTCGTCGAACGATGGACCGCCCCGTGGACGAGGAAGGGCCGGCGATGAGCGTCACGAGTGCGACCGGAACCATGCGCATCGTGCGGCCACGCCGCGTCGTGCGTCGCGACGAGGCGAAGTGGACGTGGCTGCTCATCGGAGTCGTCGCGGCCATCCTGCTCATCTGGGAGGCAGCGGTCAGCTGGCTCCATCTCGTGCCGGAGGCGTTCCTGCCGCCGCCCACCGCGGTGGCGCGCGCGTTCGCGGAGCTCATGGTCGACCCCGCGTTCTGGCAGGCGTTCGCGTACAGCATGACGAACGTCGTCATCGGCCTCGTGCTCGCGGTCGTCGTCGGCGTCGTGGTCGGCCTCGCCGTCGGATGGTCGGCGGCGCTGCGGTTCACGGTCGCACCGTTCCTGTGGCTGCTGTACTCGACGCCGAAGGTGGCGCTCGCGCCGCTGTTCATCCTCGCGCTCGGGCTCGGCAGCGCGTCGAAGATCGCGCTCGTCTTCCTGCTCGCGGTGTTCCCGATCATCCTCAACACGATGGAGGGCGCGGTCACGGTCGGCGGCTCGCTCGTGAACGCCGGCCGCGTGTACGGGGTCAACGGCATCGCGCTCGGCTGGAAGGTCATCTTCCCGGCGACGCTGCCGTACAGCCTGTCGGGTATCCAGCGCGGCGCCGCGCTCGCGTTCACGGGCGAGGTGCTGGGCGAGTTCCTCGGCGGCACCGGCGGGCTCGGTCACATGCTCGAGTACGCGGCGTACCAGTTCGACATGGCCGAGGCGATCGCGATGGTGATCGTGATGGTGATCATCGCGAACCTGACGCTCGTGCTCATCTCGACGCTGCGCCGCAGGCTCGCGCCCTGGTACGACGACCGCAAGGTCGTGGGGGCGTCGTGACGGACTCGGGCGCGCTGAACTCGTCGGTCGAGTAGCGGAGCGCACCGAGGCCACCCCGAGCCGGTCGAGTAGCGACGAAGGAGGGTATCGAGACCCAGCCCGCAGACCGCCGGCCCCCGCCTCATGCGCGACGACGGGGGCCGGCCTCTGCGCATCGACGGCGTCGGTGCGCCGGTGGCGGCGGGAGCGAGTTGCTGTTTCGGCAAGCTCCGTTGCGCCCGCCCGGGGAGGCTCGGCACTGTTGGCTCTCGTACGCACGCTGGTTCTACACGAGAGAGGCACCCTTGAGCACGCCCGTTCCCGCATCCATCCCCAAGCCGCCCGGCAACCACGAGCTCGCCCTCATGATCTGGCTCGCGGTGACGCCCACGCTGCTGGTCATCAACCTCGCGCTCGGGCCGCTGCTCGCGGCGCTGCCGCTCGTGCCGCGCACGCTCGTCGTCGTCACGATCGCCGTGCCGATCGTCATCTACGCGATCATGCCCGTCCTCCACCGGCTCCGTCGGAGACTCATCGCGCGCCGTGCCGTCTAGCCACGGGCCGGCCAGACCTGCCCGATGACGCGGGCCGGCTTCGCGCGGGAGGTTCCCGATCGGCCTCTGCCAGTTCCGCCTCATCGTGAGGCGGAACTTGCATTGCACATTGCGAAATCCTCCTCCTCCTTCAGGAGGAATGACGATCGGCCTCCGCCTGAAGGCCTGCGAGGAGCGTAGCTTTGCGGCATGCGTGCGATGGTTCGGTTCAGATCGGTGATCGAGGGCGCCGTCGCGGCGGCGTTCGTGGCCTGGTGGTTCCAGGTCGAATGGCACAGCCTCAGCACGTCTGTTTCGCTGCGCACCGACACCTTCGCCGGATCGCCGTACGCGGCGCTCACGGTGATCGGTTTGGGGTTGGTGTTGGCGCTCGCACGATCGCGGCCATGGGTGGCCGTCGCGTTGCTCGGCGTCATCCTCCTGTGCCAGTTGCTGTTCTGGCCGGCACGGTTCAGCCAGACGGGTTGGACCGCGTACCTGGTGCTGCTTCCCGTGCCCTACCTGCTCGCCGCATCATCGCCGACCCGTCATCGGCGGTGGCTCCTGGCGTCGGTGATCGCCGGCGCGCTCGCGGTGGCCGCGCTCCTCACACTCCCGAGCCTCTCGATGTCGGGCGTGTGGGGAACGATCAACGGGAAGCCGTGGAACGCTCCGGGACTCTGGCCCGATGTCGCGGTGTGGTCGGTCGTCTGCGTCGCCGTCGCGCTGGGGATGTGGGCCCTCGGGTCGCGCGGCGCACCGGCCCGCGCTCGCGCACGCGCGAGCGATGCGGCGACGGCCGCTTCTCCGGTGGAGTCCACTCCGGCGACGGGGGCGGTCACCTCACAGCCCGGTCTCGACCTGCTCTCGACGCGTGAGCGGGAGATCTTCGACCTCGTCGCGGTCGGCCTGACCAACGCGGAGATCGCGAAACGCGCCTTCATCGCCGAGACCACGGTGAAGAGTCACGTGAGCAGCATCCTCGGCAAGATGAACGCATCATCGCGGAGCGAGCTCATCGCTCTGGCGTACGCCGCCGGACGCGTCGGCACCGGCTCGTAACGGGGCCGGGCACACGAGAGCCCCCGCCGTCATGCGCTGCGGCGGGGGCTCTCGGTGCGAGGTGCGAGGTAGGCCTACGGGTAGACCAGGTCGGCCGGGCCCTCGTTCGACAGGCCGAGCAGCTCCTGCGCCTTGAGCAGGTAGACGAGCTGCGACTCGTCGAACTCGAGCGGCTGCAGGTTCTGCGTCTCGATCGTCGTGTCCCACGCCTCGGTGTCGAAGTAGAGGTTGGGGCACGCGAGGTGGCCGTCGAGCACCCAGGGGCTCTCCGAGTCGCGCAGGTCGGCGACGTCGAAGTCGTTGGCCTCGTACATGTCGAGCACCGAGTCGACGTTCTCGGGGAACTCGCCCGGCGCCGGCGCCGTCATGTAGTCGGTCGCCTTGAGCGTCGCCCGCAGGAACCGCACGAGCGAGTTCGGGTTCTCGGCGGCCCAGCCGGTGCCCGCGACCTGCACGTCGTTGGCCCAGTTGCGCAGCGTCTCGACGATGATCTCCGCGCCGTGCTCCTCGAGCGCGGGACGGTCGTCGGCGTAGAACGGCTGCATCGAGATCTTGTCGTTCACGAAGAACTCGGTCCACGACTCGGAGCCGGGTCCGGGGTAGACGACCTCGGTCTGCACCGTGTCGAGGCCCCAGCCCTCCTCCTTCAGTACGCGCTTGCGCTGGAACTCCGCGGGGTCGCCGGGCGTGCCGGCGAGCACGATCGAGGTTCCGTCGAGATCCTCGACCTTCGTGATGCCCTGCTGGGCGGCGAAGTCGAAGTTCTGCCGGCAGTAGTGGCCGCCGACGAGGTCGACGCCGACCCCGCCGCGGATGGCCTCGATGACGGTGCCGGTCGACTCGACGCCGATGTCGGCACTGCCCGACGCGACGGCGGCGGTGACGTTGTCGGCGGTGATGACCTCGACGGTGAGGCCCTCCTCCTCGTAGTAGCCGAGATCGCTCGCGAGCACGTACATCGAGTACATGGTCACGTCGGGGAACGGGATGGCCACCGTGATCTCGGTGTCCTCGGCGGCACCGGGCTCGCCGTCGGCGAGTTCGACGGGGCCGGATGCCGCGCCCGGGCCGGTCGCGGCGCAGCCCGCGAGCAGCGCCAGTGCTGCCAGGGCGGCGACCGCGGCACGGCCGGATCGGGGGATGGATGTGCGCATGACTCTCCATTTCTCAATCGGGATGCCTCGCGGCCGGCCCCGGCGAGAAACGGAGGCCGCTCGCGAAGTTGTGGATACGGTATCCAAAACTAAGAGAACTGTCCATGGTTTTCTTCGCGCGCTTCGTCGGCGAGCATGGATCGATGCCGATCCTGTCGATCGCTGGACGGCGATGGCGACTTTGGATACCGTATCCAAAACGGATCCATCCGAACACTCGACGAGGAGGCGACGGTGCGCGCAGCGGTGCTCTCGGCCCACGGCCTCGACGGCCTCGCCGTCGTCGACCGCGCGGCGCCGAGCCCCGCCGCGGGCGAGGTGCTCGTGCGCGTCGAGACCGTCGGTGTCAACCAGCTCGACCTCAACGTGATCGCCGGCATCGGGCCGGGCGTCGCGGCGAAGCTGCCCCGCGTGCTCGGCATCGACCCGGCCGGCGAGATCGTCGCGGTCGGCGGCGGCGCCGATCCTGCGCGCGTCGGTGAGGCGGTCGTCGTGAAACCCAACATCTCGTGCGGTGCGTGCCCCGCGTGCGCCCGCGGGCGCGAGGCCGACTGCCCGGCGCAGACGGTCGTCGGCGTGCACCGCGACGGCGGGGCGGCCGAGTTCGTCGCCGTGCCCGCGCGCAACGCGTTCGCGCGCGGGAGGCTCTCGGCGGCCGTCGCGACCGCCGCCGTGCACAGCGTGCCGATCGTGCTCAACGCGCTCGACACCGCCGCCGTCGTCGCGGGGGAGCGCGTGCTCGTCACGGGCGCCGGGGGCACCCTCGGCCGCGCGGCCGCCGCGCTCGCCGCGCACGTCGGCGCCGAGGCCGTCGCGGTATCACGCAGCGCCCTCGGCGAGACGCCGGCCGGCGTGCGCACGCTGCAGGCGACGGGCCCCGACGAACTGCGCACCGCGCTCGCCGCCGAGACCGAGCGGCACGGCGGCTTCGACGTCGTGATCGACGTGAGCGGCCACGGGCCGACCCTCGCCGCCGGCATCGCGGCGCTCGGCTGGGGCGGGCGCGCCGTGTTCTGCGCGGCCTCCGTCGACCCGAGGGTCGAACTCGACGCGCGCGACTTCTACCTCCGCCGCAAGCGTCTCGTCGGCGTCGCGAGCGCCGACTACACGCAGGTGCGGCGCGCCCTCGACCTCGTCGCGGGCGGCGTCGCCGTACCGGTCGTCGGGTCGCGGCATCCGCTCGCCGGAATTCGCGACGCGTACCGCGGCTTCGGCGACTCGTCCCCAGGAAAGGTGATCATCGATGTCAGCTGAACAGGCCGGGCCGCTCGCCGGCATCCGCGTCGTCGAACTGGGGCAGTACATCTCGGGCCCCTACGCGGCGAAGCTGCTCGCCGACCTCGGCGCAGACGTCGTCAAGGTCGAGTCGCCCGACGGCGACCCGATGCGCCGCTGGGAGGGCCACGGCGCGATGAGCCCGCAGTTCGCCGCGTACAACCGCGGCAAGCGCGCCGTCGTGCTCGACCTCAAGAGCGAGCACGGACTCGCCGAGCTGCTGCGCCTCGCGGGCGACGCCGACGTGCTCATCGAGAACTTCCGCCCGGGGGTCGCGAGCCGGCTCGGCTTCGGGCCCGACGTGCTGCGCGAGACGAACCCGCGCCTCGTCTCCTGCTCGATCACGGGCTTCGGGTCCGACGGGCCCTACGCGAAGCGCCCCGCCTACGACACGGTGATCTCCGCCGTCGGCGGCATGTACAGCCAGGTCGTGCCCGAGCACATCCTGCGTCCGATGGGGCCGGCGTTCTCCGACCTGCTCTCGGGCATGCAGGCCGCACAGGCCGTGCTCGCCGCGTTGCACGCCCGGAATGCGACCGGTGCGGGGGAGCACCTCGAAGTCTCGATGGTCGGCTCGCTCATCGACTTCCTCACCGAGGCCGCGTCGACGTACCTCGAGACCGGCCAGGTCGCGGGGCCCGACTCCCGTCCGCGGCGCGCGCAGGCGTACGCCTGCCGCGGCTCCGACGGTCGCGCGTTCGTCATCCACATGTCGGTGCCCGAGAAGTTCTGGACCGGCCTCCTCGAGGTGCTCGAGCATCCCGAGCTCGCCGAGGATCCGCGATTCTCGACCCGCGAAGGCCGGGTGCGCAACTACGACGAGCTCGACGTCGAGCTGAAGAAGATCACGGCCCGGATGCCTCGGCAGTACTGGCTCGACCGGCTGGCCGCCCACGACATCCCGCACGGCCCCCTCAACACGGTCGCCGATCTCTTCGACGACCCGCAGGTCGCGTCGATGAGCCTCGTCGAGGAGATCGACGGGCACGACGGGCCGCTGCGCGTGCCGGTGCCGAGCACCGTGTTCCACGGCAGCGGGCGGCCGACCCTGCGCGCCGCCCCGAGGCTCGGCGAACACGACGGAGAACTCCTCCGCGAGGCATCCATGATCGAAGAAGGGACCCGCGCATGACCCCCGACGAGCTCATCGCGATCGACGTGCACACCCACCCGCAGACCGAGGAGTTCCTCGCCGCGATGGGCAAGCGCCACCAGCAGATGGCCAAGCACTTCGGGCGCGAGCGGCCCGTCGTCTCGTTCGCCGAACAGGCCGACCAGTACCGCGAGCGGAAGATGATGGCGGTCATCGTGAACTCCGACTCCGAGACGACGTCGGGCATCAAGGGCGCGCCGAACGACCTGCTGGGTCGCGCGCAGGTCGACCACCCCGACGTGTTCCTCTCGTTCGCGGGCATCGACCCGTGGAAGGGCGAGGCGGCGATCGCCGAGATCCGCCGCACGCACGCCGAGTACGGCATCAAGGGCGTGGGCGAGCTGAACGCGTCGCGGCAGAAGTTCCTGCCGAACGACCGCCGCTTCTTCCCGATCTGGGAGGCGTGCGCCGAGCTCGGGCTCGTGGTGATGTTTCACTCGGGCTTCCCCGGCGCGGGTGCGGGCACCCCGGGCGGCGGCGGGTACCGGCTCGAGAACGCGCGGCCGATCCCGTACCTCGACGACGTCGCCGCCGAGTTCCCCGAGCTCAAGATCATCAGCGCGCACCCCGCCTGGCCGTGGCACCTCGAGAACCTCGCGATGGTGTGGCACAAGTCGAACGTCTACCTCGACCTCTCGGGCTGGGCGCCGAAGTACCTGCCGCCCGAGGTCGTTCGGTACGCCGACTCGCTCATCACCGACCGCGTGCTGTTCGGCTCGGACTGGCCCGTGATGACGGCCGACCGGTGGATGACGGAGTTCGACGAGCTGCCGTTCAAGCCCGAGTCGCGGCGGAAGATCCTCCTCGACAACGCCCGCAAGCTGTTCGGAATCTGAGCGGCGGCGTCCGCCCGAGGCATCCGCCCAACGAAAGGAACCACCCCGCATGGCCGAACTCGTCCTCGCGGCGGCGACGCCGCACAACCCGCTGCTCTGGCGCGCGATGCGAGAGCCGATGCCCGACGACCTCGCGGGCGTGGCGGCGAACTTCGCGCGGTTCCGCCGCGCGTTCGCCGAGCACGACGTCGACGTGGTCGTCGTCATCGGCACCGACCACCTGCGCCAGTTCTTCTACGACACGTCGCCCGCGTTCGTCGTGGGCAAGGCCGAGTCGTACCACGGCACGTGGGAGAACGAGGTGCGCACGTTCGGCATGGACTACGTCGAGGTCACCGGGCACCGCGAGCTCGCCGACGAGATCTCGGGGCGCACCGTGCTGCCCGAGGCGATCGACTTCTCGGTGAGCCTCGAGTGGCGGCTCGACCACAGCTTCGTGATCCCGCTGCAGTACGTGCGGCCCGAGCTCGACGTGCCCGTCGTGCCCATCCACACGAACGCGTCGATGCCGCCCGTTCCCTCGGTGCGCCGGTTCATCGCGCTCGGCGAGCACCTCCGCCAGGCGATCTCGTCGTGGCAGTCCGACGCGCGCGTGGCGATCCTCACCTCGGGGCACATGGCCAACGACGTCGGCGGGCCGCGCACGTTCGCGGGCTCGCCCGACCCCGAGTTCGACCGGGATGCCGCGGGGTGGATGCGCGACGGCGACCTCGACGCCGCGATCCGGGTGTGCAGCGACTTCGAACGGATCACCGAGGCCGGCTGCATGACCTACCAGTACCTCAACGCGATCACCGCGCTCGCGGCGATGGGTCGGCCCGCCGACTACGTCGACGTCGCCGAGTCGCGGTTCGCGTCGAGCCCGTTCTTCCTCTGGGGGAGCCGCTGATGACGAAGTACATGGTCGACAAGTTCATGCGGTACGTCGAGCTCAGCGATGCGCGAGTGGCCGACTACGTCGCCGACCCCGACGCGTACGTGGGCGCGTGGCTCGCGGGCGGCACGGGGCCGGAGGGCGCCGCCGACGACCGGGAGCTGACCGAGGCGGAGCGGGCGGCGTTCGCCGCGCGCGACTACGAGGCGCTCTACGCGCTCGGCGCGCACCCGTACCTGCTCTGGCACTTCACCGAGGCCGTGCACGCGCACGAGTTCGGTGAGGGCTTCGGCTGGCGCGACCTCGTCGAGCAGTACCGCGCCGCGGTCGCGCCGCAGGGCGTCGTCGACTACATCCCGTAGCCGCGCTCGGTCGGTCGATCAGCCGCGCTCGGTCGGCCGAGTAGGCGCTCGGTCGGTCGAGTAGGCGCGCAGCGCCGTATCGAGACCACCGCCACCGATCAGCCGCTCACTCCTCGACCCCGGGGTCGCCGCCCTCGAGGCCGCCGTCGGTCGACTCGGTCATCGGCTCGGCGTCGTCGGGTGCGTTCTCGGGGTCGGTCGCTTCGCGCTCGCGTTCCTCCTCGCCCCGCTCCTCGACGTCGCGCGCCAGGCGCTCGGTCTCTCGGTCGCCGGCGCGGCGGGCTTCGGTGTCGGCGGTCGTCTCGGGGTCGTTCATCGAGGTCATGGCTGCCTCCTGCTTCGGTCGGTCGGAGCCGGTCGCGGGATCGGCTACGCGGCAACGTTCGCAGCCTGCGACCGGTCGGGCAACGGGCTTGACAGCCCGGGCCGGGCGACCGCCCGCTCGCGACGCTCAGGCGACGCCGAGCAGCACCGAGGCGGTGAGCGCCAGCATCGCGCCGATGAGCTGCACGCGCGAGAGCCGCTCGCGCAGCACGATCCACGCGAGCACCATCGTCGCGAGCGGATAGAGGTTCGTGAGCACCGCGACCACCGCGACCGAGCCCGCGAGGAGACCCAGCATGAGCAGCAGGTTCGCGATGCCCGTCAGGAGCCCCGCGACGGCGGCGAGCGACATCGCGGTCGACCGGCCGCCGCGCTCGCCGAGGAGCGCGGGCACGGGCGCCGGGTCGAGCAGCCCGACGAAGCGTCGCACCGGCGGGCTGACCGCGCCGAGCGCCGCCGTCACGAGGAGCACGACCGCACCGAGGCCCGAGTCGAGCAGCACGGGGATCAGCCCGGCGTCGGCGGGCACCCGATCGAGCGCGACCGTCGCGAAGCCGAACGCGAGACCGCTCGTCACGGTGAACGCGACGGTGCGGGCGCTGAGGCCGGCGACGTTCACCCGGTGCTCCAGGCCGATGAGCACCCCGCCGACGATCGCGAGGGCGACGGCGAACCACGCGATCGGGCTCAGCCTGTCGCCGAGCACGAGCGACGCGCCGACGGGCACCGCCGAGCTCAGCAGGCCGATGACGGGCGTCACGAGCGAGATCGGGCCCGCCGCGAGCGCCGCGAAGAACGCGAGGAAGCCGACGAGGGCGAGCGCGCCGCCGACGAGTCCGCCGGTGATCGCCTGCGCCGACCAGACGCCGCCCGTGAGGGTGACCGCGACGGCGAGGAAGGTCGCGGCGACCGCGTAGTTCACGGTCGTCGAGGCGAACACGGTGGCGCGCCGAGCCGCGACGCCGCCGAGGAAGTCGGCGACGCCGTAGGCGAGTGCCGCACCGAGTGCGAGCGCCACGATCGCGATCACCCGTCAATCCTGCCCGCACCGGGTGTCATCGCGCCCGCTCGGATCTGCCCGCAGTCGTGCACATCCGGTCGCCGCGATCAGCGCCGGGCGATGCCCGCCGCGAGCTCGAGGGCGGCGTCGGCCAGCGCCGCCGACGTGTCGGCGTCGCGCATCCACAGCGGCACGGCCGCCGCAACGAGCCCGGCCTCCGCGAGCGACGGCAGCGCCGAGGCATCCGATTCGTCGACGAGCCACCCGTCGACGAGGCCGCCGCCCGACCGCGCGCCGTAATGCCGGCCGACCGCCTCGGCGCTCGTCTCGACGCCGATGACCGGCAGGCACGCGTCGGCCATGCCGCGCACGACCTTGCCGCCGATGATGGGCGAGACGCCGACGACCGGTGCGGATGTCGCGGCGAGCGCCTCGCGGATGCCGGGCACCGCGACGATCGTGCCGATCGAGACGACCGGGTTCGACGGGGCGAGGAGCACGACGTCGGCGCCATGGATCGCCTCGGCGACGCCCGGTGCCGGGCGCGCCGAGGCGATATCGCGCTGCACGAAGGCGACGGCGGGGAGGGTCGCGCGGTGGCGGGTCCACCACTCCTGGAAGTGCATCACGCGCTCGCCGCCGGGCGCCGCCTCGTCGGCGACGCGCACCCACGTGTCGACCTCGGCGTCGGTCGCGGGGATGAGGCGCGCCCCGAGCGGCCATCGTCGCTGCAGCCGCTCGCCGACCTGCGAGGGCGTGAGTCCTTCGCGCAGCCACGACGTGCGGGCCAGGTGGGTGCCGAGGTCGAGGTCGCCGAGCGTGAACCACGGCCAGCCGACGCCCCACTCGCGCAGCTCCGCCGCGACGCGCTCGGTCTCACCGGCGCGACCCCAGCCGCGCTCGGTGTCGTTCACCCCGGCGAGGGCGTAGAGCAGCGAGTCGAAGTCGGGCATGAGCCGCACGCCGGCGAGCCACACGTCGTCGCCCGTGTTGACGACGACGGTGATCTCATCATCGGATGCCTCGCCGTCGCGCGGCTCGGCGGCGCGACGCCGAACCGCCTCACGCAGGCCGAGCACGAAACGGGAACCGCCGACGCCGCCGGCCAGCACGGTGATCTTCACCCGTCAAGCGTAGGCGGGCGCGGCGACACGGCTCGGCCTCGACGGCGTCACGCTCTTCCCCAAGATCGTGACGGTGTCAACCCGTTGGTGCGGCCTGCCCGAGACGTTAGGGTGACCACTCGGCTCGAAGGCAGCCGGGAGTCAGGAGGAATTCGATGGGCGACGTCATGAGCCTCCGATCGAACGACGTCAGCGTCGTGGAGCCGATCTGGCAGCAGTTCGCCCCGAGCGCGAGCATCAAGCGGGTCGAGCGCGACCGGTTCCGGTTCGAATGGGACTCCGCCTCGCTCGACGGCTTCTCGCTCGTCGAGTACCGGCTCGATGCCGATGTCGACTCGGTGCTCGACGCGACCGACCAGCTCTTCATCTGCCAGCTCACCACGCCGGGCGGCGGCGTCGGCACCGTCCGGAACGCGTTCGACACCGACATGCCGTGGGCCAGCAGCGGCCACCGCGTCGAAGCCAGCTGGCGAGGCGAGGCGAACGTGCGGGCGTTCATCTTCGATCTGGGTGCAGCCGAGCAGCTCGCCCGGCGGATGAGCGGCGACGACGCACTGCGACTGCGCGTGCTCGAGGAGCAACCGACGTCGCCGGCGGCCGGGCGAGCGTGGATGAGCGCGTTCGACCACGTGCGTCGGTCGCTCGTCGACGACGGCGCGCACGACGAACCGCTCATCGCCGCCGAACTCGCGGCGCACGCACTCCGGCTGACGCTCGCGGCGATCCCCACCACATATCTCGAGGCGATCGAGCGCGCACCGCAGCGGGGCCCGGCCGACGCGACCGTGCGGCGGGCCATGGCCTACCTCGACGAGCACGCCCGCGAGCCGATCACGGTCGACGACGTCGCCGCGGCGGTGCACATCTCGACGCGCGGGCTGCAGTACGCGTTCCGGCGGGCGACGGGCGAGAGCCCGATGCAGTACCTGCGCCGTGTGCGGCTCGCCGGGGCGCACGACGAGCTCGTGCTCGGCGTCCAGTCGGTCGCGGTCATCGCGCGGCGATGGGGCTTCGGCCACGCGTCGCGATTCTCCCGGTACTACCGCGACCAGTACGGCTGCACGCCGGGCGAGCAGCTTCGGCGCGCGCGTTCCTGAGGTCCGGTTCGTTTTCCGCATCGCACCGTTCGCACAGCGGCTCGTCCGAGAGAGCCCGGCGCCGACGGCGCACCTACGCTCGATCGCATGGGCACCATCTACTACGGCAGCGGCCTGAGCACCCGGATCGACGACCGGGCGCTCGCGCACCTCAAGGTCGCGATCGTCACGAAGCTGCGGCGCAACGAGAGCTTCACCCTGTCGTGGGCCCATCCCGACGACCACCCCGAGGGACGCAGCACGCTCTGGCTGCACCCGGCGATCCCGCTCCGGTTCGTCTTCGACGAGCCCGTGGCTCCCGAGCTCAACCGCGAGTGGCTCGAACAGCTCATGCGCTCGGCGAACAGCACGGGCGGCATCGAGCTCGTCCCCGAGCACCTCGACGCGCCCGCGCCGCCGACCGCGCCCCCGCCCGCGCCGGCCGCCGCGCCCGCGATCGAGCACCGGGTCGAGCTTCCCGCGGCCGGCTCGCCCGCCTGAGCCGCAGGCCTCCCGACCCGTCGCTTGCGGGGTGAGGCGCGCGCGAAGGCGTGCGCACCTCCCCTCCCCCTCCCCGCAAGCGGCGAACCTCGTCCTCGTGCTCATCCGAGCAGACCATTGCCCCATCCGCGCCCCGGGGTGAGTATGGATCGACAGGCAACATGAGCCACGAGAGCACGTCGAAGTGCGGCAGGAGGCAGCATGACCACCGTCCGAGCGGCCATCACCCAGACGACCTGGACCGGCGACAAGGCGTCGATGCTCGACAAGCACGAGCAGTTCGCCCGAGACGCCGCAGCGCAGGGCGCGCAGGTCGTCTGCTTCCAGGAGCTGTTCTACGGCCCCTACTTCGGCATCACGCAGGAGCAGAAGTACTACCGCTTCGCCGAGCCGGCCGACGGGCCGATCGTGCAGCGCTTCGCCGCGGTCGCGAAGGAGCTCGGCACGGTCATGGTGCTCCCGATCTACGAAGAGGCCGCGACGGGCGTCTACTACAACTCCTCGGTGCTCGTCGACGCCGACGGCGAGATCCTCGGCACGTACCGCAAGCACCACCTGCCGCACCTCGACAAGTTCTGGGAGAAGTTCTACTTCCGCCCCGGCAACCTCGGCTACCCCGTGTTCGACACGGCCGTCGGGCGCGTGGGCATGTACATCTGCTACGACCGGCATTTCCCCGAAGGATGGCGCGAGCTGGGCCTCAACGACGCGCACATGGTGTTCAACCCGAACGCCACGAAGCCCGGCCTCTCGAACCGGCTGTGGGAGGTCGAGGGCCCCGCGGCCGCGGTCGCGAACGGCTACTTCGTGCTGCAGCCGAACCGCGTCGGCCGTGAGGACAACGAGTACGGCGAGCTCGCCGTCGACTTCTACGGCACGAGCCAGGTCATCGACCCCCGCGGCAATTTCGTCGGCGAGCGCGGCTCGAGCGAGCACGAAGAGGTCCTCGTGCGCGACCTCGACCTCGAGATGGTGCGGCAGATGCGCGACGACTGGCAGTTCTATCGCGACCGCCGGCCCGACTCCTACACGAAGATCGCGAAGCCGTAGGGAGGCGGGGCGAGCATGACCACGACCCTCATCACCGGCGGCACCGTCGTGAGCGCCACGGGTCGCGCCGCGGCCGACGTGCTCATCGACGGCGAACGCATCGTCGCGCTCCTCGAACCCGGCTCAGAACTGCTCGGCGCGGATGTCTCGGCGAGTGCCGACCGCGTGATCGACGCGACCGGCAAGTACGTGATCCCGGGCGGCATCGACGCGCACACCCACATGCAGCTGCCGTTCGGCGGCACCGAGGCCTCCGACACCTTCGAGACCGGCACCCGGGCGGCCGCGCACGGCGGCACCACCTCGATCATCGACTTCGCGGTGCAGCGCTACGGCGAGCGCGTGCAAGACGGCCTCGCCGCCTGGCACGAGAAGGCCGCGGGCAACTGCGCGATCGACTACGGCTTCCACCAGATCGTCGGCGGCGTCGACGACGACGCGCTCGCCGCGATGCGTACGCTGCCCGACGAGGGCGTCACGAGCTTCAAGCTCTTCATGGCGTACCCGGGCGTCTTCTACTCCGACGACGCCCAGGTGCTGAAGGCGATGCAGGTCTCGCGCGACACCGGCATGCTCACGATGATGCACGCCGAGAACGGGCCGGCGATCGACGTGCTCGCCGAGCAGCTCGTCGCCGAGGGCAAGACCGACCCGTACTACCACGGCATCGCCCGCGCGTGGGAGATGGAGGAGGAGGCGACCCACCGGTCGATCATGCTCGCGAAGCTCACCGGCGCGCCGCTCTACGTCGTGCACGTGAGCGCCAAGCAGGCGGTCGAGCAGCTCGCCTGGGCGCGCGACAAGGGGCAGAACGTGTTCGGCGAGACCTGCCCGCAGTACCTCTACCTCTCGCTCGAAGACCAGCTCGCGACATCCAGCGACGAATGGGGCGTCTTCGAAGGCGCCAAGTGGGTGTGCTCGACCCCGCTGCGCTCGCGCGAAGAGGGGCACCAGCAGGCGATGTGGCAGGCGCTGCGCACGAACGACCTGCAGATGGTGTCGACCGACCACTGCCCGTTCTGCATGAAAGACCAGAAAGAGCTGGGGCTCGGCGACTTCCGCAAGATCCCGAACGGCATCGGCGGCGTCGAGCACCGCATGGACCTCATGTACCAGGGCGTCGTGACCGGCGAGATCACCCTCGAGCGCTGGGTCGAACTCACGTCGACGACGCCCGCGCGCATGTTCGGGCTGTACGGCCGCAAGGGCGTCATCCAGCCCGGCGCCGACGCCGACATCGTGGTCTACGACCCGAACGGTCGCACCTCGATCGGCTACGGCGAGGGGCGCAAGCACCACATGAACATGGACCACGCGGCGTGGGAGGGCTTCGAGATCGACGGGCGCGTCGACACCGTGCTGTCGCGCGGCAAGGTCGTCGTCGACGGCGACGAATACCTCGGTGCCAAGGGCGACGGCCGCTTCCTCAAGCGCGGCCTGAGCCAGTACCTGAGCTGACGCCGTCGGTCGAGTAGCGCGAAGCGCGCATCGAGACCGCGGCCGGAAAGGAGACCACATGGACTTCGGCGCCGTCCTGCAGACGAACCCGCCGTCGGCGCGCACCGTGCAGCTCGCGAAGCTCGCCGAGGACCACGGCTTCAGCCACGTGTGGACGTTCGACTCGCACCTGCTCTGGCAGGAGCCGTACGTCATCCACTCGCAGATCCTCGCGGAGACCCGCAAGATCACGGTCGGGCCGTTCGTGACGAACCCCGCGACCCGCGACTGGACGGTCACGGCGAGCGTGTTCGCGACCCTCAACGAGATGTACGGCAACCGCACCATCTGCGGCATCGGCCGGGGCGACTCGGCGGTGCGGGTCACGAACGGCAAGCCGACGACGATCGCCGAGCTCCGCGAGTCGATCCACGTCATCCGGGAGCTCGCGAACTCGCGACCGGTCGAGTACCACGGCTCGACGCTGCAGTTCCCGTGGAGCCAGGGCTCCGAGCTCGAGGTGTGGGTCGCGGCCTACGGCCCGCTCGCGCTCAAGGCCGCGGGCGAGGTCGGCGACGGCTTCATCCTGCAGCTCGCCGACGTCGACATCGCCAAGTGGATGATCCAGCACGTCCGCGACGCCGCGGAGGCCGCCGGCCGCGACCCCATGTCGGTGAAGATCTGCGTGGCCGCACCCTTCTACATCGGCGACGACCGCGCCCACATGCGCGACCAGTGCCGGTGGTTCGGCGGCATGGTCGGCAACCACATCGCCGACATCGTCGAGAAGTACGGTTCGAAATCGGATGCCGCGGGCGGGGCCATCCCCGAGGCGCTGTCGTCGTACATCGCGGGCCGGCGGGGCTACGACTACAACGAGCACGGGCGGGCGGGCAACACGCACACCGACTTCGTGCCCGACGAGATCATCGACCGCTTCTGCGTGCTCGGCACCGCCGAGGAGCACATCGAGAAGCTCGAACAGCTGAAGGCGCTCGGCGTCGACCAGTTCGCCGGGTACCTGCAGCACGACAACAAGGAGGAGACGCTCCGCGTCTACGGCGAGACCGTCATCCCGGCACTCGCCGACCACGTCACTGCGAAGCGCTGAACACGCTGCCGCTGGTCGAGGAGCGCCGACGCGGAGCCGCGACGCGTATCGAGACCCGGGAGCACGACGAGAAGGGCACCCCATGACCGACAGCCTCACCGAAGGGCTCGACGAGCTGGCGCGCGAGCTCGACCGGGCGCACGTGTTCCACTCCTGGTCGGCGCAGGCGCAGCCGCCGGGTCTCGTCGTCGCGAGCGGTCGAGGTTCGCGCGTGTGGGACCACGCGGGCCGCGAGTACCTCGATTTCTCGAGCCAGCTCGTGAACGTCAACATCGGGCACGAGCACCCCGCCGTCGTCGCGGCCATCCGCGAGCAGGCGGAGCTGCTCACGACCATCGCGCCGTCGACCGTGAACCTGGCGCGCGGCGAGGCCGCGAAGCGAATCGTCGACCGCTCGCCCGACGGGTTCTCGAAGGTGTTCTTCACGAACGGCGGCGCCGACGCGAACGAGAACGCGGTGCGCTTGGCGCGCCTGCACACCGGACGCGACAAGGTGCTGTCGACCTACCGGTCGTACCACGGCAACACGGGCGCGGCGATCGTCGCGACGGGCGACTGGCGGCGCATGCCGAACGAGTTCGCCCGCGGCCACGTGCACTTCTTCGGCCCGTACCTCTATCGCTCGGAGTTCTGGGCGTCGACGCCCGAGGAGGAGTCGGAGCGCGCGCTCCGACATCTCCGGCGCGTGATCGAGTCGGAGGGCCCGCAGACGATCGCCGCCGTGCTGCTCGAGACGATCCCCGGCACCGCCGGCATCCTCGTGCCGCCGCCCGGCTACCTCGCGGGCGTTCGCGCGTTGTGCGACCGGCACGGCATCATGCTCATCCTCGACGAGGTGATGGCCGGGTTCGGCCGCACCGGCAGGTGGTTCGCCTTCGACGGCTACGACGTGCGCCCCGACCTCATCACGTTCGCGAAGGGCGTGAACTCGGGCTACGTGCCCGCGGGCGGCGTCGTCATCTCCGACCCGATCGCGGCGACCTTCGACGAACGGGTGTTCCCGGGCGGGCTCACCTACTCCGGCCACCCGCTCGCGATGGCCTCGATCGTCGCGACGATCGACACGATGGCGTCGGAGGGCATCGTCGAGCACGCCCGCGAAGTCGGCGCCGAAGTGATCGCGCCGGCTCTCGAAGAGCTCGCCGAGCGGCATCCCCTCATCGGCGAGGTGCGCGGCGAAGGCGTCTTCTGGGCGGTCGAGCTCGTCGCCGACCGCAAGACCCGCGAACCGCTGCCGGCCGCGCAGATGGGGCGCATCAAGTCGGCGCTCATCGGGCGCGGGCTGCTGCCGTTCATCCAGGACAACCGCATCCACGTCGTGCCGCCCTGCGTCGTCACGGCCGACGAGGTCGCCGAGGCGGCCGTGATCTACGACGACGTGCTGGCGACCGCGCTGGTCGCGTGAGGCAGGAGAAAGGTCGGTCGAGTAGGCGCGCAGCGCCGTATCGAGACCACGCCGCGTGCGGGGTCTCGAGACGCTCCCTCGTCGCTGCTCGACCGGCGAGAGGAGAACGATCATGACCGACACCATCCAGCACTGGATCGACGGAGCGCTCTCGGGCGCGGACGCCGCCCGCAGCGGCCCTGTCTACGACCCCGCCCTCGGCACCGAGCAGAAGCGCGTGGCATTCGCCGAGGCATCCGACGTCGATGCCGCCGTGGAGGCCGCGGCACGAGCGTTCCCCGCGTGGCGCGACACGTCGATCGCGAAGCGCCAGCAGGTGATGTTCCGGTTCCGCGAGCTGCTCAACGCCCGCTCGCCGGAACTCGCAGACATCCTCACGAGCGAGCACGGCAAGGTGCTCGCCGACGCGCAGGGCGAGATCTCGCGCGGTCTCGAGGTCGTCGAGCTCGCGTGCGGGATGGCGTTCGCCACGAAGGGCGAGTACTCGGAGAACGTGTCGACCGGCATCGACGTGTACACGCTGCGGCAGCCGGTCGGCGTCGTCGGCATCATCTCGCCGTTCAACTTCCCGGCGATGGTGCCGCTGTGGTTCTTCCCGCTCGCGATCGCGACCGGCAACACCGTCGTGCTGAAGCCGAGCGAGAAGGACCCGTCGGCGTCGGTCTGGCTCGCGCGCCTCATGCAGGAGGCCGGCCTCCCCGACGGTGTGCTCAACGTCGTGCACGGCGACAAGGTCGCGGTCGACGCGCTGCTCGAGCACCCGACCGTTCGGGCGATCTCGTTCGTCGGGTCGACGCCGATCGCGCGCTACATCTACGCGACGGCGACCGCGAACGGCAAGCGGGTGCAGGCGCTCGGCGGGGCGAAGAACCACATGCTCGTGCTGCCCGACGCCGACCTCGACCTCGCGGCCGACGCCGCCGTGAACGCCGGCTTCGGCTCGGCCGGCGAGCGATGCATGGCGATCAGCGCCGTGCTCGCCGTCGACCAGGTCGCCGACGAGTTCGTCGCGAAGGTCGCCGAGCGGATGGCGCGGCTCACGACCGGCGACGGCCGCCGCGGGTGCGACATGGGCCCGCTGATCACGCGCGAGCACCGCGACCGGGTCGCCGGCTACCTCGACGTGGCGGCGACCGACGGGGCGGACGTCGTCGTCGACGGGCGCGACCCGCAGGTCGACGGCGACCCGAACGGGTTCTGGCTCGGGCCGACGCTCGTCGACAAGGTGCCGACGAGCTCGGCCGTGTACCGCGACGAGATCTTCGGGCCGGTGCTGTCGGTCGTGCGCGTCTCGGGCTACGAGGAGGGGCTCGGCATCATCAATGCGTCGCCCTACGGCAACGGCACCGCGATCTTCACGAACGACGGCGGGGCGGCACGGCGATTCCAGCGCGAGGTGACGGTCGGCATGGTCGGCATCAACGTGCCGATCCCCGTGCCCGTCGCGTACCACTCCTTCGGCGGCTGGAAGGACTCGTTCTTCGGCAACTCGAAGGCGTACGGTGCGCGCGGCTTCGACTTCTACCTGCAGGAGAAGGCGATCACGTCGCGCTGGCTCGACCCGAGCCACGGCGGGCTCAACCTGGGCTTCCCGCAGCACGAATAGCCGCGTCCGGCGGGCCTCAGGCGACCGGGGGCAGGGCGTCGCGCAGCAACCGCAGTGCGGCGCCCACCGTCTGGTGCACGACCTCGGAGGGGTCGCCCTCGAACAGGAAGTGCGCGTCACGGGTCTCGCCGCCAACGGCGACCGCCGCGTACACGCTTCCCGCCGGCTCGCCCTCGGCGGGGTCGGGTCCGCCGACGCCGGTGACCGCGACCGCTGCGTCGGCGCCGAGGAGCCGAGCCGCGCCCGTCGCGAGCTCGCGTGCGCACTGCGCCGACGCGACCGATTCGGCGGTGACGCCGAGCACCTCGCGCTTGACGCCCTCCGCGTAGGCGACGATCCCGCCGCGGAACCACTCGGACGCGTCGTGACCCGCACCGAGCGCGTTCGAGAGCGCGCCGCTCGTCAGCGACTCCGCAGCGGCGACGGTGAGACCCGCCGCCCGGGAGCGATCGGCGACCTCCTCGGCGATGGGCATGAACTTCTCGGCCGGATCCTTCATGTCAGCTCCTTCGAGCGGCGAACGTCGCCACGCGGGCCTGCGCCTCGGGCGTCGTGAACGCCGCGCCGATCGTGCGGGCCTCGTCGTCGAGCGCCTCGGCGAACGGGCGCGAGAGGCCCGAGCGCACGAGGCGCTTCGCCTGCCCGAAGGCGGCGGTCGCCCCGTCGAGCCAGGAGGCGGCGACGGCGAGCGCCCGGGTCGCGACCTCGTCGTGCGGCACGACCTCGGTCACGAGGCCCCAGTCGAGCGCCTCGGCGGCCGTGATGGTGCGCCGGGTGAGCGTGAGCTCGAGCGCGCGGCGCATGCCGATCGCCTCGGGCAGCAGCGTGCTCACGCCGCAGTCGGGCGTCAGCCCGATGTCGCTGTAGCGGCTCGAGAAGGTCGCCTGCTCGCTCGCCACGATCAGGTCGGCGACGAGCATGAAGCCGAGGCCGCCGCCCGCGACCGGCCCCTGCACCGCGGCGACGATCGGCTTCGCGCATTCGCGCAGCGTCAGGTGCCCGTCGTGGATGCGGTCGGCGAGGGCCGTGATGACGGTTGCCGCATCGCCGCCCGCGGCGGCGAGCTCCGACATCGCGACGACGTCGCCGCCCGCGCAGAACGCCCGCCCCGAGGCATCCAGCAGCACCGCGCCCACGTCGTCGCGCTCGGCGACCTCGTGCGCGATCGCCTGCCAGCGGCCGATCGCGTCGGGGTCGACCGCGTTCAGGCGGGCGGGGCGGTTGAGGGTGATGCGGGCGAGCCCGTCGGTCACGTCGAGGAGGATCGCGTCATCGGCCATGGTGCCGGAGCCTACCGGGCGCGCCACGGCCGCGCGCGGGCCTTGACGATGTCCTCTCGCGTCGGCGTCGAGCCGGGTGCCCGGCCGGTGGGCGATCGCCAATGCCGTCGCCGCCGGGCGCGGATTCCGCGCGGCCGCCCCGTCATCATCCGATCGCGGCCTGCGCCGTGGTCGGTCCGGTCCGGAGGAGCTCGGTCGGGGTCAATCCCGCGTACCGCCGGACCTCGCGGACGAGGTGGCTCTGATCCGCGAATCCGAAGCGGGCCGCCACCTCGGCGGCGGGCAGTTCCCGGAGCGCGCCCGCGGCGCGCTCGAACCGCACGAGGCTCGCGGCCGCCTTCGGCCCGATCCCGACCTGCTCCGTGAATCGCGAGGTCGCGTGGCGCTGGCTCCATCCGGTCTGCTCGACGAGTTCCCCGATCCGCACCTGCCCGCCGGACCGGTCGATCTGCCGCCACATCCAGTCGACGAAGGAATCGGTGGGCCGGCCCGCGTCGAGCAGGTCGAACAGCACCCGATCGATGAGCGCGAAGCGGCGCGGCCAGCTGCGGGCGGCCCACAACTGCTCGACGAGGACGTCATCGAGGCGCGGGACCGCGTCGGAGAGGTCGACGACCCGCGCCGCGAGCTCGCGCCCGGGCACGCCGAGAAGGCGGGAGACGCCGAGCGGGGTGAGGTAGACCTGCAGGCAGTGCTGTTCGGCCTCGAACGAGGTGGTCGCGTGGCCTGGCATGATGCCGGCGACGAACGAGGTGTGCCGACCGACCCCGTCGCCCGCGCTGAGGTCGACCACGTCGAGCGCCGGCCCGAACGAAAGCACCAGCGGGATCAGGCTGCCCGCGACCTGGCGGCGGACGACGGGGTGATCCGAGCGTTCGTCGTGGCCGACGATGCCGGCGACGAGGCCGGCGAGCCGCGGGTGCACCGATGCCGCACCAGGGTCGGTCCCGGGGCGGCGTTCTCGAGCATCGTGCCGTACGTCACGTCGGTCGATTTCCTTCAAGCCGCGCGCGCCGCGCATCGGGAGACTCGATCGTGGAAGGAGTACCTGATGCGCAGACTGATCGCGATCGAGTTCCTCTCGGTCGATGGAGTGATGCAGGGGCTCGGCTCGCCCGACGAGGATCGCGAGGGCGGCTTCGAGCACGGCGGATGGGGAGCACCCTACGCCGATGCGATCCACGCCTCCACTGCGTCCGGTGGGCTCGATCGCACGACCGCCTACCTGTTCGGGAGGAGGACGTACGAGAAGATGGCCGCCTTCTGGCCGTCCGTGCCGGACGAGAACCCGATGGCCGCCCACCTGAACGCCACGGTCAAGCACGTCGCCACGAGCACCGCGACGGAGTTCGGATGGGCGAACACCCGGGCCCTGACCGGTGATCTCGGCGACGGGGTCCGCACCCTGAAGCGCGACGGCGACGGCGACATCGCGGTCCTCGGCAGCGGCGTGCTCGTGCGCGCGCTCCTCCGGGACGGGCTGATCGACGGCTTGCGGCTGTTCGTGCATCCGCTCATCCTCGGGTCGGGCAAGCGGCTCTTCGGCGAGCTCGCGAGCCCGCGCCCGCTCGTGCTGACCGGCTTCGACACCACCGCGATGGGCAGCCTCGTGCTCGCGTACGACCTCGAACCCGACTCGGGGTCCTGAGCGCGGATGCCTCGTGGCCGACGTCAGACGCCGAAGTCGCTGGCCGGTGCGTTGAGCCGCGTGATCTCGCCGGTGTCGGCGTCGCTCAGCACGAGCACGAAGAAGTGGCGGTCGCCCGGCGCCGAGGGGTTCGGCGGAATCTCGACCGTGCCGATCCGGGAGACGACGGTGCTGAGTCCCGTCGACGGCTCGGTGTAGGCGGGGTCCGAGGTGATGCCGATCGTCGCGGACGACAACGGGTCTCCGACCTGTACGCCGTCGGCCGAGCCGATTCCGGGCGCCGAGCCGATGGGCAGGCCGCCGGCGGTCGTCGAGTCGACGAACACCCAGTGGTTGGGGATGTCGGGGACCGTGCCCGGCGTCTCGGAGTCGTAGAGGCGCAGGCCGTCCCAGACGTGCTCGATGCCGGGAGGCGTCTCCAGTCCGCCCGGGTGCGGGGTGTCGACGGGCGCGCCGAGCACTTCGCTGAGCCCCGCCACGACCTCGTCGGTCGGCTGGAAGTAGTCGTAGCTCTCGATGACTGCGCCGTCGGCCGCGAGCACCGTGATCGCCTCGGCCGAGATCCCGATGGATGCCGCGGCGGGAGCCGTGCTCTCGGTCGGCGGTGCACTCGCCGATTCGGTGGCCGGTGTAGGCGATTCAGTCGTCGGGGCGGACGGCGTGCACCCGCTCAGCGCGACGAGCGCGACGAACGCGACGGCGGCGACTACGGCGGGGCGTGCGGATGAGCGCGGCATGGACGGAGCCTAGCGGCGGCCGCGGCATCCGGGATCAGGGCTGGCCCTGTTGCGTCACAGGTCGATCTCGAGGTGCTGCTGCTCGAGCCGCGCCGCCTGGGTGACGAGCACGTCGAGCACGGTGCGCACCGCGAGGCGCTCGGCGACGTCGGGGCGCACGAGCGCGACGATCTGGCGGGCGCTCGCGACGCCGCGCAGCGGCTTCAGCACGATCGAGTCGGGCACGGCGCCCGACGTGTACCGCGGTACGAACGCGATGCCGAGCCCGGCCTCGATGAACGCCTCCATGATGCGCATGTCGCTGAACCGCTGGCTCACGACGGCGCGGCGGCCGGCCTGCTGTTCGATCGCGTGCAGGATGCGCTCGAACGGGAAGCCGGGCGGCACGCCGAGCCAGTTCTCGTCGACGAGGTCGGCGGGGGTGACGGAGGCGCGCGCCGCGAGCCGGTGGTTCGCGGGCAGGCCGATGTCGAGGGGCTCGGCGAGCAGCGGCACGACCTTGAGGCCCCGACCGCCCCAGGGCAGCATGCCCGGCATCGTGTGCGCGAGCACGATGTCGTGATCGGCCGTGAGGTCCCCGAACTCGGCGAGTTCGGGGTCGAGGTCGGTGGCGTGCACGACCAGGCCCGCGACGTCGGCGAGCTCGATGAGCACCGAAGGCAGCAGGGTCGCGCCGATCGTCGGGAAGGTGAGCAACGTCACCTCGCCCGAGGGGTCGTTGCGGAACTCGTCCCACAGGGCGGTCGCGCGCTCGATCGCGATCGCGACGTCGGCCGCGCTGCGGGCGAGCGCGTGCCCGGCGCTCGTGAGCACGACACCGCGGCCGCTGCGCGCCGTGAGCGGCATGCCCGCCTCGCGCTCGAGCACCTTCAGCTGCTGGGAGACCGCGGACGGGGTGCGCCCGGTCGCCTCGGCCACCGCCGTCACGCTGCCGCGCTCGGCGAGTTCGCGGAGCAGGTCGAGTCGTCGGACATCCATGTAGCAATACTACATCGTCGATGTAGCATTGTGAGCTTGTGCTGAATAGTTCCGGGCGAGAGAATTGAGGCGTCGAACGGGTGCAACGGTGCAGGGTCGCTCGACTCAACCGCATCGTTCTTCCGAAGGGATCCATCGTGATCAGCGTCATCGTTCTGCTCAGTGTCGTCTCGGTCGTGGCCGTCGCCGGCTCGATCATGGTCACCGCGCGCGACGGCTACCGCCGCCAGCCGCGCGAGACGTTCGCG
Organism: Agromyces solani; assembly: GCF_058349925.1. NCBI lineage: Bacteria > Bacillati > Actinomycetota > Actinomycetes > Micrococcales > Microbacteriaceae > Agromyces > Agromyces solani. The sequence goes on from NZ_JBYRER010000001.1 coordinate 68,237, forward strand.
CGCACCGTCTGAGTGCCGCGAACACCCCGGAGGTCCGTTCTCCGGGGCGTGCAGGGCCGCCGCGCGGGGGAGGGACACCCCGCGGGGCGGCCCTTCTGCATCGTCGGTCGGGTGGGGACGCAGGAGGCGTGTCGAGACCGCCGCATCCGTGGTCTCGACACGGCGCTGCGCGCCTACTCGACCGACGGGGCCACCGTGGTCTCGATACGGCGCTGCGCGCCTACTCGACCGACGGCGCTCCCGCCCGATAGCGTGACCGCAGGGCAGGCAGCAGCGAGGGGGACGCGATGGCGCACGTGGTGGCGACGGGGGCCGGCAAGGCCATGATGGAGCGTCGCAACGACCCGACGCACGACTACATCCTGCAGCTCACCGGCAAGGAGCGCCCGCGAGTGCTGTTCGTCGGCACCGCGACCGGTGACGAGCAGGCCTACACCTTGAGCTTCTACAAGACCTACGACTCCGACCGGTGCGCACCGCACCACCTCACCCTGTTCCACCGCGACCTCGACGACCTCGCCGGCTTCGTGAAGGGCTTCGACGTCATCCACGTCGGCGGCGGCAACACGGCGAACATGCTCGACGTGTGGCGGCGGCAGGGCCTCGACGAGATCATGCGAGAGATGTGGGACGACCCCGCCTCGAACGTCGTCTTCACGGGCGGCTCGGCCGGTGGCATCTGCTGGTTCGAGGGCGGCACCACCGACAGCTACGGCCCCACGCTGCAGGTGCTGCCCGAGGGCCTGGGGTTCCTGCACGGCAGCTTCTGCCCCCATTACGACGCGGAGGACCAGCGGCAACCGCTGTTCCACGCCGCGCTGAAGTCGGGTGAGCTCGCCACCGGCTACGCGGTCGGCAATCTGCAGTCGCTGCACTTCGAGAACCAGGAGTTCGTGACGGCGATCAGCCCGGTCGACCCGCCGCTCGCGCTCCGGGTCGAGGCGGTCGACGGCGAGATCGTCGAGACGCCGTTGCCCGTGCGGGTGCTCGAACCGACCGGACCGATCACGCGGGGGCCGAGCGCATGAACGACAACGTCTGGATCCTCGTCGCCCAGCTGATCGTCGTCGTCCTCGCGATCTTCATGGGCACCCGCACGAGCGGGATCGGGCTCGGCGTCTGGGGCCTCGTCGGCGTCGCGGTGCTCGTCTTCGGGTTCAACACCCCGCCCGGCAATGCGCCCGTCGACGCGGTGTTCATCGTGCTCACGGTCATCACCGCCGCCTCCGTCATGCAGGCGGCCGGCGGCATCGACTGGATGGTGTCGGTCGCGGCGAAGGCGATCAAGTCGCGGCCGAAGAGCGTCGTCTTCCTCGCACCGGCGATGTCGTTCCTCTTCACCGTCGGTGCGGGCACCGGCAACATCTTCTATCCGCTCCTCCCCGTGATCTACGACGTCTCGTACGACCAGAAGATCCGCCCGGAGCGGGCGCTGTCGGTCTCCGCCGTCGCGTCGCAGGTCGGCATCCTCTGCAGCCCGGTCTCGGCGGCGACGGCGTCGCTCGTCGTGCTCCTCGCCCCGAGCGGCGTCGACCTCGGCCAGGTGCTGCTCATCATGTGGCCCGCGTCGATCATCGGCCTCTTCCTCGCCTCCCTCGTCATGGTGCGGCACGGCAAGGACCTCGAGAACGACCCCGAGTACCAGCGTCGACTCGCCGAGCACCTCGTGAAGCCGCCCGCCGAGGACACCACCGAGCGCAAGCTGCCGAAGACCGCGGTGCTGTCGGCGTCGATCTTCCTGGCGGGGGTCGGGTTCATCGTGCTGATGGGTCTCTTCGAGGGGCTGCGGCCGATCATCGGCACCGATGACGCGGGCGACCCGGTGCGCGTGTCGGTGACGGTCATCATCGAGGTCACGATGGGCGTCATCGCGGCCCTCATCTTCGTGTTCTGCAAGGTCAAGTCGGCCGACGTGCCGAAGCAGTCGACGTTCCCCGCCGGCATGGTCGGAGCGTTCGCGCTGTTCGGCATCGCGTGGCTCGCGAACACGTTCGTCGCGTACAACAACGACCTCATCGTCGACGGCCTCGGGTCGCTGGTCTCGGGCTCGTCGGCCTTCATCGGGGCGCTCCTGTTCGCCCTCGCCCTCTTCCTCGTCGCGATGCTGACGACGAGCCAGTCGAGTGCGACGAACGCGATCGTGCCGATCGGCCTCGCGATCGGCCTGCCGGCCTCCCTCATCGTCGGGCTCTGGCCCTCGGCCATGGGCATGTACACGCTGCCCGCCAACGGGTCGCAGGTGGCGACCGCGGCGTTCGACCAGACGGGCACCACGAAGCTCGGCAAGTTCGTGTTCGACCACTCGTTCCAGCTCCCGAATCTCGTGTACGTCGTCTCGGCGATCATCGTGGGCGTCCTGCTGTCGTTCGTGGTGGTCTGACGGGTCGCCGATGGCCGAGACCGACGCCGCGGACCGCGACCTCCTCCGCACGTTCCTGCTCGGGCTTGCCGAGGGGATGAACGCCGCGGCCGAGTCGGTGGCCGTCATCCACGAGACGCTCGTGCGGATCTCGAGGGCGTACGGTCGCGACGACACCGACGTCATCGTCCTGCCGACCGCGATCGTCGTGCAGACCGGCGTGGGCGAGAAGGGGCACGTCGCGGTGCGGTCGGCGGTCAACGCGTCGTTCCGGTTCGACCAGATCGCCGAGCTCTACACGCTCATCGGCACCGCCGAGCGGGCCGCGATCACCCCGCTCGACGGGATCCGCCGACTCAACGAGATCGGTGCGATGAAGCCTCGGCACAGGTGGTTCGTGCGCACGCTCGGCCACGCGATCCTCGTGACCGGGCTCGCCCTGCTGCTGACGCCGACCTGGCAGGGCGCCCTCATCGCGTTCGGGCTGGGCGCGTTCGTCGGGCTCGCGAAGCTCGTGCGCTCGCCGACCCTCCAGCTCGTCTTCCCGGTCTTCGCCGCGTTCGCCTCGGCGCTCGTCGTGTTCCTCATCGCGCCGTACGTGGAGATCGGCGATCCGATCCGGCTGCTCATCGCCCCGCTCGCGACGTTCCTGCCGGGCGGGGTGCTGACGACCGCGGTCGCCGAGCTCGCGGTCGGCCAGATGCTCTCGGGCGGCTCCCGGCTCGTCTTCGGCCTCGTGCAGCTCGCCCTGCTCGCCTTCGGCATCCTCGCCGCCGGAACCGTCGTCGGCGTCGCGAGTTCGAGCTACGCGGCGCTGGAGGCATCCGCGCCCTTCCCGTGGTGGGCCGCGATCGCGGGCGTCCTGCTCTTCGCGATCGGCAACTACCTGCACTTCTCGGCGCCCCCGCGCACGTTCGGCTGGGTCCTGCTCGTGCTGGCGGTGGCCTACACGGGGCAGACCGTCGGCACGGTGCTGCTCGGCTCGACCGTGAGCGGGTTCGTCGGCGCCCTCGCGATGACGCCCGTGGTGCTGTGGATCGCGTCGCTGCCCCACGGTGCGCCGTCGCAGCTCACGTTCCTGCCGGGGTTCTGGCTGCTCGTGCCGGGGGCGGCGGGTCTCGTCGGCCTCACCGAGGCCGTCGGCACGTCGAGCGGCCTCGAGGACTTCGCCGCGGCCCTGACCGCGATCATGTCGATCGCGCTCGGCGTGCTCATCGGCACCGCGCTGTACCGGGTGGTCCACCACGGCGCCGAGGAGCTCGCGGAGTTCCACATCGACGTGCCGGCCGCGCTCGCCGAGGAGCAGGAGCCGCCGTTCTGGGCGCGCCTCGTGCCGGGGACGCCGCGTTCGCTGTGGGGCGGCGGGCGTCGGCGGCGGCGCCGCGACGACGGCGACGAGCGGTCTTCGGATGCCTCGCGGCGGGCGGCCGGCGAGGCGTCATCGGGTTCCACCCCTTCCTCTCAGGCAGGCGGGCCGTAAAGTATTGCGGGTGACCACGCACGACGCAGACACCCGCCGCAAGCTCATCGAGCACATCTCGGCCGAGGCCGTGTTCCACGGCGATTTCACGCTCACGAGCGGCAAGAAGGCGACCTATTACGTCGATCTCCGCAAGGTGAGCCTCGACCACCGCGTCGCTCCGCTCATCGGGCAGGTCATGCTCGACGTGATCGCCGACATCCCCGATGTGGCCGCCGTGGGCGGCATGACGATGGGCGCCGACCCGATCGCCTCGGCGATCCTGCACCAGGGCGCCGCGCGCGGTCTCGCGTACGACGCGTTCGTCGTGCGCAAGGAGCCGAAGGACCACGGCCGCGGCAAGCAGGTCGAGGGTCCCGAACTCGCCGGCAAGCGCGTGATCGTGCTCGAGGACACGTCGACCACCGGCGGCTCGCCGCTCAAGGCGATCGAGGCGCTGCGCAAGGTCGGTGCCGAGGTCGTCGCCGTCGCGGTCGTCGTCGACCGCGCCACGGGCGCCCGCGAGGTCATCGAGGCCGAGGGGGTTCCCTACCTGTACGCCATCGGGCTCGAAGACCTGGGCCTGGCCTGATGAACCAGCGGCAGGGATTCGACGACGGCGCCGACTGGCTGCTCGCGCAGCTCGCGGGCGGGGCCGACGCGCCCGCGACGCCGACGGCTCCCCTGCCGCAGGTCGCCGCCCAGCCGGTGATGCCGCCGGCCGCGCCGCAGCCGACCCCGCCCGCGCCCGTCCGACCCGCCGTCGCGCCGCCGCCCGCCGCATCCGCCGCGCCGTCCCGGCATGACGAGGTGCTCGACTGGTTCTCGCTCGCGGAGCCGCCCGCCGCACGCGACACGGCGACCCGTGCGCTTCCGGTCGTCGGTGCGCCCGCCGAGCCCGTGGCGCCGGCCGCCGCGCCCGCTCCGGCACCCGCGCCCGAGCCGTGGGCGCCGCCGTTCGTCGTCGACCCGCCGGCGCCGACGGAGCGTCTGACGGCGGTCGAGCCGCCGGTCGGCGGTGGGACCAACCGTCCGGTCGCCCCGGCCGCGCCGCCCGCTTCGCCGCTGCCGACCTGGAACGAGCCCGCCGCACCGCCCGCGTGGAACGCGCCCGCGGCATCCACGCCGGCGACGCCTGCCGCCCCGCTGAATCCGACCGCCCAGCCCGGGTGGAACGCCCCCGTCGCGGAGACGGCATGGGGCGCCGCGCCCGACGCGGTCGCGCCCGCACCGACCGACGCCGCGCCCGCCACGCCGCCCGGCCCGGTCACCCCGACCGCTCCCTTCGCGCTCACGTGGGGCGAGCAGGAGGCCCGTTCGGAGGCCGAACTCCGCGAGGCGTTCCAGCGGCTCTCGCAGGAGTCGTCGGCGCTCACCGCGTCGGAGCCGAGCAGCACGCCCGTCGCCGAGGCCGGCGCACCGGTGGTGCCCGCCTCGCCGGCTCCCGACGTCGCTTCGCCGGTGGTCGACGCCGCATCGCCGGTGGTCGACGCGACTTCGCCGGTGGTCGACGCGACCGACCCGTTCGCCGGTTACTCGGCGCCGGCGGTCGCCCGGAGCTCGTTCACGCCGGTGGGCGGTATCCCGGTGCAGCACCCCACCGCGCCGCCCGAGGCGCCGGCCGGCTGGGGCGCGGCGCCCGCCCCGCAGCCCGCCGCGAGCTACGACGCCGAGCTCTGGGCCGCCCTCAACGACTCGGAGCCGGCAGCCCATGCCGCCGGGGGTGCCGAGCCCGTCGCGCCCGAGCCGGTCGCGCCGGCGCCGATCGCATCCCAGCCAGAGGCGATCGCGTTCTTCGATTCGGCGCCGGTTCAGGAGCCCGAGCCGGAGACGGCGGCGTTCTTCGCGCCCCAGCCCCAGTCGGTCGAGCCGTTCGCAGCGGTGCCGCAGGCACCGGCCGCCGAGCCGCTCGTACCGGGCCCGGTGATGCGGGCGCCCGAGCCGTACGCGTCCGAGTCGCCGGCGGAGACGCCCGAGCCCGTGCGACCGGCACGCAGCCGCTTCGACGCCTTCGCCGAGGAGCTCGAGCAGCCGTACGACCGGAATGCCGCGCTCGACACGCGAACGGCGATGTTCCCCGTCGTGTCCGCCGCGCCCCTGCCGCCGACCGGGCCGCAGCCGACCGCGCAGCCCGAGCTGCCCGTCGTCGCCGACGCGACGCCGTCGATCCTCGACGAGCCCGTTGCGCCGTCGCGTCCGCCGTTCCCGGCGTTCGCCGCAGAGCCCCGCACGCCCGCGCCGATTCCCCCGGCCGAGCCCGTCGACGACCTCCTCGCGGCACTCGGCCGTTCGTCGAGCCCCAGCGCCGAAGTCGATCCGCCTGCGGCTGCCATTCCGATCGTCGGGACGGCGGCGTTCGCAGCGGCCGCAGCGGCTGCGGCGGCAGCGGCCGCGACGCCCGCAGCGGCCGCTCCGTCGCCGCTTCCTGCCGCGACCGGTGGCCTCGGTACCCTCGGCCTCTCCTTCGACGATGACGGGGACACCACCGACGACGCGGAAGCGGGAACGGTGCCCGACGATGACGAGCCGCGCGGGCGCCTGCGGCTCTTCGGCCGCAGCCGTCGCGACGACGAGGTCGACGATGAGGACGACGAATCGCCGGTCGCGCGCGAGCTCGCCGAGACCGGCTACTTCTGGAACCTCACCCCCGACCCCTCGGCGGAGGATCCGCGCGCAGAGTCGGCGGGTTCCGTCTCGGCGATCCTCGCCGCGACGACCGAGGCCGCATCGACGGCCGCCGTCGTCGGTCGAGCCGAGCCGGCACCGATGACCGCTCCGTGGGCGCAAGCCGGGGCCGAGCCGTTCGACGACTCCGCCTCGCCGTTCGAGGCCGAGCCCTCCGACCGGCACGACCCGGCGGAGGACGAGGACACGGCCTTCGGCTTCGACGCCTCCGCCGCCAGCCTGGCGGGCCTCGCCGCTCCCGCTGCGTACGCCGCGTTCGACGACGACCACGCCGCCGACGAAGCCGCGAGCGACGAGTGGGCCGCCTCGGCCGACGAGCCCGCACCGACCGGTCTCGTGGCCGACTCCGGCTCCGACATCCCGGGCTTCGCCGCGCAGCCGGCCGAGGCATCCGCGTACGACGCGACGACGCCCTTCGATGTCGCACCGACCAGCGACGAGCCGGTGAAGCCGGTCACCGACGGCCTGCAGGTGCTCTTCGGCTTCTCACCCGCGACGGCTCCGCAGCCCATGATCGGCGCCTTCGAAGCGCAGGCCGGGTCGCAGCCCGCTGCGGCGACGGCACTCATGCCCGCCTTCGGTGCCGGCGCGGCGGCCGGCCCGGTCGCCGGCGGCGCCGGCGGTGCCGGCGGTGCGTTCGCCTTCGCGGGCGGCGCCTCGGCCGGTGGGTCGACAGGCGGCTCCGGTCCGGTCCGCGGCGGTTCGTCGGGCGCCGGCGGCACCGGCGGCTCGGGCTGGAACGCCGATTCGAACGGCGGTGCGGGCAAGGGACCCGGATCGTCGAGTACGGGCGGCTCCGGGGGAGACGACCACCGCCGCGGCATCCGCCTGCTGCTCTGGATCGCCGGCGGCCTCGTCGCCGTCCTCGTGATCGCCGGGCTCTTCTACCTCGGCACGCAGCTCACGGCGGGCGGAGGCGATGCGTCGCCGACGTCCGGATCCCCGTCGGCCTCCGCGAGCGAGACCGCGGCGCCCGAGCCGACCGCGCCGCAGCCCGCCGGCGTGCACGCCTGGGACACGCTCTACGGCGGCGAGTGCGTCGACCCGTACACCGACGCCTGGCAGCAGGAGTTCACGGTCGTCGACTGCGCGACGCCGCACGCGGCGCAGCTCGTCTACCGCGGCACCCTCCCGGGCGACGCGGGGGCCGCGTACCCCGGCGACGCCGAACTCGCCTCGCAGATGAACCTCCTGTGCACCGCGCCCGGCGTGATCGCCGTCGAGAACGTGTCGGGCATGACCGACCTGCAGGTGCAGGGCGCCTACCCGGCCGACGCCGAGCAGTGGGACGCCGGAGCGCGCGACTACTACTGCTTCGCGAGCCGCTCGAGCGGCGAGAAGCTGACCGTGAGCATCGCCGGCCCCGGGCCCGCCGCCTGACATGGCGGTCGGGGCCGGCGCACTCGTCGTCGTGGGGTCGCTGAACGTCGACTCCACGAGCTACGTCGCCGGGTTCCCCGAGCCCGGTGAGACCGTCACGGCGCACAGCTTCGTCGTCGCCCTCGGCGGCAAGGGTTCGAACCAGGCCGTCGCCGCGCACGTCGCCGGCGCCGCCGTCGAGCTCGTCGCCAGGGTCGGTGACGACGCGAGCGGCGACTTCGCGCTCGCTGCGCTCGGCCGATTCGGCCTGCCGCTCGACGCGATCGAGCGCGTGCCGGACGTCCCGACGGGCGTGGCCCAGATCACCGTCGCCGACTCCGGCGAGAACACCGTCATCGTCACGCCCGGCGCGAACGCCTCGCTCACACCGGAGGTCGTCGACATCGAACGCGATCGCATCGCCGGCGCGCGGATCGTGCTCACGCAGGGCGAGGTGCCCGTCGACACGATCGACCGGCTCGCCGAGGTCTCGACCGACGCCCGCGCCCGGTTCGTGCTGAACCTCGCGCCGCCCGCACCGGTCGCGGCATCGACGCTCGCCGTCTGCGATCCGCTCGTGGTCAACGAGCACGAGGCGCGTGCGGTCGGCATCGGCGCGGATGCCCCTGCCGAGGCATCCCTCGACCTGTGGGCATCGCTCGCCGCCGACGCGGTGGGCGGTCTCGCACGCTCGGTCGTGATCACGCTCGGCGCCGCGGGCGCCGTGGCCGCCTCGGCGGACGGCACCTGGACGGCGCCCGCGTCGAAGGTCGACGCGGTCGACTCGACCGGCGCCGGCGACGGGTTCACGGGAACCCTGGCGGCCTTCCTCGCCGAGGGGCGGTCCCTCGGCGAGGCCCTCCGCATCGCGGTGGCCGCCGGGTCGCTCTCCGTGCAGGCGCGGGGGACCGTCGACTCCTACGCCCCGCGCGCCGCGGTGCTCGCCGCCGCCGAGCTCACCGACTCCTGAGGCGGTCGAGTCCGTCACGACTCCGAAGGAAGGTTCCACCGTGCCGATACCGGTCATCCTCGACTGCGACCCGGGACATGACGACGTCTTCGCGCTGTGGCTCGCCGCGGGGCATCCCCTGCTCGACCTGCGCGCCGTCACGACGGTCGGCGGCAACGTGCCGCTCGAGCACACGAGCCGCAACGCCCGCATCGCCCTCACGGTCGCCGGCGTGGAGGGCGTTCCGGTCGCTGCCGGTGCGACCGGTCCGATCGCCCGGGTGCTGCAGACGGCCGAGTGGATCCACGGCGAGAACGGGCTCGGCGGGCCGGTGCTGCCCGAGCCGACCGTGCCGCTCGACGAGCGCACCGCGACCGAGCTCATGGCCGACACCCTGCTCGCCGCCGCCGAGCCCGTCGCGATCGTCGCGACCGGTCCGATCACGAATGTCGCCGTGCTGCTGCGCGACCGGCCCGAGCTCGCCGATCGCATCCGCGAGGTCGTCTGGATGGGCGGCTCCACCGACCGCGGCAACGCGACGCCGTACGCCGAGTTCAATGCGCTCGTCGACCCCGAGGCGCTCGACCTCGTCGTGCGGAGCGGGGTGCGGTTCACGATGGTCGGGCTCAACGTGACGCATCGCGCGCTCGTCACCCCCGCCGTGCGCGATCGACTCTCGAGCGCGGGCAACCGCACCGCCGCGTTCGCGGGCGAGCTGCTCGACTTCTTCTGCCGCACGAACGACGAGGTCTTCGGCATGCCCGAGGGGCCGCTGCACGACCCCGTCGCCGTCGCGGTGCTCGCCGACCCCGACTCCGTCGCGCTGCGACGCACCCGGCTCGACGTCGAGCTGCACGGCACCGAGACGCTCGGCGCGACGAGCGTCGACTTCGACGGGATGCTCCGCCGCGAGCCGAACGCGTTCGTCGCCGTCGACCTCGACGTCGACCGGTTCTGGGCGCTCGTCGAGGCATCCCTCGCGCGGCTCGGCTGAGCTCACCGCGGGTCGCCGAAGCGGGCCGCCGCACTCGACCCGGTCGCGGTGTCGGTTGCGCGGGGTAGCCTCGGGAGGGTGACCGCACGACGATCCGCACCGGCGCGAGACGAGCTCGCGGCCCTCGTCGACGATGCGGAGCTCTTCACCGACTGGCGCGACGGCGCCGAGTTCGGCGAGATCGAGTACCGCGACGCCGCCGTGCTGATCCTGTTCGGTGTGCTCGACGAGCTGCCGAGCGAGCACGTCGCCCGCGATCGCGCGGTGTCGCGCGACCTCGACGTGCTGCTGCTCGCGCGGGCGGAGACGCTGCGCTCGCACGCGGGGCAGGTGGCGTTCCCGGGCGGCCGGGTCGACCCGGGCGACCGCGACGTCGTCGACGCGGCGCTGCGAGAGGCCCGTGAAGAGACGGGGCTCGACACGGCGGGCGTCGACGTGCTCGGCACGCTCGCGCCGCTCTCGGTGCCCTATTCGGGCCACATGGTGACGCCCGTGCTCGGCTGGTGGCGCGCACCGTCGCCCGTCGGCGTGGTCGACGTCGCCGAGTCGTCGGCGGTCTTCCGCACGCCGGTCGCCGACCTCGTCGACCCGGCGAACCGGTACACGACGGTGCTGCGCCGCGACGGGCACGAGTGGCGCGGCCCCGCGTTCCTGCCCACGGTCGGCGGCCGGCAGCACCTCGTCTGGGGGTTCACGGCGCTCGTGCTCGACACGCTGCTCGATCGGCTCGGGTGGGCCGAGCCGTGGGACCGCGGGCACGAGCTCGAGCTCGCGCCCTGACGCTTCCGTGCGAGCCTGCGAGGGCGGGAGTGACGCGAGTGTTGCCGTATCGGCCGAGCGTGGCACCTGCGGCGGCACCCTTCGGCCGAAACGGCAACACACGGCGGCTTGAACGAGCCGGGCGACGCGCTCACACGCGCGATCGGATGACTCGCGCCAGTCGCGCGATCGCCTCGTCGACGAGCGCGTCGGAGAGGTTGCCGTAGCCGACGACGAGCGCCTCCTGCATCGTGCGCTCGCCCGACGCGCGATAGCGGGTGAGGTCGGCGACCGCGAGCTCGGCGTTCGCCGCCGCGGCTGAGACGTCGCTCGCACGCACACCGCGTGGCAGCTCGAGCACGGCGTGCATGCCTGCGGCGATGCCCGTCACGGCGAGTTCGGGCAGCTCCCGCGCGAGCGCGGCGAGCAGTGCGGCGCGGCGCCGGCGGAACCTCCCGCGGGCGGCCCGCAGGTGCCGCTCGAGGTCGCCCGCCTCGATGAACCGCGCGAGCGCGACCTGCTCGAGGGTCGAGGGCCGGGGGCGCTCGGCCAGGCGCACCCGCTCGCGGAGCGCGGGCGGCATGAGCGCCCAGCCGAGCCCGAACGCCTGCGCCATCGACTTCGAGAGCGAGCCCACGAGGACGACCCGGTCGGGCGCGAGGCCCTGCAGCGCGGCGATCGGCCGGCGGTCGTACCGGAACTCGGCGTCGTAGTCGTCCTCGATGAGCGCGCCGTCGACCTCGCGCGCCCAGCGAACGATCGCGTCGCGGCGGGTGGGCGAGAGCGCGGCGCCCGTCGGGAACTGGTGGGCGGGCGTGATGAGTGCGGCGCGAGCGCCGGTTCGACGCGCCGCCTGCTCGAGCGCGTCGACATCGATGCCGTCGGCGTCGACCGCGACCGGCACGGGGGTGAGCCCGGCGGCTGCGGCGACCTCGCGCAGCTTCGACCAGCTCGGATCCTCGACGACGATCGCCGAGTGCCCCGCGGCGCGGAGGCCTGCGACGACCGCGGTCATGCCGTCGGTCGCGCTGTGGGTGATGACGACGTCGTCGGGTGCGGCGACGGCTCGGCGCGAACGTTCGAGGTACGCGGCGACCGCGATGCGCGCTGCGGGGTGCCCGAGCCGGTCGACGACCGTGAGCTCGGCGTCGGGCAGCACCTCGAGTGCGCCCCGCACGGCGGCCGCCCACCGCGCCCGCGGCACGTGCCGGAGGTCGGGCACGCCCGGGCCCAGGTCGAACCGGGGCCGGCGGTACTCGCCGCGCAGTCCGTCCGCCGCCGGTGGTCGAGTGGCGAGCGACGAAGGAGCACGCGTATCGAGACCGTGCGACGAGGTCTCGATGCGCTCCTCCGTCGCTACTCGGCCACCGATGCCTGCCACAGCGCGAGCCGGAACGCGGGTACCCGAGCCGACCGTCGCCTCGAGGAACCCCTCGGCGACGAGCTGCCCGTAGGCTTCCGTCACGACCCACCGCGAGACGCCGAGGGTCTCGGCGAGGGTGCGGCTCGGCGGCAGCGCCGCGCCCGCGGGCGCCCGGCCGTTCGCGACCGCCTCGCGGATCGCCCGTTCGAGCCGGTCGCGGAGCGGCGCGGGCCCCGAGCCGAGGTCGAGCAGGGTCTCCCACGCGAGGGTCGGGCCGTGAGCGGCGCTGGATCGAGGCATCCGGTCTCTCGATTGGTCTGGTCGAAAGGCTTCTGATTGGAGTGTATGCCCGAGCCGATCGATTCGTACGCTCGAAACCGTCAACCCCACGATGAAGGAGCACCCCATGCGATACCGCACGATCGGCAACGGCCGCACGAACTTCGACGTCTCGACGATCTGCCTCGGCACCATGCAGATGGGCACCAAGATCGACGAAGCGACGTCGTTCGCGATCCTCGACCGGTTCGTCGAGGCCGGCGGCACGTTCATCGACACCGCCAACAACTACAGCGTCTGGGACGGCGGCTACGGCCGCGACAGCGAAGACCTGATCGGGCGCTGGCTCCGGAGCCGCGGCGTGCGCGACCGGGTGCGCATCGCGACGAAGGTCGGCGCCGCGAAGAAGGACCCGGCGCTGCCCCTCTCGAACACCCCGCCGACGAACTTCCAGGGCCTCGGCGCCGCGACCGTCGACCGGGAGGTCCGCGAGAGCGCCAAGCACCTCGGCGTCGAGCACATCGACGCCGTCTACGGGCACGTCGACGACCTCGAGACGCCGATCGCCGAGACCGTCGGCGCCTTCGGCGCCCTCCAGGAGGAGGGGCTCATCGAAATCTCGGGCATCTCGAACGTCGCGCTCTGGCGCATCGTCGAGGCGCGCGAGGAGGCGATTCGCCAGGGCGTCGCGCCCTACGGGCTCGTGCAGCAGCAGTACAGCTACGTCTATCCCGTGCCGAAGCTCGGCCGGCAGAACTTCGTGACGCCCGAACTGCTCTCGTACGCGGCATCCACCGGGGTCGACGGCCGCCCGCCGCTCGCCGTCACCGCCTATTCGCCGCTGCACCAGGGCGCGTTCACGCGCCGCGACAAGCCGCTGTGGGGCGGCGTGAACCACCCGACGACCTACGCCCGCATCGAGCTGCTGCACGACGTCGCGCGTGAGATCGGGGCGACGCCGAACCAGGTCGCGCTCGCGTGGCTGCTGGGGCGCGAGGTGCCGGTCATCCCCGTCGCCGGGCCGTCGAGCGTCGCCCAGCTCGACGAGGTGCTCGGCGCCGCCGAGCTCGACCTCGACCCCGAGGTTCGCGCACGGCTCGACGCCGATCCCGAGGAGGCGCCGCTCGCGGCGTGAGCCGTCCGGCGGCGCTCACTCGATCGCCGAGTGTGGCCGTTCGCACCGGGTGAAGCCGCCGCCGCGGCAACGCCGGGTCGGAACGGCAACGCTCGGCGTTCGAACGCCGTGGCGCCGCGCGCGTCAGTCGCCCTGTTCGACCTCTTCGTCGGCGTCGGGCTGCTCGTCGTCGTCCTCGTCGTCCTCGTCGTCGAGGTCGGGTTCGGCGACGCTCAGCACCTCGATGAGGAGCGCCTCGTCGAGCTCGGCGTAGATGACGAGGCCCGCGTACTGCGTGGGCGCCTCGTACACGAGCACGAGCGTCGCATCGCTCGAGACGATCGCGCCCTGCAGGTCGAGCTCGTCGTGAAGCACCGCGTAGTCGGATGCCTCGGGCGAGGCATCCCCGCCCTCGAAGTCGGAGTCGACGAGCTCGTGCACGATCTCGTCGTCGAGCCGGTCGAGCTCCTCGGCGGTGAGCGGGGCGAGCGCGCGCTGCGCGATCGCGAGCATCTCGGCGGAGTCGAGCTGCTCGTCGTCGTCGAGCGCGAACAGCACGGCCACCTGCCGGTCGCCCGGCAGTGCGACGACGGCGCTGAGCTCGCCGTCCTCGTCGAGGTCGATATCGGTGAGTTCGATCATGGTGCCAACTCTTTCAGAGGGAGTGGACGACGGCGAGCAGGTCGTCAGAGTTCGGTCTCGGCCGGGTCGCCGACGAGCTCGAACACGCCCTTCAGCACCTCGTCGGGCCGGAACGGGTACTTCTCGATCTCGGCCTGGTCGCTGATGCCCGTGAGCACGAGCACGGTGTGCAGGCCCGCCTCGATGCCCGCGACGATGTCGGTGTCCATGCGGTCGCCGATCATCGCGGTGTTCTCGGAGTGGGCGCCGATCTTGTTGAGCGCCGAGCGGAACATCATCGGGTTCGGCTTGCCGACGACGTACGGCTCCTTGCCCGTCGCCTTGGTGATGAGGGCGGCGATCGCGCCGGTCGCCGGCAGCGGCCCGTCGGCGCTCGGCCCCGTGGCGTCGGGGTTCGTGACGATGAACCGGGCGCCGTCGTTGATCAGGCGGATCGCCTTCGTGATCGCCTCGAACGAGTAGTTGCGCGTCTCGCCGACGACGACGAAGTCGGGGTCGGTCTCCGTCATGATGTAGCCCGCCTCGTGCAGGGCCGTCAGGATGCCCGCCTCGCCGATCACGAACGCCGATCCGCCCGGCAGCTGCTGCTTGAGGAAGTCGGCCGTCGCGAGCGCCGAGGTCCAGATGCGCTGCTCGGGCACGTTGAGGCCCGACGCGCGCAGCCGGGCCGACAGGTCGCGCGCGGTGAAGATCGAGTTGTTCGTGAGCACGAGGTACGGGGTGCCGGCGTCTTCCCACTGTTGCAGCAGCTCGGCGGCGCCCGGCAGGGCGTGGTTCTCGTGCACGAGCACGCCGTCCATGTCGGTCAGCCAGCACTCGACTTCATCACGTCGTCCCATGCGCACCAGCCTAGGCTGCGCGGGTCACGCGCCGATGACGGGCGTGTGACGGGCGGGATGCCTCAGAGCGGCGTCTCCGGTCGGTCGAGCAGGCGCGCAGCGCCGTATCGAGACCACCCGCCGTGGTCTCGCTGCGCTCGCTACTCGGCCGCCGGGGCGTCGAATACCGCGATCAGGTCCTCGACGAGTTGCACCTCGCTCGGTTCGTCGTCGGCCTCGGGCGTGAAGCCCATGCGCACGACGACGAGGTCCTCCGACGGCACGACGATGACCTTCTGGCCGTCATGGCCCGAGGCGTAGTACGTGTCGTCGGGCAGGCCCGGCCAGCGCAGGCTGCCGTCCTCGAGCGTGTTGACGCGCCAGCCCATGCCGTAGCCGGGGTCGTCGGTCGACTCGACCGGTGCAACCTCGAGCGAGCGCGCCATCCAGTCGGCCGGCAGCAGCTGCTCGCCGTTCCACTCGCCGTTCTGCAGGGCGAACTGGCCGATCGCGGCCCAGTCGCGCGGCGTCGCCCAGAGGTACGACGAGCAGACGGGGGTGCCGGCGGCGTCGGGCTCGAACGTCGCCGACGAGAGGCCGAGCGCCCCGAGCAGGGTCTGCCGGGGCAGGTCGGCGCCGAGGCCGGTGCGCTCGGCGAGCACCGAGCAGAGCAGGGTCGTCGAGCCGCTCGAGTACTCCTGCACGGTGCCGGGCTCGTGCTCGAGGGGGAGGCTCGCGACGTACCCGCCCATGTCCTCCTCGTTGTATAGCATCTGCGTGATCGGGGTGCCGAGGTCGTACGTCTCGTCCCACTCGAGGCCGCTCGTCATCCGCAGCAGGTGCTCGATCGTGATGTCGGCACGGCCGTCGGTCCACTCGGGGCGGAGCCCCGCGTCGTCGAGCGAGATCGCGCCCTGCTGCACGAGCATGCCCGCGATGAGGTCGGTCGCGCTCTTCGACATCGACCAGCCGAGCTGCGGGGTGTCGGCATCGAATCCCTCCGCGTAGCGCTCCTCGATGAGATGGCCGTCCTTCAGGACGACGACGGCGCGGGTACCGAGCGCGTCGGCGTCGGCCGCCGACAGTTCGCTGCCGAACGCCCGGTCGATCGCCGCCTCGAGGTCGGCCGTCGAGTACAGCCAGTCCGCCGTGTGGACGAGGGGAGCGGCATCCGTGTAGGGGTTGCCCTCGCTCGTGACGGTCGTCGCCTCGCCGAAGTCGGGGGCGTCACCCGCGAGCGTGCAGCCGAAGCCGGGCGCGAACCACGCCTTCTGCGCGGCCAGCACACCGAGGAGGGAGCCGGTCGTGACAGCCTCGTCGCGGTCGACGTCGACGCTCAGGTACGGCACGAGCGGGTTCGGCGGCAGGTCGGTCGCCGGGTCGTCGCGCCCGGCGACCTCGGTCACGGCGCAGGCGTTGTGCGCGGCGTAACCGGTGCCGGTGCGCAGCATCGGGCGCTGCCACCAGTAGACGGCGACGGCGCCCGCCACGAGGACGAGCACGATGACGAGGAGGACGACCAGTGTCCGGCGGAGGATGCGCACGGCCGGATGCTAACAGCCGACCGGTGATTCGCCTACGTCGTGGTGGGAACCGCACCGCCGCAACGGGTGATCGGCCGCGAGGGCCGCGTCAGCCCGTCACCCAGATCTCCGCGGCCGCCTCGGCCGACAGCTCCAGCGGGGATGCCTCGGCCGCCCGCCCGCCCGTCGCGTCGGCGTCGAGCGGGGTCACGGCGACGAGCACGCGTTCGCCGGAGGTATCCGTGCTCGTGACCTCGATGCCGACGCCGGGGGCGACGCCCGCCGCCGCGAGCGCGCGCAGCACCTCGGGGTCGCGGTCGCTGATGCGCAGCACCCGCCCGCGATGCCCGGCGGGGGCACCGTCGAGGCGCAGGAACGGCTCGCTCGCGATCGTGCCGTCGCCGGCCGGGATCGCGTCGCCGTGCGGGTCGCGAGCGGGGCGGCCGAGCCGCAGGTCGATCGCCTCGAGCAGCCGGTCGCTCAGGGCGTGCTCGAGCACCTCGGCCTCGTCGTGCACCTCGTCCCACGCATAGCCCATCTCCCTCACGAGCCACGTCTCGATGAGCCGGTGCCGGCGCACCACCGCCAGCGCGCGCTCGCGACCCTCATCGGTGAGGCGCAGTGGTCCGTACGGCACGTGCGCGACGAGCCCCGCCGCCGCCATCTTCTTCACCATCTCGGTCACGCTCGACGGCGCGACACCGAGCTTCGTCGCGAGCTGGGAGGGCGTGATGGGGTCGGGCTGCCACTCGGTGTGGGAGTACACCGTCTTGAGGTAGTCCTCGATCGCGGGATTCTTGCTGGCCGGCATCGCGCCCAGCCTAGCCGCGTCATCCGCGGCCGGGCCCGACGCGGCGCCGACAGGCGCCGGCGACGCCGTTCGACGGCGGCGAACGGCGTCGGGGATGCCGCGGGCTCGAGCCGACCGTCAGACCCGGGCGAGCCGTTCGATGTCCTCGAGGAACGCGTCGGCGGTCTCGGCGGAGACGGTCGTGCGGGTGCCGGCGATCGCCTCGAGGTAGTCGGACGTGGCCGGACCGTCGGCGTGGGCCGGACCGTCGGCGTGTGCCGAGGCATCCCCGCCGCCCGCCGAGCCGTTGCGCACCGCGGTCTCGAACGCGCGCTGCGACGCGCTGCGCGCGGCGAACTCGATGTCGGCGGGCGAGAAGCCGGCGGTGCGCTCGACGAGCAGTCCGAGGTCGACCGACCCGGCGACCTGGTCGGGCACGTAGCGCTGCCAGATGGCGAGGCGGGCCGCCTCGTCGGGGAGGCCGATGGGGATCACGTAGTCGAACCGCCCGTGCCGGAGGAACGCGCTGTCGAGGGCGCGGATGAAGTTCGTGGCGCACACGAGGAGTCGGCCCGGCTGCTCGCGGAACGCCGGGATGATCTTCAGCAGCTCGTTCGTGACGCCCTGCAGCGGCGACGGCGGCTCGCCCGAGCGCTGCGCCGCGATCTCCTCGACCTCGTCGATGAACACGACCGCGTGCTCGAGCTCGGCGATCTTCGTGAACGTGGCGCGCAGCGCCCCGGCGAGGCCGCCCGGCTCGGCGGCGAGGCGCGAGGGGAAGACCTCGACGAACGACCATTCGAGCCGCGATGCGATCGCCTTCGCGAACGTCGTCTTTCCCGTGCCGGGCGGGCCGAACAGCACGACGGCGCGCGGCGGGACGACGCCGTAGCGCTCGGCGAGGTCGGGCTCGGCGAGGGGCAGCACGAGCCGCTGCTCGAGGATCTCCTTCTCGCGGCGCATGCCCGCGACCGACTCCCACAGCGTGCGCGGCAGCAGGCGACCGCCGAGTTCGGCGAGCGAGCTCAGCTCCTGCCGCTGCACCGGGATGCGGCGCTCGAAGTACCGCAGCTGGTGCTTGAGCTCGAATCCCTGGTTCGCGAACGCGTCGACCCGGCTCTCGTTCTCGGGGATGAGCGCAGAGAGCTTCGTGAGCCCGTGCGGCGCCATGCGCTTCTCGAGGGCGGCGAGCATCGCCGATCCGATGCCCTGGTGGCGCCAGTCGTCGGCGATCGCGAAGAAGACGACCCAGCCCTGGTCGTGCGCGGCGCGGCCGACCGCGGCGCCGATCACCTCGTCGGCGTGGACCGCGACGACGGCGTGGTCCATCTGGCACGACGCGATGACCTCGCTGAGGTCGTAGACCGGTTCGTGCGACGACTGCCGCTGCGCCTCCCAGAGGTGCAGGATGCCGTCGAGGTCGTCGTTGTGGAACTCGCGCAGACGCCAGCTGGACATGTGATCCTCCATCGGTGAGTTCCAGCAGCGTAGGCGAAGCGCCTCGGGCGGTCGGGCTGTGTGACGTCGCGTGCGACGGAAAGATCCTCGAGTGTTGCGCGAGCGGAAAGAACTGCGGCAGTTCCGCGGCAGGTTGCAGGCACTTCCGACGACACGCCGTGTGCGGGGCCGCCCCGGGCGGTGCGTCGCGCGGAAGTGCCTGTAGCCGGCGGGCCCGGGCGTCACGCCCCGGTGAAGACGAGCCAGAGCAGGATCGCGTTGAGGGTGATGAGGAACACCGATGCCGCGATGCCCGCGGCGGTCGTCGCCCAGTGGTTGCGCCACTGCCCGAGCACCCCGGCCTTCGCGGTGAGCGCGACGAGCGGCACGAGCGCGAACGGGATGCCGAACGACAGCACGACCTGGCTGAGCACGAGCGAGAGCGTCGGGTCGAATCCGAGCCACAGGATCACGAGCGCCGGGATGAGCGTGACGAGCCGGCGCGCGAGCAGTGGCACCCGCACGTGCAGCAGGCCGTACATGATCTCGGCGCCCGCGTACGCCCCGACCGAGGTCGAGGCGAGGCCCGAGGCGAGCAGGCCGACCGCGAAGAGCGTCGCGATGGCAGGGCCGAGCGCCGCGCCGAGCGCGGCGTACGCACCCTCGAGGCTGTCGGTGCCCTCGACGCCCGAGAGGTTCACGGCCGCGAGCAGCAGGATGCAGAGGTTCACCGTGCCGGCGATAGCCATCGCGATCGACACGTCCCAGCGGGTGGCGCGCACGAGGATGCCGGTGGGCAGCGCCGTCGCGGTGCCGGGGAGCAGCTCGGGGGAGGCATCCATGCCGCGGCGGATGCCGAACCCCATCGAACGGGCAATGGTGGTCCGCAGCGGCGCTCGAGTGGACGACCGTTGCCCACTCGATTGCGCGGGCGCGCCGTCGGGCGGTGTGTCGCGGCGGCCGCCCGCCTGCTCTCCTCGCCGGGTCGCGAACCGGTCGCGCGAGAGCGCGGAGTGCGCGTAGATCGCGTGCGGCATGATCGTCGCGCCGAGGATCGACGCGGCGAGCAGCACCGAGTTCGCGTCGGCGAAGCGCGGCACGAGCCCGCCGAGCAGGGCCGCGGGGTCGGGCGGGGCGATGAACACGCCGACGGTGAACCCGATCGTGATGATCGCGAGCAGCCCCATGATGACGAACTCGAACGTGCGCGGCCCCCGCCGCGACTGCAGCACGAGCAGCACGATCGACACCGTGCCCGTGATGAGCCCGCCCCAGATGAGCGGCACGCCGAACAGCAGGTTGAGCGCGACGGCGCCGCCGATGACCTCGGCGAGGTCGGTCGCCATCGCGACGAGCTCGGCCTGCAGCCAGTACGCCCGGCGGCCCCAGCGGTTGCGGATGCGCCCGCCGAGCACCTCGGGGAGGCTGCGACCCGTGACGATGCCGAGCTTCGCCGAGAGGTACTGGATGAGCCAGGCCATCACGTTGCCGAGCACGACGACCCAGACGAGCAGGTAGCCGTACTGGGCACCGGCGGTCATGTTGCTCGCGACGTTGCCGGGGTCGAGGTAGGCGACGCCCGCGACCAGCGCCGGCCCGATGAGCCAGGCGACGCGCGGCAGGGATGCCTCGCGAGGGCGCCGCCCGCCCCGATGGGGGCGCTCGGGGCGGACGGCCGTCGTGGACTCGGTCTCGTCGTCGAGAGTTTTCGGCATGCCTAAAACATACCAAGATTTCGGCGTACCGAAAACCGCCTCGGACTCGTGTCGCGGGTAGCGTTGCCCTGTGAGCGACGACCGGCACGAGGCATCCGAACCCGAGGCGAACCTGCCGCAGCACGGGGTCGGACCGTGGCCCGGCGGTGAGGCCGAGTGGCCCGACGACCCCCGCTACGACCGCGAGCTGCTCGCCGCGGGCGACACCCGCAACGTCATCGACCGCTACCGCTACTGGCGCATGGAGGCGATCGTCGCCGACCTCGACGAGCACCGGCACCCGTTCCACGTGGCGATCGAGAACTGGCAGCACGACATGAACATCGGCTCCATCGTGCGCAGCGCCAACGCGTTCGCCGCCGACACCGTGCACATCATCGGGCGCCGCCGGTGGAACAAGCGCGGCGCCATGGTCACCGACCGCTACCAGCACGTCGACTACCACGCGGATGTCGCGGCCTTCGCCGAATGGGCGCGTGGCGAATCGCTTCCCGTGATCGCCGTCGACAACGTCGAAGGTGCCGTGCCGATCGAGGCGTTCGCGTGGCCCGAGCGGTGCGTGCTGCTGTTCGGCCAGGAGGGCCCGGGGCTCTCGCCCGAAGCGGCAGCCGCCGCCGACGCGATCGTCGAGATCACGCAGTTCGGCTCGACCCGATCGCTCAACGCGAGCGCCGCCGCCGCGATCGCGATGCACTCGTGGGTGCTCACCCACGCGTTCGGGCCGGTCGCACCCGCGGAGTAGCGTGGCGAGCATGACCGACAACGCGCGAGGCATCCCCGTCACCAGCGTCGACGAGCTCGAGGCGATCGTCGGCACGCCGCTCCCCGCCGCGCGCAACAAGGAGCGCGACCGGCTGCACGAGATCGACCGGGCGTGGCTCGCCGCGGCACCGCTCGCGTTCCTCGCGACGAGCGACGACGAGGGCCGGCTCGACGTCTCGCCGAAGGGCGATCCGGCGGGGTTCGCGCACGTGCTCGACGATCGCACGATCGCCATCCCCGAGCGGCTCGGCAACCGTCGGGCCGACGGGTTCCACAACCTGCTGCGCAATCCGCGCGTCGGACTCCTCTTCGCCATCCCGGGCCGCGGTGACACGCTGCGCATCAACGGCCGTGCCACGATCGTGCGCGACGCGCCCTTCCTCGACGACATGGTCGTGCGGGGCGACCGGCCCGTGCTCGCGACCGTCGTCGACATCGAAGAGGTCTTCTTCCACTGCTCGAAGGCGTTCCTGCGCTCGAGGGCCTGGCAGCCCGACACCTGGGCGCCCGAGGCCGCGCCGCGGCGGGCCGTGATCGCCAAGACCCTGGAACGGCCCGACGACTCGCTGGAGCAGCTCGACGAGTACTACGGCCCGAGTTACGCCGATCGCATCTACGGTTGACCCATGACGGTCATCGACAACGCGATCTACGTCGACGGCCGCCGCGTCGAGACGCCCAGCGTGCTCGCCGAGACGTTCGACGAGCTCGAGCGTCACCGCGGCGGGTTCGCCTGGATCGGCCTCTACCGTCCCGACGCTGCTGAACTCGGCATCGTCGCCGACGAGTTCGGTCTGCACGAACTCGCCGTCGAGGACGCGCTCGCCGGCCACCAGCGCGCGAAGCTCGAGCGCTACGGCGATACCCGGTTCGTGGTGCTGCGGCCCGCGCGCTACCTCGATGCAGAGGAGCGGGTGGAGTTCGGCGAGGTGCACCTCTTCGTGGGCGCCGACTTCGTGGTCGCCATCCGCCACGCCGAGAAGCCCGACCTGGCGAAGGTACGCGCGCGCCTCGAAGCCTCGCCCGAGTTGCTCGCACGAGGACCCAATGGCGTGCTCTACGCGGTGCTCGACCAGATCGTCGACGAGTACGCGCCCGTCGTTGCCGGCCTCGAGAACGACATCGACGAGATCGAGGAGCAGCTCTTCAGCGGCGACGCGGCCGTCGCCCGGCGCATCTACGACCTCTCGGGCGAGGTCATGGAGTTCCAGCGGGCGGTGAAGCCGCTCCGCGAGATGATCGAGGTGATTCGCGACGAGCTCGGCGACGCGGCGGCGGCCGGGGGCTCCGAGCCCGAGGGCGATGAGCTCGAGCTGCGGCGCGCGTTCCGCGACGTGCTCGACCACGTCATCCGCATCACCGAGCGAGTCGACGAATACCGGCAGACGCTGCAGAACGCGCTGAGCGTGCACGCCACGCTCGTCGCGCAGCGCCAGACCGAGACGAGCATCGCGCAGAGCGAGCAGACGAAGAAGATCTCGGGCTGGGCGGCGATCTTCTTCGCCCCGTCGCTCGTCGCCGGCATCTACGGCATGAACTTCGACCACATGCCCGAGCTGCACTGGGCGTTCGGCTACCCGTTCGCGCTCCTGCTCATGTTCGTCTCGGGCTGGGTGCTCTACCTGATCTTCAAGTCCCGGCACTGGCTCTGAGACGCGGATGCCTCGGGGCCGGCGCCGGCCCCGAGGCATCCACGCCCGAGACGACTCAGCCGATCAGGCTCGGCTGCAGGTCGCGCAGCGTGCGGAAGTGCGTCATGCGGGTCACGCCGATCGCCGAGACGACGAGCGCGCCGACGAGCCAGATCGCGAGCACCCCGAAGTCGCTCGCGGCGCGCGACAGGTCGCCGCCGTACATGAACTGCCGCATCGCATCGACGACGTAGCCCATCGGCAGCACGTGGTGGAGCCAGGCGAGCGGCTCGGGCAGGGTCTGCCACGGGAAGGTGCCGCCCGCCGTCACGAGCTGCAGCACCATGAGCACCAGGCCGAGGAACTGGCCGACCGAGCCCAGCCACACGTTGAGCGCGAGGATGATGGCCGCGTACGTGACCGAGGCGAAGATCATCGTGCCGACGACGCCGAGCGGGTGGTGCATCTGGAAGCCGAGCGTGAACGCGAGCACGAGGTAGAGCGCCCCCATCTGCACGGCCCCGAGCAGCCCGGGCGTGAGCCAGCCGGCGAGCGTGATGCGGATCGGCGAGTGCAGCGCCGTGACCGCCCGTCGCGAGATGGGCTTCACGATGAGGAAGAGCGCGTAGATGCCGATCCAGCCGGCCAGGGCGGCGAAGAACGGGGCGAGCCCGGCGCCGTAGTTGCCGGCCTGGGCGAGCGAACTCGTCTCGAGGGTGATCGGGTCGGCGATCGTCGAGGCCTGCGCGTCGCGCGTCGCCTGGCTCGAATCGGGGATCTGGTCGACTCCGGCCTCGAGCCCGTCGCGCAGCTGGGCCGAGCCGTCGGCGAGTTCGCCGAGGCCCGTCTGCAGCGTGCCGACGCCGTCGCGCAGCTGCGCCGAGCCGGTCGCGGCCTGTGCGGCCCCGTCGGCCAGCTGCGCCGCGCCGCTCGCCGCCTGCGCGGCGCCGTCGGCCGCGGTGCTCGCGCCCGCCGCGAGCTCGGCGGAACCCGCGGCGACCTGCGCGCTGCCGTCGGCGAGCCGGTCGATGTCGCCGACGACGGACTGCACCTTCTCGTTGCCGGTGGTGATGCGGTCGCCGACGACATCGAGGCGCGCGAGCACGGCGTCGATCGTCGCCTGGTCGAGGCCCTGCGCCTCGAGCGCCGCCTCGATGTCGGCGCGGGCCTGCGGCACGGCGGCCGCGGCATCGGCGACGGCGGTGCCGACCCGGTCGGCCGAGGCCGCGAGCTGCGCGTTGCCGTCGGCGACCTGGGCGGCGCCGTCGGCGAGCGTCGCCGAACCGTCGGCGAGCCGGGCGGTGCCGTCGGCCAGTTGCTGCGTGCCGGTCGCGAGCTGCGCCGACCCGGTCGCGAGCTGCGCGTTGCCGTCGGCGAGCTTCGTCGCACCGTCGGCGAGCTGCGCGGCCCCGTCGACGGCCCGGTCGGCGCCGTCCGTGAGCTGCGAGGCGCCGTCGGCGGCCTCGACGAGCTCGCCGCGGATGGTCGAGATCGAGTCGAGCAGCGTCGACGCGGCCTCTTCGCCGACCTTCTCGGCGATCGTGGCGCGGATCTGCTCGACCGCCTGCTTGCCGATCGTGCCCGCGAGGTAGCTGTTCGCATCGTTCGTCGACAGCACGATCTCGGCCTGACGCGGGTCGTCGGTCTGCACCGAGGCGAGCGCGTCGGAGAAGTCGGCCGGGAAGGTGATCGCGAAGTCGAAGCTCGAGTCGTCGAGCCCGGCCTCGGCCTCCTCGGCCGAGACGCGCTGCCAGTCGAAGGCGCCGTCGGCCACGAGCTCGTCGGCGATCTCCTCGCCGACGTTGCGCGCCTGGGTCGTCTCGCCGGTGGCGCTCGTCGAGGCGGCGACGCCCTCATCCTCCACGACGAGCGCGACGGGCACCTCGGCGAACTTCGCGTACGGGTCCTGGTTGGCCCAGAGGTAGAGCCCGCCGTAGAGCACGGGCACGGCGAGGAGCGCGAGGAGCGCGAGCACCGACATCCTGGTCGAGGTCAGCCGCCGGAACTCGGCGGCGATCATCTGGGGGATCTTCACGCGATGCCTCCCTCGGCGAGCGGCAGGGTGTCGGAGTCGTCGAACGCCTCGGGCGAGTCGGGCCCGTGCATGCGGGCGATCATCGCCGCGGCGCCGATCGCTGCGGCCGAGGCGTCGCCCGCGATCACGAGCACGGCGAACCCGCGGTCGGCGAGTTGCTTCGCGAGACCCCACCACTCGGTCGGGTCGCCGCCGTGCCGGTCGGGGGAGACGACGACGAGGCCCTCGACGCCCTCGCGGAGGAGCGCGAGCTCGGTGAGCAGGCGCAGTCGGGTCAGCGGGGCGACGTTGGCGATCGGCGTGCGCGCGACGTCGTCGAGCCCGAGCTGGGTGAGCCAGCGCGACACCGAGACGGGGTTCGACGGGATGCCGGCGAACATGAGCTCTTCGGCGGCGACGCCTGCGACGGTGACGTTCGGCGCGGGGTCGCAGACATCGGGCGCATCGACGAGGGCGATGCGTCGGCGGATCGCCGAGGCATCCGCCTTGCCGTCGATCGTGACGGTGCCCGCGTCGGGCCGCATGCGACCCGAGGCGATGAGGCCGAGCACTGTGGGCCGCTGTTCGGTCTCGGCGCGGGCGAGCGTGGCCCGGCCCGACTCGAAGCCGACCGAGGTGGCGCCGAGCGCCTGCCCGTCGCGGCCCTTGGTGACGTCGCGGAGTTCGATTCTCATGCCGGCTCCTCGGAGGTCGCGGGCTCGGTGGGCTCGGGGGTGGTGAGCTCTGGGGTGGTGTCGATGAGGGCGCCCGCCTCGCGCCAGGAGAGGCCGGCGGTGCCGAGCACCGACAGCATGACGGTGCGCCGGCCCTCGGCCTGCGGCAGGCCGGTGCGACCCGACTCGAGCAGCACGGCGAGCGCCGACTCCTCGATGAGACGCGCGACGAGCGCCGGGCTCAGGTCGTCGCGCACCGTGCCGTCGGCGACGCCGCGGTCGACGAGTGCGGCGAGGCGCTCGCGCACGGGGGCGAGCGCAGCGGCGACTCGCTCGACGTACGGCGCCGAGAGCGCCATGCCGGCGAGCAGCCGCACGTGCTCGACGACGCCCCAGAGGCGCGAGCCGAGCAGGGCGATCGCCACGGGCGTCGAATCGTGCTCGACGGTCGCGGCGACGGCGTTCAGCCGTGCGGTGCCGCGCTCGATGAGCGCGAGCACGAGTTCGTCGCGACCGGCGAAGTGGCCGTAGACGGCGCGGCGGGTGAGGCCGGCGGCGGCGGCGATCGTCTCGAGCGCGGCGTCGGGGTTCGCCGCGAGCGTGGTCGCGGCGGCGGCGAGGAGGGCTTCGCGGTTCTCGGCCGCGTCCCGACGGGGCGCGCGGCGCTCCGCGTCGGTGACGGACGGCATGCATCGATCGTAACGAACTTGCACAGTGGTGTGCAAGTTAATTCAGCCATCTCACAGCACGAGGCCCGATTCCCGGAGCCCCGCGCTGCGAGAGCACGGGCCGGGGAATCGGGCCTCGTCGGAACGAACTGGCTCGGAGCGCCGCGGCGCCTCAGTCGGTGCCGAGATCGAACGCCGCCGCCTCGATCGCGGCGTCGGTCGCGGCATCCGCCGCATCGTCGCTGGCCGCGGCGATCGACGCCGCCTGACCCTCGGCCAGGTCGCCCACCAGGGCGGCCGTCGCGCCGCCGACGATGCCGAGGTGCGCGTACTGCTCGAGGCGCGACCGCGAGTCGGCGATGTCGAGGTTGCGCATCGTGAGCTGGCCGATGCGGTCTTCGGGGCCGAAGGCCGCGTCGCCCACGCGCTCCATCGAGAGCTTCTCGGGCTGGTAGCTGAACGCGGGGCCCTCGGTGTTCAGGATCGTGTAGTCGTCGCCGCGGCGCAGGCGCACCGTGACCTCGCCCGTGACGGCCGAGGCGACCCAGCGCACGATCGACTCGCGCAGCATGAGCGACTGCGGGTCGAGCCAGCGACCCTCGTACATGAGCCGGCCGAGGCGCCGGCCCTCGTTGTGGTAGTTCGCGATCGTGTCCTCGTTGTGGATCGCGTTCAGCAGCCGCTCGTAGACGAGGTGCAGCAGCGCCATGCCGGGCGCCTCGTAGATGCCGCGCGACTTCGCCTCGATGATTCGGTTCTCGATCTGGTCGCTCATGCCGAGACCGTGACGGCCGCCGATGCGGTTCGCCTCGAGCACGAGCTCGACGGCGTCGTCGAACCGCACGCCGTTGATCGCGACCGGGCGGCCCTCCTCGAAGCGCACGGTGACGTCTTCGGCGGGGATCTCGACCGACTCGTCCCAGAACTTGACGCCCATGATCGGCTCGACGGTCGTGATGCCGGCGTCGAGCTCCTCGAGCACCTTCGCCTCGTGCGTCGCACCCCAGATGTTCGCGTCGGTCGAGTACGCCTTCTCGGCGCTCGCGCGGTACGGCAGGTCGCGCTCCTGCAGCCACTCGCTCATCTCCTGGCGGCCGCCGAGCTCGGTCACGAACGCCGAGTCGAGCCACGGCTTGTAGATGCGCAGCCGCGGGTTGGCCATGAGGCCGTAGCGGTAGAACCGCTCGATGTCGTTGCCCTTGTAGGTCGAGCCGTCGCCCCAGATGTCGACGCCGTCCTCCATCATGGCCCGCACGAGCAGCGTGCCCGTGACCGCGCGGCCGAGGGGGGTCGTGTTGAAGTACGTCTTGCCGCCCGAGCGGATGTGGAACGCGCCGCATGCGAGGGCGACGAGGCCCTCTTCGACGAGGGCGGCACGGCAGTCGACCAGGCGGCTGAGCTCGGCGCCGTACTCGAGGGCGCGGCCGGGCACCGCCTCGACGTCGGGCTCGTCGGGCTGGCCGAGGTCGGCCGTGTACGTGCACGGCACGGCGCCCTTCTCGCGCATCCACGCGACGGCGACGGAGGTGTCGAGACCTCCGGAGAAGGCGATGCCGACGCGCTCGCCGACGGGGAGGGACGTGAGGACCTTCGACATGCCCTCCAGCCTACTTGGGCGCCCGGGTGCGTGACATCGGCGGGGATGCCTCGGCGCGCAGCCGCCACGGCCGCTCGAGTGGCGACGGGGAGCCGTATCGAGACCCTCGGCTGACGCGCCCGGGAAGCGCGGGGACTGTCGCCGACTCGCGCTCGACGGCTAGGCTCGCGAAATCGGGCGAGCGCCGGCGACCCACGCCGCCGTACTCGCAGACCCGCGAGGCGCCCGGTCCGGTCGACGCGGTCGGCCGTGCATCCATACCCTTCGAAGGAGACGGGGAATGAATCGCAAGGTGATCGGAGCCGCAGTCTGCACTGCGGCCCTCGCCATCGGTCTTCTCGGTGCAGCCGGTACCCCGGCCGCCGCAGACGGCCAGGAACACAGCTACCTCGTGGTGGCACCGAACGGCAGCGACACCGCGAACGCGCAGCAGCGCGTCGCCGCCGCAGGCGGCACGGTCGTCGCCGCCTACGACCAGATCGGCGTCGTCGTCGCGCGGTCGACGGCGGGCGACTTCGCGTCGCGGGTCGGCGGCGGCCTCCAGGTCGCCGCGACCGACGGCCTCGGCACGACGCTCGTCGACGACGACGAGACGGTCTCGGTCGACTCGGCGACCGTCGAGGCCACGGGCGACCCGACGGGCGAGCCGCTGTGGGGCGACCAGTGGGACATGAAGCAGATCGACGTCGCCGAGGCGCAGGCGGTGACGACCGGTGACTCGTCGGTCGTGGTCGGCGTGCTCGACTCGGGCATCTCGTCGACCCACCCCGACCTCGCCTCGCAGATCGCGATCGACCAGAGCGCCTCCTGCATCGGCGGCGTCGCCGACACGAGCGTGGCGGCGTGGAACCCGACGACCTCCGACCACGGCACGCACGTCGCCGGCACGATCGCCGCGGCGATCAACGGCGTCGGCATCGCCGGCGTCGCACCGGGCGTCAAGGTCGCCTCGGTCAAGGTCGTGAACGACGACGGGTTCATCTACCCCGAGGCCGCCGTCTGCGGCTTCCTGTGGGCGGCCGACCACGGCATGCCGGTGACCAACAACAGCTACTTCATCGACCCGTGGGAGTTCAACTGCGTGAACGACCCGCGGCAGCGACCGGTCTGGGAGGCCGTGCAGCGCGCCATCCGCTACTCCAGCGAGAAGGGCACGCTGAACATCGCGTCGGCCGGCAACAGCAACGTCGACCTGCAGCACAAGTTCGTCGACTCGTCGAGCCCCAACGACGGCAGCTACCCCGTCGAGGACCGCACGATCACGGGCGCCTGCCGCGACCTGCCGGCCGAGGCGCCGGGCGTCGTGACGGTCTCGGCCGTCGGCCCGACCGAGCAGAAGAGCTACTACTCGTCGTACGGCCAGGGCGTCGTCGACGTCACGGCCCCCGGCGGCGACACGCGCTTCCGCACCGGTGGTGCGTCGTCGACGATCACCGACGCTGTGCTCTCGACGACGTGGAGCGCAGCCAACGGGAACGGCTGGGGCTACAAGCAGGGCACGTCGATGGCCGGACCGCACGCGGCCGGTGTCGCCGCGCTCGCCGTGTCGGCCCACCCGGGCATGAAGCCGGGCCAGCTCGCCTCGTTCCTCGAGCGCACGGCGACGCCGATCGCCTGCCCCGACGGCGTCTACGAGCCGCGCCCCGGCTACCCGGCGACCTGCACGGGCGGCGAGCGCAACGGGTTCTACGGCGCGGGCAACGTCAACGCGTTCAACGTCGTGCAGTGACGCGCTGAAGTCAGCAGTACGCGAGGGGTCGGGCCGTGAGGCCCGGCCCCTCGTCGCGTGCCGGTGGTCTCGATACGGCGCTGCGCGCCTACTCGACCGACCGGCCGCGCTGCGCGCCTACTCGCCGACCGGCCGTGCCGGAAAAAGGGCCCGCGATAAGGTGGAGTGTGACTCCCGAAGAATCAGCCACCGGGCCTGACGCGGCGCTCGCCGACGAACCCGAGGT
Source organism: Agromyces solani (assembly GCF_058349925.1). Taxonomy (NCBI): domain Bacteria; kingdom Bacillati; phylum Actinomycetota; class Actinomycetes; order Micrococcales; family Microbacteriaceae; genus Agromyces; species Agromyces solani. Next base: position 97,783 of record NZ_JBYRER010000001.1, read on the forward strand.
CCGGCAGGCGCTGGCCGAGGCCGATCGCGCCTCCGTCGCGGCGGTCGTCTCGGAGCATCCCGCATCGCCGCTCGCCTGGGCCGAGCTCGCCGATCTCGCCGACTCCGAGGGCCGCCCGCTCGAGGCGTACGCCTTCGCCGCGGCATCCGCAGAGCTCGCCCGTGCGCAGCTCGCGAGCGCCGGCTGGCAGCCCGGCACCGCGGTGCCGTGGGCCGACGAGCCCAACCGCGCCTACCTGCGTGCCCTCGACACCCAGCGCCGCGCCGCCGAGTCGCTCGGCCTGACCGAGCGCGCAGCGGCCCTCGCCGAGGAGCTCCGCAGCGCCGATGCCGAGGCGCCCGCCCGCATCGCGAGCGAGTTCACGCCGACCCAGCTCATCACGATCGTCCCGGCCGCCGCGCCGGAAGAAGGGGAGCACTGACATGCCCGCAGCCGTACTCATCGGTGCACAATGGGGCGACGAGGGCAAGGGCAAGGCGACCGACCTGCTCGGCTCGCGCCTGGACTACGTCGTCAAGTTCAACGGCGGCAACAACGCGGGTCACACCGTGGTCGTCGGCGAGGAGAAGTACGCGCTGCACCTGCTGCCGTCCGGCATCCTGACGCCCGGTGTGACTCCGGTCATCGGCAACGGCGTCGTGGTCGACGTCGAGGTGCTCTTCGAAGAGCTCGAGGGCCTCGAGGCTCGCGGGGTGGATGTCTCGAAGCTGCGCATCTCGGCGAACGCGCACCTCATCACCCAGTACCACCGGGTGCTCGACAAGGTCACCGAGCGGTTCCTCGGCAAGCGCCAGATCGGCACGACCGGCCGCGGCATCGGCCCGAGCTACGCCGACAAGATCAACCGCGTCGGCATCCGCATGCAGGACCTGTTCGACGAGAACATCCTGCGGCAGAAGGTCGAGGGCGCCCTCGACCAGAAGAACCACCTGCTCGTGAAGGTCTACAACCGCCGCGCGATCGGCGTCGACGAGATCGTCGACGAGCTGCTCGGCTACACCGACCGGCTGCGCCCGATGGTCACCGACACCTCGCTGCTGCTGCACCAGGCGCTCGAGGCCGGCGAGACCGTGCTCTTCGAGGGCGGCCAGGCCACGATGCTCGACGTCGACCACGGCACCTACCCGTTCGTGACCTCGTCGAACGCGACATCGGGCGGCGCCGTCACCGGTTCGGGCATCGCGCCGAACCGCATCGACCGCGTCATCGCCGTGATCAAGGCCTACACGACGCGTGTCGGCGCGGGCCCGTTCCCGACCGAGCTGTTCGACGAGTGGGGCGACTTCCTCACCGAGCAGGGCCACGAGTTCGGCACGACCACCGGACGCAAGCGCCGCACCGGCTGGTACGACGCGCCCATCGCGCGCTACGCGTCGCGCATCAACGGCGTCACCGACTTCGTGCTCACGAAGCTCGACGTGCTCACCGGCATCGAGAAGATCCCCGTCTGCGTCGCGTACGACGTCGACGGCGAGCGCTTCGACGAGGTGCCCGTGTCGCAGAGCGACTTCCACCACGCGAAGCCGATCTACGAGGAGTTCCCCGGCTGGACCGAGGACATCTCGGGCGCCCGCGAGTTCGACGACCTGCCCGCGAACGCCAAGGCGTACGTGCGCGAGCTCGAGGCGATGAGCGGTTCGCGCATCTCGGCCATCGGCGTCGGCCCCGGGCGCGACGAGATCGTCACGCTGCACGACCTGCTCGACTGAGCCGGGGCCGGGCCGCTCGTCACTCCGGTGAGCCGAGCGGCCCGGTGCCCGTGCCGTCGGGTACCGTGCGGACGTCGAGGAGTTCCTCGCGGCCCGCGCCGCCCGACACGGCGAGCGTGAGGACGGGCCCGACTCCGCGGGCGTAGAACTTGAGCTCCTCGACATCGGGTTCGAGCGGCGTCGTGTCGCGCGTCAGCAGGGCGCCGTCGTAGGCGCCGTACGGCACCTCGACGAGCTCGTCGACGCCGAGGACCGCACCGGCGTCCTCGGCCTCCCCCTCGAGGTACTCCTGCCGGTAGGCCATGCCGGGCTGCGGGTCGGCCGGCAGTGCGATGCCCGGCAGCGCCCCGTCGACGCCGGCCTCGAAGCTGCCCTCCGTCGACACGATCTCGCCGTGCTCGAACTCGGCCGTCTGCTCGCCGAGGTACCAGATGGTGCCCGCCGAGTCCTGCGCGTACCAGTCGAACGTGTCCTCGACGAGCTCGTCGCCCCGGCTGACGGTGTCGCGCACGACGCGCGCCTCGACGCCGTTCGCGATCGTCTTCGTCTCGGAGGTGACGGTCACCCGCACGGTGAGATCGCCGTCGGGGTCGGTCTCCCGGTACACCCACTGGGTGCCGGGCTTCATCGGCCAGTACGGGTTGTCGATGTCGGTCGTGAAGTCGGCCGGGTCGAGCGTCACCGGCTCGTCGCCGACGGGCAGGGAGCGACCGTGGTGCACCGGCATCGGCGGGAACATCGGCGGGTCGACGCAACCCGACGTGAGCAGTGCGCTCGTCGCGACGAGAACGAGCACCAGCGGCTTGCCGATCGGGCCCATGGGATGCCTCGATTCCCGCGTGCTGTGCGCGGTCACCTTCAGGATCCGCCCGACGATCGCACCCCGCGACGGCGGAGCGCCATTCGTCCTGGCGCAGGGACGCGACGAGGGGGATGCCGCGGCGACATCCCCCTCGTGGCCGCCGGCTCACACCGGTCGGCGGTTCCGGCTCAGTCGGTCACTCGTTGCCGACGGCGCCGTCGGCCGCCTCGCGGGCACCGTCGATGTGCTCGTCGAACTTGCCGCCCGTGACCTTCTTCGCGAAGTCGGCGACGCCGTCGAGCACCGAGTCGCTGATGCCCTCGGCCTGCTCGCTCTTCAGCGCGTCGTCGATCTTGTCTTTGTTCTGCTCGTAGAACTCGCCGGCCTGCTTGGCCGCGTCGTCGATGGCCCCCATGGGTGCGCCTTTCGTTCGGTGATCGGACCCGGTCATCGTCGCACGCGACGCCATCCGGCGGAAGACCCCCGTCTCGCTCCTGCGGCAGGCATGTGCGCTCCCGATTGTGCACGGGCGCTGCGGAGCGGCAGACTCGGTCGGGTGACCGCGCCTGCCACGTCTGCGACCGTGCCCGCCCCGACCGAACTGCGGGGGCGCTTCGTGCGGCTGACGCCGCTCACCGAGGCCGACCTGCCCGGGCTCTTCGAGCCGCTCGCGCGGCCCGAGGTGTTCGCCGGCGGGTACGGCGGCGGCCCGGCCGGGCTGCCGCAGGGACGAGCGGCGTTCATCGAGTGGGCGCGGCGCTACTACCTCGCCGACGATGCGGCGCGGCCCTTCACGGTGCGCCTCGTGGGCGGATCGGAGGAGGGCGCGATCGTCGGGGCGACGAAGCTCGCCGACTTCGACACGGCGAACGAGTCGACCCACATCGGCTGGACGGCGTACCACCCTAGGGTCTGGGGCACCGCCGTCAACCCCGAGACGAAGCTGCTGCTGCTCGACCACGCGTTCTCGCACGGCTTCGGGCGTGTGAAGATCCAGGCCGACTCGGCGAACGCGCGCTCGCGCGGTGCGATCGAGAAGCTCGGCGCCAAGCTCGACGGCGTCATGCGCCGCGACAAGCGGCGGGCCGACGGCTCATGGCGATCGAGTGCGGTCTACTCGGTGATCATCGACGAGTGGCCCGAGGTTCGGGCCGGGCTCGAGGCCCGGCTCGCCGCGTTCAGCTGACACGGCGCACTCGCGCGTCACCCGAGCAGCTCGAGCGCGCCGTCGACGAGCGCCGCGGCGCCGCCGACGTACGCGATCACGATGACCGCGAGCCGCGCCGCCCGGTGGCTGACCCGGGGCGAGAGCCACTCGCCGACGAGGAGGCCCACGAGGAGCGCCCCGATCACGAACGGCCATGCGGCGGGGTCGAGCGAGGGCCAGCTCCACCCCGTGGCGATGAACTTGCCGAGCAGCGCCGCCGAGCCGATCACGATGAAGTACGCCTGCGCGGTCGCCGCGAACCCGACCTGCGGCCACCGCGTCGCGACGGCGTACACGCTGAGCGCCGGCCCGCCGACGCCCGCCGAGGCGTTCATGAAGCCCGATGCGGCGCCGGCGATGATCGCCGGCGGGGCGCCGGTCGCGGTGTGCTCCAGGCGGGTCACCACGAGGGTGACCGTGAGGGCGACGACGACGAGCAGGCCGACGCCGACCTGCAGCACGGGGCCCGGCACGTTGGCCGCGACGATCGCGCCCGCGACGGTGCCGAGGATCGCGGGCGGCAGCAGCCACGCGAGCCGGCGGCCCTCGACCAAGCGCCACACGCGCGGCAGGATGAGCAGCGACGACAGCACGGCGCACAGGTTCACGACGACGACGCCGTCGAACGGCCCGAGCAGGATGACGAGCGCGGGCGACGCGATGAGCGCGAACCCCATGCCGGTGATGCGCTGCGACGCCGCGCCGACGAGCACGGAGAGGGCGACGGGCAGGAGCACCGGGCAAGTCTAGGCGTCGACGGCGCGCTCCCGACTCCCGCGTGGGTCGCGGACCGGAGGCCGCGCGGCCGCGTGCGGCCGGGTGCGCTCCGGCTCAGTTCCGCTCGGGCACGTGCAGCCGCGTCAGGTAGCCGTCGACCCCGCGCGGGATGCCTCGGCGATCGCCGCGCGACGTGAGCACCGTGACGACCACGGCCAGGGGCACCGTCCACGCCGCGGGCTGCTCGAGGAAGGGCCGCAGCGCGGGCAGCGCCGCCCCGAGCGCCCCGCCGGCGAGGATCGCCGCCGCCGAGAGCACGGCACCGGTCGTCATGCCCGCGATCGCACCGCGCGCGGTGAGCCCCCGCCACCAGATGCCGAGGATGAGGACGGGGCAGAGCGTCGACGCGGTGAACGCGAAGACGAGACCGACGCTGCCCGCGAGGCCGGTCGACTCGGTGACGAGCGCGACGGCGAGCGGCACCGCCGTCGAGACGATCGCCGCGATCCGGAAGCCCCGCACCCGGCCGCCGAGCAGATCCTGGCTGATGACGCCCGCGAGCGACACGACGAGCCCCGACGACGTCGAGAGGAACGCCCCGAACGCCCCCGCGATGACGAGCGCGGTGAGCAGGTCGCCGATGGGCCCGGGCACGAGCCGGTCGGGCAGCAGCAGGATGAGCGCGTCGGCACTGCCGGGCGCCGCGAGGTCGGGCGCGAACACCCGCCCGAGCAGCCCGAAGGCGGTCGGGAACAGGTAGAAGACGCTGAGCAGCACGAGCACGATGACCGTCGTACGTCGGGCGGCGACCCCGTCGGGGTTCGTGTAGAACCGCACGAGCACGTGGGGCAGCCCGAGCGTGCCGAAGAGCAGCGCGACCATGAGCGAGACCGTGCGGTAGACGTCGAGGTCGGCGGGGCCCGCGGCGGTCGGGAACGCCTCGGCGGGGGAGAGCGCGCCCTCGAGGGTGGATGACGCGGAGCCGCCGCCGATCGCGAGCAGCAGCACGACGACCGGCAGCGCGAGCGCCGTGAGCTTCAGCCAGAACTGGAACGCCTGCACGAACGTGATCGCGCGCATGCCGCCGGCGGCGACCACGACGGCGACGATCACCGCGACCGCGACCGAACCCACCCAGGCCGGCAGGCCCGTCGTGATGCGCACGGTGAGTGCGGCGCCCTGCAGCTGCGGCACGATGTAGAACCAGCCGACGACGATCACGAGCAGGCTCGTCACGCGCCGGGCGGCGACCGACTCGAGGCGGGCCTCGGTGAAGTCGGGGATCGTGTAGGCGCCGCTCCGTCGCAGCGGCGCGGCGACGAAGAGCAGCAGCATGAGGTAGCCCGCGGTGTAGCCGATGGGGAACCACAGGGCGGACACGCCGGTGAGCAGGATGAGCCCGGCGATGCCGAGGAACGACGCGGCCGAGAGGTACTCGCCGCCGATCGCCGACGCGTTCCACCACGGGCGCACCGTGCGGCTCGCGACGTAGAAGTCGCTCGTCGTGCGCGAGACCCTGAGCCCGTAGAAGCCGATGAGGACGGAGGTGAGGGCGACGGCCGCGATCGCGACGTAGCCGATCGCGGGATTCACGAGTCGTCCTCCGCGAGCGCCCGGTACCTGGCCTCGTTGCGCGCGGCGGCGCGCAGGTAGAGCACGCCGACCGTGATGACGAGCGGATAGAGGGCGAACGCGAGCAGCAGCCACGACACCGGCACACCGGCGACGAGGGTGCGGTCGAGGTCGGGCACGAGGGCGATCGCGACGACGAACAGCCCGGTCGCGATCACGAACCCTACCGCGACGACGAGCGCGAGCCGCAGCTGCGAGCGGATGAGCGACCGCACGTACACGCCCGCGACCTCGCTCGGCGGGTCGCCGGGGTGGTGCGACGCGCGCGCGGATGCCTCGGCCCCACCCGGTCGCGGAGCAGTCACGCGCACCCGTGGTGGGGGACCCGCTGCATCGGCCATGCGCACAGCCTATGCGGCGCCGTCATCGTCGGCCCGGCGAGCCCCGGCTCAGGCGGCCGCCGTCGCCCTCACGTGCCGGGAGCGGGTGTCGGTGACGGTCCGGACGTTTCGTCGAGGAACTGCGGGTCGCCGGGCGTGATGCCGAAGAACAGCGGATCGGTCGGCGCCTCGGTCGTGGTCGGGAGGTACCCCTGTCCGAGATGCACGCCGCCGAACAGCATCTCGGCGAGGGCGTCGGGGTCGCCGGGCCAGCACTTCGTCCGGGCGGAGACGCCGACATTGCCGTTCTTGAGGAACTCGACGAGCAGCAGCTCGAAGTCGCCCTCGTCGCGCACCTCGACCTGCAGCAGCTGCCCCTCCTGGTCATCGCTCCCGAGCGTGCCGCGCGACGGGGTCATGCCCTGCTCGCGGAGGAACTGCTCGACGACGTCGGCGTAGTGCTCGCGCTGCGTTCCGTCGAGCTGAAGGCTGCGGTTGAGCGCGTACGAATAGCCGTTGTAGTCGTCGCACGGCTCGGGCTGCATACCGTAGGACCCGAGGCTGCCGACCTCCCAGGGGCCGCTCGAGAGCTCCGACTGCAGGTCGTTGACGAACTCGCGATAGCGCACGTAGTTCGCCTCGGCCTCGGCACGGAGGGCCTCGGCGGTCGGCGCCGGTTCGCTGCATCCGGTCATCATCATCGCTCCCGTCGCCGCGAGCACCATGCCCGCGAGGCGTCGTCGTATCCTCACCCGCGTGCCGCTCACCACAACCACCAATCATCGCTGCCGTAGCCGCCCGACGTCGTCAGCGGTTCGCCGTGGGTGGCGATGTTGACGATGTTCGCGAACGATTCCGACCCCTGCTGGAGGTAGCCGCCGGGGTGGCCGGTGGTGCCGATCGGGAAATCGCCCTCGTCGTGGGTGCCGTGGCCCGGCGTGGCCCGCAGTTCTTCGCCGTCGTGCCTCGAATCGCTCGGCTCGGAGCCGTCGAGGTTCGGCGCGTAGCCGCCGTTGCTGTCGAAACTGGTCGCGTCGGGCAGGCTGCCAGGGTCGATCGGGTGTTCGGAAGGCCACCACCGCCCCTTTCGCGCCCAGTTGTCCTCCGGCGCGGTCGAGGCGAAGATCTCGGTGCCCGTGAAGTCGAGGCCGCGCTCGGGATCCTGGCCGAGCGCCTGATCGCTGAGCCCCGCCGACCTCACGGCGACCAACCTGTCGACGCCGAGGTCATCGCTCGCGCTGCCGACCGCCAGGAATGCCGCGGTGCTGCCGTAGGAGTGGCCGATCACCGTCGTGGTCGCGTTCGGCGGCGCCTGGAGGTCGAGCGCTCGCAACGCGTTCGTCAGGGTTTCGGCGCCGGCCTCGGCCTGGGCTGATCGCTCCCCCCTGCGACGACAATGACGTTCAGCCTATGCGACCGGTGGTGCGGGCTCGATGGGGACCACTCCCCACTACGACCCGCGCGCCCGCAGGGTCGCCTGCTCGAGCCGTTCGCGCAGCCCAGGCAGCAGCCGGCGGCTCACCGGCAGCTCGGCCTGGCCGACCGTCACGCTCGGGTGGTCGGCGCCGAGCCGCACCCGGCTCACGTGCGCGAGGGCGACGAGGTACGAGCGGTGCACGCGCACGAAGCCGGCGTCGGCCCACTGCCGTTCGAGGTCGGCCATCGGCACCCGCACGAGGTAGCTCGCCTCCTCGGTGTGCAGCCTGGCGTAGTCGCCCTGCGCCTGCACGTAGCGCACCTCGTCGCGGCGGATCATGCGCGTCGTGCCGCCGAGCGTCACGGCGATCATCTCGGGCGGGGCGGATGCCTCGGGCGCGGCGCGGCCCGCGCCACGGGTGCCGGCCGCGGTGATGGCCTCGACCACTCGGCCGACCGACCGGTGCAGGCGCTCGGTGCGCACGGGCTTCAGCAGGTAGTCGACGGCCTCGAGGTCGAACGCCTCGAGCGCGCCCTCCTCGTCGGCGGTGACGAACACGAGTACGGGCCGCTGCTCGAACCGGCCGAGCGCCCGGGCGAGGTCGAACCCCGTGAGCCCCGGCATGTGGATGTCGAGGAACGCGGCGTCGACCGGCTCGCGCGCGAGCAGCCGGATCGCCTCGGAGCCCGAGGAGGCCTGGTGGATGGTGCCGATGCGCGGGTCCTGCCGGAGCAGGAACGCGAGCTCGTCGATCGCGGGCTGCTCGTCGTCGGCGATGAGCACGGAGATCATGTTGCGATCCTCCCATCCCGCCGCGGGCCGGCCTTCGGCACCCGCATGCGCACGAGCGTGCCGGCGCCGACGTTCGTCTCGACGACGAGTCCGTGCTCGTCGCCGTAGACCTGTCGCAGCCGGGCGTCGACGTTGCGCAGCCCCACGTGCTCGCCGTCGGCGGGTCCCCCCGCGAGCACCGCCGCGAGCCGGTCGGGGTCCATGCCGACGCCGTCGTCCTCGACCGTGATCTCGGCGTAGGCGCCCGAGTCGGAGGCCTCGATCGTGATGCGCCCCCCGCCCTCCTTCGACTCGAGCCCGTGCCGCACCGCGTTCTCGACGAGCGGCTGGATCGAGAGGAACGGCACGACCGTCGAGAGCACCTCGGGCGCGATCTGCAGCGTGACCCGCAGCCGGTCGCCGAACCGCGCCCGCTCGAGCTTGAGGTAGCCGTCGATCGAGCGGAGCTCCTCCGCGACCGTCGTGAAGTCGCCGTGCCGGCGGAACGAGTACCTCGTGAAGTCGGCGAACTCGAGGACGAGCTCGCGGGCCTTCTGCGGGTCGGTGTTGATGAACGAGGCGATCGCGTTGAGCGAGTTGTAGATGAAGTGCGGGCTGATCTGGGCGCGCAGCGCCTTCACCTCGGCCTCCGCGAGGGCCGCCCGCGAGGCATCCAGTTCGCCCAGTTCGACCTGGGCCGCGACCCAGTCCGCGACCTCGCCGGTCGCGCGCACGAGGCCGGCCCGCACGGGCGAGGCGAACGCGACGATCGCCCCGACCGGGCCGGCGCCGCCGACGACCGGAGCGACGACCGCGTCGGTCTCCCATGCGCCGACGGGGATCCGCCGCTGCACGGTCGTTCGCCCGCCGGCGAGGGCCTCGGCGACGAGCCGCTCGGCGACCGGGCGCACGGCGTCGTCGCCGTCGATCGCGATCGCGCCGGTGCGGTCGGCGAGGGCGAGGCTGTCGCAGCCGAGCAGGGCGCGCAGGTGCTTGCCCGCACGCTGCGCATCGGGCCCCTCGAGCCCGCCGCGCAGGTGCTCGGCCGCCCGTGAGGCGAGATGCAGGGTCTGGTACGTCGCCTGCTCGGCGTCGGTGCCGAGCTCCTTCGAGGTGAGCACGATGCGCCGCAGGAAGATCACCAGCCCGACCGCGAGCGCACCCGCGGCCACACCGACGGCGGCGGCGAGCAGCATCGACTCGGGCATGCACGCCAGCGTAATCGCCCCGTCGTGCGCCCGGTGGCGGCATCCCCGCCGTTCGTCGCACCGTCGGTGCCGTTCGTCGACGACGAGCGGCGCAGGCCCCACGCCGAACGCCCGCACGACGAGACTCGGCCACGGCACCACCCAACGGCGGGCGTCCGCCCGTCGACCTCCTGAGAACACGAACCCCCGATGAAGGAGACGCCATGGGCAACGACGCCCTGAGCGCGGAGCAGGAGACGGCCCCACCCGTCGACTACCCCGCAGTCCAACGATCCCCGGAGTTCCAAGAGCTGCGCTCGACCCACCGGAAGTTCGTCTTCCCGGTGCTCGGCGCGTGCCTCGTCTGGTACTTCGGCTACGTGCTGCTCGCGAGCTACGCGCACGACTTCATGTCGACGCCGGTGTTCGGTCACGTGAACATCGCGATGCTGCTCGGCCTCGCGCAGGTCGTCACGACCTTCGCGGTCACGACCTGGTACGTCAGCTACGCCAACCGCAGGCTCGACCCGCGCGCCGAGGCGCTGCGCGACGAGATCGAGCAGGCGCAGTTCGCGCCCGAGGCCGAGGAGACGGCACGATGAGCTTCACCGCACTCACGGCGTCCGCCGCGGCATCCGTCTCGACCGGCGTCGCGGCCGAGGCCGCGCCCGCCGCATCGCCGGGCGAGCCCTGGCTCAACATCGCGATCTTCGGCGCGTTCGTCGCGATCACGATGGTCATCGTGTTCCGCGCGAGCCGCAACAACAAGACCGCGGCCGACTACTACGCGGCCGGCCGCTCGTTCACGGGCGGGCAGAACGGCTCGGCGATCGCGGGCGACTACCTCTCGGCGGCGTCGTTCCTCGGCATCGTCGGCGCCATCGCGATGACCGGCTACGACGGGTTCCTCTACTCGATCGGCTTCCTCGTGGCATGGCTCGTCGCGCTGCTACTCGTCGCCGAACTGCTCCGCAACACGGGCAAGTTCACGATGGCCGACGTGCTCTCGTTCCGGCTGAAGCAGAAGCCCGTGCGCATCGCCGCGGCGACCACGACCCTCGTCGTCTGCTTCTTCTACCTGCTCGCCCAGATGGCCGGCGCCGGCGGACTCGTCTCGCTGCTGCTCGGCGTGGGCGACCAGCTCGGCCAGGCCGTCGTCATCACGGTCGTCGGCGCGCTCATGATCCTGTACGTCCTCATCGGCGGCATGAAGGGCACCACCTGGGTGCAGATCATCAAGGCGGTGCTGCTCATCGCGGGCGCCGGCGTCATGACGGTGTGGGTGCTCGCGCTCTACGGCTTCGACTTCTCGAACCTCCTCGAGAACGCGGTCGAGGTGGCCGAGAACCCGGCGATCCTCGACCCGGGCCTCAAGTACGGCGTCTCGGATGTCTCGAAGATCGACTTCCTCTCGCTCGGCCTCGCCCTCGTGCTCGGCACCGCGGCGCTGCCGCACGTGCTCATGCGCTTCTACACGGTGCCGACCGCGAAGGAGGCCCGCAAGTCGGTCGTCTGGGCGATCTGGCTCATCGGCATCTTCTACGTGTTCACGCTCGTGCTCGGCTACGGCGCCGCGGCCCTCGTCGGCCCGACGGTCATCGCCGGCGCACCCGGCGGCCCGAACTCGGCGGCCCCGCTGCTCGCGTTCGAGCTCGGCGGACCGCTGCTGCTCGGCCTCATCTCGGCGATCGCGTTCGCGACGATCCTCGCGGTCGTCGCCGGCCTCACGATCACGGCGGCCGCATCGTTCGCGCACGACATCTACGCGTCGGTCGTGAAGAAGGGCAAGCCCGAGCCGGGCGCCGAGGTCAAGGTCGCCCGCCGCACGGTCGTCATCATCGGCATCGTCGCGATCATCGGCGGCATCGGGGCGAACGGGCAGAACGTCGCGTTCCTCGTCGCCCTCGCGTTCGCGGTGGCCGCGTCGGCGAACCTGCCGACGATCGTCTACTCGCTCTACTGGAAGCGCTTCACCACGAAGGGCGCCCTGTGGAGCATGTACGGCGGCCTTGCGTCGGCGATCATCCTCATCATCTTCTCGCCGGTCGTCTCGGGCTCCGAGACGTCGATGCTGAAGACCGAGGCGATCGACTTCGCGTTCTTCCCGCTGTCGAACCCCGGCATCGTCTCGATCCCGCTCGCGTTCTTCCTCGGCTGGCTCGGCACCGTGCTCGACAAGGGCACCGAGGACCCGCTCAAGCAGAGCGAGATGGAGGTTCGCTCGCTCACGGGCGTCGGCGCCGAGAAGGCGACGCAGCACTAGGGTTCCGGCGGCGGGGTCGAGTCCCGCCGCCGGGCATCACTCGACACGACCTCGCCCGCCTGCCCGGTCGCGTCGAATCCGATCGGGCGGATGCCTCGGCCCATGCCGAGGCATCCGCCCGCTTCGCTGCCGGCGAGCCGGTCAGGAGCGCGGGCGGCGCAGGCGCGCGACCGCCCAGCCGATGAGGCCGAGGCCGACCGCGGCCACCAGGGCGCCGATGATCGTCCACATCGTCGCCCCGGTCATGACGGAACCGGCCATCAGGCCGAGCCCCTGGAGCAGCCAGACACCGCCGGTGAGGGTGAGCAGTGCGCCGACGATGATGATGACCCAGTTCATGGGAGTGCCTTTCGCTTCGCGGTTCCGGGGTCTCGATACGCGTCGCGCTCCGCGCGGCGCTACTCGACCGGCGGAGGCTTCTACATGTTGATCATGTGGCCGACGAGGCCGTGGAACGCCTCCTGCAGCGCCTCCGACAGGGTCGGGTGGGTGTGCACGTTGCGGGCGAGTTCGAGGGCCCCGAGGTCCCACTTCTGGGCGAGGGTGAGCTCGGGCAGCAGTTCGGAGACGTCGGGGCCGATGAGGTGGCCGCCGAGCAGTTCGTAGTGCTGACTGTCGGCGACGAGCTTCACGAAGCCGACGGGGTCGCCGAGGCCGTTCGCCTTGCCGTTCGCCGAGAACGGGAACTTCGCGACGACCACGTCGTAGCCCTCGTCGCGGGCCTGCTGCTCGGTGAGGCCGAAGCTCGCGACCTGGGGCGAGCAGAAGGTCGCGCGGGGCATCATGCGGTAGTCGCCGAGTTCCATCGTCTCGGCGTCGCCGATCGTCTCGGCCGCGACGACGCCCTGCGCCTCGGCGACGTGGGCGAGCATGAGCTTCGCGGTGACGTCGCCGATCGCGTAGATGTGCGGCACGTTCGTGCGCATGCGCTCGTCGATCGCGATGGCGCCGCGCTCGGTGAGCTGCACGCCCGCGGCCTCGAGCCCGATGCCGTCGACGTTCGGGGCGAAGCCGACCGAGATGAGCGCCTTGTCGGCCTCGAGCGACCCCGGCTGCCCGTCGGCGCCGGTGTACGAGACGGTGACCGACGACCCGTCGTCGACGACGCTCTCGACCTTCGTCGACGCGAGGATCGGGATGCCGAGGTTGCGGTACTGCCTCGTGATCTCCTTCGAGACCTCGACGTCTTCGTTCGGCAGCGCGCGGTCGAGGAACTCGATGACGGTGACCTGCACGCCGTAGTTGCGCAGCACGTACGCGAACTCCATGCCGATGGCGCCCGCGCCGACGATCGCGATCGAGCGGGGGAGCTCGCGCGTGAGGATCTGCGTCTCGTAGGTGACGACGTTCTGCGAGAGCTGCACGCCCGGCAGCAGGCGCACCCGCGAGCCCGTCGCGATGATCGCGTTGCGGAACGACACCGTCTCGACCGACCCGTCGGCCTTCGTCACGTCGATCGTGTTCGGCCCGGTGAAGACCCCGCGGCCGTCGATCTCGGTGATGCCGTTCTTCTTCATCAGGAAGTGCACGCCCTTGACGTGCTTCTCGGAGACCTGGCGGCTGCGGTCGAACGCGGCGCCGAAGTCGAAGTGCACGTCACCCGAGATGCCGAACGTCGCGGCCTGGTCGTGGAAGATGTGCGCGAGCTCGGCGTTGCGCAGCAGCGCCTTCGAGGGGATGCAGCCCACGTTGAGGCACACCCCGCCCCAGTACTTCTCTTCGATGACGGCCACCTTCAGGCCGAGTTGCGCGGCGCGGATCGCGGCCACGTAGCCGCCGGGGCCGGCACCGAGCAGGACGACGTCGTATTCGCTCATGGGCGCCAGCCTATGCCCGTGCGCGCCCGGTGACGAGGGGCGCGGGATGCCTCGGGCCTGCCGTTCTTCGGCGGATTCCGGACAGCGAGTCCGCGAGCGGTTCCGGCGGCCTGCGGGCCGCCGTAGCCTCGACGGGTGAGCACCGCCGAGTCCGTCGAAACCGCCGCCGAGGCATCCCCGTCGCCCAAGCCGAAGCGCCTGTCGACGTGGCTGCAGTTCCTCGCGATGGGGCTCGTCTGGGGTGCCAGCTTCCTGTTCATGAAGGTCGCCCTCGAGGGGGTCTCGTTCGGGCAGATCGCGTGGTCGCGGGTGCTGCTCGGCGCCCTCGCGCTCGGCGTCATCGTCGCGATCACGCGCCCCAGGGTGCCGGCCGTCGACGGCACGCCCGGGCCGGTGCTGCCGCGCGAGCCGATCGTGTGGGTGCACTTCCTCGTGGTGTCGTTCACGACGTGCGTGATCCCGTACCTCTGCTTCGCCTGGGCCGAGCAGTACGTGTCGTCGAGCCTCGCCTCGATCTACAACGCGACGACGCCGATCATGACGGCGCTCATGGCGACGCTCGTCTTCCGCGTCGAGCGGCTCGGGCTCAGCAAGTGGGTCGGCGTCGGAGTCGGCATCCTCGGCGTGGTCGTCGTGATCGGCCCGTGGCAGTACCAGGCGCTCACCGGCAGCCTCGCGGGCCAGCTCGCCTGCCTCGTCGCGACCGCCTGCTACGGGTTCACGTTCGCGTACCAGCGCAAGTTCCTGAGTCACCGGCCGATCGCGCCGGCGACGTTCGCGTTCCTCTCGATCGGGGTGTCGGCGGTCGTGATGCTCGCGCTCACGCCGTGGCTCGCGGTCGGGCCGATCGAGCTCGACTGGGCGGTCGGCCTCTCGCTCGCCGCGCTCGGCGTGCTCGGCACCGGCCTCGCCTACATCTGGAACATCAACGTGCTGCGCGCGTGGGGGCCCACCGGCACGTCGACGGTGACGTACGTGACGCCGGTCGTCGGCGTGGCGCTCGGGATGCTGCTGCTCGGCGAGCGGTTCAGCTGGCACGAGCCGCTCGGGGCGGTGCTCGTGCTGCTCGGCATCCTGCTCGCGCAGGGGCGGCTGCGGCTGGGCGCGCGCCGGCCGGTCGAGAGACGGTCGG
>NZ_JBYRER010000001.1:112856-624732 GCF_058349925.1 Agromyces solani
TCGAGTAGCGCGAAGCGCGGGCAGGTCGGTCGAGTAGCGCGAAGCGCGGGCAGGTCGGTCGAGTAGCGCGAAGCGCGGGCAGGTCGGTCGAGTAGCGCGAAGCGCGTATCGAGACCACCGCCGGATCGTGGTCTCGATACGGCGCTGCGCGCCTACTCGACCGACCGAGGGGTCTCGATACGGCGCTGCGCGCCTACTCGACCGACGGAGAGGTTGACAGATCCCGGGGAGGGTGGTTGGTTAGTTACTGTAGTAACTAACCAACATGCGAACGCGCGTTCGCATCGTGCACAGATGGGCCGGAATGGACGACTCGCGTCCGATCTTCATCCAGATCGCCGAACAGCTCGAGAACGACATCATCGACGGGACCCTGCCCGAGGGGTCGCAGATCCCGTCGATCAACGAATTCGCGAGCTTCCTCCGAGTCAACCCGGCCACCGCGCTGAAAGGGGTGAGCCGACTTGTCGACGACGGATTCGTGGAGAAGCGACGGGGGATCGGCATGTTCGTGACCGCCGGCGCCCGTGAACGCCTCGTCGTGCGTCGGCGGGCCGAGTTCAGCGCGCAGTACCTCACGCCCCTCCTCATCGAGGCCGAGAAGCTCGGCATCGACATCGACGACCTGGCGGGCATGCTCGCCGCACTCCGATCCGAGAGGACCGCATCATGACCGCCATCGTGGCCCGCGCCACCGGCCTCACCAAGCGCTACGGCGACTTCACCGCCGTCGACCGAGTCGACTTCGAACTGCAGGAGCACCGCATCTACGGGCTGCTCGGCCGCAACGGCGCCGGCAAGACCACGATCATGCAGCTGCTCACCGGTCAGCTGTTCCCGAGCGCGGGTGAACTCGAGGTGTTCGGCCGGAGGCCGGCCGAACATGCCGACGTGCTGCGACGGCTCTGCTTCATCGCCGAGTCGCAGCGCTACCCCGAGGACTTCGCGCCGAAGCACGTCTTCGCCGCGGCGCCGTGGTTCTTCGAGCATTGGGACGCCGAGTTCGCCGAGCGTCTCATCGCCGACTTCCGGGTGCCGCTCAAGCGGCGGATGAAGAAGCTCAGCCGCGGGCAACTGAGCGCCGTCGGGGTCATCGTCGGCCTCGCCTCGAGGGCACCGCTCACGTTCTTCGATGAGCCGTACCTCGGACTCGATGCCGTGGCCCGCCACATCTTCTACGACCGGCTGCTCGAGGACTACGCCGAGCACCCGCGCACCATCGTCCTCTCGACGCACCTGATCGACGAGGTCGCGAACCTGCTCGAGCACGTCATCCTCATCGACCAGGGCCGCATCCTGCTCGACCGCGACGCCGACGACGTGCGAGGTTCCGCGACCACCATCGCCGGCGCCCGCTCGGTCGTCGACGAGTTCGTCGCCGACCGCCCGGTCATCGGTCGCGAGGCCCTCGGAGGCCTCGCCTCGGTGACGATCGACGGGCGGCTCGACCACCCCGAGCGCGTACGGGCCGCCGAGCTCGGGCTCGAGCTCGCCCCGGTCTCGCTGCAGCAGCTCATCGTCCACCTCACCGGCGCCGACCTCGTCGGCACGACCGACAAGGAGGTCGCGGCATGACCGCCGTCGCCACGCCGACCGTCGCCTCGACGACCGCCCGATTCCGCCCGCACGAGATCCTGCGGATCGTGCGCCTGCACACCGTCAACCCGTCGATCTTCTTCGGGGTGCCGTGGCTCATCCTCGGCGGCGCATGGGCGATCACGATGGTCATCGCGCTCATCCTGCGCGGCGCCGGCATCTCCGACGACGCCGACGGCTTCCGCTACTCGTGGGCGGTCCTCTCGCCGCAGTGGTACCTGATCGTCGTCGGCGTGCAGGCCGTCGCCGCGACCTTCCCGTTCGCGCTCGGCTTCGGGGCGACGCGCCGCGACTACTGGCTCGGCACGGGCCTCATGTTCCTCTTCGTCTCGTTCGAGATGGCGGTCGCGATCGCGACCCTCGTCCAGATCGAGAAGGCGACGAACGGGTGGGGCATCGGCGCCGGCATGTTCGACGCGCTCTGGTACGGGCAGTCGGGCTGGTTGCTCGACTTCTTCTCGACGTTCGCACTGCAGTTGCTCGTGCTCTTCATCGGCGCGAGCATCACCACGGTGTACATGCGGTGGCGGATGAAGGGCATGCTGACGCTGCTCTTCGGCGGTGTCGCGCTCATCCTCGCCGTCATCGCGACGCTCACCTTCACCGAGTCGTGGCCCGCACTCTTCGACTGGTTCGCGAGCATCGGCCTGGTCGGGATCTTCACCCTGCTGCTCGTGAAGGCGCTGGGCTGGGCGGTGGTCGGGTTCTTCGTGATCCGCCGGGCGACGCCCCGCTGAGCCGACCCCGGATCATCCGCTGGGATGACGCGTCGGGCGCGAGATGAGACTCGCGCCCGACGCGCTGCCGCACCCTCGCCGGGCAGGCTCGAAGCATGAGTTCCTTCGTGCTCGAGGCATCCGGCCTCGTCAAGACCTACGGCCAGACCCGTGCCCTCGGCGGCGTCGACCTGCGCGTTCGCACCGGCGAGTCGCTCGCGATCATGGGCGCCTCCGGATCGGGCAAGACCACGCTCCTGCACTGCCTCGCCGGGATCGTGCCGCCCGACGCCGGAACCGTGTCGTTCCTGTCGGGCGCGGGGCACGTCGACGTCACGCGGCTCTCCGAGCGCGAGCGCTCACGGCTGCGTCGCGAGGCGTTCGGCTTCGTCTTCCAGCAGGGCCTCCTGGTTCCCGAGCTCACCGCGGTCGAGAACGTCGCGCTGGCCCTCATGCTGAACGGGATGCCTCGGGCGCGCGCCGAGGAGTACGGCCGGGGATGGCTCGCCGCCCTGGGGCTCGGCGGACTCGAGGAGCGCCGCATCGGGCAGCTCTCGGGCGGTCAGGCGCAGCGGGTCGCGATCGCGCGCGCGCAGGTGACCGGAGCGACGGTGGTGTTCGCCGACGAGCCGACCGGTGCCCTCGACTCGGCGACCTCCGCCGAGGTGATGCAGGCGCTCCTCGACTCGACGACCGGCCAGGGCCGCACCCTCGTGGTCGTCACGCACGACGCGGATGTCGCGGGGCGATGCTCGCGCATCGTCGACATGCGCGACGGGCGGATCGTCGGCGAGCGGGTGCCGGCGGCGGGCTCGGGCGGCGTCGCGTGATCGCCCGCATCGCCTGGCTGCTCGCCCGCCCCGGATCGTCGGGCCTCGCGACGCTCGCCCTGCCCGTCACGGCGTTCGCGATCGTGACGGCCCTGCTGCTCACGGTCATCGGCGGGGCGCAGACCTTCTGGACCTGGACCGACGAGATCGCCTTCACCTACCAGTTGCTCGCCGTCATCGCCCTCGTGCTGCTCGTGGTGCCGCTCGCGTCGCTCGGCGGCGCCGCCGCCCGCCTGTCGGCCCGGCGTCGCGACGACCGGCTCGCGACGCTGCGCCTGCTCGGAGCGACGCCCGCGACGGTGTCCGCGCTCGCCGTGCTCGAGTCGGCGGTGCTCGCGCTCGCCGGGGCCGTCGTCGGCATCGGGCTCTACTTCGTCATCGTGCCGGCCCTCGCGCTCGTGCCGTTCCGCGGCGAGCCGCTCGGCATCGACGGGGTGCTGCTCGGCTGGCCGGTGCTCGCCGGAGTGGCGGCCGGCGTCGTCGCGCTCGCCGTGCTGAGCGCGGTGCTCGGCCTCCGCAAGGTCGTCATCTCGCCGCTCGGCGTGCGCACCCGGCAGGACGCGCCCAAGCTGTCGTGGCTGCGCTTCGTCGTCGGCGCGATCGTGGTGCTCGTGTCGTTCGCGCTCATGGGTGCGCTGCAGGTCGCCGGGTCGGCGATCGTGCTCATCGCGATCCTCGCGGCGGGCTTCGGCGGGACGCTCGCGGTGCTGAACCTCGTCGGTCCGTGGGTCATCCGACTCGTGGCGAAGGGGCAGGCCCGACGCGCCAAGCGGCCGGCCGCCCTCATCGCGGCACGCACCGTCCTCGAGTCGCCGAAGGCCGCGTGGCGGCAGGTGTCGGGCGTCGCGATGACGAGCTTCATGGCGGTCTTCGCCGGCGTCGGCCTCGCGTTCGTCGACCTCGCCGGCGGCGGAGCCGCGGTCGACCGCGAGTCGCTCGAACTGTTCGCCGACATCCGCACCGGCATCCTCATCACCGTGATCGGGTCGTTCCTCATGGTCGCCTGCTCGGTCGGGGTCAATCAGGCCGCCGGCATCCTCGACCGGCGAGACCTCTACCGGTCGCTCGACATGCTCGGCATGCCCGAGGCGACGATGGACGCCGCCCGCCGGCGCGCCGTCATGTCGCCCCTGCGCATCACGGCGATCGGCTCGGCGCTCACCGCCGCCTTCGTCATGCTGCCGCTCACCGGCGCGGCGCTCATCGTGCAGCCGCTCGCGCTCGTCGTCATCGCGGCCGTGCTCGCGTCGGGCATGGGCGTCGTGTGGCTCGGCCTCGCCGCGACCCGGCCGATGCTCGCGCGCACCTCGGCCGCGGCATCCTGACTCGCGCCCCGACCGCCCGGGCCGACCGCCCGGGCGGTCAGGGGTTGAGCGCGGTGAACAGGTCGAAGACCATGAACGCGGGCCACAACAGCCCCTGGAAGAACGCCCAGACGAACTCCCAGAACTCGTCGGCCCGGCCGAAGAAGTAGAACCACGCCCCGAAGATGCCGAGGCCGTAGATCGCGCCCCCGCCGACCACCGCACTGTTGCCGCCGCTCCGCTCGCCCATCGCGACCACCTCCACGACCGAAACTACGCCCGGGCGCAGCACGCCGCCATGCCCGTTTCGGGGACCTCGCGTTGCACGCGCTTCGCACGACCCGACCGTCGCGAAGTACGCTCGAAGCATGACTGACGATGCCGCCTTCGACGACCGGGACGCCGCGATGAGCGAGCTGCTCGGCATCCGCTCGAGCATCGACAACATCGACGCGGCGCTTATCCACCTGCTCGCCGAGCGATTCAAGTTCACGCAGCAGGTCGGCCGGCTGAAGGCGGCGCACGGGCTGCCGCCGAGCGACCCCGATCGCGAGAAGCGTCAGATCGCGCGACTCCGCTCCCTCGCGGAGGACGCGCACCTCGACCCGGCCTTCGCCGAGAAGTGGTTCAACTTCGTGGTCGCCGAGGTGATCCAGCACCACGAGGAGCTCGCGAACGGCAGCGGCGAGCGCGAGCTGTGATCGCGGGCGAGCCGTGAACTGGTACCCCGTGCCGCTGCCACCGCAGTCGGGGCGGCGCTTCCTCGTCACGGGCGCGAACGCCGGCCTCGGGTTCTTCACGGCGGCCCGCCTCGTGGGCGCCGGCGCCCACGTCACGCTCGCGGGCCGCAGCCCCGAACGGCTCGAAGCGGCGCTCGCCGCCATCACCGCGGCCATGGCGCGCAACCCCGACGGCGTCGAGGGATCGCTCGAACCGCTCGTCGTCGACCTCGCCTCGCTCGCGTCGGTGCGCGCCGCGTCGCGGCGGCTGGCCCACCGCCCGCCGCTCGACGGCGTCGTCGCGAACGCGGGCATGGTGCACACGCCGGGAGCCAGGCTCACGTCGCCCGACGGCAACGAGCTCGTGCTCGCCACCAACGTGCTCGGGCACTTCGCGCTCCTCGCCGACCTCGTGCCGCACCTCGCCGACGGCGCCCGCATCGTGTCGCTCGGTTCGCTGTCGAGCCGCCTCTCGACCTTCCGCGTCGACGACCTGCAGCTCGAGCGCGGCTACGACTTCTGGCGCGCCTACGCTCAGTCGAAGATCGCCACCCAGGTGTTCGCGTTCGAACTCGATCGTCGTCTGCGCTCGGCCGGGCTGCCGATCTCGAGCCTCGTCGCGCACCCGGGCTACTCGATCAGCGGTCGCACGCCCCGCGTACCCGGGGTCAACGAGCCGACCGCCGGCGCGCGGTTCGCCGACGCGCTGCAGGCGGCGTGGGCGCAGGGGAAGCACCGCGGCGCCGAGGTCACGCTGCACGCGCTCACCGCGCCCGAGGCGCAGGGCGGGCAGTTCTGGGGGCCGCGCTGGTCGGTGAAGGGCCCGCCGGTCCTGCAGACCCCGACGCGCACCTCAGCCGACCCCGCGATCGCCGAGCGCTTCTGGAGCTTCGCCGAACGCGCGACCGGCACGACGTTCTCGCTCGGCGGATGAGCACGCCCGAGGGCGACCGGCCCCGCCCGCGGTTCCTCGCGCGGCCGAAGGTGCGCCTCGTCCTCTCGCGCGTGCTCGTCGCCGTCGGGCTCGTGCTCGGCGTGATTGGCGTCGTCTCGGGTCGGTACGGCTGGCTCTTCGCCGGCATCGTCGTCGTCGGCCTCGGCGCCGCGTCGGGTCCCTCGCGCCTGCGGCGCTGAACGCCGCGGCGTCCCCGTCGCACGTGCGAGCGGGCGGGGGTCGGCGACATCCCATCGCCGACCCGCCGCACCCGGTTCACCGACCGGTAACCGCGATGCCCCGTGCCGTTGGCGCCCACTGCCTACCGTGAGGCATCGGAACGCACCGCCTGCGCCCGAGATACGGGCCGGGGTTCACGAAAGGTCTCCGATGCAACTCACCACCAAGAGCTGGACGGCCGTCGCAGCAGCGGCCCTCCTCACCGTCGGCCTCGCGGCCTGCACCTCGGCGAACGCCTCCGAGGGCTCGGGCGACGCCTCGGGCGACGAGACGTTCGCGGTCGACGAGAACACGCTCGTCTTCGGCGTCGTGCCCGACTCGGTCGACACCGAGACGAACTACCAGCCGCTCATGGACTACATCGCCGCCGAGACCGGCAAGACCGTCGAGTACCACGAGTCGACCGACTACGCCGCGCTCATCGAGGCCGCCGTCGCCGGCAAGATCGACGTCGCGAGCTTCTCGGGCTTCACCTACGTCACCGCGACGAACAACGGCGCCGCGATCACCCCGATCTCGTCGATCGTCACCGCCGAGGGCCAGGAGCCCGGCTACTACTCGCAGGCCATCGTGCCCAAGGGCTCCGACATCACCGACCTCGCCGGCTTCGCGGGCAAGAAGGTCTGCTTCGTCGACCCGTCGTCGACGTCGGGGTACCTCTTCCCGAGCTACAACCTGCTCGAGGAGGGCATCGACCCCGAGACCGACGTCACCCCGGTGTTCGCCGGCAAGCACGACGTCTCGGTCACGAAGACCGGCGAGGGCGTCGAGTGCGAGGCGGGCTTCGCCGAGGACAGCGAGGTCGCCAAGAGCGACAAGGTCGAGATCATCGCCGAGACCATGGTGCCGGGTGCGCCGATCGTCGTCTCCGACACGCTCCCCGAGGAGCTGAAGTCGCAGCTCACCGACATCCTCGGCGAGGTCACGATCGACGACATCATCGCCTCGGGCGTCGAGTCGGCCGACAGCGACGCGTTCCGCAGCGTGTTCTACGCGACGGTGCCGGTCGACGACGAGTACTACGACACCATCCGCGACATCTGCGAGAAGACCGAAGCGGAGCAGTGCCAGGGCTGACACCCGGACACTGACGCGCACGGAAACGGAATGGACGAGGACATGAGCGAGACCACCCGCACCGACGGCCCCGCGGCCATCGAGGTCGAAGGACTCACCAAGGCGTTCGGCACGACCGTCGCCCTGCGGGACGCCGCGCTGCAGGTCGCACAGGGCGAGATCGTCGTGCTGCTCGGCCTCTCGGGGTCGGGCAAGTCGACGCTGCTCCGGCACCTCGACGGCCTCGAGACTCCGACGTCCGGTTCCGTGCGCGTGCTCGGCCAGGAGGTGCCGCGCCTCTCGGGGCGGCGCCTCCGGGCCCTGCGCAGCCGCATCGGCTTCGTCTTCCAGCAGTTCGAGCTCGTGCCCTCGCTCACCGTGCTCGAGAACGTGCTCACGGGTGCGCTCGCCGAGCTCCGCGGACCGCGGCTCGGGCTCTGGAGCTACCCGCGGCGCATGAAGCTCGCCGCGCTCTCCCACCTCGAACGGGTGGGCCTGCTCGACCGCGCCTACCAGCGCGCCGACACCCTCTCGGGCGGTCAGCAGCAGCGCGTCGCGATCGCCCGCGCGCTCATGCAGGACCCCGAGATCCTCCTCGCCGACGAGCCCGTCGCCTCGCTCGACCCCGAGTCGAGCCAGCAGGTCATGGCGCTCATCCGCGAGATCGCGATGGACGCCGGCCTCACCGTCGTCTGCAGCCTGCACCAGGTCGACCTCGCCCTCTCGTGGGGCGACCGCATCGTCGGCCTCCGTCACGGCGAGGTCGTGCTCGACACCCCCGCCGAGGGGCTGTCGAAGACCGAGGTCATGGAGATCTACGGCCGGGTCGCGACCGCGACGGCCGAGCTCGAGGCGATCGACCGCGAGCTCGTGGCCGTGCCCGAGTGGATCGACGGCGCCGCCGAGCCGGAACCGGCCGGCCGATGACCACGCTCCTCGCCCCCGAGCAGCGCCCCGCGGCATCCCCGCACGGTTCGATCGCCGAGCGCGCGCCGCGCCGCATCGTCTCCCCCGAGCGCATCGCGGCCGCCCTCACGCTCGTCGCGATCGTCGGCATGGCCGTCGTCGCGGTCGCCCAGTCGGGCATCTCGCTCACCGGCATGGTCGAGAGCTGGGACAACGCCGAGCGATTCTTCGCCCGCGTCGGCCCGATCACCTTCCCCGAGCCCGCCGAGCTCGCCTACCTCACGGCGCTCACGGTCGGCCTCGTGCTCTGCGGCACGCTGCTCGCCGCCCTCATCTCGGTGCCCGTCGCCTACCTGTCGGCCGCGAACACGACGCCGGGGCCGGGCTGGCGCGCGCTCGGCCGCTTCATCGGCGTCTTCACCCGCGCCGTGCCCGACGTCGTGCTCGCCATGGTGTTCGTGCTCGTCTTCTCGCTCGGGACCCTGCCGGGCATCCTCGCGATCGGCATCCACTCGGTCGGCATGATCTCGAAGCTGTTCGCCGACGCTATCGAGCAGATCGACGAGGGGCCGCGGCTCGCCGTCCGGGCGGCCGGCGGGTCGAAGTGGCAGGAGTTCACGAGCGGCATCCTGCCGCAGGTGCTGCCGTCGTGGGTCGCGACGGTGCTGCACCGCAACGACATCAACCTGCGCGGCTCGGTCGTGCTCGGCTACGTCGGCGTCGCCGGGCTCGGTCTCGAGATGTCGTTCGCGTTCAAGTCGCTGAACTACTCGCTCGGCCTCGGCATCGCGATCGTCATGTTCGCGCTCTGCGTCGTCATGGAGGTCGTCTCGAGCGCGGTGCGCAAGGCGATGCTCACGGGCGGCCGCGCTTCGGGCGGGCCGCTCACGGCCACGACCCCGGATGCCGCGCTGCGACGCCCCTGGACGGGCGCGCGCGTGCGCAACGTCGTCTGGGGATGGCTCGCCGCCGCGATCGTCGTCGGTAGCATCGCGATCTGCGACATCCAATGGGGCGACCTCGCGACCGTGTGGGCGAAGATCCCCGCGATCGCCGCGCAGTTCTGGCCGCCGGACTTCGGCAACTACGACGCGGCGACGATGTTCGGCGCGATGGGGCAGACCATCGGCATCGCGCTCGCGGCGACGCTGCTCGCGCTCGTCGTGTCGGTCGTCGTCGGCTCGTTCGCCGCCCGCAACGTCGCCCCGAACGGCACCGTGCGCACCTCGATGCGATTCCTCCTCGTCGTCATCCGCGGCGTGCCCGAGGTGATCCTCGCGATCGTGCTCATCGTGATCACGGGGCTCGGGGCGCAGGCCGGCACGCTCGCGCTCGCGTTCGGCGGCATCGGCCTGGCCGGAAAGCTCATCGCCGACTCGTTCGAGGAGGTGAAGGCCGGTCCCGAGCGGGCGTTGCACGCGACCGGCGCCTCCCGGTCGCAGGTGTACGCCTCGGCGACGCTGCCGCAGGGGACCCCGGCGCTCATCGGCCACGGGTTCTACCTGCTCGACACGAACGTCCGAGCGGCGACCATCCTCGGCATCGTCGGCGGCGGCGGGATCGGCTACTACCTGCTCAACGCCGGGCAGGGTTCGAACTACCAGCTGGTCACGGCGATCGTGCTGATGATCCTCGTGACGGTGCTCGTCGTCGAGGGCGTCGCGATGTGGATGCGGCGGGTGTTCCGATGAGCCGCGGGGCGGTCGCCGCACCGAACACGTTCGACGTCGCCGTCGTCGGGTCCGGCATCGTCGGCCTCGGCGCGGCCCTCGCGGCGCACCGGCGCGGACAGCGCGTCGTCGTGATCGAGCGCGGCAGCGAGCCGACCGGCGCGTCCGTCCGCAACTTCGGGCACCTGTGCTTCACCCCGCAGCACGCGCAGGCCCGCGAGTTCGCGCTCGCCTCGCGCGAGATCTGGCTCGGACTCGCCCGCGACGCGAACGTCTGGCTGCGCGAATCGGGCACGCTCGTCGCCGCCCGGCGCGACGACGAGACCGAGGTGCTCGCCGAGCTCGCGGCGCTCCGCGGCGACGAGGTCGAACTGCTCGACGCCGTCGAGGCCGAGCGGCGGATGCCGGTCGCGCCCGGCAGCCTCGTGGGCGGGGCCTTCCTGCCGCGGGACCTGCAGGCGAACCCGCGTCAGGCGCTCGGCGCGATCGCGGCGCACCTCGAGGCGGCGGGCGTCGAGTTCCGACGCCGCACGAACGTCGCCCGCGTGGAGGGGGCCGGAACCTCGGGCGGAACCGTGCGCGTCGAGACGAGCCGCGGACCGATCGACGCCGGAGACGTGGTCATCGCGGTGAACCACGACCTCGACCTGCTCCACCCCGAGCTCGCCGAGGCGCGCGGCATCGTGCGCTGCGGACTCGACATGCTGCGGGTGTCGGCGGGCCTGCGGGCACCGCTCGCGGCGCCGCTGCTGACGGGCTGGTCGCTCGTGCGCTACGGCGCCTTCGCCGCGACCGACGCGGCGGTCCGGCTTCGCGAACGCCTGCACGCCGAGCGGCCCGACCTCGCGGCGCTCGACCTCAACCAGATGTACACGCAGCTGCCCGACGGGTCGCTCATCGTCGGCGACACCCATTATCGCGGGGCGACCGTCGCGCCGTTCCAGGGGGAGTCGGCGTTCGAGGCGCTGCTGGAGGTGACCGCCGACCTCTTCGGCGTCGGGCGACCGCGCGTCATCGAGCGCTGGCAGGGCGTCTACGCCTCGGGCCCCGACGAGTTCCTCGCCGAGCGCCTCGAGCCCGGCGTGCACGTCGCCGCCGCGACCACCGGCATCGGCATGACGTGCGGGCTCGGACTCGCCGAGCACGTCGTCGGCCGAGCACTCGACGGCGGATCCGCGCCGAGCGCGCGTGCGCCGCGGCATCCCCTGGTCTCGACAGGCGCTTCGCGCCCCTCGACCGACGGGGCCCCGAGACCTCCCGCCGCGACCCAGACCACCTCCCAGGAAGGCCGATCATGACCACCGACACCCGCGACATCCGCCCCGACCTCCCCGCCGAGACCGACGACGAGCTCGCCGAGCTCGACGAAGCCGCAGAGCTCGCCGACCCCGACGACCTCGACGACGAGGACGGCGAGATCGAGCTCATCGTGCTCGACATGGCCGGAACGACCGTCGTCGACGACGGCATCGTGGAGCGCGCGTTCGCGCTCGCCGCCGAGCGCAGCGGCATCATCGCCGCGGGTGACGACTTCGACGAGGCGCTGCAATACGTGCGCGACACGATGGGGCAGTCGAAGATCGAGGTCTTCCGCGTGCTCGCCGACGGCGACGAGGACGCCGCCCAGCACGCCAACGCCGAGTTCGAGGGCGCCTACGCCGAACTCGTCGAGCGCGAAGGGGTCACCGAGATCCCCGGCGCCGCCCGCGTGATCGAGCGGCTGCGCGAGGCGGGCGCCTCGGTCGCGCTCACGACGGGCTTCTCGCCCGCGACCCGCGACGCGATCCTCGACGCGCTCGACTGGCACGGCCTCGCCGACCTCGCCCTCTCGCCCGCGGATGCGGGACGCGGACGCCCGCACCCCGACCTGCCGCTCACCGCGCTGCTGCGCACCGAGACGAGCTCGGTCGACGCGATGGTCGTCGTCGGCGACACGGTCAGCGACATCGAGTCGGGCGTCGCCGCCGGCGCCGGGCTCGTCGTCGGCGTGCTCAGCGGGGCGCACGATCGCGATTCGCTCGAAGCCGCCGGCGCCGACGCGGTCATCGCCAGCGTCGCCGACCTGCCGGCGCTGCTCGGCCTGCACGGCGAGTAAGGGGGCTGCGGGTGCACACCGTCGTGCGTGTCGCGGGGCCCGACCTGCTGCTGCGACCCGCCCCGGTCGCGATGGTCTGGTACGAACCGGGCCGGCCCCATGAGGCGCTGGCGGCGCCCGGCGTGCGGTTGTCGCCGGGCGAGGCGCTCGTCGAGGTGGAGCTCGCGACGATCTGCGGCTCCGACGTGCACACCGTTCGCGGCGACCGGCCGGCGCCCGCGCCGCTCGTGCTCGGGCATGAACAGGTCGGCCGCGTCGTCGCGGTCGGCGACGGCGCCGTGCGAGCCGACGGTTCGCCGCTCGAGCTCGGCGATCGCGTCGTCTGGTCGGTCGCGGTGAGCTGCGGCGACTGCGATCGGTGCCGCCGCGGGCTCGAGCAGAAGTGCCGCGCCCTCGCCAAATACGGGCACGAGAGGGTGCACCGCGGCTGGGAGCTGTCTGGCGGCTTCGCCACCCACGTCCAGCTCAGGGCGGGGACCGCGATCGTGCGGGTGACCGAGCAGCTGCCGGCGCTCGTCGCGGCTCCGGCCTCGTGCGCGACGGCGACCGCGGTCGCCGCGCTCGACTCCGCCGCCGCGCACGTCCCGCTCGCGGGCGCCGCCGTGCTCGTCACGGGCGGCGGCATGATCGGGCTGAGCGTCGCCGCGATCGCGCGGGAGGCGGGCGCCGAGGTCGTCGTCTCCGAACCGGATGCCTCGCGGCGGGCGCTCGTTCGCCGACTCGGTGCGATCGCGGTCGATCCGCGCGCCCGCCGCGGCGACGCCGATCACCTCGACGCGGCGCTCGAGCAGCTCGCGGCACGAGGCATCCCCGAGCTGCTCGTCGCGATCGAGGCGTCGGGCGCCGACCCCGCCGTCCGGACCGCCGTCGGCGAGGTCGGCGTCGGCGGCGTCGTGGTGCTCGTCGGCAGCGTGTCGCCCGGCGGCGAGCTCCGGCTCGATCCCGAGCGGCTCGTGCGAGGGCTCGTCACGATCACGGGCGTGCACAACTACACGGGTGCCCAGCTCGAGCGGGCGGTCGCCTTCCTCGAGCGATCGTGGATGTCGCTGCCGCTCGACGAGCTCGTCGGTGTCACGCACGCGCTCGCCGAGCTCGACCAGGCGCTCGCCGAGGCCGCGACGGGGGAGTACGTGCGGGTCGGCGTCGCGCCGGGCCGGCGGGTCCCGCCGCACCCCTGACGCATAGCTCAGCGGGATGGCGCGGGCGAATCGGACGCGGCAGCATTGAGGCATGACGGATGCTTCGGGGCCCGAGTCCGCGGGCGAGGCGGTCGCCCGGCTGCGGGGGGAGCTCGAGGCGGCGGCCGCACGGCTCGCCGAGGGTGGCGCACGCAGCGAGGTGCTCGCCGAGCTCGTCGAACCGCGACGTGTCCTCGGCGTCGCGCGGGCGCCGCGCATGGCGCAGCTCGGCCGGGTGTGGCGGCTCGGGGTGCTGCTCGTCGCGCCCGACGGTGCGGCGCACGCGACGGGGCACGTCGTGCGTTCCGAGCTGCCGGCCCGCCGCAGCGTGCTCGCCGACAGCGTCGCGGAGCACCGGGCCTGGCAGGCCGCGGCGGTGCGGGGCGGCATCACCGCGGGCGAGACCGTCGACTTCGACACGACGCCCGTCGACCTCGACGAGCTCGCCCGCACCGGGGCATCCGGGCCGTTCGTCGTGCAGGGCGGCGCGGTCTACGTGCGGTGGAACCCGACCCAGCCCGACGCGCTCGCCGATGCCGCGCGCTACCTCGCCGACCGCGTGGAACTGCTCGTCTCGCCGCCGTCGGGCACGTGAGGCGCTGGTCGCCCGCCGTGACCTCCTGCTAGGCTCCTCGACCGTGTCATGCAACTCCGCCGCGCTCGTGATTCGGCCCCGCACCGCCTGAGGCGGAGCGTCGGCCTTCACCCGCGACCCTTCGCCTCGGCCCAGTGACCCTGGCCGGCGCACGTTCGGCGTGCCCGGCTGCCCGGATCTCTCGCCAGCGGAGCTGCAGTGCGCACCCATCGATCATTCTCGTCTTCCTTCCATTCCCGTTCATCCGCTCGCCGGCCGGCCCGTTCGCGATCCCGCGACGACGCGCCGGTCGGCGGTCGGCATGAGCTCGGCCAGAACTTCCTCGTCGACCGCCGGGTGGTCCGACGCATCGTCGAACTCGTCGACGCGACCGACGGTCCCATCGTCGAACTCGGCGCCGGAGGAGGTGCGCTCACGCAGCCGCTCGCGGCGCTCGAACGTCCGCTGACGGCACTCGAGATCGACCCGGCCCGGGCCGAGGCGCTGCGTTCGCGACTCGGTCGGCGCGCCCGCGTCGTCACCGCCGACGCCCTCGACTGGCGCTACCCCTCGGCGGCGCACGTCGTCGTCGGCAACATCCCGTTCCACGTCACGACGGCCATGCTGCGGATGCTGCTCGCCCAGCGGGGCTGGACCGACGCGGTGCTGCTCACCCAGTGGGAGGCCGCCCGCCGCCGGTGCGGGGTGGGCGGCACGAGCCGTCTGACCGTGCAGTGGGCGCCCTGGTACGAGTTCGAGCTCGAGGGACGGGTGCCGCGTGCGGCGTTCCGCCCGGCGCCGTCGGTCGACGGCGGACTGTTCACGATCCGCCGGCGGGAGCGACCGCTCGTGCCGGGCCGGCGGAGACGCGACTACCAGGCCTGGATGGCCGGCGTGTTCGAGGGGCGGATCCGCGCGCTCGGGCGGCGACGACCGAGAGACCTCGCGCCCGAGGAGTGGGCGGACCTGTGGGCGCACAGCGGCTGAGCGCATCGTTCGTGCTCGACCGAGCGTGGTTCGACGTGGCGCCGACCGGGGCGACCGTCAGGGCTTCGGCTGCCCGGGCGGGCTGTCGGGCCCGCCGGAGGCGGTGCCGGCTCCGCCGGAGGCATCCCCGCCATCGATGTCGGTGCCGTCGCCGGTGCCGTCCGTCTCTGCGGCCGGGGACCCCGCGGCCGCGGGGTCGCGGTCGCCGGAGTCTCCGCGATCGCCGCCCTGCTGGCTCTGCTCCTGGACGGTGCGCATGATCGAGTCGCGCAGACCCTCCTGGCCGGTGTGGAGCTCCTGGTACTTCTCTCCGGCGCCGGCGAACGGGCCGAACGCCTCGCGCATGCGCTGGCCGCGCGGGGCCTTCACGGCGCGCATGATCACGCCGATGAGGATGATCACGGCGAAGAAGACGATCGCGCCGCCCGCCACCATGGCCATGAACGCGAGGTCACTGCCCTGCATGCGCCGCCTCCGGGAATCCGAACACGCTGACCGGTGCGAGCCGTGCGTCGCGCAGTGCCTCGAGCACCTGGCGCTCGTGCGGCACGACGGGCTCGGGCAGGGCGTCGAGGGCGAACCACTCGAGCGCCGCCGCCTTCTGCGTCTCGATGATGCGGGGCTCGCCCGACCATTCGCGCACCTGGAAGAACACGTCGAAGCGCTGCTCGATCGGACGGCCCGAGCCGTCGGTGCGGTGCATGAGGGTGAGCAGTTCGAGGGCGCCGGGGGCGACCTCGACGCCGAGCTCCTCGAGCGCCTCGCGCGCGGCGCCCGTCGGCAGCGACTCGCCGGCCTCGACGTGGCCGGCCGCGCCGAACGCCCAGTGCTCGTCGTAGTACCCCGTGCCGCGGCGCAGCTGCAGCAGCACCTCGTCGCCGCGACGGAGCAGCACGTACGCGGCCGGCACGACCGTGAAGCGCCCGTGCGTCGACGCGTACGCGTCGGTGTAGTGCTCGGTCTCGGTCATGGGGTCTCGATCCGCTCCTTCGTCGCTCGACCGCGAGTCGTCGTCAGTAGCCGACGACCGGCCCGAACGCGTCGGCGAGCGGGGCGCGGTTGACGCCGCGCAGCTCGTCGACGGAGACGGTGAACGCGTCCTGCACCTCGAGCGACTGCGAGGCCGCGTCGGTCACGCCGATGCGGCGCACCGGGTAGCCCCGGCCCTCGCAGAGCCCGCGGAACTTGACGTCGTCCTCGCGGGGGACCGTGACGATCACACGGCCGGTCGACTCGCTGAACAGCGCGGTCGCGAGGTCGAGGTCGCCGTCGGCGAGCACCTCGCCGAGGAACACCCGGGCGCCGACGCCGAAGCGCGAGACCGCCTCGGCGAGGGCGATCGCGAGGCCGCCGTCGGAGAGGTCGTGCGCCGAGTCGATGAGGCCCTCGATCGTCGCGGCCGAGAGCAGCTCGGCGAGCGTCTTCTCGGCGGCGAGGTCGACGGCCGGCGGGCGGCCGCCGAGGTGGTCGTGCACGACGCCGGCCCAGGCCGAGCCGTCGAGCTCGGCCTTCGTGTCGCCGAGGAGGTAGATGTTGTGGCCGTCGTCCTGCCAGCCGCTCGGGATGCGGCGGGCGACGTCGTCGATCACGCCGAGCACCGCGATGACGGGCGTCGGGTGGATCGGCACGTCGCCGGTCTGGTTGTAGAAGCTGACGTTGCCGCCCGTGACCGGAATGCCGAGCTCGAGGCAGCCGTCGCTCAGGCCCTCCACGGTCTCCGAGAACTGCCACATGACCTCGGGGTTCTCGGGCGAACCGAAGTTGAGGCAGTCGCTGACGCCCATGGGCACGGCGCCGGTCACGGCGACGTTGCGGTACGCCTCGGCGAGGGCGAGCTTCGCGCCCTGGCGCGGGTCGAGCTGCGAGTAGCGGCCGTTCGCGTCGGTCGCGACCGAGACGCCGAGGCCCGACTCCTCATCGACGCGCACCATGCCCGCGTCATCCGGGTAGCTCAGGGCCGTGTTGCCGAGCACGTACTTGTCGTACTGGTTCGTCACCCACGCGGCATCCGCCTGGTTCGCCGAGCCCACGAGCTTCAGGAACTGCTCGCGGATCTCCTCGGGGGTGGCCGGGCGGTCGAGCTTCGCGGCCGTGTCGGCCTGCAGGGCGTCGATCCACGTCGGATAGGCGACGGGGCGCTCGTAGACGGGGCCGTCGACGGCGACGGTGCGCGGGTCGACGTTCACGATCTCCTGGCCGTGCCACATGATGCTCAGGCGGCCGGTGTCGGTGACCTCGCCGAGCACGCTCGTCTCGACGTCCCACTTCTCGACGACCTTCAGGAAGCCCTCGAGCTTCTCGGGCTTCACGATCGCCATCATGCGCTCCTGGCTCTCGCTCATGAGGATCTCCTCGGGCGTGAGCGTGGGGTCGCGCAGCAGCACGTCGTCGAGCACGATCGACATGCCGCCGTCGCCGTTCGACGCCAGCTCGCTCGTCGCGCACGAGATGCCGGCCGCACCCAGGTCCTGGATGCCCTCGACGAGATCCTGCTGGAACAGCTCGAGGCAGCACTCGATGAGCACCTTCTCGGCGAAGGGGTCGCCGACCTGCACGGCGGGGCGCTTGGTCGGGCCGCCCTCGGCGAAGGTGTCGGAGGCGAGGATCGACGCGCCGCCGATGCCGTCGCCGCCCGTGCGGGCGCCGAAGAGCACGACCTTGTTGCCCTGGCCCTTGGCGTTCGCGAGGTGCAGGTCTTCGTGCCGCAGCACGCCGACCGCGAGGGCGTTGACGAGCGGGTTCGCCTGGTAGGTCGAGTCGAACCAGGTCTCGCCGCCGATGTTCGGCAGGCCGAGGCAGTTGCCGTAGAAGCTGATGCCGCTCACGACGCCGTGCACGACGCGCGCGGTGTCGGGGTGCGAGATGTCGCCGAAGCGCAGCGCGTCCATGACGGCGACCGGGCGGGCGCCCATCGAGATGATGTCGCGCACGATGCCGCCGACGCCGGTCGCGGCGCCCTGGAACGGCTCGATGTAGCTCGGGTGGTTGTGCGACTCGATCTTGAAGGTGACGGCCCAGCCCTCGCCGATGTCGAGCACGCCGGCGTTCTCGCCCATGCCGACCATGAGGTTCTTCTTCATGTCGGGCGTGACCTTCTTGCCGAACTGGCGCAGGTAGATCTTCGACGACTTGTACGAGCAGTGCTCGCTCCACATGACGGAGTACATCGCGAGCTCGGCGCTCGTGGGACGGCGGCCGAGGATGTTGCGGATGCGCTCGTACTCGTCGGGCTTCAGGCCCAGCGCGGCGTACGGCTGCTCCTTCTCGGGCGTCGCGGCCGCGACCTCGACGGTGTCGAGCACCGGGGTCGTGGGTGCAGCGATGGTGGCGGGGGTTTCGGTGGTCACGAGTGGCGAGCTCCAGAGAACGGCGGCGAGCGGATGCCGCGGGGCGGATGCCTGACCGTGCCAGTCTACCGGCCGTGCTCAGGTGAGCAGGCCGGGTCGGTCGGGTAGCGAAGCGTATCGAGACCCCTCGAGCACCCCTCCCGTAAGATGGACCACGGTCGTCGCATCCTCGTCGGCCCTGGGCGCGCACATCGGCGCGCAGTCCTCGTGGCCGTTCGCGCACTCGCGGAGCCCCGCCGCGCCCCACGAGCGACGTACGTTCAGGCACGTCACATGACCTCTTCCGTTCCCTCGGTGCATCCCGCGCCGCCGTTCCCGTGGCTCGGGCTCGTCGTGCTCGCCGCGGCCGTGTTCCTCTCGGTCACGATCGAGATGCTCCCGACCGGCCTCCTGCCCGACATGAGCAGCGGGCTGAACGTCGGCGAGCCCCTCATCGGCGTACTGGTCACGGTGTTCGCCGCGACCGTCGTCGTGCTCACCGTTCCGCTCGCCGCCCTCACGAGGCGCGTGCCCCGGCGCACCCTCATCGTGCTGACGCTCGGCGTGCTCGCGCTCAGCTGCCTGCTCACCGCGGTCGCGCCGAACTACCCGACGGTCGTCGCGACCCGCGTGCTCGGCGGTGCGGCCCACGGCCTCTTCTGGTCGGTCGTCGGCGCGTACGCGGGGCACCTCGTGCCCAAGGAGCAGCTCGCCCGCGCCGTGTCGATCACGGTCGCCGGCGGTTCGGCGGCGTTCGTGCTCGGCGTGCCGCTCGGCACCGCACTCGGGCAGGCGTTCGGCTGGCGGCTCGCGTTCGCCTCCGTCGGCGTGCTGACCCTCGTCGGCGCGCTGCTCGTGCAGCGGTTCCTGCCGCCCGTGCGGCATCATGCGGGCGAGGCGGATGCCGCGCCGGTCCGCATCCGCAAGGACCCGACGTTCGTGCCCGTCATCGTGGTGTGCCTCATCACGGCTGTCACCATGATCGGCATGTACACCTTCTACACGTACATCGCGCCCTACATGACCGACGTCATGGGCCTGCCGTCGAGCGCCATTAGTCCGATGCTGCTCGCCTACGGCATCGCCGGTGCGGTCGGCCTCGTGCTCGCGGGCGCGGTGCTCGGACGCCGCCCGACCTTGGGGCTCGTCGTCGCGATGGTCGGCACCGGACTCGGCGCGGCGGGGCTCGCCGCGTTCCCCGAGGTGCCGGGGGTCGGCATCGCGAGCTTCCTGCTCTGGGGCACGGCGTTCGGCGCGCTGCCGACGATGCTCAACACGCGACTGCTGCACTCGGCGTCGGCGAAGATCCGCGACGCCGCCGCCTCGTTCTACACGACCGCCTTCAACACGGGGATCGGCGGCGGTGCGCTGCTCGGCGCTGCCCTCTACGGCGTGATCGGGCTCCCGGCGCTGCCCTGGGTGTTCGTCGCCCTGCTCGTCTGCTCGACGACCGCGCTCGTGTGGACGGCGCTCGTCAACCGCGTGCACCGCTGACGCGCGTGCAGGCATCGCGCTCGTCTCATCGAGAGTGCACTGGTCGCCCTGTTCGTGGGCGGCGAGTGCACTTTCGACGATGGGGATGCCGCGGTGCGGGGTCGCTCGCCGGGGAGTGCACTCTCGACGATGGGGATTGCGGGCGATGGTTGGAGCCGTGCTCCTCAGCCAGCGGATTCGCGCGAGAACGCGGCGGCCGCCGCGATCTGCTCGCGCGTGATCGACACGCCCGTGTAGCGCTCGAACTGCCGCGCCGCCTGCAGCGCGTGCACCTCGGCGCCCGAGATCACGGTCTTGCCCGCGGCACGCGCGGCGACGATGAGCGGCGTCTCGGCCGGGAACGCCACGACGTCGAACACGACGGATGCCGCGGCGATGTGCTCCTCCGAGAAGGCGAGCGCCGAGGCATCCGCCCCCTGCATGCCCAGCGGGGTGACGTTCACGATGACGTCGGCGGTGCCCGGCGCGGGGTCGTCGGCGGTCCACTCGTAGCCGTACTGCGCGGCGAGCGCCGGGCCGAGCTCGGGGTTGCGGGCGAGCACCGTGACGTGCGCGAAGCCCGCGTCGCGGAACGCGGCGACGACGGCCTTCGCCATGCCGCCCGATCCGCGCACGAGCACGCGCAGCGAGGGGTCGAGCTCGTGGTCGGCGATGAGCTGCGCGATCGCCTCGAAGTCGGTGTTCGACCCGGTCAGCACCCCGCCGTCGTTGACGATCGTGTTCACCGACTCGATCGCCGCGGCCGAGGGCTCGACGACGTCGATGAGGGGGATGACCGCCTCCTTGAACGGCATCGAGATGCTCGCGCCGCGGAAGCCGAGCGCCCGGATGCCGCGCACCGCGCCCTCGATGTCGTCGGTCGTGAACGCCTTGTACATGAAGTTCAGGCCGAGCTCGTCGTAGAGGTAGTTGTGGAAGCGCGTGCCGAGGTTCGACGGGCGGCCGGCGAGGGAGATGCAGACCTGCATGTCCTTGTTGAGGATGGGCATGCGTCCATCTTCCTCCGGTCGGCACGACCGGTCGACACGACGCGAGTCGCCGAAAAGTGCTCCTCGACGCTCGGCGAGCAGCACTTTCTGGCAACTGGCGAACCTTGGCGGGGCGGGGCGCGGCGGGCGCGGCGGGGTCAGCCGACCTTGGGCGGGCCGATCATGAGCAGCACGGCGAACAGCGCGGCGATGCCGACGACCGCGACGACCGTGAGCAGCAGCGGGCGGGCGAGGAACCAGCGCAGGAGGCGGTTCACCCAGTTGCCGTCGGCGGGGTGGTCGGTCGCCTCGAAGCGCCAGTCGCCCTCGAGGTGGCCCTTGCGCACGAGCCACAGGTCGAACGGCACGGTGGCGTAGGGCACGATCGCGGTGAGCACGGCGAACGCGATGCGGCCGACGTTCCAGCGCTGGTTGACGCCCACGAGCACCGACTGGAACGCATACGCGAGGAACACGAACCCGTGGATCGAGCCGCCCACGAGCACCGCCCACTCGATGCCCGCCGCGTACTTGAGGATCATCGCGACGATGAGGATCGTCCACGTCACGACCTCGGCGAACGCGAGCCAGCGGTAGAGCCGCTTCGGCGTGAGCGGACTCGTCGGGGCGGTGACGGCGGGGGTGGCGCTCGTGGCGGGTGAGGTGGTCATGCGGTCGAGTCTCCAGACATCGGGGGATGCTTCCATGTTCGCAAGGCCGGATGGCTCGCGGCATCCGTCGAAGGTTTGAAGTCGGTTCGCCCGGGCCTGCCGGAGTAGGCTGCCACGGTGAACCAGCCGGATACCCGTGCCCTCGTCGAGTCGCGCCTCGCCGTCATCCCCGACTTCCCCGAGCCGGGCGTGCTGTTCCGCGACCTCACGCCGGTCTTCGCCGACGGCGAGGCGTTCCACGCGCTCGCCGAGGCGCTCACCGAGCCCTTCGCGGGCACGTTCGACGTGCTCGCCGGCGTCGAGGCGCGCGGGTTCCTGCTCGCGGCGGCCGCGTCGGTCGCGGCCGGGGTCGGCGTGCTGCCGGTGCGCAAGGCGGGCAAGCTGCCCCGCGCCGTGCTGACCGAGGAGTACGCGCTCGAGTACGGCTCGGCCGCGCTCGAGGTGCACGAGGGCGAGCTGCCGCCCGGCACCCGGGTGCTCGTCGTCGATGACGTGCTCGCGACGGGCGGCACCGTGGGCGCCGCGGCACGACTGATCGAACGGGCCGGATGGCGCGTGGCGGGCGTCTCGGTCGCGATCGAGCTCGCCGACCTGGGCGGGCGCGCCGCCCTGCCGTCGGACCTCGAGGTCTTCAGCCTGCTGCAGTACTGAGCGTCAGGCGGTCGCCGCGGCCTCGCGCGCCCGCAGGTCCTTGCGCAGGATCTTGCCCGACGCCGACTTCGGCACCTGCTCGATGAACTCGACGACGCGCACCTTCTCGTGCGGGGCGACGTGGGCGGCGACGTGCTCCATGACCCCGGAGGCGTCGAGCGAGGCGCCCTGCTGCAGCACCACGAACGCCTTCGGCACCTCCTGCCCGTCGTCGTCGAGCACGCCGATGACGGCGGCGTCGGCGATCGCCGGGTGCTCGAGCAGCACGGCCTCGAGCACGGCCGGCGCGACCTGGTAGCCCTTGTACTTGATGAGCTCCTTCAGCCGGTCGACGATGCGGTAGACGCCGTCGGCGGTCACGGTCGCGATGTCGCCCGTGTGCAGCCAGCCGTCGGCGTCGAGCATCTCGGCGGTCGCGTCGGGCCGGCCGAGGTACCCGGCCATGACCTGCGGGCCCCTGATCCAGATCTCGCCGGGTTCGCTCGCCTCGTCGGGCGAACCCGGCACCGCGACATCCTCGCCGGTCTCGACGTCGACGATGCGCGCCTCGGTGTTCGCGAGCAGCAGCCCGATGGTCGAGCGGTCGAGGTCGGGGCGCTCGACGGGGATGACGTGCGTCACCGGGCTCGTCTCGGTCATTCCGTAGCCCTGGCAGACCGTGCAGTCGAGGCGTTCGGCGACGAGCTCGGCGAGGGCGCCGTCGAGCGGCGCTGCCCCCGAGAACACGACCTTCACGCTCGACAGGTCGTACTGGTCGACGAGCGGATGCTTCGCGAGGGCGACCGCGATGGGCGGGGCGATGAACACCCACGTCGTGCGGTGCTCGCTCACGACGCGCAGGAACTCGACGAGGTCGAACTTCGGCATCGTCACGAGGCTCGCGCGCTGGCGGATCGCGAAGTTGAGCAGCACCGTCATGCCGTAGATGTGGAAGAACGGCAGCACGGCGAGCACGCGGTCGTCGTCGTGCAGGTCGATCGAGTCCTGGCACTGCGCGACGTTCGCGACGAGGTTGCGGTGGGTGAGCATGACCCCCTTGGGGCGCCCGGTCGTGCCCGACGAGTACGGCAGCACGGCGAGGTGGGTCGCGGGGTCGAAGCTCACCTCGGGAGCGGGTCGGCCTTCGCCGAGGAGGTCGGTGAGCGAGGGATGCCCCGGGGCGCCGTCGAGCACGATGATCTGCTCGTCGGGGATGACGAGGCGCTCGGCCGCGGCGACCGCGCCGGGCAGCAACGGGCTCACGGTGACGATCCAGCGGGCCCCGGCGTCGCGCAGCTGGTTCTCGATCTCGGCCGGGGTGTACAGCGAGTTGATCGTCGTCGCCGTCGCACCCGCCCGAAGGATGCCGTGGAACACGATCGCGAACGCGGGCACGTTCGGGCACAGCACCGCGACGGTGTCGCCCACGCCGACCCCGCGCGTCGCGAGCGCCCCGGCGAAGAGCTCGATACGGCCGATGAGCTGTCGGTAGGTCGTCTCCTGCCCGCTCGTGCCGTCGATGAGGGCGACCGCATCGAGCCGCGCCTCGTCGAGCTCGCCGAAGAGGTAGTCGAAGACCGATGCGTTCGGGATGTCGATCTCGGGGCGGGTGCTCGTGGCCATGCGATCTCCTTCGATCACGTTCGTGCGCGCCGGTCGTCGTCGACCGGGCGTGGCACTCATCCTGCTTCACGGTGCGCGTGAGCGGAAGTGCCCGTGTGTTGTTTTGAATGATTCAAGACAACTGCTAGCGTGAGGGCATGACCTCGACGACGGCTTCCGAGCGGTTGCGTGCGGCCGGCCTGAAAGCCACCGCGCCGCGCGCGGCCGTGCTCGACGTGCTCTCGAGCCCCGGTCACCTCGACGCAGAGACGGTGTTCGAGCGCGTGCGCGGCGACCTGCCGACGACGTCGCTGCAGGCGGTCTACGGCGTGCTCGCCGCGCTCACGGGCGCGGGGCTCGTGCGCCGCATCGAGCCGGCCGGGTCGCCCGCCCTCTACGAGGGGCGCGCGGGCGACAACCACCACCACCTCGTCTGCACGAGCTGCCACATCGTCGCCGACGTCGACTGCGTCGTCGGCGAACCGCCCTGCCTCGAACCGAGCGACGCGGGCGGCTTCGCGATCCACACCGCCGAGGTCACCTTCTGGGGCCTCTGCGCGAACTGCCGATCGGAGCCGGCGGCCTAGCCCGCGGCATCCGACCCCACCGCTTCCGCCGGCCCTACCCGGCGGAAGGCGACCGTGCGCCCTCGGGCGCGCGCTCGTCGCCGCGCCCTGCCGCGGCATCGTCACCCGCACGCCAACCGACCAGAAGGACGAACGCATGACGAACCACACGACCACCCAGACCGGCACGCCCGTCGCGAGCGACGCGCACTCGCTCACCGTCGGCGCCGACGGCGCGACGGTGCTGCACGACCGCTACCTCGTCGAGAAGCTCGCGCAGTTCAACCGCGAGCGCATCCCCGAGCGCATCGTGCACGCGAAGGGCGGCGGCGCG
The DNA here is from genome assembly GCF_058349925.1 of Agromyces solani. Classification (NCBI taxonomy): domain Bacteria; kingdom Bacillati; phylum Actinomycetota; class Actinomycetes; order Micrococcales; family Microbacteriaceae; genus Agromyces; species Agromyces solani. Next base: position 137,253 of record NZ_JBYRER010000001.1, read on the forward strand.
TTCGGCCGCTTCCGGGCCACGGCGGACGTCTCGCACTACACCCGCGCGGCCCTCTTCCAGCCGGGTGCCGAGGTCGAGACGCTGCTGCGCTTCTCGTCGGTCGCCGGCGAGCAGGGCTCGCCCGACACCTGGCGCGACGTGCGCGGCTTCTCGCTGAAGTTCTACACTCCCGAGGGCAACTACGACCTCGTCGGCAACAACACCCCGGTGTTCTTCATCCGCGATGCCATCAAGTTCCCCGACTTCATCCACTCGCAGAAGCGCCTGCCGGGCTCGGGCCTGCGCGACGCCGACATGCAGTGGGACTTCTGGACCCTCTCGCCCGAGTCGGCGCACCAGGTGACCTACCTCATGGGCGACCGCGGCCTGCCGAAGTCGTGGCGCGAGATGCACGGCTTCGGCTCGCACACCTACCAGTGGATCAACGCCGAGGGCGAGCGGTTCTGGGTGAAGTACCACTTCCGCTCGCGGCAGGGCGACCTGCACCTCGACGCGGCGACCGCCGAGGCGATCGCCGGGGCGGACGCCGACCACTACCGCCGCGACCTGTACGACGCGATCGACCGCGGCGAGTTCCCGCAGTGGGACCTGTTCGTGCAGGTCATGCCGTACGAGGAGGCGAAGGCCTACCGGTTCAACCCGTTCGACCTCACGAAGGTGTGGCCGCATGCCGACTACCCCCTCATCGAGGTCGGCGTGCTCACGCTCGACCGCAACCCGCAGAACTTCTTCGCGGAGATCGAGCAGGCGGCGTTCTCGCCCGCGAACACGGTGCCGGGCATCGGCATCAGCCCCGACAAGATGCTCATGGCGCGCGTCTTCAGCTACCCCGACGCGCAGCGCTACCGGGTGGGCACGAACTACAACCAGCTGCCCGTGAACGCGCCGCACGCCGCACCCGTCGCGAACTACTCGCAGGACGGCGCGCAGCGCCACCACTACAACGCGCCGTCGGTGCCGGTCTACGCGCCGAACTCGTTCGGCGGGCCGAGCGCTTCTGCCGAAGCCGCCGGCGAGGGCTCGTGGGAGGGCGACGGCGAGCTCGTGCGCACCGCGTACACGCTGCGCGCCGACGACAGCGACTTCGGCCAGGCCGGCACGCTCTACCGCGACGTCTACTCGGCCGACGCGAAGGAGCGCCTGCAGGCGACCCTGCTCGGCCAGGCCCAGGCGATCACGATCGACGAGATCCGCGAGCGCTTCTTCCAGTACTGGACGAACGTCGACGCGGGGCTCGGCGGGGCGCTGCGCGCCGCGTATGCCACGGCCGCCGAGGACGGCGCGGCCGCGTAACCCGCGTCACTGCGAACACGATGGCGGATGCCTCGGGGCCGGCCCCGAGGCATCCGCTTCGTCGTGCGTGGGGGCGCTGCGCGTCTACTCGACCGGCGGTCAGGGCCGGGAGGCGGCCGCGGCGACGAGCTCGGCGACCGCGTCGTGCGCGCGCTCGCGATCGGCGGCGACGAGGCCGATGCGGGTGCGGCGGTCGAGCACGTCGTCGACGTCGAGCGCGCCCTCGGCGCGCACCGCGAACTCGATCTCGGCGCGCGTGACGTCGATCCCGTCGGCGACGGGGGCGGCGGGCCGGTCGCAGCGGGCGAGGGCGAGCACCGTGGATGCCTCGGCGCCGAAGCGCGCCGTGAGCGAGGCGGGCGCACCGCCGACGTCGACGGCCGCCCGTCGGGTCGACACGTCTCCGGCGCCGGCCGCGGCGAACGGCACCGCCGAGCCCGGCGCGCCGACGAGCGCGAGCTCGGCCGTGCGGCATCCATGGTCGGGCAGGCCTGCGTGCCGGCAGGCGAGGTCGACCGCGTCGCGGGCCATCGCGCGGTACGTCGTGAGCTTGCCGCCGAGCACGTTGACGAGGCCGGTGTCCGACACGGCGACGTGGTGCCGGCGCGAGATGTCGGCGGTGCCGCCGTCGCCGGCACCCGTGTCGATGAGGGGGCGCAGGCCCGCGAAGGCGCCGAGGACGTCGCCGCGGCCGAGGGGCCGCTCGAGCGCCGACGAGAGCGTGCGCAGCAGGAAGTCGATCTCGTCGTCGTGCGGTTGCGGCACGTCGGGGATCGGACCGGGCGCCTCCTCGTCGGTGAGCCCGACGACGACCCGGCCGAGCTGCTGCGGCAGGGCGAAGACGAAGCGGCTGACCGAACCGGGGTGCGGCACGGTGAGGGCGGCCGCCGGGTGGCCGAGCGCGGCGGCGTCGAGCACGAGGTGGGTGCCGCGGCTCGGACGCATGCGGATGCCGGGGTCGAGCTCGCCGGCCCAGACGCCGGCGGCGTTCACGACGACCCGGGCGCGCACGCGCAGCGATCCGCCCGTGACGGCGTCGGCGAGGGTCGCCCCGTCGGCCGCGGCATCCGACACCCGCACCCTGGTGAGGACTGTCGCACCGTACGCGGCCGCGGTGCGGGCGAGGGCGACGACGAGCCGGGCGTCGTCGACGAGCTGCCCGTCGTGCGAGAGCATGCCGCCCCGCAGGCCCTCGCGCCGCAGCGCCGGTGCGAGCCGCAGCGCCTCGTCGCGACCGACCTGGCGCGGGTGGGCGAGCACGCTCGCGGGCGTCCGCGCGAGCATGCGCAGGCCGTCGCCGAGCGCGAGCCCGACGCGGCCCGTCGTGCGCTGCTTCGCCGAGACCGAGGGGGTGAACGGCAGCAGCTGCGGCAGGCTGCGCACGAGGTGCGGAGCGACGCGCGTCATGAGCAGGTGCCGCTCGACGGCGCTCTCGCGGGCGACCGCGACGTCGCCCGTCGCGAGGTAGCGCAGGCCGCCGTGCACGAGCTTCGAGCTCCACCGGCTCGTGCCGAATGCGAGGTCGTGCGCCTCGGCGAGCACCACCGACAGCCCGCGGCTCGCGGCGTCGAGGGCGACGCCGGTGCCCGTGACCCCGCCGCCGATGACGAGCAGGTCGACGGGCTCGGTGCGGTGGGCGAGCTCGTCGAGCGCACGCGCTCGCCGCACCGCGTCGAGCGCAGACGGGTGCTCGGGCGCCGGTGCGGGGCCGGATGCGGATCGGGTCAGGGACGCAGGTGTCCGTCGAGGGCATGCCAAAGTTCGTTGCTCCAATGCGGCTCGTCGATGAGGGCGGAGACGGTGTCGTGCGAGAGGATCGCCGACTGGGCGATGAGCAGCAGCATGACCGCGAGGTCGCCGGGCGCGCCCTCGCGCACGGTGCCGCCGCGCTGGGCCTCGGCGATCGCGGCCGAGATCCACCGCAGGATGACGCGCTGGCTCGTGCCGATGCGCTGCAGCGTGTAGCGGGTGAAGACCTCGGGCTCGCGTTCGAGGAGCCGGCCGTAGAGCGGGTCGGCGCGGAACAGGTCGGCGAACCGCAGCACGTCGCGCACGATCTCGTCGCGAGAGGTCGCGGGCTCGGGGAACTGCTCGATGAGCGCCACGGTCGCCCGCACGAGGGCCGCCCGGACGATCTCGTCGGCGCTCGCCCACCGGCGGTAGACCGTCGGACGGCTCACGCCGGCGTTGCGAGCGACCTCGGCGACGGTGACCCCGCCCACGCCGCGAGCGGAGATCAGCTCGGCCGCCGCGTCGAGCATGCGCGTCTCGGTCTCGTCCCAGACGGGACGGTCGACCTCGAGCGCTTGACGATCTTCCATGATGTGTCACACTGTAACGCATGGTCGATGAAGACGGCACTGCCCCCGTTCCGCCCGGTCCCGAGGCATCCGCCCCGATGCGGTGGGACGGCCAAGGGGCTGACACGGTGAGACCCCGCGAGGTGCCCGCCCCGATGCGGTGGAACGGTTGGGGAGACCCCGCGAAGGCGAAGGAGCTTCCGCTCGCGGTGCGCGCCCTGCTGCCGATGGTGCTCGGGCGCGTGCAGAAGCCCGAGCCGGCCGTCGCACTCGACGACGTCGAGCTCGCCGCGTCGCGTCTCGGCGACGACGATCGTGCCGCGCTCGCCGCGATCGTCGGCGACGCGCACCTCGCACTCGACGACGAGGCGCGCATCCGGCACTCGGGCGGCCGGTCGACCCCCGACCTGCTGCGCCGTCGCGCACGCCGCCAAGACGCACCCGACGGCGTGGTGAGCCCCGCCGACCACGACGAGGTCGCCCGGCTGCTCGGCGTCGCCGGCGAGCGCGACCTCGCGGTCGTGCCCTTCGGCGGCGGCACGAGCGTCGTCGGCGGGCTCGACCCCGAGCGCGGCGCGCACCGCGCGGTCGTCGCCGTCGATCTGCGGCGGCTGACGGGGCTCGTCTCCCTCGACGAGACGAGCGGCGAGGCCGTGCTGCTGGCCGGAACGACCGGTCCGGAGGCCGAAGCGCTGCTGGGCGCGAAGGGTTTCGAGCTCGGCCACTTCCCGCAGAGCTTCAGGTACGCGACCCTCGGCGGTTTCGCCGCCGCCCGCTCGTCGGGCCAGAACTCGGCCGGCAACGGCCGGTTCGACGCGATGGTGACCGGACTCCGCATCGCGACCCCGACCGGCGAGCTCGAACTCGGCCGGGCCCCCGGCTCGGCCGCCGGACCCGACCTGCTGCGGCTGTTCCTCGGTTCGGAGGGCGCATTCGGCATCATCACCGAGGTGCGGCTGCGAGTGCACCCCCTGCCTGCGGTGCGCCTCAGCGAGGCATGGACCTTCCCCGACTTCGCGACCGGCGTCGACGCCCTGCGCCGGGTCGCACAGCTCGGCACCGGACCCACCGTCATCCGGCTCTCCGACGAGGCCGAAACGGGGATCGCACTCGCCCAGGTCGGGCGCATCGGCAAGGCGCTCGCGAAGGGTGCGAGCGCGGTCACCGTCTTCGAGGGCGACGCCGAGCTCGCCGCCGAACGGCAGGCGCGCACGGCGAAGGTGCTGCGCGAGGCGGGCGGCACGTCCACCGGCCCGGATGCCGCGGAGGAATGGGTGCACGGGCGCTTCAACGCCCCCTACCTGCGCGACGCGCTGCTCGACCATGGCGTCTTCTGCGAGACCCTCGAGACCGCGACGACCTGGTCGAATCTCGCACGGCTCAAGCGCGAGGTCACCGCGGCCATCACCGACGGCTTCTCGGCACAGCACGCCAAGTCGCTCGTGCTGTGCCACGTGTCGCACGTCTACCCGACCGGCGCCGCCCTCTACTTCACGATCATCGCAGGCGTGAAGGGCGACCAGCTGGCCGCCTGGCAGCCGGTGAAGTCCGCCGCGAACGACGCGATCCTCGCGGGCGGCGGCACCATCAGCCACCACCACGGCGTGGGCCGCGATCATGCGGCCTGGCTCGAACGCGAGATCGGGCCGGTGGGCGTGCGCCTGCTCCGCGCGGTGAAGGCCGAGCTCGACCCGACCGGCGTCATGAACCCCGGCGCGCTCGTCGTCGCCGAGGCGGCGACTGCCGCGTCGACAGCTGCCGCGCCGACCGCCGCGCCGACCGTTGCCCCACCGGCCGCCCCAGCGCCGGCCGTCGCTGCCGCCCGTTCCGAACCCGGGAGCCGCTGACATGACCGGTCACATCGCCGTGCTCGTGAATCCGAGCTCGGGCCGCGGCCGTGGCGCCGATGCGGCCGCCCGCGCCGTCGAACGCCTCCAGGAGCTCGACGCCCGGGTGCAGGTCTTCGCCGGCGACTCGGTCGACGACACCCGCCGGCTCGCCCGTGAGGCCGTCGTCGGCCGTCCGCGGGCGCTCGTGGTCGTCGGCGGCGACGGCACCCTCTCGTCGGTGCTCGACGCGGTGGTCGGTTCGGGGGTGCCGATCGCGCTCGTGCCCGCGGGCACCGGCAACGACCTCGCCCGCGCCCTTGGGCTGCCCTTCGGCGGCCCCGAGGCCGCGGCGGCGGCCGCCGCGCTGGCCGTGCACGGCTCGCCGCGGACGATCGACATCGGCGAGGTCGAATCCGCGTCGGGCACCACCCGCTTCCTCACCGTCGCCGCGCTCGGGTTCGACGCGAACGTCGCGGAGCGCACCAACCTGCTGCGCTGGCCCCGCGGCCGGGCCCGCTACTACCTGGCGCTGCTCATCGAGCTCGCCCGTCTCCGACCGGTGCCGTTCGAGTTCGCCGTGGACGGCGCCCCGCGCACCGCCGCACCCGGCACGCTCATCGCCGTCGGCAGCACGCGCAGCTACGGCGGCGGCATGCCCGTGTGCCCGGCCGCCGACCCCGCCGACGGGCTGCTCGACGTCACCCACGTCGGACCGCTCGGGCGTGCGAAGCTCGTGCGGCTCTTCCCGCTGCTGCTGCGCGGCACCCATGTCGACCGCCCCGAGGTGACCACCGCTCGCGGGGCCGAGGTCGAGGTCGACGCCCCCGGACTCCTCGTCTACGCCGACGGCGAGCGCATCGGCTCCGGGCGGGTGCGGATCCGCGTCGTCCGCGACGCGCTCACGGTGCTCGTGCCGGAGACGACCGACGCCCGAGCCCCCGAGGCCGAGGCCCCCGAAGCCCAGGCGCCCGAAGCCCAGGCGCCCGAAGCCCAGGCGCCGGCGAGCACGGCCGACCCCGAGGCATCCGCATGACCGGGTTCGATCACGACGTCGTCATCGTCGGCTCGGGCTTCGGCGGGTCGGTCGCGGCGCTCCGCCTCTCGGCGAAGGGCTACCGCGTGCACGTCTACGAAGCCGGCCGCCGCTTCGCCGACGACGACTTCGCGAAGACCTCGTGGAACGTGCGCCGCTACCTCTGGGCGCCCGCGCTCGGCTGCTTCGGGGTGCAGCGGATCCATCGGCTGCCGCACGTCATGATCCTCGCCGGCGCGGGCGTCGGCGGGGGATCGCTCAACTACGCCAACACGCTCTACGAACCAGGTCCCGCGTTCTTCGCCGACCCGCAGTGGGCCGCGCTCGCCGACTGGCGCGCCGAGCTCGCACCGCATTACGCGACCGCGAAGCGCATGCTCGGCGTCGTCGAGGAGTATCCGCACACCGGGCCCGTCGAGCGCATCATGGAGGGCGCCGCGAACGACCTCGGTGTCGGCGGCACGTTCCGGCGGGCGCCCGTCGGGGTGTTCTTCGGCGCTCCGGGCGAGACCGTGCCCGACCCGTTCTTCAACGGCGAGGGCCCCGACCGCACGGGCTGCACGCTCTGCGGCAACTGCATGGTCGGCTGCCGCGTCGGTGCGAAGAACACGCTCGCGAAGAACTACCTCGCCCTCGCCGAGCGGCTGGGCGCCGCGATCGAGCCGCTGCGCACCGTCGTCGACGTGCGGCCGAGGGCGGGCGGCGGCTACGACGTCACGACCGCGCGCAGCGGCGCGTGGTTCGGCCGAGACCGCCGCACCGCGAGCGCCGAGCAGGTGGTGTTCGCCGCCGGGACGTGGGGCACGCAACAACTGCTGCACCGCATGAAGGACTCGGGGGCGTTGCCGGGGCTCTCCGACGCGCTCGGCCGGCTCACCCGCACGAACTCCGAGGCGCTCGACGGCGCCGTCGCGGTGTCGGTGCCGGAGGGGCTCGAGCTCGCCCGCGGCGTCGCGATCACGACCTCCTTCCACGTCGACGAACGCACCCACGTGGAGAACGTGCGGTACGGGCCCGGGTCGAACCTCATGGGTGCGCTCGCGACGGGGCTCGTGCCGGGCGACCGGTCGATCGGGGCGCGGCTCGGCGCCCTGATCGGCGGCGCGCTGCGGCATCCCCTCACCGCACTCAGGCTCGGGTCCCTGCGGCGCTGGAGCGAGCGCGGCATCATCGCCCTGGTCATGCAGACCGCCGACAACTCGCTCACCCTCTCGCTGCGGCGTCGCTTCGGGCGCCGGGTGCTCACGAGCGCGCAGGGCGAGGGCGAGCCCAATCCGAGCCACCTGCCCGGCGCCCACCTCGCGGCGCAGGCGATCGCCGCGCGCATGCAGGCGGCGGGCGGCGTGCACACCGAGGCCCGCGGCTCGTGGCCCGAGGTGTTCGGCATCCCGCTGACGGCGCACTTCCTCGGCGGCGCGGTCGTGTCGGGATCGCCCGAGCGCGGCGTCGTCGACCCGTACCACCGGGTCTGGGGCTACCCCGGGCTGCACGTCGTCGATGGGGCCGCGATGCCTGCGAACCCCGGGGTGAACCCCTCGCTCACGATCACCGCGATGGCCGAGCGGGCCCTGTCGCACTGGCCGCGCCGCAGCGCGGCCGACGACCGGCCGACGCAGGAGGAGCTGCGGAAGCGCGTCGCAGGGTGAGCTTCGGCCCCCGGATGCCACGACCGGGGCCCGTGCGCGACGCACGGGCCCCGAACCATGTGATCAGACCAGCGACACCGTCGTCGGCACCGGATTCTGGAAGAGATCGAGCACCGGGCAGTGCGCGTCGACCGCGGCCTGGAGTTCGGCGTACCGTTCGGCCGACTCGGGGCCGCGCAGCTTCACGTGCAGGCGTACCGCCGAGAACCCGGCGCGGCCCGACTCGTCGATGCCGAAGAGCTTGCGCACGTCGAGGTCGCCCTCGGCGTCGATCTCGACGTCGTCGAGCGCGATGCCGAGCGCCTGCGCGTACAGGCGGTAGACCACGACCTGGCACGAGATGAGTGCGCCGAGGGCGAACTCGACCGGGCTCGCGGCGAGGTCGTCTCCCGCGAGCGCAGCCGGCTCGTCCACGAGGAAGCGGTGCTTGCCCGCGGTGATCTCGGTCGCGACCGAGCCCGTGGCACGGCCCGAGACGCGGTACGAGAGCTGCGCCGAGCTCGGAGCGGCGGCGATGCGCTCGCTCCACGCGGTGCCGGCCTCGGTGAGGCGGGCGGAACGGTCGGCGGCGAGATCGGTCGTGGCGGGGGAATCGTCGATGAGGGTCATGCCGCGAGCGTAGGTGCGGAGCTCGACCCCTCGTGAGCCCCGCCGTCACGCCCCGAAATGCACGGTCACACGGAGAAACGGACCAGCTCGCGCATCCGCGACCACCTGTCGGCGGCGCCGGCACGCGAGTAGCATCGCGCGCATGGCCGAGCTGCCGGATTTCAGCGACCTGCGAGCCCTCTTCGTCAACTGCACGCTCAAGCGAAGTCCCGAGGTGAGCAACACCCAGGGGCTCATGGACGCGAGCATCGCACTCATGCGCGAGCACGACGTGCACGTCGACACCCTGCGATTCGTCGACCTGGATGTCGCGACCGGCGTCTACCCCGACATGCGCGAGCACGGCTGGGAGCACGACGCCTGGCCCGACGAGGTGTGGCCCCTCCTCGAGGCCGCCGACATCCTCGTGGTGGGCGGACCGATCTGGCTCGGCGACAACTCCTCGATCACGAAGAAATTCATCGAGCGCATCTACGCGATGAGCGGGCTCTTCAACGACCGGGGCCAGTACGTGTACTACGGCAAGGTCGGCGGGGCGGTCATCACCGGCAACGAGGACGGCATCAAGCACTGCGCCCAGAACATCCTGTACAGCCTGCAGCACGTCGGCTACACGATCCCCCCGGGCGCCGACGCCGGCTGGATCGGCGAGGCCGGCCCCGGCCCGAGCTACCTCGACCCCGGCTCGGGCGGGCCCGAGAACGACTTCACCAACCGCAACACGACGTTCATGACGTACAACCTGCTGCACCTCGCGAGACTCCTGAAGAACGCGGGCGGGTTCCCCGTCGGCGGCAACATCCGCGCCGAATGGAACGCGGGGGAGCACTACGGCTTCGAGGTCAACCCGTACGACGAGAACCCCGAGTACCGGTGAGCGGCGCGGTCGAATAGGCGCAGTGGTGGTCGGACGGGATGACGCGATGAGAGCGGCCGGCTGCGCCGTCGCCGCGCTCGCGCTGCTCCTGGCGGGGTGCACCGGCACGGGCGGCGACGCCGTCGGGCCGGCCGAGAGCGCGGCGCCGGGCGACGAGCCCGCCGGGTCGACCGGGAGCGCGGGGGCGGGCGGCGACGACGCCGGGCCGGTTCAGGAGGCGGGCGGGACGACCCTGCTCGCCGCGGCTGCGGAACCCGAAGCGGTGATGCACGCGATCGTCGCCGGAACGGTCACCCTGACCTCCGAGGGTTGCCTCGTGCTCGACGGCGGCGACGTCGTGCACCCGCTGCAGTTCCCGTTCGGCACGCGCCTCGCCCCCGACGGGCGGAGCGCCGAGGTGCCGGGACTCGGCGCGGTGCGGGTCGGCGACGCGATTCGCGGCGGGGGAGGCTATGTCGAGGCCGACGCGGTACCCGTAGCGTGCCGGGTCGACGACGCGCTGGCCGTCTGGCAGACCGTCATCGAGGAGTGAGCCCCGCGACCGCAGGTCAGCCCCGGCGGTCGCGCTCGGCGAGGAACGCCGCATTGCCGCGGAGCGCCGCCTCGTAGCGCAGCAGTTCGTCGGTGCGCACCCGGTCGGCCACGAGCTCGAGCATGATCGCGAACGCGGCGTCGGGCCGGCCCGCCTCGTGCAGGCTCGTCGCGTGCCACACCTTCAGCGAGTCGGCGTCGGGGAACCGGGCGCGGGCGCGCTCGAGCACCGCGAGCGACTCGTCGAGCCGGCCGAGGTTGCGCAGCGTGCTGCCGTACTGCAGCAGGCACCGGCGCAGCGCGTCGCCGTCGAGGCCCGCGGCCATCGCCCGCTCGTAGTAGCCGGCCGCGGTCTGCTCCTCGCCCGCCGTGTCGTAGGCGCCGCCGACCTCGTAGAGCACCTCGGGCTCATCGGGATGCTCGGCGAGCACCTCGAGGAACGCATCGATGGTGGGCTGCATGTTCGCCCGGTCGCGCGCCGAGAAGATCTCGGCGAGTCGGGCGCTGAGTGCGGGCGGCGTGGGGCGAGGCATCCGGCCAGTCTGCCGCACCCTCGCTTCGCGCTCATCGACTCGCCGAAAAGTGCGGCTCGCGCCGACCTGAAGCGCAGTTCCTGGCGACTCGCGCGCGGCGCCCACTCGCCCGGGCTCGCGCCCGGACGCGGCGGCGCACCCACCCGCCCGCACGCGGCGCGCGCACCCACCCGCCCGACGCGCACCCACCCGCCCGACGCGCACCCACCCGCCCGACGCGCGCGGGCGCGCCCACCCGCCGGGACGCGGCGCGCGCACCCACCCGCCCGGACGGCGAGTCGCCGAAAGGTGCTGTTCGCGTGGCGCCGAGCCGCACATTTTGGCGACTCGCGTGCGGGCGGCGCGGCGTCGGGGACGGCCCACCCGGATTCCGCGCTCAGCGCCGGCGGGCGTCGGCGAGCGCTCGCGCGACCCGAGCGACCGTCTCGTCCGGGTCGCGGAAGAGGCCGTGCGATCGGACTCGCACCACGAGCCATCCGGCCTCGTGCAACCGGTCGAACCGGGCGATGTCGCGCTCGTACTGCCGGATGCTCGTGCGGTGATGGTCGCCGTCGTACTCGATGGCGATGCGCAGATCGGGATACGCGAGGTCGACCCGGGCGATGAAGCGGCCGTCGGCGGTCGTGACCACGTGATTCACGAGCGGTTCGGGAAGCCCGCGCGGACGAGGAGCAGGCGGAGGAGCGTTTCTGGCCGCGACTCGGCGCCGACCCTGACGAGGCCGGCGGCCTCGACCGCGAGCCGGTTGCCGCGACCGCGGAACCCCAGCGCCGCATGACGCAGCTCGTCGAGCGGCGCGAACGGGCGCGGGTCGTACGGATCGAGCACCACCGGGTCGAGCACGAGGTGATCACCGGCGGCGACGAGGTCGTCGAGTGCGAGGTGGGTCGAGAGTCGCAGCCAGGTCGCGACCGGGCCGGCGACCGGGAGCCCGTCGCGCACGACGATCGCCGCGCCGTCGGGCCGGAGTTCGTGTCCGATCACGCCGCGCGTTCGCGGCGGTCGCTGCGGGGCGAACACGGAGACGTGCAGCGGCGCGCTCGGGTCGAACCTCGCCGGCATCGGAACGCCCCACAGCCGTGCGGCCGTGTCGTGGCTGAAGAACTGCCCGGGCTGCAGTCGCGGCAGATAGGTGCGGCAGTGCGCCACGATATCGGATGCCTCGGTCAGCGCCCGAACTCCGTGGAAGGGGCGCAGCAGGTCGGGCCCGCGGAGGCGGCCCGCACCGAGGCCCGCGCGGAGGCCCTCCGCCGTCGTGAAGGCGCGCCGGCCCAGCTCGTCGGGGATGGGCACGCGGGGCATCCCGACACTCTGGCGCACCTGCCGTGCGGGCGTCGCCCGTCATCCACAGGTGCGCTGTGGCGGTGCCGGGCCTGATCGGGTCGGGCGGGTCGGGTCGGGCCGAGTCGGGCGGCTCGGGCGGGTCGGGTCGGGTCGAGGCGCCGTGTCGCCGAAAAGTGCGCTTCGCGGCCCGTGCAGCAGCATCTTCTGGCGACTCGGTGAGCGGAGATGCCTGGGTCGGGGGTCCGGTGCGCGCGAAGTCGCGCGAGATGGCGGCGAGTCGCCGAAAAGTGCGCTTCGCGGCCCGTGCAGCAGCATCTTCTGGCGACTCGGCGAGCGGAGTCGCCTGGATCGGGGACCCGGTGCACGCGAAGTCGCGCGAGATGGCGCCGTGTCGCCGAAAGGTGCGCTTCGCCGCCCGTGCAGCAGCATCTTCTGGCGACTCGGTGAGCGGAGATGCCTGGGTCGGGGGTCCGGTGCGCGCGAAGTCGCGCGAGACGGCGGCGAGTCGCCGAAAAGTGCGCTTCGCGGCCCGTGCAGCAGCATCTTCTGGCGACTCGGCGAGCGGAGTCGCCTGGATCGGGGACCCGGTGCGCGCGAAGTCGCGCGAGACGGCGCCGAGTCGCCGAGAAGTGCGCTTCGGCTCGCGCAGGACAGCACCTTTTGGCGACTCGACTCGACTCGACTCGGCGCGGCGCGGCGCGCCGCGGCGCTCGCAGCTCATTGCAGCGCGGTCGCGCAGGGCCGCGCGGCCGCGACCGCGCGGGGTTTACGCCTCGACGAGGGCGCGCTTGACGACGCTCGTGAAGAAGCCGAGCCCGTCGACGCCCGAACGCATCGCGGCCGCGGTGTCGGGGCCGAAGCCCGGCTCGACCGCGTGCTCGGGGTGGGGCATGAGGCCGACGACGTTGCCGCGCGCGTTCGAGATGCCCGCGATGTCGCGCAGCGACCCGTTCGGGTTCACGTCGACGTAGCGGAAGACCACGCGGCCCTCGCCCTCGAGCCGGTCGAGCGTCTCGTCGGAGGCGATGAACCCGCCCTCGCCGTTCTTCAGCGGGATCGTGATCTGCTGGCCGGCCTCGAACTCCGAAGTCCAGTCGGTCGACGCGTTCTCGACCGTGAGCACCTGGTCGCGGCAGATGAACGAGCCGTGGTCGTTGCGGATGAGCCCGCCCTCGAGCAGGCCCGCCTCGGTGAGCATCTGGAAGCCGTTGCAGATGCCGAGCACCGGCATGCCGGCGTTCGCCGCGTCGACGACCTCGGTCATGATCGGCGAGAGCGAGGCGATCGCGCCGCAGCGCAGGTAGTCGCCGTAGCTGAAGCCGCCGGGAAGGATGAGCCCGTCGACGCCCTCGAGGTCGTGCGAGCCGTGCCAGAGCGCGACGGGCTCGCCGCCCGCGAGCCGAACCGCGCGCTGCGCGTCGCGGTCGTCGAGCGAGCCGGGGAAGGTGATGACGCCGATACGCATGCGAGCCCCGCCGTTCAGTGGGTCTCGCCGGCCGGCGCGCCGAAGCCGTCGCCCGCGACCGTGCCGGCCTCGGCCGCCTCTTCGGCGAGCTCGACGTTGGTCACCTCGTAGTGGATGCCCACGACGTCTTCGATGACCTGGTTCGAGAGGATCTCCTCGGCGATGCGCTGCACGTCGGCGCGCAGCGCGTCGTCGACCGGTCCGTCGACGGTGAGTTCGAAGCGCTTGCCGATGCGCACGCCGCTGAATCCGGTGTGGCCCGTGCGGGCGAGGGCGCCGGCGACGGCCTTCCCCTGGGGGTCGAGCAGTTCGGCCTTGGGCATCACGTCGACGACGATGGTGGGCACCGCGGTTCTCCGTCCGGTGTCGAGGGTGTGGATGCCTCGATTCTAGCCTGCGGTCGACGGCCTCCCGGGTGCGGGCTGTCCGCACCCCCGGGGCGGGGCGGGCCCCGATGCGGCGGTCGCGTCGGGCGACGAGAATCCGATCATGAATCCCGTCGCACAGGTGCTCGCCGCCCTCGAGGCGCTGACGCTCATCAGCATCGGCGTCCTGGAGTCGTTCTTCTTCCGCAGCCCCGAGCTGTACCCGATCTTCCTCATCGATCCCGACGAGTACGACGCCGTCGCACTGTGGACCCGCAACGTGGGCGTCTACAACATGCTCATGGGCGCCGCGATCGTCGTCGCACTCGTGCTCGTGCACCGGGCGAACGAGATCGCGGGTCGCGCGATCATCCTGACGATCAGCGCGATGCACCTCGTGCTCGGCGTCTCGCTCGTGATCACGGCCCCCGAGCTCTGGCTCTCGGCGGTGTTCGAGTTCGGGATCGCGCTCGCCGTCATCCTCGCGATCGTCGTCGGCGACCGCCGCCGCGCGCCGGCGGCAACGGCCGCAGCGATGTGACGAAGCGGATGCCTCGGCCGATTCGACCCGGCCGAGGCATCCACGTGCGCGCTCAGCGCCGAGCGAGCGCCTTCACCACGAGGCAGATGCCGACGATCACGGCCGCCCCGATCGCGATGACGGTCGCGGGGTGCTCGCGGTAGCGCGCCTTGACGTACGCGACGCCGTCGTCGATCACCTCGCGAGCCTCACCGGCCGCGGCGCTCGCCTGGGCGCCGATCGTCTCGATGGCCCCGGTGGCGGTCTCGCGGACGTCTCGAAGCACGTCGCCGACGGCGTCGGCGACGTGCTCGACCTGGTCGCTCACGTCGTCCAGGCGTTCGTCCGCCTCTTCGGCCAGGTCTCCCGCCAGGTCGCTCGCGCGGTCGGCCGCACGCTCGGCCGCATGCTCGGCGGCGCGACGGGCGGCGACGACCGCCTCGTCGAGGTCTCTCTCGGTTCCGGACATGGGGTCTCCCTTCGCGAGATGATGCGCCATCGTACGCTCGCGGGCTCGGAGCGGCCCGAATCGGGCGAGGGGGTTGCCGCGGCCGTCGCGGCTTGGTATCGCCGCCGAGGGTGAGACCGAGCGCGGCGAGCGAGCGCGCAAGCGACGAGCGAGCGAGTCGGCCGACACGCGCTCGTCGCGAACCCGCGCGCTCGCCGCGTCGAGCTGCTGAGCGAGCGCGCCTACGCCAGCCCGGCCCGCTCGGCGAGCACCTCGCGCAGCGCCTCGCGCGTGAGGTCGAGCCCGCGGTGCACCTCTTCGAAGCTCGTCGAGAGCGGCGAGAGGCCGATGCGCAGGCCGCCCGGGTCGCGGTAGTCGGGAATCACGTCGCGTTGCCACAGGCGGGCGGTGACCTCGCGCATCGCGTCGTGGTGCAGGGTGACGTGGCCGCCGCGCTCCTCGGCGTCGACGGGCGAGGCGAGGGTCACGCCGAGCGGCGCGAGCCACTCGTCGGCGAGCGAGATCGCGAACTCGGTCAGGGCGACCGACTTCTCGCGGAGCGCAGGCATCCCGGCCTCCTCGATCATCGCGAGGGTCTCCTCCATCGCGAGCATTCCGACGATCGGGGCGGTGCCGCTCGTGAAGCGGCGGATGTCGGGGACCGGCTCGTACGAAGGCCCCATCATGAACATGTCGGTGTTGCCCCACCAGCCCTGGATCGGCTGCTCGAGCACGCCCTGCAGGTCGTCGCGCACGTAGGCGAACGCGGGCGAGCCGGGGCCGCCGTTGAGGTACTTGTAGGTGCATCCGACGGCGAGGTCGAAGCCCCAGGCGTCGGCCTTCACCTCGACCGATCCCGCCGAGTGGCAGAGGTCCCAGAGGATGAGCGCACCGGCGTCGTGCGCGATGCGGGTGAGCTCGGGCGCATCGGCGAGGTAGGCCGACCGGTAGGCGACGTGCGAGACGACGACGAGCGCGGTCTCGGGGCCGACGGCCTCGGCGAGCTGCTCGGGCGTCACGCCCGACGAGGTGTCGACGTCGATCCAGCGCAGCCGCATGCCCTTCTCGCGGGCGATGCCGTCGACGATGTACCGGTCGGTCGGGAAGTTGTCGGTGTCGATCACGATCTCGCGTCGGTGGGGGTCGCGCGCGAGCTGCGCGTCGACGGCGGCGCGGGCGAGCTTGTACAGCAGCACGGTCGTCGAGTCGCCGATGACGGTCTGGCCCGCCTTCGCCTCGATGACGGCTCTGCCGATGCGGTCGCCGATCTCGGTCGGCAGCTGCAGCCAGGCCTCGTCCCAGCCGCGGATGAGGCGACCGCCCCAGTCCTCCCGCAGGAACCGCTCCACGCGCTCGACGGCCGAGACGGGCGGACGGCCGAGCGAGTTCCCGTCGAAGTAGACGAGGTCGGTCTCGGCGCCGACGAACCGCTTGCGGTAGTGGGCGAGGCCGTCGGCGCGGTCCATCCGGCGGGCGAAGGCGAGGTGCTGGTCGAGGGTCACAGGTACTCCAGGTCTTCGGCGGGAACGACGCACGCGGTCGCCAGCCGGTCGGGCGGGGTTTCGGGGGAGACGCCCGGCAGGGCGGGGTCGGCGGCCGCGACGAACATCGCGATGCCGTCGAGGCCCCAGTCGGCGCGGTGGGCGAGCGGCCACGGGTCGGTCAGGGCGTCGACGAGGTCGGATGCCTCGAGCCCCGCCCGTTCGAGCAGGGCGAGCTCGACAGCGTTCACCCCGATGGGCAGGTCGCCGTTGCCGAGGTCGGTGCCGTACAGCACGCGGCCGCCGGCCGTGCGGAAGCGCGCGAGGTTGTCGATCGCGCACGTGAGCTCGGGGGAGTCGTCGCCGAAGTCGCGGGCGTGGATCGCCAGGGTCGAGATCCACGCCTGATCGCCGGCGACGGCACGCGCGATGAGGGCGTCGTCGAGCCGCTCGGTCCACGGCGTGTGCACGAGGGCGTCGGCGCCCGCCTCGATCGCGAGCTCGGCGCAGCCGGCGCCCTCGGCGTGCACCGCGACCGGCAGGCCGCGCGCGTGCGCGGCGGCGATGATCGCGTCGAGCGTGGGGCGGTCGAAGACGGGACCCGCGTCGGCGTTGAGCACGACCTTCACGACGGATGCCCCGAACGCGTGCTGCTCGTCGACGGCGGCCTCGATCGAACCGGGCAGGGCGGTGTGGTCGATGCCGGCCTCGACGGGCGGCAGCTCTCGCACGCTGCCCTGGGGGCACCACGACCGGTCGGAGGGATAGCCGCCGACGGCGGTGAGGAACGCCCCGGCGTAACGCACGACGGGAAGCCCGTCGCGCGCCGCCCGACCCGCGACGACCGCGGGGTTCGCCCCGAGGTCGACGATGCCCGCGATGCCGCCGGCGACCGCACGCTCGGGGCGCGTCAGCTCGACGTGCACGTGGTGGTCGATGAACGCCGGCAGCGCGACGCCGACCTCGCCCGGGTGCGCGCCGTTCAGCGAGCGCCGGACCGCCCGGCCGAGTCGTTCCTGCGCGTCGCCCATGGGTCAGCCGGGGATCTCGGTGCGGACGGCGTACAGCTCGGGGAAGAACGTGAGCTCGAGCGCGCGCTTGAGGAAGGGGGCGCCGCTCGACCCGCCCGTGCCGGTCTTCGAGCCGATGATGCGTTCGACGGTCTTCAGGTGCCGGAATCGCCAGAGCTGGAAGTTGTCCTCCAGGTCGACGAGCTCCTCGCAGGTCTCGTAGGCCGACCAGTGCTCGTCGGTGTTGCCGTAGATCTCGGCGAAGACGGGCACGAGCTCGGGGGTGAAGGTCCAGGCGAGGGTGACGTCGCGCTCGAGCACGCTCGCCGGGATCGGGTAGCCCGCCCGCGCGAGCAACCGGAGGAACTCGTCGTACAGGCTCGGCGACTCGAGCGCGTGGCGCAGCAGGGCGGTGGCCGCGGCATCCGACTCGAAGATCTGCAGCATCTTCGCGTTCTTGTTGCCGAGCACGAACTCGACCGCGCGGTACTGGAACGACTGGAACCCGCTGGCGTTGCCGAGCACCCCCCGGAACTGCGCGTACTCGGTCGGGGTGAGCGTCGCGAGCACCGACCACTGCTCGGTGAGGGTCTTCTGGATGTGCTTCACCCGCGCGATGCACTTGAGCGCCCGGCCGAGCTCGTCGGCGCGCAGCAGGTCGCGCGCGGTCTCGAGCTCGTGCAGCACGAGCTTTAGCCACAGCTCGGTGGTCTGGTGCTGGATGATGAACAGCAGCTCGTCGTGGTGCTCGGGCTGCGAGATCGGCCGCTGCGCGCTCAGGAGGGTCGGCAGGTCGAGGTAACCGCCGTAGCTCATGCGATCACTGAAATCGGTGACGACCGTGGCCTCGATCGTCCGGGTGTTCGCTGCGACGCCGGTGCCCGCGCCATCGTGTTCAGTCACGCATCAAGACTAAGCGCGCCGGTCGGTCGAGGAGCGACGAAGCCCACCCCCGGTCGGTCGAGGAGCGACGAAACCCACCACCAGGTCGGTCGAGTAGCGACGAAGGAGCGTATCGAGACCACCCGGTCGACCCCCGAACCGACGCGACGGGCGCTCGCCGTAATCTCCCGGCTCGCCCGCCGCGCGGTTGTCCTCCACTCCCCCGTGAAGGAGTGCCGTCCCGTTCTTCGGGTAAACGGAGACGACTCTCCGAATGATACGTCACGAATCCGCGTACAGTGAATCCGATGACTTCGTCGACCTCGTCGCGCCGCGACGCACGGCGCAATCACGAACGCCTGCTCGCCGAAGCCCGGCGGCTGTTCGCCGAGCGCGGCATCGACGCGCCCCTCGACGAGCTCGCGGTGCGCGCGGGGGTCGGCGCCGGCACCGTGTACCGGCACTTCCCGAATCGCGATGCGCTCGTGCGCGAGCTCTACGACCACGCGGTCGCCGAACTGCACGACTTCGCCCCCGAGATCCTCGGTGCCGAGACCGGCTGGCGTTCGGTCGAGCTCTACATCGAGCGACTCGGAGGGTGGGTCGCGGATTCGCCCTACCTGCCCGCGGTGATGCGCCGGGTCGCCGAGCTCGACCCGTCGTACAAGCCCGGCATCGCGTTCGAGCCGCTCGTGAACGGCATGATCGAGCGCGCCCAGGCCGAGGGCGCGCTGCGCGACGACGTCACCGCGGTCGACCTCAGCATCCTCGTCGACATGCTCGGCTCGCTCGGCCAGTACGGCGGCGGGTACCTGCCGTTCTGGCGTCGTCAGCTCACGATCGTGCTCGACGGCCTGCGTGCCCGACCCGGCATCACCCCGATGCCGGTGCCGGGTCAGGCGTTCGAGGCCTTCCACGACATGTCCCACGCGAAGGGCCCGAAGCTGCCCCCGTCGGTCGAGTAGCGCCCGACGGGCTCTCGTCGGTCGAGTAGCGCCCGACGAAGGAGGGCGCGTATCGAGACCACGCCCCGAGCAGCCTCACCCCGCCGCGACGACCCCGACCCCGTCGCCCACGCGGATCGCCCCCGGCACCACGACATCCGCGTACACCGCGAGCGACATCTCCCGCGCCTTCGTCAACGGCTTCAGCAGCCGCCCGTCGGCGCTCGTCCCGTCCTGCGCGACATCCACGGTTCGGCAGCGCTCGATGCGCTCGACGACCCGCAGCCGCGCGTCGCCGACGGCGATCTCCTGCCCGAGCCACGTCTCCTCGACGAACGGCTCGTCGGTCTCGACGACGAGGTTGACGCGCAGCCGCCGCGGGTCGGCGTCGATGCCGAAGTGCTCGGCGCACCAGGCTAGCGACGCGGTGCCGACGATCGAGATCTGCCCGCCGTCCTGCATCGAGACGTCCCCCTCGGGGATGACGCGCACGTTCGCGCCCATGAGCTCGGTGAGGTCGGCGTCGAGCTCGGGTTCGCCCACGAGCCACATGGATGCCTCGCGCTGCACGCGCACCGAGCCATCCGCCATCGTCGACGCCGCGTACGCGAACACCGCATCGCGTCGCCGGAACCGCCGCGTGTTCTTGCCCGACGCGAACTTGCCGTCGTCATCGGCGACGGCGAACCCGCGGTCGCCGGGGATGCCTCGTGCGTCGAGCTGCACCTCGGTCAGCGCCTCGCCGCCCATGGCCTTCACGGGGTACCGACGGATCGAGCGCAGCGGGAGGGTCATCGGGTCAGCCTATCCGTGCGCGACGCCCCGGCGGCGGCGTGAAGGCGGTCGATCATCGGCGATCCCGGCCCATGTGCATGTCCGGCAGCGCGCCGAAGGTTCCCGATCCAATACCCCCATTTGTGGGGTATTGGTCGCATTGGTTGTGGTCCCTTACCTTCGCCGCGGGGGCACGACGAAGTGCAATCGAATGGAGCAGCGAATTGACGTCTGACACCAATGCGGCCACGCCCGAGCAGCAGCCGCAGCCCGAGGTAGCCGGCCCGATCGATGACGCGGCACGCAACCTCGCCGCGCAGGCGCCCGTCACGGGCCCCGAGGGCCGGCCGGTCGAGCAGAAGTGGGCGACCGGTGGCGGTCGCATCGTCGCGCTCATCGCCGGAATCGCCGGCGTGCTCGTCTCGCCGTTCGTGGCGATGATCGCGGTCGCGCTCGGGTTCCTCGCGCTCGTTCTCGGCAGCGCTGCGCGCGGACACATGGAGCCCGGTCGTCCCGGCCGCGGGGTCGCGACGGCGGCCTTCGTGCTCGGCATCGCCGCGGTCGTGCTCGGCGTGCTGTCGTGGCTGATCGGGATATTCCTGCTTGCCGGGTGAGCCCCGAAGAAGGGAGCGCTCCGCGGTCGCCTTGGGAGGGAGGCGGTGGTGAGTTCGTGGCGAAGGCCGTTGCTACTGCTGGCGACCACTATGGTCGTGATCCCGGCGCTCCAACTCATCACGCGCACGCCTGGGGCCCCAGGGTGGGATGTGCTCACCTTCACGGTGCTCGGACTCGGCATCGCCGATTTCGTCGTACTGCCCTTCCTCAGCCGGCGCTGGATGCGAACTCGCCGCCGAGAACTCCTGGCGGGGGATTCTTCCGCGGTCGTGTTCTGCGCGAGCGGTTCGTTGCGCGACCAGGAGCCGCGTGCGGTCGTCGTGGCCGTCGACGCACACGGGATATGGGTGTACGAACGCGTCGGGGCGGCTGAGCGAGTGGCTTGGCGCGACGTGGCGAAGCTGACGTCGACCTTTCACGACACGACGGCCCAGGTAGTGATCGACGCCGACGATGCCGAAGGTGCGCGCGTCGTCTCATTCATTCCATACAAGCGCGGAGGCGTTCGACCAATGCCTTTCTGGGAGGCCGACGCGGTCTTCTCGAGCATCCGGGAGGTGAGGTCGCGTGCATCCGCGATCCCGCGCTCGGATTGAGATGAAGGGGCTGGTGTCCCCTGCCGCCGGCCGCCACTTCCCGCCGGCGGTTGGAGGCCGATGGCGACGTGTTCCGAAGATCGGGGCAGCGGCCCGATGGACCTCGCTCGGCATCTGGGGGCTCCTGCTGCTCACCATTGCGGTCGGTGCCGGCGCTGAGGGATGGCTCGGACCCGGGCCTTGGATCTTCTCCGGGATCGCCGTGATCATGCTGGCTCGTACGGCATGCGGCGCGAGCTTCAGCTCGACGAGGTGAATCCGCGAGCAGTGCGCCTCGGCGAGACGTCAGAGGGACGGCGTGAGCGACTGATGTGACAGATCAGGTCCGTCGAGATCGGCATCGACTGATCACGCCGGCTCGTTGCCGCCTACTCCGCCGCGCGCACCTCGACGAGGTTCGCCCACGGGTCGTCGAACGAGAGCGTGCGGCCGTCGTCGCGAGTGCCCACGCGGTAGTGCGCCATGCGCTCGCCGAGTTCGCCGAGGTCGTCGGCGGTGGGCACGACGATCTCGACCTTGCCGAGACCGAGGGCGAGGCCGCGCTTGCCTGCGCCGCGGCTGTTCCACGTGTTCATCGCCATGTGGTGGTGGTATCCGCCTGCCGAGACGAACAGCGCCTGGTCGCCCATGGTCGCGGTGGTCTCGAAGCCGACCCGGTCGACGTAGAACTCGCGCGCGCTCGCGACATCCCCGACGGAGAGGTGCACGTGCCCGACGACCGCATCGCCGAGCTTCTCGCCCGAGCCGACCGCAGCGGTGCCGGTCTCGCCGAGGTGGTCGCGCAGGTAGCCGTTCGGGTCGAGGTAGATGGTCGCCATCTCGACGGTGCCGTGCACCCAGCTCCACGTCGAGCGGTCGCGGTCGAAGTACAACTCGACGCCGTTGCCCTCGGGGTCGGTGAAGTAGAACGCCTCGCTCACGAGATGGTCGGCGCTGCCGGTGAACGTGCCGGGGTACCGGGTCGCGACCGACGCGATCGCCGTCGCGAGCGCCTCGCGGGTGTCGAAGAGGATCGCGGTGTGGAAGAGCCCCGCGTCGCGCGGCGACGCGTGCTTGAGCTCGGGCGCGTGCTGCAGGATCACGATCGGGGTCGTGCCGCGGCCGAGCACGGCCACAGGGCCGTCGTGGCTGAGCAGCTCGAGCGTGACGCCGTCGCGGTAGTAGCGGATCATGCCGTCGAGGTCGGCGACGCGCAGGGTGACGGCACCCATGCCGGTGTCGGCGGCGAGCAGTCCGGCGCCTTCGGGCGCCCCATTGGTTGTAAGCACAACTAATACTAACGGATGCCTCGTCGAATCCATTCCGGCGTCGAGAGCTAGTGCACTATCATGCACTCATGGACGGGGAGACCGAGACGCTCGCGCTCGCGATCGGGCGGCGGGTGCGCGAGCGGCGGCAGGCGCGCGACTGGACCCTCGACCGCCTCGCCGCCGAGGCCGGAGTGAGCCGTCGCATGATCGTCAATGTCGAGCAGGGCGCGGTCAACCCGAGCATCGGCACGCTGCTGCGGCTCGCCGACGCGCTCGACGTGCGCCTGCCCGCTCTCGTGCATGCGCGGTCCGAGGCATCCGGGCTCGTCGAGGTCACCCGGCGGGGCGAGGGCGCCGTCCTCTGGTCGGGCGAGCAGGGCGGTCGCGGCGTACTCGTCGCCGGCATCGACTCGCCCGACGTGGTCGAGCTCTGGGACTGGACCCTCGAGTCGGGTGAGCGCCATGCGAGCGAGGCGCACTCCGCGGGCACGCGCGAGCTACTGCATGTGATCGAGGGCGAGGTCGTGATCGAGGTCGCCGGCGTCACGCATTCGCTCGTCGCGGGCGACGCCCTGACCTTCTCGGGCGACGTCGACCACGCCTACGCCAACCGGTCGACCGTCACCGCCCGCTTCTCGCTCGCGGTGTTCGAGTTCGGCGTCGGGTCGTCGCACCGGGAGGCGCGCTCGTGAGCCGCGCGAGCGACCGGATTCCGCCGTGGACGATGGCGGTGGCCTCGATGCTGCTCATCCAAGCGGGCGCGGCGCTCTCCGTGCCGCTCGTCGAGCAGCTCGGTGCGGGCGGCACCGCCTGGCTTCGCCTCGCGTTCGGCGGCATCTTCTTCATCGTCATCGCGCGACCGCCGATCCGGCGGATCCGCCGGGTCGACGTGCTGCCGCTCCTCGGGCTCGGCGTCGCCACCGGCGTCATGATGGTCGCGTTCCTCGCGGCGATCGAGCGCATCCCGCTCGGCACCGCGGTCGCGATCGAGTTCCTCGGCCCGCTCGCCGTGGCCGCGATCCGCAGCCACAGCCGTCGCATGCTCGCCTGGCCGGTGCTCGCGCTCGCCGGCGTCGTGCTGCTCACCGAGCCGTGGCACGGCCGGGTCGACCTCATCGGCGTCGGCTTCGCCGTGCTCGCGGGTGCCGGTTGGGGCCTGTACATCCTGCTGACGCAGCGCGTCGGCGATCGGTTCGCCGGGGTCAGCGGCCTCTCGATCACGATCCCCATCGCCGCGGTCGTGACCGCCGTCATCGGCGTCCCGCAGGTGGTCGGCGAGCTCGACTGGCGGGTGCTCCTCGTCGCGGCGGGCATCGCACTGCTCGCCCCGGTGATCCCGTTCGGCCTCGAGATGCTCGCGCTCCGACGCATGACCCACACCGCCTTCGGCACGCTCATGGCGCTGGAGCCCGCCATCGGCGTGCTGATCGGCGTCATCGTGCTCTCGCAGATCCCGTCGTGGGCGCAGGTCGCCGGCATCGTGCTCGTCGTGCTCGCGGGAGCCGGCGCGCAGCGCGGAGGCATCCGCCATCGACCCACCGACGACCCCGATCTCGCACCGCTGGAGGAACGCGTATGACGACCGACTCGATCTTCACCGGGCTGAGCGCCTTTCCGCTGACGCCGATCAGCGACGACGCAGTCGACGAACGGGCGTTCGCCGGGCTCGTCGGGCGGCTCGCCACCGCAGGGGTCGACACCATCACGGCGCTCGGCTCGACCGGGTCGTACGCCTACCTCTCGACCGACGAGCGTGCCCGCATCGCCCGGCTCGCGGTCGAGCACGCGGGCGAGACCCCCGTCGTCGTCGGGGTCGGCGCGCTGCGCACCTCCGACGTGCTCGCGAACGTGCGCAACGCCGAGGCGGCGGGCGCCCGAGGGCTGCTGCTCGCACCGATGACGTACCAGCCGCTCACGCACGACGACGTGGTCGGGCTGTTCCGCGAGGTCACGTCGAGCACCGACCTGCCGGTCATCGTCTACGACAACCCCGGCACGACGCACTTCACGTTCACGACGTCGCTCTACGCGCGGCTCGCCGAGCTGCCGGGCGTCGCGTCGATCAAGATCCCCGGCATGCCGCTCGACGTCGAGGCGATGCGCGACCGGGTCGCCGCGATCCGGGCGGTCGTGCCGCCGCACGTCACGATCGGCATCTCGGGCGACGCCTACGCCGCGACCGGTCTCGCAGCCGGATGCGACGTCTGGTACTCGGTCATCGGCGGCACGCTGCCGGAGCCGGCGCTGCGGATCACCCGCGCGGTGCAGGCCGGGAGGGCCGACGAGGCGCTCGCGGAGTCGGCACGGCTCGACCCGCTGTGGAAGCTCTTCGCCGAGTTCGGCGGCAGCCTGCGCGTCGTCGCGGCGATCGCCGAGCAGCTCGGGCTCGCGCCCGACCGGTGCCTGCCGCGCCCCATCCTCGGCCTCGACGCCGAGCAGCGGACGCGCGTCGCCGAGCTCGTCGAGCACCTCGGTCTCGACCGGTCGGTCGAGTAGCGACGAAGGAGCGTATCGAGGCCAGCGGGGGGCGTGGTCTCGATACGGCGCTGCGCGCCTACTCGACCGACGTGGTCACGCGGCCGGCTGGCTGAAGCGCAGCATGTTGCCCGCGGGGTCGCGGAAGGCGCAGTCGCGCACGCCGTAGAACTGGTCCATCGGCTCCTGCAGCACCTCGGCGCCCGCGGCGCGGATCGACTCGAACGTCGCGTCGACGTCGGGCGTCGTGAAGTTGACGCCGCGCAGCAGGCCCTTCGCGAGCAGCTGGTTCGCGGCATCCTTGTCGGACTGGGTGGCGTTGGGGTCGGCGATCGGCGGCTCGAGCACGATGTTGACGTCGGGCTGCGACGGCGAGCCCACGGTGACCCAGCGCATCCCCTCGTAGGCGATGTCGTTGCGCACCTCGAGGCCGAGCACGTCGCGGTAGAAGGGAATCGCGGTGTCGTGGTCGTCGACCGCGATGAAGCACTGTGAGAGTGAGATGTCCATGACCCCGACGCTACCGAGGGGCGGAGCCGCTCGCTTCTCCATTCCTGACGGGTCGCGTGCGGATCTTCACGATGCACGCGGGGATCGGCGCCGCGACGTCGTGCGACCGGCCGCGGTACGCGCTCGGGGTCTCGCCGACGAGTTCGGTGAACCGCGTGCTGAACGAGCCGAGCGAGGTACAGCCGACCGCGAAGCACACCTCGGTGACGCTGAGGTCGCCGCGCCGCAGCAGCGCCTTCGCGCGCTCGATGCGACGCGTCATGAGGTAGCTGTACGGCGTCTCGCCGTACGCCTCGCGGAAGCTGCGCGAGAAGTGCCCTGCCGACATGAGCGCGACCTTCGCGAGCGCCTCGACGTCGAGCGGCTGCTCGTAGTCGCGGTCCATCGTGTCGCGGGCGCGGCGCAGGCGGCGCAGGTCGTCGAGGTTCATCGGGGCGGGCTCACCTCCCGTGTCGGCGGTGCAGTGGTTTCGATACACGTCGCCTCAGGCGGCGCTACTCGACCAGCGTAGGGCGCGTCACCGTCGGCGGTGCTCCTCGACCATGGTCGGTCTCAATCCGCGTGCGGGGTGCGCAGCCGATCGAGCAGCTCGCGGTAGCGGGCGGCGGTCTGCGCGACGATCTCGTCGGGCAGCGCGGGCGGGCGACCCTGCTGGTCCCAGTTCGCCGCGAGCCAGTTGCGCACGATCTGCTTGTCGAAGCTCGCGAGGCGCTCGGCCGGGGTCGTGCCGGCGGTGTAGGCCGCGGCATCCCAGTACCGGCTCGAATCGCTCGTGAGCACCTCGTCGGCGAGGGTGACGATGCCCGTCGCCCGGTCGGCGCCGAACTCGAACTTCGTGTCGGCGAGGATGAGCCCGCGCTGCTCGGCGATCGTCTGCGCCTTCGCGAAGACCTCGAGCGAGAGCTCGCGCAACTGCGCGGCGACGACCTCGCCGACGAGCTCGATCGTGCGCTCGTACGTGATGTTCTCGTCGTGCTCGCCGAGCGGGGCCTTCCATGCCGGGGTGTAGATCGGCTCGGGCAGGCGGTCGCCGTCGGAGAGGCCGGCGGGCAGCTCGATGCCGCCGATCGCGCCCGTCTCGCGGTACTCCTTGTAGCCCGAGCCGGTCAGGTACCCGCGCACGACGCACTCGATCGGGAACATGTCGAGCGTGCGGCACAGCGTCGCCCGGTCGGCGACATCGGCCGGCACCTCGGGCAGCTCGAGCGCTTCGAGACGGTCGTCGAGCGGGTGGGCGAGGTGGTTGGGCACCTCGGGCAGCTCGTCGAACCACCAGTGCGTGAGCGCCGTCAGCATCGCGCCCTTGCCGGGGATCGCCGGCTCGAGCAGGTGATCGAACGCGCTCACCCGGTCGCTCGCGACGACGAGCACGACGGGCGAGGTCGCGAGCGGGTCGCCGGTCCAGCTGTCGTCGTCGGTCATGAGCTTCGACGGCACGTACAGGTCGCGCACCTTGCCCGAGTAGACGTGGGTCCAGCCGGCGAGTTCACCCGTGTCGGTCATCTCATCTCCTCGCTTCGAGCGGCGTCGCGGTCACTCGGCGACGCGCGCCGCGATGTCGGTGCGGTACTGGCCGCCCTCGAGCCGCACCTGGCCGAGCGCCTCGTAGGCGCGGCGACGGGCGTCGGCGAAGCCGTCGCCGAGGGCGACGACGTTGAGCACGCGGCCGCCGGTCGCGAGCAGCGGGGCCTCGGCGCCCGGCTCGGCGTCGTCGGCGAGCGCGCCCACCGCGGTCGCGGCGTGGGCGAGGTGCACACCGGGCACGGATGCCGCGGCGTCGAGCCCCTCGATGACCCGACCGGTCTCGGGCGACTCGGGGTAGCCCTCGCTCGCGAGCACCACGGTCACGGCGGCCTGGTCGCGGAACACCGGGCGCTCGAGCGAACCGAGTCCGCCGGTCGCGGCCGCGAGCAGGAGGCCCGACAGCGGGGTCTCGAGGCGCGGCAGCACGACCTGGGTCTCGGGGTCGCCGAAGCGGGCGTTGAACTCGATGACGCGGATGCCGCGGCTCGTCAGGATCAGGCCCGCGTACAGCAGGCCGATGAACGGCGTCCCCTCGGACGCGAGCCGGCGCACCGTCGGCAGCGCGATGGTCTCGATCACCTCGTCGACGAACGCCTGCTCGCTGCCGAAGCGACCGCCGCGACCGTCGACGGCGTCGCCGAGCCAGGGGAGGGGCGAGTAGGCGCCCATGCCGCCCGTGTTCGGGCCCTGGTCGCCGTCGCGCAGGCGCTTGTAGTCCTGCGCGGGCGAGAGCGGCAGCACGTGCTCGCCGTCGGAGAGGAGGAAGAGCGAGACCTCCTGGCCGTCGAGGAACTCCTCGACGAGCACGGGACCCTGCTGCAGGTAGTGCTCGGCATGGGCGAGCGCGGCCTCGCGGTCGTCGGTGACGAGCACGCCCTTGCCGGCGGCGAGGCCGTCGGCCTTGACGACGTGCGGGGCGCCGAACTCGTCGAGCGTCGCGGCGACCTCGTCGAGGGTGGTGGCGAGGGTCGCGCGGCCGGTCGGCACGTTCGCGGCCTCCATGATGCGCTTCGCGAAGGTCTTCGAGCCCTCGAGCGCGGCGGCCTGCCTGCCGGGGCCGAACACGGGGACGCCTCGGGCGCGAAGCGCGTCGGCGACGCCCGCGACGAGCGGCGCCTCGGGGCCGACGACCACGAGCTCGATGCCGTTGTCGGCGGCGTACCCGGTGACGAGCGCCGCGTCGGTCGCGTCGAGCGCGACGGTCGTGACGCTGCCGCGCGCCGACGAGGTCGGCGAGGCCGCGATGCCGGCGTTGCCGGGGGCCGCCGTGATCTCGTGACCGGCCTCCTCATCGAGCAGCGCGAGGATGATGGCGTGCTCGCGCGCGCCCGAGCCGAGGACGAGGATCTTCACCGGATCAGGCTACCCGATGCACCCCTTGCGAGAATGGGGTCATGGCACGGGCGAGGATCGGCGACGACATCGGGCGGGCGGCGATCGCGGCGATCGTCGCGATCGCGGAACAGCGGGGCGAGGAGGTCTCGGCCGCGGCATCCTCGGTCGACCGTTCGACGCTCGCCCTGGCGGTGCGGTACTCGCTGCAGCTGCTCGCCGAGCGGGCACCGGGCGGCACGCTCGAGGTGCGCGTGCCGCCGTACGCCGCCGTGCAGTGCGTCGAGGGCCCGAAGCACACGCGCGGAACGCCGCCCAACGTCATCGAGACCGACGCCGCGACCTGGCTGGAGCTCGCGACCGGAGGCCGGTCGTGGGCCGACGCGCGCGAGTCGGGCAAGGTGCACGCGTCGGGGCAGCGGGCCGACCTCGAGGGGCTCGTGCCGGTCGTCTGAACTCGGCCGCCGCCCGGCCTCCGGTGGGCGACAATGGAAGGGTGAGCGACATCCACGAGCAGCCCGAGCCCCGGTACGAGACCGAGGCGACCCGCGACGAGGTCGTCGTGCGGCGGTCGCCGCGCTACGGCGCCTTCATGGTCGCGGGCGCGATCCTCGGCGCGATCGTCGCCTTCGTGCTCTCGTTCGCGTTCGCCCCGACCGAGGCGGAGCTCGCCCAGCGCCTCGAAGAGGACTTCACCTACAACCAGGGGCAGGTGTTCGGGTTCCTGCTGCTCGGCGGCGTCGCGTTCGGCGTCGCGCTCGGAGCGCTCGTGGCCCTCGTCGTCGACCGGGCGATGTCGCGCCGCGCGACCCGCGCCGTCGCCGAGCACGACGAGACGCACCGCGTCGACTGACCGCCTGCGGCGGCTGCCCGACCGCGGCGGCTGCCCGACCGCGGCGGCTGCCCGCCGCGATCGGCCGACCGCGGCGATCGACGCGATCAGCTGAGCTGCGTGCGCTCCACCCAGCCGAGGTACTCCTCGGTGACGGTGCCGGTGACGTACTCGCCCGTGAAGCACGAGAGGTCGAGCCGGTCGATCGAGGTGCCCTCGGTGATCGCGGCCTGGAGGTCGGCGACCTCCTGGTAGATCATGTGGTCGGCGCCGAGCTCGGCCGCGATCTCGGGGATCTTGCGGCCGTGCGCGATGAGCTCCTGCCGGCTCGGCATGTTGATGCCGTACACGTGCGGGTAGCGCACGGGCGGCGCGGCCGAGGCGAAGGTCACCTTGTTGGCGCCGGCGTCGCGGGCCATCTGCACGATCTGCTGCGACGTCGTGCCGCGCACGATCGAGTCGTCGACGATGAGGATGTTCTTGCCGCGGAACTCGGTGCCCATCGCGTTGAGCTTCTGGCGCACCGAGCGCTTGCGCTCGGCCTGGCCGGGCATGATGAAGGTGCGGCCGACGTAGCGGTTCTTGTAGAAGCCCTCGCGGTACTCGATGCCGAGCTTCTGCGCGACCTGCATCGCGGACGGGCGCGACGAGTCGGGGATCGGCATCACGACGTCGATGTCGCCGAGGGGCATGTGCGTCGCGACGGTGCCGGCGAGGCGGTCGCCCATGCGCAGGCGCGACTCGTAGACCGAGATGCCGTTCATGACCGAGTCGGGCCGGGCGAGGTACACGTACTCGAACGAGCACGGCACGAGGGTCGGGTTCTTCGCGCACTGGCGCGAGATCATCTCGCCGTCGAGGGTGATGAAGACCGCCTCGCCGGGCTCGACGTCGCGCACGATCTCGTAGTCGCCGTTCTCGAGCACGAGCGATTCGCTCGCGACGATCCACTCGTCCTTGCCGGACTCGGTCACCCGCTTGCCGAGGATGAGGGGGCGGATGCCGAACGGGTCGCGGAACGCGAGCAGGCCGTAGCCGGCGATCATCGAGATCACCGCGTACGAGCCCTCGACGCGCTCGTGCACCTGGGCGACGGCTTCGAAGATCTGGTCGGGGTCGAGCTCGAGGCCCTTGATCTGCCCCTGCAGCTCGGTCGCGAGCACGTTGAGCAGCATCTCGGTGTCGCTCGTCGAGTTGACGTGGCGGCGGTCGATCGAGAACAGGTCGTTCGAGAGCTCACGGGTGTTCGTGAGGTTGCCGTTGTGCACGAGGATGATGCCGTACGGCGCGTTCACGTAGAACGGCTGCGCCTCTTCTTCGCGTTCGGCGGCGCCCTTCGTCGTGTACCGCACGTGACCGAGGCCCATGTTGCCGATGAGCGACCGCATGTCGCGGGTGCGGAACGCCTCGCGCACCTGGCCGCGCGCCTTCGCCATGTGGAAGACGGGGCCGTCGGCGGTCGCGATGCCCGTCGAGTCCTGGCCGCGGTGCTGCAGGAGCAGCAGGCTGTCGTAGATCTGCTGGTTGACGGGCTCGGTGGAGACGATGCCGACGATGCCGCACATGCGAGCGATGGCTCCTCGTGGGGGTGTGGTGAACGGCCGGAATCGGCCTCGTCGATTCTCCCACATTGCGCGGGTGAGCCCGCCGGGTCGGACGGCCTGCTCAGATGCGCAGCTTGGGCCGCCATCCGCGCGTCGAGACCGCGAGTTCGTTCCACGCATTCACCGAGACGATGAGGGCGAGCAGTGCCGCCAGCTCGTCGTCGGTGAAGGCGGCGGATGCCTCGGCCCACGTCTCGTCGGGAACGTGGGTCTCCGACAGGCGGGTGACGGAATCGACGAGCGCGAACGCCGCGCGCTCGCGCGCCGTGAAGAAGTTCGACTCGCGCCAGACGGCGACCGCGTAGAGCCGTTGCACGGGCTCGCCGGCCGAGGCGGCGTCGCGCGAGTGCAGGTCGACGCAGTACGAGCAGCCGTTGAGCTGCGAGGCGCGGAGGCGCACGAGTTCGCGCAGGCCCTTCTCGATTCCGGCGCGGTCGGCCTCCGCCTCGGCCGCGTCGTCGAGCGCGCTCACGGAACGCACGAACGCGGGGGCCACCCCGTCGAGGTCGAGACGGCGGGTCGGGGCGACGGGGGTGGCGGGAGGGGCGGCTTCTGCGGTGATCGTGGTCATGGCTCTCACGGTACGGAGCGCCGCTCCCGCTGGTAACGTCCAATGGCATGGCACGCGACTGGGCCAATTCCGGATTGGATCTCCACCTCGAGCTCGACCCGCGGCGCAAGGTCGCGTCGCTCGAGAGCGCCCTCCGCGCGGCCGTCACCGACGGGCGACTCGCGCCAGGCACGCGACTGCCGCCGAGTCGTGCACTCGCCGCCGACCTCGGCCTCGCCCGCAACAGCGTCGCCGAGGTGTACGCCCGTCTCGTCGGCGAGGGGCGGCTCGAAGCGCGGGTCGGCTCGGGCACCTGGGTGCGCGAGGTGCCGGAACCCGCTCCGGGCGCGCGCATCGATCGATCGACCCGGTTCGACCTCGACCTGCGCGGCGGCCTGCCGGATGCCTCGGCCTTCGCCCGCTCGGCGTGGGGTCGCGCCGTGGCGCGGTCGCTCGCCTCGGCGCCCGCGGCGGCCTTCGCGTACGGCGCGCTCGACGGCACGACCGAACTGCGCGCCGCGCTCGCCGAGTACCTGGCGCGTACGCGCGGGGTCGTGGGCGGCGCCGACGACGTCGTCGTCACGCACGGATTCGGCGACCTGCTCTCCCTCGTCGCGAGGGCCGTCGCCGCCCGGGGCGGTCGGCGCATCGCCGTCGAGGCCTACGGCCACGCGTCGCACCGCGACGTGCTCGCCGCAGCCGGGCTCGAGCCCGTGCCGATCCCGGTCGACGCCGACGGACTCGTCGTCGACCGGCTCGCCGGTGTCGCCGTCGACGCCGCGCTCGTGACGCCCGCGCACCAGTTCCCGACCGGGGTGCCGCTCTCGGCGGCTCGACGGTCGGCGCTCGCCGAATGGGCGCGCGACTCCGGTGCGATCGTGATCGAAGACGACTACGACGGCGAATTCCGCTTCGACGGCCGGGCGATCGGGGCCTTCCAGGCGCTCGACCCCGCGCGGACCGTCTACGGCGGGACGGCCAGCAAGGCGCTCGCGCCCGCGCTCGGGATCGGCTGGGGCGTCGTGCCGTCATCGCTGCGCGACGCGGTGCTCGAACAACGCCGGCTGAGCGGCGCGGCGACCGACGCGCTGTCGCAACTCGCGCTCGCCGCGCTCGTCGCGGCCGGCGACTACGACCGCGCGGTGCGCGGCGCTCGCCTGCGCTACCGGGCGCGACGAGAGCGACTCGAACGGCTCGTCGCCGACGGCCTTCCCGGGGCGCGGGTGACCGGGCTCGAGGCGGGCCTGCACTGCCTGCTCGAACTGCCGCCCGGCATCGCCGAGTCGGCCGTCGAACGCGCGGCCGCCGCGATCGGCCTGCGCTACGGCGGGCTCGCCTCGTACGCCGCGGATGCCGCGACCGCCGCCTCCCGTCCGCCGACCATGGTCGTCGGCTACGGGGCCCCGCCCGAGCATCGGTTCGATCGCGCCATCGCGGCGGTGATCGCTTCGGTCGAGGCCGTGCGTCCTGCCGCGCCCGCGAGGGGCTGAATCACGCGGCGGCCCGGGCCGAGGCATCCCGCTCGCGGTGGTGCGGCCGGCTCAGCCGAGCGAGGCCCGCGCGTGGCGGATGCGCCGAAGGCTGTGGTGGTAGCGCTCCTCGCGCACGCGGATGTGCAGCCATTGCTCGACGACCCCGACCCCCGCGACCGCGCGCACGGCCTCGAGGAGCTCGCGGAACTCGCGGACCGAGGTGAACACGACCGTCGCGAGCAGCTCGTACCGCCCGATCGCGCTGGCCAGGAAGTCGGTGCCGGGGTGCGCCCGCAGGAGGGCGATGAGCTCGTCGCGGTCGCCCGCCGACGAGAACCCGAACCCGAACATGAGCCCCGCGTCGTGCGCGTCGTCGCGCTGCATGATCGCGCCGATGCGCATCGCCCCGGAGTCCACCAGTCGCTGGACGCGGGCGCGGCAGCCGCTGAGCGAGAGCCCGACGGCGTCGCCCAGCTCGGCGAAGCCGAGGCGCCCGTCGAGCTGCAGCAGCTCCATGAGGCGCAGGTCGATCTCGTCGATCTCGTCGGGCCCGATCGTGGGCTCGCCGCCGAGCAGGAAGAAGCTGTGGATCAGTCGCTCGTAGATGAGCACGTCGACGTCGACGACGCCGGGCATCGACCGGATCGTGGTGACGTCGCGGCGCAGCTCGTCGAGGTCGGCGAGGTGCATCTCGATCACGATCTGCGTGCCGCCCGAGATCTCGGAGATGAAGGCGGGGGCGTCGAGCGCCCGGATCGCCTCGACGAGCGGGTCGATCGGCCCCTCGGCGCGGACGCCGAGACGGGCGAGCACGTCGAGGCCGAACAGGCTCGGGTGGAGCGCCGCGACGACGTTCAGCCGGCCCGACTCGAACAGCGGCGAGAGCCGCCGCGCGATGTTCGCCCGCGTCGTGCCGAGCCGTCGCGCGAGTTCGCTGTACGAGGCGCGACCGTCGCGGCGCAGCATCGAGATCGCCTGTTCGGTGAGCTGATCCATGCGGAAAACCGTAGCGCAATTGTGCGCACCTCGCATGACGATTCTGTGTCGAATTCGACGAAGAGACCGACTCATGCGCGAGAACTGCGAACCGGTGCGTTCAAATCTGCGTTCAAACGTCACTTTCGCAGAAAACATGCGCTTGACATCGCTGAACGTGGTGGTCAGAATCGTCCCCGGAACCCCCGCCCCTGCTTTCAATGGAGATCGCATGAACCACCGCACCCTGGCCGCGACCGCGGCCGCGCTGACCACGATCGGCCTGCTGGCCGCGTGCTCCTCCTCCGACGGCGGCGGCTCGGCCGCCTCGGGCGACGCCCCCGCGGGCCTCGCCGACGGCTCGAAGCTCGTCAACTGCATCGACCCCGAGTACGCGCCGCTCGAGTACTACGAGAACGGCTCCGACGGCGAGATCGTCGGCTTCGACGCCGACGCGGCGCGGGCCATCGCCGAGGAGTGGGGCGTCGACATCGACTTCGAGGTCACCGCCTTCGACGGCCTCATGCCCGCGCTCCAGTCGGGCAAGTGCGACATCCTGCTGAGCGGCCTGTACATGAGCGAGGAGCGCCTGCAGGTCGCCGACGCCTCGCCCATCATGAACGCCGGTCCCGCGATCATCGCGCCGCCCGAGATCGCGGCGACGCTCGAGTCGATCGAGGACCTCTGCGGGCTCACCGTCGTCGCGCAGGCGGCCTCCGCCAACGCGGCGGCCATCAAGCAGGCCTCCGAGGACTGCACGGCCGACGGTGCCGACGCCATCGAGGTCCAGGAGTACCCGAAGGTCTCCGAGACCGTGCTCGCAGTGCTGAACGGCAAGGCCGACGCGCTCATCGAGACGAACGTCGGCGCCGCCTACATGGTGTCGCAGAACAAGGGCGAGCTCGAGCTCGCCGCGGGCGAGATCTTCCCGCCCGACACGACGTTCGGCGTCTTCACCAAGAAGGGCTCCGAGCTGTCGCAGCCCGTCGCCGACACCCTGAAGTCGCTCTACGACGCGGGCACGCTCGCCGAGCTCGCCGAGAAGTACGAGCTCGAGCCGACGATCGTCGACGTCTACTAGAACCCACCCGATCCGGTCGGGGCGCTGAAGCGCCCCGACCCCGGAGGACTCGCCATGATCTTCGATCCCGCCATCTTCTTCGAGCAGCTCGTCAACCCCGCCTACCTCTGGGGCGCCCTGCTCTCGATCGCGGTCGCCGCGGTCGCCCTCGTCATCGCGACCGTCGTCGGCTTCTTCGTCGCCCTCGGCCGCACCTCGCCGAACGCCTGGTACCGCGGCCCGTCGGCCGCCTACACCTGGTTCTTCCGTGCGATCCCCGCCCTGCTCGTGCTGCTCATCATGTGGAACGCCCTTCCGCAGCTGCTGCCGTTCCTGCAGGCCGACTGGTACTCGCCGTTCATCGCCGCGTCGGTGGGCCTCGGCCTCGTCGAGGCGGCCTTCATGGCCGAGATCATCCGCTCGGCGCTCGCGAGCGTCGACGAGGGCCAGTCGCTCGCCGGCCGGGCGCTCGGCATGAAGCCCGCGATGGTCATGCGCAAGGTGATCCTGCCGCAGGCCATCCGCGTCGCGCTCCCGCCGACGGGCAACGAGTTCATCGGCCTCATCAAGTACTCGTCGCTCGCCTCGGTCATCTCGCTGCGCGAGCTGCTGACGACCGCGCAGGTCGGCGTGAACATCACGTTCCGCTACGCGGAGTACTACGCCGTCGCGATCATCTACTACCTCGTCATCGTGACGATCATCACGTTCATCCAGAGCCGCGTCGAGCGTCGCTACGCCTGGACCTCGCGACCCTCGCGTCGCCGGTTCCGCCGGGTCGTCGCGCCGACCGACACGATCGCCATCGCCGCCGTCGAGGCCGAGCGCATCGAGGGCGACGAGAAGGAGGTGCGCGCATGAGCGCCGCAGTCACGCCGCCCACCCTCGAGGTGCGCGACCTGCACAAGTCGTACGCGGGCGTCGAGGTCCTGAAGGGCGTCGAGTTCGACGTGGCGAAGGGCCAGGTGAAGGCCGTGCTCGGCCCGAGCGGCTCGGGCAAGTCCACGATGCTGCGCCTCATGGCGTTGCTCGAGCCGGCCGATCGGGGCGGCATCCTGCTCGACGGCCACCGCATCGGCTCGACCGAGCACGACGGCCGGCTCCGGCACCATCACGAGCGCAAGCTCGCGGTCGAGCGGCGCCAGATCGGCATGGTCTTCCAGCGGTTCAACCTCTTCCCGCACATGACCGCGCTCGAGAACGTCATGGTGGGCCTCACGCAGGTGCAGAAGGTCGATCGCGCCGCGGCCCGCGAGACGGCGTACGCGATGCTCACCAGGGTCGGCCTCGCCGACCGCGACGGTCACTACCCGTCGGAGCTCTCGGGCGGCCAGCAGCAGCGCGTCGCGATCGCGCGCGCCCTCGTGCTGAGCCCCCAGGTGATGCTGTTCGACGAGCCGACCAGCGCGCTCGACCCCGAGCTCGTCGGCGAGGTGCTCGAGGTGATGGAGCAGCTCGCGAACGAGGGCATGACGATGATCGTCGTCACGCACGAGGTGCGGTTCGCACGCCGCGCGGCCGACGAGGTCACCCTGTTCGACTCGGGCGTCATCGTCGAGCAGGCCTCGCCCGACGCGTTCTTCGACGACCCCAAGCACGAGCGCACGAAGCGGTTCCTGAGCCATGTCCACTGAGCGACCCCTGCGCGCCGTCTACACCGACACCGACGACCTCGACCCCGCCGCTGCCATCGCGACGCTCGAGGGGGCCGGCTTCGAGGTGGCGAGGCTCGAGACGCGCGACCCCGACGAGATCGTCGAGGCCGCGGCCGACGCCGACGCCCTCCTGGTCGGGTACGCCCCGATCACGGCCGAGATGATCGAGCGGATGCCGCGGCTGAAGCTCATCGCGACCCTGTCGATGGGCGTCGACATGGTCGACGTCGACACGGCCTCGGAACGCGGCATCTGGGTCGCGAACGTGCTCGGGGCGGCGACCGACGAGGTCGCGGCCCACGCCCTCGCCCTCGCCCTCGCGGCTCGCGGCGTCGCCCGTGCGCAGCACGTCGTGGGAGCGGGCGGCTGGCGGCTCGACGACGACACCGACCCCGCCCCGCCGGCCACGACGGAATCGGTGCTCGGCATCGTCGGCCTCGGTCGCATCGGCCGCCGCCTCGCCGAGTTCGCGCGGCCGATGTTCGGCGAGATCCTGGGCACCGACCCCGTGCTGCCCGACGACCGCGAGACCCGTGCCGCGCTCGCGGCGGAGGGCATCCGTCGGGTCGGCCTCGACGAACTGCTCGGCCGCTCGAACGTCGTCTCGCTGCACCTGCCCCTGACCGACGAGACCGCGGGACTGGTCGACGACGCGTTCCTCGCGAGGCTCGTGCCCGGTGCCGTCCTCGTGAACGTCAGCCGCGGCGGTCTCGTCGACGAGCCCGCCCTGCTCGCCGCGCTCGAGGCGGGCCGCCTCGCGGGCGCCGGCCTCGACGTGCTCGCGACCGAGCCCCCCGCCCCCGACCACCCCTTCCGCACGCACCCCAGGGTCGTGCTCACGCCGCACATCGCGTACCGCTCCGACCGCACCGGCCGGGAGTACACGGCGCGCCAGGCGGCCAACGTCATCGAATGGGCCGCTGCCGGCCGACCGGTCAGCCCGGTCAACGCGCCCGCGGCCGCCGTCGCCGCGCACTGACCGGCGCCGTCCACCCCTGATCAGCACCACCGGGAGTCCACCATGCGCAAGCTCGCCACCTTCGACCGTCCCCTCGACGCGCTCACGCCCGCGATCATCACCGCACGCCGCATCCACACCCTCGACGACGCGGCCAGCACCGCCCAGGCGATGCTCGTCGTCGACGGCCGCATCGCCGCCGTCGGAACCCTCGAGGAGTGCACCGCGGCCGCGACCGGGTTCGCGACCGCCGAACCGCACCGCCACGACCTCGGCGACGCGGTCGTCGTGCCCGGCTTCGTCGACGCGCATGCGCATCCGCTCATGCTCGGCCAGATGATGAGCTGGGTCGACTGCAGTCCCGCCAAGGCGTCGAGCATCCCCGAGATCGTCGCCCTGCTCAGGGCGGCCGCCGACGCGATGCCGGCGGGGCACCCCGTGCGCGGCTACGGCTACGAGCAGCGCAACCTCGCGGAACGCCGCCACCCCACCCGGTTCGAACTCGACGAGGTCGCGACCGATCGCGAGGTGTACCTCATGAACGCGTCGGGCCACGGCGGCGTCGTGAACAGCCGCACCTTCGAGGTCAACGGCATCACGCGCGACACCCCGAACCCCGAGGGCGGCGAGTTCTTCCGCGACGCCGACGGCGAGCTCACGGGCGAGCTGTCGGACGCCGCGTGCAACGTGCTCACCGGCGTCTCGGGCGTGAAGATCGGGCACCACGGCCCGAACTTCCACCTCGGCGACGAGCCGGCCGAGCACCTGCGCCAGTTCGCCGCGGCGCAGCGCAACTTCCTCGAGGGCGGCGTCACCGCGATCGGCGACGCCCAGGTGTCCAAGCGCGAGTTCGACAACTACCTGCGCGTGGCCGAGGCGGGCGCCCTCGACGTGCGCGTCTCGATGTACGCGCTGTCGCACCTGCTCGACGACGTGCTCGAACTGGGGCTCAACGGCCAGTTCGGCAACGCGCAGCTGAGCTTCGCGGGCGTCAAGCTCTACGCCGACGGCACGCTCGGCGGTTGGACGGCCTACTTCCCCGAGGGCTACGTGGGCGACCCCTGCCGGACCGGCCAGCTCTACCACGAGCCCGACGAGTACCGCGAGCTCGTCGGACGAGCACATGCCGCCGGCCTGCAGACGGCGACGCACGCGCAGTCGCCGACCGCGATCGAGATGGTCGTCTCGACGATCGAGGCCGTGCAGGCCGATCGGCCCGACGACGACGCCCGCCACCGCATCGAGCACTGCGGACTGCCGACCCCCGAGCAGATCGCGCGGATGTCGCGTGCCGGGATCCGCCCGGTCAACCAACCGCAGCACTACTACAACTGGGGTGAGGGCGTCGAACAGGCGATCGGCACCCCCGGCGAGCGGTTCAACCCGCTCGGCGAGTTCGTGCGGGCAGGTGTGCCCGTGACCATCAGCTCCGACGCCCCCGTCGCCGAACCGCGCCCGCTCGAGGCCGTGCAGGCGGCGGTCACCCGGGTGACGCGCCGCGGCCACCGCCTCGGCCCCGACGACCTCGTGATCGACCGGCTCACCGCACTCCGCGGGCACACCATCGAGGGGGCGCGCTCGATCGGGCGCGAAGACGACCTCGGCAGCCTCGAACCGGGCAAGCGGGCCGACTTCGCGGTGCTCGACGCCGATCCGTTCGAGGTCGAGGCTGAGCGCATCGGGTCCATCCGGGTTCGCGAGACGTGGGTCGACGGCATCCTCCGCCACCGGGCGGGCACCGCCGCGCCCGCGACCGACGACCTGCCCGTCGCCGGCGCGACGGCGTCGTTCGAGACGGCGGTCGCCCGGTGAGCGCCGTGCTGCAGGCCGTGCCCGACCTCGAGCGCGCGGCCGCCGACGCCGCGGGGGTCGCCGTCGAGAACGCGGGGCTCGCCGTGCTCACGGCCCTCAGGGGCTACGGCGTCGACACCGTCTTCGGCATCCCCGGAACGCACAACCTCGAGTTCTACCGGCACCTGCCGAGGCTCGGCATGCGGGCGGTGACGAGCCGCCACGAGCAGGGCGCCGGGTACGCCGCCGACGGCTGGTCGCAGCAGACCGGGCTGCCCGGCGTCGTCATCACGACGTCGGGGCCGGGCCTGCTCAACGCGCTCTCGGCGATCGGCACGGCCTACTGCGAGTCGCGACCGCTCGTCGTGCTGTCGCCCGGCGTCGCGCGCGGTGCCGAGTTCGCCGATGTCGGCACCCTGCACGAGACCAAGGACGCGACCGGTGCGGCCGGCGCGATCGCCGAGTGGAGCCGTCGCGTGGATTCGGCCGAGGCGGCCGTGGCGGCCGTGCACGACGCCTTCGAGTTGTTCCGAACGGGGCGGCCGCGGCCCGTGCACATCGAGATCCCGCTCGACGTGCTCGAAGCCGCGTGCGACCTCGACGAGCACCTGCTCGCGCCCCGGCCCGCCCCCGGCGGGCCCGTGGGCGACGCAGGGCTCATCGCCGCGGCGGCCGCGGTGCTCGGCACGGCCGAACGCCCGGTCATCGTGGCCGGCGGCGGCTCGACCCGCGCCACCGGCCCCCTGCGCACCCTCGCCGAACGCCTCGGCGCACCCGTCGTGACGACGCTGAACGGCAAGGGCGCCCTCGACGAGCGCCATCCGCTCGCGGTCGGTGCCGAGCTGCGGCTCGAGGCGGCCCGCCGGGTCGTCAACGCCGCCGACGCGCTGCTCGTCGTCGGGGCGAAGCTCGGCGAGGCGGAGCTCTGGGGCGGGGTCATCGCCCCCGAGGGCACGGTCGTCCGCATCGACGTGCTCGCGAGCCAGCTCGACAAGAACCTCCCGGCCGACCTGGGCCTCGTCGGCCACGCCGAGGACGTGCTCGCGAGGCTCGTCGACGCGCTCGGCCCGGGGTCCGTCGCCGGACGCGGGAACGAGCCATCCTGGGCCGATCTCGACGCCGTGCGCGCCGAGTGCGTCGTCGAGGCGCGTTCGTTCGCCCCGGTGACGCACGACGCGGCCACGGCGATCGCCGCCGCGATCCCGCACGACGCGATCGTGTCGGGCGACTCGTCGCAGATCACGTACCTCGGCACGGCGAGCACGGTGCGCAGCACCCGTCCGCACGCCTTCCTCTACATGGCCGCCTATGCGACCCTCGGCTACGGCCTGCCCGCCGCGATCGGTGCCCGCGTCGCCGATCCGCGCCGACCGGTCGTGAGCGTGCTCGGAGACGGGGCGCTCATGTTCTCGGTGCAGGAGTTCGCGACCGCCGTCGAGCAGGGGCTCGACCTCGCCGTCGTGTGCGTCGACAACGGCGGGTATCGAGAGATCGAGCAGAACGAGGCCGACCGGGGGATCGCGCCCATCGGCGTGCGGCTCGCCCAGCCCGACTGGGCCGCGCTCGCCGACGCCTTCGGGGCGCGCGGGCATCGGGTGACGAGCCGCGACGAGGTCGGCGACGTCGTCGCGCGCGCGATCGCCGAGCCGGGTGTGAGCCTCGTGCACGTCCCGCTGCGACTGTTCGACGAGGCATCCGACTGACCGTCGCGGCCGGAAGGCCGGAAGGCCGGAAGGCCGGAAGGCCGGAAGGCCGGACGGGCGAGACCCCGACGCCCGGAGGGCGCTGCGCGCGACCGCCCTCAGTACTCCGACGGCTTCGGCAGCACCGCCATCGTGCACCGCGAGATGCAGACGAGCTTGCCGTCCTCCTGGGTGATGCGGATGTCCCAGACCTGCGTCGTGCGACCGCGGGTGATGGGGCGCGCCTCGCCGTAGACCCAGCCCTCGGCGATGGGGCGCAGATGGTTCGCGTTGATCTCCATGCCGACGCAGTAGAACTGCGCGGGGTCGACCGTCATGCTCGCGGCCCAGCTCGCGAGGGTCTCGGCGAGCACGACGGACGCCCCGCCGTGCAGCACGCCGCCGGGCTGGCGGGTGCGGCCGTCGACGGGCATGCGGCCCTTCAGTGACTCGTCGGTGAGCTCGGTCATCTCGATGCCGAGGGTGTGGATCGCGGTGCCGCCGCTGCGGGAGTTCGCCCACTCGATGGAGGGCTCTCCGAACCAGATGCTCATGCGCTCGAGTCTGTCACGGCCCGCTCACGCCAGCTCGGCGATGATCGGGTGGATCGCGTCGTCGAAGGCCGACGCATCCGATCGCAGGGAGTCGGTGACCGCGACGCTCATCGCGCCGATCCACCACACGCCGAGGCCCGCGAGCGGCAGCACCTCGACGTTGAGCTCGAACGAGTGCGCGCGGCGGCCGACCTCGCGCTCGTGCTCGGCGATCGTGCCGGCGTACGCGCGGTACGAGTCGCCGCGTCGTGCGGCCGAGACGTTGCGGTACGTGTCGTGCGCCCACTCGGTCCACGACCGGGCGGCCTCGGCGTGCGGAACGATCGCGCGGGCGAGCACCTCGGCGCCGGACACCGGCAGGGCGACGTCGGTGTCGAACGCCTCGACGAGTTCGAGCGGCACGGGCGACGGGTGCGCCTCGGGCTCGACCGTCATCGCCCACCACGCGCGCCACTGCCGCTCGAGCAGGTCGTGCTCGTCGATCTCCAGCCGTTCGCCCACCGGGCCGACGTCGCGGAGCCGGGGCAGCTCGACGGGGGAGGAGATCGCGAGCACCTCGCGCAGATAGAGGGCGAGGAGGACCGGGCGACTCGCATTCTCACGGATCACCCAAGATGGTGCCGCCCCAGGCTGCATACCCGAATTCTACGCGCGCCCATGCCCGTCGGCGGCAGCGACTCGGCCCGGTACCCTTGACTCGTGAGCGCGAACTCGTCCTACGCCGCTGCCGGAGTCGACACCGCAGCCGGCGACCTCGCCGTCGAACTCATGAAGGAGGCGGTCGCCAAGACCCACGGGCCCAACGTGCTCGGCGGGGTCGGCGGCTTCGCCGGCCTCTACGACCTCTCCTTCGCGAAGGACTACGCGCGCCCGCTGCTCGCGACCTCGACCGACGGCGTCGGCACGAAGATCGCGATCGCCCAGGCGCTCGACAAGCACGACACCATCGGTCAAGACCTGGTGGGCATGGTCGTCGACGACATCGTCGTGGTCGGCGCGAAGCCGCTCTTCATGACCGACTACATCGCGTGCGGCAAGGTCGTGCCCGACCGCATCGCCTCGATCGTCACCGGAATCGCGCGGGCGTGCGCCGAGACCGGCACGGCCCTCGTCGGCGGCGAGACCGCCGAGCACCCCGGGCTCATGGGCGCCGACGACTACGACGTCGCCGGCGCGGCGGTCGGCGTCGTCGAGGCCGACAAGGCGCTCGGCGCCGAGAAGGTGCGGTCGGGCGACGCCGTCATCGCGATCGCGTCGAGCGGCCTGCACTCCAACGGCTTCTCGCTCGTGCGCCACATCCTCGCGGGCAAGGGCATCACCTACACGGATGCCTCGGCAGAGCTCGGCACGTCGTGGGGCGAGGCGCTCCTCGAGCCGACGCGCCTCTACTCGGGCCAGCTCGTCGAACTGCTCGCGGGCCCGCACGGCGACGCCGTGCACTCGCTCTCGCACGTCACCGGCGGCGGCATCGCCGCGAACCTCGCCCGCGTGCTGCCGCGCGGCTCCTTCGCCGAGGTCGACCGCTCGACGTGGTCGCCCGCCCCCGTGTTCCGCGTGCTCAACGAACTCGCCGGCACGACGCTCGAGTCGACCGAGGGCACCTGGAACCTCGGCATCGGATTCTTCGCCGTCGTCGGGCAGGACGCCGCGGCATCCGTGATCGCCGAACTCGACCGCCTCGGCCTGCCGGCGTGGCAGGTCGGCACGGTCGGCGTCGGCGGCGTGCCCGCGGGCGCCGGATGGGAGCAGGGCGCGAAGGGGGTCGACGGCGGCGCGGTGCGCCTCGTGGGCGGTTACGCGGGCTGAGCGGGGCCCACGCCGTGCGCACGCCCGTCTCGATCGGCATCACGAGCCTCACGCCGCTCGAGACCGTGCGCGCGCTCGCGCCGCGCATCGAGCGGCTCGGGTTCCACGCGCTGTGGATCAACGACCTGCCGGGCGGCGACTCGCTCGACGGCCTGCGCACCGCGGCGGCGGTCACCGACCGGATCGGGCTCGCGACCGGGGTCATCCCGCTCGACCGCCGGCCGGTCGGCACGCTCGGGCTCGACGGCATCCCCGCCGGGAGGCTCGCGCTCGGCGTCGGGTCGGGGCGCGCCGCCAAACCGCTCGGACTCGTCGAAGACGGGCTCGCGGCCCTGCGCGACGCGACCGCGGCTGAGCTCATCGTCGGCGCCCTCGGCCCGAAGATGCGGCGGCTCGCGGCAGAACGCGGTGACGGCGCGCTCTTCAACTGGCTCACTCCGGCGGCCGCGGCCGCGACGACCGCCGAACTCCACGAGGCCGCCGGCGATCGCCCGGTTCGCGGCGTGCTCTACACGCGCACGACGGTCGACCCGGCGGCCGGGCCCGCGCTCGAGCGCGAGGCGGCCGCCTACGACCGTTACCCCGCGTACGCCGCGAACTTCGCGCGGCTCGGCTTCGCCGCGATCGACGCGACGATCCGCGACGCCGCGGCGCTCACGGCGTACGAGGGAACCGTCGACGAACTCGTGCTCCGCGCGATCACGCCGTCGAACGCGCTCGACGAGCTCGAGCGCTTCGTCGAGACGACCGCCGAGTGGGTGCGCTCGGCCTGACGGGCGCGGCCCCGCGTCGTGGCCGACGTGCTCGGCGCGGCATCGTGCCCGACGCGGACGCCGAAGGCCGGGACCCGCTCAGCGGGAGCGGCGGAGGA
This sequence comes from Agromyces solani, assembly GCF_058349925.1. Classification (NCBI taxonomy): domain Bacteria; kingdom Bacillati; phylum Actinomycetota; class Actinomycetes; order Micrococcales; family Microbacteriaceae; genus Agromyces; species Agromyces solani. Next base: position 181,189 of record NZ_JBYRER010000001.1, read on the forward strand.
TCGCGGGGAGCGTTCTCGACGAGCGACGATCAGGCGCGCTGTTCGCGCTGCTCGTCGTCGGCGTAGGTGTCGTCGTCAGCGTACTTGTCGTCGTCGTCGGCGTACTCCGCCCACTTCGACGCCTCATCGCTGTACTCGTCATGCTGCGAGCCGGTGAGCTCGCGCTCAAGCGCGTTGTAGTCGGTGTTCGGGCTGAAGTACTTCAGCTCCCGAGCGACCTTGGTGTGCTTGGCTTTCTGACGGCCGCGCCCCATGCGTGACCCCCTTACGACATCTGGCCGGGTGGGATGGTCTTCACCCGGCGCTCACTTGAGAAATTCGTCCAGCCGCCAGTTTAGCACCGCCGAACGCCCCGATCGCCGGTCTCCACAGCCCGGGCCGTTGCACGGGTTCACCTTGCTGCGAGCACTCAGCAAGGCGTGCTGAGATGGTCGGGTGACGACGAACCCCGAACGCGTGAAGGTGGTCGTGATCGGGGCCGGCCAAGCCGGGCTCTCGGTCGCGTACTACCTGCGTCGCTTCGAGCTCGTCGCGGGGGAGGACTTCGTGATGCTCGATCGCGCGCCGGGCCCCGGCGGCGCATGGCAGCATCGCTGGTCGTCGTTGCGCCTCGGCACCGCGCACCGCGTGAACGACCTGCCGGGCATGGCCGAACTCGGGCTCAGCTTCGACACCGCCGACCGGGCCCTGCCGGCGAAGGAGGTCGTCGCCGACTACTACGGCCGCTTCGAGGAGCGCTTCGACCTCCGCGTGCGGCGCCCCATGAACGTGCGCTCGGTGACGAACGCCGGCGCCGATCTGCTCGTGCGCTACGAAGACCTGAGCCCGCAGCCCATCGAGGAGCTCAAGGTGCGCGGCCTCTTCGGCCGGCGACGCAAGACGTTCGAGGCGAAGACCGCGCCCGAGGTGCCGCAGCACGAGCTCGCGACCCAGTTCCTCGTCAACGCGACCGGAACGTGGGGGTCGCCGTTCGTGCCCTTCTACCCGGGCATGGGCGAGTTCGAGGGACGCCACCTGCACACCTCCGACTTCACCGATGCCGAGGACTTCCGCGACCAGCACGTCGTCGTCGTCGGCGGCGGCACGAGCGCGATCGGCTTCATGCTCGAGCTCGAGGATGTCGCAGCGGGGCTCACCTGGGTCTCGCGCCGCCCGATCGACTGGGTCGACCGGCAGGAGCTCGACCTCGAGGGTGCGTCGGCCGCCGTCGCCATGCAGGACGAGGCGGCGCGTTCGGGCCGGGCGCTGCCGTCGATCGTGAGCGGAACGGGCGTGCCGAAGAGCCGCCGCATCGCCGCGGGCATCGATCGCGGCCTGCTCGTCGCGCGGCCCATGTTCGACCGCATCGAGGGCGACCGGGTCGTCTGGGACGGCGAGCAGCAGGGGTCGGCGCGCGCCGACGCGATCATCTGGGCGACGGGGTTCCGGCCCGAGCTCCGCCACCTCGCACCGCTGAAGCTGCGCGAGAAGTCGGGCGGCGTGACCGTCGGGCAGGGGGCGGCGTGGAGCGATCCGCGCGTGTTCCTCGCGGGCTACGGTCCGCAGGCGTCGACGATCGGCGCGAACCGGGCGGGCCGCATGATCGCCCGCCAGATCATGGCGATGCTCTAGGCGCTGCCGCCGTCGCGGGCGCGCAGGCCGTAGACGCCCGAGGTGACGGCCTCGTACGACTCGCGGACGAGCGCCTCGAGCACGTCGAGGTCGACGTCGTCGAGATCCTTCAGGTAGAGGCATCCTGCCCCGGTGGTGTGCGGACCGAGCCGCTCGAGCAGTTCGGGGTGCGCCGTGATGCCCGTCGCCAGGTACACCGTCGATGCCGCCTTACGGGGCGAGAACGCGGCGGCCGGGGCATCGCCCTCGCGCCCGCTCGCGTACCGGTAGTGGTACTCGCCGAACCCGACCATCGACGGGCCCCACATGTACGCCGTCTCGCCGGTCACCCGCTCCATCAGGGCGAGCAGCGTGTCGGCGTCGCGCCGTCGCTCGCGGTGCGTCACCGAATCGAGGAAGACCTCCACCGGGACATCCGTTCGCCCTGTCGCCATGCGGGGAGCCTACTCGCTCGCTCCCACGCCGACTACCGGCCGCGCTTGGTCGTCGGCTCGGCGAGCGGGCGGCGCGGCACGGGGCGCACCGGCTCGCCGCGGCGGTCCTGGCCGGGCAGCGGGCGCGACCGGCGGCCGTAGATCAGGTCGGACGAGTCGAGCAGCCACGGCACGAGCGCGACCGTCACGCCGTGCACGAGCATGAGCTTCTGCCGGATGCGCCGCGCCTTGTGGTTGTGCAGGATGTTCTCCCACCAGTGGCCGACGATGAACTGCGGCATGTACACCGTCACCACCTCGGAGCCGTGCTCCTCGCGATGCTGCTTGATGTACTGGATGAGCGGGTGGCTGAGGTCGCGGTACGGCGACTGCAGGATGCGCAGCTTGACGTGGATGTTCATCTTCACCCATTCCTTCTTCAGCTGCTTGGTCTGCGCCTCGTCGAGCGAGACGTGCACGGCCTCGAGCGAGTCGTGCTTCGCCGCGATGGCGTAGTCGAGCGCCTTCAGGGTCGGCTTCTGCATGCGGCCGACGAGCACGATCGCGTGGTCGCCCGAGGCGCCGAACGTCGTGGTCGGGTCGACCTCGACCTCCTTCTCGACGTCGCGGTAGTACCGGTGCACGCCCATCATGAGGATGAACAGGATCGGCATCATCAGGAAGACCATCCACGCGCCGTGGGTGAACTTCGTGATCGTGACGACGACGAGGACGACCGCGGTCAGGGTCGCGCCGAACGTGTTGATGCACAGCGAGCGGATGATCGCCCCGCGGCTCATCGGCCGGTGGTCGTCGTCGGCCGGGCCCGGACGGCCCGATCGACCCGCCTTCGCGGACGATGCGGGTGCGCCGGCCTTGGCGCCGCCGCCCCGGCCGGCGCGGAGCAGGCCGATCCAGTGCCGGACCATGCCCGTCTGGCCGAGGGTGAACGACACGAACACGCCGATGATGTAGAGCTGGATGAGCAGCGTCAGGTTCGCCTGGAAGACGACGAGGATGATCGTCGCGGCGAGGCCGAGGATGATCACGCCGTTCGAGTAGATGAGCCGGTCGCCGCGGGTCGAGAGCGACTTCGGCGCGTACCCGTCGCGGGCCAGCACCGACCCGAGCAGGGGGAAGCCGTTGAACGCGGTGTTGGCCGCGAGCAGCAGCACGAGGGCGGCGGCCGCCTGGACGACGAAGAAGAGGATCGAGTCGTTGCCGAACACGGCGGCGGCGATCTGCGCGATGAGGCTCGGCTGCGGTGCGGTCTCGCAGTCGTTCCAGCCGATGAGGTCGCACGGGTCCTCGGCGTAGTGCACGCCGGAGACGAGGGCGAGGGTCGTGAGGCCGATGAACATCACGATCGCGAGCCCGACCATGAGCGAGAGCGTCTTCTGCGCGTTGCGGATCTTCGGTGCGCGGAACGCGGGCACGCCGTTCGCGACGGCCTCGACGCCCGTGAGCGCCGAACAGCCGCTCGCGAAGGAGCGAAGGAGCAGCAGGATGATCGCGGCCTGCGTCAGGTCTTCGCCCTCGACGGCGTACTGCGACGACTCGGCGACGGGCGGGTTGCCCATCGCGATCTGCACGAGCCCCGTGCCGATGAGCAGCAGCACGGTCGCGGCGAAGAAGTAGGTCGGCACGGCGAAGGCCTTGCCCGACTCGCTCACGCCGCGCAGGTTGATCGCCGCGAGGATGATGACGAAGACGACGGCGAGCTCGACCCGGAACGGGTTGAGCACGGGGAACGCGGAGATGATGTTGTCGACGCCCGCGGCGACCGAGACGACGACCGTCATGACGTAGTCGACGAGCAGGGCCGACGCGACGACGAGTCCGGCCTTCTCACCGAGGTTCTTGTGCGCGACCTCGTAGTCGCCGCCCCCCGACGGGTAGGCGCGGATCAGCTGGCGGTAGCTCAGTGCGACCGTGGCCATGAGCAGGACGACGACCGCCGCGACCCACGGCGCGAAGGTCAGGAACGCCAGGCCGCCGACCGTCAGCACCATGAGGAGCTCCTGCGGCGCGTAGGCGACCGACGACAGTGCGTCGCTCGCGAACACGGGCAGCGCGATGCGCTTCGGGAGCAGCTGCCCCTCGAGCTTCTCCGTGGGAAGGGGGTCGCCGATGATCCAGTGCTTCGGCGACTTCAGTTCGGCGGGCGGTTCGCCTGCGTCATTCGTCACGGCGGTCGACACTACACCCGCGCGTACGCAAGTCAAGCCGGGCTTGCTAGAGTTGTTGCGCTTTTCCTACTTCGAGACCGGGAGCCCCGACGTGAATCGTGCGACGCAGCTCGCGCGCGGCGCCGCCACGGCCTCGGTGGCCCTCTTCCTCGCGGCGTTCTCGCACGGTGTCGCCGGCGGTGAGGCGCCCGGTTCGGTGGGCCTCGCGCTCGCCGCGTTCGTCGCGCTCGGCGCCTCGGTCGCCTTCGTCGGCCGGCGCACGTCGCCCGTGCGCACCGCGCTCGCCGTGGGCGTGAGCCAAGGCGCGTTCCACCTGCTCTTCGGCGTCGGGTCGGGCCCGGCGTCGGGGGAGTTCGTGGTCAGCGGCACCGGCCACCACGCGACGATGGCCTTCGTCGAGAGCGCAGGCGCCTCGACGGTCGCGCACGCCGGCCACGGCGGAGCGATGCTCATCGGGCACGCGCTGGCCGCGGTCGTCACGATCGTCTACCTCCTCGCCTTCGAGCGCACGGTCTGGGCGGCGTTCTCCGCCGCGACCCGCCGGTTCGTGCTCGTGCTCACGGGCCGTGCCGGCGAGCCGGCGCCGGTCGTCGCCGCGCGTGCGCTCGACCTCTCCGTGTTCGTGCCGCCGGCGCTGCGGTCCCGGTTGCGCTTCGCCGCACTCCGCTACCGCGGGCCGCCCCTTCGCTCCGCCTTCGCTTGAATCCTCCGCCCTCGGGCGGAACACACGAAGACTCCGGATGCCTCGCGCCCGCGTTCGACGCGCCGAGGCATGCCGTCCGGAGCATGAGGAGAAGGACTCCCGAATGAACACCACCGCCATCGCCCGCCGCACGACCCCGACCCGATTTCGCGCCGCCGTCGTCGCGTCGACCGCACTGACCTTCGCCGGCGCCCTCGCGCTGACGGGCGGCACCGCCGCCTTCGCCCACGACGAGCTCGTCGCCTCCAGCCCCGAGAACGGCCAGGTGCTCGAGACCTCGCCCGCCGAGATCTCGCTGCAGTTCTCGAACGACATCATCGAGGTCGGCACGGCGATCGAGGTCGTCGACCACCACGGTGAGGACGTCGAGGTCGGCGAGCCCGCGATCGATGGACCGACGGTCACCGCGACCCTGCCTTCCGACCTCGAGGGCGAGTACCAGGTGCGCTGGCGTGCCGTGTCGAGCGACGGACACCCGATCGAGGGGACGATCGACTTCGGCGTGGGCGCCGACGCGACCGGCACGTGGACCGAGGAGGCGCCGCACGACGCCCCGGCCGCCGACGAGGACGACCACGGCGACCACGGCGACGAGGGCGACCACGCCGACGAGGCCGACGCCGACGACACCGCGGAGAGCGGCCCCGACGGCTGGGCGATCGCCGGATTCGTCGTGGGCGGGCTCGGCGTCATCGCGCTCATCGTCGCGATCATCGTGGGTGCGCGCCGCAAGGCCGCCGGCCCGGGTGCCGGAACGGGCTCGGGCTCGGGCGACGACACCGACGCCTGAGCGGCGGGGAACGATCGACATGCGTACCACCGCGATCACCCCTGCCCTCGGAACGGCCCTGGCCGCGCTGCTCCTCCTGTCGGGATGCGCCTCCGACGGCCCGATCGGCGCCGAGGCGGAGGCCGGACCGACGCGGGCGGCCGAGGCCGCCGCGTCGATCGATGTCGAGGAGGCCTGGGTCAAGGCCGCCGACGACGGCATGACCGCACTGTTCGGCGAGGTCGTCAACGACGGCGAGCGGGACGTCGTGCTCGTCGGCGCGGCCACCGATGCCGCCGAGACCGCCGAGCTGCACGAGACGGTCGAATCCGACGGCGCGATGCAGATGCGCGAGAAGGAGGGCGGGTTCGCCGTCGCCGCGGGTGACGAGCTCGCGCTCGAACCCGGCGGCGACCACGTCATGCTGATGGGGCTCGGCGGGCCGCTGCTCGCCGGTGACGAGGTCACGGTGACCCTCGAGTTCGACGACGGGTCGACGCTCGACATCACCGCGCCCGTCAAGGACTACGCCGGTGCGAACGAGCAGTACGACGACGGGCACGGGTCGGACTGATGGCCGGCGAACCCGGCGGCTCCGGGTTCTCGCGGCGGCACCTCCTCCTCGGGGGTGCCGCCGCGGCCGGAGCCGGGGCGGCGGCGGTGCTCGGCGGTCAGGCGATCGCGGGCGAGCTCGCCGGCGGTGACGAGGCGGCGGCCCGAGCGACGGGGTCGAGCGCGACCGCGGTCGGCGACGCGCTCGTGCCCTTCCACGGCGCGCATCAGGCCGGCATCGAGACCGTGCCGCAAGCCCACGCCCGCTTCATCGCCCTCGACCTGCGACCCGACGTGGACGCCGCCGCACTGCGGCGCATGCTGCGGGTGCTGAGCGACGACGCCGCGCGCGTCACGCAGGGCACCGCACCGCTCGCCGACACCGAGCCCGAGCTCGCGCTCGTGCCCGCGCGGCTCACCGTGACGTTCGGCTTCGGCGCCGGACTCGTCGAGCGGGCGGGCGGTGCCGCGCCCGACTGGCTGCGGCCGCTGCCGCCGTTCGGCATCGACCGGCTGCGGCCGGAGTGGAGCGGCGGCGACCTGCTGCTGCACCTGGGCGCCGACGACCCCGTGACGCTCGCCCACGCCGCTCGCATGCTGCTCAAGGACGCGCGCTCGTTCGCCACGGTGCGCTGGATGCAGCACGGATTCCGCCGGGCGGCAGGGTCCGAGGCATCCGGAACGACCATGCGCAATCTCTTCGGGCAGCTCGACGGCACCGTCAACCCGGTGCCCGGCAGCGACGACTTCGACGAGCTCGTCTGGTCGCCCGGCGATCCCGCCTGGCTGGCGGGCGGGACCTCGCTGGTGCTGCGCCGCATCGCGATGGACCTCGACGGGTGGGATCGCGTCGATCGTCCGGGGAGGGAGGCGGCGGTCGGCCGGCGCCTCGGCAGCGGGGCTCCGCTCACCGGCGCCCGCGAACACGACGAGCCCGACTTCGAGGCGCTCACTCCGGTCGGGTTTCCCGTCATCCCGGACTTCTCGCACCTGCGCCGGTCGCGAAGCGACGTCCCGGGGGAGCGGATCTTCCGCCGCGGGTACAACTACGACGAGTCGCCCGCCGACGGCGCGATCTCCGACGCGGGGCTGTTGTTCGCGTCGTACCAGGCGGACGTCGACCGGCAGTTCGTGCCGATCCAGCGGCGGCTCGACGAGCTCGACCTGCTCAACGAGTGGACGACGCCGATCGGGTCGGCGGTCTTCGCCGTCCCGCCGGGCTGCCGCTCCGGCGGCTACGTGGGCGACACCCTGATCTGAGCGGTGCGGTGGATGCCGCGGCCGAACCCCGTCCGCGGCATCCGCCGTCGATCACCGGACGGCGAGGTACATGCCCGCCGCCGCGGCCAGGCCGAGCACGAGTGTCACGACGACGTTGAGGATCGCGGCGCGCCGGCGGCCGCCCGTCAGGAGCTCGATGGTCTCGACGCTCCACGTGCTGAACGTCGTGAGCCCGCCGCAGAATCCGGTCACGAGGATGAGTCGGAGGTCGCCGTCGAGGGCGGCCCGCTCGGCGAGGCCGATGAGTGCGCCGGCGATGCCTGAGCCGACGACGTTGACGATGAGGATGCCGCCCGGGAGGTGCCCGGGGCGCACGGGAAAGGCGCGGGAGAGGGCGTACCGCAGGACGGCGCCCACCGCCCCCGCTGCGAGCACCGCCGCCACGACGATCGGGCTGAGCGTGCCGGTCACAGGGTCTCTCCGGCGTCGCTGATCTCGTGCGGCATCGGGCGGTGCGCGAGGTGCGACCCGAGTTCGAGCCCGAGCGCCGCGAGGCCGAGCCCGCCGACGACCGACGCGGCGAGGTAGCCGGCGCCGAGCCAGAACTCGCCCTCGCCGGTCAGCACGACGACCGCGGCCATCACCGCCGAGAGCGTCGTGAACGAGCCGAGCACGCCCGAGCCGAGTCCGGCCTTGAGCCACGTGGGGGTGGCCGGCCTCGTCCAGAGTCCGCCGACGAGCCAGCCGAGCGTGAAGGCGCCGACGAGGTTGATGACGAGGGTCTCGACGGGGAACTCGTCGGGCGCGGGGGCGAACGCGAGGTCGAAGGCGAGGCGGAGGCCGGTTCCGATGAGGCCGCCGACGGCGACCGCGCCGACGGTGATGAGCTGGGACGCGCGCACCACTGCAGGCTACGCCGCACCGTCGGCGAGGTACGCCACCCAGTCGTTCGTGCGCAGCACGCCGCCGGCGGTCTCGAAGTCCTCTTCACCGAGCAGCGTGAACCCGGCCTTGCGGCAGACCGCGTTCGACGCCGGGTTGTCGACGCTCGGGTACGCGTGCACGGGCAGCGTCTCGCCGGCGGCGCGGGCGTGCTCGAGCATGGCGATGACCGCGGCGGGCGCGATGCCCTGCCCGCGGTACTCGGACTCGACCGACCAGCCGCTCTCGAGCGCGGGTTCGCCGTGCCACTCGTGCCGCCAGTAGCCGACGAGGCCGACGCCCTCGGGGTGGCCGGGGATCGTGATGCGGAACTGCTGCCCGGTGCCGTCGCGCGCGAGCGCGAGGTAGCGGGCGTGCCGGGCGACGACCTGCTCGTCGGTCTCGACGCCGCCGACCCAGTCCATCAGCTCGGGCGTGTTCGCCCGCCGGAGCAGCTCGAGGTCGCCCTCCGACCACGGATGCACTTCGACGTCGACCATTCCTTCATCGAACCACCCGCCTCCGACATCGCGCGATCTCCTCCCGTTCCTCCGAAGCCCGTGGAATCGGATGAACGGGAGGAACGCGGAACAGGCGCAGGGACGGGGACGCCGGCCGAACGCGGTCAGCGGTCGAGCGTCGCGAGCACGTCGGCCCGCACCTGCTCGAGCCGCGCCTTCAGGAGCGTCACCGTCTCGGAGGGCAGGTCGGCGGTCTGCACCCTGGTGCGGAGATCGGTGCGCACCTGCCGGCGGAACTCGCTGATCACGAGCTCGGCCTCGTGGAGTGCCCGCCGCGACTCCACCTGGGCATCGACGGTCGCCGATCGGGCGCTCTCGGCGGTCTCCTTCGCCGCGGTCTTCGCCGATCGCTTGGCGTCGCGGGCGGCGCTCGCGAGCTCGGCCCGCAGGGCGCGCATCGCGTCGTTGACCTCGGCGCGCACGCCGTCGGCGAGACGGCGGATCGAGTCGGTGACTTCGTCCTCGATCGCGTCGAGCTCGGGGCGCCGGGCCTCGAGCTCGGCGCGGCCCGCATCGGTGATCTCGTAGACCGACTTGCGGCCGTCGCTCGTCTTCGTGACGAGCCCCTCCTCCTCGAGCTTCGAGAGGCGCGGGTAGATCGTGCCGGCACTCGGGGAGTAGGTGCCGCCGAACCGGTCGGACATCGCCTGGATGAGCTCGTACCCGTGCCGCGGCCGCTCGTCGAGGAGCGCCAGCAGGTAGAGCCGCAGGCTGCCGTGGGCGAAGACGGGCGGGGTCACGCGGCGCCCCCGACCTCGGTGCGGGATGCCTCGGCGTCGCCGCCGTCGCCCGCACTCGCGTCGCTCGCGGCACCGTCGGCTCCGCCGGAGGCATCCCGAGTGGCGGGTTCGCGTCGCATGACAGAGATCGACCCCGAGACGCTGTTGGCGCCGAAGTCGAGCCAGCGCCCGGCGAGTTCGCCCGTCACGCGCTCGAAGCCCTTGCCGAGCACGCCCTTCATGGTGACGTCGTCGATGAGCACGGTGCCGCCGACGGTGTTCACGCGGTAACGCGCGCCGGCGCCGGCGTCGAACCGCACGGTGAGGTCGCCGGAGACGGTGTTCGTATCGATGCGGCTTGGCGTGCCGTGCGCATCGACGATCATGTTGCCCGCGACGGTGTCGGCGTTGAAGACCGTGATCGTGCCGGTGGCGATGATGTCGCCCGACACCGAATGCGCGGTGACCCGGCCCGAGTGGTTGCCGACCGAGAGGTCGCCCGAAACGGTCGAGAGCTCGAGGTCGCCGTCGTGGTCGTCGACGACGAGCTCGCCCGACACGGTGCTGAGCTTCGCGTCGCCGTCGAAGCCGGAGACGAGCGCGTCGCCCGAAACGACCCCGAGCTTCAGGAGGACGGTGCGCGGCGCGAGGATCGACACCTCGGCCTTCGCGTTGTTCGCCCAGCCCTTGAAGGCGTCGATGAAGTTGTCCCAGCGAAGCTGCGGGTGGTCGACCTCGAGCGCGTCGCCGTCGATCGTGACGAGCAGGTCCTTGCCGGTCACGCTCGAGACCTCGATGCGCGCGCCCGGCTCGTCGTGGGCGATGAGGTCGACCTTGCCGCCGATGAGGCTGACCTTGAGCTTCCGGACGAGCTCGAGGTCGATGACCCGCGACTCACCGGGGGTGATGACCCACTTCTCGATCGTCATGTCGTGCTCCTTCTGGTGCGGGCGGGATGCCGCGCGGCATCCCGCTCTGAAAATCATGGAGATCGCGATATATCGCGACTTACGACCAACACGATATATCGCGTTTCTCAGAAACGCAATGCTCTGCGCTTGACCTTGACGTTACGTCAAGTTCTACCGTGGAACACGTGCCGGACACGGTGCACGACCAACAGACCGGAACGTGGAAGGAGTATGCGACATGGACTGGTCGATCCAGGAGATCGCGAAGCTCGCCGGCACGACGAGCCGCACGCTGCGTCACTACGACGACATCGGGTTGCTCGCGCCGAGCCGCGTGGCCGGCAACGGCTACCGCCATTACGACCAGCGCGCGCTCGTGCGGCTGCAGCGCATCCTGCTGCTCCGAGAGCTCGGGCTCGGGCTGCCGGCCATCGCCGAAGTGCTGGAGGGCGACGCCGACGAGGCGCACGCCCTCGGTGCGCACCTCGCGTGGCTGCGGCAGGAGCAGGGCCGGCTGGCGCGGCAGATCGCGTCGGTCGAGAAGACCATCGAGGCATTGGAAGGAGGTGAACGACTCATGGCAGACGAGATGTTCGACGGCTTCGACCACACCCGGTACAAGGAGGAGGTCGAGGAGCGCTGGGGCAAGGAGGCGTACGCGAGCGGCGATCGCTGGTGGCGCGGCCTCGGCGAGGCCGGGCAGCGCGAGTGGAAGGCCCGCGCCGAGGCGCTCGGCCGCGACTGGATCGCGGCGGCGGAGTCGGGCGCGGCGCCCGACGGCCCCGAGGGGCAGGCGCTCGCGAAGCGCCACGTCGAGTGGCTGACCGGCATTCCCGGCACGCCCGCGGCGGTGCCCGGCGGCGACGTCAAGGCGTACGTCATCGGCCTCGGCGAGATGTACGTGGCCGACCCGCGCTTCGGCGTGAACTACGGCGGCCAGGCCGGTGCCGAGTTCGTGCGCGACGCGCTGCGGGCCTACGCCGAGCGCGAGCTCTAGCGGATTCGCTGCGGCCTCCGAGGTGTCCCGGCCACGGAGGCCGCAGCCGTCTATTCCGCCGCGGCCGGAACGGGGGTCGCGGCGGTGCCCGTGCCGACGGCGTCGGCGCGGGGCGCCCGCGCCCGCTCGGGCACCCGGAAGAACGGCAGCGTGAAGCCGCAGAGCGGTCCGATCAGCAGCGCGAACGCGACGGTGCCGACGCCGACGTCGCCGCCGAGCAGCCAGCCGACCGCGAGCACGGTCACCTCGACGATGGTGCGCCCGACCCAGATCGGCCAGCCCGTGCGGGCGTGGATACCGGTCATCAGGCCGTCGCGCGGCCCCGGGCCGAACCGGCTGCCGATGTAGAGGCCGCTCGCGACCGCGAGCAGCAGCAGGCCGCCCGTGAACAGCAGGATGCGCTGCCACAGCTCCGGCGGGGTCTGGATGAGCCAGAGGCCGAGCTCGATGCTCGGGCCGATCAGCAGGATGTTGAGCACGGTGCCGGCGCCCGGCTTCTGGCGCAGCGGGATCCAGAGCAGCAGCACGAGCGCGCCGATGATGTTCGTGAGCCAGCCGATGCCGATGCCCGTGACCTGCGACAGGCCCTGCGCGAACACCGTCCACGGGTCGACGCCGAGGGCCGCGCGGATCATCATCGCGTCGGCGATGCCGTAGAGCACGAGTCCGATGAGGAGTTGGGGGATGCGGCGGGCCATGGCATCCATCCAATTCGATGATTGGCCTTGACATCTATAGCCAATTCGTCTGAAGTGGCATTATGTCGGATGCCTCGCTGAGTGCCCGTGCCCTGCAGAACCTCCTCGGAGACTGGCGGGGCGGCGTACCCGGCGCCGCCTACCTCGCGCTCGCCGACCGGGTGCGGCTGCTCGTGCTCGACGGCAGGGTGAGTGTCGACACCCGGCTGCCGGCGGAGCGCGAGCTCGCCGAGCGGCTCGGCCTCAGCCGCACCACCGTGACCGCCGCCTACCGGCACCTCCGGGAGCAGGGCTTCCTGCGGAGCCTGCGCGGGTCGGGCAGCGTCGCCCGCATCCCCGGTGCTCCCGCGGTGCTGCCGGTGCCCCCGGCGCCCACGCACCTCGACCTGTCGAAGGCCGCGCCGCCCGCGCTGCCGTGGCTCGCCGACGTGGCCCGCGACGCGGCCGACGAACTGCCCGCCCACCTCGGCGACTCGGGGTTCGACCCGATCGGCATGCCCGCCCTGCGGCAGGCCATCGCCGACCGGTACGCCGCCCGGGGACTGCCGACCTCGCCCGCGCAGATCATGGTGACGATCGGGGCGCAGCACGCGATCGGCCTGCTCGCGCGCGTGCTCGTCGGCCGCGGCGACCGCGCCGTGATCGAGGCGCCGACGTACCCGCACGCGTACGAGGCGCTGCAGCTCGCCGGGGCCCGGCTCGTCCCCGTGCCGGTCGCGCCGCGCGACGAGGCCGACGGCGCCGACGAGGTCGAAGCGCTCGAGCGCGCATTCGCCCGCACCAACCCGTCGACGGCGTACCTCATGCCCGACTTCCAGAATCCGACCGGCCGCAGCCTCGACGCCGGCGCGCGGACCCGCCTGCTCGACGTCGCCGCCCGCCAGGGCACCGTCGTGATCGCCGACGAGACCACCGCCGAGCTCGACATCGACCGCGACCACGCACCGCTGCCGCTCGCCGCGTACGGGCCCGTCGGCACGGCCGTGCTCATCGGGTCGCTCGGCAAGACGGTCTGGGGCGGCATGCGCATCGGCTGGATCCGCGGCGAGCCCGCGCTCATCCGTCGGCTGCTCGCCGCCCGCCTGCCGGGCGACCTCGGCACGCCGATCCTCGAGCAGATCATGGCGACGCGGCTGCTCGGGCGGATGGACGAGATCCTCGAGCTGCGACGGGCCGAGCTCCGGGCGGGCCGCGATCTCGTGGAGGCGCTCGTCGCCGAGGCGTTCCCCGACTGGCACGTGCCGCACATCGACGGCGGCATCGCCACGTGGATCGGCCTCGGAGCCCCCGTCAGCTCGCAGCTCGCGCTCGCCGCGCGCACGCACGGCCTGCTCATCGCGGCGGGTCCCCGTTTCGGCATCGACGGGGCGTTCGAGCGATTCCTGCGGGTGCCGATCTGCCAGTCCGCGGCCGAGACCGAGGCCGCCGTGCTCGCGCTGCGACGCGCCTGGGAATCGATGCCGGGCCTCGCCGCCGCCGACGCGGGGCTCCTGCCGGCCGTCGTCTAGCCGTTCATTCGTGCGCGATTCGGGTACGGAGGCGCGTCGCCCCCGGTTCCGCCGCATGCGCCGGGGCGACACGCCGCTCCGCCCGTGAACCACGAACGGGCACCGGGGGTTCACCCGCCGGTCACGAGCGCGTCACCGGTGCGGAACCGCGTCGACAGGCGCCGGCGGGACTCTGGGCGCGATCGCATACCCGACCCCAGGAGCACCCATGCCCGCACGCCGCCCGCTCTCCCTCGCCGCATTCGCCGTGGCATCCGTCATCGCCGGGTGCGCGCTCGCCGCACCGGCCGTCGCCGCAGCCTCCACCTCCGAGGCCGACCGCACCGAGACCAGCGGTCCCGCGTTCTCGCGCACCGCGACCTACCCCGTCTTCCAGAACGCCCCGGCCGGCGTCGACCCCGCCGCCGCGACCGTCGCCGAGATCTCGGCGGTCTCCGAGGACGGCCGCACGGTCGTCTACACCGACGCGCTCGGCAAGCGCATCGGGTTCCTCGACATCACCGACCCCGAGCAGCCCGTCGGCACCGGCACCGTCGAGCTCGCCGAGCTCGGCCATGCCGACGACCAGCCCACCTCGGTCGCGATCGTCGGCGACCGCGTGCTCGTCGTGATCGACGAGACCGGCGGCGACTTCCCGAACCCGCGCGGCCGGCTCGACGTGCTCGACCTGTCGACCCGCGAGCGGCTCGCCTCGATCGACCTCGGCGGCCAGCCCGACTCGATCTCGATCTCGCCCGACCGCAAGACCGCCGCGATCGCGATCGAGAACCAGCGCGACGAGGACCTCGAGGTCGACGGCGTCGAGGGCGGACTCCCGCAGGCGCCGGGCGGATTCGTGCAGACCGTGAAGCTCACGCCGGCCAAGCCCTCGAGCTGGAAGGCGCAGCCCGTGCACTTCGACGACAAGTGGGCGTCGGCCGCCTTCGCCGCGGCCGGGGTGTACGCCCCGACCGACCCCGAGCCCGAGTACGTCGCGTTCTCGCCGTCGGGCGAGCTCGCCGTCACCCTGCAGGAGAACAACGCCGTCGCGCTCGTCGACGTCGCGAAGCGCCGGGTCACCGGGGCGTTCTCGGCCGGTACCGTGACCGCTTCGGGCTTCGACGTCAAGAAGGACAAGAAGATCGACGCGACCGGCGCGATCACCGACGTCCCGCGCGAGCCCGACTCCATCGCGTGGGTCGACGACCGCCACGTCGCGACCGCGAACGAGGGCGACCTGCGCGGCGGCACCCGCGGTTGGTCGGTCTTCGACGTGCGCACGGGCGAGGTCGTCTGGGACGCGGGCGCCTCGTTCGAACAGCTCGCGATCTCGCGCGGCCTCTACAACGACGACCGCGCCGGCAAGAAGGGCCCCGAGCCCGAGGGACTCGCGATCGCGACGATCGGCGGCACCCGGTACGCGTTCGTCGCGAGCGAGCGTTCGAACTTCGTCGCCGTCTACGACCTCGCCGACCCCGCCTCGCCGCGCTTCGTGCAGACCCTGTTCTCGACGAACGGCCCCGAGGGCATCCTGCCCGTGCCGTCGCGCGACCTGCTCGTCGTGTCGAGCGAGACCGACGATGCGTCCGTCTCGGTGCGCGCGAGCGTCAACGTGTACCGGCTCGGCGACGAGGCGGCGGCGCAGCCGTCGATCGTGAGCGACGACGACGCGAACGGGCGGGCGATCGGCTGGCTCGCGCTCGGCGCGCTGTCGGCCAAGCCCGGCGACGCGTCGGCGATCTACGCGGCGAGCGACAACGCGCTGAACCCCTCGACGATCTTCGCCGTGGATGTCGCGGCCGAACCCGCGCGCATCACCGACCGGCTCGTCGTGACGAAGGGCGGCGCCGCGCAGGCGCTCGACGTCGAGGGCGTCTTCGCGCGCCCGCAGGGCGGATTCTGGCTCGCGAACGAGGGCGCGACGGGCGCCGCGAACTCGCTCGTGCGCACCGACGCGTCGGGTGCGATCGTCGAGACGGTCGCGCTGCCGGCCGACATCGCCGCGCACGTCGGCAAGTGGGGCTTCGAGGGCGTCACCGCCATGACCGACGCCTCGGGCGCCGAGATCGTCTGGGCTGCGCTGCAGCGCCCGTTGTGGACCGACCCCGCCGGCGCGGCCGGACCGATCGACGGCGAGGGGGTCACGCGCATCGGCCGGTACGACACGGCGACGAAGACGTGGACGTGGTTCGGCTACCGACTCGAGCAGACCTCGGCCGCCGGCGACTGGCTCGGCCTGTCGGAGATCACAGCCGTCGACGGCGACACGCTCGCCGTCATCGAGCGCGACAAGCTCAACGGCCCGGCAGCTGCGGTCAAGCGCGTCACCACGGTCGAGGTCGGCGGCGCCACGGGTGTGACGGGCGTCGGTGCGCCGGGCGCGCTGCCCGTGCTCGAGAAGTCGGTCGCCGTGGACGTGCTGCCCGCGCTGCGCTCCGGCAACGGCTGGACCCAGGAGAAGCTCGAGGGCCTCACGATCGGCGCGGACGGCCAGGTCTACGCCGTCACCGACAACGACGGCCTGAAGGATGCCACGGGCGAGACCGTGTTCCTCCGTCTGGGTGCCGCGTCCGACGTGTTCTGACCGGCATCACTCCGACCCGCATCGCGCGGGTGACGGCGGCCCGGGCCTCACGGCTCGGGCCGCCGTCGTGTTCATCGCTTTCCCCCGATGAGTTCCCTTCGTGCGTCCATGAGGGTGCGGGGCGGCGTGCGCAGCGAACACACGCCGCCCCGACCCGGCCGCGCCATGGACAGCGCGGCCGGCCGTGCCGCACGGGTCTGCGGCACGGAGCCTGTCGACCGGCACGACCCGCTGGGCCGGTCGGCCCCGGCGCCGGCAGGGCGGCGCCGGGATGACCCGTCAGCGGCGGTGCACCGACCGCCGCAGGGTGAACCGACGCAGACCGACGAGCACGAGGCCGGCCACGAGCGCGAGCGCCGCGAGGCCGAGGCCCGAGGCGTCGACGCCGGTCGACGCGAGTGCGTCGTCGCCGGCAGCGATCACCGCGTCACCGTCGGACGCGGGCGTCGAGCCGTCCGGGCCGCCGTCCGAACCGTCACCGGGCTCCGTCGGGTCGGTCGGGTCCGTCGGGTCCGTCGGGTCCGTCGGGTCGGTCGGGTCGGTCGGGTCGGTCGGGTCGGTCGGGTCGGTCGGGTCCGTCGGGTCCGTCGGGTCCGTCGGGTCCGTCGGGTCCGTGGGATCCGCCGGGTCGACGATGGTCGTCGACCCGTCCGTCTCGCTGTCGCCGATCACCGAGATCGCGTTGCCGCCGATCGTGATGGGAAGCGACAGGCCGGGCAGCAGCTGTGTTCCCCCGAGCAGGCTGCCGTCACCACCCGTCGAGGCAGAACCGCCCCCGGTTCCCGGCAGTACGACCGTCTCGGCATCGTTCGACGTCGAGTCGCCGATGACCGAGATCGCGTTGCCGCCGATCGTGATCGGTGCGACGAGCGACGGCAGCACCTGCGTGCCGCCGAGGATCGAGTCCTCCCCGGACGTGGTCGCGTCGCCCGAGCCGGCGCCCCCCGTCAGCACCGCGGTGGTCGCGTCCGACGACGAGGAGTCGCCGATGACCGAGACGGCGTTGCCGCCGATCGTGATCGGCAGGTCGAGGTCGCCGAGGATCTGGGTGCCGCCGAGCAGGCTGTCCTCGCCCGACGTGGTCGCATCGGCCGAGCCAGCGCCGCCCGTGGCCACTTCGGTCACGGCATCGCTCGACGACGAGTCGCCGATGACCGAGACCGCGTTGCCGCCGATCGTGATCGGCAGGTCGAGGTCGCCGAGGATCTGGGTGCCGCCGAGCAGGCTGTCATCGCCCGACGTGGTCGCATCGCCCGAGCCGGCGTCGGCCTCCGCGACATCGGTCGCGACAGCGGTGGTCGCGTCCTCCGACGAGGAGTCGCCGATGACCGAGATCGCGTTGCCGCCGACCGTGACGGGCACGTCGACGTCCACGAGTCCCTGGGTGCCGCCGAGCAGCGAGTCGTCGCCGCTCGTCTCCGCGGTGCCCGCGTCGCCCGCTCCGTCGTCGGTCGCGACTGCGGTGGTCGCGTCCTCCGACGAGGAGTCGCCGACGACCGAGACGGCGTTGCCGCTCACGGTCACCGGGATGTCGACGTCGATGAGCGCCTGGCTGCCCGAGCCGATGCCGTCGTCGCCCGAGGTGACGGCGACGGGCTCGGCGTCATCCGTCGAGACCTCCGTCGTGGCATCCGATGACGACGAGTCGCCGATGAGTGAGATCGCGTTGCCGCCGATCGTCACGGGGAGGTCGATCGAGATCCCGGCCTGGGTCCCCGATGCGATGCCGTCGTCGCCGTTCGTCTCGGCGTGGGCGACGCCGGCCCCGAGGAGCGTGAGCCCCCCGGCGAAGAGGGTCGCGTACAGCGCCCTCAGAGCAAATCTCTTCATGATCCAGTCCTCCTGACTGATGGGAAATGTCGCTCCCGGGCAGGGAGCGATGACCGTGTCCGCGGGTGCACGCAGGCGCGTGCGAGCGGACCGGCCCCCGGTCAGTCAGGGGTGGAGTCGGTGTCGTAGACCGGCGACGACGGCAGCTCGTCGTCGACCGAGTTGAGCACGAGTGACGCGAGCGCGTCGAGTTCGAGGGCGGCGAACGCCGTGTCGGCGACGCTCGCGGCTCCGCCGGAGGTCGAGCCCGCCGCGCCCGAAGCGGCACCCGCACCGCCGGAACCGCCGGCGGGCGGCGAGACTGCGGGCGCATGACCGCCCGGCGGCGCCCAGCCGTCGGCGGGAAGCACGGCGCCCGCGGCGGCGAGTGTCTCGGAGAACCATGCCGAGGCGCCGGAGCCCGATGAGCCGCCGGAGCTCGAAGAGCCGCCCGAGGCGGATACGACCGGGGCGACCGGCTCGACGGGGAGGGCCGGGATCAGGGGCAGCTCGCCGCCGGGAACGCCCGGGAGACCGGGACCGTCGGTGCCGCCGTCGCCCGGGAGCACGGGGATCGTGGGGATCTCGGGCAGCACGCCGCTGCCGCCGGTCGGGAGGTCGCCGGGCGTGCCGACGACGGTGCCGAGGGCGTCGTCGACGGTGCCGACCACGGGGTCGACGATGCCGCCGACCGTGTCGTCGCCGAGCACTCCGCCGACGATCGGCAGCGAGCCGACGAGCTCGTCGACCGCGCCCGTCACCGGGCTCGTGATCGAGCCGACGGTGTCGCCGCCGGCGACTTCGGTGACGGTGCCGGTGACCTCGTTCACGACCGACCCGACGGTGCCGTTTCCGGTGCTGACCACGTCATTCGTGGTGTCGGTGACGGTGTCGACGACCGTCGGAACGGTGGTCTCCACCACGTCCGCGACGGGGTCGGGTGCGACCTCGACGACAGGATCGACGAGCGTGTTCACGGGCTCGACGACGGTGTCGACGACGTCGCCGAGCGTGTCGCCCACCGCACCGGTCGTGCCGGTCAGGCCGCCCACGAGCGAGGTCACGTCGCCGAGCAGCCCGCTCGGCTCGGACTCCTCGGCCGAGGCGTCGGACGCGCTCGAGAAGAGCGTCAACGCGAGCCACACGGCCGAGAGGAGCAGGCCGAGGCCGCCGTAGCGGATCAGCGCACGGCGAAGCGACGGCAGCTGCCGTGTCGCCTCGGCTGTGACCATGCCCCCACCTCACACGTTGAGCCAAACCCTAGCCGGAACGCCGGGACCCCGACCACCCCCGAACGGGGGTCAACCGCGCACCGAGAATTCGGCACCCGGTGACATTCCCGTCGCATGCGCCTGCGAGAATCGAGCAATGCACCTGCTCGCCGCGCTCAGCATGAAGAACCGCGCGCTCATCGCGCTCGTCACGATCGTGGTCGCGATCTTCGGCGGCATCTCGCTCACGAGCCTCAAGCAGGAGCTCGCGCCTTCGATCGAGTTCCCGCAGCTCTCGATCGTCACGAGCTACCCGGGCGCCTCGCCCGACATCGTGAACACCGACGTGTCGACGCCGATCGAGACGGCCATCCAGGGCATCACCGGACTCGAGTCGACCTCGACCACGAGTTCGACCGGGCTCAGCCGGGTGACGGCGAGCTTCACGTACGGCACCGACCTCGCCTTCGCCGAGCAGAAGCTGCTCTCGGCCGTCAACCGGATCCAGAACCAGCTGCCCGACGACGTCGACCCGCAGGTCATCGCCCTCTCGCTCGACGACTTCCCCGTGCTGCAGATCGCGGTCACCGGCGTCGACGACGTGAGCGCGCTCTCCGACGAGATCGAGCGCACCACGCTCAGCGAGATCACCGACGTCGACGGCGTCCGCGATGCGACCCTCGTCGGCGAGATCGGCCAGCGGGTGACCATCACGCCCGACCCCGAGCAGCTCGCGGCCTACGGCATCACCCAGCAGGCGATCCGCGACGCGCTCGCCCAGAACGGCCTGCTCGTGCCGGCCGGCACGATCACCGAGGGCGACTCGACGTACGCGGTGCAGACCGGCACCCGCATCGGCGGCGTCGACGAGATCGCCGCGCTGCCCGTGCTGGGCGCGACCGAGGTGCAGGTCCCCGTCGAGCCCGAGTCCGGGTTCGACGACGGAACGACGACGCCGCCCGTCGAGGGCGACGAGACGCCGACCGACGGCACCGAGGCGGCGGCCGTCGTGCGCGTGCCCGTCTCGGCGACCATCGAGGATGTCGCGACCGTCGCGCTCACCGACAACCCCGTGACGAGCATCTCGCGCGTGAACGGCGAACCCGCCCTCACCATCTCGGTCACGAAGCTCCCCGCCGCGAACACCGTCGAGGTGTCGAACGCGGTGACGGCGCTGCTGCCCGACCTCGAGGCCTCGCTCGACACGACGAACCCCGGCGCGACCTTCACCGTCGTCTTCGACCAGGCGCCGTACATCGAGCAGTCGATCGAGTCGCTCGCGACCGAGGGCATGCTCGGCCTCGCGTTCGCCGTGATCGTGATCCTGGTCTTCCTCATGTCGGTTCGGGCGACCCTCGTCACCGCGATCTCGATCCCGACCTCGGTGCTCATCACGTTCATCGGCCTGCAGGTCGCCGGCTACACGCTCAACATCCTCACGCTCGGCGCGCTCACGATCGCCATCGGACGCGTCGTCGACGACTCCATCGTCGTCATCGAGAACATCAAGCGGCACCTCGTCGAAGGCACCGACAAGGCGTCGACCATCGTGCGCGCCGTCCGCGAGGTCGCCGGCGCGATCACCGCGTCGACGATCACGACGGTCGCCGTGTTCCTGCCGATCGCGCTCGTCGAGGGCGTGACCGGCGAGTTGTTCCGGCCCTTCTCGCTGACCGTCACGATCGCGCTGCTCGCGTCGCTGCTCGTCTCGCTCACGATCGTGCCGGTGCTCGCGTACTGGTTCCTGAAGCCCGCGAAGCTGCACAAGCCGGCGAAGGCCGACGAGACCCCGGCCGAGCTCGCGGCCGACGAGGCCGAGCTCGAGGCCGAGGAGGCCGCCGCCGCATTCGTCGACGACGTGTGGCTCGCGCCCGAGCTGCGCGACGAGAGCGGCGCCACGGGTCTGCCCGTGTCTCGCCCGGCGGGCGCGACGGCGACCGCGGTGGCTCCCGCCGAGGCATCCCCGTCGGTGGCCCACCCCGTCGTCGACGAGCTCGAGCACCCGTCGCGACTGCAGCGCGGCTACCTGCCGATCATCGCGTGGACGCTCAAGCACGGCGTCGTCACGATCATCATCGCCGTGCTCGTGCTCGCCGGCACCGTCGCGATGACGCCGCTCATGAAGACCAACTTCCTCGGGTCGTCGGGGCAGAACACCTTCCGCGTCACCCAGGAGCTGCCGGTCGGCACGAGCCTCGACGCGATGGACGAGGCCTCGAAGCCCGTCGAGCAAGTGCTGCGCGACACCGAGGGCGTCGAGACGGTGCAGACCTCGATCGGCACCGGCTCGAACCCGCTCGCGGCGGCCTTCGGCGGCGGCGGTGCGACCGTGACGTACTCGGTCACGACCGACGACGGCGCCGACCAGGACGCCCTCCAGGCCGAGGTGCGCGACGAGCTCGACGGGCTCGACGCCGACCAGGTCGGCGAGGTCTCGCTCGCCGCGTCGAGCGGCTTCGGCGCCTCGAACGACATCGAGGTCGACATCACGGCTTCGAACGCGGAGGACCTGCAGGCCGCGACCGACGCGGTCGTCGACGAGCTCGACGGCGTCGACTCGGTCTCGCAGGTCACGTCGAACCTGTCGGAATCGCGCCCCTACGTGGCGGTCGAGGTGGACCGGGCGGATGCCGCGGCGGCGGGCTACTCGGAGGTCGCGCTCGGCGGCTTCGTGTCGAGCGCCATGCAGCCGCAGAGCGCCGGTTCGGTCGTGATCGACGAGAAGACCCTCACGATCTACCTCGCGACCGAGAACCCGCCGGTCACGGTCGAGGAGCTGTCGGCGGTCGAGGTGCCGACGCCGAGCGGCGTCGTGCGCCTCGACACGCTCGCGACCGTCGAGCAGGTCGACGGACCGGCCTCGGTCACGACGGTGCAGGGGCTGCGCAGCGCGACCGTGGCGGCCACGCCGGCGGGCGACGACCTCGGCACGGCGTCGGGCGAGGTGCAGGCCGCGGTGAACACCGTCGACCTGCCCGAGGGCACGACGGCCTCGCTCGGCGGGGTCACCGCCGACCAGCAGGAGTCGTTCTCGCAGCTCGGCCTCGCCCTGCTCGCGGCGATCCTGATCGTCTACATCGTCATGGTGGCGACGTTCCGCTCGCTGCTGCAGCCGCTGCTGCTGCTCGTCTCGGTGCCCTTCGCCGCGACGGGTGCGATCGCCCTGCAGGTGATCACCGGCATCCCGCTCGGCGTCGCCTCGCTCGTCGGCGTGCTCATGCTCGTCGGCATCGTCGTGACGAACGCGATCGTGCTCGTCGACCTCGTCAACCAGTACCGCGACCGCGGCATGCACGTTCGCGATGCGCTCGTGCACGGCGCCTCGCGTCGTCTGCGGCCGATCCTCATGACCGCGCTCGCCACGATCTTCGCGCTGCTGCCGATGGCGCTCGGCATCACCGGGCACGGCGGGTTCATCTCGCAGCCGCTCGCGATCGTCGTCATCGGCGGCCTGCTCTCGTCGACGCTGCTCACGCTCGTCGTGCTGCCCGTGCTCTACGACCTCGTCGAGGGCGGGCGCGAGCGCCGGCGTGCGAAGAAGGCGGCGAAGGCGGCGGGTGAAGGCGCAGCGCCCGAACGCTCCGTCGAGACCACCGCCTGATCGAGCTCGGCGGACGGCTGGTCTCGATACGCGTCCTCCTCCGTCGGGCGCTGGGTTTCGATACGGCGCTTCGCGCCTACTCAACCCACCGCTCGACCGGCGGAGAAGGTTCGCCGAGCTCCGCGATGCGCGCGAGCAGCGCGTCGCGCTCGCGCTCGTTGCCCGTGAGCCGGGCGGCGGTCTCGAGCTCAGCGCGCGCCTCGACGGTGCGACCGAGCCGGGCGAGCAGCTCGCCGCGCACCGCGGGCAGCGGCGGGTAGCCGGCGAGCCGGCCGTTCGCGACGAGCTCGTCGACGACCCGCAGCGCCGACGCGGGACCCGTCGCCATCGCGATCGCGGCGGCGCGGTTGAGGTCGACCACGGGGGAGGGCGCGATGCGGCCGAGCGCCTCGTAGAGCACGACGATCTGCGCCCAGTCGGTCTCCTCGGCCGAGGGGGCCACCGCGTGGCAGCCGGCGATCGCGGCCTGCAGGCCGTAGGCGCCGCGCCCGCGGCCGATCCGATCGGCCCGGTCGAGTGCGGCCCGCCCGCGGGCGATCTGCGCGCGGTCCCAGCGCGCGCGGTCCTGCTTGTCGAGCGGGATCGCGCTTCCGTCGCGCGCGGTGCGCGCCGGGAAGCGGGCGGCGGTGAACTCCATGAGCGCGACGAGCGACTGGGCCTCGGGCTCGCGGGGCATGAGCCCGGCCACGATGCGGGCGAGCCGCAGGGCCTCGGCCGAGACGTCCGGTCGCAGCCATTCCTCGCCCGACGCGGGCAGGTAGCCCTCGTTGAAGATCAGGTAGAGCACGTGCAGCACCGACGCGAGCCGCTCGGGGTACTCGGCAGGCTCGGGCACCGCGAACGGCACGTTCGCGGCCGCGAGCGTCTTCTTCGCCCGCACGATGCGCTGCTGGATCGTCGCGGTCGGCACGAGGAACGCGCGCGCGATCTCCTCGCTCGAGAGGCCGCCGACGATGCGCAGCGTCAGCGCGATCTGCGCCTCGCGCGAGAGCACGGGGTGGCACGAGACGAACACGAGGCGCAGCACGTCGTCGTCGATCGTGTCCGGGTCCCAGAAGGTGTCGGATGCCTCGCCGCCCCGCTGCTCGAGGTCGCGGGCCATCGCGGCGTAGCGCTCGTCGAGCCGTTCGCGCCGGCGCCATCCGTCGATGGCCCGCCGCTTCGCGACCGCCGTGAGCCACGCGCCGGGGTTGCGCGGAACGCCCTCGTCGGGCCACTGCCTCAGCGCCTCGACGAGCGCCTCCTGCGCCAGGTCCTCGGCCTGGCCGACGTCACCCGTGAAGCGGGCGAGGGTCGCGACGATGCGGGCCGACTCGATGCGCCAGACCGCGGCGACCGCCCGCCGGGCGCGGTCGGCTTCGGCGGGACCGGCCGCGCCGGCTTCGGCGGGACCGGCCGCGCCGGCGCCGGAATGCCGGGCCCGGTCGGCGTCGGCGTGCGCCGAGCCGGCCGAGCCCGAGGCATCCGTCTCGCTCATGACGCGGTCACGCACCCGCCGTGCCCAGCCGGCCCTCGGCCTCTGCGCGCCAGCCGGCCTCCTTCTGGATCCACTCGTTGTCCTGCGGGAAGTCCTCGAGCTCGGTCACGCGACGCACCTCGAGCTTCGCGCCCGGCCCGAGCGGGCAGCGCTTGGCCCATTCGGCGGCCTCTTCGGGGCTCGAGGCCTGGATGATCCAGAAGCCGTTGAAGAGCTCCTTCGTCTCGCCGTAGGGGCCGTCGGTGACGACGGGCGGGGTCGAGTCGAAGTCGACGACGAAGCCCTCCTTGGCGTCGGTCAGGCCTTCGCCGGCGAGCAGCACGCCGGCCTTGATGAGCGACTCGTTGTAGGCGCCCATCGCGGCGATGACCTCGTTGAAGTCGAGCTGCTCGTAGGCCTCGACGGCGGCGTCGTTCGATCGCATGATCAGCATGTACTTCACGGTGTTCTCCTTGTTCGGATCGGTGTCGAGGACTGGCCGAAGTGCCCGCCTCACCCATGCGTCGAACAGGGTGGGCACCGGATCGACACGGCGGTGGAAAATCTTCGAGATTCTTCGTTCATGTTGGCAGAGGCGCTCGGTCGCTTGCGAGACATACCCAACCGGGGTATAGTTCTAAAGACGAGGAGAGGATGACCGACATGACCCACAGCCAGGCCGCCATGACCGTGCCCGAGGGCGCCACCGAGCTCCAGCTGACCGGTGAGGCAGCGGATGCGTCGTGTTCGTGCTGCGCGATCCCCGACGCGACGACCGTGTCGACCGCAACGGCCGAGTTCGACGGACTCGTGAGCGCCGATTACGCCGTCGCCGGCATGACCTGCGGCAACTGCGTCAACCACGTCAGCGCCGAGCTCGCCGGCATCGAGGGCGTCGAGGCGGTAGAGGTCGCGCTCGTCGCGGGCGGCGTCTCGACCGTCACCGTGCGCAGCACCGCGCCGCTCGCCGACGCCGCGGTCGCCGCCGCCGTCGAGGAGGCCGGCTACGAGGTCGTCGCGCGCTGAGCCGCGCGCCGGTCAGGGGACGGCGACGGGTTCGAGGCGCACGATGACGGCCTTGGACACGGGGGTGTTGCTGCCGTCGGCGGCGCTCTCGAGGGGCACGAGCACGTTCGCCTCGGGGTAGTAGGCGGCGGCGCAGCCCCTCGCCGTCGGGTAGGCGACGAGGCGCTGGCCGGGCAGCACCCGGTCGGGCTGGCCGGGCCACTCGCTCACGACGTCGACGCGCTGTCCGTCGGCGAGACCGAGCTCGGCGAGGTCGTCGGGGTGCACGAACACCACGTCGCGCCCCTTCTTGATGCCGCGGTAGCGGTCGTCGAGGCTGTAGATCGTCGTGTTGAACTGGTCGTGCGAGCGCAGCGTCTGCAGAATGAGCCGACCGGCGGGCCGCTCGAGGTGCTCGAGCTCGTTGACCGTGATCTGCGCCTTGCCGCTCGGGGTGTCGAAGCGCCGCACGCGCGGTGAGATCGGCAGTTCGAAGCCGTTCTTGCGCCGCACGTCGTCGTTGAAGTGCTCGAAGCCGGGCACGACCCGTGAGATGCGCTCGCGGATGAGGTCGTAGTCGCGCTCGAAGTCGGCCCAGGGGATCGACGCGACGGCGGGGTCTCGATACGCGCTCCGCGCTACTCGACCGGCGGAGCCGTCCGCAGTCCCCGAGCCGAACGTCGCCTCGGCCATGCGGCACACGACCGCGACCTCGGAGAGCAATCCCGGCGCGACGGGCGGGATCGCCCCGTGGCTGCCGTGCACCGAGCACACGGTGTCCTCGACCGAGACGAACTGCGGCACCCCGCCCTGCAGGTCGATCTCGGTGCGGCCGAGCACCGGCAGGATGAGCGCCTCCTCGCCCGTGACGACGTGCGAGCGGTTGAGCTTCGTCGACACCTGCACGGTGAGCTTCGCCTTGCGCATCGCCTGCTCCGAGGCATCCGTGTCGGAGATCGCGGCGACGAAGTTGCCGGCCATCGAGATGAACACGTCGATCTCGCCGTCGCGCAGGCCCTGGACGGTGCGCAGCGCGTCGCGGCCGTGCGCGCGCGGCACCGGGAAGCCGAACTCGGCCTCGAGCGCGGCGAGGAACCGCTCGGGCATCTGCTCCCAGATGCCCATCGTGCGGTCGCCCTGCACGTTGCTGTGTCCGCGGATCGGCGCCGCGCCCGCTCCGGGCTTGCCCATGTTGCCACGCAGCAGCAGGAGGTTCACGACCTCCTTGATCGTGTCGACCGACTTCTTCTGCTGGGTGAGGCCCATCGCCCAGGTGACGATCACGCGGTCGGCGGCGAGGTACGCGTCGGCGAGTTCGTCGATCTCCTGCGGCGTGATGCCCGTGGCGAGCAGCACCTCGGCCTCGTCGAGGCCCGCGAGATGCTCGCGGAACGCGTCGAGCCCCTCGGTGTGCGCCGCGAGGAACTCGTGGTCGAGCACGGTTCCGGGCGCGGCATCCTCGGCGTCGAGCACCCGCTTCGAGACCGCCTGCAGCAGCGCCATGTCACCGCCCGACCGGATCTGGATGAACTGGTCGGCGAGCTTCGTGCCCTTGCCGACGATGCCGCGCGGCCGCTGCGGGTTCTTGTAGCGGATGAGCCCGGCCTCGGGCAGCACGTTCACCGCGACGATGCGACCGCCGCGCCGCTTCTGCGCCTCGAGCGCGCCGAGCATGCGCGGGTGGTTCGTGCCCGGGTTCTGCCCCATCACGATGATGAGGTCGGCCTGCTCGAAGTCGTCGTACACGACGGTCGCCTTGCCGACGCCGATCGACGCGGTGAGGGCGGTGCCGGATGACTCGTGGCACATGTTCGAGCAGTCGGGCAGGTTGTTCGTGCCGAGCGCGCGCACGAACAGCTGGTAGAGGAACGCGGCCTCGTTCGACACCCGGCCGCTCGTGTAGAAGGCGGCCCGGTCGGGGCTCTCGAGCGCGTTGAGCCGCTCGCCGACGAGCGCGAACGCGGCCTCCCACGAGATCGGCTCGTAGTGGTCGGAGCCCGCGGCCTTGTAGACCGGCTCGACGAGCCGGCCCTGCTGCCCGAGCCAGTACTCGCTCTTGTCGAGGAGCGACGTGAGCGAGTTGTCGGCCCAGAACGAGGTCGGCACCGTGACGGGCGTCGCTTCCCACGTGACGGCCTTCATGCCGTTCTCGCAGAACTCGAGCTTGTGCCGGTGCTCGTTCGGGTCGGCCCAGGCGCAGCTCATGCAGTCGAAGCCGCCGTCCTGGTTGATCTTGAGCGACAGCTTCGCCGTGCGGCCCACGCCCATGTCGTCGAGCGCGGGCAGCATCGCGTGCATGATCGCGGGCATGCCGACCGCCGCGTCCTCCTTCGGGCCGACCTCGAGATCGGGGTAGGGGTCGACCACGGGTCGGGCGGGTGCGGGCTGGTCGTTCACGGTCACCTCGGTCGTGATGATGCGGGGTCGCGGGCGGGTTCGGCGGGCGCGGTGGCGCGGTCGGCCTCGGCCGAGGCATCCGTTCGCGTGGTCTGGACGGGGTCGACCAACCGGTCGGCCCTCGAGTAGGCGACCAGCGACGGGTCGCGCACGAAGCCGAGCAGGGTGAGGCCCGCCTCGTTCGCGAGCTCGACCGCGAGCGACGAGGGCGCGGACACGGCCGAGAGCACGGGGACGCCCGCCATGCTCGCCTTCTGCACGAGCTCGAAGCTCGCCCGGCCCGACACCTGCAGCACCATGCCGCGCAGCGGCAGCATGCCCTCGCGGGCGGCCCAGCCGATGACCTTGTCGACGGCGTTGTGGCGCCCGACGTCTTCGCGCACGACGAGCAGCTCGCCCGTGCGCCCGTCGAAGAGGGCCGCGGCGTGGAGGCCGCCGGTCTTGTCGAACACGTCCTGCGCGGCGCGGAGCCGGCCGGGCAGGGCGACGAGCAGCTCGGGGGCGATGCGCACGGGGTCGTCGTCGACGGCGAACGCCGACCGGGTGCGGACGGCGTCGATGCTCGCCTTGCCGCACACGCCGCACGCGCTCGTCATGAGCAGGTCGCGATGCACCGAAGCGTGCGGCGGGGCGACGCCCGCGGCGAGCGTCACGTCGAGCACGTTGTAGGTGTTTTCGCCGTCGGCGCCCGCGCAGTGGATAGCGCCCGCGACGTCGTCGCCGCGAACGACGACACCCTCGGAGACGAGGTAGCCGATCGCGAGGTCGACGTCGTGGCCCGGCGTGCGCATCGTGACGGCGAGCGGCGAACCGCCCACGCGGATCTCGAGCGGCTCTTCGACGGCGAGCAGGTCGTCGCGGCGGCTCACCGGCGACGACCGGCCGACGGTGACGCGTACGACCCGCTTCCTCGCGGTGATCCTGCCCATACCCTCCTTGGTAGCAGGATCGGTCGCCCCCGCAAAGCGCCGTGCGTCCACCGATTCAGATGCCCGGCATCGCCGATCGAGATGCCGTCGTCGCCCGGATGCGTCGTCGCGCGCCCGCCCGCCTGCCTAGCATGAACGCATGGTCGAGATCGGCGCCGTGGTGCTCATGGGCGGCCGCGCCTCGCGGCTCGGCGGCATCGCCAAGGGCGATCTGGTCGTCGACGGGCGCACCCTGCTCGAGCGGGCGGTGGCCGCGGCGACGGGCGTCGCCGCGGCGCGTGCGATCGTCGTCGTCGGCGAGCCCGGACGCTCGGTCCTGCCCGCCGAGGTGCGGGTCGTGCGCGAGGATCCGCCGTTCGGCGGCCCGGCCGCGGCCGTCGCGGCGGGGGTCGCCGCCCTCGATTCGGATGCCTCTGCGGTGCTGCTGCTCGCGGGTGACCTGCCCTACGCGGCCGACGCGGTGCCGGGGCTCGTCGTCGAGCTCGAGGCGGGCGTGCGCACCGGCGTCGACGGCGTGCGCGCCGTCGACGCCGACGGACGCGCCCAGCACCTGCTCTGCCTCGTTCGGCGAGCGTCGCTCGAACGCGCGATCGCCGAGCTCGCGGCGCGCCGCCCGCTCGATGGAGCGTCGATGCGGGCGCTCCTCGCGCCGCTGGGGTTCACCGACCTGCCGGTACCGAACGCTGCCACGATGGATGTGGACACCTGGGCCGACGCGAGTGCCGTCGGCGCGACCCGAGGGGAGACCCCATGACCGCGAACGACGACGACCTCGACCGCACGCTCGAGGAGTGGGCCGACCGGGTGCGTGCCGAGCTCGACCTCCCCGACGCCCCGCTCGACGTGAACGCCGTGCTCGGCGTCGCCGGGGTCGCCGCGCACGCGATCGTGCGACCGGCCGCGCCCGTGACGACGTATCTCGCGGGCTACGCCGCGGGCCTCGCGGCCGCGCGCGGCGTCGACCCAGAAGCTGCCGCGCGCGACGCGCTCGAACGCGTGCGCCGGCTCGCCTCGTCGTGATGCGCCTCGACCTCGAGACGGCGCGGTCGCGGGCCGCGGTCGCTGCGGCGGCCCCGCCGGTCGAGGAGGTGCCGCTGCACGTCGCGATCGGGCGCGTGCTCGCGGGCGCCCTCGCCACGCCGATCCCGCTGCCGCACTACACGTCCTCGGCGATGGACGGCTGGGCCGTGCGGGGTGCGGGGCCGTGGCGTCTCGTCGAGCGCGATGCCGGCGGCGACTCCGCCGCGGAACTCGCGGACGGCGAGGCCGTCGTCATCGTGACCGGCGGGCTCGTTCCCGCCGGTGCCGAGGCGGTGCTGCGATCGGAGGCGGGCCGAGTCGTCGACGGCCGGCTCGAGTCGGTCGGCGAGGTCGGGCGTGAGGATGTCGCAGGCCGGCGCCACCTCCGGCTCGCCGGCGCGGAAGCGACCGACGGCGAGATCCTGCTGCCCGACGGCGTCGTGCTGACGCCGCCGCGCATCGCCCTCGCCGCGGCGACGGGCGCCGACCGGCTGAGCGTGCGACGGCGGCCGAGGGTGTCGCTCGTGCTGACGGGAGACGAGGTCGTCGAATCGGGAGTCCCCGCACCGGGTCACGTGCGCGACAGCTTCAGTGCGACCCTGCCGGCGATCATCGCCGCGCTCGGCGCCGAGGTGGTCGGCGTGCACCGCGTGGCCGACGACGTCGATGCGACCGAGGCGGCGATCACCTTCGACCCCGCCGACGTCGTGGTGACGACAGGCGGCACGGGCGGGTCGGGCGTCGACTTCGTGCGTGCCGCCGTCGACCGGCTGGATGCCGAGTGGCTCGTGCCGTCGGTCGCGATCCGGCCCGGCGGGCCGACCTTCCTCGCGCGCACGCCCGACCGGCTCGTGCTCGGCCTGCCCGGCAACCCGCTCGCCGCGATGCTCGGACTCCTGGCGGTCGGCGGTCCGCTCCTCGCCGCCATGACCGGCCGCGCGGAGGCGACGACCGAGGTGGTCGTCGCCGAGACGGTCGACGGCGTGCCGGGTGCGACCCGCCTCGTGCCGGTCGTGATCCGCGACGGCCGCGCCGAACCGGCCGCGCATCTCGGCACGGGCATGATGCGCGGACTCGCCGACGCCGACGCGATCGCCGTCGTGCCGTCGACCGGCGTCGCCGCCGAGGCATCCGCCCTCGCCCTTCGCCTGCCCTGGTGACGCTCGATCGCCTGCTCCGCGCAGCCGCAGTGCAGGCAGAATCGCGAGACACGCCGGCCTGCGCCCGCGACACGCCGGGTCCCGTCGGAACGTGCCTGCAGCTGCCTGCGCTGCCTGCGCAGCGACGGCCGACCCGCCGCCCGAGGAGTCGGACGGCGGGTCGGTGAGGACGCGCGGCTGGGCGCCGCCGGCTCAGCGCGTGCGCTCGAGCACCGCGCGCGTCGAGGCCTCGGGGCGCAGGTCGAGACGGCGCAGCAGCTGCGCGTTCGCCGCGACGATGACCGTCGAGAGGCTCATCAGGATCGCGCCGACCGACATCGGCATCACGAACCCGATCGGGGCCAGGATGCCCGCCGCGAGCGGCACCGACACGAGGTTGTAGCCGGCGGCCCACCAGAGGTTCTGGCTCATCTTGCGGTAGCTCGCCCGCGACAGCTCGATCACCGAGAGCACCGAGCGCGGGTCGCTCGACGCGAGGATCACCCCGGCCGAGGCGATCGCGACGTCGGTGCCGGCGCCGATCGCGATGCCGACGTCGGCCTGGGCGAGCGCCGGCGCGTCGTTCACGCCGTCGCCGACCATCGCGACGCTGAGACCCTCGCGCTGGAGCTCCTGCACCTTGGCCGACTTGTCCTCGGGGCGGACGCCCGCGTAGACCCGGTCGATGCCGAGCTCGGCGGCGACGGTGCGGGCGACGGGCTCGGCGTCGCCCGTGATCATCACGACCTGCACGCCGAGCGCGTGCAGCGCCTCGACCGCCTCGCGCGACTCGGGCCGGATCTCGTCGGCGAGGGCGATCGCCCCCGCGACGGTGCCGTCGATCACGACGTGCAGCACGGTCGCGCCGGCCTCGGCCCACGGCGTGGATGCCTCGAGCGAGTCGAGCCCCTCCTGCCGCAGCAGCCCGGGGCCGCCGACCTGCACGGTGCGCCCGCCGACGTTCGCGCTGACGCCGATCGCGGCCGACGCCGCGAACCCGGTCGCGCCGTGCACGTGCAGTCCGCGGTGGGATGCCTCGGCGACGATCGCCTTCGCGAGCGGGTGCTCCGAGTCGGACTCGGCGGCAGCCGCATCGGCCAGCACGGCCTCGAGGTCGAAGCCGGGTGCCGCCGCGGCATCCGTCACGGCCGGCTCGCCCTTCGTGAGGGTGCCCGTCTTGTCGAAGAGCACCGCGCCGACCGTGCGCATCGTCTCGAGGGCGAGACGGTCGGTCACGAGCACGCCGCCGCGGGCCGCGCGCTCGGTCGCGATCTGCACGACGAGCGGAATGGCGAGGCCGAGGGCGTGGGGGCACGCGATCACGAGCACCGTGATGGTGCGGACGACGGCGTCGTCGGGGTCGCCGAGCAGGGTCCACGTGATCGCCGTGATGACGGCGGCGCCGAGCGCGAACCAGAACAGCCAGCCGGCGGCGCGGTCGGCGAGGCGCTGCGCGTGCGAGCTCGAGGCCGGCGCCTGCGCGACGAGGCGCTGGATGCCCGCGAGGGCGGTGTCGTCGCCGACTGCGCCGACCCGCACGCGGATCGCGGTGTCGGTCGCGACCGTGCCCGCGACGACGTGGTCGCCGGGGCCGCGGCTCACCGTGGCCGACTCGCCCGTGATCATCGACTCGTCGATCGCGGCGGTGCCGTCGACGACCTCGCCGTCGGCCGGCACGCGGCCGCCGGGACGCACGATCACGAGGTCGCCGACCCCGAGGTCGCTCGGGGCGACCTTCTCGATCTCACCGGATGCCTCGCCGCCCTCGATCACGCGCTCGGCCTCGTCGGGCAGGAGGGCGGCGAGGGCGTCGAGCGCGCTCGAGGCCTGCATGATCGAGCGCATCTCGATCCAGTGGCCGAGGAGCATGATCACGATGAGGAGCGCGAGCTCCCACCAGAAGTCGAGGTGGTGGCTCACGAGCATGAGGCTCGCGGCGAGGCTCGCGAAGTACGCGACCGTGATCGCGAGGCCGATGAGCAGCATCATGCCGGGCTTGCGGGCCTTGAGCTCCGACCAGGCGCCCGTGAGGAACGGCTTGCCGCCCCAGAAGTACATGACCGTGCCGAGCACGGGGGAGATCCACGGGACGATCGGGTTGTCGGGCAGCGAGTAGCCGAGGATCGACGCGAACATCGGGCTGAACGCGATCGTCGGGATCGCGATGACGAGCATGATCCAGAACAGGCGGCGGAACTGGCCGACGTGGTCGCCGTGGCCGCCGTGACCCGCGTGGCCCGACATGTCGTGGCCGGCGTGCATATCGTGCGCGTCGTGCGTCGCCTCGGTGTTCGCGCCGTGCCCGGCGTGCATGTCGTGACCGGCGTGCATGGCGTGACCGGCGTGCATGTCGTGACCGGCGTGCATGTCGTGGTCCGCCGTGGTGGCATGGCCTGGCTGCGCGGCGTGCTGCGAGTGGTCGTGGCCCGCGTGCAGGTCGTGGCCGGCGTGCATGTCGTGGCCGGCGTGCATGTCGTGCTCGGTGTGCGTCTCGTTCTGGCCGGCGCCCATCGCGTCCTCCTGTGATCGTCCCCTCAGGTTAATACCCCTAGGGGGTATCTGCAAGGGGGAACCGCGACCCGATCCCCACTATTCCGCATCCGTGCGCATCCGCGCTCGGCGAACATGATGGCGCCCACCGCGCGGGCTCTGCTGTGATGACGACATGCAGATCCTGATCCTCGGTGGAACCCAGTGGCTCGGACGTGAGCTCGCGCGCGAAGCGCTCCGGCGCGGACACGCGGTGACGTGCCTCGCGCGCGGCGAAGCCGGCGAGGTCGCGCCCGGGGCGCGGCTCGTCGTCGGCGACCGGTCGCAGCCCGACGCGTACGACGGACTCGGCGACACCGACTGGGACGCCGTCATCGACGTCACCCGCCAGCCCGGCTTCGCCCGCCGTGCGGCTGCCGCGCTCGCGCCGCGCGCCCGGCACTGGACCTTCATCTCGTCGGGCAACGTCTACGCGCGCCACGACGAGCCCGGCGCCGGCGAGACGGCCGAGCTGATGGCGCCCCTCGAGTCCGACGAGTCGACGCCCGAGACCTACGGGGAGGCGAAGTCGGCGATCGAGCAGGCGTACCGCGAGGCCCTCGGCGATCGGCTCCTCGTCATCCGGCCCGGGCTCATCGGCGGCCCCGGCGACGCCTCAGGCCGCACCGGCTACTGGGTGGCGCGCGCCGCTCGCGACGACGAGCCGATGCTCGTGCCCGACATCCGGGATGCCTCGGCGCAGTTCATCGACGTGCGCGACCTCGTCGGCTGGACCGTCGACTCGGTCGAACGCGGCCTGACCGGTGCGTTCAACGCCGTCGGCGATCGCTCGACGTTCGGCGCGTTCCTCGACGCGTCCCGTGCGGTCGGCGGCCACCGCGGCGAGGTGCTGCCCGCGCCGGGCGCATGGCTCGAGCAGCAGGGGGTCGCCGAGTGGTCGGGCGACGAGTCGCTGCCGCTCTGGATCGTCGACCCGACGTGGGCGGCGTTCCAGGACCGCTCGAACGCCGCTGCCCGGGCGGAGGGATTGCGCCTGCGCCCGGTCGGCGAGACGCTCGCCGACCTGCTCGAGTGGGAGCGCGAGCAGGGGCTCGACCGCCCCCGCGGCGCCGGGCTGAGTGCCGGCCGCGAGCGCGAGCTCGTCGCCGCGTTGCGAGCCGCCGAGCTTCCGCCGGTCGAGTAGCGGCGGCCATTCGTCTGGGATCGCAGACGTCGAGCCACGGCGGGTACTGGGCGGGCGCGCCGTCGACTCGTAGCGTTGGGGCATGGCCGACGTCGCACTCTCGAACGATCCCCTCTGGCCCCGCGCGGGAGACTGGCCCGCGCCCGAGTCGCTCGCGGCCGAGGCATCCGCCCGCCTGGCCCTGCTCGGGGTGCCGGCCTGGCGCACCTCGCTCTCGCCGACGAACGCGCACGCGACGCCCGCGGCCGTGCGGCAGGCGCTGCGCCGGTACAGTCCCGCGCTCGTGCCCGCCCGCGAGGCGGGCCGCGACGCGATCGACCTCGGCGAGCAGCTCGTCGTCGACGCCGGCGACATCGTCGAGCCCGACGGCCCCGAGGGCGAGGCGCGCACGCGCGCCCGCGTCGCCGAGCTGCTCGAGCGCGCCGAGACCGTCATGGCGCTCGGCGGCGACAACTCGGTGACCGTCGCGACCGCGCTCGGCGCCTACGGCGACCGGCTCGACACCGCCGGCCTCATCACGATCGACGCGCACTACGACCTGCGCGAGGGCGTCTCGAACGGCTCGCCCGTGCGCCGACTCATCGAGGCGGGTCTCGACCCGCGGCGCATCGTGCAGATCGGCATCGCCGACTTCGCGAACTCGGCCGTGTACGCGCGCCGGGCGGCCGAGCTCGGCATCACCGTGGTCCACCGCGACGAGCTGCACGGCCGTCGCCCGGCCGACGTCATGGGCGAGGCGCTCGAGATCGCGGGGGCCGCCGGCGGCCCCGTGCATTTCGACATCGACGTCGACGCGTGCGACCGCGCGGTCGTCCCCGGATGCCCGGCCTCGATGCCCGGCGGGCTCGCCGCGTGGGAGCTCCGCGCGCTCGTGCGCGCCGCCGGCCGCGACCCGCGCGTCGTCAGCGCCGACCTCGCCGAGGTCGACGCGACCGCCGATGCGCCCGACGGCCGCACGGTGCGACTCACGGCGCTGTGCGTGCTCGAGTTCCTCGCGGGCGTCGCCTCGCGCTGAACGCCGTCCCCTGCTCCGAAGCGCGGTCTTCCCGGGGATCGGACCGACGGCTCGCCCTCGATTCAGGAAAACGCGCGCGGCTCAGGACGCGTCGGCGGACTCCGTCCTGAGCAGCGTCCTCTCTCCTGAATCGAGCGAGGACGGGGCCGGGGACTGGTGGCCCGCGCCCGGCAGTGCCACGCTGGGGCCATGAAGACGCTCTACCTCGTGCGGCACGCCAAGTCGGACTGGGGAGACCCGGGGCTCGACGACCACGACCGCCCGCTCAACGAACGCGGCCTGCGCGACGCCCCCGCGATGGGGCACCGGCTCGCGGAACGGGGCGTCGGCCCCGACCGGATCGTGACGAGCACGGCGGTGCGCGCCCGCAGCACGGCGCGGCTCCTGGCGCGCACCCTCGGCATCGGTGACGACCACGTCGTCGAGGAGGACCGGCTCTACGGGGCGACCGCATCGCGCATCCTGCACGTCGCCTCGGGGCTCGACGACGCCATCGATACGGCGATGCTCGTCGGGCACAATCCGGGCATGAGCGACGCCGTCGGCGAGCTCACCGGCGAATGGGTCGAGCTGCCGACGTGCGCTGTCGTCGAATGCCGCGTCGACGTCGACTCCTGGGCCGAGCTCATCGAGGGCACCGGCGACCTCGTGGCGGTCGACACCCCCAAGGGCAAGGTTCGCTGACGTCGCTGAGGTGTGCGACATCACGACGCGGGGTCGTCTCCCCCAGACGCGAGGCGGGCGGGCGAGAGGCGGGCGGGCCGGCCCGCTCAGGCGACCGTGGTGCCCGCCGCCCAGACGCGGCGCACGAGCGGCACACCCGGCCGGTAGGCGAGGTGCAGGTAGCTCGGCGCGTCGAGCTCGACGAGGTCGGCGCGCATTCCGGGGCGGAGCGCGCCGACATCGGTACGGCGAAGCGCCTTCGCGCCCGCGGCGGTCGAGGCCCAGAGCGCCTCGGCCGGGGTCATGTTCATGTCGCGCACCGCGACCGCGATGCAGAACGGCATGGAGCTCGTGAAGCACGAGCCCGGGTTGCAGTCGCTCGCGAGGGCGACGGTGACGCCGGCCTCGATGAGCCGCCGCGCGTCGGGGTAGGGCTGCCGGGTCGAGAACTCGACGCCCGGGAGGAGGGTCGCGACCGTGTCGGAGCCGGCGAGCGCCGCGACATCCTCGTCGCTCAGGAACGTGCAGTGGTCGACCGAGGCCGCGCCCAGCTCGACCGCGAGGCGCACGCCGCCGCCCTCGCCGAGCTGGTTGCCGTGCACGCGGATGCCGAGACCGGCGTCGCGGCCGGCCTCGAGCACGCGACGCGACTGCTCGGGGGAGAACGCGCCGCGCTCGCAGAACGCGTCGACCCAGCGCGAGTACGGGGCGCAGGCGTCGAGCATCTCGCCGATGACGACGTCGACGTACGCGTCGCCCGCCGCGGTCGGGTCGCCCTCGAAGCGCGGGTCCTCGCGGAACTCGAACGGCACGACGTGCGCGCCGAGGAAGGTGACCTCATCGGTGACTTCGCGGGCGAGGCGCACGAGGCGCTCCTCGTCGGCGACGCTCAGGCCGTAGCCCGACTTGATCTCGAACGTCGTCGTGCCCTGCGCGTGCAGCTCGGCGACGAAGCCCGCGAGGCGGGCCCGCAGCTCGTCGTCGGTCGCGGCGCGGGTGGCGGCGACGGTCGAGCGGATGCCGCCCGCCTCGTAGCGGCGGCCCGCCATGCGCGCGGCGAACTCCTCGGCGCGGTCGCCGCCGAACACGAGGTGCGTGTGGCTGTCGACGAAACCGGGGATGACGGCGCGGTGACCCGCGTCGACGATCTCGGCGCCCGTCTCGGGGGTGTGCGCGGAGGCCTCGGCGGCGGCGCCGACCCACTTCACCGTGCCGTCCTCGACGAGCACGGCGGCGTCGCGCACGATGCCGAGGGGACCGCCCTCGCGGCCGGGCTGCTCGTCGTTCGTGACGAGCTCGCCGATGTTCGTGATGAGGGTGGCGCGAGGCATCCTGTTCGCCTTTCGATCGTGGTGCTGAGTCGAGTGTTGCAAATCGAGTGGGCACCCGTCGTCCGAAATCGCTGCGAATCCGGACGATGAGTGCCCACTCGATGGGGGAGGGGCGGGAGCGCGCTCAGCCCTCGAGCATCGGCACGTCGACGCCGCGCTCGCGCGCGACCTCGACCGCCCGCTCGTAGCCCGCGTCGACGTGACGGATCACGCCCATGCCCGGGTCGTTCGTGAGCAGCGCCGTGAGCTTCGCCGCGGCGAGCTCGGTGCCGTCGGCCACGGAGACCTGGCCGGCGTGGATCGAACGGCCGATGCCGACGCCGCCGCCGTGGTGGATCGACACCCAGGTCGCGCCCGACGACGCCGCGGTGAGCGCGTTGAGCAGCGGCCAGTCGGCGATCGCGTCGGAGCCGTCCTTCATGGCCTCGGTCTCGCGGTACGGCGAGGCGACCGAGCCCGAGTCGAGGTGGTCGCGGCCGATGACGATCGGCGCCTTCACCTTGCCCTCGGCGACGAGCTTGTTGAACAGCAGGCCGGCCTTGTGGCGCTCGCCGTAGCCGAGCCAGCAGATGCGGGCGGGCAGGCCCTCGAACTCCACGCGCTCCTGCGCGGCGTCGAGCCACTTGTGCAGGTGGGCGTTCTCGGGGAAGAGCTCCTTGATGGCCTCGTCGGTGACGCGGATGTCCTCGGGGTCGCCCGAGAGCGCCACCCAGCGGAACGGCCCGAGGCCCTCGCAGAACAGCGGGCGGATGTACGCCGGCACGAAGCCGGGGAACTCGAACGCGCGGTCGTAGCCGCCCTTGCGCGCCTCGTCGCGGATCGAGTTGCCGTAGTCGAAGACCTCGGCGCCCTCGTCCTGGAACTCGACCATGGCCTGCACGTGGTGCGCCATCGACTTCTGGGCCTTCTTCGTGAAGCCCTCGGGGTCGTCGGCCGCGGCCTGCTTCCACTCGTCGACCGAGATGCCCTCGGGCAGGTAGGCGAGCGGGTCGTGCGCGCTCGTCTGGTCGGTGACGACATCGACGGTCAGCTCGCCGGCGCGGTGACGGCGGAGGATCTCGGGGAACACCTCGGCGGCGTTGCCCACGTAGCCGACCGACCAGCCGCGGCGCTCCTCCTTGGCCTTGAGGACCTTGGCGATCGCGGTGTCGAGATCGGTCTCGACCTCGTCGAGGTAGCGCTTGCCGGCGCGGCGGCGGAGGCGGGTCTCGTCGACGTCGACGATGAGGCAGGCGCCGTCGTTCAGGGTGACGGCGAGCGGCTGGGCGCCGCCCATGCCACCGCAGCCGCCGGTGAGGGTGAGCGTGCCGGCGAGCGGGCCCTCGCCCTCGCGCGGCGTGCCGAGCGAGCTGCCGCGACCCTCGGCGATGAGCTTGTTGCCCACGGCGGCGAAGGTCTCGTAGGTGCCCTGCAGGATGCCCTGCGAGCCGATGTAGATCCACGAGCCGGCGGTCATCTGGCCGTACATCGTGAGGCCCTCGGCCTCGAGGCGGCGGAACTCGGGCCAGGTCGCCCAGTCGCCGACGAGGTTCGAGTTGGCGATGAGCACGCGGGGCGCCCACACGTTGGTGCGGAAGACGCCGACGGGCTTGCCCGACTGCACGAGCAGGGTCTCGTCGGCCTCGAGGCGCTCGAGGGTCTTCGTGATGGCGTCGAACGCCTCCCAGTTGCGGGCGGCCTTGCCCGTTCCGCCGTAGACGACGAGGTCTTCGGGGTGTTCGGCGACCTCGGGGTCGAGGTTGTTCATGAGCATGCGCAGCGGCGCCTCGGTCTGCCAGCTCTTCGCGGAGAGCTCGGTGCCGCGAGGCGCGCGGACGGTGCGCGTGGTGGTCGTTGCGTCGGTCATGATTCGATGGTCGCGCACGGGCGGCACCCCGACAATGGATGCCGCGGGCCGGGCGTCTGGGATCCCAGAACTAGCGCGTGGTGGCGTAGGGCTCGCCGGGCAGCAGCACGGTCACGACGAGCCCGCCCTCGGGCGGCGCCACGAGTGCCATCTCGCCGTCGTGCGCCTCGACGATGGCGCGCACGATCGAGAGGCCGAGCCCCGCGCCCGTCGCCGGCCCCGCGCCCGTGCGCTCGCCCTCGAGCCGGCGGAAGGGCTCGACCAGCGTGCCGAGCTCGTACGGGGCGATGACCCGGCCGGAGTTCGCGACCTCGAGGAGTGCCCGGCCCGAGGCATCCGTTCGCGTGGTCACCCGCACCCGGCCGCCGGAGGCGAGGTTGTGCCGCAGCGCGTTGTCGACGAGGTTGCGCACGAGTTGCTCGAGCAGCACGGGGTCGCCCGCGGTCGGTGCCTCGTCGGCGGTGACGTCGATGGACGGGGCGGACGTCGACGGGCCGCTCGCGCCGGAACCGGCGACCGCCGTGGGGGCACTGCCGGCTCGCGCCTTCGCCTCGTCGACCACGTGCTCGGCGACGTCCGCGAGATCGACGAAGCGCCGCTCGCCGAGCTCGCGCTCGGAACGGGCGAGCAGCAGCAACCCGTCGATGAGCCGCTCGTGCCGTGCGTTCACCTCGAGCAGCGTCTCGCCGAGCAGCTTCAGGTCGGGCGACGCGTCGGGCCGCTCGGACGCGACCTCGATGAGCGCCCGGTTGAGGGTGAGCGGCGTGCGCAGCTCGTGCGACGCGTTCGCGATGAACCGGCGCTGGGCGTCGAACGCCGTGTCGAGGCGCGCGAGCATGCCGTCGAACGTGTCGGCGAGCTCGGTGACCTCGTCGCGCGGGCCGGTGAGGTGGATGCGCTCGTGCATGCGACGGTCGGCGTCGGGCGCGTCGGCGATGCGCTTCGCCGTCGCGGTGATGGTCGACAGGGGGCGCAGCATGCGCCCGGCGAGGAGCCAGCCCATCCAGGCGGCGATCGCGCCGACCACGACGACGGCGATCGCGCCCTGCGTGATGAGCGCGCCGAGCGCCTCGTCGCGGGCGGCGCTCACGAGCTTGACGGTGTACTGGTAGCCCTCGTCGGCCGCGCCGGGCGGCATCGGCGCGGCCGGGTCGAACGAGGGGACCGGCTCGCCGGGCGCGGTGCAGCAGATCGACGTGCTCACGATGGACGTGTCGCCCACGATGCGCTGCTGCACGAGGGCCCAGGTGAGCACGAGCATGACGATGCCCGCCACGAGGAACAGCGCCCCGTACACGACCGTCAGCCGTGCGCGCAGGGTGAGCCGGAATCCCCTCATCGGATGCGATACCCCACGCCGGCCTCGGTCTCGATGATCGAGGGATCGCCGAGCTTGCGGCGCAGCTTCAGGATCGTGATGCGCACGACGCCCGTGAACGGGTCGATGTTCTCGTCCCACGCCTTCTCGAGCAGCTGCTCGGCCGAGACGAATGCGCCCTCGGCGCGCAGCAGCTCGACGAGCACGGCGAACTCCTTCTTCGAGAGGGGTACGTACCGGCCGTGGCAGACGACCTCGCGGTGGTGGGTGTCGACCCGCACGCCGGCGCGCTCGAGCACGGGCGGCACGGCCGGGCGCGAGCGACGGCCGAGCGCCTCGACCCGCGCGCCGAGCTCGGCGAAGGCGAACGGCTTCGGCAGGTAGTCGTCGGCACCCATCGCGAGTCCGGCGACCCGGTCGTCGACCGTGCCGGCCGCGGTGAGCATGAGCACCCGCGTTGGCAGGTCGGAGGCCGCGATGTGCCGGCACACGTCGTCGCCGTGCACGACGGGCAGGTCGCGGTCGAGCACGACGAGGTCGTAGTCGTTGACGTCGACGCGCTCGAGCGCGCTGCCGCCGTCGCCGACCACGTCGACCGCGTGCGCGGCGTTCCGCAGCCACTCGGCGACGGCGTCGGCGAGCAGCGGCTCGTCCTCCGCGACCAGGATGCGCATCTGCCCATTGTCGCCGTTCGGCGCGTTACCGGGGCGTTAGCGGGCACGATCACGACCGGGAAACGGCGCCTCGGGTGTGCTGGGACGAGTCGGGGCCGTAGCGGCCCCGCCGACGGAAGGACCTCGGATGCCCCGCCCCGACCGCTTCGCGACGACGAGGACGTCGACCGCGACGAGCACGCCGCTGGTCGGCGCGCTCGTCGTCGCCGCGCTGCTCCTCACCGGATGCGCGGCCGACGGGCCGCCGTCGATCGCCTCGCTCGCCGATGGGGATGCCTCGGCCGGACCGGCCTCGGGCGTCGCCGCGAGCACCGAGCCGGCCGCCGACCTCGACGGCGACCCGCGC
The DNA here is from genome assembly GCF_058349925.1 of Agromyces solani. Taxonomy (NCBI): domain Bacteria; kingdom Bacillati; phylum Actinomycetota; class Actinomycetes; order Micrococcales; family Microbacteriaceae; genus Agromyces; species Agromyces solani. The sequence continues at coordinate 222,918 of NZ_JBYRER010000001.1, forward strand.
GGCCTCAGCGCCTGCATGGCCGAACAGGGGGTCCCGATCGCGATGCCCACCCAGGAGGGGAACTCGTTCACGTACCAGTACCCCGAGGGTGTGCCGCTCGACGAGGTCGACGAGGCGCTCGGCGCCTGCGCCCGGTTCATGCCGGGTGGCGGCGCGCCTGCCGAGAACGACCCGGAGCAGCTCGCGCGCCTGCGCGACCTCGCCGAATGCATGCGCGCCGAGGGCGTCGCGGACTACCCCGATCCGAGGCCCGACGGCGTCATCGACATCCCCCCGGGGAGTCCGATCGATCCGACCGACCCCGACTACCTCGCCGCCCAGGCGGCCTGCGTGCGCAGCGACCGCTGACGCACCCTCACGGAAGGACACGACATGTTCCGAACGCATCGGCGGGAGTCATCCCTCTCGGCCGTCATCGCCCTGCTCACGGCCCTCGCCCTCGCGGGCTGCACGCCCACGGCGGGCGACGGCGTCGCCTCGCTCGACGGCGACCCGCAGGCCCGGCAGTCCGCGCCACCTGGAGGCGGCGACGGGGGCGGCGGTACCGGGGAGGGCGGCGACGGCGACCCTGTCGCGTTCGCCGAGTGCATGCGCGAGCACGGCATCGACATGCCCGACCCCGACCAGGACGACGGCGGGTTCGCCATCGCGATCCCCGACGGCACCGACCCCGACGAGGTCGACGCCGCGATGGACGCGTGCAAGGAGTTCATGCCGAACGGCGGCGAGATGCCGAAGCCGAGCGCCGAGCAGCTCGCCCAGATGCGCGAGTTCTCCGAGTGCATGCGCGACGAGGGCATCGAGGGCTTCCCCGACCCGAGCGCCGACGGCGGCATCCGGATCGACTCGGACATGGGATTCGACCCCGGGAGCGACGAGTTCCGCGAGGCGCAGGAGACGTGCGGGGAGCTCATGCCGAAGCCGAAGGGCGAGGACGGCGGGTCGTCGACGAGCGAAAGCAGCGCATCGTGAATGCGCGCGCCCGCCTCGGCTGGATCGGGCTCGGGGTGGTCGCCGTCGCAGGCATCGGGGTGACCGCCGCGGCCGCGAACGGGTTCGGATTCGCTCCCGCCGCCGAGCAACCCGCGCCGGCGACGCCCGAGATCGCCGAGGTCGAGCGGGGCGACCTCGTCGCGACGACGACCGAGTCGGGCGAGCTCGCGAACGCGGGGGAGACCACGCTCCGCGCGGAGGGCGGCACGCTCACGTGGCTGCCCGCGGCCGGCGCCGTGATCGACCGCGGCGAGCAGCTCTACCGCCTCGACGACGCCCCCGTCGTCCTGCTCGTCGGCTCGATGCCCGCCTACCGGGTGCTCGCACCCGGAACGTCGGGTGCCGACGTGCGCCAGTTCGAGGAGAACCTCGCGGCACTCGGCTACACGGGCTTCGACGTCGACGAGGACTACACGTGGGCGACCGCCTCGGCCGTCGAGGACTGGCAGGAGGCGCTCGGCGTCGACGAGACGGGCACGGTCGACCCCGCCCGGATCCACTACGCGGGCGGATCGGCGCAGGTCACGTCGGTCGCCGCCGCGGTCGGCGACCGCGCGGGCGGCGAGGTGCTCACGACCGCGAGCACCGACCGCGTCGTGCAGGTCGACCTCGATGAGACGGATGCCTCGTACGCGGTGGTCGGCGCGGCGGTCGAGGTCGCCCTGCCCGACGGATCGACGTTCCCCGCCACGGTCACCGCCGTCGAGACGGTCGTGATCCCCGGCGAGGACCCGCCGATGGGCAACGGCGACACGACCGTGCTGCGGGTGACCGCCACCCCCGACGACCCCGGCGCCGTGAGCGCCGCGGGCGGTTCCACCGCCGAGGTGTCGTTCACGGCGGAGACCCGCGAGGACGTGCTGACCGTGCCCGTGACGGCGCTGCTCGCGCTCGCCGAGGGCGGCTACGCGGTCGAGGTCGTGCACGGGGACGACTCCGAGCTCGTCGGCGTCGAGACCGGGCTGTTCGCCGACGGCCGGGTCGAGGTCTCGGGCGCTGGGCTCGCCGAGGGCGACGTGGTGGTGGTCGCGTCATGAGCGCGATCGTCGAGCTCGAGGGCGTCGGCAAGTCGTACGACGGCGTCACCGCCCTGCGCGATGCCAGCCTCTCGATCGACGAGGGGGAGTTCGCCGCCATCGTCGGCCCGTCGGGGTCGGGCAAGTCGACCCTGCTGCAGCTCATCGGCACGCTCGACCGGCCGACGACCGGGGTCGTGCGGGTCGACGGGTACGACACCGCGCGGCTCTCCGACCGGCAGTTGTCGGGACTTCGCGCGCAGCGCATCGGCTTCGTGTTCCAGCAGTTCCACCTCGCGGCCGGGGTGCCGGCGATCGACAACGTCGCCGAGGGCCTGCTCTACCAGGGCGTCGCCGGCGCTCGCCGACGGGAGCTCGCGGGCGAGGCGCTCGAGCGGGTCGGCCTCGGGCACCGGCTGCGACATCGCCCGCACGAGCTCTCGGGCGGCGAGCGCCAGCGCGTCGCCGTCGCCCGGGCGATCGCCGGGCGACCCGGCCTCGTGCTCGCCGACGAGCCGACGGGAAACCTCGACTCGGTCTCCGGCGGCGAGGTGATGGGCCTGCTCGACGGGCTCAACCGCGACGGCACGACGGTCGTCGTGATCACGCACGACCATGACATCGCAGCCCGGGCTCGGCGACGCATCGCGCTCCGCGACGGGGAGGTGCGGCCGTGAACGGGGACCGCGCGAACGAGGCGACCGGGTCGGCCGGATGGTCGCAGGCGACCGCGGGGCCCGACTCGCCGGAGGCATCCGGTTCGGCGGCCGTGCCCGGTTCGCTCGCGGTTTCCGCGCCCCCTGCGCTGCCCGCCCCCGCGCGGCTGCGCACGACCGACGTGCTGCGCGTCGGCGGGGCCGGCCTGCGCGCCCGGCCGCTCCGCGTCGTGCTCTCGGCGCTCGGCATCGCGATCGGCATCGCCGCGATGATCGCCGTGGTCGGCATCTCGAGCTCGAGCCGAGCCGAGCTCGAACGGCAGCTCGACCGGCTCGGCACGAACCTGCTCGCGGTCGCGCCCGGCAACGACCTCTTCGGCGAGCAGGCGACGCTGCCCGACGAGGCGCCCGCGATGATCGAACGGATCGGCCCGGTCACCGACGTGTCGGCACTCGGCACCGTCGACGCCAAGGTGTACCGCAACGAGTTCATCGACCCCAACGAGTCGGGCGGCATCGCCACCTACGCGGTCGACCTCGACATGCCCGAGACCGTCGGCGCCGAGCTCGCCGACGGCAGCTGGCTCAACGCGGCGACCGAGCGGTACCCCGTGGTCGTCCTCGGCGCTACCGCGGCCGAGCTGCTCGGCATCGACCGCGCCGGTGCCGATGTGCGGGTGCGCATCGGCGACGAGTGGTTCACGGTCGCGGGCATCCTCGCGCCCGTGCCGCTCGCGACCGAGCTCGACACCGCCGCCCTCATCGGCTGGCCGATCGCCGAGTCGCTGCTCGGCTTCGACGGTCACCCGACCGCCGTCACCGTGCGCACCGACGAGGACGCCGTCGACGCCGTGCGGGGCGTGCTCGCCGCGACCGCGAACCCGACGAGCCCCAACGAGGTGCAGGTCTCGCGCCCGTCCGACGCGCTCGCCGCGCGCGCGGCGGCCGACCAGGCGTTCACGGGCCTGCTCGTCGGGCTCGGCGCCGTGGCGCTGCTCGTGGGCGGGGTCGGGGTCGCGAACACGATGGTGATCTCGGTGCTCGAGCGCCGCGGCGAGATCGGCCTGCGTCGATCGCTCGGCGCGACGCGCGGACACATCCGGGCGCAGTTCCTCACCGAGTCGTTGCTGCTCGCCCTCGTCGGCGGGGCGGTCGGCGTGATCGTCGGCGTCGTCGCGACGACCGCGTACTCGCTGCTGCAGGGCTGGCCGACGCTGGTGCCGATCTGGGCCACCGCGGGTGGACTGCTCGCGACGGTCGTCGTCGGCGTGGTCGCGGGGCTCTACCCGGCGATCCGCGCCTCGCGCCTCTCACCGACCGAGGCGCTCGCGACGGCGTGAAGGCCTCGCCGTCGGCGGGGGCCGGCGTGCGGGATGAGAACAGCCCCCGGGCCGCGTCGGCTCGGGGGCTGTCGGGGTGTGCGGCTGTGGGACGCTGCGACCGCAGCCGCGGCATCCCCGAGCGGTCAGCGGCCCGGGAGGGCCGTGCCCGGCTCGACGAGGCCCGCGCCCGCCGTGTTCTGGCCGACCTTGCCGCGGATGAAGATGAGCAGCACGAGGCCGGTGACGATCACCGCGATGTTGCCCTGCGCCGCGATCGCGGTGAGCGGGCCGTCGGCCGGGTACAGGGTCTGCAGGAAGATCGACGGGTCGGTCGTCGCGTGCAGCAGGATCGGCCAGATCAGGCTGCCCGTGACGCGCAGGGCCAGGTACATGCAGATGCCGAAGGCGAACGTGTACACGAGCTGCAGGCCCGTCGCGAGCGGCGACTGCCCCGAGAGCAGGTTGCCCGAGTGCAGCGCGGCGAGAGCGCCGCGGAGACCAGCGCGACCGCGATCTCACGGTACCCGTGCCTGCGCATGAGGTTCACCACGACGCCGCGCGTGAGCGTCTCCTCGGCGAAGCCGACGAACAGTCCCGCGACGAGCCACGCGACCACCATGCCGGCCCCCGCCTCGGCGTAGTCGACGGTCGCGAACCGGAGAACGTTGAAGAGCAGCACGACGACGACCGCGATCCACATCCAGCCGCGGCCGTTGATCGGCTGCGGGCCGAACAGTTCGCGCAGCCAGCCGAGCGACAGCGCGAACACCACGAGGATCACGCCGCCGAGCGCGATCGGAAGGGCCGTACCGACGAAGACCTTCATCGCGGGATCGTCGATGCCGGCGAGCAGGGGGACGAAGAGGAACGAGCCGCCCTGGTAGAGCGCGTAGTACGCGACCACGGCGAGCAGCGACCGCCACCAGCCGCCCCGCTCCCAGAACCGCCGCCACGGCGACCGGGTCGGCTCGGCGGTGCTCATGCGAGGCTCGCCGCGTTCGGAGCGAGGCGCGGCACATCGGTGCGCTCGTCGGCGCCGCGGATCACGAAGGCGACGACGATGAGGCCGAGCACGCCGGCGATCAGGTTGACGGTGCCGCCGAGGGCCGCGAGCGGGCCCGGCGTGCCGTGCCCGACGGCGAAGGTGGAGAAGTCCCAGAGACCGTGCAGCACCATCGCCCAGATCAGGGTGCCGGTCGTGCGCCGCAGGATGTAGAACACCGTGCCGCCGAGGAACGCCATGCCGACCTGCGTCGTCGTGAGCCCGAGGTCCTGGCCCGAGAGGGCGTTCGTGAAGTGCATGAGGGCGAACGCCGCCGAGCTGATGAACCACACCCAGCCCTCCGCGAGCCGGCTGCGCAGGCCCACGAGCAGCAGGCCGCGCGTCGCCATCTCCTCGGTGAAGCCGACGAGCAGCAGCACGATCGACGCGGCGAAGAAGCCGAGGTCGTACGAGCCCCAGTCGGTGCTCGCGAGGTTGATGACGAGGGCGACCGCCATGATCGCGGGCACGAAGATCGGCCAGCGTGCGCTGTGCTTGCGGTCGAAGAGCGCGGGCCGCCACCAGCCGAGCAGGCTCGCCGTGATCGCGAGCAGGATCGCGCCGACGATGAGCATCAGACCTGCGCCGAGGAAGAGCGTGCCGCCGTCTCGGCCGAGCTCGTCGTAGGGCACGCCCGAGAGCTTGCCGACGACGAACACGACGATGACGTAGCCGAGCCAGATCGCGAGACCGATCCAGACTCGGGGGCGTACGCGGAGAGCTGGTGCCGGGTGCGGGGAGGTCATGGTCCGAACGTATTGGATCGAGGGGGTCCGACCGCCGTCGGAGAGCGGCGGTGTCGCGGAATTCACCTGGGTGAATCCCTGGGCGAGAATGTGAGGCGATGTTTCCGGCCACGAAGTTCCGCCCGCCGACGCCTGGGCCGCGAGCGATCGCGAGACCCGACCTGTTCGCGCGCCGGAGCGGCGAGCGGCCCACGGTGATCGTGGTGCGGGCACCCGCCGGATACGGGAAGACGACGGCAGCCGCGCAGTGGATCGAGGCGACCCGGCGTCTCGACGGCCCCGGGGGCGGACGCCCGCTCGGGCACATCTGGGTGAGCCTCGACGACGACGATGACGACCCCGCCGGGCTCTGGGCGGCGATCACGGCTGCGGCCTCCGGCGCCGGGCTCTGGAGCGGGCGAACACCCGAGGCATCCGGTATCGGCGGAGCGCGCGCGAGCGCGATCGTGCCGCTGATCGATGCGTTCGCGGTGTCGGGCACGGACTGGGCGCTCGTGCTCGACGACGCGCACCTGCTCGCGCACGAGGACACCGTCGCGAGCCTCGACTGGTTCATCGCCCGCGCGCCCGAGAACCTCACGACGATCGTCGCGATGCGGACGCCGCTCGCACTGCCGGCGGTCGACCGGCTCCGGGCACGCGGGCGGGCCCTCGAGATCGGCGTGGACGAGCTGCGGCTCGACGACCGGCAGACCACCGGCCTGCTGCGCGACGGGTACGGGCTCGAGCTCTCGGAGCGCGACGGCGCGGGCGTCCTCGAGGCCACCGACGGCTGGCCCGCCGCCGTCTCGCTCGTCGGCTCGGCCCTCGCACGGGGCGTACCGCTCGCCGGCATCGGCGCGCAGCGCCCCGACGACCGCGGCCTCGACGCGCTCGTCCGCGAAGGGCTCGCGGGGAGTTCGCCCGAGGATCAGGCGCTGCTGCGGAGGCTCGCGGTGTTCGAGCGGTTCGACGCCGCGGCGGTGCGCGAGGTCGTGCGCGACGAACGCGCGTGGCCGCTCGCCATGGAGGTGGCCGAGCGCACCGGACTCATCGCGAACCTCGACGACGAGGGCCGGTGGTGGCGGCTGCACCACCTCGTGCGCGAGCGGCTCGCCGCCGAGCTCGAGCGCGAGGATCCGATTCTGCGCCGCGAGCTGCATCGCCGGGCCTTCGCCGCCTTCGAGCGCGAGCACGACCTCGCCGCCACCATCCACCACCTTCTCGGGGCCGACGACTACGACACCATCGCCGACATCCTCGCGAACGTGCGCAGCACCACCATCGTGCCGCGCCAATCGCTCGGGCTCAGTTGGCTCGACCGCATCCCCGAATCGGCGCTCGACCGCGACCCCCGGCTCGCGTTCTACGAGGCATGGGCGACGTCGACGGCCGGCGATGCCGCCCGGCGCGACCGGGCGCTTGCTCGCGGCCGGCTCGCGGCCGCCGGCAGGCCGGTCGAGGGGTTCCGCAATTGGGACGACGTCGAGGACTTCGTGCATTCGATGGCCTGCTTCGGCGACGTCGGTGCGGCTCGGCGGGCGGGGGAGCGATTCCTCGCGGCGTACGACGCGTCGAGCCCGCTCATGCCGCTCGTCGCGATGCGAACGGCCTCGATGCGGTATCTCGAAGGCCAGTGCGTGGAAGCGCTCGAGCTGCTCGACGACGTCGAACGCGTCGGGCCGCTCGCGCGCCCGCTGCGGCTCTTCGTTCCCGCCTACCGCGCCCTCTGCCTCTTCGAGCTCGGGGATCGTGTCGCGGCCGCGGAGCAGGTCGAGCGAAGCGTGCAGGCACGGGCGGCGTTCAAGATCGGTCCCGACCCCGTGTACCTGCCCGCCGAGCAGGCGCTCGCAAGGCACCTCACCGAATCGGGCGACGCGGTCGCGGGGCGCGCGACCGCCGTCGACGCACTCGAGACCGCTCGCCAACAGGGCGACTCGGTGCTGGTCGTCCCACACCTGCTCGTCGAGCTCGCGCGTGCCGAGCTCGCGCTCGGCCGCACCGCCGAGGCCGCCGTGTCGCTCAATCGCGCGGAAGAGCTCGGTGTCGGACTCGCCGACCCCGGTGCCCTGCCGGCGCGCATCGCACAGCTCCGGGCGATCTCGAGCACCCGTCGCAGCGTCGCGGGCGATCGCGAGGCCCTGAGCCGCCGCGAGCTCGAGGTGCTGATGCTGCTGCCGAGCGCGCTGAGCGCGGCGGAGATCGGATCGGAACTGTTCGTCTCGACCAACACCGTCCGCAGTCACGTCAAATCGATCCACCGCAAGCTCGGCGTCACCACGCGGGCCGATGCGGTCGCGGCGGCCCGTCGCGCGGGTCTCATCGCCTGAGCGGAGGCCGCAGCAGCGAACACGCCACACGCGCCCGGCCGGTGGCCCGTCATCGCCCCGCGGCGGTGCGTCGGGCGTCAGCCGAGCTCGATGCCGCGCGCGGCCATGAACGGCACGGCGTCGATCGCGCTGCCGTCGATGCGGACCTCGAAGTGCAGGTGGCACCCGGTCGATGCACCGGTCGAACCGACGGCGCCGATGAGCTCGCCGGCATCGACCTGCTCGCCGGGCTTCACGAGGATGCCGCCGTCGATCAGGTGCGCATACCCGGTCGAGATGCCCGAGCCGTGGTCGATGAGGATCCAGTTGCCGTACGTGCCGTTGGTGCGGGCCTCGACGACCGTGCCGCTCGTCGCCGCGAAGACGGGGTTGCGGCAGCCCGTCGCGAGGTCGGTGCCGCGATGGAAGTCGTTGACCCCCGCGAGCGGCTTGTCGGGGCGGGGCCCGAAGCCGTCGGTGATGCGCGCCGTGACCGGGTTCGACCAGCCCTGGTCGCTGAGCTGACCCGAATCGGTCGGCAGCGTCTCGAGGAAGGCGACGCTCGTCGATGCGACGCGCGTCTTCAGGCCCGAGAGCGCGGCCCGTGCCGCGGTGACCGCGCCTTCGGCCTTCGCGACCTTGCGCTCGGCCGCCGCGACGTCGATCGCGTCGGCGTCGGCCCAGGCCTCGTCGGCGCGCTGCTGGGCGGCCTCCGCCTCGGCGTCGCGCTCGGCGGTGATCTCGAGGAGCTGATCGGCGTCGCCGGCGATCGCGTTGACGCGGGCGACACCGGCGAGGCCGGCGAGCAGGTCGTGGCCGGAGCCGAAGGCGGCCTCCATCGAATTGAGCGACGCATCGCCGCTCTTCGACGCGGCGACGTAGACGGCGGCCGCCGTGTCGGCACGGGTGCGGGCCTGGTCGGCGAGCGACTGCATGCGCTCGGCGATGCCCCGGGCGACCTCGCGGGTCGAACGGACACCGGCCAGTTCGGCCTCGGCGACGCGCAGGTCGGCGATCGCCCGGTCGAGCTTCGCCCGCGCCTTCAGCAACGAGCCGACGTTCGAGTCGACATTGCTGGCGATGCGTGCGAACGGTCCGTCGCCGATCAGGACGACCGGTGCGCTCGGTGCGGAGGCCGGCCCGCCGGCGGCCGGCGAGGTCGGCTGCGGGGTGCCCGTCGGCTCGGGAGCCTGGGTCGGCTCAGGCGTGTCGGTCGGCTGGGGCGACGGACTCGGGCTGGGAGACGGGCTCGGCGACGGGCTGGGGCTCGGGCTCGGTGAAGGACTCGGGCTCGGCGTGGGCTCGGGCGTCGGTTCGGGTGTCGGCTCGGGCGACGGCGTCGGCGTCTCGGTCGGCTCCTCGGTCGTGGAGCCGTCATCGCCGGTCGTGCCGCCGTCGGTCGTGCCCCCGTCGGTCGGCGGCGGCGGCTCGCCCTCGGCGGCGGCCGGATCGGTGGGGCCGTCGGTCGTGCCGGTCGCGTCGCCGGTCGCCTCGGTCGCGCCCGTGCTGTCGGTCGTCGTCGATTCGGTGGTCGTGGTGGTCTCGACCGGTGCCACCTCTTCGGCCACCGCCGGCGTCATGCCCCCCACGCCGATCAGTACCGCGACCGCGGCGGCCGCGATCGCCGTCCCGCTGGGGCGCGTACGTCGCGTGCTCAGCGGGTCGTGCTGGTTCAAGGCGAAGCGGTGGGGCATAGGGGTTCCGTTCGGTTGCCGGTTTCGGGGCCGACGAAACCCAGTCTCGCACCCGGTCGGGTGAGGCACAACCGATCCGTTCACAGGATGCGTGCCCTCTTCGGGGGAGAGTTCGTACCCGATTCCGGGCTTGCACGCGCCCGCGCGCAGGCGGTTCGGAGGCCCGTACGGGCCGGAAACGGGCCTCGAGAACGGGAGAGGGGCCGGCACGGTCGCACCGGGAGCAGGTGCGATCGTGCAGGCCCCTCGTCGGTGCGGCCGGCCTCGGATCAGGCGAGCGGCCCGGTGACCGCGGCGGCCTCGGCCACGACCCGACCCTCGGCGACGGCGCCGGCGATCGCCTCGATCTCGGGCGAGAGGAAGCGGTCGGGGCCGGGGCCCGCGCCGAGCGACTCGGTGAGCGCGACGACCGCGCCGGTCGGGGCGCCGGGCTCGAGCGGGGCGCGCAGGGCGAGGCCGCGAGCGGCGGTCAGCACCTCGATCGCGAGCACGCGGGCGAGGCCGTCGACGGCGCGGCGCAGCTTGCGCGCGGCCGCCCAGCCCATCGAGACGTGGTCCTCCTGCATGGCCGACGACGGGATCGAGTCGACCGACGACGGCACGGCGAGGCGCTTCATCTCCGACACGATGCCCGCGGCGGTGTACTGCGCGATCATCAGGCCCGAGTCGACGCCGACCTCGTGCGCGAGGAACGGCGGCAGGCCCTGGTTGCGGGCGCGGTCGAGGAAGCGGTCGGTGCGGCGCTCGCTCATCGACGCGACATCCGCCGCCGCGACCGCCAGGAAGTCGAGCACGTACGCGACCGGGGCGCCGTGGAAGTTGCCGTTCGACTCGACGCGTCCGTCCTTCGTGAGCACGGGATTGTCGACCGCGCTCGCGAGCTCGGCCTCGGCGACCGAGATCGCGTGGGCGACGGTGTCGCGCGCGGCGCCGTGCACGATCGGCGCGCAGCGCAGCGAGTAGGCGTCCTGAACGCGGCCGTCCTCGGGGCCCTTGTGCGAGTGGATGATCGGCGAGTCCGCGAGGAGCTTGCGGAAGTTCGAAGCCGAGATCGCCTGGCCGCGCTGCGGGCGGAGCGCCTGCAGGTCGGCCGCGAAGACGGCGTCGGTGCCCATGAGGCCCTCGACGCTCATCGAGGCCGAGATGTCGGCCGTCGTGAGCAGCATCTGCAGGTCGGTGATGGCGAGCGCGAGCATGCCGAGCATGCCGTCGGTGCCGTTGATGAGGGCGAGGCCCTCCTTCTCACCGAGGCGGACCGGCGTGATGCCCGCCGCCGAGAGCGCGGTCGCGGCATCCGTCAGCTCGCCCGCGGCGTCGCGCACGTCGCCCTCGCCCATGGCGACGAGCGCGCAGTGGGCGAGCGGGGCGAGGTCGCCCGAGCAGCCGAGCGAGCCGTACTCGCGCACGACGGGGGTGATGCCGGCGTTGAGGATCGCCGCGTAGGTCTCGGCCGTCTCGCGGCGCACGCCCGTGCGCCCGGTCATGAGGGTCGAGAGGCGAAGCAGCATGAGGGCGCGCACGACCTCGCGCTCGACCTCGGCGCCCGAGCCGGCGGCGTGCGAACGCACGAGGCTCGCCTGCAGCTGGGCGCGGCGGTCCTCCGCGATGAAGGTCGTGGCGAGGGCGCCGAAGCCCGTCGAGATGCCGTAGTGGGGGTTCGGGTCGGCGGCGAGGCCGTCGATGATCTCGCGGCTCGCGGCCACCTCGGCGAGGGCGGCGGGGTCGAGCACGACCGGGGCGTCGTGGCGAGCGACCGCGACGACGTCGTCGATGCTCAGGCCGGCGATGCCGACGGTGACGGCGGTGGGGGTCGAAGTCGCGTTGCTGGTCATGCTCATATTTCACAACGGGGATGCCGCGTGCGGGAGGCCCGATCGAGGGTGGCTGTCTGGCATCCCGGACGCTACGCTTGCCGCATGGCGACTTCGAAGGTGCCGGCCGCCGACCAGACGCTCGCGATCCTCGCGCACCTGGCGTCGCAGCGCGGCCCGGTGCCCGCCGCGACCATCGCCCAGGCGCTCGAGCTGCCTCGCTCGACCGTCTACCACCTGCTCGCCGTCATGCAGGAGCGGGGCTTCGTCGTGCACCTGCCCGAGGACCGGCGCTACGGGCTCGGCATCGCCGCGTTCGAGCTGTCGAGCGGCTTCAGCCGGCAGCAGCCCCTCGCCCGGCTCGGCGGACCGCTCGTCGCGTCGCTCGTCGACCGCATCGGCGAGAGCGGCCACCTCGCCGTGCTGCACGGCCGCGACGTGCTCTACCTCGTCGAGGAGCGCGCGCCCCGCCGCCCGTCGCTCGTGACCGACGTCGGGGTGCGCCTGCCCGCGCACCTCACCGCGACCGGGCGGGCGATGCTCGCCGCGCTGCCGCCCGCGCAGCTGCGCGCGCTCTACCCCGACCGGGCCGCGTTCGCGTGGCGCGGCGACCCCGAGGCATCCGGCAAGTGGCGCTACTCGCTGCTCAAGCAGGTGCTGCACGGCGTGCGCGAGGCGGGGTTCGCCGGCGAGGACGGCGAGGTCACCGAGGGGCTCGCCTCGGTCGGCGTCGCGGTGCTCGACCACGTCGGCTGGCCCGCCGCCGCGATCGCGGTCACCTACCGGGCCGACTCGGATGCCGCGGACCGCGCCGACGAGATCACCGCCGCCGTGCGCGCTGCGGCGGGCGAGCTGTCGCGCCGCATCGGTGCCGTGCGCTGAGCCGGTCGTTCGACCCCTCCGAATTCGCGAGTCGCCAGAAAGTGTCGGGAATCGCGGCGCGAAGCGCATCTTCTGGCGACTGAGTGGCGAGTGAGGGGGCGCCGGACGGTCGGTCGGCGTCAGATGAGCCCGGCCCGGCGGCCCCAGGCGACGGCCTCGCCGCGACCGCGCACCCCGAGGCGACGGTAGATGTTGGAGGTGTGGTGCATCGTCGTCTTCGGCGCGACGACGAGCCGTTCGGAGATCTCCTTGTTGCTCATGCCCGCGGCGAGCAGCACGAGGATCTCGAGCTGCCGCGGGGTGAGCAGGGTCTGCTCGAGCGGCTGCGGGTTCGCTGTCGCGTCAGCGAAGTCCAGCGACTCCGTCGTGATGCGCGCCCAGTTCCAGGCCGCCCCCTCGCCGCACGCGCGGGTGAACGCCTCGTCGCCGAGCGCGGTGCGCACCTGCTCGATGGTGGCGTCGTAGAGCGCGCGGTTGGCGCCGATGATCGCGCGCCGCACCAGGTCGGCGTGATCGGCGATCGCGCCGTGCAGCCGGGCGGCGAGCTGCAGCCGGCCGCCCGAGGCCGCGATCACGGCGGTCAGCATCACGCCGATGCCGAGTCCCGCGGGCAGGCCGATCGCCGAGGCGGCGCGCAGGCCCGCGGCCGTGGTGCGCGCAGCGGTCGCGGGATCGTGCTCGAGGAGGCACTGGGCCGCGACGCCGTAGGCGATGCCGAGCAGCGACCGTCGGCGCGGCAGTCGGTCGACGAGGAGTGCGATGTCGTGCGCGGACGGCCGGATCTCCGGAACGTGCGCGGTGCCGGCGGGCAGCTGATGGAACATGAGCGCCGACTGCACCGCCGGCAGCAGCAGGTCGTGGCGGCGTGCCACGCTGTACGCGCGAGCGGCGAGTCGCCCCGCCTCGTCGAAGCGGGCCTCGACATGGGCGATCATCGCGGCGAGCAGCTCGAAGTGCGCGAGCGCGATCGGGCGGCCGTGCCGCGTCGCGAGCGCGATCGCCTGCTCGGCGTGCCCGCGGGCCTGGTCGAGATGCCCGATCGTCCTCGCCGAGCCGACGGACTGCGACAGGCACTCGAGGCCGACGTCGACGTCGCCGAGCTCCGATGCGGCGGTGACGAGCGCCCGCAGGTCGGCGGCGATCGCATCGGCGTCGGTGCCCGGATCGACGGACTCGAAGCGGCGGCGGAGACGGTACGCCTCGAGGAGGAGCAGCAGTCGCAGGGGAGCGTCCTCGTCACCGGTCGCGTCCCAGTCCATGCTCGCGACGACCTGGTCGAGCAGGCCGCCGTCGGTGTTCAGGCCGCCGTACTCGGCACTGTGCATCGACAGGGCGAGTGCCAGTTCACCGGCTCCCGTCGCCGGGTCGGCGACGAGCGTCGCATCGGCGTCGTCGGCGAGTCGCCAGGCGGCTGCCCGGAGGTCGCGCTCACGACGGGCGAGCACCGCGTGCCAATGCTCGGCCGACGCGTCGTCGGCGAGGCCGATCACGAGCGCGGCCGACGCATTCCGCGCGCAGGTGCGCAGCGAGGCGAGATGGTCGGCGCTCGGGCCGACGCCGCGTTCCTCGAGCAGCTCGCGATGCGGCCGCCGGAGGCGGAACAGCGTCTCGGGCGCCGCACGGTCGACGTCGACGAGGTCACGATCGACGAGTGCCGGGAGTTCGCCGAGATACCCGGCGGGGATGGCGTCGGAGAGTTCGGCGAGCGTGCACCAGTCGACGAAGCCGGCGAGTCGCTCGGCGAGGCCGAGCTCGGTCCCGCGCAGGTCGGCGAGCGAGGCGGCGACGGTGGCGCGGACGGTCGCCCCGTCGGGGTCGAGGCCGCGCGAGTCGAGCACCTCGGCCACCGGGCGGTCGCGCAGGGCGCCGATGAGGTCGGGCAGCGACAGCACCGCAGTGCGGTGCGCCGCGAGCTCGACGGCCGGTGGCCAGCACTCGAGCAGCTCGCACAGCGTGCGGATGTCGGCGACGTCTGCGTCGGCGTCGACCCCGCGGCCGCTCGCGGTCGCCGTCGCGACGAAGAGCGTCGCCGCGGCGTCGCCGGTCAGTCGAGGCATCCTCAACACCCCTGCCCCAAAGATAGGGCAAACGCCCGATTGCCGGGTAGGGGTGCGCGCAGTTGCGTTGGGTCATGAGCCCCAAGCGTCGTCTGCTCGCGATCGTCGCTGCGATCGCCCTCCTCGCCGGCGTCGGCCTCGCCCCCGCCTCGATCGCGTCGGCGCTGCCGCCGCAGGCCAGCGACCTGGTGCCGCCGATCATCGCCAACACCGAGAGCGGCATCCTGCGCGACCTGCCGACGAAGTACTACCAGGCCGTCGAGGACTTCGAGAACCAGGCGATCCAGGACGTGCTCGACACGCACTCGCTGCCCGACGGTGACGCGAACGCCGTGCGGGCGTGGGCGCGCGACGCCGTGCGCTCGCAGGAGTTCATGAACCTGCTGGGCATCATCTCGAAGCCGGCCGCCGAGCGGACGGCGGGCGAGGCGCTCGTCTACGAGTGGTTCCAAGGGGTCTACCAGCAGCAGCTCGTCGATCAGGCCCAGGCCGCGCTCGACCAGTACCTCGAGTGGTCGGGCCTCACCCTCGAGACGATCTCGCTCGATCCCGTGCCGCGCCTGCCCGGCGGCGGCGGGTACTGCGACTTCCACCCGCCGAAAGCGCTCGAGGAGGGCACCGGTGAGTTCGGCGGCGTCTACGACCCGAGCCTGCTGCCGCAGTGCCAGGACTCGAGCGGCACCACGGTGGCCTGCATGCTCGGGCCGACCGGCTGCCCGGTGCCGTGGCCGACGGTCGAGCAGTTCGAGCAGTGGGGGCGCTATCTCTCGCAGGAGAACCTGTGGGAGGACCCGGTGTTCCCGAACCTCGCGATGGAGTCGTCGGTCGGCATCGGGCTCGCCGCGACGATGGTGGCGACCGGCGTCGCGACGGCGGCCGCGAGAGCGTATGCGGCGGTACCCGTCGCCCAGACCTCGGGCACCCTGTTCACCAAGGTCTTCCCGTACTCGGCGCGCACGTTCTTCAAGGCCGGTGCCGACGTGACCAAAGAGGTTCTGAAGGGCGCCCAGACCGCCGCACGGGCGTCGGCGGGCGTGATCCGTGCGGGTGCCGTCGCGTTCGTCGTCGGCACGATCATCACCGCCCTCGTCACGATCGGGCTCGAGTCGTGGACGATCTACGAGCACCAGCAGATCCCGATCACGCTGAAGAAGGCGCTCGCGGACGCGAAGGCCACCGCACCCGACCTCGCCACGGTGGCCGCGAAGGAATCGGGCGTCGGCGCGCTGATGACGACGTTCGTCTCGACCACGCAGATCGACGTCGACTACGACTGCCAGCTCGAGAACGACTGGAACCCCTACTCGGCCTTCCCGTGCGCGAACGCCCCCGACCCGGCGGCCCCCGCGCCGACGGATGCCAGTTTCTGGGTCTCGACGGAGGCCGACGGAGTGACCTCGGGCGACTTCGCCGACACGATCTACACGGTGAACCCGCTCGACTCGCCGGCCCCGTTCTCGCTCAACGAACTCACCCGGCCCTCGGGCGACGGCTGGTTCGTCGTGACGAAGTACGACGGCAATCTGCCCGAGAACGTCGGCGCGCCCACGACGGCTGGGGCGACCCTGCAGACCCTGCGGCTCTACTACCGCGACTGGGAGGGCGCGGGCATGGTCGCCGAGCGGGTGCTGGTCGACGGGCAGCCGATGTTCGCGATCTCGTCGCTCGACAGCGCCGACCTCGGCAGGTGCGCCACCGCACCGGCGGCCGGAGCGACGCCGACCTGCCTGACCGACACGCTGCGGTACGTGCAGCCCGACGGCACGAAGGCCTCGGCGCGCATCGTCGCCGCCGGTGCGGCCGGGCCGGAGGTGAGCGCGGTCGTGCCCGCCCGGGTGGTCGCCGGTGAGCCGTTCCCCCTGTCGGCCACCGCCGAGGCCACCTTCGGCCCGCCGCCCTTCAGCTACAGGTGGGTCGTCGCCGGCCGTCAGTACATCGGGTCCGCGGTGACGGCATCTTCGCAATACGCGGGCAATGTGCAGGTCTACCTCGAGGTGGCCGACGCGCAAGGCAACACGACCGCCGAGACCTATCCCGTGCTCGCGGCGCAGAAGACGACCGTGACCGTGAAGACGTGGCCCGCCGGCGACGTTCCCTACGGCGGCACCCGGCAGGTGTGGGCCGCGATCAGCCCGCTCAAGGTGCAAGGCACGCAGTGCACGTGGAACCAGCAGACCGGTGAGCTCGGGTGCACCAGTCCCGCCGGTGCGGTGCAGTTCTACGTCGACGGGCGTCCCCTCGGCGACCCCGTGAAGGTCACGCAGAACTACCTCGAGCCGTGCTTCACCGGCGGCGGATGCCCCTGGACGTGGGGTGACAACGTCGCGTACGCCCCCGCGGTCATGCTGCCGACGACCGGCATGGCGACGGGAAGCACCCACGAGGTGACCGCCGTGTACTACGGCGACGAGAAGTTCGTCGGCGGGACGAGCCAGACGCTCGACCTCGCGATCGTGAAGGCCACGCCGGTCGTGACGCTCACCTCGGGATCGACCTACCCGAGCCCCGACACGCCCGTGACGCTGACCGCGAAGGTGCAGGCGTCCGACGGCTCCCGCGGCGTGCCGACCGGCACGGTGCAGTTCCTCGAGGGGAACTCGCTCGCCCCGCTCGCGCCGCCCGTGACGGTCGACTCGGCCGGCAACGCGACCCTGACCGACGTCGGGCTGAAGTTCGTCAACTCGCTCGCCGTGCGGTACCTCGGCGACACGAATTTCGACGAGGCCGTGAGCGGCGTGACGCCGATCCGCTTCCCGGTCGCGACGAGCGCGACCGTCGAGCCGGCGTCGAGCACCGTGCTCGCCGGGTCGCAGGTCGACCTGTCGATCACCCTGCTCGACGAGCTCGGCGAGCCCTTCGCCGGTGCGCCCGTCACGGTGTCGCCGGGCGGACACACCGCGACGACCGACGCCGACGGCGTCGCGAGCGTCTCGGTCACGTCCGACGAGATCGGCGAGGTCACGTACTCCGTCGCCTCGGGGTCGGTCACCGGCCTGGGCTCGGCGACGGTCCTGTACGGCAGCGTCCCGGTGATCGACGACGCGGATGCCGCCGCCGAGGTCGGCGTGCCCTTCACCCGCACGCTGAGTGCCGAGGGCGTGCCCGCGCCCGCGATCTCGGTCGGCGCGCTGCCCGACGGGCTCTCGTTCGACGCCGCGACCGGCGAGGTGGCCGGTACACCGACCGGGGCGGGCACCACCGAGACGCCCATGACGGCGACGAACGCGCTCGGCTCCGCGGACGCGACACTTTCGTTCACCGTGCACCCGGCGGTCGCGATCACCACGACCGAGCTGCCGCACGGCACGGCGACGCTGCCGTACGAGGCGCTCGCCGAGGCCGGCGGGGGGCTCGCCCCGTTCGCCTGGTCGGCCGACGGGCTGCCCGACGGACTCGCGCTCGACGCGTCGACCGGCGCGATCACCGGCTCGACGGCGGTGGAGGGCACGACCGAGGTCGTGCTGCACGTCACCGACGCGCTCGGGGGCACCGACTCGATCGCGCTCGAGCTCGTCCTCGCCCCGAAGCCGCGGCCCGACCTCGAGGTCGGACTCTCGGTCGGCCGCCTCGTCACGGGGCAGACCGCGCGGTACACCGTCTCCGTCGAGAACGCGGGTGATGCCGTGGCCGCGGCGCCCGTCGTCGTCAGGACGACACTCGACCCGGGGCTCCGGTTCCTCGGCCTCGCGAGCGCCGGATGGAGCTGCACGAGCGCGCGCCAGGTCGTGACCTGCACCCGCGAGGACGACCTCGCGGTCGGCGCAGTCGCTGCCCTCGAGCTCGACGTGCGGATCATCGCGAGGCCCGGCTCGGTCACGACGGACGTCACGGCGGTGCCCGTCGCCGACGAGATCGACACCGTCGACAACCTGACGGCGCTCACCACGGAGGTCGTGAACCGGCGACGCTGAGCGGCATCTGCTGAACCGACGCGGCGAGTCGCCGAAAAGTGTCGTGAAATCGACGAGGAGGGACGCTTTTCGGCGACTCGCCGGGCGCGCGGGCTCGGTAGCGTGGCGGATATGACGGCATACGAGGTACTCGAGATCGGCGCGCTCGACGAATGGCGCTCGCACTACGGCGGCTTCCGCCCCGACAGCTCGCGCGACGGGCGGCGGGTCGTCGACCACGACCTCGAGATGCAATTCATCGGGCTCACCGCGAACGCGCTCGAACCGGGTGAAGAGGCGGGCTACTGGCACACGCACGCACGCATCGAGGAGCTGTACGTGTTCATCTCGGGGCGCGGGCAGATGGGGCTCGACGACGAGGTCGTCGAGGTCGGGCCCGGCACGGTGGTGCGGGTCGGCCAGGACGTCGCGCGCACGTGGCGCTGCGCGCCCGACGGCACCGAGCAGCTGCGCTGGCTCTGCATCCGCGCCGGCGGCTCGGAGCTGCCCCGCATGCCCGACGACTCGGCACGGCTGCCCGAGAAGCCGATGCCCTGGTGACCTCGTCGGTCGAAGCGCGGAGCGCAGCGGGAGTGCGGTGAACCCGTGGTCTCGATACGCGCTTCGCGCTACTCGACCGACGGGCGCTTCGCGCTACTCGACCGACGGGCGCTTCGCGCTGCTCGACCGACGGGCGCTTCGCGCTACTCGACCGACGGGCGCTGCCGGTGCAGCCAGGGGTGCAGCCTGCGGGTGACCCACGGCAGCACCCAGTAGGTCATGATCGGCGTCAGGATGAGCGTCGACACGAGCGAGCGCAGCCAGATCGGCAGCGCGTCGAAGCCCGGCACGGGGGCGACGAGGTACGAGAAGGCGAGGTTCACCGGGAAGAACCCGAGCCAGATGGCGACCGCCTGCTTCCAGCGCGGCGGTGCGAACGGCATGGATGCCTCGGGGTCGACCGACCCCGTGGCATCCGTCGCGGGGATCGACCCGGTCGCGGGGTCGTCGAACCAGCCCTCGATGCCGGTGCGGCGCTTCGACCGCTCGCTGCGCACGAAGCCCTCGCCCATCGAGAGCCACCACGCGCGTTCGGCCGAGCGCTCCCAGGCCTCGAGGGTCTCCTCGCTCGCGAACCGGTAGAGCATGTGCCAGACCTGCGAGCCCTCGCCCGCGCGCACCCAGCCCGAGCCGAGGAAGCCCGGGTACTTGTGCGCGAGGTTGACGCCCGTCTGCACCCAGGCGGTCGCCTCGGAGATGTGCGACGGGTCGACCTCGCGTCGGATCGACACGGTGATGGGTTCGGGCATGCTGGTTCCTCGCGGGGCTTCTGGCCGGGTGAGATGGAGTGGGGCGGCGGCGACGGGGTGCGGTCGCGCCGGTAGTCGAGTGTAGTTCGAGGATGTTTCGGGATCGTGTCGTGCGCCGGGTGAGCGGGGTGCCCGCCGATAACGTGGTCGCGTGATCCGACTCCTCTGTTTCGCGCTGTTCGGCGCCGTGATCGCCAGCGCGGTCGCCTGGGCGGTCTCGGGCGACGACGCGTGGACCGCGATGTTCATCCCGTGCGTCATCGCGCTCAGCGTGCTCGGGCCGATCGTGCTCGTCGTCCGAAGCCTGGCGGGCGCCGGGGTCGTGGGTGCGCTCGCGGGGCCGTCGACGCCCGAGGAGCTGCAACGCGCCGAGGCGGAGGGGCGCCTCGCGCTCGCGCGCGTACGGGCGATCAGCCGCACCGGCACGATGATCAACGACCAGCCGATCTGCGATCTCGACCTCGTCGTCGTGCCGCGGTTCGGCGGCCCGTTCGAGGTGCGCACGCGACGGCTCGTCGACCTCGTCGAGATCCCGCGACTCCAGCCCGAGTGCGTCGTCGTCGTCGCGATGCAGGATGCCGCGCCGTCGCCCGTCTCGATCGTCATGGACCCGCCCGACGAATGGGTGCAGCTCGCGCAGCGCGACGAGCGGGTGCGCTCGACGCGCACGGCGCCGCCGTTCACGCCGGAACCCGAGTCGACGGGACGGACCGCGGGCGGGCTGCGCCGCATCCACCCGGCGCTCTACGTCGTCGCGGTGCTCGCCGGCGCGGCGCTCGCGCTCATCCCCGCCTACCCGGCGATCGCCGCCTTCGCGGCCGGGTGAGTCCCTGCCGGGCGGCGTGGGCTACGGCGCGGGCTGATCGGCCGGATCGGGCATGAGCACGGTCGAGAGCATCACGGTGCGCCGGCCCGAGTCCCCGCCCTCGACATCCGTCTGGGGAGCCAGGTAGGGGGCGAGCAGCTCGCCGAGGCCGGCCTGGATGCGCGCGAGGTCGTCGGCGCCCACGTGGAGTCGCACCTGTCCGAAGCCGAGGTACTCGCGGAAGTCGGGGCCCGTCGACGCGCGGTCGAAGTCCTCGCCGAGGTGCGCGAGGAAGGTGAGGAACGACTGCTGCAGCTCGCGATCGCCCATCTCGCGGAGCTCGTCGTGGTCGACGTGGGCCATGCGATCGCCGAGGGCGAAGGTCCGCTCGACGGCACCGCGGACGCGGCGTTCGTCGACGACCGCGATGATCCCGGCGTCGACGAGCGCGGCGATGTGGCGGTAGAGCGTCGCCTGCGCGATGTCGGGAAGCGCACCCCGCAGGTCGGACGTCGTCACCCGCCGCCCCTCGCCGAGCTGCTGGACGATCCGAAGCCGGACCGGGTGCATGACGACGTCGGCGATCGGCGAGCCCTTGCGCACGGTCGCTCCTTCCCATTACTCTCAGCATGAGAACATTCGCATAAGTAGAACATTCTCACTCTCCATACGAAGTATCCCACCGAAGGATTTCCCACATGAACTCCCACGCGATCGAGGTCACGGGGTTGTCGAAGCGGTTCGGCGAGGTCGAAGCGGTCCGCGACGCGACCTTCCGGGCCGCGCCGGGCCGCGTCACCGGCTTCCTCGGCCCGAACGGCGCCGGCAAGTCGACGACCCTCGCCATGCTGCTCGGCCTCAGCCGGCCCGACGCGGGCACGGCCCGCATCGGCGGAGCCGCCTACCGCGACCTCGGCGACCCGACCGGAACGGTCGGCGCCGTGCTCGACGCGGCCGGTGCGCACCCGTCGATGACCGGGCGCGGCCACCTGCGGGCGTACGCCGCGCTCGGCGGCCACCCGCGCGGTCGGCTCGACGAGGTCGCCGACGCCACCGGAATCACCGACTACCTCGATCGACGCATCCGCGGGTACTCGACCGGCATGCGCCGTCGGCTCGCGCTCGCGACGGCGCTGCTCGGAGATCCCTCGGTGCTCGTGCTCGACGAGCCGTCGAACGGCCTCGATCCCGCCGGCATCGTCTGGCTGCGCGAGTTCCTCCGGGCCTTCGCCGGCCGCGGCGGCACCGTGCTGCTCTCGAGCCACGTGCTGACCGAGCTGCAGCACGGCATCGACGACCTCGTCCTCATCGACCGAGGACGCGTCGCCTGGTCCGGGCCGCTCGCCGACTTCACCGGTTCCGCCTCGAGCCTCGAGGCGGCCTTCCTCGCCCACACCACGGAGGTGCTCTCGTGATCGACCTCGTTCGCGGCGAACTCGCCAAGCTGCTCGCGACCCGCCTGCCCGTCGCTGGCCTGCTCACCGCGCTCGGCTGCGGCCTCGGCTTCACCGCGCTGCTCGCCCTCGCGGGGCCCGGGAACGCCAACCCGCCCCTGCCCGGCATCGAGACGCCGGAGGGGGTCGGCCTGGTGGTCGGCATGGGCGGACTGCTGTTGTTCGTGCCCGCGCTCATCGGCACCATCGCCGTGACCGGAGAGTACCGCCACCGCACGATCGGCACGACCTTCCTGGCGGTGCCGCGCCGCGGCCGGGTCCTCATCGCGAAGCTCATCGTGTTCGGCGGACTGGGTCTCGCCTACGGCGTCGTCGCCGCGATCGGAACCGCGCTGGCGCTCCTCGGCAGTGCCACCGTGCTCGACGTCGCGCTCGGCGTCCCCGCCGGTGCGCTCGCCGTGATGCTGGGCCAGCTCGCCCTGACGGCCGCGGTCTACGCGGTGCTCGGCGTGGCGATCGGCGCGCTGGCGCGCCAGCAGCTCGTCGCCGTCGGTGTCGTGCTCGGCTACTTCTACTTCCTCGAGCACGTGCTGCTGCTCATTCCCGGGGTGAACGTCATCCATCCGTTCCTGCCCGGCGGCGCGACGGCGGCACTGACCGACTTCACGTTCCTGACCGATGCGATCGGCGAGCAGATCCCCATCTCGATGCCGGTCGCGATCTCGCCGGCCGCGGGCGCGATCGTGCTGCTCGGGTACGCGGCCGTCGCCGCCGTCATCGCGGTCGCCGTGCCGCTCCGTCGCGACGTGCGGTGATCGGCTCCCCGCCCTCGCGCCGGGACGCTCCGTTCCGGGCTCAGCTTCGCAGTCGTGCCAGCAGCGCCGCCGCGGGCGCCGAGAGCGGCTCGCCCGCGCGCCACACGGCCCGGAGGCGCCGACCGAGGTCGAGCCCGTCGACGGGCACCTCGACGAGTTCGCCGCGGGAGATCCACGGGGCGACGGCGAGTTCGCTCAGCACGGCCGGGCCGGCGCCCGCGGCGGAGGAGACGAGGACGGCCGCGTTGCTCGAGAGCACCATCGCGGGCGGGGCGAGCTCGACTGCCCCGAGCGGGCGCGGTACGGCCACGCCGCGCGAAGCGCCGACGGCCTCCGGCGTTGTGGCGCCGCGCGCGGTGGGGAGCCCGGCACCCGACCCGTCGGCCACGACGTTCAGGCCCACGCCCAGCGCTTCGGCGAGCGTGGACCGGGTGCCCGAGCCGGCCTCGCGCGTGACGAGCGGCGTCGCGGCGAGTTCGTCGGGCGTGATGTGCGGGCGCCCGGCCCAGGGATGGCTCGGGGCGACCACGACGACGAGCCGATCGGTCGCGACGGTACGGGTGTGCAGCCCGCGCGCCACGATCGGCGACTCGACGAAGCCGAGCTCGACCTCGCGGGCGGCCAGCAGCGCGAAGACCTGCGTCGAGTTCTCGACGCGCACCCGCACGTCGACCTCGGGCAGCTCGGCGCGCAGCCCGGCGAGCCAGGCGGGCAGCAGGTACTCCGCCACGGTGAGGCTCGCCGCGAGCTCGAGTCGCGCCGCGTGGCGCTCGCGCATCGCGGTCGCTGCCGCGAGCAGTTCGCCCGCCCCCTCGACGAGCCTCGCCGCGTAGCCGGCGACGACGACGCCGTCGGCGGTCAGTCGCGAGCCGCGCGGGTGCCGCTCGACGAGTGACAGCCCGAGGTTGCGTTCGAGGTTCGTGATGGCGCGGCTCGCGTTCGGCTGCGCCATCCCGACGGCCCGGGCCGCCGCGCCGAGGCTGCCGTGCTCGCCGATGGCCGCCAGCAGTTCGAGCACGGCGAGGTCCGGCCAGCGAGTCGGCATATCGGAATGATATGCCTCGATGCCGGAATCGCGGCTACCGCGGTGCCGGGGCGGCTGCGACCGTGGAGGAGATGTATCGCCCCACTCCTGCTCCGCGCACGGCCCCCGCCCCGCGGCGTGGCCTCGCCGGCCGCTTCGGCGCCCGCGTCGGGGTGCTCGCCCCCGGCCTCGCGCTGTGCGCCGTCGTCGCCGGTCTCGCCCTCGCGGTCACCCTCCTGCTGCCCACGATCAGCGCGCTCCTCGTCGCGATCGTCGTGGGCGTCGTGATGCGCAACACCGTGCGACTGCCGGCCCGCCTCGAGCCCGGCATCGCGTTCGCGGCGAAGCCGCTGCTGCGCCTCGGCATCGTGCTGCTCGGCCTGCAGCTCGTCGTCGGGGACATCCTCGCGCTGGGGCCCGGCATGGTCGTCGTGGTCATCGCGATCGTGGTCGGCGGCATCGCCGCGACGCTGCTCATCGGCAGGTGGCTCGGCATCGGCGCCACGCAGCGCCTGCTCATCGCGTGCGGCTTCTCCATCTGCGGCGCGGCCGCCGTCGCCGCAGTCGACGGCGTCGTCGACGCCGACGAGGAGGAGGTCGTCACCGCCGTCGCGCTCGTCGTGATCTTCGGCACGCTCATGATCCCGATCGTGCCGTTCGTCGCGGGCCTCATCGGCCTCGACGCCGACGAGGCCGGCATGTGGGCGGGCGGCTCGGTGCACGAGGTCGCGCAGGTGGTCGCGATCGGCGGCGCCCTCGGCGGCACCGCGCTCGGCGTCGCGGTCGTCGTGAAGCTCGCGCGCGTGCTCATGCTCGCGCCCGTCATGGCGGTCATCGGCCTGCAGCGGCGCCGCGCGCTCGCGAGGGCGGGCGGGGATGCCTCGGGCGGACGCGGCGGCAGGCTGCCGCCGCTCGTGCCGCTGTTCGTCGTCGGCTTCGTCGCCATGGTGGCGATCCGGTCGCTCGGCCTCGTGCCGCCCCAGGTCGTCGTGGGCGCCGGCGTCGCCCAGACGGTGCTGCTGTCTGCGGCCATGTTCGCGCTCGGCGCCGGGGTGCGGTTCAGCATGTTCCGCCGGGTCGGCGTGAAGCCCTTCGTGCTCGCCGGGGCATCGACCCTCCTCGTCGCGGGCATCGCGCTCGGCGGCGTGCTGCTCGTCGGCTGAGCGCTCGCCGCGGTCGCGGCCGGCCTCGGCGACGACTGCGGCGACGGGCCGCCGGTTCGACATCGGGCCGCTCATGATCGAAGATGTCCCGACGGCTCCGCACCGGGCCGCACGCCCGACCGAGCCCCTGCGCCGCCGCCCGAACCGACGACCGGAAGCCGATCCATGCCCGACCGACTGCCCCCGCTCACCCCCGAGGGTCCCGAGTTCCAGCTGCGTCCGCTGCGCGTGCGACGTGCCCGGCTCAAAGTGCCCTTCGTGCTCGTCACGGGGGTCGTCGTCTACGCCGTCGTCACGGCGACGGCCGGGTCGAACCCGTTCGTCGCGACGCTCGGCGCGCTCGTCAACCTCGGCTGGTGGGTGATGCTCGCCAGGTGCCTCCGGGCCGAGGGCGAGCCCATGGATCCGCCCCGGCCGTGGTGGCAGGCGACGTACCGTCATCCGGCGAGCTTCGCGCTCGCCGCCTACCACGCCTTCGGCGTCGTCTGGGGCGGGTCGCGCACGATGGCGTTCCTCCCGTACCTCCCGCC
Organism: Agromyces solani; assembly: GCF_058349925.1. NCBI lineage: Bacteria > Bacillati > Actinomycetota > Actinomycetes > Micrococcales > Microbacteriaceae > Agromyces > Agromyces solani. The sequence goes on from NZ_JBYRER010000001.1 coordinate 248,356, forward strand.
GGCCGACGCCGTCGCCGTCGTGGTGCCGATCGTGGTCGGCGCCGCGCTCGTCGTGTTCTACCTGAACTCCGCCGTCCGCCTCTGGCGACGGGCGGCCACCGCCACCGCCTGACGCCCGGACCCGCCGGCCCGGGCGGCCCGGGCGACCCGGGGCCCAGCGGGCGAAGCCGAGGAGCGCGAGCGACGCGATCGCCGGCACGGGACCGAATCCGGCGACGAGCAGCACCGCCACCCCGGCGACGGCGCACGCCGCCGCGATCGCCGTCGACCCGCTCCCGGGAACCGCACGAGCGCCGCCGGCACGCCGGACCGCGCCGGCACGCCGGACGCCGCCGGAACGCCCGCCCGCGCCGGAACGCCCGCCGGCGCCGGCCCGTTCGAACCGCGCGAGCACCAGTACGACCGGCGCCACGACCGCCGCCGCGACCGCGAGCCAGAGCGGCCGGCTCGCCCACCAGCCGAGGCTCAGAGGGTCGGGCAGCGGCAGCCCGACCGCCGCGTTCGCCGTGAGGGCGAGGCCCGCGAGCCCGACGAGCACGGGCAGGTGCCAGAGGTAGACGGTCATCGCGCGTTCGCCGACGAAGGCGATCGGCCCTGAGGCATCCCGGTGCTCGACCCACGCCCGGATGCGGGGGCGCGCGAGCTGGAAGAGCGCGAGCTGCGCGACGCCGAGCACCACGAGGCACACGGTCGGCGGGTTGAGGTTCACGAGCATGTCGACCGGGTAGGGGCCGGCGACCGTGAGCACCCCGAGGAGGGCGAGCGACGCGACGGCGACGCCCACGAGCGTCGGGCGCGCGAGCCCGTCCAGTGCGCCGTCGGCCAGGTGGAATCCGAGCTGCTGCACGAGCAGCCACACGAGCAGCAGGTTGAGGAAGCCGACCGGGTCGACTCCGGTCGAGAGCCGCACGACGTCGACCGCGACCACCCCCGCGAGCAGCGCGAGCGGCGCGAGCACGGGGGCGCGCTCGTGCGCCCGCACCATGACCGGCACGAGCGCCGACACCGCGAGGTAGACCCCCAGGAACCACAGCGGCTGGCCGATACGGTAGCCCGCGATGCCGACGAGCTCGGCGGGCAGGCCCGAGAGCGAGAGCGCGACGAGCGAACCCGCGACGACCGCGACCAGGACCATCGCCGGTCGGACGAGGCGTTCGATCCTCGCCCGCACGTACTCGGCGGCGGTCGCGCCGCGGGCACGCATCGACCGCCAGTGCGTGACGCTCGCGAACCCGCCGACGACGAAGAAGAGCGGCATGATCTGCACGACCCAGCTGACCGGCCCGAACCACGCCTGCTGCTCGAGCGCGTTCTCGAGCACGGGGCCGTCGGGGCCGACGCCGACGCCGACCATCATCGCGTGCAGCGCGAACACCATGCCGAGCAGCACCACGCGGACCGCGTCGACGCTCACATCGCGGCGCACGCCGGTTCGCGGGCGGGTGGATGCCTCGGGGCGGGCGGGTCTCGCGGGCGGCTGGCGTTCGAGCGTGTCGGTCATGCGCCGCAGGCTATGGACGCGGTTGCGGCTCGGACATCACCCGCGGGAGCCGTTTGCGGACCCTACCGGCGTAGGTGCGGCTCAGCCGGCGGAGGGGGTGACGAGGCCCGTGTCGTAGGCGAGCACGACGGCGTGCACGCGGTCGCGCAGGCCGAGCTTCTGCAGGATCTTCGAGACGTGCGTCTTCACGGTCTGCTCGGCGATGAAGAGCGCCGACGCGATCTCGGTGTTCGACAGGCCCCGGCCCACGAGCGTGAGCACCTCGAGCTCGCGATCGGTGAGCGCCGACAGTCGGTTGGCCGCGGGCTTCGGCGGCGGCCCCGACCGGGCGAAGTCCTCGATCAGCCGCCGGGTCACGCTCGGCGCGAGCAACGCGTCGCCGCCGGCGACGACGCGCACGGCGGCCACGAGCTCTTCGGGCGTGGCATCCTTCAGCAGGAACCCGCTCGCACCCGCCCGCAGTGCGTCGTAGACGTACTCGTCGATGTCGAACGTCGTGAGCATGAGCACCTTCGGCAGGTAGTCGGAACTGCGCGGCGGCGACTGCAGCGCGCGCGTCGCCTCGATGCCGTTCTGCTGCGGCATGCGCACGTCCATGACGACGACGTCGGGACGCAGCTCGTGGGCGAGCGCCACCGCCTCGCGGCCGTCGGCGGCCTGGCCGACGACGTCGATGCCGGGCTGTGCGCCGAGCACGGCGGCGAATCCGGCGCGCACCATCGCCTGGTCGTCGGCGATGAGCACCGAGATCGTCACCACGCGCCTCCATCGGACCCGAGCGGAAGGGTCGCGAGTACACGGTAGCCGCCGCCCGGGCGACGGCCGTGCTCGGCGCGCCCGCCGAGGAGGGCGGCGCGCTCGTCGATGCCGACGAGTCCGTGCCCGCCGCGGGCGCCCGCGGGCTCGGAGCCGGAATCGGTGCCGTCGGCGGCCGGACCGGTTCCGGCCGGCACTAGCGGCGCCTCGTTCTCGACGCCGACGACGAGCTCGTCGGCGAGCACCTCGATCGACACGTGGGTCGACGCTCCCGGTGCGTGGCGGACGACGTTGCTCAGCGCCTCCTGCACGATGCGGAACGCGGCCGTCGCCGCGAGCCCGCCCGTCGGCAGCCCGTCGCCGAGCTCGAGCGTCACGGGCACCCCGCCCCGCTCGACCGAGGCCACGAGGGCGGGCAGGTCGTCGAGGCCGGGCTGCGGCGCCGTCTCGGCGCCCGCCTCCGAGCTGCGCAGCACGCCGAGCAGCTGCCGCATCTCGGTCATGGCGACGCGCGCCGACTCGGCGATCTCGGCGAACTCGGTGCGCGCCGCGTCGTTCAGCCCGTCGACGCGGTACGGCGCGCTCGTCGCCTGCACGCGGATGATCGACAGTCCGTGCGCGACGACGTCGTGGAGCTCGCGGGCGATGCGGTTCCGCTCCTCCACGAGCACCCGCCGCTGCTGTTCGGCCGCCGAGACCGCCCGCTCGCGGAACAGCTCGCCCGCGATCACCCGCCGCTGCGCGATCAGCAGCGCGACCGGCAGCGCGACCACGGTGAGGCTCGCCGCGGCGATCTGGTTCGCGGTCGCACCGGCGTCGACGAACGCGAACGGGGCGGTGACGACGACGCCCGCGAGCCAGACGACGAACATGCCGAGCCAGCCCATTCCGTTCATGCCGAGTACGAGCAGGAGGGCGGTCTGGCCGATGATCGTCGTGACCGGCCAGGGCCACGGCGCCCCCTCGGAACCCCACGAGAGCAGGGCGAAGACGAGGATGGCGGCGATCGAGACGGCCGCCGCCGTCTTCGGGAACCGCATCGCGAGCGGCACCGACCCCGCGAGTGCGGCGCACGTCGCGAGGGCGCCGAGCAGGTGCACCCCGTAGATCGTCGCGGCGAGCGGCACCGAGACGGCGAAGAGCACGAGGGCGAGCGCGGATGTCGCGACCCAGGCCCACGCGCGGAAGCGCCGATCGGCGTCGGTCGGCGCGGTCGCGCCGCCGGACCGGGCGGACAGGGAGAGGTTCATGATGCCAGCCAGCCTGTCATGGCCGATCGGAGCGCACATCCCTCCGCGGAGCCGTTCCGCAGCGGTACGTCGGTAGGGGACCGGGGCGGCCCGAGCGGTGCGCGCCGACCGGCGGTCCGGCCTCACTCGAGGCGCATGTGCCGCGACTCCCGCATGTCGTCGAGTCGCTGGTCGCGGTTCTTCACGATCAGGCGGTCGTCGCGGAGCGGCAGTTGCACCCGCTCCTCGGCGATCACGCCCGCGCGGAGCTGCCGCGCCCGCTCGACCTCCGTGTCGAGCACCGCGCCGAAGAGCAGCGCGAGGTTCGACAGCCACACCCACAGCAGGAACGCGATCGCCCCGCCGAGCGCGCCGTAGGTGCGCGAGAAGGTGCCCAGCCCGAACGCGTACAGGGCGAACAGCGCGCTCACCGCGACCCAGACGAGGAGCGCCCCGGTCGCCCCGACGCTGAACCAGCGCAGGTGCCGGCGCCGAACGTTCGGCGCCGCCCAGCAGAGCAGGGCGATGGCGAGGACCCCGATGGCCGCGAGCAGCGGCACCTTCCCGAGGTCCCACCAGAAGGCCACGCCCTCGTCGAGTCCGAGCGCTCGCGCGGTCGCCTCGGCGATGGGCCCCGTGACGACGAGGAGGACGGCGGCGATGGCCGCGAGCAGCAGCACCGCGGCCGAGACCGCGAGCATCGCCGGGCGCATCGCCCAGAAGGGGCGTCCCTCCTCGACGCCGTAGATGCGGTTGAGCCCCCGTCCGAGCGCACCGACGTACCCCGAGGTCGCCCACAGCGCGGCGACGAGGCCCGTCGCGAGCGCGAGGCCCGCGTGCGAGGCATCCAGCAGCTCTTCGAGCGGTGCCCGCACCGCGTCGACCAGCTCGGCGCCGCCGAGCTCCTCGCCGACGCTGAGGCCGAGGGCGACGACGCGTTCCGCGCTGCCGAACACCCCGATCGCGGCGAGCGCGGCGAGCACCGCGGGCAGCGCCGCGAGCACGGCGTAGAAGGTCAGCGCGGCGGCGATGTCCTGCACCTGGTTGATGCGGTACTCATGCACGGTGCGCTTGAGGATGACGCGCCAGTCGTCGCGCGAGAGCTGCACGGGGGAGTCGGGCATGCGGCCTCCGATCGGGTCCGAGCCTACGATGCGGCCGACCGCCCGGGGAGGGGGTTGCGCCGTCAGCCCAGGTGCGCGTGCAGGAACGCCGAGACCCGCACCCGCAGCGCCTCGTCGAGGATGCCGATCGAGTGCTCGCCGCCCGGCACGACCGCGAGCTCGACGGGCACGCCGGCCGCTTCGAGCACCGCGGCGAGCCGTGTCGACTGGCCGAGCGGCACGATCTCGTGCTCGGCGTGGCCGATGAACACGGGCGGGTCGCTCGGATCGACGTGCATCGCCGGCGAGGCCTCCATGGCCTGCGGGCACAGCGCATCGGCGCCGCGCGGTTCGCACCCCAGGTAGTCGGCGATGATGCGGCGCAGCCACGGGGATGCCTCGTCGGCATCGAGCACGGTAGAGCCGAGGCCGACCGGCCCGGAGAGCTCGACGACCGCGGCGACGCGCGAACCCGTGTCGAGCGCGCCGTCGCCCCTCGTGCCGAGCAGCGCAGCGAGGTTGCCGCCCGCCGAACCGCCGAACGCACCGATGCGAGACGGGTCGATGCCGAAGCGCTCGACCTGCTCGGGCGCACGCAGCCATTCGACGGCGAGGGCGACGTCGTCGATCGCCCCGGGGAAGACCGTGTCGGGCACGAGCCGGTAGTTCACCGAGACGCCGACGAAGCCCTCGCTCGCGAGCCACAGGCAGACATTGCGCCAGTCGGGGTTGGCCTTGTCGCCGCGGGTCCAGCTGCCGCCGTGGACGGAGACGACCGTCGGCAGCAGCGCTTCGGCGCCGGGCGCGGTCTCGGCGCTCGGCTCGGCGGGCCGGCACACGTCGAGGGTGAGCAGCGTGCCGTCCTCGCGGGCGCCGTACTCGAGGTCGGCGTCGACGCGCAGCCCCTCGGGCGCCGTGAACGTGCGGATGCCGACGATCTCATCGCCGACGACCTCGCTCGCCGTGTTCGACCCCGGCGGGTCGATCTCGCGCAGCTGCTGGTGGAAGCCCGAGAGCGCGACGATGCCCACGAGGGCGGCCGTCACGGCCGCGGCGGCCACTGCGGCCCGCTTGTGGCGGATGCCGGAGCCGCCTGTGCGTCGGGTCGAGGTCACACCGGGCTCCGGGTTCAGGGGTGGAGCGATGCTAACCCACGATCGGCGGATCTGGAAACGCTTGCCGGGCGGGGGCGACGGCGAGGACGAGGACTGCGCGGAGATTCAGTCGCGCCGCGTGCTCGCCCGCACGCGGAGGACCGCGTCGGAGAGCACCGGGCCGTCGACCTCCTCGCCGTCGATGAGCCGCAGCAGCATCGCCACCGCGAGCTTCGCCTGCAGCTCGGGCTGCAGGTCGATCGCGGTGAGCGGGGGATCGGTGCGCTCGGACCCGGGGCTGTCGATGCCGACCGCGACGAGCACGTCCTCGGGGATGCGGACCTCCGTGTCGCGGCAGGCCCGCAGCACGCCCTCTCGGTATTGCTCGGCCGTGGCGATGATCGCGTCGGGCCGGTCGTCGCGCAGCAGCGCGAGCGTCGTGTCGTACGGGTCGTTGCGGGCCTCGTCGAGCGGCACGGTGCGCGCCAGCGCGGGAACGCCGTGCTCGGTCGTCCAGGCGCGGTAGGCCGCGAGGCTCTCCTCCGCCCACGACCAGCTCGCATCGGCGCCGATCAGCGCGATCCTGCGCGCCCCCTGGCCGTGCAGGTGGTCGAGCAGCGTGCGCAGGTTCGCGGCGTGGTCGCTCGTCACGGCGTGGGGGCGATCGGGGCGGGCGGCATCCCGCTCGACGGTGACGACCGGGGTGCCGAGCCGCTCGAGCGCGTCGAGCCGCTCGTCGTCGCGGAAGGGGTCGCAGAGCACGACCCCGTCGGCGCCGAGCAGGCGCCAGCCGTCCTCGCCGCGCATCGTCGGCGGGGTGAGCGTCAGCGCGTAGCCCGCCTCGAACGCCGCCGTCGCCGCCGCGCGGGCGGCCGTCATGTAGAAGTCGAGGTCGAGCATGGGCACGGCGCCCTCGTCGACCGTCGGCAGAGCGAGGGCGATCGTGCCGGTGCGGCCGAGCCGGAAGGCGAGCGCCGCGCGACTCGGACGGTAGCCGAGCTCCTTCGCCGCACGGCGCACCCGTTCGCGGGTCGACTCGCGCAGCTTGCCGCTGCCGTTGAGGGCCGCCGACACCGTGCTCGTCGAGAGCCCGAGTTCTCGCGCGACGTCGTGGATCGTGACGCGCTTCGCCGCCGTCGGTTCAAGCTCCGGCATCGACCTCTCCCTCCGCGGCGCGCGCGGTGAACGTGCTCAACTGTAGACGAGCTCGGTCGCGACCCGGCGGGACGCCACGATCGCCCCGTGCCGCACGGCGTGCCGGGAGCCCGCCTCGTTGCGCAGGGCGTGCAGGCGGTCGGTCGCCGCGATCACCGTGAACGAGGCATCCTCCCCGACCGCGAGCGGCGCGGCCGGCCGGCCGATCGCCGTGCGCGCCGCGGTCGTGACCATCGCCCAGGCGTCGTCGACGCCCTCGCCCGACCGGTCGGCGAGGGGCAGCGCATGCCACGCGAACCGCGCCCGCTCGAGCGGGTCGAGGGTGCCGAGGCCCTCCCAGTTGTCCTCGTGGTTGCCGGTGCCGATCGTCACGTTCACGCCCGCGTCGAGCAGTTCGTTCGGCCGCGAGACGCCGCGGTACGGGTACGAGCCCTGCAGGTTCGATGGGCAGACCGTGATCGAGATGCCCGCCGCGGCGACCTTCTCGATGACCCGCGCCGCGTCGGCGTCGGAGTAGGTCTCGAGGGCGCCGACGTGGTTCGCGTTCACGAGCCCGTGCATGCCGTGCGCGATCGTGAGCTCGGCGAGGGGTTCGAGCAGGCGCTCGGAGGGATCGGTGAAGTAGTCGATGTTGATGTCGATCGGCACGCCGAACCGCTCGGCGAGCACGAACACGCGGCGCAGGTGCTCGAGGCGCGCCGCGTCGTCGGCCTCGTTGTTCGGCCAGCCGCCCACCCGGTCGGCGCCCATCGCGAGCGCCTCGGCGACGAGGTCGTACGCGCGCGCGTCGCCGACGAGGCCCTCCTGCGGGAAGGCGGTGACGACCGTCTCGACGAGGCCGGCGCAGGCGTCGCGTGCGGCGAGCACGCCCTCGACGGAGACGAGGCCCGTCACCGAGTCGATGTCGGCCTGGCCGGCCACGACGCCGACGCCCTCGACGGCGCAGTCGCGCAGGAACCGGGAGGCGCGCTCCGTCACGTCGTCGAGCGTGAACGCCGCCTTGAGGTCGCGCTGGCGCTGCATGAAGACCTCGCGCGGGCCGCTCGTCGGCAGGCCGAGCTCGGCGATGCGCGCGCGGCTGTACACCTTGTCGGGGTGGCTGTGCGGTTCGGCGAACGGGGAGGTCACGAGGCCGCCCGCCGCGTCGATGCGCGCGGCCGCGACGACGCCGTCGGCCGCGCCGGGGCCGATCGCACTGAAACGTCCGTCGCGCACGACGAGGTCGACGGGCTCGCCGCCCGCCCCGTCGATCCGCCCGGCGATGACGACGAGGTCGGCCGAGGCATCCCCCGGCGTCTCGGTGCTCGGGTGCAGGTCAGAAGCCGTCACGGTTCACGTCCTTGTAGAGCAGGTAGGCCGACGGCCCCGGACCCGTCGCGGTGAACGCCTGCGTGCAGTACGGCGCCATGTAGATGAAGTCGCCCTGCTGCACGTCGACGTGGTCGCCGTCGAGGTGGTAGACGCCGCCGCCCTCGAGCAGGTGGAGCCCGTGCTCCTGGTGGTGGATCTCGACCATGCGGAACCGGGCGCCGCCCTGGAAGCGCATGATGTTCATCGCCAGGTCGAAGCGCTCGTCGCCGGGCAGCAGCTGCCCCCAGCTGCCGTCGATGAACTCGTCATCGGTGCCCGTGACATCGGCGAGGCGACCGGTCACGACCGGCGGCGAGGCGACGCCGTCGACCGCGACGTACCGCTTCTTCACCCAGAGCACCCGCGAGTCGGCGATCGCGGCGATCGAGAAGGTGAGGCCCTCGGGGAGGAAGAGGTACCCGCCGTCGGCGAGCGTCCACTCCGCGCCCTCCTCCGGGGCGGCGACCGACACCGAGCCCTCGACCACGAAGAGGAAGTTCTCGAAGCCCGCGCCCTGCGGCAGGGTGCTCGCCGCGCCGGCCTCGAGGGTGAGCAGGTACTGCCCGAACCGCGCAGGCCCGCCCTGCGGCGCCGCGAGCACGACGGCCGCGTACTCGGGCAGCCCGGGCAGCGTGTTCTCGACCATCGTGTCGGGGGTCATCAGGTAGTAGCGGCCGCCGACGCGGCCGCGGCTCGCGCTCAGGTGGTCGTTGCGGTACGTCGTCGTCACGCGGGGCTCCGTTCGAGTGAGGGGGAAGGGGTGGCGGGGTGCGCGGGAAGCGGATCGGCGTAGCGGCCGTCGACGATGAGCGCCCGACCGTCGAGGGTGATCGTCGGCCGGTCGACGACGAGGTCGACGTGCACGTCGGAGTGCCAGTGCGCCCCCGTGTACTCGCCGAAGGGATGCCCGAACGCGATGTGGCAGCCGGGCACGTTCTCGTCGAAGAGCAGGTTGCCGGTGAGCGAGGTGCACGCCCGGTTGGTGCCGATCGCGAACTCGCCGACGCGGGCCGCGTGCTCGTCGCGACCGAACCACTCGCGCAGTCGCGTCGCGAGTGCGGCGTCGGCATGGTCGAGCCGCACGAGGCGGCCGTCGGCGACCTCGAAGCGAACCGGTTCGGCGAGCAGGCCCGTCTCGGCGTTGAACGGGTACCCGACCACGGAGGCCGCGATGAGGCCGTCGGCGGCGACGGGGGAGCAGAACACCTCGCCCTGCGGCAGGCGCCCGCCGTCGCCGGCCGCGTGGTACAGCCCGGTGAAGGCGGTCCACGGTCGTCGCGGGTCGAGCTCGAAGCGGATGGCGGTGCCGAGGCGGTTGCGCACCTCGACGGCACGGGCGCCGGTGACGAGGTCGCGCACCCGCTCGCTGAACCGGGCGACCTCGCGGTAGTCGGTCGCCATGCCGACGCCGAGGCTCGCCTCGTCGAGCGCCGGCATCTGCGCGTGCCGGGCGCCGAGGTCGCCGAGCCGGGCCCAGAAGCGCGGATCCCACGCGAGCCGGTCGTCGCCGTCGCGGGCGGCGAACACGGTGACGGTCGGTCGCACCTCGTCGAGGGCCTGCGAGATCGCGTCGAACGCGGCCGGGTAGTCGGCGTCGAGGTCGCCGACGAGGCGCACCGAGGCGGGCGCGATGGCGGATGCCGCATGCACGACGTGCTGCGCGAGGCCGAGCGTCGCCCGGTCGGTGAGCACGAGCACGCGATCCTCGCCCGTGACGGCGAGGCAGGCGCGCACGAGTTCGTCGGCGCCGCGGGCGAGGTCGGCCCGCGAGATCGGGACGGTCATCGGATGCCTCCGGCGACGGCCGGCCGGGCCGGCTCGGCGGACCGCACCGGCGGTGCGAGCACGAGCGGCACGAAGCATCCCCGGCCGTCGCCGTCGCCGCCGCCGTGGACGAGTCGGCCGTCGCGCACGACGGTCTCGCCGCGAACGATCGTCGAGCGCACCTGCACGGCGCACGGCCGCCCGTGGTACGGCGACCAGCGGTCGGGGCCGAACTGCCGCTCGGCGTCGACCGGTTCGGGTGCGCCGACCTGCAGCAGCACGAAGTCGGCGTCGGCGCCGACCCGGATGCGTCCCTTGCGCGGGGCGATCCCGCAGCGGTCGGCGGGCCGGCTCGTCACGAACGCGAGCGCCTCGGGCAGCGACCACCCGCGTCGCAGCGCCTCGTCGAGGAAGACGGGCGCGAACTCCCGCGCGCCCTGGATGCCGAACGGGCCGTCGAGCGCGTCGTTGTCGGCGGGCGCCTTGTCGGCGAGCGAGTAGGCGCAGTGGTCGGAGACGACCGCGTCGATCGCGCCGGCGCGCAGGCGCCGCCAGAGCCCGTCGACGTCGGCGCGCGGGCGCAGGGGCGGCGCGCAGAGGGCTCGCCAGCCGATGCGCAGGAAGTCGTCGCGGTCGAGCAGCAGGTGGTGGGTCGTCGCCTCGCAGCTCGCTCGCACGCCGCGGTCGCGCGCGGCGGTCACGAGGTCCACCGCGTCCGGCAGCGAGAGGTGCACGAAGTGCACGGCGCCGCCGGTCCGCTCGGCGAGCTCGAGCACGCGGCGCACCGCCTCGAGCTCGAGCTCGGCGGCGCGGGCCGAGAGCACGGCGGCGTAGCCGGTGCGGCCGGCCGCACGTTCGCGGTCGATGCCGGCCCGGAGGCCCGCGCGGTCCTCGGCGTGCACGAGCACGACGCCGCCCTCCTGCGCCGTGTCGGCGAGACCGGCCCGAAGGTCGTCGTCGCTCGCCGAGGGATAGCCCATGTCGTTCTCGGGCAGGAACGCCTTGAAGCCCGGCGCGCCGAGCGCCCGCTGGCCGGCGAGCTCACCGAGCCCGGGCCCCGTGAGCGCGCCCCACAGGCCGAAGTCGACGAGCGCGCCGGTCGCGGCGAGCCGGCGCTTGGCGGCGTAGCGCTCGGCGGTCGTCGTCGGCGGAGTCGAGAAGGGGTGCTCGACGACGAAGGTGCAGCCGCCGAGCGCCGAGTTCGCGGTGCCGACGCGGAAGTCGTCGGCCAGGTCGACGGCGGGGTTGTCGAAGTGCACGTGCAGGTCGACGAAGCCGGGTGCGACGACGTCGTCGCCGGCGTCGATCACCTGGGCGGCCCCCGCGGACGCCGAGGGCGCGGTGCCCGGCACGATCGCGACGATGCGACCCTCGTGCACGAGCACGGTCGCCGGGACGAGCTCGCCGTCGACGAGCACGCGCTCGCCGCGGAGTGCGAGGTCGGGGTCGAGGGTGTCCGGGTCGGTCATGCGAGCGCCCCCTGCGCGACGCGCTCATCGACCGTGCGCCGGGCGACCACCCGGCCGCCCTTGATCGTGGTGAGCGCCCCGCCCGGACGGCGGAGCGCCTCGGCGCGGTCGCGCGCGGCGAACAGCACGAGGTCGGCCGTCATGCCGACGCGGACGTCGGTCGCCGCGGCGGCGGAGGCATCCGCCCTCGTCGGGTCGTCGAGCGCGTGCGCCGCACCGCCCGCGACCATGTGCCAGACGTCGTCGACCTCGTCGTCGGCGAAGCCGCCGCCGACGAGCGCCATGTACGCGCGGTCGAGCGGGTTCTGCGTGCCGAGCGGGTACCAGCCATCGTTGAGGTTGTCGCTGCCGACGATCACCTCGGCGCCCGCGCGCCGCAGCAGGTGCGGCCGCGAGAGTCCGCGCGGCCCGCCGTCGACGAGGTTGAGCGGGATGATCGCGACGCGCACGTCGGCCTCGGCGACCCGGTCGGCGACCCGGCGCGCGTCGTCGTCGGAGTAGCGCTCGAGGCCGCAGCAGTGGCTCGCGAGCACCCGTCCCTGGAACCCGCGGGCGATGGTCTCGTCGGCGATGACCTCGAGCATGCGCTCGCGCGGGTCGAGCCAGCAGTCGGCGTGGATGTCGACGTCGACGCCGAACTCCTCGGCGAGGTCGAAGACGGTGGCGACGTGGGCGCGCTGCGCATCGTCGCCCTCCTCGACGTTCGGCCAGCCGCCGATGAGGTGCGCGCCCTGGCGCAGCGCTTCACGCAGCAGCCCGACCGCACCGGGGTCGCGGGCGAGGCCCTCCTGCGGGAAGGCGACGACGTCGACGTCGAGGATCGGGGCGACCTCGTCGCGCGCCCGCATGACGCCCTCGAATCCGCGGAGTCCCGCGATCGAGTCGATGTCGATGTTGGCGCGCAGCCGGGTCACGCCGTTCGACGCGGCGAGCTCGAACGCGCGCCGAGCGCGGTCGGCCACGCGATCGGGCGTGAAGCCCGCCTTGATGCGGGCGGCGCGCGTGAAGTGATCGAGCCGGGATGCCTCGGCCGGATCGAGCTCGGAGAGGCTGAAGGACTTGTCGGGGTGCAGGTGCGGCTCGACGAAGGCGCGCGAGAGCAGCCCGCCCCGGGCGTCGAGCACCGGGGCGCCCGGGGCGCTGCCGAGAGGTGCCGCGGGCGCGGGATCCCCTTCCGCGCCCGCGGGGTCGATGCGCGCGACGCGGCCGTCGCGGACGACGACGTCGTGCCGGCCGTCGAGGCCGTGGATGGAGGCGTCCCTGATGGTGAGCGAGGTCATGCGCGGTTCACCACTCCCATTCGTTCGCGGGCACGTCGAGGTCGCCGTCGGCGTGCTCGATCGCGGCTTCGGCGGCGACGCGCAGCGCCTCCGCCTGCAGCCGGAGGTCCATGCTCGGCCCGTTGCTGCCCACCCGGGCCACGTGCTCGGGGGTGTCGGGCAGGTGGATGAAGCCCGCGCGCGTCGGCAGTTCGCGCTCGGCGATGAGGTGCAGCGCCGTGTACATGATCGCGTTGCAGCCGTGCGTCGACGCCGAGTTCGACACGAGGGCGGGAACGCCGCGGTCGCGCATCGCGTGCGTCATCGCTTTGATGGGCAGGGTCGCGAGGTAGGCGGTGGGGCCGGATGCCTCGACGGGCTCGCCCGCGGGCCGCCAGCCGTCGTCATCGGCGAACTGGAAGTCCTGCACGTTCACCGCCGTGCGCTCGACCGTGACGGTCGTGCGGCCGGAGAACACCCCGGTCGAGATGACGATCGCGGGCGGGCGGTCGGTCGCGGCGTCGAGCAGCGGCGCGAGCGCCTCGCGGGGGTGCAGCCGCCAGTCGAGGCTGCGACCCACCACGCGGTGGCCCGCGATGACCTCGCCGTCGAGGTCGACGGCCAGCCGGCCGCTCGGGTTCACCGGGTAGTGCAGGTCGACGCGCTCGGCGGTGTCGCCGAATGCGCCGTTGCCCGTGATCAGGATCCACGGTTCGCTCACTGTCATGCTCCTTCGCAAGTGCGTCGCGACGGGCCGGTGGGAGCCCCGACCATCCCGTCGCCGATGTCACGGTAGCCCATTCGCCCCAGAAATGGAACGTTACTTCTCGGAAAAAGAACGTTACATTCCCTTGACAGTCCCGAACGGTCCGTGTTTACTCATCGGCAGACGGCCGAGTGGTATCCCAAAGCGCGGTGCCCCCTCCGCGACCCGGTGCCGTCGCGAGCACCGACCCACGATGGAGTGAGGAGCAGTGATGAGGCGCACCGCAACGACCGCACGCAACGCCATGATCGCCGGAGGCGCGGTGGCGCTCTTCGCGCTCACCGGCTGCACGCCCCCGGCCGCGAGCGACGAGGCGTCCTCGTCGTCGTCGGTCGAGGTCGTCGAGCTGACGCCCGAGCCGACGGGCGAGCTCGACCGCATCGCCTGGGCGGTCTCGAGCGAGCCCGCCTCGCTCGACTGGATCTACAACGCCGACAACTCGACCGGATCGATCCTCGCCAACGTCTGCGAGGGGCTGCTGCGGCTCGCGCCAGACCTCACGCTCGAGCCCGCGCTCGCCGAGTCGTTCGACCACCCCGACCCGACGACCTGGGTCTACCGTCTCCACGACGGCGTCGCCTTCCACGACGGCACGCCGCTCACCGCCGACGACGTCGTGTTCAGCCTGCGACGCCACCTCGACCCCGAGGCCGGCTCGTTCTGGTCGGGGGCGTTCGCGAACGTCGCCTCGATCGAGGCGACGGGGCCGCTCGAGGTCACCGTGAAGCTCTCGGCGCCCGACGAGCTGTTCAACGCCTACATGTCGAGCCCGGCGGGCATCGTCGAGAGCGCGGCGACGGTCGAGGCGCTCGGCGACGAGTACGGCACGCCGCAGGGCGGCGTCAACTGCGCGGGCCCGTACGAGTTCTCGGAATGGGCGTCGGGGCAGTCGATCACCCTCGTGCGCGACGACGACTACTTCGACGAGTCGCTGCGGGCGAAGACCGAGACGGTCGAGTTCGACATCGTGCGCGACCCGGCCGCGGTCGTGAACGGCCTCCTCTCGGGCTCGCTCGACGGCACGTGGGAGGTCGCGCCCGCCTCGATCGACCGGCTCGCGTCGTCGGGCGTCGGGTCCGTCTACTACGGGCCGAGCACGCAGGGCTACAACGCCATCGTGATGGACCCGACGGGCCCGCTCGCCGACCCGGTCGTCCGCGAGGCCCTGTCGATGGTGATCGACCGGCAGGCGATCATCGACGTCGCGATCCAGGGCGCGGGCCGGGAGCAGCGCGCGCCTGCCGTGCCCGGCACGTGGGGCTACGAACGCGAGGCGTTCCAGGCCGCTTGGGACGACATCGACAGCGCGACCCTCGACATCGACGGCGCGAAGGAGCTGCTCGCGACGACGGACGCGCCCGCCGAGCCGATCGTGCTCGCCACGACCACGGCCGAGGCCCAGACGCCCGTGATCGGCGCCGAGATCCAGTCGGCCGCCGAGAAGATCGGCCTCGACGTCGAGCTGAAGTCGATTCCCGTCGACCAGTACTACGCGGTCTACACGGACCCCGAGTCGCGCAAGGGCATCGACCTCTACCTCACCGGCTGGGGCACCGACTTCGCCGACCCCCTGCAGATGTACCGCTACTTCGAGACGGGGAACTTCTACAACTTCTTCGGGTTCTCCGACCCCGAGTACGACGAGCTGATCGCCGCCGCGGGCGCGCACTCCGACCCTGCCGAGCGCGCGCAGTCGATCATCGATGCGCAGCGGATCGTCGTCGACGAGACCCTCTGGATCCCGCTGTACGCGCCGTACAACACGATGTTCCTGAACGCTCGCGCGACCGGGGCCCCGGCCTCCTACGTGCAGCTCCACTCGCCGTGGGCGGCGATGATCGGCGCAGCCGGATGAGCACCTGGATGCCGGCGGCGGCGAGACGGCTCGCGTCGCTCCTGCTCGTGCTCGTCGCCACCTCGTTCATCGTGTTCGGTGCGATGTACCTCGCACCGGGCTCGCCCGAGTCGTTCCTCGTGCGCGGCAACTCGGTCACCGCGGAGACCCTCCAGGCGATCCGCGACCAGTACCACCTCGACGAGCCGTTCCTGACCCAGTACCTGCTGTGGCTCGGCGGTGTGCTGCACGGCGACTTCGGGCTGTCGATCCAGTTCCGCCAGCCCGTCGCCGAGCTCATCGCGAGCCGCGTCCCGACGACGTCGATGCTCGTGGTCTACGCCGCGGTCGTCATCCTCGTCGTGGGCGTGCTCGTCGGGGTGCTCGCGGCCGTGAAGCGCGGTGCCGTCGACGGCACCGCGATCGTCGCAGGCACCGTCGCGATGGCGACCCCGTCGTTCGTCGTCGCGATGGCGCTCACCTCCCTCTTCGCGGTCACGCTCGGCTGGTTCCCCGCGTTCGGCGCGGGGACCGGGTTCCTCGACCGCATCTGGCACCTGACGCTGCCCGCGATCGCGCTCGCCCTCTCGTCGGCCGCGCTCGTGCTCCGGACGACGCGGACCTCCATGATCGGCGCGCTCCGCAAGGAGTACGTCGAGACCGCGCGGGTGCGCGGGTTCTCCTCGAACCGGGTGATCTGGGGGCAGGCGTTCCGCGGCGGCATCGTGCCGGTCGTCACCCTCGCCGGCCTCGTCATCTCGGGCCTGCTCGTCACGACCACGATCGTCGAGACGGTGTTCGGCCTCAACGGCATCGGGTCGCTGCTCGTGCAGGCGGTCAACGTCAAGGACTTCCCCGTCGTGCAGGCGGTCATCCTCATCATCGTCGCGGTGTTCGTCGTCTCGAACCTCATCGTCGACCTGCTGTACCCGCTGCTCGAACCCCGGGCCCGTGCGAAGGGCGGTGCGCGATGACGCTGCCCACGACCGAGACCCGGTCGACCCACCTGCTGACCCGCCGGTCCTGGCTCGCGATCCGCCACCGCGGCGACGGCCTGACGGTCGCGGCGGTCATCGCGCTCGCCGTGCTCGTGCTCGTCGCGATCTTCGCCCCGATCCTCGCACCCTACGACCCGAACCAGGTGTCGCTCATCGACGCCCTGCAGCCGCCGTCCCTCGCGCACCCGCTCGGCACCGACGAGGCCGGCCGCGACGTGCTCTCCCGGATCATCTGGGGCGCCCGCATCTCACTGCTCGGCCCGCTCGGGGTCGTCATCGGGTCGACCCTCGTCGGCGTGACGGTCGGCGTCGTGTCGGCCTGGCGCGGCGGCTGGGTCGACGGCACCCTCTCCCGGATCGTCGAGATCCTGTTCGCCTTCCCCGGCGTGCTGCTCGCCATCCTCATCGTCGCGGTCTTCGGCCCCGGCCTCGGCGCGACGGTGTTCGCGCTCGCCATCGCCTACATCCCGTACATGGCGCGCACGACGCGCAGCGTCGCCCTCGCCGAACGCGAGACGCCGTACGTCAAGGCGCTCGAACTCCAGGGCATGTCGGCGTGGCGCATCACGTCGCTGCACCTCGTGCCGAACATCGCGCCGTTCGTGCTCGCACAGGCCACGCTCTGCTTCGGCTACGCGATGATCGACCTCGCCGGCCTCTCGTTCCTCGGATTCGGCGTGCAGCCGCCCGAGGCCGACTGGGGCGCGATGGTCGCGGCCGGCCAGGCCGCGCTCATCCAGGGTTCGCCGGCCCCCGCGCTCGCACCCGGCATCGTCATCGTCATCGCCGTCGTCAGCTTCAGCCTGCTGGGCGAGGGCATCGCAGAGCGCGTGAGGAGGACCAGCGCATGATCGGCTCGCTGGGCGCCCAGGCGGCGCCGGCACCCGAGGGGGATGCCTCGGGCGACGTGCTCCGCATCGAGGACCTGGGCCTCGACATCGCGAACCGGGAGCGGTCCGACCGCATCCTCGACGGCGTCTCGCTGTCGTGCGGCGCCGGGGAGATCGTGGGCCTCGTCGGCGAGTCGGGCTCCGGCAAGTCGATGACGCTGCGCGCCGTCGTCGGCCTGCAGCCGCACGGCTCGAGGGTCACGGGATCGATCCGGGTCGACGGCCGCGAGGTCGTCGGCGCCGATCGGGCGACCGTGCTCGCCGTCCGGCGCGAGCACGCCGCGATGATCTTCCAGGACCCGCGGGCGCACGTGAACCCGTACCAGCGCATCGGCGCCTTCGTGGCCGACGGGCTGCGGCACACGCGCGGCTGGGACAAGCGCCGGGCGCACGAGAAGGTGCTGGGCCTGCTCGACGAGGTGGGCCTGCCCGACGCCGACGTGCTCGCGGGGCGCTATCCGCACGAGCTGTCGGGCGGCATGCTGCAGCGCGTGATGATCGCCTCGGCCCTCTCGACCGAGCCGCGGCTGCTGCTCGCCGACGAGTCGACGACCGCGCTCGACGTCACGACGCAGGCCGAGATCATGGGCCTCCTGCGCCGCCTCCGCGAGGAGCGCGGGCTCGCGATCGTGTTCGTGACGCACGACCTCGACCTCGCCGCGGCGAGCTGCGACCGCATCCACGTCATGCAGACCGGCCGGGTCGTCGAGCATGGTCCCGCCCTCGACGCCTTCGAGCGCCCCCAGCACCCGTACACGCGCAAGCTCCTGGCGGCGATGCCCTCGCGACTCGCGCTCGACGCCGCGTGGCAGGCCTCCGCCGAGGCATCCATGCTGGACGGCTCGCCGATGCCGGCCGACCCGTACCTGCCCGCCGAGACCCGCGCCGAGGCATCCGAACCGATGGGAGACGCCCGATGAGCGACATCCTCGCCGTCGAATCGCTCTCGAAGAGCTACGACCAGGGGCGCGTGCAGGCCGTGCGCGACGTGAGCTTCGCACTCGCCGAAGGCGGCGCGCTCGGCGTCGTCGGCGAATCGGGCTCGGGCAAGACGACGCTCTCGCGCCTCATCACCGGCATCGAGCAGCCCGACTCGGGGCGCATCGTCGTCGCCGGCGAACCGCTCGAGGCGCGATCGAGCCGCAGGGCGAGGCACGCCCGCGCGGGCATCATGCAGATGGTCTTCCAGGACCCGTACCAGAGCCTCGATCCGCGGCAGACGCCCGAGGAGACGATCGACGAGATCATCGCGCTGCACACCGGACTGCGCGGCGCCGCCCGCACCGCACGGCGCCGCGAGCTGCTCGACCAGGTCGACCTGCCGGAGCGCGCCCGCACGGCGATGCCGCGCGACCTCTCCGGCGGACAGCGCCAGCGGGTCGCGATCGCCCGGGCGCTCGCCGCGTCGCCCAGGCTCGTGCTCCTCGACGAGGCCACGAGCGCGCTCGACGTCTCGGTGCAGGCGCAGATCCTCAAGCTGCTCGCGCGCATCCGCGCCGAGACCGGGGTCGCCATCCTGTTCGTCAGCCACGACCTGGAGGTCGTCCGATCGGTCACCGAGGAACTCATCGTCATGTTCCGCGGCGAGGTGGTCGAGTCGGGAACGACCGAGCGCGTGCTGCGCGACCCGCAGCACGCGTACACGCGCCTGCTCCTCAGCAGCGTGCCCAGACCCGGCTGGGACCCCGACCGGGTCTCCAGCGATCGCCGCAGTTTCCTCCGCCAATCCGCGTGACCGCACGGTCGCGCCGCTTCCCCCACCTGGAGAGATCGATGTCGATGTCCCACCGCCCGTTCCGAGCCGCAGGAGGTGTCGCGGCGATCGCCGTCGCGGCCCTGCTCGTCGGCTGCACCGCCTCAGAGCCGACCTCGTCGAAGGACGAGAAGCCCGAGCTCACCGACGCACTGCCCGCCCCCACGAGCGAGGTCGACCGGCTCGACTGGGCGCTCTACGCCGAGCCGAGCTCGCTCGACCCGATCTACCCGAACGACTTCCCGCCGATGGAGGTGCTCTCGAACGTCTGCGAGAGCCTCATGCGCATCTCGCCCGACTTCGAGATCGAGCCCGCGCTCGCCGAATCGGTCGAGCAGCCCGACCCGTTGACGCTCGTCTACACCCTGCGACCCGGCGTGACCTTCCACAGCGGTGCGCCGCTCACGGCCGACGACGTCGTATACAGCCTGGATCGCGCCCGCAGCGACGAGCTCGGCTCGTTCCACACCGCCGTGTACGCGAACGTCGCCGACATCGTCGCGACCTCGCCCGACGAGGTCACGATCACGCTGACCGCGCCCGACCAGACCCTCCCGCAGGCGCTCGCGACGGGCGCCGGCCGCATCGTGGGCCGCGCTTCGACCGAGGCGCAGGGCGAGGACTTCGGAGGGCCCGGCTCCGAGGTCGACTGCACCGGGCCGTACGAGCTGGCGTCGTGGCGGGCCGGCGAGGGCATCGCGCTCGAGCGCTTCGACGGCTACTGGGACGACTCGCTGCCCTCGCTCGTGAAGGCCGTCGAGTTCTCGTTCGTGCGCGACCCCGCGGCCCGCGTGAACGCCCTGCTCTCGGGCGAGACCGACGGCACCTGGGGCGTGCCGGCCTCGGGCTACGCCCGCCTCGGATCGAGCGGTGCGGGCACGCTCGCCTTCGGGCGCACCTCGGGCAGCTACGTGGGCATGGTGACCGACCTCACCGGGCCGCTCGCCGACCCGCGCATCCGCCGGGCGCTCGCGCTCAGCATCGACCAGCAGGGCATCATCCAGGCCGCGGTCGGCGGCGCCGCCGACCCGCTCGCGGCACCAGCGTCGCCCGGCACCTGGGGCTTCGCCCGTGACGACTTCGAGCAGGCGTACCAGGGCATCGCCGACGCCCGCGGCGGCATCGAGGAGGCGAAGCAGCTCGTCGAGGAGGCCGGAGCGCCGAGCGAGCCGATCACGATCGCGGTGACGAACTCGCAGGCCGAGATGCCGATCATCGGCGCAGAGGTGCAGCGCGCCGCGCAGGCGATCGGCCTCGAGGCCGAGCTCACGTCGCTGCCGGCCGACGGCTACAACGCGCTCTACAGCGACGCCGGGGCGCGCGACGGCATCGACCTCATCTTCTCGCTGTGGCAGACGGACTTCCCGGACCCGACGCAGATCTACCAGTACCTCGAGAGCGACAACTTCTTCAATCTCGCCGGGTGGTCGAACGCCGACTTCGACGCCGACCTCGACGCGTCGCGGGCGACCGCCGACGCCGACGCCCGCGCCGCCGCGCTCATCGCCGCGCAGCAGATCGCGGTCGACGACCCGACGTGGCTGCCGATCTACACCCCGTACAACGCGGTGTTCCTCGGCGAGGGGCTGACCGGGGCGCCGACCGCGGCGGTGCAGCTCACCTACCCATGGGTCGCGACGATCGGAGGCGAATGAGCTGAAGCGTGAAACGGGGAGCCGGGCCGCGACCGCGAGGTCGCGGCCCGGCTCATGCGCGCCGTTCCGGGCCGGGAAGTCCGGGCGGGGCGGCCGGCTCACGCGCGCAGCTCTCCCGTGGTCGCGTCGAAGATCACGGTCGCGTCGTCGTAGGGCGAGTCGAGCAGCACCATCGCCTGCACCGGCCGCTCGCCGGTCTCGTCGGCCGCCATCGCGCGCTCGAAGATCACGATGACCGAGTCGGGGTCGGTGATTCCGCTCTCCGCCTCCGCCGCGGCGATGAGCTCGCGGACCTGCGAGAAGTCGACCGTCGAGACGTCGAAGAGCGATCCCTCCGGATCATCGGGCTGGATGAGCTCGGGACCCTGGTGCTCGGTGCGGTCGTAGCGGTACTGGTAGTCGTCGATCGTGAGCGCCCCCGGCGACGACGGCGCGGTCGCGAGCGCGTAGCCGTCGTAGAACGCGACGCTCGTGAACTGCGGCCCGCCGACCTCGCGCACGAGCGCTTCGACGATCTCCTCGTGGCGGTCGCCCTCGACGACGCCCGCGGCTGCCGGGTCGCCCGAGGCGATCGCGGTGACCGTCCGGCCGATCGTGGCGTACGCGGGCACGAGCGTCGCGGCGGCGGCGACGAGGAGCACCGCGACGAACACGACGGTGTGCACGGGGTTCGACCGAACCTTCGGAATGCCGAGCAGGGTCTCGGGCTCGCTCGGCCACGCCGGCGCGGCTGCGGCGAGCGGGATCGTCCGGTCGGTGCCCGTGCGCAGTCGCTCGGCCTCGCGCAGCCGCTCCCAGTCGTCGGGAGGTTCGAGCTCGAGCACGACGTTCGCCTTCGCCTCGACCGGCCGGCGCACCACGACGACGGAGCCGGGCTGCAGTCGCGGCAACGCGACGAGGTCGACGATCTCGCGGTGCACGGTCGTGTACGCGGCGCGGTGGCGGGGTGCGACGGTGAGCACGAACTCGCACTGCGGCTGGTCGTTCACGGTCATGCTCGTCCGCCGGATCCGCTCCACCCGTGCAAGGGCGAGTTCGCCCGTCGGATCGGTCGCGACGGCGACGGCCCGACGGCTCGTCGTGAAGATCGAAGCGGTGCCCGCGAGCAGGCCGACCGTGAGGGCGATGCCCCACAGCATCGAGTAGCGGGGGTCGCCGGTGACGATCGAGCCGATCAGGCCGCCGACGGCGACGCCGAGCCCGACGGCGGAGAGGAGGCGGAGCATGGTGCGGGTCCTTTCGCGGGGTCTGGTCCCACGATGGCCCGCGGCGCCTCCCGCGCGGATGGGTAGCGATTGCTCATTCGCCCGCCCGGCAGTGCTCAGGCCGGCGCGAGGTCCTTCGCCAGGCACACGCTGAACTCCTCGCCGACGTACTGGCCGAACTGCTCGATGCGCCGGTAGCCGTGCTTCTCGTACAGCGCGAGGGCGGGCAGGTGCCGCGGCCCCGTCTCGAGCACGATCTCGCCGATGCCGCGCTCGGCCGCGTCGGACTCGATGCGGGCGAGGAGGGCGCCGGCGACGCCGAGCCCGCGCCCGGCCGGGTCGACGAACATCCGCTTGAGCTCCCCGCGCGCCGGCGACCCCGCTGACGCCGCAGCCGCCGCGTTCGACGGCTCGTCGTCGACGAGGGCCGCGATGCCGACCGCCGTGCCCTCCGCGTCGCGCGCGACGTACAGGCGCACCTCCGGCCGCTCGAGCTGGGCGACGTCGAGCAGGAAACACGCTTCGGGTGGGTACAGGCTGCGCGAGTACTCGGTGCTGCCCTCGAGCAGTCGCTCGACCTCGGGTTGGCGAGGCGGTTCGATCGCGATCACGACGGATGCTTCGGGGCGGACTCGTTCGGTCGGCATGGCCCGAGCGTAGGCGGCGCGCGTTTCGCGCAGGTTTCGCGGTCTGCACGGGGGTTTCCCAGCCGATTTCCGGTATCCTCGACGGGTCGGTTCTTGACACCGCGTTCGCGCGGATGGGTTTGTGAGTCAGAAGGGCCGGTTCTGCGGCGTCCGGCCGCGGATAGTCACCGTATGTGAACGGCCCCGGTCGACGATGTTCCGGGTTCTCGGCGTGCTGCGCTCGCAGCGACGCCGCCATGTACCTGTCGTACAACCCAGGAAGTCACACCATGCCCAAGAACAAGAAGCCGAAGGGCGGCCGACCGGCCGCCAATTTCGACCCGTCGTACGCGAAGGGCGGCAAGGGCCGCGGCGCGCAGAAGGCCGGTTCTCGCAGTCCCGGCCATCGCGGGTACCGCCCCGAGGAGGAGGCGCCCCGCAAGGAGCGCTGGTCGCGCGAAGAGCGCGTCGCATCGGGCCGGACGCCGCACCGCGCCGACCGCCCCGGTCGCGACGAGCGCGGCGGGTTCCGCGACGACCGTGCGCCTCGACGCGAGCACGGCGACCGCCCCGCACGTCCGCACTACCGCGAGGATCGCCCGGCCCGCTCGTACGACCGGAACGGTCGCGACGACCGTCCCGCCCGCTCGTACGACCGCGATGACCGCGCGCCCCGTCGCGACCGCGACGACCGTCCCGCCCGGTCCTTCGATCGCGACGACCGCGCGCCGCGTTCGTTCGACCGCGACCACCGCGGCCCTCGCCGGTACGACCGTGATGAGCGTGCGCCGCGCCGGTTCGACCGTGACGAGCGCCCGGCCCGTTCGTTCGATCGTGACGACCGTGCGCCGCGCCGGTTCGACCGTGACGAGCGCCCGGCCCGTTCGTTCGATCGCGACGACCGTGCGCCGCGCCGGTTCGACCGTGACGAGCGCCCCGCTCGTTCGTACGACCGCAACGACCGCGGCCCCCGCCGCGAGTTCGACCGTCCCGGCTTCCGCGACTCCGAGCGCCGGCCCTCGAACTTCTTCCCCGCCCGCGACGAGGCCCCCCGCTTCTCGCCGAACGACGACGTCGTGCTCGAGCGCCTGGCCGCCGAGGCCATCACGGCCGACGCCGTCGAGGGCGTGACCTTCGCCGACCTCGGTCTCGGCGGCAACGTCGTGCGCACGCTCGACGAGCTCGGCGCCGTCTCGCCGTTCCCGATCCAGGCCGCCACGATCCCCGTCGTGCTCGAGGGGCGCGACGTGCTCGGCCGCGGACGCACGGGCTCGGGCAAGACGATCGCCTTCGGCGCCCCCGCGGTCGAGCGGCTCATGCAGCTCTGGGCCGCGTCGGGCAAGTCCGGCGGCCGCCGCCAGATGGGCCGCAAGCCCCGCGCGCTCATCCTCGCGCCGACCCGTGAGCTCGCCCTGCAGATCGACCGCACCGTGCAGCCGATCGCGCAGAGCGTGGGCCTGTTCACCACCCAGATCTACGGCGGCGTGCCCC
Source organism: Agromyces solani (assembly GCF_058349925.1). Classification (NCBI taxonomy): domain Bacteria; kingdom Bacillati; phylum Actinomycetota; class Actinomycetes; order Micrococcales; family Microbacteriaceae; genus Agromyces; species Agromyces solani. The sequence continues at coordinate 272,254 of NZ_JBYRER010000001.1, forward strand.
AGGGGCGCCAGGTCGGTGCGCTGCAGCGCGGCGTCGACATCGTGATCGGCACCCCGGGCCGCATCGAGGACCTCATCGAGCAGGGCCGCCTCGACCTCTCCGAGGTCGTCATCACCGTGCTCGACGAGGCCGACCACATGTGCGACCTCGGCTTCCTCGAGCCCGTGCAGCGCATCATCCGCCGCACCGCGCCCGGCGGCCAGAAGCTGCTGTTCTCGGCGACCCTCGACACGGGCGTCGCCGCGCTCGTCGACGAGTTCCTCGTCGACCCCGCCGTGCACGAGGTCGCCGGTGAGGACCAGGCCTCGTCGACGATCGACCACCGCGTCTTCGTCATCGACAACCGCGACAAGCGCGACATCGTCGCCGAGCTCGCGAACCGCGAGGGCAAGACGCTCGTCTTCAGTCGCACGCGGGCCTTCGCCGAGGACCTCACCGACCACCTCGAAGACGCCGGCATCCGCGCGGTCGCCCTCCACGGCGACCTGAACCAGTCGCGCCGAACCCGCAACCTGCAGCAGCTCACGAGCGGCCGGGTCGACGTGCTCGTCGCGACGGATGTCGCGGCACGAGGCATCCACGTCGACGACATCGACCTCGTGATCCAGGCCGATGCGCCCGACGAGTACAAGACGTACCTGCACCGTGCCGGCCGCACGGGCCGTGCCGGCAAGGCCGGCCGCGTCGTCACCCTCATCCCGCGCAACCGCCAGCGCCGCCTGAGCGAGATGCTCGGCCGCGCCGAGATCGAGGTCGACTTCGAGGACGTGCGCCTCGGCGACGCCGTGCTCGTCGAGGTCGGTCGCGTGGCCGACACGGCGACCGACGCGTCCGCCTCCTGAGCCTGCGGGAGTCGCGCCGCTAGCATGAGCGCGACGCGACTCCCCGGCACGGCCGTCGGGGCTCGGGCGGGAGCGCGATGGGGAGGCGCACCCGCATGACCGACGAGCAGAACCCGCAGCCCGCTCCACCCGCCGGCCGGCCGGATCCCGGAACGCCGGCACCCCCCGGGGCCGCCGCAACCGCGGCCCAGCCGGCCGTGAGCCGGACCATGCTCATCTGGTTCGGCGTCATCATCGTCGTGCTGTCGTTCGTCGCGGCCTTCCTCGGCTCGTGGCTCGCGCGAGGCGGCACGCCCGAGGCGGCTCCGACGCCCACGCCGACCGCGACCGTCGACGAGACCGCCTACGAGGAGGCGCTCGAGGAGATCCTGCCCGCCGGGTCGGCCGTTCGCGCCGGCAGCGGCGTTCCCGAGGCGGGCAAGGGCTACGACGGCGACGTCTACATCGACATCACGACCTCCGACGTGTACCTCTTCGAGGACGGCGAGTGGACCCTCGTCGGCAACATCCGCGAATCCGCCGCCGAGAACCTCACGGGCGCCACCGGGAAGACCGGCGCGACCGGAGCACAGGGCGAACAGGGGGAGCAGGGCGAGCAGGGCGAGGCCGGAACGCCGGGCACCCAGGTGCTGCTCGGCGTCGGCGCCCCCGCGGCCGACACGTGCACGACGAACGGCGACGTCTACATCGACACCGCGACGGTGCAGTTCTACGAGTGCGCGGCGGGATCGTGGCGGCTCTTCGGCCCGCCGTCGACGCCGTCGCCCGCTCCGACGGAGCCGCCCGCCGCGAGCGACGAGCCGACCGGCACCGAGGCGCCCGCCGACACGGAGGCGCCGTCGGAGGGCTGAGGCCGGCTAACCCCGGACCGCGAGCGCGAAGGGCAGTACCTCGGTCGCCCCGGCCGCGCGCAGCTCGCGCGCGGCGACCGTGAGGGTCCAGCGGCTGTCGACCTGGTCGTCGACGAGCAGCACCGGTCCGGCCGGCACATCGAGCCCGGCCGCGGAGAACCGCCCCCACACGCCGGCGAGGCGGAACGCGCTGTTGCCACCGGGTTGCCCCGTCGGACCGCCGTCGACGAGCTCGAGCGCGCCGAGGTAGGGGAGTCGTCCGATGTCGGCGATGCCGCGGGCGAGCGAGTCCACGAGCTGCGGCCTCGAGCGCGAGGGCATCGCGACGACCGCGACGGGCCGTTCGGCCCAGCCCCACTCGGCGAGCACGCGCACGCAGCCGTCGAGCACGCGCGGCGGCACCGGCGCGTCGACCGCGCCCGCGGCGAAGAGCTCGCGCAGCGTGCCGCCCCAGCCGAGGTCGGTGAGCCGCGCGAGCGCGCGCCCCTCGGCGGCGCGCTCGTCGGGGGAGATGCGTCCCTTGACCGGGACGCCCAGCCGGTCGGCGCCCGTCGGCCACTGCGCCCGCGGCTCGATCGGCACGCCGACGCGGTCGAGGGCACCGCGAGCCGCTGCGGATGCCTCGCCGCCGATGCTCGACGCGTACCAGGCGCCCGCGCAGTTGTCGCAGCGGCCGCACGGCGTCGCCGTGTCGTCGTCGAGCGAGCGCTGCAGGAACTCCATGCGGCAGCCGTCGGTCGTCTCGTACTCGAGCATGTGCTGCTGCTCGGCGAGGCGCTCGGCGGCGATGCGCCGGTAGCGCTCGCCGTCGTAGACCCACGGCTCGCCCGTCGCGACCCAGCCGCCCTGCACGCGTTGCACGGCCCCGTCGACGTCGAGCACCTTGAGCAGGAGCTCGAGCGGCGTGCGCCGGATGTCGACCATGGCCTCGAGCGCCGGCGTCGAGGTGGGCCGGTCGGGGGAGAGGGCCGAGATGACCCGGCCCGCCCGCTCCTCGTCGGGCATCGACGCCGTCGCGAAGTAGTGCCAGATGTCGGGATCTTCGGTACCCGGCATGAGCAGCACGTCGGCCGACTCGGTCGCGCGGCCGGCGCGGCCGACCTGCTGGTAGTAGGCGACCGGCGACGACGGGGCGCCGAGGTGCAGCACGAAGCCGAGGTCGGGCTTGTCGAAGCCCATGCCGAGTGCGCTCGTCGCGATGAGCGCCTTGACCTCGTTGCGCTTCAGCATTGCCTCGGACTCGGCGCGCTCGTCGGGGTCGGTCTGGCCGGTGTACGCCCGCACGGCGTGACCGTGCTCGCGCAGCAGCCGGGCGGTGTCGTTCGCCGCGGCGACCGTCAGCGTGTAGATGATGCCCGAGCCCGGCAGCTCGTCGAGGTGGTTCAGGAGCCACGCGAGCCGGCTCGGCGAGTCGGGCAGGCGCAGCACGCCGAGCCGCAGCGAGGCGCGGGCGAGCGGACCGCGGATCGTGAGCACGTCGGCCGAGGCATCCGCCCCGTCACCCGGGACCACGAGCCCCGCTGCGGTCGCCCCCAGCTGCTCGGCCACATCGGCGACGACGCGGCTGTTCGCCGTCGCGGTCGTCGCGAGCACCGGCACGTCGGCCGGCATGCGCGCGATGAGCTCGCGGAGGCGCCGGTAGTCGGGGCGGAAGTCGTGCCCCCAGTCGCTGATGCAGTGCGCTTCGTCGACGACGAGCAGCCCGATGCGGTCGACGAGGGCGGGCAGCTGCGTCTCGCGGAAGGAGGGGTTGTTGAGCCGCTCGGGCGAGACGAGCAGCACGTCGACCTCGTCGGCGGCGAGCTGCTGTTCGACGTCGCGCCACTCGTGGGCGTTCGTCGAGTTGATCGCCACGGCGCGCACGCCCGCGCGCTCGGCGGCGGCGATCTGGTCGCGCATGAGGGCGATGAGCGGCGAGACGAGCAGGGTCGGGCCTGCGCCCGCCCGGCGCTGCAGCAGCGTCGCGACGAAGTAGACGGCCGACTTGCCCCAGCCGGTGCGCTGCACGACGAGGGCGCGCCGGCGCCCCTCGACGAGCGCCTCGATCGCCTCGAACTGGCCGTCGTGGAAGTCCGCGTCGTCGCGGCCGACGAGTTCGCGCAGGGCATCGAGGGCGGACGGGCGGAGGTCGGTCATGACCTCCAGCCTGCCCGATGCCGCTGACAGCCTTCCGCACGGGCGACCGGATGCGGTACGCTCTGGATTCCCGACCGAACAATCGGTCAGGAAATGCGGTCCGAGCACGGCACGTCCCAGTCATCTCGAACCGCGCCCCGCCCGCCCCCAGAACAACGGAGTTCGCATGACCGCTGTCACCGACCGCCCCCGGGCCGGAAGCATCACGGCCGAAGAACGCAAGGTCCTCGCCGGCACCCTCGTCGGCACCTCGATCGAGTGGTACGACTTCTTCATCTACGCGCAGGCCGCCGGCCTCGTGCTCGCGCCGCTCTTCCTCGCCCCCGTCGCCGAATCGAATCCGGGCCTCGCCCAGGTGCTCTCGTTCGCGACGATCGGCATCTCGTTCCTGTTCCGTCCGCTCGGCGCGATCGTCGCCGGCCGGCTCGGCGACAAGATCGGCCGCAAGAAGATGCTCGTCTTCACGCTCGTGATGATGGGCCTGTCGACCGCGCTCATCGGCCTCCTGCCGACCTACGCGGCGATCGGCATCGCCGCCCCCATCCTGCTGATCCTCCTCCGCATCCTGCAGGGCTTCTCGGCGGGCGGCGAGTGGGGCGGTGCCGCCCTCATGGCCGTCGAGCACGCGCCGAACGCGAAGCGCGGCTTCTTCGGCGCCTTCCCGCAGATCGGCGTGCCGGTCGGCATGATCCTCGCGACCTTCACGCTCTGGGTGCTCACGAGCTCGATGTCGCCCGAGGCGTTCATGGCGTGGGGCTGGCGCATCCCGTTCCTGCTCTCGATCGTGCTGATCATCGTCGGCTACGTCATCCGGCGCGCCGTCGAGGAGAGCCCCGTGTTCGAGGAGCTGCTGCGCCGCCGCGAGGAGTCGTCCGCCCCGCTCGGCCAGCTGTTCCGCAAGAACACGAAGCAGGTCGTGCTCTCGGCCGTCATCTTCATCGCGAACAACGCCGCCGGCTACCTGCTCATCGCCTACTTCGCCACCTACGCGGTGGCGGTGCTCGGCATGGACCGTCCGTCCGTGCTCCTCGCGACGACGCTCGCCTCGTTCGGCTGGCTGATCTTCACGCTCTGGGGCGGCCGCATCTCCGACCGGCTCGGGCGCGTGCGCACGTTCCAGATCGGCTACGTGTTCCTCGCGCTCTGGGCCGTGCCGATGTGGTTCCTCATCGACACCGGCGAGATCCTCTGGTACTTCGTCGCCCTCTTCGTGATGACGTTCGGGCTCGGCCTCTCGTACGGTCCGCAGGCCGCGCTCTACGCCGAGATGTTCCCCGCGAACGTGCGCTACTCGGGCGTCTCCATCGGCTACGCCCTCGGAGCGATCCTCGGCGGCGCCTTCGCCCCGATGATCGCCGAGGCGCTCATGAACCAGTTCCACGCCTCGTGGACGATCGGCGTCTACATCGCGATCGCCGCCGTGATCTCGCTCATCGGCGTCTCGCTCGTGAAGGAGACGAAGGACGTCGACCTGCTCCACTGATCGTTTCGATGCGCAGGGATGCCTCGGGGTGCACGCCGCCCCGAGGCATCCGTCGTTCTCGGCCGGCTTCGGCGGGTGGGATGTCGCGGCGACTGCCGTGACGTGCCATAATTACTTCCCGAACGCTCGGTCAGGAATTCGACCGGGCGATACCGTGCTCACGGTGCCCCGTCGGACAACGCAGTCAGGAGAGAGCGCATGGCCGAGGCCTATCTCGTCGGAGGGGCGCGCACGCCCGTCGGCCGCTACGGCGGCGCCCTCGCGACCGTCCGCCCCGACGACCTGGCCGCGCTCGTCGTCGGCGAGGCCGTGCGACGCTCGGGGCTCGCGCCCGGTGAGGCCGCGGAGATCGACGAGGTGATCCTCGGTGCCGCGAACCAGGCGGGTGAGGACAACCGCAACGTCGCCCGCATGGCCGTGCTGCTCGCGGGCCTGCCCGACGAGGTGCCGGGCGTCACCGTCAACCGGCTGTGCGCCTCGGGCATGTCGGCGATCACCATGGCGGCCCAGGCGATCCGGGCCGGCGATGCCGACCTCATCGTCGCCGGCGGGGTCGAGTCGATGACGCGGGCGCCCTGGGTGCAGCAGAAGCCGAGCTCGGCGTGGGCGAAGCCGGGCGCCGCCTACGACACGTCGATCGGCTGGCGCTTCCCGAACCCCGAGCTCGTCGCCCGTGACAAGGCGACGTTCTCGATGCCCGAGACCGCCGAAGAGGTCGCCCGCGTCGACGGCATCACGCGCGCCGAGGCCGACGCCTTCGCGCTGCGCTCGCAGCAGCGGGCCGCCGCGGCGATCGCCGCCGGCCGGTTCGAGGCCGAGATCGTCGGTGTGCCGACGCACCGCGGCGACGTCCTCGTCGACGAGGGTCCGCGCCCCGACTCGACGCTCGAGGCGCTCGCGCGGCTGCGCCCCGTGGTGCCGGGCGGCGAGGTCGTGACCGCCGGCAACTCGAGCTCGCTCAACGACGGCGCCTCGGCGATCGTCGTCGCGAGCGGCGCCGCGGTCGAGCGCTACGGGCTCACGCCTCGGGCGCGCATCGTCGTCGGCACGAGCGCGGGCATCGCCCCCGAGATCATGGGCCTCGGCCCCGTGCCGGCGACCGAGAAGGCCCTCGAGCGCTCGGGCATCGACCTCGACGACATCGGCTCGATCGAACTCAACGAGGCGTTCGCGACGCAGTCGATCGCCTGTATCCGCCGGCTCGGCCTCGACGACGCGATCGTCAACGCCGACGGCGGCGCCATCGCGCTCGGGCACCCGCTCGGGTCGAGCGGTTCGCGCCTCGTCGTGACCCTCCTCGGCCGCATGGAGCGCGAGGGATCGCGCTACGGCCTCGCGACCATGTGCGTCGGCGTCGGCCAGGGTTCGGCCCTCATCGTGGAGCGCGTGTGATGGCCGCCACCGGCCCCGCGGCGCCCGCCGCTCCCCTGCGCATCGAGCGGCTCCACGACCGCGTCGTCGCGGCCCTCGACCGCCCTGAGAAGCGCAACGCGATCGATCAGGCGACGATCGACGCCCTGCACGCGCTGTGCGCCGAGCTCGAGGCCGACCCGCGCATCCTCATCATCACGGGAGCGGGCGGCGTCTTCGCTTCGGGGGCCGACATCGCGCAGCTGCGCGACCGGCGTGCCCACGACGCCAGGCGCGGCATCAACGCGAACGCGTTCATCCGCATCGCCGACCTGCCGATGCCCGTCATCGCGGCGCTCGACGGCTACGCGCTCGGCGGCGGCGCCGAACTCGCCTACGCCGCCGACATCCGCCTCGCGACCCCGTCGCTCAAGATCGGCAACCCCGAGACCGGCCTCGGCATCATCGCCGCGGCCGGCGCGAGCTGGCGGCTCAAGGAGATCGTGGGCGACGCCCGCGCCGCCGAACTGCTGCTGACCGGTCGCACGATCGACGCCGCCGAGGCGCTCTCCATCGGGCTCGTCACCTCGGTGCACCCGGCGGCCGAACTGATCGCCGCCGCGCACGAGATCGCCGACCGCATCGCCCGCAACGACCGCGCCGCGACGATGGCGACCAAGCGCGTGTTCCGTGCGCCGCGCTCGGCCCACCCCGCCGTCGACCTCGACGAGCAGGCGGTGCTCTTCGAGAGCCCCGAGAAGATGCGGCGCATGACCGAGTTCCTGGAGAAGAGGAAGAAGTGACCGACTCAGAGACGCCGCGCTCCGCGACGACCGTCACCGGCGCACCGACCGCCGTCGGCGTGCTCGGCGGCGGCCGCATGGGCGCCGGCATCGCGCACGCGTTCCTCCTCGCGGGGTCGCGCGTCACGGTCGTCGAGCGCGACGCCGACGCCGCGGCCGGCGCCTCGACGCGCGTGCTCGAGTCGGTCGACGCCTCGATCGCGCGCGGCACCGCCGACGAGGATGCCGCCGCCTACGCCGCGCGGTTCGCGACGAGCACCGACGTCGGCGCCTTCGCGGGCTGCGATCTCGTCGTCGAGGCGGTGCCCGAGGACCTCGAACTGAAGATCGATGCGCTCACCCGGGTCGAGACCGTGCTCGCGCCGGGGGCCGCGCTCGCCTCCAACACGTCGTCGATCTCGATCGCCCAGCTCGCCGCACTGCTCGAGCGGCCGAACCGGTTCATCGGCATGCACTTCTTCAACCCCGTGCCGGCGTCGACCCTCGTCGAGCTCGTCCGCGGCGAGGCATCCGACCCCTCGCTCGTCGACGAGGCGCGCGGCTGGGTGCGCGCGATCGGCAAGACGCCGATCGTCGTGGCCGACGCCCCGGGCTTCGCGTCATCGCGCCTCGGCGTCGCCCTCGGGCTCGAGGCCATCCGCATGCTCGAGGCCGGAGTCGCCTCGGCGGAGGACATCGACGCCGCGATGACGCTCGGGTACAAGCACCCGGTGGGTCCGCTGAAGCTCACCGACCTCGTCGGCCTCGACGTGCGGCTCGGCATCGCCGAGTACCTCGCCGAGACGCTCGGCGACCGATTCGAACCGCCCGCCCTGCTGCGCCGCCTGGTCGCCGAGGGCAAGCTCGGCCGCAAGACGGGCGAGGGCTTCTACCGGTGGGATGCCTCGTGAGCGGCGCGCACGTGCGACTGCCCGCCGCCGGCGGCGCAGCCACGACCCGAACGACGACGATCGGAAGGAACACGATGACCGAGATGCTGCCGAGCTACGTCCGCGGCGAGTGGTGGACGCCCGCCGCCGAGGCCGCCGAGCGGGCGACCGAGGTGCGCGACGCCTCGACGGGCGAGGTCGTCGCCCGGGTGTCGACCGAGGGCCTCGACCTCGGCGCAGCGCTCGAGTACGGGCGCACGGTCGGGCAGGCGAGCCTCGGCGAGCTGACCTTCCACCAGCGCGCGGTGCTCCTCAAGCAGATGGCGCTCGCGCTCACCGAGCGCAAGGGCGAGCTGTACGAGCTCTCGAGCCGCACCGGCGCGACGAAGCAGGACTCGTGGGTCGATATCGACGGCGGCATCGGCGTGCTCTTCACCTACTCGGGCAAGGGCCGCCGCGAGATGCCGAACGCGAAGGTCTACGTCGACGGAGCGGTCGAACCGCTCTCGAAGGACGGTTCATTCCTCGGGCGGCATATCTACACGCGGCTTCCCGGCGTCGCCGTGCAGATCAACGCCTTCAACTTCCCGGTGTGGGGCTCGCTCGAGAAGTTCGCGCCGGCATTCCTCGCCGGCATGCCAACGGTCGTGAAGCCCGCGACCCCGACCGGCTACCTCGCCGAGCACATGGTGCGCATCCTCGTCGAGTCGCGCCTGCTGCCCGACGGCTCGCTGCAGCTCGTGTCGGGCAGCGTGCCGACGCTCTTCGACGAGCTGCGCCTCGGCGACCTCGTCGGCTTCACCGGCTCGGCGTCGACGGCCGAGCGGCTGCGCGCCCACGACGCCGTGCAGACGGGCGGCGTGCGCTTCACGAGCGAGACCGATTCGATCAACGCCTCGGTGCTCGGCACCGACGCCGTCGCCGGCACGCCCGAGTTCGACGCCTACGTGAAGCAGCTCGTCGTCGAGATGACGACGAAGGCCGGGCAGAAGTGCACGGCCATCCGCCGGGCGATCGTTCCCGAGGGATCCGTCGACGCCGTCATCGACGCGGTGCGGGCACGCATCGCCGAGCGCGTCGTCGTCGGCGACCCGCGCGCCGAGGGTGTCACGATGGGCCCCCTCGCCTCGCTCGAGCAGCGCGACGAGGTGCTGCGCCAGGTCGGCCGCCTCGAACAGGCCGGCGGCGAGGTCGTCGTCGGTTCGACGAGCGCGCCGACCGTCACCCTCGCCGACGGCTCGCGGGGCGAGGCCGCCGACGGCGCGTTCGTCGCGCCGGTGCTGCTGCGGTTCGCGGATGCCTCGTCGGAGGCGCTGCACGAGGTCGAGGCGTTCGGACCGGTGTCGTCGATCGTCGGCTACGGCTCGCTCGGCGAGGCCGCCGAGCTCGTGGCGAAGGGCGGAGGGTCGCTCGTGACGAGCGTCGCGACGCACGACCCCGAGGTCGCCGTCGCGCTCGCGTCGGGCATCGCGGCGTACAACGGCCGCGTGCTGTTCCTCGACCGCGACGACGCGCGCACCTCGACGGGGCACGGCTCGCCGCTGCCGAACCTCGTGCACGGCGGCCCGGGCCGGGCCGGCGGCGGCGAGGAGCTCGGCGGCATCCGCGCCGTGCTGCACCACATGCAGCGCACCGCCGTGCAGGGCTCGCCCGAGATGCTCACCGCGCTCACCGGTGTCTGGCACCAGGGCGCTTCGGCGCGGCCGTACCAGGCGACCGGGGAGCCGCACCCCTTCCGCAAGTCGCTCGCCGAGCTGCGGATCGGCGACCAGGTGGCCTCGGCGCCGCGCGTCGTGACCCTCGACGACATCGAGACCTTCGCGAACTTCACGGGTGACACGTTCTACGCCCACATGAACGAGGAGGCGGCGGCCGCGAACCCGTTCTTCCCCGGCCGGGTTGCGCACGGGTATCTGCTCGTGTCGTGGGCGGCGGGCCTCTTCGTCGACCCCGAGCCCGGCCCCGTGCTCGCGAACTACGGCCTCGAGAACCTGCGCTTCATCACGCCCGTGTCGCCCGGCGACGAGATCCGCGTCGAGCTCACGGCGAAGCAGATCTCGCCGCGCGAGACCGACGAGTACGGCGAGGTGCGCTGGGACGCGGTGCTGAAGAACCAGGACGACGAGCTCGTGGCCACCTACGACGTGCTCACGCTCGTCGCGAAGGAGCGGCAGCCCGCGTAGCCCCCGGTACGTCGGCCGGATTCCGTCGAGCCTCCGTGTCGAACCTTCGAACGATGCGGAGACCGGTTCACCTGCGCCAGACTGGGCGCGACCGCGCCGACCGGGCGCGACCCGCGAACGCGCCGACCTGGGCGCGAACAGAAGGAGCGACATCCATGAACCGTCTCTTCACCGCCGCCGTCGTCTACGTCGTGCTCGGGCTCGGCTCGGGCCTGTTCTACCGCGAGTTCACGAAGGCGAACGACTGGGTCGAGGGCGCGCCGACGCAGCTCTCGGTCGTGCACACGCACCTGCTCGCCCTCGGCCTGCTGATGATGCTCATCGTGCTCGCGCTCGAGAAGTCGTTCACCCTGAGCGCGAGCCCGCTGTTCGGCTGGTTCTTCTGGGTCTACAACGCGGGCGTGCTGCTGACGAGCGCGATGATGGTCTGGCACGGCTCCCTCACGGTGCTCGGCGAGGAGTCGAACGCCGCGATCGCGGGCGTCGCGGGCCTCGGCCACATCATCGTCACGGCGGGGCTCGTGCTGCTCCTGATGGCGCTGCGCAAGGGCATCACGGCTGCGAAGAAGGTCGAGCCCGAGGCATCCGTCACCGCGGCGAGCTGAGTCGGGGTCCGGGGCGGCACCTCAGTGCCGGCCCCGGCAGGAATTAAGGCGATCTCCGGATGTCTCGCCGCCACCTCAGGGCGGAGGCTGAGTGTCGACCGAAGGAGTCGACACCATGTACATCTCGGAGACCACGTTCCCGCACTTGAACGCCGAGGCCGACGCGCGCCTCGCCCGTGAGCTCGAGCGGCGTCGCGTCATCGCCGAGCGTCTCGCCGAGGGCGGCGGATCGGCGACCGGGGCGGTCCGCACCGTTCGCCGGGGCTGGTGGCACCGGTCCGCGGTGGCCGCCCGTCCGGCGCGCACCGCGACGGCGTGAGACTCCGCACCGTGCCGGCGGGTCGGTGAGGCCTTACGCCTCGACGGCCGCCGCGACCCACGCGATCGCGTCGGCCTCCCGGGCGAGCGGGAACACCTTGAACTCGCCGGGTACGAGCCCACCGAAGGCCGTGGCGATGCCGGCGAGCACATCGTGGTCGGTCACGAACGCGGCACGGTGCCAGGCCGACAGAGGCCGGCCGATGAGCTTCGCGTCCTCGAGCATCGCTCCGAACGAGAACCGGTCGAACTCGGAGCCCATCACGAAGACGAGGTCGAGCTTGCGGCCCTCGGCGAGCACGGCGTCGATCGCGGGGTCGAGCACCTCGCGGTAGTCGGACGCCTCGATCGTGCCGACGGCTCGGAACCCGAGCACCCCGGCCGGCAGGTCGGCGAGCGGTTCGAGCATGTGGTTCCCCCTTCATCGTGAGGAGCCGGCGCGACCGCCGGCCCCGTTCAGCGCAGCAGCTGGTCGACCCGGTTCTCGGTCGGCATGCGCAGACCGTCGAGCGCGATCGCGATGACGTCGTCGGCGAGGCGGTCGGCGTTCTCGCGGCCGCCCGGGCGGTACCACTCGACGATCGAGTTGATCATGCCGAAGGCGAGGCGCGAGACGACGCTCGCGTCGATGTCGCTGCGCAGCGTGCCCTCGGCCTGCGCCTCGGCGACGATCGCCGTGACCCGCTTGTCGAAGTCGCGTCGCCGGGCGAGCGCGCGACGCTCGACGTCGGTGTTGCCGCGCACGCGCAGCAGCAGCGTGACCGACGGCAGCTCGGCGACGAGCACGTGCACGGCGCCGCGCAGCACCCGGTCGAGCCGGTCGGCGGCACGGCCGCCCTCGGCATCGCTCTCGTCGACGACGCCCTCGAGCCCGCCGAGCGCGGCGTCGAGCGCCTGGTCGAGGATCTCGTCCTTCGACGCGAAGTGGTGGTAGATCGCCGACTTCGAGAGGCCGAGCCGTTCGGCGAGCACGCCCATCGAGGTCGCGTCGTACCCGAACTCGTTGAACGCGGCGACGGCGACGTCGAGGATGCCCTGCCGGTCGTAGCCGGGCCGGCCCCGTCGCAGGTTTCCGTTCTCGCTCATCGCCCCCAGTCTCTCAGGTCGGGCCTCGATACGGCGCTGGCGCGCCTAGGTCTCGATACGGCGCTGGCGCGCCCACTCGACCCGGCGCTCGACCGGCAGGGTTGTCACCCGTTGCGCAGGTCGTAGACCCGCTTGTACTTGCCCTCGCTGCGGGGCAGCGTGCCAGGCTCCTCGAGCTGCACCGCGACGGTCGAGCCGACGTGCACCTTGATGCGCTGCGCGAGCACGACCGCGGCGGCCTGGCACGTCTCGACCGAGAGGTCGGGGTGTCGTTCGATGCGCACCTTCAGCGCGTCCATCCGGCCCTCCTTCGAGAGCTCGAGCACGAAGTGCGGCGTGAGCTGCTCGATGCCGAGCACGAGCTCCTCGATCTGCGTCGGGAAGAGGTTCACCCCGCGCAGGATGATCATGTCGTCGTTGCGTCCGGTGATCTTCTCCATGCGGCGCATGCCGGGGCGGGCGGTGCCGGGCAGCAGGCGCGTGAGGTCGCGGGTGCGGTACCGGATGACCGGGAACGCCTCCTTCGTGAGCGACGTGAACACGAGCTCGCCCATCTCGCCGTCGGCGAGCACCGCGCCGGTGTCGCCGTCGATGATCTCGGGCAGGAAGTGGTCCTCCCAGAGGTGCGGGCCGTCCTTCGTCTCGAGGCACTCGTTGCCGACGCCGGGACCCATGACCTCGCTGAGGCCGTAGATGTCGAGCGCATCGAGCCCGAGGCGCTCCTCGAGCTCTCGGCGCATCTCGTTCGTCCACGGCTCGGCGCCGAGCACGGCGACCTTGAGCGACGTCGAGCGCGGGTCGATGCCCTGCTCGGCCATCGCGTCGGCGATCGTGAGCAGGTAGCTCGGCGTGCAGAGGATCGCGTCGGGCTCGAAGTCGATGATGAGCTGCACCTGCCGGGCCGTCTGGCCGCCCGACATCGGGATGACGGTGGCGCCGAGCGCCTCGATACCCGCGTGCGCGCCGAGCCCGCCGGTGAAGAGCCCGTAGCCGTAGGCGTTGTGCACCTTCATGCCGGGGCGGATGCCGCTCGCGCGCAGCGACCGCGCGACGAGCGAGCCCCACCGCTCGAGGTCGCCCTTCGTGTAGCCGACGACCGTCGGCCGGCCGGTCGTGCCGCTCGAGGCGTGGATGCGCGCGACCTCCGACATGGGCACGGCGAACATGCCGAACGGGTAGGTCTCGCGCAGGTCGGCCTTGGTCGTGAACGGCAGCTTCGCGACATCGGCGAGGGTGCGGATGTCGCGCGGGTGCACCCCGGCCTCGTCGAACTTGCGCGTGTAGAGCGGCACGTGCTCGTAGGCGTGCGCGACGGTCCGCTGCAGGCGCTCGAGCTGCAGCGCCTCGATCTCGGCGCGGCTCAGGCGCTCCTCGGGGTCGAGGTCGTCGGGCGCCGGCGGACGCAGGCCCGAGACGGAGGGGACGGTGCTGGGGGAGTTGGTCGTCGTCGACACGGTGGCTCCTGGAAGTGGGGAGTGAGGTCAGAACGTGCGGTTCGTGGAGATCGACCGGCCGCGGAACTCGGCGACCGCGTCGCCGTGCTCGTCGACGACCGAGACGTCATAGAGGCCGGTGCGCCCGGATCGGGTGCGTCGCACGGCGGTCGCGGTGAGCTTCTGGCCCGCGCGGGTCGACTTGAGGAAGGTGATGTCGGCACCGGCGGCGACCGTGACCCGGTCGTCTTCGTTGCACGAGATGGCGAAGGCGGTGTCGGCGAGGGCGAAGACGAGCCCGCCGTGGGTGATGTCGAAGCCGTTCGTCATCTCCTCGCGCACGACCATGCTCACGACGGCGTGGCCGGGTTCGTCGCGTTCGACGACGAGGCCGAGCCAGGCCGCGGCGCGATCGCGTCGCATCATCTCGCGGTTGATCCCCTCGGCGTCGGCCGATGCGTCGGTCGCGGCATCCGTCATCTCGTACTCCTCATCGAGTCTGGCGTCGTTGTGGCGGCGCCGAGAACGAATATATACTAACTGAACGATCGGTTGGTAATATCGGGATGCCTCGGCACGCGCCGCGGCCCGATCGGCGCCGACCGCCGCAGACCCCAGGAGTCGATGATGACCGCACCAGCAGACCTCCGCCCGGTGACCGGGGAGGCGACCGATGCCGACGGCCAGGCCGCGTTCGACGCGATCATCGCCGCCGACTCGCGCATCGAGCCCCGCGACTGGATGCCCGAGGCGTACCGCAAGACCCTCATCCGCCAGATCTCGCAGCACGCGCACTCCGAGATCATCGGCATGCAGCCCGAGTCGAACTGGATCACCCGGGCGCCGAGCCTCAAGCGCAAGGCCATCCTGATGGCCAAGGTGCAAGACGAGGCCGGCCACGGGCTCTACCTCTACTCGGCCGCGCAGACGCTCGGCATCGGGCGGGAGGAGATGATGCAGCAGCTCATCGAGGGCCGCGCGCGCTACTCGTCGATCTTCAACTACACGACGCCGACCTGGGCCGACATGGGAGCGATCGGCTGGCTCGTCGACGGCGCCGCGATCTGCAACCAGGTGCCGCTGTGCCGCGCCTCGTACGGGCCCTACGGCCGGGCGATGGTGCGCATCTGCAAGGAGGAGTCGTTCCATCAGCGGCAGGGCTTCGAGATCCTGCTCGAGCTCATGCAGGGCACCGAGGCGCAGCGGCAGATGGCGCAGGACGCGGTGAACCGCTGGTACTGGCCGAGCCTGCAGATGTTCGGTCCGCCCGACGACCAGTCGCCGAACTCGGCGCAGTCGATGGCGTGGAACATCAAGCGGTTCTCGAACGACGAGCTGCGCCAGCGCTTCGTCGGCATGCTCGTGCCGCAGGCCGAGGTGCTCGGCGTCACGCTGCCCGACCCGAACCTCGCCTGGAACGAGGAGACGCAGGCCTACGACATGAGCGAGATCGACTGGACCGAGTTCAACGAGGTGCTCGCCGGCCGCGGCCCCGCGAACGCCGAGCGGCTGCGCCGGCGCCGCGAGGCCCACGAGGAGGGCGCCTGGGTGCGCGAGGCCGCAGCCGAGTACGCCCGCAAGCAGGCCCTGAAGCAGAAGGCGGTGGCGTGATGTCGACTCCCGGTGAGACCGGTACCGAGGCCTGGCCCCTGTGGGAGGTCTTCGTGCGCGCCAACCGCGGCCTGAGTCACGTGCACGTCGGCTCGCTGCACGCGCCCGACGCCGACATGGCCGTGCGAAACGCGCGCGACCTCTACACGCGCCGCAACGAGGGCGTCTCGATCTGGGTCGTTCCCGCCGTGGCGATCACGACAAGCGACCCCGACGCGAAGGGCGCCTTCTTCGAGAGCCCAGCGGGCAAGAACTACCGGCACGCCGTGTACTACACGAAGAGCGAGGGGGTGAAGCACCTGTGAGTGAGCACAACGTCGGTCGAGTAGCGGAGCGTATCGAGACCACGCCGCACGAGACCGCCCACGGCGACGTCACCGTCGACCGGCTCGCGCTCGCCGACGAGCTCGCCGGCCAGGCCGACGACGGCACCGCCCGCGTCGCCTCGCCCGAGGTCGCCGAGTACGCGCTACGGCTCGGCGACGACGCCCTCGTCAACGCCCAGCAGCTCGGCATGTGGATCACCCGCGCCCCAGAACTCGAAGAGGACGTGGCGCTCGGTAACATCGGGCTCGACCTGCTCGGACACGCCCGCTCGCTGCTGCACCACGCGGGCACCGCCACCGGCCGCAGCGAAGACGACCTCGCCTACTGGCGCGACGAGCCCGAGTGGCGCAACGCGTGGCTCTTCGAGCAGCCGAACGGCGACTTCGCCTGCACGATCGCGCGACAGCTCGTGGCATCCCTCTACTGGTTCGAGCTGTACGCGGCGCTCACCGAGTCGACCGACCCGACACTCGCCGCGATCGCCGCGAAGGCCGTGAAGGAGGTCGACTACCACCGCGACCACGCCGTGCAGTGGACGCTGCGGCTGGCCGGCGGCACCGACGAGTCGCGTCGGCGCATGATCGACGGCATCACCGTCACCTGGCCGTACGTCGACGAGCTCTTCGCCGACGACGACCTCGTCGAGCGCCTCGCCGCCGAGGGCATCGCGGTGCTGCCGTCGTCGCTGCGGCCGGCGTTCGAGGCAGCGGTCGACGCGGTCTTCGCCGAGGCCGAGCTCGAGCGTCCGACGGGTCGCACCGCGTACATCGCCTCGGGCGGCGGCCGGCACGGATCGCACACCGAACGGCTCGGGCCGCTGCTCGCCGAGATGCAGGTGCTCGCCCGGCAGCATCGAGGTGCGTCGTGGTGACGGCGACGACCACCGCCGGTCGACGAGCGCCGATGCGAAGCGCCGACGCGTCTCGCGACCGTGCCTGGGCGGTCGCCGCGACGGTGACCGACCCCGAGATCCCCGTGCTCACGATCGAGGACCTCGGCGTGCTGCGCTCGGTCGAGGTCGGCGACGACGGCGTGGTGCGCGTGCGGATCACCCCGACGTACAGCGGATGCCCCGCGATGGACGCGATCCGCGACGACGTGCTGCTCGCGCTCACGCACGCCGGCTACGACGACGTGCGCGTCGAGCTCGTGCTCGCGCCCGCCTGGACGACCGACTGGATGAGTGAGGCGGGCAAGGAGAAGCTGCGTCGCTACGGCATCCAGGCCCCGACGGGCACGGCGGCCGCCCGTGACGCCGGACCGGTGCGCGTGCAGCTCGCCGTGAAGTGCCCCCGCTGCGACTCGCTCAACACCCGCGAGCTCGCCCGCTTCGGCTCGACGTCGTGCAAGGCGCTCTACGAGTGCCGCGACTGCCTCGAGCCCTTCGACTACTTCAAGGTGCTCTGATGGCGGCGAAGAACCTCGGCTCAGTCGGTCGAGCAGGCGCGCAGCGCCGTATCGAGACCACGGCGGATGGTCTCGATACGCCTCCTTCGTCGGCTACTCGACCGACCGGCGTTGAATCGGTCGCCGAGGCGTTCCTCGCGTCGACCGTGGGAGGCGAACACGTCCCCAAGCGCCGACGCGCGCGCTTCCACACGCTCGAGGTCGCCGAGGTGCGCCCGCTCACGGGCGACTCGGTCGAGGTCACCTTCGCGGTGCCTGACGACCTCGCCGACGAGTACTCGTACCTGCCCGGCCAGTACGTCGCGCTCCGCAAGGAGCTCGAGGGCTACGAGCGCCGGCGGAGCTACTCGATCTGCCGCCCGCCCGAGCGGGGCAGCCTCTCGGTCGCGATCAAGCGCGACCTCGGCGGCGTCTTCTCGACGTGGGCGAACTCCGAGCTCAAGGCCGGCGACACGCTCGACGTGATGAGCCCGCAGGGCACGTTCACGTCGACGCTCGACGCGCTCGACGGCAAGCACGTCGTCGGCATCGCGGCCGGTTCCGGCATCACGCCGCTGATGGCACTCGCCCACGCGGTGCTCGCCCGCTCCGAGACATCCGAGTTCGAGCTCGTCTACACGAACCGGTCGACGCTCGACGTGATGTTCCTCGAAGAGCTGGCCGAGCTGAAAGACCGCTACCCGTCGCGGCTCGCGCTGCACCACGTGCTCTCGCGCGAGCAGCGCACCGCTCCGCTGCTGTCGGGCCGCATCGACGCGGAGAAGCTCGGCACGATGCTCGACGTGCTGATCCGCCCCGAGACGGTCGACGAGTGGTTCCTGTGCGGGCCGTTCGAGCTCGTGCAGCTCGCCCGCGACACGCTCGCCGAGCGCGGCGTGCCGACCAAGCACGTGCGCTACGAGCTATTCACGACCGACGCCGACCAGGTCGAGCCGCGGCACGGCCGCCCCGTCGTCGTGCAGCAGGGCGAGGAGACGGTCGCGATCGAGTTCACGCTCGACGGCCAGTCGTCGACGGTCGAGAGCCCCGTGTCGGCGAACGAGTCGATCCTCAACGCGGCCCTGCGGGTGCGCCCCGACGTGCCCTTCGCGTGCGCGGGCGGCGTCTGCGGCACGTGCCGCGCGCGGGTCGTCGAGGGCAGCGTGAACATGACCGAGAACTACGCGCTCGAACCCGACGAGCTCGAGCGCGGATATGTGCTCACGTGCCAGTCGCACCCGAAGTCCGAGCGCGTCGTGGTCGACTATGACGTGTAGCGGCGCGGCCCGGTTCGCCCGTACCGCCCGCCTCGCCCGCCGAGTGTCGCCGTTCGCGCAGAGTGTCGCCGCGCCAACGGGCCGGCTCGGTACGAACGGCGACATTCGGCGACGGCATCACGAAGAAGTGGAGCAGCGATGATCGAGTTCACGGTCGACGGGTCGACCCGGGTCGGCGAGGTCGTGCTGAACGCCCCCGACAAGCTCAACGCGCTCGACGAGCAGGCGCTCGGCGAGCTCGCGGCCGCCTACGCCGAGGCGCAGCGGCTCGCCGAGGCCGGCGAACTTCGCGCGCTCGTGCTGCGCGGCGAGGGGCGGGCGTTCTGCGCCGGCCGCGACATCTCCGGCGTCGACCCGCGTGAGGACGACGTGCTCGGCTACCTCGGCGGTCGGGTCGAGCCGCTGCTGCACACGATGGCGGGCCTGCCGGTGCCGACGTTCGCCGTCGCGCACGGCGCGTGCCTCGGCGTCGGCCTCGGCCTCCTCATCGCGAGCGACATCGTCTACGTCGCCGACACCGCGAAGATCGGCTCGCCGTTCGCGAACCTCGGCGCGACCCTCGACTCGGGCGGCCACGCCCTCTTCGTCGAGCGGCTCGGCGCGCACAAGACCATGGACCTCATCGTCACCGGCCGTCTCATGACGGGCGACGAGGCGGTCGCCTCGGGCCTGTTCAGTCGGGTCTTCGCCGCCGACGAGGTGCTGGATGCCACCCGCACGGCGGCCCGGGCCGCCGCGACCGGAGCGACCCAGGCGTTCGTCGCCTCGAAGATGCTCGTCGCGTCGCTGCGCGACGACCGGCTCGGCCTCTGGGCCTCGATGTCCGAGGAGAACCGCGCCCAGGCCGCGCTCTGCGACACGGCCGACTACCGCGAGGGCTTCGCCGCCTTCCAGGAGAAGCGCAAGCCCGAGTTCACCGGGCGCGGCTGAGGTTCTCCGCGGGCGATCAGCCCGGCTTTCCCGGCACACCCTTTCCTTCGAGAGCGACCCTCTGGTACTCTGCAACGGCAATTTTGCTGCAAGTTTGCAAGAGCTAGTTGTAAATCAGCAGGCCATCAACTCGAAGGAGAGTCAATGCCGGCACGACCCGATCGTTCATCTCGTCGTCGCAGCTTCGCACGTGGTCGGCCGAGCGGCGGGCGCCGCGCGAGCGTCGCCGCGCTTACCGCGGTGGCCGTCACCGCGGCGACCGTCGCGCTCGGCAGCGCCCCGGTGGCCGCGGCCGAGCCCTCGCTGCTCGCGAACGGCGGATTCGAGAGCGGCTCCCAGGCGTGGGAGTTCACCGGCGGCGCAGGCACCGCGACGAACAACCCGCATTCCGGCTCGATGCTCGCCTACCTCGATGACGGCGCCGAGAACTCGATCTCGCAGCCGCTCGCGGCGACGACCTCGGGCAGCTACCTGGCCGAGGCGTGGGTCGCGACAGGTGGCGCCGGCGGCAGCTTCGGGCTCCGCGACGAGACCGGAGTCATCGCGTCGCTCGACCTGCCGAGCGCAGCCGGGTACCGTCTCTATCGCCTGCCCGCGGTCGAACTGGCGGCCGGCGCCGAGGTCGAGATCTACTTCACCGGCGGGGCCGGCTGGACGAACATCGACGATGTCGGCGTGCACCGCGACACGCGCGTGCTCGACGCGTTCGCGATCGCCGGCCAGCAGGGACCGACCGCGATCGACGAGGAGGCGCGAACGATCACCCTGCAGGTGCCCTACGATCGCGACCGCTCCGCGCTCGCGGCCATCGTCGAGCTCGCCGACGGCGCCCGGATGCTCCCCGACCCGACCGAGCCGATCGACTACACGCAGCCGGTCGAGTTCGTGCTGCGCGACCGGGAGGGAGGCGAGACGCGATGGACGGTCAACGTCGTGCAGGAGCCCAAGAACATCGTGATCGGCAGCTCCGACGCGGCACTCGTCGACGCGTTCAACTGGTCGAAATGGCGTGCACTCCAGCACGTGCAGACCGGCAAGTCGGGTCCCGTCAATGTCAACGGCGGCACGCCGGGCCCGACCCGGGTCGACTACATCCCGTCGTACTGGGCGGGCTACGCGCACCGCACCGCGTTCTACTCGCGGGACTTCGTGCACCAGGCGAGCGGCGCCCACCTGCTCGGCCTCGGTGCCGAGAACAAGTCGATGCTCTCGGCGTTCGCGGCGACGGCGAACGAATCCCGCAAGTGGTACCCGCTCTGGGCGCTCAACTTCGACGGCAGCCCGTACACGATCGACTACAAGAGCGACGAGAACTTCGTGCGCGAGGTGCCCGCCGTGTTCGAACTCGTCGAAGAGGCGGCCGAGCAGTACCGGTGGACCGGCGACGCCGACTACCTCGACGACCCCGTGCTCTGGCAGTACTACTCGAAGGCGGTGACCGACTTCGTCGCCCTGCACGACTCGCGCCTTCCGAACGGCGTCGCCGAGGGCACCGGCCGGGGCATCTTCTCGGGGGCCGCGAGCTACGACGAGCGCCCCGGCGTCGAGGCGATCGAAGCGGGCGACGGCATCGCCTCGCAGTACGCCGCCTTCCGCGCCTTTGCCTCGATGGCCCTGGCCAAGGGTGAGGCGGACCTCGCCGAGGAGTTCACGGGGAAGGCCGACGAGCTGCAGCGGTACTTCAACGAGGAGTGGGGCGTCACGGCCGAACAGGCGGAGTACGTGCGGGCGCGCAACGGCGAGGGCGAGCCCGTGCTCGGATTCGGGCGCGAGCCGAGCGCGTTCGAGGCCATCAAGAACATCATCGACCCCGATTCCAAGCGCAGTCACGATTTCCTGCCCTACCTCGACCGGATGTTCGCCGAGGACCGCCCCGACAACATCGAGGCGCTCACGTACGTGCCGGATGCGTTGTTCGAGTACGGCCACGACGCCGAGGCGTACGCCTGGATGCAGGACATCGTCTCTCACCTGCACGAGCCCCACGTCGTTTCGCAGCAGGGGGTCAACGGCGACTATCCCGAGACGAGCTTCACCCTCGTCTCGCAGACCGTCGAAGGTCTTGCCGGCGTCGTGCCGAATGCACCCGAGCATGCGGTGACGGTGGAGTCCCACCTGCCCGAGGCGCTGCCGTGGCTCGAGCTCGGGCACGTTGCGGTCGGCGAGCACGAGTTCGGGGTGCGTCACGAGGGGCGCACGACGACGGCGGTCACCCACGAGAGCGGGCCCGAGTCGCTGGCGACGACCGTGCGCTTCGACGGCGGCTGGAAGTGGATCGTCGTCGACGGCGAGAAGTCGAAGCCCGAACTGCGCCACGTCAACGGCCGGGCCGTCAGCGAACTGACCGTCGACGTCCCCGTCGGCGCCACCATCGAGTTCCAGGCGCAGGTGCCGCTCGGCGACGAGCAGCACGGCGACACCATCCTCACCCACCCCGCCGAGTTCCAGCTCTCCGCACCAGCCGACGCAGCGGTTCGCGTCGCCACGGCGCCCAAGCTCGACTGGACGCCGTCGGAGAACGCCGACGAGTACCGGGTCGTCGTCGCTCGCGACCGCGCACTGTCCGACCTCGTCGCCGAGAAGACGGTGCGCGGTCACTCGCTTCGGTTGACGCAGGACCTCGAGGCCGGTCGCGGATACTTCTGGACGGTAACGGCGGTGAACTCGGCCACCGGGCAGCACATGTCCGCGAGCGAGACCCGTTCGTTCCGTACTGAACCGACCGAGCTGCCCGCTGCGCCGACCGGCGTCGAGGCCTACCGCTCGGGCGACCAGGTGGTCGTGCTGTGGGATCCCTCGGCCGACGCAGTGAGCCGCGTCGTCTGGCGCGCCCCGGTGGGTTCGGACGATTTCGTGGAGCTCGCCTCAGGCATCGGGGGGGCGTCCTTCGTCGACACCGATGCCTCGGGCGGGCCGTTCCGCTATCTGGTCGCCGGTGCGAACGAGCTCGGCACCGGCCCCGCGACCGCGGTCGACGAGGTGAGCGCGCCCGAGGTGGTGGTGTCGTACCTCAGCGACCGTGACTGGGTATCGGCGACGACCGGGTGGGGCACTATCGGTCGCGACCGCTCGGTGAGCGGCGGCACGCTCCGAATCCAGGGCCAATCGTTCGAGAAGGGCCTCGGAACGCACGCGAACAGCGAGATCGTCTTCGCCCTCGCCCCGACCGATGCGTCGTTCTCGGCCGTCGTCGGCGTCGACGATGGCTCGTCGGACCAGTCGCCGGCCTCCGTCGTGTTCCAGGTGCTCGCCGACGGCGACGTCGTCTACGACAGCGGCGTCATGCGTGCGACATCGCCGGCAGAAGCGATCGAGCTCGACGTGCTCGGCGTGCGGGAGCTGACCCTTCGCGTGACCGACGCCGATGGCAGCAACAACAGCGACCACGCGGACTGGGCCGAAGCTCGAATCGGTTCGTTGCGGTAGCCGTCACCCGATGAAGGCCGGAGGTGAGCTCGTGCTCACCTCCGGCCCGGTTCGCGTGCTGCCTCGTCGCTCCGGGATTCGAACCGAATCGCCCCGGCTGTGGACGACTCGTCGCAGTGCCGCCGGTGATCGATATGCTTTCGCTCACGTGCGTCGAAGCTGGGGGGACTGTGGCGGACCTGACGATCGAGCGTTCCGCGCTCACCGAACTGACCGTCGACCTCGAGGGCGCGGCCGAACTCATCGAGCGGCGTCGCGAGGTCGCCGACTGCAACGGCGCGGTATTCGGATCACCGATCGTCGAATCCGCCCTCGCGGAGACGGTGTCGCTGCTCGAGGTGCGGCGTGCGGTCGTCGAGCGAACGGTGCTCGAACTGGCGGCGCACCCCACTCGCGCGATCGACGACTTCGCCGAGCTCGACGCGGCGATCGCGGGCGGCGTCTGATGGCGTGGAGTTGGGAGGACCCGGCGGCGGGCGTGCCAGGAGGCATCCGCGAGATCGCTGGTGCGCAGTCCGATGCAGCAATCGATGCGGGCGAATCGCGGCGCCGTGTCGCAGGGACCGAGAGCGTGGCCGACGACGTGTGGGCCGGTGGCGCGAAGGCGGTGTTCACTGCGAGGGTCGGCGCGGCGGTGCCCGAGTTGCGCCTCCTCGCCGACGGCTGGCGCGAGCAGAGCAAGATCCTCGACGGCTATGCCGACGAACTCGCGGCGTTGCGCGTCCGCCAGACGTCGATCGAACGCGATCGGCAGGCGAACGACGACGAGCTCGTGGGTCTTCAGGTCGAACTCGAGCAGGCTTCCTCCGACGAAGCGCTCATGATGAAGGATCCGTCGCTCTACGCCGGCTGGGAGCGCATCCGCGACGATGTCCAGTGGCGTATCGGTCGAGCCGAAGAGCGGCAGGCCGAGCTCTCCGCGCGATGGAGCCGACTCGTGACCGATCGCGAGGACCTCGACCGTCGCACCGCCGCCGCGCTGCAGTCGAGCGATGTCGTCGGCGGTCTGTGGGGGTTCGGCGGGACCGGCACCGCGCCCTCCGGCCGGGCGCTGCTCGACCGATTGGCGCGCCTGTCGGAGACCGAGCTGAAGGTCCTGTTCGAAAGCCATCCCGAACTGCTCGCCGAGGCAGAGCGGAACGATCCGGCGACCGTCGCCGAATGGTGGGGGTCGCTCGACGGCGACCAGCGCGCAACGCTCTACGCGAGCGCGCCCGCGCTCGTGGGTGCGCTCAACGGCCTTCCCATCCTCGTGCGAGTGGCCGCCAATCGGCGGAATGCGGCGACGATCCTTGCGGAGTCGCGGGAGCGATTGGCTGCGTTGGAAGGACGGGGCGAGCTGCGCGGCAGGGTCCCGCACGGCGGTCGGAACGAGGATCGTGCGCTCCTCGAGAAGCAGATCGCGTACCTCGAGCAGGTCGTCTCCGGCGACATCCAGCTCTACCTCTACCAGCCCGAGAACGACCGCATCATCGAGATGATCGGCGACCCGACCACCGCCCGACGGGTCATGTCGTTCATGCCGGGGACGAATGCGAGCCTCGAGCTGATGTACGCCGGCTTGGTGGACCCGAGCAATCCGTACCGCTCGGGCTCCCAGCAGGAGTTCTGCGCCTGGCAGGTTGCGAACAGCGGAGGCGACCTGCTCGGCTTCGTCTTCAAGGACGGGACCTTCCCGCAGCTCGACGAGTTGGGCTGGAACGGGCCGCAGCTGAACGTCTCCGCCGACGACATCGGGGCCGACTACGCGGCGTTCCACCACGGTCTCGATGCGACGAGCATCGGCAGCCTCCCCGTCGTCAGTGTCGAGCACAGTTACGGCTCCGCGCCTGCCGGTGAGGCGGAGAAGTCGGTTGTGTTCGACACCCGGGTCCTCTTGGCTCCCATCGGCATGAGGTCGGGGTGGGAGGCGAACCCCGAGACGGAGTACTACGTGTACGCGGCCGAAGACGACATCAACAAGCTCTTCTACGGCGTGAACGTCCCGCTCCCCGTCATCGACGGGCTGGGCTACCAGGTCTCCCCGGAATCCGGAGGAGCACTCGAAGTTCGCGAAAGCGGCATCGTCGCCGAGAATGAACTGTGGAGGCTGCTCTCGGGCGGACTCGTCGGCGGAATCTGGTCGGCGAGCGACTCGGTCGCGCATCACAACCAGATCATCTCTTCGACGGACAATGACCAAGTGCTGAACTCTGTACTCGCCCACATCGAGGATGCAGGGTGATCGTGCGCGCCGATTCGTTTCGCCCGGTCAGAGGCCTCGCCGGCTTCGGGGGTGCCCTCCTCCTCCTGCTCACCATGGCTGGATGCACCAGCCTGCCCACGTTCGAGGCCGCGCGTGACGAGACTCGCGATCAGATGCAGACGATCGTCGATCTGCTGCCGGAGGGCAGCGTCGACCACGTCGAGGATCCCATTCCGGCGGGATACGTATCATGCAACGGCGGGAAGCGCTTCACCGGCCGGTGGCTCGTCTACCTCGAGGATCCCACCACAGTCGAACGCGATGTCGTCGCGCTCCGCGAAGCAGTCGCCGAGGTTGGTTTCGTCGAAGATCCCGGCTTCATCGACAGTGAGCGACGCTTCGCCGTTCGGCTGAACGGCGATCCCCAGTCCGAACTCCTGTCGGTCTGGGCGGACGAAGACGTGGACGGCACCCCGCACATCAGGATCATCTCCTTCGCCCGCTGCAGTCAGCCCCCGGAACACGCGGAATGAATACGCACGAATCCCACAACCGAATCGCATCCGAGCGGAGCTGATCCTCGGGGCCTCGTCCTGCTATTCGTCGTGCAATCCGGGACTCGTCGCCTTCGGAGCGCTGTTCGCCATCTTCGTTCCCCTCGTCGTCGGAGTGCTCGGATTCGTGTTCGCGATCCGACGACTCGCCGTCGGGGAGCCCGCCTTCTGGATCCCAGTCCTCGCCTTCCTCGGCATCCTGATCGTCGTCATGATCGCACCCCGCATCGCCGCTGCGGGGGTCGGTTAGGCGCCTCAACCCGCCGGGTGCTCCTCGTGCTCGGCGATGTCGCGGCCGAGGTCGTCCTCGATGAGCAGGTCGCGGCGCACGTGGTCGGTGCGGTAGGCCGAGCGGCCGAGCATGTGCGCCGTCATCGGCTGCGTGAGCAGCTGGAACGTCATGATCACGATGACGGTCGAGATCACGCCCCAGGTGGGCGCGCGCAGCGCGATCGCGAGCAGCACGGTCGCGAGGCCGAGCACCTGCGGCTTCGTCGCGGCGTGGAGCCGGGTGAGCACGTCGGGGAACCGGACGATGCCGAGCCCGGCCGCCATCGAGAGGAAGGCGCTCACGAGGATGAGCAGCCCGACGATGAGATCTGCGCCGCTCACGAGGCATCCTGCTTCGCCATGAACCGGGCGATCGAGATCGACCCGACGACCGCGAACATCGCGAGGATGAGCAGCACCACGAGCGTGTCGGTGTGCCGGTTGATCGCCATCTCGGCGCCGAGCGCGCACATCGCGATCGCGAGCAGCACGTCGGTCGCGAGCGCCCGGTCGAGGATCGACGGGCCCTTGATGATGCGCACGACCGCGGCGATCGCGCCGATGCCGAACATGACGCCGGCGGCGATCGCGACGAGGGTGAGGAAGGTCATCGGGTGCCTCCGTTCGAATCCTGCGGGCGGGATGCCTCGTGGCCGGCGTCGTTCGCGGGGCCGTGGTCTCGATACGCGTCGCTACTCGACCGGCGGTCGCCGTTCCGACGGGCGCGCCGCTCGGCGCGCACGACCTCGGCCTGCTCGCGGGTGCCGATCGCGAGCACGATGCGTTCCTCGGTGCCGAGCACCTGGCGCCGGGTGCGGTCGATGTCGGCCTGCGTGCGGGTGCCGAGCGCGTGCAGGTAGAGCAGGCCGCGCTCGCGGTCGATGTCGACGACGACCGTGCCGGGCACGACCGAGATGGCCTCGGCCGTGAGCGTCGTCACGAGGTCGGAGCGGGTGTGCAGCTGCACGGCGATGATCGAGTTCATCGGCTTCCACCACGGCGAGATGGCGAGCACCGCGACCTGCAGCGACGCGTACACGACGTCGACCATCATGCGGAGACCGAGCAGCAGTCCGCGCCACGGGTTGAAGCGCCCGCTGAGCAGCACGGGCGGCAGGTAGAGCACCCGCGTCACGGCGATCGCGAGGATGACGCCGGTCACGATGCTGAGGACGTCGATGTGGTCCCACAGCAGCAGCCACAGCACGAGCAGACCGACGAGCAGCGGCAGTTGCCGCCAGACCGACCGCCAGCGCGACACGGGCTCGTTCGTGTGGCTCATCGCACGCCTCCGGGGAACACGATCGAGACGTAGACCGACGGGTCGCCGAGTCCCTCGGCCGCGCGGCCGGCGACCTCGAAGAGCAGGCCCGCGAACACGGTGAGGCACACGGTGACCGCGACGAGCGTGGCCGTCGCGACGACCATCAGCACGGGCGTCGTGCGCGTGGCGGTGACGGTCGCACCCTCGGGCGCCTCGAGCACCGAACCGAGCAGCGCCGATTCGTACCCCTCGAGCTCGTCGCGGCGGCGCCAGAACGCCATGTTCCAGAACCGGGTGAGTGCGTACAGGGTGATGAGCGAGGTCGCGGCGCCGGCCGCGATCACGATCCAGATGAGCCAGTCGGGTGCGGCCGAGGCATCCGTGCCGGGTGCGGCGCCGGCGCCCTGCGCGCCCGCGACGAACAGGCCGACCTTGCCCAGGAACCCCGAGAACGGCGGGATGCCGCCGAGATTCATCGCCGGGATGAAGAACAGGATCGCGAGGAGCGGCGAGGCCTTGAGGAGCCCCGCGAGCCGGTTGATCGACGTCGCGCCGCCGAAGCGCTCGATGAGCCCGGTCGTGAGGAACAGCGTCGTCTGCACCGTGATGTGGTGCACGACGTAGTAGATTGTGGCGGTCAGTCCGATCACGCTCGACAGGCCGATGCCGAAGATCATGTAGCCGATGTGGCTCACGAGCGTGAACGAGAGCAGTCGCTTGATGTCGGCCTGCGTGAGCGCGCCGAGGATGCCGATGAACATCGTGAGCCCGCCGATGACGATGAAGAGCGTCGACAGGTCGTTCTCGGGGAAGAGCACCGTCTCGGTGCGGATGATCGCGTACACGCCGACCTTCGTGAGGAGGCCCGCGAACACCGCGGTCACCGGGGCGGGCGCGGTCGGGTACGAGTCGGGCAGCCAGAACGACAGCGGGAAGACGGCGGCCTTGATGCCGAAGGCCACGAGCAGCAGCAGGTGCAGGATGAGCTGCACGTCCTGCGGCAGCTCGGCGAGGCGCACCGAGAGCTGCGCGATGTTCGCGGTGCCCGTCGCGCCGTAGATGAGCGCGATCGCGCTGAGGAAGAACAGCGACGAGACGAGGCTCGTGATGATGTACGTCACGCCCGAGCGGATGCGCTCGCCCGTGCCGCCGAGCGTCAGGAGCACGTAACTCGCCGACAGCAGGATCTCGAAGCCGACGTAGAGGTTGAACAGGTCGCCCGCGATGAACGCGTCGAACACGCCCGCGGCGAGGATCAGGTACGTCGGGTGGAAGATCGACACCGGCGTCTCGCGGTGCTGGTCGGCGATGCCCTGGCCGACCGAGTACACGAGCACGACGAGCAGCATGATCGCCGAGATCACGAGCATGATCGCCGCGAGCCGGTCGACGACGAGCGTGATGCCCCACGGGGCGTCCCACGCGCCGATGTAGACGACGGCGGGACCGGCCTGGTCGACCTGCGCGAGCAGCACCGCGGCGATCACCGTCACGGCCGCGAGCACGGTGACGCCGACGGCCATCTGCGCGCGCCGGTGCCGGCCGAGGATGAGCGCGACCGCCGCTCCGATGAGCGGCAGCAGCACGACGAGGGGCACGAGCGTCGCGGTCACGGGCGGCTCCCCTCGTCGTCGCGGTCACGGGCGGATGCCTCGCGCTCGAGTTCTTCTTCGTCGATGCCGGCGACGACCTCGTCGAACTCCTCGTCGCTCGCGTCGATGAGCGACTGGATCGCCTCGTCGTCGGCGGCCGAGGAGCGGATGAGATCGGCCGCCTCCTCGGCGTCCTCGGCGAGCTCGGCCTCGTCGTCGACGAGGTCGCCCTTCGCGCCGAGCTGGGCCAGCCACCAGGACCGGTAGATGAGGGCGAGCATGAACGCCGTGATGCCGAGGTTGATCACGATCGCCGTGAGCACGAAGGCCTGCGGCAGGGGATCGGAGATCTCGCCCTCGTCGACGCCCTGGCCGAGGATCGGGGCGAGCCCTGGCGCGCCGCTCATGAGGTACATGAGGATGTTCACGGCGTTGCCGACGAGCAGGAACCCGATGAGCACGCGCGTGAGGCTGCGCTCGAGCATCACGGCGATGCCGGCGCCGAAGAGGACCGCCATGAGGAGCACGAGCGTGAGCGAGGCGGTCATGCGCTGCCCCCTTCGTCTTCACCGGTGGTCGAGTAGGCGCGGGTGGAGTCGGTCGAGTAGGCGCGGGTGGAGTCGGTCGAGTAGGCGCGCAGCGCCGTATCGAGACCACTCGCATCGTCGTGGTCTCGATCCGCTCCTTCGTCGAGACTCGACCCGAGACTCGACCGACTCTCGTCGTCGGCCGCCTCCGACTCCTCTTCCTGGCGGTCGACCTCGGCGCCGAGCGAACGGAGGATGTCGAGCACGAGCCCGACGACGACGAGGTACACGCCGATGTCGAACAACGTCGAGGTGCCGATCGAGAGGTGGCCGAGCACCGGAACGTCGGCTTCGAACCACGACGACTCGAACACCGTGAGTCCGAAGAACAGCGAGGATGCCGCGGTGCCGGCCGCGAGCAGCAGGCCGGTGCCGAGCAGCCGGCCCGCATCGACGGGCGCCGCCTCGCCGAGCTCGTAGCGGCCGCCCGCGAGGTACCGGGCGACGAGCGCGAGGCCCGCGAGGAGGCCTCCGGCGAAGCCGCCGCCGGGCGCGTTGTGGCCGACGAAGAGTAGGTATACCGAGACGATGATCGCGGGGTGGAACAGCAGCCGCACGAGCACCTCGATGAGGATCGAGCGGTTGCGCGGCGACAGCGTGCGCCCGGCGAGGAGCCACGTCTGCCGGTTCGAGGCCGCCTCGGCCGCGGCATCCGTCTCGTCGTCGACGTCGGCGAGACGCGGCTTCGCCGCCCGGATGCTCGACGCCGGCTCGAGCACCGGTTGCAGACGGTTGCGGCGGTCGGGCTCGTCGAGGCGCGGTGCGCCGCCGGTGCGGCCCGAGACGAAGATGAGGCTCGCGACGCCCGTCGCGACGGCGACGAGCACGGAGATCTCGCCGAGCGTGTCCCACGCGCGGATGTCGACGAGCATGACGTTGACGATGTTCTTGCCGTGCGCCTCGAGGGCGAGCGCCGGCAGCCCGTCGGCGATGGTCGGCTCGATGCGGGCGCCGAGTGCGACGAGGCCGATGACGGCCATGACGAGGCCGGCGAGCACGCCGATGATCGCGCGGCTCGCGCGGCCGAGGGCCGTCGGGTGCACGGCGCTCTGCTTCGGCAGCCGGCGCAGCACGAGCACGAAGACGACGATCGTGATCGTCTCGACGAGCGCCTGGGTGAGCGCGAGGTCGGGCGCGCCCGACATGCCGAAGAGGAGCACGAGTCCGTACCCGGTGACGCTCACGAGCAGCACCGACGTCATCCTGCGGCGGATCATCGCGGCTGTGATCGCCGCGACGGCCATGATGAACGCGATGAACGGCTGCGCCGGGTAGTCCCAGAGCCGCACCCCGTCGGGCCAGGTGCTGTTCAGCAACGCGGCGGTTCCGAGGCCTGCGATGAAGACGACCATGGTGATCGCGAGGTAGCCCGCGAGTCCGCGCACCTGGAACGCGGTCGTCACCCACGCGGCCGCGCGATCGACGGCCGAGACGATGCGCAGGTAACCGCGAGCCGAGTCGATCGCGGGCGGCAGCGACGCCTGCATGCGCGCGACGCGCCGACGCCCCCAGACGAGCAGGCCCGCGATCGCGAAGACGGCGGCCGAGAGCCAGATGGCCGGCTCGAGCCCGTGCCAGAGCGCGAGGTGGTAGTCGTTCGCACCCGGCAGCGTGTCGGCGTAGACCGCGAGCAGCGGCTCGATGAACACGATCGTGAACGCGGTGACGAACGACGCCGCGGCGAGCAGCGCCGGGGCGATGGCGATGGCCGGGTTCTCGCGGTGCAGGGGAGTGGGCGCGACATCCGCCTTCGTGAAGAACACGCCCCAGACGAACCGCACCGTGTAGGCGACCGTGAGCACCGAGCCGACGAACGCGGCGGCGAGGGCGACCCAGCCCCACGTGTCGCCCGCGAGCGCCGCGTCGAGCTCGGCGGTGAAGACCGCCTCCTTCGCGACGAAGCCGATGAGCGGCGGCAGGCCGGCCATCGACGCGGCGGCGACGAACGCGATCGTCGCGATCACGGGCATGCGGCGGCCGACGCCCGAGAGCTTCCGCCAGTCGCGGGTGCCGGCGGCGTGGTCGACGATGCCGACGACGAGGAACAGCGTCGCCTTGAACAGGGCGTGCGCGAGCAGCAGGGCGAGGCCGGCGAGCGCCGCGTCGCGCGTGCCGAACCCCGTGACCATGACGAGGAATCCGAGCTGGCTGACCGTGCCGTACGCGAGCAGGAGCTTGAGGTCGTACTGCCGAAGGGCGCGCCAGCCGCCGACGAGCATCGTCAGCGCGCCGAGCCCGATGACGATGGGATGCCACACGTCGAGTTCCGCGTAGCCGGGCGCGAGCCGGGCGACGAGGTAGACGCCCGCCTTCACCATCGCCGCGGCGTGCAGGTACGCCGACACCGGCGTCGGCGCAGCCATCGCGGCGGGCAACCAGAAGTGGAACGGCACGAGCGCGCTCTTCGAGATCGCCCCGACGAGGACGAGCGCGATCGCCCATTCGCCGGCCGGGCCCGTGACGGGGTTCGCGATGAGTTCGGCGAGGCTCGTGCTCCCGCCCGCGACCGAGAGGATGACGAGGCCGACGAGCATGCTGAGACCGCCGAACGTCGTCACGGTGAGCGCCTGCAGGGCGGCACCGCGGCTCTCCTTGCGGCCCGTGTAGTGGCCGATCAGGAGGTACGAGAGCACGCTCGTCGCCTCCCAGAACGTGAACAGGATGAACACGTCGTCGGCCGTGACGAGCCCGAACATGACCCCGGCGAAGGCGAGCAGGAGCGCGGCGAACCGGCCGAGCGCCGGCTCGTCGTCGCCGAAGTACCAGGTGCAGTAGACGAGCACGAGCGCGCCGATGCCGGTGACGATGAGCGCGAGCAGCATGGCGAGCGCGTCGAGGCGGAAGGTCAGGGAGATGTCGAGGGTCGGGATCCACTCGACCGACTCGACGACGACGTCACCGGCGACGACCGCGGGAACGAGCGTGAGCAACCAGGCGAACACGGCCGCGGGCAGCGCGGCCAGCACGAGGAAGACCCGGCGGCCGACGAGCCTCGTCAGCATCGGGGCGAGCAGCGACAGCACGCCGAAGGCGACGAGGCTGAAGATCATCCACCCTCCTCACGCCGCGCAATCGTCCGGCTTCTACTCTTTCATGCTTTATCTCTGCTGGCTAAAGCCGGATGAAGCTCGAAAAGCCGGCATTTCCTAGCGCCGGATGATGCGCCGTTCGATCGCGGCCGCGACGGCGCCTGCGCGGGTGTCGACGCCGAGCTTCGCGTAGATGTGCGAGAGGTGCGACTTCACGGTCGCCTCCGAGACGAGCAGCTCGCGCGCGAGCTCCTTGTTGCCGAGGCCTTCGGCGAGCAGCTCGAGCACCTCGACCTCGCGCTCGGTGACGACCGGCCCGGGGGCTGCGGCACGGCGCACGAGGGTCGCGGCGACCGACGGGGCGAGCACGGTCTCGCCGCGGGCGACCGCGCGGATGCCGGCGAAGAGCTCGGTCGGCGGGGCGTCCTTGAGCAGGTAGCCGCCCGCGCCCGCCTCGAGGGCGCGGATGATGTCGGCCTCGGTGTCGTACGTCGTCAGCACGAGCACGGCGGGCGGTTCGTCGAGCGCGCGCAGCCGGGCCGTCGTCTCGACGCCGCCGGGGCCCGCGCCGAGGTTGAGGTCCATGAGCACGACGTCGGGTCGGTAGGCGCGGGCCTTCGCGACGGCCTCGTCGCTGTCGCCGCCCTCGGCGACCACCTCGAACCCCTCCTTGCCGCCCAGCAGGGCGGCGAGGCCGGCCCGCACGACCGGGTGGTCGTCGACGAGGATGATGCGCACGGCATCGGCCGGCGATACGTGGGATGCCTCGTTCACGATGTCACCTGCTCTCCGGCGTCGCCCGCGGCCGAGGCATCCGTGCCCCGCGAACCGGCGGACAGGGGGAACGATACCGACACGGTCGTGCCCTCGCCGGGCGCGCTCTCGATCTCGGCGCGCCCCCCGAGCTCCTCGGCCCGCTCGCGGAGGCCCCGCAGGCCGTGGCCTCGCTCGCCCCGGTCGCCGGCGCGCCGGCTCGAGGCCACGTCGAACCCGACGCCGTCGTCGCGCACGTCGAGGCGCACCTCGTCGGGCTGATAGGTGAGGCTCACGACGACGCGCCGCGCGCGGGCGTGCTCGAGCGCGTTGGCGAGCGCACCCGTCGCACTGCGGAGGAGAGCGCCGGCGACGGGTGCGGGCACGGCGCGGGCATCGCCGTGGCGGTGGAACGAGAGCGCAGGCTCGCCGCCCGTGGCGGAGGCATCCGCGACCAGGCGCTGGATCGCGTCGGGCAGCGCGTCGGCGCTGCCGCCCTCGAGCGCGGCCGGCGCGAGGTCGCGCACGACGCGGCGCACCTCGTCGAGCCCTTCGCGTGCGGTCGCGGCGGCCGTGCGCACGTGTCCGCGGGCGGACTCGGGCCGAGCCGCCCAGTCCTGCTCGGCGGCCTGCAGCAGCAGGTTGATGCTCGAGAGCTGCTGGCCCACCGAGTCGTGGATCTCGCGCGAGAGCCGGGTGCGCTCGGCGAGGGCGCCCGCCCGGCGCTCGGCGTCGGCCAGTTCGTCTTGCGCCTCGGTCAGCTCGTCGAGCAGGCGCTGGCGCTCGGCCGACTCGCGTTCGAGCGCACGGTAGGCGATGACCGTCGCGATCGCGATGCCCGCCGGCCCGACGATCACCGTGAGGTCGATGCCCTCGTCGATGCGCGACCACGCGACGCTCACGACGACGGTCATCACGACGACGACCGCGACCGCGGGCCCGAACGGGATGACGCGCAGCACCGCGAACGCGAGCGGCACCGCGCACCAGGCGAATGAGGGGGCGGCGAGGGTCAGCGCCATCCACAGCACGACGACGGCCACCACCCAGACCGTCGGCCAAGCGCCACGACGGGGGAGCACCGGTCGCAGCGAGGCGACGACGCCGAGCGCCGCGGCGCCCGCCAGCACGGCCGCCGTCTCCGGGGCGAGCCCGTGCCGTTCGACGTAGCGGGCCGCGCACACGACGAGCAGCACGAGCAGCACGAGGTGGAGCCAGCGGTCGAACCGGGCCACGGGCGCGAGGATGCCGCGCATGCCGTCGGCCGCCGGCCGGTCCGCCTCCTGCTTCTCGTGGTCCATGACCGCACAGCCTACGGACCGTCGGTGGAGGCGGGCATCATCCGATCGGCTATTCGATTCCAGCCGGATGCCCGACGCTCCGCTGCGAAAGCTGCGGTGGAGTGGAATCACCCGGTTCCCGCCGGACCGGACCCGGACCGAACCGGACTTCACCAGGAGGAGATTCCATGAAGCACACGACCACCATCGCCGGCCTGCTCGCCGCCGCGACCCTGACCACCATCGTCACGACGGGCGCCGCCCCGGCCTTCGCCCAGGACGGCGACCACGGTCGCCCCGGCACGTATACCCTCAACGGCGACGCCGAGGGCAGCCGCTTCGAGGGCATCGGCGCCGACGAGCGCAGCGGTGCCTTCTACGTCAGCGAGGTCACCGGTGGCGAGATCCACCGCGGCGACGTGCGCTCGTCGGCCACCGAGGAGTGGCTGGCCGGCAACGGCACGGACGGCCGCTACACGGCTCGCGGCATCACGGTCGACCGTGACGGCAACGTCTTCGTCGCCGGCGGCCCGAACGGCATCGGCACCGGCCGCCCCGACCTGTGGGTGTACTCGCCCGAGGGCGACCTGCTCGCCGCACTCCGCGTGCCCGGCACCGCCGACGCGTTCCTCAACGACGTCGCGATCGGCGCCGACGGCGCCGCGTACTTCACGAACTCCAACGATCCGCAGGTCTTCCGCGTCGCGCAGGACGCCGACGGCCAGTGGGGCGCGGAGCTGTGGGCCGACGCGACCGGCACGGTCGAGCGCGTCGCGGGCTTCAACCTCGGCGGCATCGTGCTGACGGCCGACCGGAGCGCGTTCGTCGTCGCCCAGGGCAACGTCGGCAAGCTGTTCCGCTTCGGCTTCGACGGCACCGTCACCGAGATCGCGACCCCGGGCGCCGACCTGTTCAACGCCGACGGCCTCGTCCGCGAGGGCAACCGGCTCACGGTCGTGCGCAACTTCTCGAAGGCGATCACGACCCTCCGCATCTCGGCCGACGGCCGGGCCGCGCGCTTCGTGAGCGACGTCGCGACCGACCCGAGCCGCGTGCTCACGACCGCCAAGTCGCTGCACGGCCGCACCCTCTACGTCGACAGCGAGTTCGGCGACGGCCAGGTCGAGGCCCCCTACGAGGTCATCACGAACCCCTTCGCCTGAACCTCGTCGGTCGAGCGGTGGGTTGAGTAGGCGCGCAGCGCCGTATCGAAACCCGGGCGCGAAGCGCCGTATCGAGACCACGACTTGAAGAACATGACGGATGCCCCGGGCTCATGCCCGGGGCATCCGTCGTCGACGTTCCCGGAGTCTTGCGAGGATGGACGCATGCCGATCCTCATCTCCGCCGACGAGCTCGCCGAACGCCTCGACGCGGAACGCGCCGGCCGCGGCGACACCCGCACGGTCGTGCTCGACGTGCGCTGGTCGCTCGCCCGGCCCGACGGCACCGACGCGTACCGGGCCGGACACATCCCGGGCGCGGTCTACGTCGACCTCGACGGGGAGCTCGCCGACCACGACCTGGTGGGCGAGGGGCGGCATCCGCTGCCGAGCGAGGCCGCCTTCACCCGGGCGATGCGGCGGTGGGGCCTGCGCGACGGCGACACCGTCGTCGCGACCGACGACCTGGGCAACCAGTCGGCCGCCCGCGCCTGGTGGCTGCTGCGCCACGCCGGCGTCGCCGACGTGCGCATGCTCGACGGCGCGCTCGCGGCGTGGCGGGCGGCCGGGCTGCCGCTCGAGACCGGGGATGTCGCTCCCGAACCCGGCGACGCGACCGCGCACTTCGGCGGCATGCCGATGATCGACATCGACGGCGCGGCCGCGTTCCCGCAGCACGGTGTGCTGCTCGACGCGCGTGCCGTCGAGCGGTATCGCGGCGAGGTCGAGCCCATCGACCCGCGGGCCGGTCACATCCCGGGGGCGCGGTCGGCACCGAGCGGAGGAAGCCTCGACGCCGACGGGCGGTTCCTGCCCGCCGAGGCGTTGCGCGAGCGGTTCGCCGCGATCGGGGTGCCGGTCTCGGCAGACGGGGTGCAGGTCGCCGCGTACTGCGGCTCGGGGGTCACGGCCGCCCACGCCGTCGCGGCGCTCGCGATCGCCGGGGTCGACGCCGCGCTGTACCCGGGCTCCTGGAGCCAGTGGTCGAACGACGGGACGCGGCCGGTCGCGACGGGCGACGAGCCCGCGTCGCTCGGGTAGCACCGCCGTCCCCCGCTTGAACAGGAGAATCCGGCCTGCGCCCGCGCATACGGCGGTGCAGGTCGGTTCTTCCTGCTCGAGGATGCGGCGCCGCTCCGCGTCGGGCGCTACGCCGGCCGGTGACCGACTGCGATGAGCGTCGTGAGGTCGAGCGTGTCGACGCCGCGCTCGGTGAGCCCCGTGAGGAATCGCCCGCGCACCCCATCGAGCTCGCCGTCGTCGAGCCCGTCGACGAAGGCCCGCAGCCCCGTGCCCATCACGAACGACCACGCGAACTCGGGCGTGAGCGGCACGTGACGACGGGCGAGGTCGGCACGCACTCCGGTGAGGCCGAGCTCGGTCAACCAGCGGGCGAGGCCTCCGGGCGTGTCGATCGACGCGAGCGAGGGGGAGGCGTCGTCGGGCAGTTCGGTCCCGAGCGCGGCGGCGAGCACCTCCGGCAGCGGTTCGAGCGCTCCGCGCGCCCAGACCGTGACCGCGACCCGCCCACCCGGTTTGGCTCGTTCGATGAGGTGCTGCGTGCCGGCCTCGACGTCCTCGAAGAAGAAGATCCCGAGCACGCACTGCACGAGGTCGTAACCGGTCGGTTCCCACGTGGTGGCATCCGCGACGTGCAGGCGCAGATGCGGCAGCCGGTCGCCCGCGCGCTCCCGCGCGATCTCGACGAGTCCCTCCGCGAGGTCGACGGCGTCGACGAGCCCGCCCGGGCCGACGAGCTCGGCCGTCGGCAGCGCAGACGCACCGTCGCCCGAGCACGCGTCGAGCACGAGCTCGTCGAACATCGGCCGCGTGCGCGCCAGCGTCGCGGTCGAGATCGGATTCCAGACCGCCTCGTCGAGTTCGGCGAAGGATGCGGCCCCCGCCGCGAACCCCCCGACGAAATCAGGCTCGCTCGTCGTATCCCCCATGGGCCCATTCTGGCCTTGATCGGCCCGATTTCCGGGAATTCAGGAAAGAGAAAGCCGAACAGTGCAGACTGGGATGCCACAGCACCACGTCTTCGACCGAAACGAGAGTCCTCCCTCATGAATCGTGCCCTGCGCCGCGGCGCGCCCATCGCGCTCGCCACCTCGGCCGCCCTGCTCCTCGCCGGCTGCGCGGGCAGCGCCGGCCCCGAGGCATCCGAAACCCCCACCGCCGAAGCCGCCGCGTGCATGGATGTGCCCTCGGGCGACCTGAGCGACAGCGTCAAGGTCGAGGGCGAGTTCTCGGAGGCGCCGACCGCCGAGTTCTCCACCCCGGTCGAGGCCGAGGAGCTGCAGCGCACCATCGCCATCGAGGGCGATGGCGAGACCACCGAGTCGGGCCAGAAGATCAACGCGGTCGTCACGACCTTCTCGGGCACCGACGGCGAGCAGCTCTTCTCGCAGCCCGCGACGATCACCGCGGGCGACGAGACGCTCTACGAGGCGTTCCTCGCCGGCATCGACTGCGTGCCGGTCGGGTCGCGCACCGTCACCGTCGCGCCCGCCTCGACCCTCTACGGCGACACGGGCAACGAGTCGGTCGGCATCGAGCCCGGCGAGAGCGTCGTCATCGTCGTCGACGTCGTCGAGGTGCAGCAGCCGCTGAAGCCCGCCGAGTGGACCGAGAACGTCCCCGAGGTGAAGTGGGGCGCCGAGGGCGAGGCGCCGACCGTGACGCTGCCGAAGACCGACCCGTCGCCCGAGCTGCAGGTCAAGGTGCTCGAAGAGGGCGACGGCGCCACGGTGGGCGACGGTGACAGCGTCACCGTGCACTACCAGGGCATCAGCTGGGACACGGGCGAGATCTTCGACCAGAGCTACACGCGCGGCGAGCCGGCGACGTTCACGACCGACGGCGTGATCCAGGGCTTCAGCGCGGCCCTCGTCGGCCAGAAGGTCGGCACGAAGCTCATCGTGACGATCCCGCCGGAGTATGCGTACGGCACCGACGCGGAGGCGCACGAGCTCGGTGGGCAGACGCTCGTCTTCCTCATCGAGATCCAGGACACCGCGCCCGCCGGCCAGTAGGCGGCTGACGAAGGGGGTCGGGCTTCGCCCGACCCCCTTCGTCGTCCCCGGCCGCCGCCGGGCGTGGCATCCGCACCCGCACGCATCGATTCAGGAAAACGTGCGCTCGTCAGGACGGAATACGCGAAATCGTCCTGACGAGCGCGCGTTCTCCTGAAACGCGGTCGTCGCCCGCTGCGTCAGCGCCCGAGCGTCGCCCACACGATGAGCGCGCTCGCGGCGACGAACCCCACCACGAAGACCGTGTCGCGCACCCGCCACGGCATGAGGTGCCGCTCGGTGCGGGTGCGGTGGGCGCCGAAGGCGCGGGCATCCATGGCGAGGGCGACCCGCTCGGCATGCCGGATCGCCGACGCGAGCAGCGGCACCGCCGTTCCGAGCGCCCGCCGCACCGCCGCGATCGGGCCGCGCCCGGCCACGGTGCCGCGGACGCGATGCGCCGCCCGGATGATCTCGAGCTCGTGCCCGAACCGCGGCACGAACCGCAGGGCGGCGAGCGCCGTGTACCCGATGCGGTACGGCACGCGCAGGTTCTGCACCGCGGCGCGCACGAAGTCGGTGCCGGTCGACGTGAGTCCGGCGATGAGCGACAGCATCAGCACCGCGAGCACCCGCAGGGCGGTCGCGAGGCCCACGAGGTAGGCGGCGAGCGTGAAGCTCCAGTCGCCGACGCCGAAGAGCACCACGGTCGACCGGGGGTCGCCGGCGACGCTCGACGGGTCGACCCAGACGCCGAAGCTCACGCCGAGCACGAGTGCGGCGATCGGCGTGCCGACGACGAGCGCGATGACGAGCCCGGAGGAGAGGCGCGCGCCGGCGAGCAGCACCACGAGGGCGAGCGCGATGAACGCGAGAGGCAGCGCCAGGTCGCGGCTGAACACCACGACGATCATCGCGGGCAGCGGCGCGGCGAGCTTCGCGAGCGGGTTGAGCGCGGCGAGCGGGCCGCGGCGGGCGGACGTGCCCCCTGCCGGGCCGGTTGCGGCGGCGATCGTCGCCGTGCCGCC
Organism: Agromyces solani; assembly: GCF_058349925.1. Taxonomy (NCBI): domain Bacteria; kingdom Bacillati; phylum Actinomycetota; class Actinomycetes; order Micrococcales; family Microbacteriaceae; genus Agromyces; species Agromyces solani. The sequence continues at coordinate 311,889 of NZ_JBYRER010000001.1, forward strand.
GGTCGACGGCTGCACGGGCGCGCTCACGAGACGCCCGCCGCGACGGGCAGTTGCGACATGCGCGTCACCCCGTGCCACTCGGGGTGCCGTTCGAGGCCACGGGTCGCGCGCGCGAGCGGCGGATGCCGAAGCCCCGAGTGCTCGATGAGCGGCCCCGCGAGCACCTCGGCCGTCGCGCCGACGCCGACGAGGCGCCCGCCGGCCATCACCGCGAGCCGGGTGGCGTAGTCGGCGACGAGCTGCAGGTCGTGCGTGACGACGAGCACCGTCGTGCCCTCGTCGTTGAGGGTGCGCAGCATGTCGAGGAGCTCGGCGGCGCGGGCGCGATCCTGCCCGAACGTGGGTTCGTCGAGGGCGAGCACCGGAGCACCGGCCACGAGCGCCGTGCCGACCGAGAGCCGGCGCTTCTGCCCGCCCGACAGCAGGAACGGATGCTGCTCGGCGAGCGACTCGAGGCCGAACCGGCGAAGCATCCGGTCGCGAGCCTCGACGACCGCCTCGTCGCCGAGGCCCTGCAGCCGGAGCCCCTGCTCGAGCTCCTCGCGCACCGTCGGCGCCACGAACTGGTGCTCGGGGTTCTGGAAGACGAAGCCGATGCGCATCGCACGCTCGCGCGCGTCGGAGCGTGCGGGGTCGATGCCGAGCACGTCGACGGTGCCGCGCGGCGCCGGGATCACCCCGGCGAGCGCCTGAAGCAGGCTCGTCTTGCCCGCTCCGTTCGTGCCGACGATCGCGAGGAACTCGCCCCGTGCGACCTCGAGGTCGACGTCGGCGACGACGACCGGGCCGCGGCGTCCGCCCCGACGAACCGACAGGCCGCGCGCCCGGATCGCCGGCCCCGTCTGTGCGGGCGTGCTGCCGGTCGGCGCGAGCGACGGGGCCGGCTCGAGCGCGGTCGAGCGCACGGGCGACGACTCGCTGAGGGGCGCCGGCAGCGAGGGCAGCGCGTCGAGGGCGGCGCCGAGCTCGGCCGGAGTCAGCGGCAGCGAGCCGATCGGGAGGCCCGCGTCGCGCAGCCGCATCGCGGCGAGCGTCGACACGGGCAGCCACACGCCGAGCGCGGCGAGCTCGTCGGCCCGCTCGCGGAGGATGTGGCGCGCCGGGCCGTCGATGACGAGCCGGCCCTCGGCGTCGAGCACGAGCACCCGGTCGACGAGGTCCACGGCTGCGTCGAGGTTGTGCTCGACGAGCACGATCGCGTGCTCGTCGTCGGCGAGCTCGCGGAGCACGGCGTAGACCTCGTCGATGCCGGCGGGGTCGAGGTTCGCGGTCGGCTCGTCGAGCACGAGCACCGGTGCCGCCATCGCGAGGGCGCACGCGATCGCGAGCCGCTGCCGTCCGCCGCCCGAGAGGGCGTCGGGGTTCTCGGCGCGACGGTCCCACAGGCCGACGAGCTTGAGTGCGCGCTCGGCCCGGGCGAGCACGTCGGATGCCTCGACGAGCTGGTTCTCGGGCGCGAAGCAGACCTCGTCGAGCACGCTGCCGGTGACGACCTGCGCGTCGGGATCCTGGAAGACCATGGCGACGTGCTCGCTGAGCACGCCGACGGGGTGGTCGCGGCTGTCGAGGCCCGCGATGCGCACCGTGCCTCCGAGCTCGGCGGGAACGGCGTGCGGCACGAGCCCGTCGAGGGCGAGCGCGAGGGTCGACTTGCCGCAGCCGCTCGGCCCGAGCACGAGCACGACCTCGCCCGGGGCGACGTCGAACGAGACCTCGGCGGGGGTCGGCCGCTCGGCGCCCTCGTGGCGGATGCTCACGCGGTCGAGCTCGAGAACAGGGGATCCGGGCATGCTTAGGACAGCCTAACTTGTGCCGATGGGGCCGGTCGGCTCGCCCGGGTTCCGCGCCGGGAATACCCCGATCAGGCCTGATGTTGTACTGATGTCCGGCAGGTGGAGCCTCCACGCCGGGAGGAGGAGAACGTGGGCATCAGCTATGTCGAGTTCGAGGACGAAGCCGGGATCCTGCGTCGCTATCGCAAGCACGTGAACGGCCGGGGCCTCGTGGCCACGACCGCCAAGGTCGACCCGACCGCGTTCGTCGACCCGACGGCCTACGTCGATCCCGGCGCCGAGGTGCAGCGGGGCGCCCAGATCGGCCCTCGAGCATGGATCGAGAGCAATGCGATCATCGCCGAGCGCGCCGTCGTCGGCGTGAACGCGCGCGTGGGCCGCGGTGCGGTCGTCGGCCGCAGTGCCGTGCTCGGGCCGTACGTCACCGTCGGCGCGGGCGCGAAGGTGCACAACGCCGCGCGAGTGCCGCGCGAGACCGTCGTCGCCGACGGCGAGGAGTACCGCGCGACGACGCAGGACCTGCGCCGGCTCGGCCTCGCGGCCTGAGTCGCGCTACGCGGCGAGCGCCCCCGCGAGCAGTTCGAGGGTCTGCTCGCGGCCGGGCGTCGCGTCGGCCGGGTCGGCGGCGTACGAGCCCGCGATCGGCGCGATCATGACCTCGTCGATGCCGTGGCGATCGGCCAGCGCCCTGACCTGCGACGCCGCGCCCGAGGCATCCGCGATCACCCAGCGTCGCTCCATCGCGGCGATGACGCCCTCGGCGTCGGAATCGGCGGGCGCCGCGAGTGCCTCGTCGACCGTCTCGAGCGGACGCATCGGGCGGTTGAGCCGCAGCCGCGCCATCGAGCGCAGCTGGGGCAGCGCCCGCTCGCGCGCCTCCTCGACGGTGCGCGCGACCGAGGCGTTCAGGGTCAGGAACGTCTCGGGCGCGGGGTGCGCCTCACTCGGCCGGTACTCGGTGCGGTAGAGCTCGAGCGCCCGCTCGAGCCCGTCGCCCGAGAAGTGGTTCGCGAAGACGTAGGGCAGGCCGAGCTCGGCCGCGAGCTTCGCCGAGTAGTCGCTCGAGCCGAGCAGCCACAGCGTCGGCACCGCGGTCGCGGCGGGCGTCGCCTGGATCGGGTACTCGCGTCCGCTCGTGAGGCGCAGGGTCGCGCCGTCGGGGGAGAGCAGCGAGAGGATGTCGGCGACGTGGTCGGGGAACCGGTCGACGTCGGCCGTCGGCCCCGAGACCCGCAGCAACTGCGTGATGACCGGGTCGCTGCCGGGCGCGCGTCCGATGCCGAGGTCGATGCGGCCGGGCGAGAGCGCCTCGAGCGCGGCGAACTGCTCGGCGACGACGAGCGGCGCGTGGTTCGGCAGCATGACGCCGCCCGACCCCACCCGGATCCGCTCGGTGCGTGCAGCGATCGATGCGATGAGCACGGGTGGCGTCGTCGATGCGACGGCCGGCATGTTGTGGTGCTCGGCGAACCAGTAGCGGGTGAAGCCGAGCCGGTCGGCCAGCTGCGCCAGGCGAAGGGATGCCGCGACGGCGCCTGCGCTCGTCTGGTCGGTGCGGACGGGAACGAGGTCGAGAACCGAGAGGCGCGGTGAGATGTCCATCCCCTTCGGCAACCGGCACGAGGCATCCCGTATTCCTGGGCGCGGGCCGGTCGGTCGAGTAGCGAAGCGTATCGAGACCACCGATGACGCGACGCCGGTGATCTCGATACGCGCTTCGCCCTACTCGAGCGACCGACTGAGGGAAACCCCTGATGCGATCGGAGGGACAGCACGGGCGACCGGAGCCGCCGCGAGGAATTGGATGGGTTCTCGTCGCGAGTGCTGCATCCATCGGTGCGGCCGCCGGGCCGGTTCCCAGGAACCGAGAGGCCGGCCCGCGAAACGCACACCGAAAGGAACCATCCGTGAACACCCCTGTGCCCCCGACCGGCGAACTCCTCATCGAGGACGCCGTCGACGACCTCGCCCTCTCGCTGCGCGAGGCCCTCGCCCGCCTCGACTCGACGCTCGACGGCCGCCTCGTGCTGCCCGGCGAGCCCGACTGGGACGACGCCCGCACCGCCTGGAACCTCGACGTCGACCAGCGCCCGGCCGCCGTCGTGATCGCCCGGTCGACCGCCGACATCGCCCGCACCGTCGAGCTCGCCGGACGCTACGGCCTCGCCGTCGCGCCGCAGGGCACCGGCCACAACGCCGGACCGCTCGCCGCCGACCACGGCCTCGCCGACGCGATCCTCCTGCGCACCCACGAACTGCGCGACGTGCACGTCGACGCCGAACGGCGCATCGCCCGTGTCGAGGCCGGAGCCCTCTGGGGCGACGTCGTCGCGGCCGCGGCGCCGCACGGCCTCGCCGCGCTCGCCGGCTCGTCGCACGACGTCGGCGTGGTCGGGTACACCCTCGGCGGCGGCGTGAGCTGGCTCGCCCGCTCGCACGGCCTCGCCGCGAACCAGGTGCTCGCCGTCGAACTCGTGACCGCCGACGGCCGGCACCGTCGCGTCGACGACGAGCACGATGCCGACCTGTTCTGGGCGGTGCGCGGCGGCGGCGGCGACTTCGGCGTCGTGACCGCGATGGAGTTCCGCCTCTTCCCGATCGCGGAGGTCATGGCGGGCATGCTGCTCTGGTCCGCCGAGCGGGCCGACGAGGTCGCCGCCGTCTGGGCCGAATGGACGCGGAGGGTGCCCGACTCGGTGCAGAGCGTCGTGCGCATCCTGCACCTGCCGCCGCTGCCCGAGCTGCCGCCGTTCCTCGCCGGCCGTTCGATCGTCGTGGTCGAGGCCGTCGTGCTCGAGGACCGCGCCCGCACCGACGCCCTGCTGCAGCCGCTGCGCGCGCTCGGCCCCGAACTCGACACGGTGCACCCGCAGGCGCCCGCCGAGCTCCTCGCCCTGCACATGGACCCGCCCGGGCCCGTGCCCGGCCGCGGCGACGGCATGACGCTGCGCGAGTTGACGCCCGACGCGGTGCGCGCCTTCGTCGGTGCGGTCGGCGCCGGGTCGGGCACGGCCATGATGACCACCGAGATCCGCCACCTCGGCGGCATGCTCGAGCCCGACGCGGCGGTGCAGCGCGCGGCGGATCTCGGCCTCCCGACGCCCGGCGCGACCGCGGGCTTCGATGCGGGTTACCTCCTCTTCACCGGCGCGATGGCCGTGCCGGGCGCCGACGAGGCGATCGCCCGTTCGCTCGGACGCCTGCTCTCGTCGATGGAGCCGTGGCGCGCCGCGCAGGACTACCTCAACTTCGCCGAGCACCGCCGCGACCCCGAGCGCATCTTCGGCGGTGCCGACGGTCGTCTCGCCCGGCTGCGCGCGATCAAGCGCGCCGTCGACCCGACGCGACTGATCCGGTCGAACCACCCGGTGGGCTGAGCCGCTGGAGCGCCATTCGTTCCCGACTCGCAGTTTGGGGTGTCGCTCGCGCCCATGCCTTCATAGGCTGGGTGCGAGCGACATCGTCGTCGCGCGGACTCGGGGGAGGAACGAATGACCGTCCACTACGAACTGCCCACCACATCCGATTTCGCAGTGCTCGCCGGGGCGCATCACCCCGCGATCACGATCTATGCGGCCACCTCGCCCGTCGTGAGCGAACGCGAGCGGGCCGAGGTCGCCGTGAAGAGCGCCTTCGACGAGGCCATCGACCAGATCAAGCAGGCCGGCGCCACATCCGGCGAACTCGCCGCGCTGCGCGACGAGCGCGATGCCATCGTGCGCGACCAACGACTCTGGGGCGGGCTCGCCCGCTCGATCGCGATCTTCGTCGCACCCGGCTTCAGCGAGGTCTTCGTGCTGCCGAACCGGCTCGACGACGCCTGGCACGTCGGCTCGCACTTCACGCTCGGCCAGCTGCTGCGCGCCCCGAGCCAGGACCAGGAGGCGTTCGCCATCACCCTCTCGGCGCACGAGTGGTGCGTGTGGCACGCCACCCCGACCGACCGTGCGGTCAAGCTCGAGATCGATCAGTCGGGCGCCGCGAACCTCGATGAGGCCACGAACCGCGAACCCGGTGAGGAGCGCCCGCGCGGCGCGACCCGCGGCGGCGTGCCCGGGCAGGGCGGGGCGAGCCGCCTCGTCGGCGACGAGGGGCGCAAGACGCTGCTCGACCAGTACTCGAAGCGCGTCATCGAGATCGCCCGGCGCGAACTGCTCGCCCGCGATCCCGATGAGCGCGTGCCCGTCTTCGTCTTCGCCGCAGAACCGCTGCTCAGCCTGTTCCTCGCGAACACGCGCAACTCGCGGCGCGTCATCGCCGTGCCCGGATCGCCCGACCGGCTCGGCGCCGCCGAGGTCGACGAGGCGGTGCGCCAGCAGCTCGGCGCGCTCAACGTGCGCGAGGCCGAGCAGTCGCTGCGCCAGCTCTCGGAGGGCACGGCCGGCCGCATCGAACGCGACCTCGCCGCGATCGGCCGCGAGGCCGCCGACGGTGCCGTCGAGACGTTGTGGTTCGACTTCACGACCTCGGTGAACGGCACGCTCGACCGCGAGTCGGGCGCGATCGAGTTCGCGAGCGGCAACGGCGAGGGCGAGGCGCTCGCCGACGGCACGCGCGCGGGCGACCTGCTCCCGCAGCTCGCCCTGCTCGTCATCGCGAAGGGCGGCAAGGTCGTCACGGTCCGCAGCGACGACCTCGACGGCACCGTGTGGTCGGGCCCCGCGGTCGCCGAGCTCAGGTTCGCGCTCGCCTGACGCTCCACGCGAGCTCGAACGACATGACGGATGCCTCGGGGCCGGCCCCGAGGCATCCGTCGTCGTGGCTCGCCGCACCCCACCGATTCAGGAGATAGTCGCTTGGTCAGGACGGAATCGCTCGGATCGTCCTGAGCAGGCGACTGTTTCCTGAAACGATGCACGCGCTCAGCGGAACGCGGGCACGCGTTCGCGCAGAGCCAGCCGGAACCCCTCGCGCCAGCGGAAGCGGATGATGATCTCCTGGGCGCGGGAGTCCTCGATGATGGCCTCGACCGGAACCTCGGTGAGCACGCGCGGTCGGAGTTCGCCGGGTGCGGTCTCGCGGAGCTCCAGCCAGAGGCTCTCGGGGTGGGCGACGACGCCGGGATTCGCGGCGACGAGGTCGAGGTGCCAGCCGTGGCTCGGGGCGAGCCCGTGGCCGGTCACGCGGATGAGGCGCGCGTCGCAGGTCTCGACGACCGTGGCGTCGAAGTCGGCGACCGAGTAATCGCAGTGGAGCTGACCGTTCATTGCGCCGACGGTACGCCCCCGCCCGGACCCCGGCCTCAGTGCTGACGCTGAATCACGGGCACGGGACGGCCCGGAGATCCTCATAGGCTGACGGAATGCGATTCGGAATGTTCGTACCCCAGGGCTGGCGCTTCGACCTCGTGGGCATCGAGCCCGCCGAGCACTGGGCGGTGATGAGCGGCCTGGCCGATTTCGCCGACGCGGCCGACTCGCCGTTCGAGTCGATCTGGGTGTACGACCACTTCCACACGACGCCCGTGCCGTCGCCGACCGAGGCGACCCACGAGGCGTGGTCCCTGATGGCGGCGTTCGCCGCCTCGACCTCGCGCGTGCGCCTCGGCCAGATGTGCACCTGCATGAGCTACCGCAACCCCGCCTACCTCGCGAAGGTCGCCGCGACGACCGACCTCATCTCGGGCGGTCGTGTCGAGATGGGCATCGGCGGCGGCTGGTACGAGCACGAGTGGCGCGCCTACGGCTACGGCTTCCCGCCCGTGCCCGAGCGGCTCGGGCGCCTGCGCGAGGGCGTCGACATCATGCGCCAGGCCTGGACGACCGGGCAGGCGACCCTCGACGGGCGCTACTACCGGGTCGACGGTGCGATCGTGCAGCCGCGGCCGGCGCAGGCCGGAGGCATCCCGATCTGGGTCGCCGGCGGCGGTGAGCAGGTCACCCTCAAGATCGCGGCCAAGTATGCGTCGTACACGAACTTCACGGGCACGCTCGAGGAGTTCGCCCACAAGGACGAGGTGCTGCGCGGGCACTGCGCCGCCATCGGGCGGGATGCCTCGGAGATCACCCGCTCGATGAACTTCAACACCGTCATCGGCTCGTCGAAGGCGGATGTCGCGGCGCGACTCGCCCGCATCGAAGAGCGCTACGTGCCGCACCTCGGCGCCGAGGGCGCCGCGAAGGCCGTGCACGACTACTACGTCGCGGCACCCGGTGCGCTCGTCGGAACCCCCGACGAGGTCGTCGCGAAGCTCGAGGAACGGCGCGCGGTGGGACTCGACTACGCGATCCTCTACGCGCCGGAGGCGGCGTACGACCGCTCAGGGCTCGAGCTGTTCGCCGCGGAGGTCGCACCGGCGCTGCGCTGAGCGCGCCGCGGGTTCATCGCCGCCTCGCAATCGGCGCGGCCGACGACCGGGAAGGCCTCGATCGGCAGGGCGACGAGGTCGCCCGGGGCGAGGTCGCCCGGCAGTTCGAACGCGGCCGGCTCGCGCCAGGCGCCCGAAGCCGACCGTGCCGTGACGGTCGCGACCCGTGCGCTCGACGCCCGGCCGATGAGGCGGGCCTCGGCCCAGACCGGTCGATGCGGCCCGAACTCGGCGTCGACCTCGACGTCGAGCCGCCCCGCCGTGCGCGTCACCGCCCGCACCGCGGCGATCGCGACGCCGTGATGGCGCGGCGGACCGGCGACGACCGAAGCGGTGCCTCCGGGGCCCGGAACGAGGTGTGCGAGCGGGGTGCCGTCGCGGTCGGCGAGTCGCAGCATAGACATCCCGCCGACGATGACGTCGGTCGTCGTCACGCGGGTGCCGGCCGGCCAGTGCTCGGGCGCGATCGGATCGGGGATCGAGCGCCGCAGCGTCGGCAGCAGACGAGTGAGCGTCATGCGTGGCACCGCGTGGTCGAAGGCATGTCTCCGTTGTACGCGGCCCGGGGCGCTCGCGCGCGTTTGTTACGCGAACCGAACAGACGGCGGCCCGATCCTCACACGAACTCGACGTCGGCGCCGAGTGCCGCGTAGGTGGCCAGCGCGCGCAGGTCGCACGTCAGGAGCGGCGACCCGGCGTCGATCGCGGCGAGGGCGACGAGGCCGTCGTACACCTCGCCGCCGGCGACGCCGGCCTCGGCGAGCCGGCCGACCGCCGTGGCCGCGACCGCGGCGTCGAGCTGATGACTCGCCGGGAAGTCGACCGCGATGACCCGCGCCGCGTCGGACGGCGAGAGTCGTCGTCCGTCGGGCAGCCGCGTGAGCACCGAGTAGGTCTCGAGCGCCGCATTGCCGGCGAGGCCGAGGCGCGTGCGTCCGACCCGGGCGGTGACGGCGGCGTGCGCGTCGTGCCCGGTGAGCACGAGCGCGACGGCCGCGCTCGTGTCGAGCAGCAGGCGGGTGTCAGCGCGGTTCGCCACGGCGCAGCTCGCGGATCTCGTCGCTCGTGAGGGCGGGCCCCGGCGCATCGATGACGAGCCGACCGTGCTGTTCGACGAGGCGATCGACGGGATCGGGCTCGACGGTCGTCGGAGTCGGGCCGGTGCGCCGTCTCACCGGGAGACGCCTCGGTGCTGGTCCCACGCGGCGCGGTCCGGGGCGACGAAGGCGGTGACCCCGCGGTGCTCGTCCCACGCGGCGCGATCGGGCGCGACGAAGGCGGTGACCCCGCGGTGCTCGTCCCACGCGGCGCGGTCGGGAGCCGCCTGGACGTCGTCCGCGGCCGACGCCCGCACCGCGCGCGTCTGGTGCAGCTCGCCGGCGAGATCCGCGGTGCCGGCGTTCGCGCCGGCGCCCGACCCGCTGCCGGCGCAGCCCGCGAGGGCCACGGAGGCCGCGACGACGGCGACGATCGATCCATTCCTGATGAACGACATGAGCGTGCCCCTTCCGGCGGTGCGTACGCGCTCACGGTAGGCACGCCGTGGCGGCGCGGCATCCGGCGAGACCCCTCAGATCGAGGGTCCGCACCCCTCAGATCGCGCCCGCCCCGCGCGCCATGCGGGCGAGGTCGACGCGATTCGCGGCGCCCGTCTTGCGCAGCAGGTTCGAGACGTGCGAGCTCACGGTCTTCTCGCTGATCGTCAGCAGGTCGGCGATCTCGGCGTAGGTGCGCCCGTCGACGAGGAGCGGCAGCAGTTCGCGCTCCCGGCCGGTGAGCTCGATCCCGGCCACCCGGCCCGTCCCGCCTTCGATGCCGGTGCGTACGGAACCGGATGCGTGCAGGTCGATCCGCGCCCACGCGGCGAGGGTGTCGAACTCGGCCGCGAGGGCGTCGGCCTCGATCCGTTGCGCGATCCCGGCTCCGCGGCGCAGCAGCGCGACGGCGACCCGGCGTCGGTCGCCGCCGTCGACGAGCCCCTGCTCGGCACCACGCCGGCTCGCGTACGCCTCCTCCCAGGCGAGGTCCGCGGCGGCCGCGCCATCGGCCGCTTCCGCCCAGAGATCGAGGCTGTCGGGGATGCCGCGGGCCCGCGCCCGTTCTGCGGCGTAGAGCGCGTCGAGCGCGTGCAGGTCAGTGGCGTACGAGACGCCCATCGTCTGCCGGATGACGTGCGGGTGAGCCGCCTCGAGTGCGTCGAGCGCGTCGAGCGCGACCGTCCGCTCGGTGCCCGCATCGCGCGCCCTGGTCGCCTCGTCGGCGAGTGCGCGCGCCGCGAGGGGGACGAGCCATTCCGAACACCTGCCGTGCGGACCGGCCTCGATCACGGGCATCAGCGCGGCGAGCGCACGGGCGGTGTCCCCGGCGGCGAGGCTCGACATCGCCTGGGCGACCGCGAGCTCGAGTGTCGCCCACGCCGGTGGCGCGGCGAATCGTTCACGGGCTCGGTGCAGGTGCGCCTCCGCCTCCTCGACCCGCCCGCGAAGCGCGGCGACCCTCGCCGACACGGAACGCATCGCGAGCTCGAGGTACTCCGGCGCATCCTCGGCGCGCACGATCCGGAGGGCATCCCGCGCGGCCGCCGTCTCGGCGATCGTCGACCATCCGGCGGCTTCGGTGCAGGCGAGCGCGGCGATGGTCAGGCGCGGTGCGCCGGCCGCCGTGAGTCGATGACGCAGCTCGCGCAGCCGTTCCGCCGCCGTGCGGTAGCCGGGCATCGAGTACGCCTCCCAGAGCGCGGCGAGCATCACCGCTTCGAACTGGTGCGCGGGCATGGCGACGGCGAAGGTCGACTCGGCCAGCCGGGTCGCCGCGTCGTGGTCGCGGGTCGCCGCGGCGAGCTGTGCCGCGACGGCCGTGGCGTAGGCCGTCGCCTCGGGATCGCCGAGCCGGCGGGCCGACTCGAGGGCTCGTCCGGCGTGCTCGACGGCCTGCGGATCGCCCTCGATGATCTCGGCGTGCGCGAGTTCGCAGAGCGCGAGTGCGTGCTCCCGACTGTCGGGCGCGTGCGCCGTGAGTGCGAGGACCTCGCGAGCGCCGGCGGTGGTGACGAGTTCGCCGCCGAGACGCGACTGGAGTCGCCGTCGATGCAGCAGCAGCTCAGCGCGACGGAGCGGGTCATCGGCGCCGGTCAGGGCGAGCAGCTCGTCGACGGCGGCGTACTCGTCGTGGTCGGACTCCGCGTCGGCCGCTGCGGCGGCCCACTCTGCGAGCATCGCGGGGCGGTCGCTCGCGAGGCCGGGGTGCGCGTCATCGAGCTCGACGCAGCGGCGGACCAGCCGAAGGGCCGTCGCGGCGTCGTCGGTGCCTCGCACGGCGACGATGGCACGTCTGCTCGCCTCGAAGCCCGCGGCGGCGTCACCGGCGGCCACGAGATGATCGGCCAGGTTGACGAGACGCTCGGGCGACTCGCCGTCGACCTCGATCAGGCGGCCGATGGCCCGCGCGATCTCGTCGTGCCGCGCCCGGATCTCGGGCTCGGGTACCGAGGCGACGAGCAGTTCGGCGATCAACGGATGGTGGAACCAGACGCGGCCCTGCCCGTCTTCGTCGAGCACGTGCGTCGCGAGCGCGGGCCGGAGGCCGTGCTCGACGTCGGACGAGTCGGGGTCGAGGACCTCGAGTCCGCTCAGCCGGATCGGCGTGCCGTGGATCGCGAGCAGGATCGTCAGCTCGCGCGTGCGCTCGGGCAGCGTCGACCAGGTCTGCAGCAGCGCGGTGCCGAGGTCGCCCGAGGTCGCCGGCGTCGTCGTCGCAGGGGCGGCGAGTGCCGCCGGGGCGACGCCCTCGACGAGCAGTCGCGCGTGGTAGGGGTTGCCGCCGGTGCGGGCGAGCACGTCGCGGACGAGGGCGTCGTGCGGCGGCTCCCCGATCAGTGCGGCGATCAGCTCGTGCATCCCGAGGCGATCGAGGGGGCCGACCTCGATCGACCGCGACGCCGGCATCCGGAGGAGGTCGGCGCGCCACCGATCGAGCTCGCGACCGGCACCCGAGCGGACGGTCGTGATGATCGCGAGCGGGCGGTCGTCCGTTCCGCCGGCGAGGAACATCAGCGCGTCGAGGGTGGCCGCGTCGGCCCACTGCAGGTCGTCGACCGTGATCACGACCGGGCGGTTCGCCGTCAGCCGGCCGATCGCCGCATCGAGTCGGATCGGAAGCGGCGGCTGTGCGCCCGGGCGCGGCGCCTGCCTGGCCTCCGCCTGCGCGAGCAATCGGCGTACCGCGAGGTTGGGCATCCGGGTCGAGAGCGGCAGGTTCCGCGCGGTGAGCACGTCGGCGCGGTCCGACACCGAGTCGGCGGCCGCCTCCATCAGGGCGGTCTTGCCGATGCCGGCTTCGCCGTGCAGCACGAGGATGCGCGTGGCACCGCCGATCGCGGCATCGAGTTCTCGAGTGATCGCGGCCAGTTCGCGTTCTCGCCCATGCAGACGACGTGCGTCGCGAGGCATGGGGCCAGTGTTCCACGGGGCTCACCCGGAGGTCGAGCGATCCCCGCGCCGGTGATACCCCCAAGTCGAGGGATGCCTCGGGCCGGAACGGCCTGAAACGGAGTCGGCTACGCGGCGAGCGTCTCGTCGAGCTTCGCGCCGAGCTCGGCGTCGGTCGGCTCGGTGAAGTGGGTGCCGTCGGGGAACACCACGACGGGGATGTTCGTGCGACCCGAGATCGACTTCGCGACGTCGGCGGCCTCGATGTCCACCTCGAGGTCGACGTACTCGTAGTCGACGCCGCGGGTGTCGAGCAGTCGCTTCGAACGGCGGCAGTCGCCGCACCAGGCGGCGCCGTACATGGTGATGCGGTCGGGGTGGGTTGCGGAGGAAGTCACGTGGATACCCTACGCAGGAACCCTCCGGGTTATTCCCGAGCGTGCGCTCGGACGGATCGATGGCGGTTTTGCGACTTCGACCGTCATCGACGGAATGCCGCCAGGTCGAACCCGGTTCGGCCTGACATGACGAAGAACGCCGGACCCGTGCCGCTCACCGAGACCGAAGCCTCCGACCTGCTCGCCGCGCAGAGCTTCGGCGTGCTCGCCACCCTCAAGCGCGACGGGCAGCCCCACCTCACGACGATGCTCTACGGCTGGGACGCGACCGAGCGCATCGCCCGCTTCTCGACGACGAGCACACGGCTGAAGGCGACGCACCTGAAGCGCGACCCGCGGGCGACGCTGCACGTCTCGGCCGACGACCACTGGTCGTTCGCCGCGGTCGAGGGCCTCGCCGAGGTGTCGGCGCCGACCGTCGTGCCGGGCGATGCGGTCGGGCGGGAGCTGCTCGCGCTCGTGCCGGAGGCCGCTCGGCCCGCGGACCCGAGCGATTTCTTCGACGCCGCGGTGGCCGAGGGGCGAGTCGTCATCCGACTCCGCCCCGAGCGGCTCGGCGGAACCCGCCTCGACTTCGGGGACTGATCGGCGATCGGCGGCGTGAGCCGGGCGGCCCGGGCCGGTTACCGGCCGGGCGGTCTGAACGGACTCGCCCGTCGGCCGCGCGCCTCGGCTGCGCCGGCCTCAGCGCGCCGGCTCAGTGCGCCGGGCTCGGTTCGGCGACCAGGGCGTTCGGCTCGGTTCCGATCGGACCGCTGGAGGGCCGAGGTGCGTCGAAGGCGCCGACGAGGCGCATGAACGCGCTGAGCTGGGCGACGCCCTCGGCCCGATGCGGGAGCCCCTCGAGCAGCCCGGGCGAGTAGACGAGGTACGCCGCCCACTTGGCGCGCGAGATCGCGACGTTGAGCCGGTTCTTCAGCAGCAGGAACTCGAGTCCGCGCGGTGCCGAGGCGGCCGAGGAGGCGGCGAGCGAGACGATCGCGACCACCGCCTCTTGCCCCTGGAACTTGTCGACCGTGCCGACGGGCACGTCGGTGAAGCCGGCGCCGTCGAGCGCCTCGCGCACGGTGCCGAGCTGGGCGTTGTACGGGGTCACGACGATGAGGTCGCGCTGTCCGAGCGGTCGGGGCGACGAGGCGACCGGTCCGCTCGGCGAGTCGCTCGCGTCGGTCCAGTCGCGGCCGACGAGCGAGCGCACGAGATGCACGACCGACTCGGCCTCTTCGGGGGAGAAGGTCGAATTGCCCTCGTGTTCGACGGGGATCGGCGTGACCCCCGGCGCGACGCCGTCGAGCGAGCGACTCGCGGCGACCGGGTGCGAGCGGAGCTCGCCCTCGTACGAGAGCTGCGACACCGGGGCGGCGACGGCCGGGTGCATGCGCCGGCTCTCGGCGAGGAAGTAGCCGTACTCGGGCGGCAGCACGTCGTGGCCGTCGGCGACCCAGCCGAGCGCCGAGGCGTTCACGGGCTCGGGGTGGAGGGCCTGGCTCACCTGCGGGAGCTGCTGCGGATCGCCGAGCAGCAGCAGTCGCTTCGCCGAGACCGACACCGCGATCGTCGACGCGAGCGAGAACTGCCCGGCCTCGTCGATGACGAGCAGGTCGAGCGAACCCCGCGGGATGCGGCGGACGTTGCAGAAGTCCCACGCGGTGCCGCCGATGACGTAGCCGCCGGGACGGTCGGCCGCGAACGCGGCGACGTCGTCCTTCCGCCCGAGCGCGGTGAAGCCGTGCCGGTCGGCCTCGCCCGCCTCTTTCAGGTGCTTCGCGACGAGACCCCTATCGAGCCCGGCGGTGTCGACGACCGAGTCGAGCACATTCTCGACGACCGAGTGCGACTGTGCGACGACGCCGATGCGCCAGCCGTGATCGCGCACGAGCGTCGCGATCACGTGAGCGGCGAGATAGGTCTTGCCGGTTCCGGGCGGGCCCTGCACCGCGAGGTACGAGCGTTCGAGACGCCGAACCGACTCGACGACGGCGGCCTGGTAGTCGTGCTCGGCGTCGAGCGGTGCGAGGCCGCCGATCGCCCGCGGCGGTCGCCGGCGCAGGATGTCCATCGCCGGGTCGAGCGGGAGTTCGGGCGCGCGACCGGGGATCGGCGTGGCCCATTCGGCGATCGCGTCGCGCAGCGCATCGGCGCGGGGCGGGGCGCCCGGGGCGATCGCGAGCGGCAGCGCCTCCCACGTGATGCCGGGGTGGCCGCGCTCCTCGACGCGGACGCCGGCGTCGGTCACCTCGACGACGGTCGCGTTCGACCACGCGCGCTGGCCGGGCCTGGTCGACTGCGACGGGAACGGCGCCGGCCAGTCGTAGAGCAGGAAGACGTCGCCGCCCACGCTGAACCGGGAACCGGGGGCGATCCGCCCGTCGAGCTGCAGCTCGCGGCGCGCGCTGTTCCATCGCGGCTCTTCGTACCACTTGCCGACGGCGCGGGAGCGGGCCGGGTCGACGACGAGCACGTCGCGGTGCTCCTCCCAGCTCTCGAGGGGCTGGTCGCAGCGCAGGTAGTGGGACCACCAGAAGCTCTTCGCCTCGCGGGCGTGATAGTCGATCGCCGCCGAGGCGAGTGCCAGGGCCTCGGTGTCGGCATCGCGGCGTGCGGCGCCGACCGACGTCGTGCCGCCGACGGTGGCGAGCGTGCGCTCGGCCCGCTCCTCGCGGTCGCGCACGAGCGACTTGAGCTGCAGCGCGAGCGGCGACGCCTCGTAGATCTTGCCCTCTGAGCGGTCGGCGAGGAGCGCGGCGGCGACGGGCCGGACGCCCTCTCGCGCGCCGACCGCGAGCAGCCAGTCGCGCAGGCGCAGCGTCGACACGCAGTCGTAGCGGTTGTAGTCGGCGAGGTCGGCGAGGATGCGGGCGGCCTCGGCCGCGGCATCCTGATCGTCGTGTGCGAGGGCGAGCGCGTGCAGCTCGCCCGCGCGCACGTACTCCGTGATCGAGTCGGCGCCCGACTTCACGTCGGCCTCTCGCAGCTCTGCGCCCATGTAGAGCGGCTCGAGCTTCTTGATCGAATACGACCGGCTGCCGACGCGCACCGCCCGCTTCACGATCGGGTAGAGGTCGACGAGCACGCCGTCGGCGAGCAACTGGTCGACCTCGGCCTCGCCCACGCCGTGCCGGGCGGCGATCGACGTGAGGTGCGTCCGCTCGTAGCTCGCGTAATGGAAGATGTGCAGGTCGGGGTGCACCTGCCGGCGCAGCTTCACGAACTCGAGGAAGCGCATGAGCGCCACGCGCTCCTCGGCGAACGAGTGGGCCCAGAACGCCGTATAGGTCTCGGAGTTGTCGACCATGCCCCAGAGGTAGTCGAGGTTCCACTTCGTGCCGTCGCCCTCGGTGTAGAGCGGGTCGCCCTCGAAGTCGAAGAAGAGATCGCCCGGGCTCGGCACGGGAATCGCCGCGATCGCTCTGGCATCGCGCACGCCGACGGGCGGTGGCAGCGGCGGGTCGCCCTCGCGCCAGGCGCCCGACGCGACGGCCTCGGCCGCCTCGACCTCGGCGCGCAGCTGCAGGCGGGCCTGCGCGCGCAGGTTGTCGAGCGTCGCCTCCATGACGTGCGGCACCGCGTCGTGCGACGACGCGAGCGCGTCGATCGTCGTGATGCCGGCCGCCGCGAGCGGCTCGCGCTGCGTGACGCGCAGCCCGCCGACCATGAGCACGTCGCGGTTCGCCTGCACCTCGAGTTCGCACGTCGGGCACCGGCCGTCCTGGCCGTAGAGCGGGTCGCCCCAGCCGACCGGGCCGGTGTCGGCCACGCGGTCGGCGACGATGCGGTGCAGGCGGGCGACGCGCTCGCGGTACACGGGCAGGATGTCGTCGAGCCGGTGCGCGCTCACCGAGCCGTCGCCGAGCAGCAGTTCGACGGTGTCGTCGAGCGGCACGCCGAGCCTCGTGAGCTGCTCGGCGTAGGCGGCGAGCTGCAGCAGGGCGGTGACGCGTGCGTGCCGGGCGAGCTTCGAGTCCTGCACCCGGTAGTGGCCGTCGGGCTGTCGCACGATGAAGTCGGCGAAACCGATGAAGCCCTGCCCGGGGAGGGGCTCGTCGGAGAACGTCGCCTGGAACACGACCGGCGCACCGGCCTCGAAGGCCGCGATCGTCGCCGCCGCGGCCGCGGCGACGGCCTCGGCGTCTCGCACGTCGGGACGCTCGATCTCGACGACGCCCGACCCGAACTCGGCCCGGTACCGGTCGAGCACCCGCAGCTCGTGCGCGTCGCCGAGCTCGCCCGCGCGGCGCAGCATCGGGTCGTCGAGCGGGGCGAACAGCGTGTCGCGGCCGAGCTTCACGTCGAGCTCGCGCAGGAAGGCGAACTCGCAGTCGCTCGCCTTCTTGAGGTCGCTCGCGCTCGTCACGACGATGCCGTTCAGCAGGTACATCGTGCTCCTCTCGCCGGCCGTGCTCCCACGGTATCGGCAGCCTGCGACATCGGGACCGCGTCGGCGGGTCCGTCCCGACGGGCCGGCCGAGCGAGTTCAGCGCGAGGGATGCCGCGACCGATGCCGCGGCGTAGGGTGTCGCCCATGGCCGACTGGGAGCTGCTGCGCAGCCTCGCGCTCGCGCTGCCCGACACGACCGAGACCCCGAGCCGCGGGTGCGCGATGTGGCGCGTGCACGGCAAGGGCTTCGTGTGGGAGCGGCCGCTGCGCAAGACCGATCTGGAGCACCTGGGCCTCGACGGGCAGCCGGGTCCGATCCTGGGCGCGCGCGTCGAGGACGAGCACGAGAAGCTCGCGCTCATCGACGAGGACGCCGACGTGTTCTTCACGATCCCGCACTTCGACGGGTGGCCGGCGATCCTCGCGCGGCTCGACCGCATCGGCGACGAGCGGCTCGCCGAGCTCGTCGAGGAGGCGTGGCTCATCATGGCGCCGCCGAAGCTCGCGCGGGAGCGGCTCGCGGAGAAGCCGGCCGAGTAGAGCGGGCGTGGTCTCGATACGGCGCTGCGCGCCTACTCGACCGACGGAGGCTCAACGAGCGCGCCGCGGGGCAGCCCGAGCATGCCCTCGACGGCGTGCGCGGTCAGTTCGCCGCGATGCGCCGTGTCGCCCCAGCGCACGAGCGCCTGGGCGTTCAGTCCGTCGACCATGCCGAGGAGCTGCCAGGCGACGCCCGAGGCATCCGTCGTCTCGAAGTCGCCGGAGCGCACGCCGGCCTCGATGACCCCCTGCAGCACCGACTGCCAGGCGTCCATCTGCTCGCGTACCGCGCGGGCGAGGCTCTCGCTGCGACGGCCGAGCGCCCACGCCTCGACCCAGATCACGGTGACGTCGTCGCGGGTGCCGTCGAGCACGGTGCGGATGAGCCCGCCGAGCTGCGCGCGGGGGTCGTCGAGTGTGCCCACGAGCGCCTCGACCTCGGCGATCTCGGCGCCGACGACGGTCGAGAAGGTGCTCGCGATGAGCGACTCCATGCTCGGCACGTAGTGGGCGACGAGGGCGGGGGCGACGCCGGCGCGGGCGGCGACGGCGCGGAGGGTGACGGCCGCGAGCCCCTCTTCGAGCGCGAGCCCGCGGGCGGCCTCGACGATGTCGCGGGTGCGCTCGTCGGGCGACTTGCGGGCGGCTCGTGGTCGGGTCGGCGTTGACATGATCACCCATCATAGGTAATCTCGCAGCAGTATTGATCATTTGGTCAATAAAGTCCCGATCCGGTGCAGACCGGTTCGCGAGCGAATCCGACGAACATCTCGAAGGGGAGACACGCATGGCCTGGCGCATGCCCAGTGAGACCGCACCGCACGAGCGCACCTGGATGGCGTTCCCCCGCGAGGGCTTCACCCTCGGCGAGGAGGCGGCCGAGCGCGAGAACGGCTACGCCGCGTGGACGGCCGTCGCCCACGCCGTCGCCGAGTTCGAGCCCGTGACGATGGTCGTCGACCCGACCGAGATCGAGCGCGCGAAGCGCATGCTGAGCTCGGAGATCGAGATCGTCGAGGCCCCGCTCGACGAGTTCTGGATGCGCGACTTCGGCCCCACCTTCGTCGTCGACGACGAGCGCCCCGGCGTGCTCGGCGCGGTCGACTGGACCTTCAACGGCTGGGGCGCTCCCGAGTGGGCGGAGTGGCGCAAGTCGGCCGAGATCGCCCGGGTCGTCGCCCCGCTCGTCGGCGCGGAACTCGTGTCGAGCGTGCTCGTGAACGAGGGCGGCGGCATCCACGTCGACGGCGAGGGCACCGTGCTCGTCACCGAGACCGTGCAGCTCGACCCGCGCCGCAACCCCTACGCCGACAAGGCCCGCGTCGAGGCCGAGCTCGCCCGCACCATCGGGGCGACCAAGGTCGTCTGGCTGCCCCGCGGCCTCACCCGCGACTACGACGAGTTCGGCACGAACGGCCACGTCGACATCGTCGCCACGATCACCTCGCCCGGCAAGCTGCTGCTGCACGCGCAGCAGAACCCCGAGCACCCCGACTTCGAGGTCACGCGCGAACTGCGCTCGGTGCTCGAGCAGGCGACGGATGCCGCGGGCCGGCGCTTCGAGATCGTCGACCTCCCCGCTCCCGAGACCCTCCGCGACGAGGAGGGCTTCGTCGACTACAGCTACGTCAACCACCTGGTCGTGAACGACGGCATCATCGCGTGCGGCTTCGGCGAGGAGCGGGCGGATGCCGCGGCTCGCGAGATCCTCGAGGCCGCCTACCCCGGGCGGCGGGCCGTGACGGTCGACTCGCGCGACATCTTCGCCCGAGGCGGGGGCATCCACTGCATCACCCAGCAGCAGCCGGTGGTGGCCCGATGAGCGGCTTCGATGTCGTCGAGGCGCCGATCGAGCGCCTGCGCGCCGCGCTCGAGGCGGGCGAGACGACCTCGGTCGAGCTGCTCGACGCGTACCTCGCTCGCATCGCGGCCTACGATGCGCCGGGTACCGAGACCGCGCTCAATGCCATGGTCGTCATGAACCCGGATGCCGCGGCGGAGGCCCGAGCGTCCGACGAGCGCCGTGCGCGCGGCGAGACGCTGGGTCCGCTCGACGGCATCCCGTACACCGCCAAGGACAGTTACCTCGCGAAGGGGCTGACCGCGGCGGCCGGCTCGCCCGCGTTCGAGCACCTCGTCGCGCAGCGCGACGCGTTCACGATCGAGCGGCTGCGGGCCGGCGGCGCCGTGCTCATCGGGCTCACGAACATGCCCCCGATGGCGAACGGCGGCATGCAGCGCGGCGTCTACGGCCGCGCCGAGAGCCCGTACAACGCCGAGTGGCTGACGAGTGCGTTCGGCTCCGGCTCGTCGAACGGCTCGGGCACCGCGACCGCCGCATCGTTCGGCGCCTTCGGCCTCGGCGAGGAGACCTGGTCGAGCGGCCGGGCCCCGGCGTCGAACAACGCGCTGTGCGCCTACACGCCGTCGCGCGGCGTCATCTCGGTGCGCGGCAACTGGCCGCTCGTGCCGACGATGGACGTCGTCGTGCCGCACACCCGCACCATGGCCGACCTGTTCGAGCTGCTCGACGTGATCGTCGTCGACGACCCCGAGACGCGCGGCGACTTCTGGCGCGCGCAGCCGTGGGTGAAGATCCCGGCGTCGTCGGAGGTGCGTCCGGCGTCGTATCCGGCGCTCGCGCCGACCGATCTCCGCGCCGCGGATGCGACGCTCAAGGGCAAGCGCATCGGCATCCCGTCGATGTACATCAACGCCGATCACGCCGCGGGCGAGGGCGACCACGTCGGCATCGGCGGGCCGACGGGTCAGCGCATCGAGACGCGAGCGTCGATCATCGCGCTCTGGCAGGCGGCGCGCCGCGACCTCGAGGCCGCGGGCGCCGAGGTCATCGACGTCGCCTTCCCCGTCGTATCGAACTACGAGGGCGATCGGCCCGGCGCGACCACGGTGAAGACCCGCGGATTCGTGAGCGAGGCGTTCCTGAAGTCCGAGATCGTCGACCTGTCGGCGTGGGCGTGGGAGGACTTCCTCCAGGCCAACGGCGACCCCGCGCTCTCGACGCTGACCGAGGTGGACGGCGCGACGATCTTCCCGCAGCCGCCCGGTGCGCTGCCCGATCGCTACACCGGCTTCGACGACGACATCGCCGAGTACCCGGCGCAGGTGCGCGAGCACCCGTACGCGTCGTTCACCGAGATCCCGCACCTCGAATCGGGCGTGCTCGGCCTCGAGAAGACCCGGCGCATCGATCTCGAGGAGTGGATGGACGGACTCGGCCTCGACGCCGTCGTGTTCCCGGCGGTGGCCGACGTCGGTCCCGCCGACATGGACGTGAACGAGGCCTCCGCCGACCTCGGCTGGCGCAACGGCGTCTGGGTCGCGAACGGCAACCTCGTGCCGCGTCACCTCGGCATCCCGACCGTGACGGTGCCGATGGGCACGATGGCCGACATCGGCATGCCCGTGGGGCTCACCTTCGCGGGCCGCGCCTACGACGACACGGCGCTGCTCGCGCTCGCCGCCGCCTTCGAGGCGACGGGGTCGCGACGTACGACGCCGCCTCGCACGCCCCGGCTCCCCTAGCGAGGGGATGCCTCGGGCTCGGCGCTCCTCGCCCATTCGGCGAGGGGCGTCGAGTTCGCTCGGGCGCGCTCGAGCGCCTGCTGGTCGAAGAGTTCGAGTCGGGTCGCCGACTCGACGTGCACACGCGTGCGGAGCAACTGCGACGCGATGCGCTCGAGCGCGTACGCCTCACCACTGCCGCGATGCAGCGCCGTGGTGACGAGCAGTTCGAGCGGCCGCGGCGGAACCCAGAGTCCATCGTCCTCGTCCTCGTCCTCGTCCTCGTCGTCGTTGCCCGCGTCACGCGCGTCGTCGGCTCCGGTCGATCCGAGCTCGGCGGCGTCGCCCAAGTGGATGAGCCTGATGTCGGTCGCCTCGCGCTTCGCGAACACGCGGATCAGCTCATCGCGGCGAAGCACGAGGCGGTCGGCGACCGGAAGCTCGTCGAACGTCACCCGTCCGTCGATCCGCACCACCGACCCGCGCCGTTCGGCGTACTCGGCGATCGCATCGGCCATGACGTAGCGCTTCGTGGCGTCGAGCAGGTACGCCAGGTCGGTGATCGCCCGGTGCGTCGGCTCATCGACGCGGATCGAGTACGTCGTCAACCCATCCTCCTCGGGTCGGAGCCGCCGCGGCAGGCCGTCGGCCGACGGTCGCACGGAGCGTTTCCCTCCGTGGACGGTGTGGTCGTGTGGTCATGTGGTCGGGCGGGGTGTGGTCGTGTGGTCATGTGGTCGGGCGGGGTGTGGTCGTGTGGTCATGTGGTCGCCCTCTGGAGAGCGATACTCCCAGCGCGAGTTCACCGCGGAGTGAGATTCGCACCCGTGGAGGACCGACCGAGGGGATGGGAGCCTGTGGAGGAGGGGTGGAGGAGAAGTCGGGGCGGTCGTGCGGGGGTCAGCGCACATCGACGGTGATCTCGTGGAGGCCCGTGGCACCATCGGGCACGACCGGGCGCTCTTCGGCGGTCTGCACCTCGCCGTCCGCGCCGGTCGCGCGCACGCGGAGCGTGTGGCTTCCGGCCGAGGCATCCGGCCATTCGAACCGCCACTGCACCCACGTGTCGGCCGAGATCGCCGTGGCGAGTTCGGCCGGGCGCCATGGGCCGTCGTCGACCTGCACCTCGACGCCCTCGATGCCCGTGTGCTGGTGCCAGGCGACGCCGGCGACGATGACGTCGCCCGCCTCGACCGACTGGCCGCGTCGCGGCACGTCGATGCGCGACGAGAGCTTGATGGGGCCGTGGTCGCTCCAGCCGCGGTCGGTCCAATAGGCGCGCGCCCGGTCGAAGCGCGTCACCTGCAGGTCGACGACCCACTTCGTGGCCGAGACGTACCCGTAGAGGCCGGGTACCACCATCCGCACCGGGAATCCGTGCTCGACCGGCAATGGTTCGCCGTTCATGCCGACCGCGAGGATCGCGTCGCGCTCGTCCTGCAGCACCTCGATCGGCGTCGACGCGGTGAACCCGTCGGAGCTGCGCGACAGCACCATGTCGGCGTCGGCGAGCGGGCCTGCGCGGGCCAGGAGCTCGCGGATCGGGTAGCCGAGCCATACGGCGTTGCCGATGAGGTCGCCGCCGACCGGGTTCGACACGCACGCGAGCGTCGTCACGCTCTCCTCGAGGGGGAGCGCGAGCAGCTCGTCCCAGGTCAGCTCGAACTCGTGCTCGACCATGCCGTGCACGCGCAACCTCCAGTCGGCCGGGTCGAGCACGGGCACCGCGAGCGCGGTGTCGATGCGATAGAAGCGGCCGTTCGGCGTGACGACCGGGGCGAGCCCGTCGATGCCGAGTTCGGCGCCCGCCGGGATCGATGCCGTGGTCGTCGGCGTCGGGAGCCGGATCGCCTGGCGCACCGCGTTCACGGCTCGGCCGCCGGCCTGGATCGCCGCCCCGCCGAGGGCCGCGAGCACGCCGATCACCGTGGCGCCGCCCGCCCACCCGAGGAACGCGCGGCGCGTCGCGCGGGTCGACGGGACGTCGGGCGAGTGCTCCTCCGCGAGGGTCGACGGCGAGCGCGGCGACGTCTCGGAATCCGGTTGCCCGCGGCCCGAGTCGGGCGTCGGGGCGAGCCTGCGAACCAGCACCCGCAACGCGAGGATCGCCGCCCCGCCGGCGACGAGCGACGGAACGACCGCGAGCATCGGGGCGTTCGCGCGGGTCGCGGCGGCGACCGCCCCGGCGATGCCGAACACGGCGAACACCGCGCTGCCCCACGGGGGCCGGCGCGCCTCGAGCACCCCCGCCGCGCACGCGGCGGCGAGGAGCACGAGCACGATGCCGGTGACGAGCGCGACCTTGTCGGCCGTGCCGAACAGGGCGATCGCCGTGTCCTTCGCCCACGACGGCGCGAAGTCGATGAGCGCCGCCCCGACGACCACGACCGGGCCCGACTCGGGCGCGACGACGGCGGCCACGAGCTCGCCGAGGCCCGCCCCGAACACCGCCGCCGCTGCACCCGCGAGCGCCGACGGCCACACGGTGCGCGAGCTCGCCATGGCGCCAGCGTACGCTCGGCGGCCCTCGAGCGCCGCCCCCGCGGGGCGACGTTCACGAACCGTAAGACCCGGCGGCGGTCGTCAGGGCACTTCGACGCGCGGTCGGGCGTTCGGCGTGTTCGCCCGCACGAAGGCCGCGGCCCGCGGTGCCAGCGACGCTCCGATCTCGGCGGCGGGCCGCTTCGCGCCCTTCACCTCGAACGAGTGATTGGCGCCCTCGATCCATTCGACGACGGCATTCGGCCCGACCCGCGCGGCGACCGCGTCGAGCTGCTCGTTCGGGATCGCGAACGGGTCGTTGCGTCCCTGCAGGAACAGCATCGGCATCGTGATGCCGGGCAGGTGCTCATCGCGCGGCTTGTCGGCCTTGCCCGGCGCGTGCAGCGGGTACCCGAGGAAGACGAGGCCCGAGGCATCCATGCCCTCGGCGACGGCCATGGAGGCCATGCGGCCGCCGAACGACTTGCCCGCCGCCCAGACGCGTTCGCCGGCGTTGCCCGACTGCGCGGCCCGTTCGGCGGCGACCCCCATGACCGTGCGCCACGCCGCGATGGCGGCGGGCGGCCGGTCGGGGAAGCGGCGTCCGGACTCGCGGTAGGCGAAGTTGAAGCGCAGGGTGGCGAATCCGTCGTCGTTCAGCGCCCGCGTGAAGCCCGACATGAAGGGATGCTCCATGCCCGCGCCGGCGCCGTGCGCGACGACGATCGTCGCCGATGCGGCCCCGCCGGCGGGGCGGGCGTAGACCGCCGAGACCGGCGTGCCGTCGAGATCGATCGAGATCAGCTGCTCGAGGTCGGTGAGGCTCATGATCCCAGGCCTTCGAAGATGCCGCCGATGCCCTCGATCACCGACCCGGCTCCGTCGACGAGGTCGCCGACCGCGGCCGTCAGTTGCAGCACGCCGCCCGCCGCGTCGATCGCACCCGCGACCTGCGCGGTGACGTCGACGAGGTCCCCGAGCGTGTCGACGTTCGAGTGGGCGAGCGTGTCGGCCTCGAGCCTGAGCTTCGCGAGCCACTCGCGCTCGAGGCCGAAGAGCACCGCGTACGGCAGGAGGCGCTCGTGCAGGTGGAAGCGCTCGAGCTGCACGGACGTCGCCGCATCGGCGCCCGCCGCGGGGGCCGGTGCCGCTCCGGCGCGCACCTCGGCGCCGCTCGGCGACTGCAGGGCGCGCAGGCGGTCGGCCTCCGCGACCTCGATGTAGCGGCGCAGGCCAGCGAGGTGCTCGCGATGCGGACGCGACGGCGGCAGATAGCGACGCCACCAGGCGGGCGTGACGAAGACCGTCGCGATCGTGACGCCGACGGCGGCGAGCGTCGCGAAGAACGCCGGCCAGTCGCCGGCGATGAGCGTGAAGACGAGCAGCAGCGCCTCGACGAGCATGCCGAGGTAGGCGAGCACCGTGAGCGTCGTGCCGGGCCAGGTCACCCGTCGCTCGCCGATGAGGCCCTCGCGCACGAGCTGCAGCTCGGTGAAGAGCAGGAGGGTCTTGATGCGCCCGGTGAGCGCACGGCGGTCGGCCGAGAAGCGGCGCAGCCGCGCACCCGTGTGCTCGGGGCCGAACAGGGCCTCGAGCAGGGCGGTGTCGTGCGCGGTGAGCCTGGCCGCGTCGAGCAGCTCGACGCCGATCGGCTCCCGCGCACGACCGCCGCTGGGGGCGCCGCCGGCCGACGCGCCGGTCGCGCCCGCGGAAGCGCTCGCGGCCTCGCCGGCCCCGCCGCTCGTACTGCCCGCGATGAGCCGCACCTTGCGCTTGACCGCGAGATCGATGAGCGCCGCCGCCGCGGCCCGACGGTCGGCGTCGACGAGCACCGCGTCGCGCAGCACGGTCGTGCCGCGCTCGGGCGCGTACTGCACGACCGGGGCCGTCACCCGCTGCGCGGCGATGGTGCGCGCGACGAGCCCGAGCACCAGGATGAGGCACGCGGGAACGATCGCGAGGAGGACGACGGCGGGGAGCACGCGCCCAGTCTAGGGATGATCGGCCCCCTGCCGGGGGGCATGTCGGAGGACGACGCGCGGGCCGGCTGCGGGAGATGTCGGAGGCGCGGCGTACCTTGGCTGCCATGACGAACCAGCTGCAGACCGAAGCCCCGCGCGAGGTGCTCGACGAGCCGTGCCCCCGGTGCGGTTCAGCGGCCGTGCGCGCGATCGTCTACGGCCCGCTCGACCTCGCGGTCGAGGCGGAGGCCGTCGACCCGTTCCTCTCCGACGACGCCCCGATCTTCGACTGCCGCGACTGCGGATTCGAGTGGGGGCTCGCCGTGCGCGACCTGCTCGCCTGAACAGCGCCGTCGGTCGAGTAGCGCGCGACGAAGGAGCGCATCGAGACCGCTCGGTCGGCTCGAGCCGGTCGAACAGCGACGAAGGAGCGTATCGAGACCGCTCGGTCGGTCGCTACCAACCCTCGCCGAGCACGCGGTCGAGCATCTCGACGAAGAACTCGGCCGACTCGGGTTCCACGCACAACGGCGGCTTCGTCTTCAGCACGTTCTGGTGGTCGCCCGTCGGCTGCATGACGACGCCGAGCTCGAGCAGCCGGTCGCAGATCGCGCGCGTCTCGTCGGTCGCGGGTTCGAGCGTCTCGCGATCGCGCACGAACTCGACCCCCAGGTAGAGGCCGAGCCCGTGCACCGCGCCGATGATCGGGTGCCGCTCGGCGAGCTCCTCGAGCATGCCCTTGAGGTACGCGCCGGTCGACGCGGCGTTCTGCTGCAGCCCCATCTGCTCGTAGGCGTCGAGCACCGTGAGCCCGGCGATCGACGACGCCGGGCTGCCGCCCGTCGACGAGAAGAAGTACCCCTGCGTGCGGAACCGGGCGGCGATCTCGCGCGTCGTGATCACCGCGCCGAGCGGGTACCCGTTGCCCATCGCCTTCGCGACGGCGACGACGTCGGGCACGACGCCCTGCTGCTGGAAGCCCCAGAACCATTCGCCGAGGCGTCCGTAGCCGGCCTGCACCTCGTCGGCGATCGCGAGCCCGCCGGTCTCGCGGACGGCGGCGTAGACCTCGGCGAGATAGCCGTCGGGCAGGGGGATGCCTCCGGCGTTGCCGTAGAACGTCTCCGCGATGAAGGCGGCCGGGGGCTTGCCCGACGAGGCCAGCTCGCGGATGCGTGCGGCGGCCTCGGGCGCGTAGCGCGAGGCATCCGCACCCTTGTACCTGCCGCGGAAGGAGTTGGGCGCCTCGACGACGTGCACCCAGTCGGGGCGCGTCTCGAGCGCACCGGGGTTGTCGGCCGTCGACGTCGAGACGGCGTCGGAGCCGTACGTCCAGCCGTGGTAGGCCTCGAGCACGCTCACGACGTCGCGCCGGCCGGTCGCCGCCAGGGCGACGCGGATCGCGAGGTCGGTGGCCTCGGAGCCCGAGTTCACGAGGAAGACGGTGTCGAGCGGGTCGGGGAGGAGCCCCGCGAGGCGCTCGGAGAACTCGACGACGGCCTCGTAGTTGAACCGCGAGTTCGTGTTCAGCCGGCGCAGCTGCCGGTCGACGGCCTCGGCGAGCCCCGGGTGACCGTGCCCGAGCGGGGTCACGTTGTTCACCATGTCGAGGTAGACGCGCGCCCTGGTGTCGGCGAGGTGCTCGCGCCAGCCGCGCTCGATCTGCGGCGGCGCGTCGTAGTAGTGCTCCTGCACCTCCGCGAACGCGGCGTTGCGTCGCTCGATGAGCCCGATCCCGTCGGTCGAGTCGGTGCGGAGCGCCGTGTCGAGACCGTCGAGCCCCAGCATCGGCGCCGGATCGAGCGTCACCGCGAGCCATCCCGCCGCGTATTCGGGCCGCACGAGGTGCGGTGCGTCGGCGCGGCCGAGCCGCACCCGGATGCGCGTGCGCGCGGCCACGACCCAGTCGCCGTCGGCGTCCTGCGTCGCACCCTCCACGACGAGGTGATCGGATGCCTCGAGCCGCTGCGGCTCGGCGTACCAGACGTCGACGCCGACGGGAACGGTCGCGGGTGACACCTGTGAGCGGATGCGGCTCGCCGTCAGCCGGGGAGTGCCCCGGTCGAGCCAGGCCGCAGTGGCGCCGGCGTCGAGCGCCTCGAGCGCGAGCCGCTCCTCGAGGGCCGCGCCGTCGAGCCACGCGCCGCCGTCGACCGCCTCGGCGAACACCGACACGTCGAGTCGCGCCGGTCCGCTCGTCGGCCGCACGGGTCGCGTCGTGCTCGCAGTCTGCGCCAGGTCCGCACCGTCCGCGCCAGCCGAAGTGGCGCGGACTCCGTCCGAGTGGCGCGGCGAGGAAGCTGCCGCGGGAGCAGGAGCAGGAGCGGGGGCGGGAGCGGGAGAGGCGGTGCCGCCCGCGGCGGCGGCACGGCCGGGCGAGGCCACCCCGAGCGCGTCGGCGATGACCGCCGTCATCACGTCGACGGGCACCGATGTCGCCTGCTCGAAGATGCGCCACTCGCGGTCGAGCCCGGCCTGCGCGTACGCGTTGGCGCCGCCGTCGAGCTGCACCTGGTGCTCGCCGCTCACGACGAGCACGGCGCCGCGCAGCACGACGAGCGGCCAGAGCGCGGCGACCTCGGAGGGCGCGAGCGGCCGCAGTGCGTGGAACGCCCGCACCGCGGGCAGCACCGAGACGGGCTCGGCACCGGCGTGGTGCAGTACCGACGAGATCGTGATCGCGAGTTCGCCGACCGCCCAGCTGCGGGTCACGTCGCCGAAGTCGATCATGCCGTCGGGCATGCGCCGGCCGCCGTCGAGCCGGCAGACGACGTTGTCGTCGGTGAGATCGAGGTGCACCGCCTGCTGCGGCAGGTCGTCGGCGAGCGCGGCGACGGTTCGCCAGGCGTCGCGAGCGGCGTCGACCACGAGCTCGCGCCGGTGGGGGTCGGGGTGGTGCGGCGCGAGCAGTTCGACGACGCGGTCGGCGAAGCGCGGATCCCACTGCAGCACCCGGTCGAGCCCGGGGTGGTCCAGTCCGGCCAGCGCGAGGCTCGCCGTCGCGGCGAGTTCGCCCATACGCGCGACCACGGCCGGTGCGAGGTGGGCGTCGCCCGTCAGCGTGCCGCCGTCGAGGAACTCGAGCAGGCGCACCGCGAGCGGCCCCTCGCTCGTGTCGGCGACGACGGCGCGCGGCCGGCGGTCGCCGTCCTTCGTGGTCGTCGCGACCCGGACGCGGCCGGCTTCGGCGATGCGCTCGGCCGCGGCATCCTGCGCCGCGAGCTCGGCCGCGGTGAACGCGGGATTCGTGATCTTGACGACGCCGACGGGGGCGGCGCCCGCGCCGCGTGCAACCGCGGCGCTGAGCGCGACGCCCGCGCCGAGGACGGGGCCGGCGTCGGGGAGGGCGTCGGCCGCGGCATCCCACGCGAGGAAGTTCTGGTCCTGCTGGCTGCCGAGCGGTTCGAGTTCGACCTCGAGCCCCCACTCGGCGGCGACGATCGCGGCGACCTCGTCGGCCGGCAGCGCGGGCGCCGGCAGTTCGCCGACCGAGAAGAAGTCGAATCCGGTCGGTGCTGCGGTCATCGTCGATGCCTTCCTCGATGTCGTCGTCGGGGCCCGCGTTCGAGCCTAATCGGCGGGCGTGCCGACCGGTTGGCGTACCATCATCGCGGGTGAATCCGGCAGGGCTGTGCGCGCCGCACGGTCACCCCGCTGCGGACTGTGCGCGGTGCACGACCGGCACCGGTGACGGTGTCCTACTGTGCCACCACCCCCTGCATCTCACCCAGCAAAGGAGCAGCCGTGAGCAGCACCCTTGAGCCGACTGAGCGGGCGACCGCGCCGACGTCGCTCGCAACCCTCTACGAGGCGATGAGCTTCCGTGCCCCCCACGTGAAGATCGCCGTCGCCCTCTTCGTCATCTTCGTCATCGAGTCGTGGGAGCAGCTCGCGCTCGTCTACGTCTCCGGCGACATCTCCGCCCACTTCGGAATCGACGAGGTCCAGCTCGGTTGGGTGCTCTCGGCCGTCGCGATCGGCATGATCCCCGGATGTCTCATCTGGGGGCCGCTCGCCGACCGATTCGGTCGCAAGCGCATCTCGGTGATCAGCCTCGCGGCCTACGGCGTGATCGCGGCGCTCGTCGCGCTCGCCCCGAACTACGAGATGCTGTTCGGCCTCCGCATCCTCTCGGGCCTCGCGCTCGCCGGTGCCTACACGGTGACGTTCCCGTACTTTCTCGAGCTCATGCCCACCTCGGTGCGCGGTCGTGCGACGGTGCTGCTCTCGGTCGGCTGGCCGATCGGCGTGCTCGCGGCCCTCGGCGCCACCGTCGCGTTCGGCGGGCTCGGCTGGCAGATCGTCGCGCTCGCGAGCGCGATCGCGTGCCTGTGGGTCTTCGTGCTCGTGGCGTGGGTGCCCGAGTCGCCGTTCTTCCTGGTGCGGCGCGGACGCACGGCCGAGGCCCGCGGGGTGCTGCGGCGCCTCGGCGTCACGGTCGACGACGACACGACGCTCGTCTCGGGCGACGAGGCGACGGCCTCCGGTTCGGTGCTCGAGCTCGTGAAGCGTCCCCTGCTCACCCGTACGGTGCTCATGCTCGTCATCAACTTCGCCTTCAATTGGGGCTACTGGGGCCTGCAGGTCTGGCTGCCGACCCTTCTCCAGGAGCGGGGTCTCGGACTCGATGCGAGCCTCGGGTTCGTGGCGATCAGCGCGCTCATCATGATTCCGGGCTACCTCGTGGCGGCGTGGTTGACCCAGCGCTTCGGCCGGAAGCCGATCTTCCTCGCATTCGTGCTCGGATCGATCGCGGGCGGCGTGCTGTTCGCCTACGCGTGGGACCTGCCGTCGCTCTACGTCGCGAACTTCCTGTTGTCGTTCTTCATCCTCGGCGGCTGGGGCGTCTGGAACACCTGGAACAGCGAGATCTACCCGACGCGCCTGCGCAGCACGGGGGCGTCGTGGGCGACCTCGGCCCAGCTGCTCGCAACGGCCATCGCGCCCGCCGTGGTCGGCGCGCTGCTCGCCGGTTCGGTCGCCTTCAGCGTGACGGTCCTGTTCATCACCGCGTTCCTGGTGGTCACGCTGCTCGCGGCGATCCCGATCCCCGAGACCGAGGGCAAGCCGCTCGACTAGTCACCCGGTGACGCTCGCGCCCAGAATGGGACTCGTGAGGATCGGCATCGACTTCGACGGCGTGCTCGTGCGCGCCGTCGTCGTCGATGCCGATCCCCCGTTCGCGAGCTCGATCGACGATGGCGCCTCCGAGAACGACCACGGCGTCGCCCGCGCCCGGCGAGTCGCCCCGCCGATCGTCGCGGACTTCGCCGTGCCCGCCGTGGTCACGGCCACCGGGGGCATCGACCACGAGGCATCCTGTCGTGCCCTGCTCGACGCCGTGCCGGCCGAGCTGCTCGACCGCCTCGATTCGGTGTGCGCCGTCGTCGAGCCGGGCCCGGCCGAACTCGCGCTCGAAGAGGTGGGGCTGATCCGCATCGCCGCGCCGACCGCGTCTCCGCTCGGTCCGCTCGCCGGCTGGCCCGCCGCGTTCGCCCGACGCGCGGAGGGTCGCGTCGCGACGGTCGACGGCGGTTCGGACTTCATCGGCACGGGCCGCCGCCTCCCGGCCGAGCGGGAGGTGACGGCCGCCGCGCAGCGCCTCGTCGATGCGGGCGCATCGTGCATCGTCATCGCCGCCTCGGGGGCGCCCGCCGATCCCGAGATCGAGCGGATCGTCGAGCACCTGGTGCGTGCTGCCGCACCGGGGATCGCGACCGTGCGCTCGGTGACCGTCGGCGGTCTGGGGCTCCGGGAACGGGAGAACGCGGCCGTGCTCGACACGGCGCTCAGGCCCTGGGCCGGCGGAATCGCGGGTTCGCTGCGCACGGCACTCGACGACGTGCGGCCGGGGGTGCGCCTCGACCTCGCCGACGGGTTCGAGGGCTGCGTCGGCGTCGACGAGTTCATGCGGCATCCGCTCGGCGCGACCGGAGCGAAGACGGGCACCGCCGTCGCGGGTGCCCTGCTCGTGGCCGGCACGGCCGATGCCGTGGTGATCGTCGTCGGCCGCGATGAGCTCTCCGTCGTCGTGGTCGGCGGGGGTGCGGTCGTCCGCAGCGATGTCGAGACCGTGTGGGGTGTCGCCGTGAACCGGCGTCCGATCGAGGCGCGCCGGGTCGCCGTGACGCCGGGTGCGTCGGCCGAGGAGACGGCGGCCGCGGTCGAGCGCGAAGCCGCGCGAGCGGCGCTCGAGCATCCGGGGCACCGGGTCCTCGTCGCGGGCGAGATCGGCGCGATCGGCGGGCTCGGCGCGAGGGACGAGGGGCGTCCCGTCGGCCGGGCGCGCCGCCTCGCACCCCCGCCGACGGGCTTCGAGATCATCACGGCCCCCGCCGGCGCGATCGGCGCCGCGCTCGCGGCGCCCGGCGCCACGGTCGACCGCATCGTCGCGGTGCCGCGGGAGCGCACGCTCGACGAGGCCGTCGCGGAGATCGTCAGCGAGGCCGAGGTGCTCGCGATCGCGGCGGGCGCCGCGGCGCGGGGCATC
The DNA here is from genome assembly GCF_058349925.1 of Agromyces solani. Classification (NCBI taxonomy): domain Bacteria; kingdom Bacillati; phylum Actinomycetota; class Actinomycetes; order Micrococcales; family Microbacteriaceae; genus Agromyces; species Agromyces solani. Next base: position 344,189 of record NZ_JBYRER010000001.1, read on the forward strand.
CGGACGGTCTCGGTGGACCGCACCCCGGTCGCGTACGTGCCCGACGGCGTGCACCATGTGCGGGTGCGCGTCGAGGGGAGCCTTCGATGAGCGACAGCCTGCTCGCCGGGGGCGACGTGCTCGCCCTCTACGACGGTGCACGCCCGTTCGCCTCGGGGGTGGGGAGCTCGGCGCTCCACGCACTCCGCGACTGGGCGCTCGACCGCGTCGTCGCAGGCCCGGTACCGCTCCGGCCGCTCGAGGACTGCGACGACGACGACGCGTTCGCCGCGATCACCGTCGCGGGTTCGCCCTCGGCGCTCGCCGAGAACCTCCCCCGCGGCGACGAGCCGATCATGGCGATGCAGGCGCTCACGAGGCGGATCGGCCGGCCGATCGCCGGCGTGCTGCCGCTCAACACCGCCGGGGAGAACTCGCTGCTCGCCGTGTGCACGGCGGGGGTCACCGGTACCGCGCTCGTCGACGCCGATGGCTGCGGGCGGGTCTTCTCGCTCGTGGAGCAGTCGTTGTTCACGCTCGGCGGCGTGAGCGTCTCGCCGGTCGCGGTCGTGTCGCCGTTCGGCGACGTGGTGGTGGTCGAGGCCGACGCCCGCCGACTCGAACCCGTGATCCGTGGGCTCGTCGCCGCGAGCGGCGGCTGGGCCTACCTGATGGGCTACCCGATGCGCGGACGGGAACTGCGAGGCACGGCGAACCCGGGCACTGTCGGCGGCTACCTCGCCGCCGCTCGCGGCGACCGGAGTCGCGGGCGGCTCGACCGGGCCCGTCGGCTCGCTTCGGGCGTGGTCGCCGCGGTCGAGGCATCCGTGTCGGATGCCTCGGGGCTCGCGCCCGGTGCGAGCCTCAGCATCGTCCTGCGCGAGCGGGGCGAGCGCGGACGGCTGCTGCGCGCGGTCGCCGCGGACGAGTTCCTGCTCGTGCTCGCCGACGGCGCCGCCGTCGCGGGCGCGCCCGACGAGGTGCTCCTCGTCGACGAGGGCGGCACCGTGATCGAACCCGAGCGCTGCGCGGCGGGCATGCGGGTCGACGTGGTCGTCGTTCCCGCGCCGTCCGCGTGGTCGACTCCGGAGGGCCGACGGCTCGCGGCGCGAGGGCGCGATGCGGCGTCGCGCCGACAGATCGAGACCCAGGAGGCGTGATGGCCGGATTCACCGTCGGCGAGCTCGTCGCGCGGCTGCAGGCCGAGGTCGCCGTCATCGGCCCGACCACCGCGGCCGTCGGCGGCGTGCGCATCGTCGACGACCTCGACGGAGTGCGCGATGCCGAGCCGCACACCGCGATCGTGGTGACCGGCGCGGTCGCGAGCACGGCCTGGGCGCTCGACGCCGCGATCCGGCTCGCGTGGGAGCGCGCCGCCGCGTGCGTCATCGTGACCGGGCGGGATGCCGCAACGGAATACTCGCGCGCGCTCGCCGAACGCCTGCCGATCGCGCTGCTCGAGGTCGCCGCGCCGCCGTTCGACGTCGCGGTGCGGGTGGCGACGATCGTCGCCGCCGACGAGGCCTCGGCTGCGGGCACGCTCGCCGCGGCGGCGCGGGCGTTCGGCCGGCCCGAGCTCGCACCCTCGCGCGCGATCGCGACGCTTCGGCGGGTGCTGCCGACGATGTCGTTCGCGTTGACCGACGGCACCGGCCGGGTCGTCGCGGGCGAGCCGGCCGTTGCGGAGGCGGAGCACCGGATCGAGGTCGCCGTCGCCCTGCCGGGCCGGGTGCGCGCCCGGCTCGTCGGCGCCCACGACTCCGGTGCGCCGGTCGCCGCCGTCGCCGAGACGGTCATGCGGCTCGCGATCGCACCGCTGACGGCGTGGGCCGCCGCGCGGCAGCTGGACGACCTCCGGGCCGCGGCCGCCTCCGAACGACTCCTGCGCGCGGTGCTCGACGCGGGGGGCGAGCCGCTGCCCGATCGGCTCGCCGCACGCGCCCTCGCGCTCGGCTGGCCGACCGGGATGCAGGTGTGGGGCGTCGTCGTGCTCCCGGGCTCCGATCGGGACCCGACCGCGGCCATCCTCGACGCCGTCGCCGAGGAAGGGCGCTTCGCGATGGCCGCACCGGTCCCCGGAGGGTGGTTCCTCGGCGTCCCCCGCGAGCAGGCGAAGACGGCGGAGCACGTCGTGGGGCTCGTGCGCGGCCTGCTCGCGTCGGACGACGCGTTCGCCGGCGCGAGCGCAGGTGTCACGGAGCCGACCGACGGCCCCGCCGACCTGGCGGCGGCCGTCGAGTCGGCGGCCGCGGCGGCGCGGGTCGCACGCGTGTCGGGAGCCGTCGTCGAGATCGCCGACCGGCTCGGACCGGCGAGCGTGCTCCCGGCGCTCCTGCCCTCAGGGTCGCGCGACGCGGCCGCGGCGGCGCTCGCGCCGCTCCTCGCGGTCGACCGGGACGGCGCGCTGCTCGCGACGCTCGCCGCGGCGCTCGACCACAGCGAACGGCCCGCGCTCGTCGCTGCCGCGCTCGGCGTGCACCGCAACACCGTGACCGCCCGGCTCGAGCGCATCAGAAGCCTCGGCATCGACATCGCCGACCCGCACCAGCGCCTCGCGATCCACATCGCGGCGCGACGGCTGCTCGAGGAAGCCGGTGCGGGTGCGGCTCAGGCGACGCGCGAGCCGTAGCCGCCGCCGCCCCCCGACTCGCAGCGCAGCACGTCGCCGGCGAGCACCGGCAGCGCGTTCGCCTTGAGCAGCTGTCGCTCGTCGTCGCGGCCCGGATTCAGGGTGACCCGCGGTGCGGCGCCCGCCGCTCCACCGAAGAGCCCCCAGGCCGGGGTCTCGGAGCGCTCCCACCACAGCGAGAGGTGCTGATCGGCCTCGAAGACGTACTCGCGGATCACGCCGTCGCCGCCGCGATGGCGGCCCTCGCCGCCCGAACCCCGGCGCACCTCGTATCGTTCCACGCGCACGGGGAAGAGGGTCTCGAGCACCTCGACGGGCATGTCCCGCAGCGAGCCGTTCACGTTGTTGATGAGGCAGCTCTCGCCGTCACCCTCGCTCCAGGCGCCCCAGCCGCCGACCGTCGCCTCCTGCGACAGGAAGTCGCGGCCGGTGCGCGGATCGCGGCCCATCATCTGCACGATGAGCGAGTCGCCGTAGCTCGCGGCCGCGACGGCCTCGGGCATCGCCTCCGACAGCGCCTTCGTCACGAGGTCGATGAGCAGGCCGAGGTGCGAGTAGTAGTACTGCACCGCGGCGGGCTCGATCGCGCCGAGCACCGACCCGGGGCGCACGACGACGTCGAGGTGGCGGAAGGAGCCGCCGTTGAGCGGCACGTCGGAGCTCAGCAGCGCCTTGTACGCGACGCGGCACGCGGCGACGGCCTGGGCCGCACCGCAGTTCACGGGGCCGCGGGTCTGGTCGGCCGACTCGGTGAGGTCGACGGTGATGCGTCCGCCCGCGATGGTGACCTTCACCCGGATGGGCACGGGCGTCGACAGGTCGATGCCGTCGTTGTCGAGACATCCCTCTGCGGTGTAGACCCCGTCGGGAAGCGACGCGAGCGCCGCGCGCTCGAGCTCGGCCGTCTGCTCGAAGAACGCGTCGCGAGCGGCGAGCACGGTCTCGAGACCCCACTGCCGCACGACCTCGCGCGCCCGGGCCGCGCCCGTGCTGACGCACGCGATCTGCGCGCGCAGGTCGCCGAGCAGCGGCTCGGGGAAGCGCGAGTTGCGGGCGATCAGGTCGAGCACGGGCTCGACGGGCTCGCCGTCGCGGACGACGCGCGTCGCGCCGAGGCGCAGGCCCTCCTGGTAGATCGAGGTCGAGTCCATCGAACCGCCCGGGTCCTTCGAGCCGAGGTCGATCCAGTGGGCGCGCGACGCGGCGAAGCCGAGCAGGCGCCCGCCGTCCTCGCGCTCGAAGATCGGTGCGTAGACCGTCACGTCGTTGAGGTGCGCGCCGGCGACGTACGCGTCGTTGAGCACCCAGACGTCGCCCGGCTGCCACACCTCGCGCCCGAAGCGCAGCTCGGTGTCGCGCGTGCACTCCTCGAGGTTGCCGAGGAAGATGGGCAGGCCGCTCGACTGCCCGAGCACGCGGTGCTCGGCGTCGAGGATCGCGACCGCGCAGTCCTTTGCCTCGTAGATGGTCGGCGTGTACGCCGAGCGGATCAGCGTCGTGTTCATGTCCTCCGCGGCCTGCAGCAGCGCGCAGCGGATGATCTCGGTTCGGATGGGGTCGACGGTGCTCATGCGCGGGCTACTTCCAGGGTCAGGTGGCCGGCCTCGTGCCGGGTGATCGTCGCCCCGGGCGAGACGACGGTCGTGGTCGTCTCCTCGACGATGAGGAGCGGACCCGCGAGGCGCTCGCCCGGGGCGAGCTCGTCGCGGCGGAGGATGGGCGTGCGGCGGCGCTCGCCGTCGAAGACGATGTCGGCGGTGCGGGGCTCGCGCTCCTCGCGGCCGAGCCCGCCGGTGAGGTGGCCGAACTCGTTCGTGCCGAGCCCGGTGACGCGGATGCTCACGAACTCGACCGGGGCGTCAGGCGTCGAATGTCCGTAGCGGGCCTGGTGCTGCTCGGCGAAGCGGCGGGCCACCCCGTCGAGGAAGTCGAGTCGGGCGACCTCGTCGAGCGAGTCGAGCAGCACGCTCAGCGTGTAGTCCTGCCCCTCGTACCGCATGTCGAGCGCGTGCTCGAAGCGGCGCCGGTCGGCCGGCACCCGCTGCGCGGAGAGCTGTTCGTCGGCGATCGACTCGAGCCCCTCGAGCGCGGCGCGCAGTGCCGCCCGGTCGAGCTCGTTCTGGTGGGTGAAGTGCTGGGCGCTGAGGTCGCGACGCACATCGGAGCCGAGCATGCCCCACGCCGAGAACGCGCCGGGGAACACCGGGATGACGACCTCGGCGATGCCGAGCTCGCGGGCGATCGCCTCGGCGTGCATGGGGCCGGCACCGCCGAAGGCCACGAGGGCGAAGTCGCGCGGCTCGAGGCCGTGCTCGATGGTGAGGGTGCGGATGGCCTGCGCCATCTTGGCGTTGGCGATGTCGAGGATGCCGCCAGCCATCGTTTCGGCCGTCATGCCGAACTCGGCGGCGAGGGTGCCGACGGCGTCGTGCGCGGCGGGGAGGTCGAGCGACATGCGACCGCCGGCGAACCACTCGGGGTCGACGCGTCCGAGAACGGCGTTCGCGTCGGTCACGGTGGGTTCGACGCCCCCTCGGCCGTAGCACGCGGGGCCGGGCTGGGCGCCGGCCGAGCGTGGGCCGACGCGAAGCCCGCCGCCCTCCGCGAAGGCGACCGAGCCGCCGCCCGCGCCGATCGTGTGCAGGTTCACGAGCGGCATGAGCACGGGGAACCCATCGGCGTCGCCGTCGCTCGAGATGTCGGGCCGGCCGTCGATGACGAGCGAGACGTCGAACGAGGTGCCGCCCATGTCGATGCAGATCGCGTTCGGCGTGCCGAGGAGCTCGGTGAGCGCCGCGCCGCCGGCGGTGCCGCCGACGGGGCCCGACAGCAGGGTCTGCAGCGGGTGTGCCGCGGCGTGCGCCGCCGAGACGATGCCGCCCGACGACTGCATCACCTGCACGCCGCTCGTGATGCCCTCGGCGGCGAAGCGGTCGTCGATGCGCTCGAGGTAGCGGCGCACGACGGGGCCGGTGTACGCCTCCAGCACCGCCGAGGAGGTGCGCTCGTACTCGCGCCACTCGCGCGCCACCCGGTGGGAGCACACGATCATCACGTCGTCGCCGAGCTCCGCCTGCAGCAGGCGTTCGACCTCGAGCTCGTGGGCGGGGTCGGCGTAGGAGAAGAGCAGCGAGACGGCCACCGCGGAGTAGCCGCCCTCTCGGACGCGGCGAGCGATCGCGGGCACGGCGTCGACGTCGAGCGGACGCAGTTCCGACCCGTCGGAGCGGAGACGGCCGCCGATCTCGACCGTGTCTGCGGCGCCGACGAGCGGCGTCGGCTTGCGATAGTGCAGGTCGAACATGCGGTCTCGATTGCCGCGGGCGATCGAGTAGACGTCGCCCATGCCCTCGGTGGCGACGAGGAGCACCTTCGCGCCGCGCCGCTCGAGCAGGGCGTTGAGCCCCTGAGTCGTGCCGTGCACGAACGAGGTGATCTCCTCGGGCGGGATGCCGAGGTGCTCGATCGCGGCGATCACGCCGTCGGTCAGGTCGCCGGGCGTGGTGTCGGCCTTCGCCGCCCGGACGACGCCGCTCGCCGTGTCGTGGACCACGATGTCGGTGAACGTGCCACCGATGTCCATCGCGACGCGATACCTCATGACTGCCTCCTCGAAGTGCTGGTGGAGGGAGGTTACGTCGGAGTCTCTCGCTGTGGATGTGCGCGGTGCACGGTCGAACGGGTGCGACTGTGCGGGCGGCTCAATCGGCGCCGAATCGCTGCCAGACGTCCTCGTGCAGGTGCACGATGCGAAGCCTGCCGTCGACGCGTTCGAAGCAGACCGTGTTGCGCGAGATCTCGGGCACCACGGCGATGCCGTCCGTGTCCACGGCATCGGCGGTGAGCTCGAACGCGGCGATGACGACGCCACCGATCGCGCGCGCCTCGATCGGCCCGACGCGCAGCGCCGTCTCGGTCGGCGAGGCCGGTGCCGAGGCCGGTGCACCATCGGCCGACCCGCGGCGACCGCGCAGGGCGGCCAGCTCGGCGGCGCCGCGGACCAGGCCGCGCTCGGCCGAGTCGAAGATCGTGAACCGTTCGGCCAGGTGCACGTCGATGCGATCGGATTCACCCGCGAGGTACGCGCCGTACATGTCGTCGAGCAGGCGGCGGACCTCGCCGGCGAGCGGCGACTCATCGAATTCAGGCATGCCGCCGATCGTAGCTCCGCCAGCGGGTCCGGTCGCGCGCTACGCAGCCGCCCGAGCCCACACGACGGCCGCGATGACCCGCCGGTTCTCGTCGGCGCAGCGCAGCAGGCCGAGCTTCGAGAAGATCGACCGGACGTGCGACTCGACGGTGCGCTCGGAGAGGAAGAGCCCCGCCGCGATGGCGGCGTTCGAAGCGCCGCAGGCGAGGGCGCGCAGCACGGTGAGCTCACCGGCGGTGAGCGAGGCGAGGTCGGGCACGCGGGCGTCGATCCAGTCGAACTCGGCGTCGGAGGTTTCAGGGGCGAGAAGCTGCCGCATGGCGCACTCCTTCGGGTGCGGCAACCCTCGGCGAGGCGCGACCGTCGGGCAACGGTCGTACGGGGAGCCGGCTCGTCGAGGTGCTCGCCGACAAGGCTACGGATGCCTCGCGCCGGGCCGGTACGTAGTCGGGTACGTAAATCGGGGCCGACGGCGCGTCAGCCGCCGTCGGCGAGGTCGCGCAACTGCGCGCGGCCTTCGACGCCGAGCTTGGCGTAGATGCGGTGGGCGTGCGCCTCGACGGTGCGGGTCGAGAGCCCGAGCCGGACGGCGATCTCGCGGTCGGAGTGGCCGCGGGCGATGAGCGCGGCGATCTCGCCCTCGCGTTCGCTGAGCCCCGGCCCGAGACGCGCCCGCGCGACTGCGATCGTGTGCAGCCGGCCGGTCGTCGCCTCGAGGCCGCGCACCCGCAGCTTCGACGCGGCGGCCCGTCCACCGCGGCCCGCCGCCGACCAGAGCGCCGCGGCCTGGGCGGCGGCGTCGGTGGCGAAGATCAGGTCGCCGTCGGACTCGTACGCGCGCGACAGCGCGTCGAGCTCGGCGGCGTCTCCGCGATCCCAGGCCTCGCCGTGCCGGGGGGCGAGCCGTGCCCGGGGGCCGTCGAGCCCGTCGGCGACCTCCCGCAGGCGGTCGCCGAGCCCGTGCACCCCGTGCCGGACGGCGTCGTGCAACGCGCGCAGGGCCAATGCCGGGGCATCCTGCCCGGTCGCGAGGTCGGCCGCGGCGACGGCGGTCGCCCCCGCTTCCGCGGCCGACCCGGCCGCCGCCTCGACGAGCGCGGCGACCCGTTCCAACTGCGGCACCCGGTAGCGGAACGCCGGAGACCACTCCGTGCGCGCCCGTTCGAGGGCGCGGCGGGCGCGGCCGAGGTCGCCGCCCAGTGCCTCGCCCTCGGCGAGGTCGATCAGGTTGAGCGGTGACCAGCCGGTGTGGTCGTGGCCGCCGATCGAGGCCTGCGCCGACGCGAGCGTCGCGAGTCCCTCGGCGATGCGCCCCGTGCGCACGAGGGCGCGCCCGGTCAGGTTGAGCAACCGCCCGTCGAACGGCGGCGGCGCGTCGCGGTCGTCGGCGAGCACCCGCTCGGCGAGCTCGGCGGCCTCGCCCATGCGTCCGGCGAGGTGCAGGGCGAGCAGGTGCGCGTCGAGCAGCACCGTGCGCAGCACCGCGGCGTCGTAGCCGCCCCGGGCCGCCGCGTAGCCGGGCTCGGCGATCGCCGCAACCTCGTCGCTGCGTCCGGCGCAGGCGAGGGCCGTGACCCGGGCGCTCGTGGCGAACGCGGTCGCGCGGCCCGTGTGCCCGGGGTGCGCGAGGGCGCTGTCGGCGAGCTCGAGGGCGACGGCCGGGTGCGCCTGGAAGGCGTGCTCCCAGGCGAGCATCGCCGCGAGTTCGGCCCGGTCGCCCGCGTCGGTCGACGCCGCACGCGCCGCCTCGGTGCGGGCGATCGCGTCGTCGGGCTGGGCGAGCACGAAGAACCGGTTGCCCGAGTCGACGATGAGGGCGTCGACCGATGGCCGCTCGGTCGCGAGCAGCGGGGCGAGCAGGGCCTCGGCCTCGTCGCCGTGGCTGCGCAGCGAGAGGGCGTAGGCGGCGAGCGTCGTCGCGGCGGGGGGACCGCCGCGCTCGGCCGACGCGGTCGCGAGTCGCGCGGTCAGGTCGAGGTCGAGCCGGGCGAACGCGGTCGCCGCCGCTTCGAGGTGGAGTGCGGCGTCTCCGGGCCCGGCGGCACCGTCGGCCTGGAGGCTCAGCAAGGATCGCGCCACGATGTCGATCTCGGCGCCGGTGCGCTCGACGGCGTCGATGATGCGGCCCCGGAGCCGCCGGGCGCGCAGCGGGCCCATCGCGGCCCTGCGGGCCTCGGCGAAGAGCGGATGCGCGACGCGCAGCGTGATCAGGCGTCCCGGGTCGTCGATCCCCGCCTCGATGACGCCGCGCGACTCGAGGTCGTCGAGCCGGCGCATGTCGGCGTCGGGCACCGCCTCGATGATGGCCGCGAGGGGGAACGGCTCGAGCAGCGAGACGGCGTCGAGCACCTCGAGCTCGGTCTCGTCGAGTCCGATGAGCGTCTGCTCGATGAGGGCCCCGAGCTCGGCCGGCAGCGCGCTCGTCGCGTCGGGCACGAACGGGAGCGGCATCGCGTCGGCGTCCGCGCCGTCGCCCGCCGGCGCCGCGTCGGCCTCGTCGGCGACGATGCGCTCGCGCCAGTCCTGCGCGATGTGGGTGATGTAGAGCGGGTTGCCGCGGCTGCGCTCCCACAGGCGGTGCGCGGCGACGGCGTCGAGCGGCCGCTCGATGATCGCGGCGGCCAGCCGCCCGGTGCCGGCCTCGTCGAGGGGCGGCACCTCGAGGCGCTCGACGACGTCGTCCTTCCAGAGGTCGACGATGACGTCGGGCAGTGGTGCCGTCGCGCGCGCGGTGAGCACGAGGCTCGTGTTCGGGCGTCGGGCGAGGGTCTGCACGAGCAGTGCGGACATCGGATCGAGGGCGTGCACGTCGTCGACGAACACGGCGGTCGGGCGCTCGCCGGGGCTGATGTCGGCGGCGAGCTGCGCGAGCAGCGCGAGCGTGTCGTCGCCCTCCCGCGTGTACGCGGCGAACGCCCCGAAGGGCTGGTGCTGCGCCGTGCGGCTGGCCGTGGCCCAGACCGCCCCGAGGCGGTGCCGGCGCACGAGCCGGTACAGCTCGCGCGCGAGCCGGGTCTTCCCGATGCCCGGGGCGCCGACGAAGAGCGCCCCGCGACGCCCCTCCGACGCGGGCGGTTCGACGAGCCGGCGCGCCACCCGTGCGAGCTCGTGATCGCGACCGACGATCGGCCATCCGTCCACGGGTTCATCATGCCCCTCGGCCGGTGCGGGCGGTAGAGGGCGATGGCGCGGCCCCCGCCCGCGCCCGTGCGAGCATGGCTGCATGGCATGGGTCTACCTGACGCTCGCGATCGGCTTCGAGGTCGCGGCGACGAGCTTCATCGGCAGGACCGAGGGGTTCACGAAGCTCTGGTGGACGGTCGGCGTGCTCGTCGGCTACGGCATCTCGTTCGCGATGCTCGCGCAGGCGGTGCGCGAGCTCGAGATCGGCATCGTGTACGCGATCTGGTCGGGCGTCGGCACGGCGGCGATCGTCGCGATCGGCGTGATCTTCCTCGGCGAGAGCCTCACCGTGCCGAAGCTGCTCGGCATCGGGCTCATCATCGCCGGCGTCATCGTGCTGAACGTGTTCGCGGGGCAGTCGGCCGCGCACGGGTAGCCCGCGTGCCCTGGGCAGTGGTCTCGACACGACGCTGCGCGCCTACTCGACCGACGGGGCGAGCAGCTCGCCGCGGATGCGGCGCAGGTCCTCCATGAGCGAGCCGATGAGGATCCAGTGCCCCGAGCGCGGCGGCGCGACGACGAGCGGCGCGGTGAGCGCGGGGATCGCCGAGGTCATCGGCTCGGGGTCGACGTCGGCGAGGTGCACCGCGAGCCGCACGTCGTGGGCCGCCCGGCGCAGCTGCTCGGCGATCGCCTGCACGGTCGGCTCCTCGGCGAGCGACGGGTCGTAGTGATCGAACGTCGCCCGGGTCATGCCGATCACCTGCGTGACGATCGGGCTGAGTCGTTCGATCAGCGCCCGCATCTCGGCGAGGTCGGTGCGGTGGGCCGACTTCCGGGGGTTGAGGGTGAGTGACTCCTCGCCCGCCGAGATGGAGGCGTCGGAGGCATCCCGCATCGGCCGCATGAGCCGGGCCTCGAGCATCAGCTGCTGCAGCTGGGCGGGCGACTGCGGCCGTTCGAGCGCGTGCGCGAGGCGCTCGAGGGATGCCGCGAGCTCGCCCCCGAGCAGCGCGAGGTCGCGGCGGGCGGGGGCCACGGCGACCGGCGGGACGATCGCCGCGTTGACCACGATGCCGATCGCCGCGCCGATGAGGGTCTCGATCACGCGGTCGAACGCGTACTCGGGCGACGACGAGCCGAGCGCGAGCACGAGCATCGCGCTGATCGCGACCTGGTTCGAGGTGCCGGGGGTCATCTTGAGCGCCCAGGCGACGAGCATCGCGACGACGATCGCGACGAGGATGATCCAGCTGTTCTGCCCGACCACGAGCGAGATGCCGGTCGCGATGAGCACGCCGAGGATGACGCCGATCGAACGCTCGATCGCCTTGCCGAACGACTGGTTGACGCTCGGCTGCACGACGAGGAGGGCCGCGATGGCGGCGAACACCGGCAGCTGGCCGGGGATCAGCCAGCCGGCGACGAGCCAGGCGGCGATGGTCGCGACGGCCGCCTTCGCGACCTGCAGCAGCGGCATGCGCTTCGAGGCCCGGAAGGTCGAGGTGATGCCCATGGGGACAATTCTCCCCACCGGCGTCGTGGGTCCGTGCCATGATCGGCGGTGTGGCCGACCGACTGATGCTCCTCGACACCGCCTCGCTCTACTTCCGCGCGTTCTTCGGCGTGCCCGATTCGATCAAGCGTGCCGACGGCACGCCCGTGAACGCCGTGCGCGGGCTGCTCGACATGATCGCGCGGCTCACGGCCGACTTCGAGCCGACCGAGCTCATCGCCTGCTGGGACGACGACTGGCGGCCGGGCTGGCGGGTCGACCTCATTCCGACGTACAAGGCGCACCGGGTGGTGCGCGCCGTGCCGGGCGGGGTCGACGTCGAGGAGACGCCGCCCGGGCTCGTCGCGCAGATCCCGCTCATCCGCGAGGTGCTCGGGCTCATCGGCGTGCCGATCATCGGGGCCGCCGAGCACGAGGCCGACGACGTGATCGGCACGCTCGCCACCGGCGCCGGGCGGCCCGTCGACATCGTCACGGGCGACCGCGACCTGTTCCAGCTCGTCGATGACGCGGCATCCGTACGGGTCATCAACACGGCCCGCGGAATGTCGAAGCTCGAGCTCGTGACCGACGCGGTCGTCGTCGGCAAGTACGGGGTGCTGCCCGAGCAGTACGCCGACTTCGCGACGCTGCGGGGCGACAACTCCGACGGGCTGCCGGGCGTCGCCGGCGTGGGGGAGAAGACCGCGGCGGGGCTCATCCAGCAGTTCGTCGACCTCGACGGCATCGTCGAGGCCGCGGCCGACCCGTCGGTGAAGATGGCGGCCGGCGTGCGCACGAAGCTCGTGGCCGCCGCCGACTACCTCGCCGTCGCGCCGACGGTCGTCGAGGTCGTGCGCGACCTCGACCTGCCCGACGTCGACGCGCACCTGCGCCCGGTCACGGGCGAGCGGCGGGCCGAGCTCGAGCGGCTCGCCGACGAGTGGAACCTCGGCGGTTCGGTGCCGCGGGTGCTCGCGGCGCTCGACGCGGTCTCCGCCGGTTGAGCGGGGCCGGTGCCAGTCAGCCGGCGGGCGGGGCCGCCGTGACCCCGACGGGCGCCTGCTCGGGGGCGAACCAGTAGGGCGGCGCGGGCAGCTCGACGCCGGCCGAGGCGAGCCAGATCGCGACGAACGCGTAGGCGGCGACGACGACGGCGAGTCCGCCGAGCACGAAGGCCACGCGCACCGCGGGGGACGTGCGCACACCGGCGCGCCGGTAGCGCGGCATCGCCATCGCGGCGACCCAGATCCCGGCGCAGCCGAATCCCGCGATCCACACGGTGCGCAGCGCCTGGCCTTCGAGCGGGGCGAAGAGCGAGACGAGCAGGGCGACGGCGCCGAGGAGCAGGCCGGTCCACGCGAAGAACCGGGCGAAGCCGATGCCGCCGACATCGTCTTCCCCGGTCCACCACGGGCGGTTCTCGTCGGTCATGCTCCGATCGTAGGGGCCCTGTGCCGGCTGCGCCGCCGCGCGGTCGCGATCATGCGTGCAGCGGGATCACCGGGCACGTGAACGACTTCACGACACCGAGGTCGACCGCGGCGCCCGCGTCGAGTGCCGTCATCAGCTCGGCGTCCGAATCGAGCACGCCGTCGTCGTCGGCGTCGCCGATCGCGAGCGCGGCCGCGTACCCGTCCGGGAACCCGAGGGCGTGCACCATCCAGCGCCCGCCGTTGAAGTCGCGGTCCCCGGGTGCGGCGGTCGCCACGTTCGGCTGTGCTCCGCCGAAGTCGTAGATGAGGTCGAACGAATGCGCCGGGGCGCCGGTGCCCGACAGGTCGTTCGGGGTCGCGACGGTGCGGTACTGCATGCCGTCGACGTAGAAGGCCGCGCCGGTCACGCCGCCGGCACCGGCGGCGTTCGCCGCCGTCGGGACGAGGGCGAGTGCGAGCGCCGAGGCCGCGGCGACGGCGAGCGCCATGCGAGTGCGTCGGTACATGGTGGTTCCTCTCCGCCGGATCGGATCGGATCCGGCCGGTCGACCGGCTGCTGCCGGACGGCCGCATGGGCGGCCGCACGGCCAGTCCAGCGCGGCGGCCCCGAGAACACCATGACGGCGCCCTTACCTTCCCCTTACGAGGTGCTGACGGATGCCGCGCGCGAGCGCCCGATCGGGCGCGGCGCCTCGGTGGGGTTCTACGCTGGCCTCGTGGCGCGTGTGCTCGTGGTCGACGACGACGCCACCGTCGCTGACGTGGTGGTGGCGTACCTCGAGCGCGCCGGCCTCGACGTCGCGCGCGCGACCGACGGGCCCGGCGCGCTAACGGCCGCCGACGAGCGCACGCCCGACGCCGTCGTGCTCGACCTCATGCTGCCCGGCCTCGACGGGCTCGAGGTCTGCCGGCGACTCCGCGCGGAGCACCCGGGCGTGCCGGTGCTCATGCTCACCGCCCGAGGCGAGGAGGACGACCGCGTGCTCGGGCTCGAGGCCGGCGCCGACGACTACGTCGTCAAGCCGTTCAGTCCGCGCGAGCTCGTGCTGCGCGTGCAGGCCGTGCTGCGGCGCACGGGCGGTGGGGAGCGGGCGCCCGTCGTGCTCGACGGTGCGGGGCTCTCCCTCGACCCGGTCGCCCACCGGGCCTGGCGCGACGGTCGCGAACTGTCGCTCACGGTGCGCGAGTTCGGGCTGCTCCAGTGGTTCCTCGGGCATCCCGGTGCGGTGTTCGACCGCGAGACGCTCCTCCGCGAGGTGTGGGGGTGGGAGGTGGGCGACCTCTCGACGGTCACCGTGCACGTGCGACGGCTGCGGGAGAAGATCGAGGCCGACCCGGCCCGGCCGCAACGGCTCGTGACGGTCTTCGGCGTGGGCTACCGGTGGGACGGCGCATGAACGCCGACATGCTGCCGTCGCTCGCGATCGCCGCGCTCGTGGCCACCGCCGTCGGCGTCGCGGGCGCGATCGTGGTGCTGGCGGTCGCCCGGCGGCGCCCGGCGCTCGCCGCCGCGCTCGGCCCGCTGGCCGTGGTCGCGGCGCTCGCCGGCGGCGTCGCGACGAGCGTGCAGACGATGCTCCTGCCCGATGCCGCCGTCTCGGCCGTGCTGTGGCTCATCGTCGCCGCGGTTCCCGCGGCGCTCGCGGTGGGTCTCGTCTCGGCTGTGCGCACGCACCGCCTCGGGGAGGAACGCGCGGCCGCCGTCGCCGCCCGTGAGCGGGATGCCGCGGCCGAGGCGCGGCGGCGGGAGGGCATCGCGTGGATCTCGCACGACCTGCGCACGCCGCTCGCCGCGGTCCGCGCACTCGCCGAGGCGGGGGAGGACGGCGTCACGCCGCCCGACGACGCGCTGCGCGGCATCCTCGCCGAGAACACGCGGATGAGCGCGATGGTCGACGACCTGCTCGCCTATTCGCGGCTGCACGCCCCGGGACTGACCATCGAACGCTCGCCCACCGACGTGGGCGACGTCGTCTCCGACGTGCTCGCCTCGACCGCACCGCTCGCCGAGGCCGCATCGGTCGGCCTGAGCGGTGACGTCCACGGCGAGGCGGTGGTCGCGGGCGACGCCGGGCAGCTGGCCCGGGCGGTCGAGAACCTCGTGGTCAACGCGATCCGCCACACGCCCGCCGGGGGAGACGTGCGCGTGCACGTCGTCCGTGCGGGTGCGGCGGTCGAGGTGTCCGTCCGCGACGGCTGCGGCGGCATCGCCGACGCCGACCTCGGCAAGGTCTTCGCACCCGGGTGGCGGGCCACGACGGCGCGCACGCCGGGCCAGGCCGACCATGGCGCCGGTGCCGCCGGTGCCGGCGGTGCCGGCGGTGCCGGCGGTGCCGGCGCTGTCGAGCGCGGCGGCGGTGCCGGAATGGGCCTTTCGATCGTGCAACGGGTCGCCGAACTGCACGGCGGCGGGGTCGCGGTCGGCAACGAGGGCGGCGGATGCCGCTTCACCATGCGCATCCCCGCCGAGGTCGACTCCGCCTGAGCCGCCCGCGCCCCCGCGCGCACCGCCCGATGGGTGTTCCGCTTGCGATCCATGGCATTCTTGCCGCATGACCCGCCGAAACCATCGCGTCGCCGTGCTCGTGCTCGAGGGGGCGAAACCCCTCGACGTCGGCATCCCCGCGCAGGTGTTCTCGACTCGCGCGAGCATGCCCTACGAGGTCCGCGTGTGCGGTGCGGCGCCCGGTCTCGTCGCCGGCGGCGACGGACTCTCGTACCACGTGGCCGACGGCCTCGAGGCGCTCGAGTGGGCCCAGACCGTCTTCATCCCGGGCTACCGGCACCCCGACCGCGAAGATCCGCCCGCTGCGGTCGTCGAGGCGCTCCTCGCCGCGCACGCCCGCGGCGCCAGGCTCGCGGCGATCTCGACCGGGGCCTTCGCGCTCGCCGCGACCGGGCTGCTCGACGGGCGCCGGGCGACGACCCACTGGCACTACACGCGGGCGCTCGCCACGAGGCATCCGCTCGTGAACGTCGACCCCAACGTGCTGTTCGTCGACGAGGGCCAGGTGCTGACGAGTGCGGGGGCGGCCAGCGGCATCGACCTGTGCCTGCACCTCGTGCGCCGCGACCACGGCGTGGGCGTCGCGAACCACGCCGCCCGGCGGCTCGTCGCCGCGCCCTACCGGTCGGGCGGACAGGCGCAGTACGTGCCGCGCAGCCTGCCGGCCGAGCTCGGACCCGTGTTCGCCGCGACGCGCGAGTGGGCGCTGCGACAGCTCGACGAACCGCTCACCCTCGGCGACCTCGCCCGCCACGCGAACGTGTCGCCCCGCACGTTCTCGCGGCGGTTCGTCGAGGACACCGGATACACGCCGATGCAGTGGGTGCTGCGCGCCCGCGTCGACATGGCGCGCGAGCTGCTCGAGCGCAGCGATCTCGGCGTCGAGCAGATCGCGGCCCGCACCGGGCTCGGCACCGGCGCCAACCTGCGGCTGCACTTCAAGCGGATCCTCGGCACGTCGCCGAGCGACTACCGGCAGACCTTCGCGCGCGGGGAGTAGCGCCGGGGGTCGCTCCTCGCGCCTTCCTGCCTGCAGGAGCCGTGTCTGGCTCGCGATCTCGAGGAGATCTGCGATTCAGAGGAGGTTTCGGCTGCCGGGGCTCCTCGAGATCGCCGATCTCCTCGGAATCAGAGGTCGAACACGTTCCAGACGATCTCGCCCTTCTCGTCGCTCGTCGCGTGGTCGCGCCGGAAGCCGAGCTTCTCGAGCACGCGGAACGACGGCGCGTTCCAGGTGCGCACGGTCGACCAGAGTCGCGTGCGCCCCGTCTCGCGGGCGGCGGCGACCACCGCGGCCGCCGCCTCGGTCGCGTAGCCGTGCCCGTGGGCGTCGAGCAGCAGCTCGTAGGCGAGCTCGGGCTCGTCGAGCGTCGACCGGCCGACGACGAGGCCGCAGTAGCCGAGGAACTCATCGCTGTCGCGCCGACGCAGGGTCAGGCAGTGGATGCCTCGTGCCGGCGCGTTCTCGCGGGCCTCGCGGACCTCGGCGCGGGCGTCGTCGAGGCTCAGCAGCGCACCGGGCTCGACGGCGTCGCCCTCGCGCTCGGCCCGGGCGTCCTCCCGCTCGGCGACGAGTCGCCGGTAGCCGTCGGCGTCCCGGTCGTCCCACAGGCGCAGGGTGAGGCGTTCGGTCTCGAGGGTCACGGCGAGCGGGGCGTAGGGCATGCCGTCAGGCTATCGTCGCGTTCGGCGGGGTTGGCCAGATCCTTACGAGCACTGTCTTGCGTGCCACTCGCGCACGAGGCATCCACCCCGCAGAGTGGGAACATCGCGGACTGAAAGGACCCACCCCGCAATGACCACCCGCATCGCCATCAACGGTTTCGGACGCATCGGCCGCAACGTCGTGCGCGCACTCGTCGAGCGCGGCGCCGACCTCGAGCTCGTCGCCGTGAACGACCTGACCGACCCCGCCGCGCTCGCCCGCCTGCTGAAGTACGACAGCACGGCCGGCCGCTTCGGCTACCCCGTCGAGGTCGACGGCGATGTGCTCGTGATCGACGGCCGCCGGGTCAAGGTCCTCGCCGAGCGCGACCCCGCGAAGCTGCCGTGGGGCGAGCTGAACGTCGACGTCGTGCTCGAGTCGACCGGCCGCTTCACCGACGCGACCGCCGCCCGCGCCCACCTCGACGCCGGCGCGAAGAAGGTGCTCGTCTCCGCCCCGTCGAAGGGCGCCGACGTCACCCTCGCCTACGGCGTCAACACCGAGGCGTACGACGCCGAGCTGCACACGATCGTCTCGAACGCGTCGTGCACCACGAACGCCCTCGCGCCGCTCGCGAAGGTGCTCGACGACCTGGCCGGCATCGAGCACGGCTTCATGACGACCATCCACGCGTACACGCAGGACCAGAACCTGCAGGACGCCCCGCACTCCGACGCCCGCCGCGCCCGCGCCGCCGCCGTCAACATCGTGCCGTCGTCGACCGGTGCCGCGAAGGCCATCGGCCTCGTGCTGCCGAAGCTCGACGGCAAGCTCAACGGCGACTCGATGCGCGTGCCGGTGCCGGTCGGCTCGATCGTCGAGCTCAACACGACCGTCTCGAAGGACGTCACCCTCGACGAGGTGCTGGCCGCGTACAAGGCCGCCGCCTCGGAGGGCCCGCTCGTCGGCGTGCTCGAGTACTCCGACGAGGCGCTCGTCTCGAGCGACATCGTCGGCAACCCGCACTCGTCGATCTTCGACGCCGAGCTCACCCGCGTCGACGGCCGCCACATCAAGGTCGTCGCCTGGTACGACAACGAGTGGGGCTTCTCGAACCGCGTGATCGACTCGCTCACGCTGCTCGCGGGCTGACGCGACTCGCAGACCCCGCCGCCGCACGGTGCGCGGAACTGCGGCGCACCCCTGCCCCGCGCCGCAGACACGGGCCCGCCTCCTCGGAGGCGGGCCCGTTCGCGTGTCCGCTCGTCCGGGATCGCTTGCGAGGGTGCGCGGCGGGGGCGTAGCTTCGGCAGCGACCCGACCGCTCGAGCGGAGGTCCGCCATGGACGCGTTGTTCTGGATCGTCATCGGAGTGGTCGCGCTCCTGGTGATCGTGATGATCGTGCGGTCGGTCGGGGTCCGACGGCAGCCGCCCTCGGAAGGCTCCGCTGCAGAGCGTGCCGAACTCGAACGACGGAATCGCGAGCACCGTCTCGCGCGCGAGCGCGATTCCGGACCGGACATCGGCGGCGCCGGCATGGGCTGACCCGCCGGGGCCGGCGCGCCGCCCGGCGACGCCGACATCCGAGCGGGGTCGCGCGCGTGGGCTATCGTCGGGCGGGTGCAGACCTTCACCGCGCGCGACGGCCGCGAGATCGCCTTCCACCTGATCGGGCCGTCGAACGGGGATGCCGCGGCCATCGTCGTTCCCGGAGGGCCGTGCCGGGGCGTCGAGTACCTCGAGGACCTCGCGGGTGTCGCCGACCTCGCCGGGCGGCCGCTCGCGGTCCTGCATCCGCGCGGCACGCCGAGCACCGGCGGGCTGTCGCGCGGATGGTGGACCGATGCCGACGACGTCGCGGACCTGGCCGACCAGCTCGGCCTCGACGAGTTCGACCTCGTCGCCCACTCGGCGGGCACGCGGATCGCCCTCGCCGCCCGGGCGCGCACGCCCGAGCGGATCCGCCGGCTCGCGCTCGTCACCCCCGCCGCAGCCTGGTTCACCGATGCACCGCGCGACAGCCTCGAGATCGCACGCCGCCGGAATGACCCCCTCGTCGACCGCGCGCTCGACTCGCTCACGGGGCCCGAGCCGCGCGACCAGGCCGAGTTCGATCGCGCCCGCGAGCTCGAGGGGCCGGCCGGCTACGCGCACTGGACCGAGCGCGAGCAACGGCATGCCGCGCTCGGGGAGTGGTCGCTCGCCGCGCTCGACGCGTACTTCACCGGAATCCCCGACGACGCCGTCGCGCGGATCCGCGAGGCGCCCGCGCGGCCGGCGCTCGTGATCGCGGGCGACGAGGACATCCTCGTCGGCGTGCGCACCGTCGAGGCGTACGCTGCCGCGATCGGAGCGGAGCTGCACTGGCTCGAGGACTGCGGGCACTACCCGTGGGTCGAGCAGCCCGAGGCGTTCCGCGAGGCGCTCGGCGGGTGGCTGCGGGCTCGCTGACGCGGTTCGGGCGGGCGGTCAGCCCGCGAGGTCGACGCGCGTCGTCGGCACCCATTCGACGGCGACGGTCGACGGGTCGACCTCGTCGGCCTCGAGGGCCTTCTGCAGCGGTTCGACGTCGGGCATCGCGTCGCCGCCGGTGACGCGCACGACGTAGCCCGGCGACTCGCTCGCGACCTCGATGACCTCGAGGTCTTCGTCGTCGGCCCACGATCGCGCGGCCGAATCGACGTTCGACGACTCCATGGTGGTCGTGATCGTGCGGTAGGTCGAGATCGAGAGCGGAATCGCGATGAGCACGAGCAGGACCGCGATCGTGATGTGCGAGCGCCGGCGGTTCAGCGGCGTGAGCGCCATCGAACCGGTCGCGATGCGCGGCGCACCGGCGGCGACCGCCAGTTCCCCCCAGCGCTGCACGTGGTACAGCGCCATCACGACGACACCGGTGCCCAGGATCGCCGCGACGTTGGCGATGAAGAGCACGAGCGATCCGAGCGAGGCCGCGTAGTCGGCCGATTCGGCGGCGACGCCGACGACGACGAGCGGCGGCACGAGCGAGATCGCGATGGCCACGCCGGGAAGGGTGTCGGAGATGTCGTTCCGCACGAGGGCGATCGAGGCGACCGCGCCGGTCGCGAGGGCGCCGAAGAGGCTCATGAGATCGGGCGTCGCCCGCTCGGCGATCTGCGCGTTCGTCGCCGCGGTCTCGGGGACGACGACGAGCAGGCCGCAGAGGTACCCGATCGCGATGGCCGCGAGCGCGCCGGCGATCATCGTGAAGAGCGAGCGCCAGAAGTTGCGGCGATCGCCGAGCACCGTCGCGAGCATCGTGCCCTGGATCGGCAGCATCATCGGCGCGACGATCATGGCGCCGATGACGGTCGCGGTCGAATCGCCGATCACGCCGCTCGCGGCGATCGCCGACGACAGCACGAGCAGGATCCAGAACCGTTGCAGGCGTCGCACGCGCCCCGGCTCGTCGAAGAACACCGCGTCGCGCATCTGCTCGATCGTGTTGAGCGCGTCCGACGGCGGCGGCGGGTACACGGGCTCGGCCATCGGCGGCTCCCCCTTCTGCAGCGGCTCAGGGAGAGCGTACGACCGCGGCGCGAGGATTCGGCGGATCGACGCGACCGGTCGTGATCGGTGCCGCAACGACGAGATCGGGCCCGCCTCCGAGGAGGCGGGCCCGATCCGTGACTGCCGGACGACTACTCGAAGTCGACGTCGACCGACATGGTTCCGCCGGTGGTCTGCTCCGTGACGGTGACCGAGACGCCGTCACCGGCCAGGATGACGCCGCCGAGCGGGTTCGACGCGTGGTTGAACGCGTTCACGTCGCTGTCGCTGAACGTCGCCGCCTGCTTCCCGGTCGAACCGGTCGCGCCGACGATCTCGACGGTCTGGTTCTTGCCCTTGCCGACGACGATCTCCTTGTGCAGGGTCACGGGGTCGAGGTCCTGCAGGCCGAAGGTCGCGTCGTACGGCTGGCGTCGGTTGCTCGGCGCCGTTCCGTCGGGGTAGGTGAACTTCGCCGGGTGCGCGTCGACCGGCAGCGCCAGGCCGTAGCCCGGGTGGTCGATCGTGTTGTTGTCGGTGAACGCCTCGTCGACGACCCACACGAGCATGCCGTCCTGGTACGGGAACCGCTCCACCCAGTCGGGCTTCGTGATGCCGTTCGAGAACTGGTACGGGCCGTTGCGCAGCGTGTCGTCGTAGCCGACGTAGGTGCGGTTCTCGACCAGGTAGTAGCGGTCGCCGGTCGACGTCGCCGTGCCGTTGCTGATCGTGAAGCCGCCCTCTGCGGTCCAGTCGTTCTCGCCGCCCTCGACGTCATCGCTGAGCAGCGTCGTGCCGCCCGACTTGACGACGATGTCGTCGAGGAACGCACCGGCGAGGTGCACGCCGCCGTCGGACTGGTAGCGGAACCGGAACTTCGTGTCGGCGTTGCCGCCGGGCACCGAGTAGCGCAGCGTCGTCCACTTGCCGTTCGAGGTGTCGGAGAGCGACTTGCCCGCGGGCAGCCAGTTCTCTCCGCCGTCGGTCGAGTACTCCGCGTAGAAGTAGTCGTAGCCGGCCTCGATGTCGTACCAGGCCTTCGCCGTGACCGTCGCGGAGCGCACGTCGCCGAGGTCGAGCGTGCGGGTCAGCGTCGTGTTGAGGTCGTCGGCGCTCGAGGTCCACCAGGCCGATCCGCCGGAGTACGGCGAGGTGTAGGTGGTCTCGATCTCCTGGTCGGTGACGTCGATGATGAGGGCCTGCTCCTGGCCCTCGGTCTGCAGCGCGGCGGGGCTCAGGGTGTGGCTGCCCGCCTCGTCGGCGACGGCGAAGTCGAGCCAGCCGAGCTGGAGCTTCTCCCACGGGCCCATGTGGTTCGGCGTCGTGCCGATGTCCTCGCCGCCGTGGTTGAGCCACGAGCCGCTCGACATGAGGGTCCAGAAGGCGGTCGAGTTCTCGCCGCCGTTCGTGTCGTAGAAGTCGGGCAGGCCGAGGTCGTGCGCGTACTCGTGCGCGAAGACGCCGAG
Organism: Agromyces solani; assembly: GCF_058349925.1. Classification (NCBI taxonomy): domain Bacteria; kingdom Bacillati; phylum Actinomycetota; class Actinomycetes; order Micrococcales; family Microbacteriaceae; genus Agromyces; species Agromyces solani. The sequence continues at coordinate 366,129 of NZ_JBYRER010000001.1, forward strand.
GCCGCCGTTCTCCGCCTCCACCGTGTAGTCGCCGATCCAGATGCCGGAGTCGCCGATCTGCGCGCCGCCGAACTTGGCGCCCTCGGGGCCGGTGGTGCCGTAGTCGGTCGAGTTCACGTACCAGCGGTGCGACCAGATCGCATCCTCGCCCTGCGCGCCGCCACCGGCGTCCTCGCCCTCGCCGGCGTGCACGGTCTGGAAGTGGTCGAGGTAGCCGTCGGGCTCGTCGAAATCGCCGTCGCCGTCGGCGTCGTAGCGGTCCCACACGTCGAAGCTCTTGAGGGTCTCGAGTGCGGCCGCCTTGTCGGTCTGCGCATTCCACCACGCGTTGCCGGAGTCCTCGATGAACTGCCAGGCGCCGCCGTAGTCTTCGACCGAGTTGTCGCCGTAGGTCGAGGCGTTGCCGGGCACCTGCACCCAGTCGCTCACCTCGCCGTCGACGGTGTAGGCGCCGCTCGACTGCTTCGAGTAGAAGTCGGCGAACGACTCCTCCTCGGTCTCGGGGTCGCCGTCGCCGAAGAAGAGCTCTTCGTAGCTCTCCTTGGTGAACTCCGGCAGCCAGTGCGTGCTGTTGTTCACCGTGCGGTCGGGCTCGGGGATCTCATCGTGCAGCGGCCCGGGCACGGTGCCGAGCTTGCCGCTGCCGTCGGTGCCGAACTCGGAGAGGATCGTGAAGATCCGCCCGGTTCCCGAGACGGTGGCCTCGACGTACTTGTCTTCGCCCAGCGCGACGACGCCGTCTTCGTTCGGCGTGGCCTTGCCCTGCCGGATGAGCTCCTGCGCGAGTTTGCGCTGCTCGTTCTGCGACTTCGTGAGCGGCCCGGGACGGTTGTCGAGTCGCTGCGCTGCGGCCGGGGCGGCGCCCGGGTCGTGTACGGGTGGCGCGGCCACCGCAGCGGGGCCGAATGCGAGCCCCGTCATCATCGTCGCGCTCGCCGCGGTGACGGCGAGCATGGTGCGTCGTTTCACTTGCACTCCTTCGTGGGAATGCCCGGGGTCGCCGGGCACGGTGTCGCGAGGCTAACACCGCACGCCGGACGGGGGGAACGGCCGTTTCGATGTTGTTACCGCATGATGCCGATCGCGTCCCCCGATGACGCCGAACGTCCGCCTCTTCGTACCCCGTACGCCGTTCCGGTCGCTTGCCGCGCTCCGAGTCGCCGAGAACTGCGCTTCCGGGCGCGATGAACGACATTTTCCGGCGACTCGGCGGGGTCGGGGGAGCGGGCGCCGAACGGTACTTGGACATTTGACCCACTTGGTCGTAGGCTCCTCGCATCTCGACCCGCAACGACGCGCAAGGAGAACTCGAACGTGCCCTCGACCCTGCATCGCGCCGGCGCCGCAATCGCGCTGGCCCTCACCGCCTGCCTCGCCGTTCCGACGGCCGCTTCGGCCGCGACCACCGCCCCTGCCGGCGCCACGACGTCGACCGCGACCTCACGGTCGGCGGTCGCCCCCGCGGCATCCGATCGTGAACGCGGCACGATCACGACGCCCGACGGTCGCACCTACATCACCGACGAGCAGGGCCGCGCCCTGCAGCTGCGCGGCTACAACGCCGGCAAGTACCCGAGCGACCGGGTGAGCGCCGAGGATGTCGCGGCGATGGCCGACCAGGGCTTCGACTTCCTGCGGCTCGTCGTGCAGTGGCAGTACTTCGAACCCGAGCAGGGCGAGTACGACGAGTCGTACTTCGACTACGTCGACTCGGTGCTCGACGCCGCCGACCGCGAGGGCGTGCACGTCATGATCGACATGCACCAGGACGTCTACGGCCCGGCGTTCGGCTCGTCGGGCGCGCCCGAGTGGACGACCCGCACCGACGGTCTGCCCTTCGAGGCCGATCCGGCCAACTGGTTCAACAACTACTTCCAGCCCGCCGTCATGCGCGCGTTCACGCACCTCTACGAGGACGCCGACCTGCGTGCGGCCCAGCAGCAGCTCTGGGTCGAGGTGGCGAGCCGCTTCGCCGGGCACGAGAGCCTGCTCGGCTACGACCTCTTCAACGAGCCGTTCGGCGAGTTCCTCCCCGAGGACGGCGGCGACTGGGTCACCGCCTCGGCCCGCATCGAGTCGACGATGATCAGCGACATGTACGACCGGTTGATCCCCGCGATCCGCTCGGTCGACGACGAGTCGTGGATCTTCGTCGAGCCGACCGTGCTCGTCGGCTACGGCGTGCCGACCCAGCTGCGCTCGTTCGACGATCCCCGCGACGGCGGGTCTCGCATCGGGTACGCCCCGCACTTCTACAACACGGGCGTCGAAGAGGGCGGCGACTGGGTCGGCGACGACTTCGTGGTGAACTACGAGGCCGCGATCTCGGCCTACCCGGCCGCGAACGACATGCCGCTGATCGTCGGCGAATGGGGCGTGCCGAACTCGCGCACGCCCGGCAACGCAGCCCTCGTGGCGGCGCAGGTCGAGTCGATGGAGCGCTTCGCGACCGGATGGTCGATGTGGTACTTCTGCCGCAGCGACCACGGCGGGTACTGCGCGATGGATGCCGCGGGCGGGGCGGCCCCCGGCAACGAGCCCGCCTTCGGGCCCTACGCCCGGGCGATCGCGGGCGTGCCGGGTACCGAGCACTTCGACGCCGAGACCGGTGTCTACGCGCTGAGCTTCACCGCCGGCGCGGGTGCGACCGAGGTCTGGGTGCCGCGCGCGGCCTACGCACAGGCGCCCGGCATCGAGATCAGCGGCGGCAAGGCGCATTACGACGCGAAGAAGCAGACGCTGCGCATCACGGCGAAGCCCGGCTCGACCGTCGAACTGACGCTGTCGCGCTGACGCCGGGGAGGCGACCTCGGCCGACGGTTGACGGCGCCGGCCGCGATCACGGCCCCGGCCACGGCGTCGGCCACGGCCACGGCGTAGGCCACGGCCACGGCGTCGGCCACGGCCACGGCGACGCGGCCCGCCGCCAGGCCCTTGAACAGGAGAATCCGACATGCACGCCCGAATACGGGGGTGCATGTCGGATTCTCCTGTCGAAGGCCCGTCGACGGACTCCCGGAGCGTGAGGTGAGCGCCCCTGACCCCGCGCGTAACGCGCCGCGCGGCGCGCGGGCCGCGTGACTACACTCGCGATGTGAGCCCCACCGCAAGTCCCGCCACGGGCGCGCCCAGATTCGACCTCGACATCGACCCGGTGCCGCGGACGGCCCGTGCCGAGGCGCTGCTCGAGGCGCTCGCGACCCGCGTCGTCATCGCCGACGGCGCGATGGGCACGATGCTGCAGCAGCACGACCTCTCGCTCGAGGTCGACTTCGAGGGGCACGAGGGCTGCAACGAAGTGCTCAACGTCACCCGGCCCGACGTCATCGGCGGCATCCACGACGCGTACCTCGCGGTCGGCATCGACGCCGTCGAGACGAACACGTTCGGCGCGAACTGGTCGAACCTGTCGGACTACGGCATCGACGAGCGCATCTTCGAGCTCGCCGAGGCGGGCGCGCGGATCGCGCGGGCGCGAGTCGAGGCATCCGAACGCGAAGACGGCCGCATGCGCTGGGTGCTGGGCTCGATGGGGCCGGGCACGAAGCTGCCGAGCCTCGGCCACACGACCTACGACCACCTGAAGCAGACGTTCGCGCTGCAGGCCGAGGGCCTCATCGAGGGCGGCGCCGACGCCTTCCTCATCGAGACGAGCCAGGACCTGCTGCAGACGAAGGCGGCGGTCAACGCCTGCAAGCTCGCGATCGTGCGGCGCGGCGTGCGGCTGCCGATCTTCGTCGAGGTGACCGTCGAGACCACCGGCACCATGCTCATGGGCTCCGAGATCGGGGCGGCGCTCACCGCGCTCGAGCCGCTCGGCGTCGACGCGATCGGCCTCAACTGCGCCACCGGCCCCGACGAGATGAGCGAGCACCTGCGGCACCTGTCGAAGCAGTCGCGGGTGCCGATCGCGTGCATGCCGAACGCCGGCCTGCCCGTGCTGGGCGCGAACGGTGCGCACTACCCGCTCACGCCCGCCGAGCTCGCGACTGCGCACGCGCAGTTCGTCGACGAGTTCGGGCTCGCGCTCGTCGGCGGTTGCTGCGGCACGACGCCCGACCACCTCGCGGCGGTCGTCGAGAAGCTCGGCGTTCGTCGGTCGAGTAGCGACGAAGGAGCGTATCGAGACCACGACCGGGCGGGAGGGCCTCGATACGGCGCCGGCGCGCCTACTCGACCGGCCGCTCAGCCCGAGGCGGGCGTCGCCTCGCTCTACCAGCACGTGCCGTTCCAGCAGGATGCGTCGTACCTCGCGATCGGCGAGCGCACGAACGCGAACGGGTCGAAGGCCTTCCGCGAGGCGATGCTCGAGGGCCGCTGGGACGACTGCGTCGAGATCGCGAAGTCGCAGACCCGCGTCGGTGCGCACCTGCTCGACGTGTGCGTCGACTACGTGGGCCGCGACGGCGTCGCCGACATCCGCGAGGTCGTGTCGCGGTTCGCGAGCGCGTCGACGCTGCCGCTCGTGGTCGACTCGACCGAGCCCGAGGTGATCCGCGCGGGGCTCGAGCTCATCGGCGGGCGCCCGGTCGTCAACTCGGTCAACTACGAAGACGGGGATGCCTCGACCAGCCGCTTCGGTCGCATCATGCCGCTCGTGAAGGAGCACGGCACGGCCGTGGTCGCCCTCACGATCGACGAGGAGGGTCAGGCCCGCACGGCCGACGGCAAGGTCGCGATCGCGTCGCGCCTCGTCGACGAGCTCACGGGCACGTGGGGCATGCGGGTCGAGGACATCATCGTCGACGCCCTCACGTTCCCGATCGCGACCGGCCAGGAGGAGACCCGCCGCGACGCGATCGAGACGATCGAGGCGATCCGCCGCATCAACGAGAAGTACCCGGGCATCAACACCACGCTCGGCGTCTCGAACGTCTCCTTCGGGCTCAACCCGGCCGCGCGCAGCGTGCTCAACTCGGTGTTCCTGCACGAGGCCGTCGAGGCGGGGCTCAGTTCGGGCATCATCGACGCCGCGAAGATCGTGCCGCTCGCGTCGCTCTCCGACGAGCAGCGCGAGGTCGCGCTCGACCTCGTGTGGGACCGCCGCGAGTTCGACGCCGACGGCAACGTGACGTACGACCCGCTCGCCCGCATGCTCGACCTGTTCGCGGGCGTCGACACGTCGGCGCTGCGCGACCAGCGCGCGGCCGAGCTCGCGGCGCTGCCCGTCGGCGAGCGGCTCGAGCGCCGCATCATCGACGGCGAGGGCAAGGGGCTCGACGCCGACCTCGATCTCGCGCTCGAGAGCGGCATGACCGCGCTCGGCATCATCAACGACCACCTGCTCGAGGGCATGAAGATCGTCGGCGAGCGGTTCGGCGCGGGTGAGATGCAGCTGCCGTTCGTGCTGCAGTCGGCCGAGGTCATGAAGAACGCGGTCGCGCTGCTCGAGCCGCACATGGAGAAGTCGGACGCCTCGGGCAAGGGCCGCATCGTGCTCGCGACGGTGCGCGGCGACGTGCACGACATCGGCAAGAACCTCGTCGACATCATCCTCACGAACAACGGCTACGACGTCATCAACCTGGGCATCAAGCAGCCGATCGTCGACATCATCAAGGCGGCCGAGGAGCACGACGCCGACGTCATCGGCATGAGCGGCCTGCTCGTGAAGTCGACCGTCGTGATGAAGGAGAACCTGCTCGAGCTGAACTCGCGAGGCCTCGCGAAGCGGTGGCCGGTCATCCTCGGTGGGGCGGCGCTCACCAGGACGTACGTCGAGGACGACCTCGCGGGCCTGTTCGACGGCCAGGTGCGGTACGCCCGCGACGCGTTCGAGGGGCTCGCACTCATGGAGCCGCTCGTGAAGATCGCTCGCGGCGCCGACCCCGATTCGGTCGGGCTGCCCCCGCTCAAGAAGCGCATCCACGCCTCGGGTTCGAAGCTCACGCTCACCGAGCCCGACCAGATGCCGGCACGGTCGGATGTCGCGACCGACAACCCGGTTCCGGCTCCGCCGTTCTGGGGCACCCGCATCGTGCGCGGCATCGCGCTCGCCGACTACGCCGCGTTCCTCGACGAGCGGGCGACGTTCATGGGCCAGTGGGGCCTCAAGCCCGGTCGCGGCGAGGACGGCGCGACCTACGAAGAGCTCGTCGAGCGCGAGGGCCGCCCGCGCCTGCGGTACTGGCTCGACCGCATCCTCTCCGAGGGGCTCTTGGATGCCTCGGTGGCGTACGGCTTCTTCCCGGTGGTGTCGGAGGGCGACGACGTCGTCGTGCTGCACCACGGCGACGACCCGACGGGCGTGCTCGGTGCGCCCGGGCTGCTCGCGCCCGACGGCGGTTCGCTGTCGCTCGTCGCGGACTCGGTCGGTCGAGTAGCGAGCGCCAGCGAGCGTATCGAGACCACCGAGGCTCCGGCGCTCGGCACCGATCGCCTGCGCTTCCACTTCCCGCGCCAGCGCCGCGACCGGCACCTGTGCCTCGCCGACTTCGTGCGCTCGCGCGAGTCGGGACAGGTCGACGTGCTGCCCGTGCAGCTCGTCACCGCGGGTGCGAAGATCGACGACTTCACCGCGAAACTCTTCGCCGAGAACAAGTACCGCGACTACTACGAGGTCAACGGCCTCGTCATGCAGCTCACCGAGGCGCTCGCCGAGTTCTGGCACGCGCGCATCCGCTCCGAGCTCGGCTTCGCGGGCGAGGACCCGACCGACACGGCGGGCCTCTTCAAGCTCGAGTACCGCGGCGCACGGTTCTCGCTCGGCTACCCGGCGTGCCCCGACATGGAGGACCGCCGCAAGGTCGTGGAGCTGCTGCGCCCCGAGCGCATGGGCGTCGTGCTCAGCGAGGAGCTGCAGCTGCACCCCGAGCAGTCGACCGACGCGTTCGTCTTCCACCACCCCGAGGCGAAGTACTTCTCGGTCTGAGCCCACCCGCTGGTCGAGTAGCGCCGCCGCTTGTCGAAACCCCACCCGCCGGTCGAGTGGCGCCGACGGGCGGCGGCGCCCCCGTATCAGAACCGACGCAGCGACCCGCGGGGAGCATCACTCCTGCGAGGTCGGCCACAATTCCACATGACCACACCCCGGGCGACCACATGACCACATGACCACACCCCGGGCGACCACATGACCACTCGGCCACACCCTCCACGAACGCGACTTCCACCCGAGTATGTGAACCGCGGGTGCCTGCAGCACCTCCGAACCGAGCCCGACCGCACGGGTGCCTTCGATACGCGTGCGCCTGCGTCGCGCAGTCGACCCAGCGGAAGGGGGCCGACTGCGTCGCGCGCGACCAGACCAGCGGAGATCAACCGCCGTTCAGGCGCACCCGCCGCAGCGCCGCGAGGGCCGCGGTCCCGAACACCGCGAGACCCACGACGGTCGTGATCGCACGCAGTGTGTCCCAGGTGAGGGTCGACGTGGTCAACGAGTACAGCCAGAACGATGCGAGGTTCTGCGCGAGCGGCGCCCCCGCCTCGTACGAGATGCCCGTGCCGCTGCCGATGGCGAACGGCCAGAACCACAGGTTCATGACGAGCCCGAACGCGTACGACGCGAGCACGCCGTAGGCGGCGAGCAGCACGATCTCGCCGATCCGCCCCAGTGCCCGGCCGCGCGGCAGCAGCCCGGCGCCCGCCCCGACCCAGGCGCAGGCGAACATCTGGAAGGGCGTCCACGGCCCGAATCCGCCGGTCATGGTCGACGACAGCGCGATCGCGAGCACCCCGAGCAGGAATCCGAACCGTGCGCCGAACACGCGCCCCGCGAGGATCAGCAGCACGAACACCGCCTCGACGCCGCCGACGCCGGTGCCCACGACGCGCACCGCCGCGGCGACCGCGGTGAGGGTGCCGAGCAGCGCGAGCGTCTTCGCCGACCGGAACCCGCCGTCGACCGCGAGCACGGCGACGATCGCGACGAGCGGCGCGAGCGCGAGCGCGGCCCAGGGGGCCGCGGCCTGCGCGTCGCTCGGCAGCGCGGGCGCGATGAGCGGCCACGCGAACGCCGCCGCCGCGGCGATGCTGCCGCCGACGAGCAACACCGTCGACCACGACGGCAGGCGTCGCCGGCGCCGCATGGCGACCGGGGCCGGGAAACCGGCGAGCGTGCTCATGCCGCACCTCCCGCCGGCGTCGGGGCTGGCGTCGGGGCGGGCGCCGCGCGTGCGAGCCGCCCGTCGACCATCGTGAGCTCGCGGTCGGCGATGCGGGCGGCGAAGCCGCGATCGTGGGTCGCGACCACGACGGTGCGACCCCGGTCGGCGATGAGTCGCAGCGCCCGCGCAAGCGCGGTCTGGGCGTTCGGGTCGAGTCCCCGGGTCGGTTCGTCGACGAGCAGCACGGATGCCTCGCCCGCCGCCTGCACGGCGATCACGAGCAGCCGCCGTTGGCCGGCCGAGAGGTCGCGCGGATGCCGCCCAGCGAGCTCGAGTCGGTCGGTCGAGTAGTGCGCGCCGCCGCGCGAATCGAGACCACCGGCTGGTCGGGCGCGCGACCGAAGCGCACGCGCATCGGGACTCGCGGCCGCGTCACGCTCGGCCACGGGAGGAGTTCGGTCGATCGGGAGGAGGCTTTCGCGGATTCCGTCCTCCCGATCGGCCGAAGTCCTCCCGAGCAGTTCGGCGAAGAGAGCCCAGGTCGTGCCGCGCTGGCGGTGCCCGGTGCGGTCGGCGCGCCGGCACTCTGCTGCGACCGTGTCGGCGAAGAGCAGGTCGTCGGATCGATCGGGCACGAGCACGACCCCGGGCGGTGTCGACCGGCGTCGGCGCCGGGCCGAGGCATCCACGTCGCCCGTGCGCACCGTGCCCGGCCGGGAGCCGAGCGCGATCGCGGTGAGCAGGCTCGACTTGCCGGCGCCGTTCGGTCCGCCGAGGGCGACGATCTCGCCGGGCGCCGCGGCGAACGAGACGTCGTCGACGGCGACCCGTTCGTCGTGTCGCACGGTGACGCCCTCCACGCGCAGTCCGCCGCCCACCCGCCGGTCGAGGAGCCCCGTCGCAGTCGACGCCTCGCGAGACCCCGTGAGCTGCGCTCGATCCTCGTGGTCTCGATACGGCGCCGGCGCGCCTCCTCGACCGACGGAACCCTCGACCAGCACCCCGTCCGAGATCTCGAGCCACCCGTCGGCCACCGTCGTGAACGCCTCGGCGCGGTGCTCGGCGACGAGCACGCAGACTCCCGCCTCGTGGGCGATGCGCCCGAGGAGCGCCGTGATGCGCGCCCGGGCGTCGGGGTCGAGGTCGGCGAGCGGCTCGTCGACGAGCAGCAGCACGGGCTGCTCGACGAGCGCGGCCCCGATCGCGACGAGTGCGGCCTCACCCGCCGAGAGGGTGCGCAGTTCGCGTCCGGCGAGGTGCTCGGCGCCGATGCGCGTCAGCACCTCGGCGACCCGGGCCGCGACGATGACCGACGCGACGCCGCGAACGGTCAGGGCGAACCCGATCTCGTCGTCGACGGTCTCGCTGGTGAACCCGAGCCTCGGGTCCTGCGCGACGACCCCCACGAACCCGGCGGTGTCGCGGGCGGGCACGGTGAGACGGTCGACGCCGCCGACGAGGATCGAGCCCGTCGCGAGTCCGCCGTCGACGTGCGTGTGCACGCCGCTCAGCGTGCCGAGCAGCGTCGACTTGCCCGACCCGGTCGGGCCCGCGAGCACGGTGAGCGTGCCGGGCTCGAGCCGCAGTTCGGGAACGGTGAGCGACCAGGCGCCCGGGATCGCTCCGGCCGTGGCATCCCGCCCCGCGCCGCCGCGGTGGGCGATCACCGCGTCGCGCACCTCGACGGGCTTCGCGCAGTCGCCCTCGACGCGGTGGGTCGCGGCGAAGCCGCGCACCTCCATCGCGGCGGCGATCGCGATCGAGCGTTCGATCGTGTGCTCGAGGATCGGCACGATGAGCGCACCCGCCCCGCGCTCGCCGCGCAGCCGTCGGGCGAGCCGCACCCGGCGCACGGCGTCGGCGAGGGCGGGGAACGTCGACCACGCGATCACGAGCGCACGGGCCGAGCCGGCGAGGGGTCCGCCGCGGGCGGCGCGGGCGAACACCCGTGAGACGTCGATGCACGCGTTGACCACGCCGAACGCGAGGATCACGAGCGCGATGGGCAAGGCGCTCACGACCGCGGCCCGCAGCCCGCCCGTCGTGATCGGCCCGAACATCGCGACGTGCTCGAACGGCGGAGCGAGCCGCACGACGGGCAGGTCGACGAGCACGACGCCGGGGCCGCCCGCACCCGCGAACAACGCCCGGTAGACGACCCGGGTCGCGACGAACACCGCCGCGAGCACGATCGCGAGGCGGAGCGGAGCGGGTCGGAACCGGAACATCGGGGTCAGGACATCAGGTCGGGGGCGTGCGGTCAAGAGGCGATCGCCGTGCTCGGTCGAGTAGCGACGAAGGAGCGTATCGAGACCACCGTGACGCGGAACCAGTGGTCTCGATACGCTTCGCTACTCGACCGACTCGGGCGAAGCCGGGGCGTCGTTGAGCGTGAAGAGCAGTTCGACCGCGTCGCCCGGCTGCAGCTCGAGGGTCGGCAGGCCCTCCTGCGCGTACGCCCACTCGCCGCCCGCGGTGCGCTGCCAGAGCGACCAGTACGCGAACGCGGCCGGCATCGACTCGCAGGTCTCGTGGTACTCGGTGCCGTCGGCGGCCGTGATGAGCGTGTCCTCGGCGGGCTCGCCGTTGACGCGGCAGACGACCTGGTCGCCCCACTCGACCGTCCCCTCGGTCGTGACGCCGGCCTCGTCGAGCGCGTCGGCCGCGAGGATCGGCCCGTCGGTGTCGACGCACGCCGCCGCATCGATCGGCTCGCTCACCTCGAGGTCGCCCGAGTCGACGATGACGGCGACGCCGGTGCACTCCTCGAGCACGGTCGCGGCGTCGGCGGTGGCTTCGGCCGTCGCGGCCGCGGTGGGCTCGGCGGTCCGGCCGTCGGAGCCCGACGGCGTGGCCGAGCAGGCGGCGAGGGCGAGCACGAGCAGGGGCAGGGCCGCGAGCACGGGCCGAAGTCGAGTCATCCTTCGAGCGTAGGCCGCGCGCACCCGCTGTGACGCCGCATGACCCGAGCCATCCGTCTCGTTCACGCGGCGACGCGCGGCCGGCGAGGAAATCCGGCCGCACTGTCGATATCGGTGCGGCCCGTTCGACGTCCAGAATGAAGGCGGATGCTCCGCCGCCACCGCAATCGGAAGGACAAGCCCATGCGCCCCATCATCGTGACCGCGTTCATCAGCCTCGACGGCGTCGTCGACTCGCCCGGCGGCGGCAGCCACCCGCGGGCGGGCTGGACGTTCAAGGACGTGCCGTTCGTCGAGGAGGCCTACGAGATCAAGGGCCGTGAGCAGCTCGAGGCCCGGGCGCTGCTGCTCGGCCGCGTGAGCTACCAGGAGTTCGCACCCGTGTGGCCCTCGATGGAGGAGGAGTTCGCCGAGTACAACGCGATGCCGAAGTACGTCGTGTCGACGACGCTCGACGAGTCCGACCTCGTGCCCGAGTGGCACGACACCAACCTGCTGCGTTCGATCGACGACGTCGCCCGGCTCAAGGAGGGCGAGGGCGGTCCGATCATCGTGCACGGCAGCGCGAGGCTCGCGCAGGGGCTCGCCGCCGCCGGGCTCGTCGACCGGTACCACCTCCTCGTGTTCCCGCTGCTGCTCGGCAGCGGCAAGCGCCTGTTCGCCGACGACGAGGACGCGTTCGCGAAGCTCGAGCTCACCGAGCACGAGGCCTACTCGAACGGCATCGTCAAGGTCGTCTACGACGTGGTGCGCTGACCTCTGCCGGTCGAGGAGCGCCCGACCCGGTCGGGCGCTCCTCGGGGCGTCAGGCGGCCAGTGCCGCGCGCAGCCCGTCGGCGAGCGAGGTCGTCGGGCGGCCGATGAGGCCCGCGAGCGTGTCGTTCGGCACGTCGAGCACGCCGCGGCGGATTCCGTCGTCGATGCCGGCGACGAACCCGGCGGTGCCGGCGTCGAGTCCGGCCGACTCGAGCGCGGCGACGTGCTGCTCGGTCGTGAGCGATTCGTACCGCACCTCGCGGCCGAGCACCTCGGACGCCGCGGCGGCGAGCTCGTCGTAGCTCCACGACGTGGACCCGGCGAGTTCGAGCACCCGGCCGACGTGGTCGTCGTCGATGAGCAGCACGGCGAGGCCCTCGGCGAGGTCGGCCCGGGTCGCGCTCGCGACGCGTCCGTCCGCGACGGACGCGGCGATGACGCCCGAGTCGGCCGCGCGCGAGACATCCGCTGCGTAGTTCTCGGTGTACCAGTTGTCGCGGGCGATGACCGCGGGAATGCCCGATGCGGCGATCGCCGCCTCGGTGGCGCGGTGCTCGGGCGCGAGCACGAAGTCGGCGGTCGCGGCCTGCGGGGCGCTCGTGTAGACGAGCTTCGCGACGCCGGCGGCCTTCGCGGCGTCGATGACGTTCTGGTGCTGCGCGGCGCGCTCGCCGAACTCCGTGCCCGAGACGAGCAGGACGGTGTCGACGCCGTCGAGCGCCGCGGCGATCGAGGCGGGCTCGGCGTAGTCGAGGCGCGCGGTGCGCACGCCGCGGTCGGCGAGGCCGGCGAGCTTCGCGGTGTCGCGAGCGGTCGCGACGATGTCGGCGGGGGCGACGCCGCGCGCGAGCAGCGCGTCGACGACGAGGCGGCCGAGCTGGCCCGAGGCGGCGGTGACGAGGATGGTCATGGGATTCGGTTCCTTCCGGTGAGGCGTCATCGAACTGCAACCGGATGCCTCGCGCCTGCCTTCCCTCGAATCGGTACCCACTTTTCAGTAAGGTACCCACATGGCGGTAAGTCTTGCTGAAATCCGGGAGAGCTCAGGAGAAGTTTTCACCGAGGGCTGCCCGACGCGCGTCGTGCTCGACCACATCATGAGCAAGTGGGGCGTGCTCGTGCTGCTCGCCCTCACCGATGGCACCCATCGCTGGGGCGAACTGCGCCGTGAGGTCGAGGGCATCAGCGAGAAGATGCTCGCCTCCACGCTGCGCACGCTCGAATCCGACGGACTCGTGGCGCGCACCTCCTATCCCGAGGTGCCGCCGCGCGTCGAGTACTCGCTGACGCCGCTCGGCTCCGAACTGATGGAGCGCATGCTGCCGCTCGTCGAGTGGGTCGCCCGCGAGGCGAACGGCATCGTCGGGGTGCCCGCCGCGGGGTGACGTCGGGGGCCGTGAGGCGTCGGGATGCTGCGGGGCGAGTTGGTTCGCTCAGCGCGAATCACACTTAGCACTCGCCCATGCAGAGTGCTAATCTAGATCTCGCGATGAGCGAGCATCGCTCATCTTCATCGGTCAATGGTGAACCGGAAGGAGACGAGACCATGGCCATGTTCTGGGATCCGTTCCGCGAGATCGACCGACTCGCGGAGTCCATGCTCGACGCGAGCCAGGGACCGCGGGTCATGCCGATCGATCTGTACCGCGATGGCGACCACTACGTCCTCGCGGCGGATCTGCCCGGGATCGACCCCGGCTCGGTGGACGTCGATGTCGACGGGCAGCTGCTGACGCTCCGCGCCGAACGAACCCTGCGTTCGGACGAAGCGGCGAAATGGCTCGTCCGCGAGCGACCGAGCGGGTCGTTCCTGCGCCGGATCACGCTCGGTGACGGCCTCGACACGGCCGGCATCAGCGCGCACTACGACAACGGCGTGCTGAGCGTGATCATCCCGGTCAGCGAACAGGCGAAGCCCCGCAAGATCGCGATCACCTCGGCCGGCAGCGCCGAGAAGCAGGTCACGGCGAAGTAGCGGCAGCGGCGGCGAGGGCTCGTCCCTCGCCGCCGCCGCGCTCTTCGATCAGTCGTCGAGCCGAGTGCTGTCGGCGAGAGGAAGGCCATGGCACAGACAGACACGGCGTGGCGCCGCTACGACTACGCCGTCTTTCCGATATTCCACGAGCGATTCGAAGAACGCTGGGGCGAGGGCACCGCTCCCTTCCTCGATCCCAGCGTGTACGACGAGAATCAGCCGCGCCCTCGCGCCCAGTGGGTCAACGTGGACACCGGAGCCGCTGTCGCGGTGGTGCCCGTCTGGGAGGAAGATCCATCGGCGCGTTCGTTCGCCGTGTTCTACCTCCCACCGCACGGCGGCATCTGGGTGCTCCGGCCGCAGGGCCTCGCCGGGTACATGGAGGCGCTGCCGTCGGGCCCACCACCCGACGATCGCGCCGTCGCTCTGCGCAACGACTCCTTCAGGAAGGCGGTCGAACACGCCGAGGAGTTCATCTACGGGCCGCGCGGCCGTGCATGAGCGCCGGCGCCGGACACGGTGCGGCGGCGCGCAGCGGTGCGGTGCCCGCGCGGTGCCGTGGGCGCACACGAGGGGCGGGGCCGATCCGGCCCCGCCCCTCGTGGGGAGTCGGGCTACTTCGCCTGGTGGGCGCGCACCCGGGTCGCGACGAACACCGCGGCACCCGCGGCGAGCAGGGCGAATGCCGTCCACCCGAGCACGTCGACGAAGCCGGCACCGGTCGAGGCGAGGCCGGCCGCCTGCGAGCCGTCGGCTCCGCTCGACCCGGAGGCGTCCGACCCCGCGTCGCCGGAGCCGGAGCCCGAGCCCGAGTCCGAGCCGCCCGAGTCTCCGCCCGGGGCCGCCACCGTCACCGGCGTCGAGGCGACCGTCACGCCGTCGATGAGCACGACGACCTCGTGCGCGCCGGGCGGCGTCGCGGACGGGATCGTCGCGTCGAGGGTGAAGGCGCCCGAGGCATCCGTGTCGACCGTGCCGAGCACCACCGGGTCGGAGTGCAGCTCGACCGAGAAGCCCTCCGTGCCGCCGGCGAGGTCGCTCGCCGAGACCGTGATGCGGCCGCCCGGGCGCAGGTCACCGCTCACCTCGACCGTGCCCTCGACGGTGGTCGGGTCGGTGGGCTCGGGGTCGACGGGCGGGTTCGAGGGGCCGGTCGTGTCGTCGCCGAGGCCCTCGAAGAACACGGCGAGCTCGGCGATCGCCTCGTCGGCGAAGGCGTACGCCGCAGCCTGCTTCTCGGGGTTCGGGTTCGTCGCGTAGCTGCCGGGGCGGTCGTTCACGTACCACCACTCGGTCATGTACTCCTTGTAGGTGCCGTCGCCGTTGTCGTGGATCCACTGGCGTGCGACCGGTGCGGCCCGGCCGTCGACCGTGTTGGCGCGGTCGTACTCGAGCAGGAACGGCACCTGCAGCTTCTTCGCGGTGGCGAGCGGCTGCGCGGTGTCGCCGCCGGGGTGGTAGTCCACCTGCTGGTAGGCGAGCTTCGGGTCGGAGCTCGGCTGGTACTGCGTCTTCAGGCCGGGCAGGTACTCGTTCACGAGATCGCCGTAGAAGTTCGCGAACGGCGACTTCGTGTCGCGGATGTGCAGGTGGTTGCCCGAGGCGCCGTCGAGGCGCAGGTCGAAGAAGTACACCTGCTCGACGTCGTTCGCGACGGCCTGCCGGTTGACCTCCTTCAGCACGGCGCGGGTGTTGTGGCACCACGTTCCGCCGAAGAACAGCACGACGTCGCCGTCGCTGTCGAGGAGGTTCACGAGCTCGGGGTAGGTCACGTTCCGCACGCGCCAGTCGGCGTCGGACTCGTCGATGATCGTGCCGGGGCCGTAGGCGTCGCCTGCCGGCACCTGCGCGACGTGCTTCGCGTCGACGACCTCGTCGTAGAAGGCGAACTGGCTGAGCGCGTCGAGCTGCGCGCCGTCGCCGATCACGGCCGCGACCTCGGCCTGGTAGGCGGCGCGGGCACCGGCATCGGCGAGCGAGCCCGCCGCGACCGGGGCGGTGAGCGCGCTCACGATGCGGTCCTCGGCGTCGCCCTCGGTGTGCGACTTGTCGTAGACGAAGAAGTACGGGTCGTCGCTGCCGTCGAACGGCGTCTGCACGTCCTTGCCGAGGTACGAGGTGACCAGTCGCGTCCACAGCGCGGCCACGTCGGCGTCGGCCGAGGTGCGGATGTCGACGCCGCCGCCCGTGAGGTCGGGGTTGAAGGTGTACACCGTCTCGACCCCGGCGGCCTGTGCCGCGGCGTCGATCGCGCCCACCGTCTCGACGGTGCGCGCGTCGTCGGGGCCGCCGATCAGGAAGGCGAACCGCCCCTCCTGGTTCAGGAGCCACTCGAACCGCTCGAAGGTCACGGTCTCGATGACGCCGTCGGTCAGGCCGTAGGTGTCGGCGAGGTAGTCGACGGTGTCGATCGAGGCGCCGGGCGGTGCGGCTGCGGCGGGCGCGGCGAGCAGCGTGTCGGCGCCGATGAGGCTCGCGCCGGTCAGCGCGAGGGTCGCGGCGATCGCGGCTGGGCGCGCTCGTCGACGGGTGGGCGTGTTCACGTGGGTTCCTTTCATCGGGGTGGGATGTCTCAGGCTTCGGTGGTCGGCGCGCCGTCGACGTCGGCGGGGGAGCCGGAGTCGGCGGCCGCAGCGGCCGCGGCGGCTTTCCGGTTGCGGACGAGGCGCTGACCGAGGAGCGCCAGCCCGCCGACCGCGACGAGCGCGACGAGGATGCCGGCGCCCGCGAGCCATTCGGGTGCACCGTTCGCGGCGCTCGCCGTGGTCTCGACGTTCTCGGCGGCGGGCTTCGTCGTCGGGGTCGAGCCCGACAGCGTGACCGGGGCCGAAGCGGGCGAAGCGGCCCCGTCGCCGACCTTGTTCACCGCGACGACCGTGGCGCTGTACGTGCCGGGCGCGAGCTTCGAGAAGGTGTAGCTCGTCGCGGTGCCGGCGATCGGGATCGCGGTCCCCTCGTTCAGCGAGATCTTGTAGCCCGTGACCGCCGAGCCGCCGTCGGCCGGCGCGACCCAGCGCACCGTGAGCGACGTTCCCGTCGCACTGAGCTTCGGTGCGGCGGGGGCGAGCGGGGCCTTGGCGGCGACGCCGGCCGGCCGGCCGGCGCTCGTCGAGGTCGTGCCCGCCTCGGCCGTGCCGGCCGTGGTGCCGGCGGAGGTCGACGAGCTGGATGCGGAGCCGCCGCCGGTCGACGTGCTGCTCGATCCGCTCGAGGGAGCCGCGGGCGCTGGGGCGGGGGCGGGTGCCGGCGCCGGCTTCGGCGTCTGGGCGGGCGCGGGTGACGGCGCGGGCGCGGGCTCGCTGCCGCCTCCCGAGATCGCGGGCGGCGGGTCCTCCTGCGTGCTGTCGTACGGATAGCCGCCGATGTCCTGGCAGGCCGTCAGGTCGAAGTTGATCGAGCACAGGTCGCAGACGTCGCCGGCGGCGCTCGCCGGAGTCGCCCAGACGAGGAGGAAGGTCGGCACGGCGACGGCGAGCGCGAGGGCGGCGGCGAGTGGGCGGCGGCGCGCGGCGCGGGCTCGGGTGCGGCGGGTGCGGATTGCCAGTGGCATGGCGGTGTCCTTCGTTCTGGTCGTCAGCCGCGGCCGACGAGTTCCGGCAGGGCGGTCGTGGTGGTGGAGGCGGCAGGCGCATCCACGTCGTGGTCGGCGTCGGCGTCGGCAGCGGCATCCACGTCGTGATCGCCGTCGTCGGCGACCGTGACCCGCCCGGAGAAGACGTCGTCGTCGAGGGCGCCGGCGCGGCGCGCGACGATGACGGAGGCGGTCGTGGCGGCGGTGACGTTCGCCATCGTGCTGGCGGTGCCGGCGACCGCGCTGATCGGGATGAGCAGCACGAGCACCTCGACGGGCAGTCCCACGGCGGTCAGAACGGCGGTCGCGGTGATGATGGCGGTGCCCGGCACCCCCGCCGTGCCGAGCGAGACGAGCAGGCCGAGCACGACGAGCACGACGTAGTCGAGCGCCGTGTAGTCGATGCCGAGCGCGTTGACACTGAAGACGGCGACGAGGGTCGGCCAGATGCCGGCGCAGCCGGGCATGCCGATCGTGGTGCCGATCGGGGCGGTGAACCCGGCGACCTCGGGCGAGACGCCGAGCTTGCGGGTGAGCGTCGAGATGGTGAGCGGCAGGGTGCCGATGCTCGACTGCGTCGTGAACGCCGTGTACTGCGGCGGGGTGATCAGGCGGAAGTAGCGGAACGGGTTGAGACCCGCGAAGAGCTTCACGAGCACGCCGTTGACGAGGTAGGCGTCGATGAAGCACGCGACGAGCGCGATGACGAGCACCCCGGCGAGGGCTGCCGCCGTCTCGAGGCGCGCGACCGCGGTCGAGGTCGTCGAGGCCACGAGTGCGAGCACGGCGTACGGGGTCAGGGCGATGATGAAGCCGACCGCCTTGAAGAACACGCGCCGGGTGGCGTCGACGAACTCCTTGAACGCCCGCACCTTCTCGGGCTTCCGGTCGGCGACGAGCAGGTACGACACCGCGATCAGCAGGGTGAACAGGATGATGCCGATGATGTTGTTCGAGCCGAGGTCGCCGGCCAGGTTCGACGGGAAGAGGCCGACGATCACCTCGTCGAGGGGGCGCAGCAGCCCCGTGAGCGCCGAGCCGTCGACCCCCTCGAGCTCGAGTTCGGCGCCCTTCCCGACGCCGGTCGCGAGCGCCAGCCCGAGCGTCAGCAGGATCGCGATGAGGTTGGTGAGCAGCAGCCAGAACACCGAGCTCACGCCGATCGTGCGCAGCCGTTCGATGCTGCCGAGCGAGGTGACGCTCGCGAGCACCGAGACGACGATGAGCGGCGCGACGAACGCCGTGATGACGTTGACGTAGACGGTGCCGATGACGTCGACGTAGGCGAGGTGGCCCTGGAAGGCGAGGCCGAGGCCGATGCCCGCGACGAGCGCGACGACCGTGAGCAGCGTGAACTTCGCGCCTCGACGGCGCAGCAGGAAGAGGCCGACGAACAGCAGGGCCGTGGCGCCGGTCGCGGCGAGCGCGAGCCAGTCGACGTCAGCCATGGCGGCCGCCCGGGGTGATGGACGAAAGGGTGGATCGGTGCATGTCCCGGAGGCTATGGCCGGGCCGCGGCGCCCGATGGCGTCGTGTCGCCGTGTGAATGGCCGTGACGCCGCGCGCCCTCGTGTGTCGCCGTGCGTCACCGGAGCGGGGGTGCGTCGCGCCCTCCGCGTGCCGGCACATGACGGCGGGTGACGCCGCGGGTCGCGACCGGGTGACGCCGTGTTGCGGCCGCGGGGCGCCGCCCGTCGATCCGCGCGCCCCGGACGGCGGCGTCGGTCAGCGCGCCTCGGTGACCCGCCGCTTCTCGCGCACGTAGACCTCGCGCCGCACGCGCGCGACGACCTCGCCCGAGCAGTCGGTGATGTCGGTCTCGAACCACTCGAGCACCTTCGCTCCGCCGCGGGCGCGCTCGCGCAGCTCGTCGGCCTTCGCGCGCGGCACCTCGAAGTGCGCGGTGAGGGTGCCTCGGCCCGGCTTCACGAACTCGATCTCGCCGCGGGTGTCCCACACGACGTAGTCGCGGCCGAGCTGGTGCATCACGAGCATGAAGTAGTACGGGTCGGTCATGGCCGACATCGAGCCGCCGAACGCGGTCTTCACGTAGTTGCGGGTGAACAGGTTGACGTGCAGCTCGACGGTCGCGCTCGTCCAGTCGTCGGCGATGCGCTTCACGCGGATGCCGCTGAACAGGTTCGGGGCCCACAGGCTCATGCCGGTGGCCAGGCGTCGGGGAGTCATGCGCATGCCTCCGATTGTGCGCCGTGCGGATGCCTCCGGCGAATGCTTTGTCGAAACCCTCATGTCCTCCGAAATGCCCGCTGCGAAGCCACCCCCGTTGTGGGTACGTTTGGGGCATTGGTCGGCCTTCCGGGGCCGCGTGCGGTCACGAGGTGGTGGCCGTGCGCCCATCGGGGGGCTCGATCGTCCTGTCGAAACGCGACGTGCTGTCGAAACGAGAGATGAGGACCTGCCGATGAGATTCGACCACCGATCACCGGGCGCGCGACGGCGCGCACTCGCCGCCGCCGGAGCACTGCTCCTCGGCGCGTCCCTGATGACCGCCACCGCGGCGGCCGCCGAGGACGACCCGCGCGTCGACCTGCCGCCGGGCTACCTCGACGCCGAGGTCGCGGCGAGCAACATCGAACTGCTGTCGAGCTCCCCACGCCAGGCGCCGTTCGACGCGGCCCCCGGCAACTTCGGGTTCGTCAACTCCGACCTCGCGTTCTCGGGCGACAACGCGATCGTCGGCAACTTCAACGGCTTCCAGGTCTACGACGTCTCCGACCCCGGTGAGCCCGAGCTGCGCTCGTCGTTCGTCTGCCCGGGCGGGCAGGGCGACGTCTCGGTCTACGGCGACCTGCTGTTCATGTCGGTCGAGGAGACCCGCGGCCGCATCGACTGCGGCACCCAGGGCGCGCCCGGCACGGTCAACGCCGAGCGGTTCCGCGGCGTGCGCATCTTCGACATCAGCGACATCGACGACCCGGTGCAGCTGCCGGGCGTGCAGACGTGCCGCGGCTCGCACACGCACACGCTCGTCACCGACCCCGACGACCCCGACAACCTGTACATCTACAACTCGGGCACGTCGGGCGTGCGGTCGCCGCTCGAGCTCGAGGGGTGCGAGAACGCCCCGCTCACGACCGACCCCGTGACCAGCGGCAACCCGACGCAGTGGCGCATCGACGTCATCAAGGTGCCGCTCGCGGCGCCCGACACGGCGGCGGTCGTCAGCCAGCCGCGCATCTTCGCCGATGCCGAGACGGGCGCCTACAACGGGCTGCAGAACACGCTGCCCGGGACGGCGCTGCACCCGAGCTCCTCCGTGTACGGGCCGACCTTCTACAGCCCGACGCCGAATACGAACACGTGCCACGACATCACCGTGTATCCCGAGATCGGGCTCGCGGCGGGCGCGTGCCAGGGCAACGGCATCCTGCTCGACATCTCCGATCCGGTGCACCCCGAACGCATCGACGCGGTCTCCGACCCGAACTTCTCGTACTGGCACTCGGCGACGTTCAACAACGACGGCACCAAGGTCATCTTCACCGATGAGTGGGGCGGCGGCACCGCGGCCCGATGCCGGGTCACCGACCAGCCCGAGTGGGGCGCGAACGCGCTGTTCGACATCGTCGACGGCAAGCTCGAGTTCGCGAGCTACTACAAGCTGCCCGTGCCCCAGAAGGCGCAGGAGAACTGCGTTGCGCACAACGGTTCGCTGATCCCCGTGCCGGGCCGCGACATCATGGTGCAGGCCTGGTACCAGGGCGGGTTGTCGATCATCGACTTCACCGACACGGCGAACCCGACCGAGATCGCCTACCTCGACCGCGGTCCGATCAACACGCCGTTCACCGACCGCATCAACCTCGGCGGCTACTGGTCGACGTACTGGTACAACGGCAACGTGCTCGGCAGCGAGATCGCTCGCGGCTTCGACACGCTGGCGCTCACCCCGAGCGACCGGATGTCGGCGAACGAGATCGAAGCGGCCGCCGAGGTGCGGTTCGACGAGTTCAACGCCCAGCTGCAGGGCGCGTACGTGCACGCGCCGAGCTTCGCGGTCGCGGGTGCCTACGTCGACCAGGCCGAGCGCGACGGCAGCCTGAGCGGTGAGGCACTGGTGGAGGTGCGCGAGCACCTCGCCGAGGCCGAGGAGCTGGCCGACGAGTCCGCCGCCGACCGTGCGGTGGTCGCCCAGCTCACCAACGCGGTGCGCAAGTCGGGCCTGCCGGCCGACTCGGATGTCGTGCAGAGCCTCGAGGCGCTGGCGGCCACGTTCAGGTGAGATCCGCGGGGAGGCCGGCTGCGGCCTCCCCGCACACGGTGGGGCCCGGCGATCGCGGATCGCCGGGCCCCGTCGCGTGCCGTCAGCCGTCGCGTTCGGCGAGCATCTCCTGCATGCGAGCGATCTCGATGCCCTGGTCGGACTCGACGTGGCGGGCGAACTGGTCGGTCGCCGACTCGTGCCCGCCGCCGTCGGCGTAGAGGTCGTCGACCATCTGCACGGCGCCCTCGTGGTGCCGGATCATGTACGCGAGGAAGAGGCGGTCGAACTCGGCGCCCTCGGCCGCCGCGAGGTCGTCCATCTCGTCGTCGCTGAGCATGCCGGGCATCGCCTCGGCGTCGTGCGCGCCGTGGCCGCCGTCGTCGTTCACCGGGATCGCTCGTTCCTGCAGCCAGGTGACGATGAGCGCCTTCTCGTCCTGCTGGCTCACCGACATGCGTTCGGCGAGCAGCCGGATGTCGCGGTCGTCGGTGCGGTCGTCGACGAGCGCCGTCATCTCGATCGCCTGGTCGTGGTGGCGGATCATCGCGAGCATGAACGCCTCGTCGACCTCGGTCGATTCGGGGGCCGCGAGCCCGGCGGCCTCCTCGGGCGAGAGCGTGCGATTCGGCTCGCCCGGGGCGCCGAGCTGCACGACGGGGCTCGTCGGTTCGGGGGAGTCGGGCGGCGACGGCGTGCACGCGGTGAGCGAGACGGCGAGTAGGAGCGGGGATGCCGCCAGCAGGGCCGTGCGAGCGCTGTGGGGGCGCCGTGTCGTCATCCGCAAACCTCGTCCCCGTCGATGAGCCGTGCGCCGCACGGCCGGCCGGCCGATCGTGCGACCCTTCCATCTAACCCGAGTCGCCGGCGGGGCGGAACGGGTGCGTCGGCGACGAGTGCCGGCTCCGGTCGCGACATCCTGCCGCGCCGCCCGTCGCGGGCCGCACCCGCGCACCGCCCGCCGCGCGGGTCGCGACCCGCGTAGGGTGCGGGTATGACTTCGGATGCTTCGCCCGGGCGCCGCGTGCGCCAGCTGCGCCTCGTGGTCGAGGCCGACGACTGGGAGGCGGCGGTCGCCTTCTACCGCGACGTGCTCGGGCTGCCGGAGGAGGAGTCGTACGAGGCCGACGGCGGTGCGCGCGTGATGATTCTCGACGCCGGCCGGGCGACGCTCGAACTCTCGAACCCGGCCCAGGTCGAGTACATCGACCGGGTCGAGACCGACGGCGTGCGCAGTCCGCACCTGCGGGTCGCGTTCGAGGTGGCGGACACGCCGGCCGTGACCGATGAGCTCGTCGAGGCCGGCGCCGAGCTGCTGGCGACCCCGCGCGAGACCCCGTGGCGGTCGATCAACTCGCGGCTCGCCGCCCCCACCGGCCTGCAGGTCACGATCTTCCAGGAGCCCGAGGACTGACGCGTAACCTGCTCAGCCCGAATTCGACCGGGTCGACGGCGACGACGCGCCGACCCGCTTGCGAAGTTCCCCTATCCGGCGCGGGGAACGCCTACCATCGGAGGGGCGTGCCGCACCCCACGGCCCGCACCCCGACCCGCCCCGGCGCCCACCCCCAGGAGCCACGATGACGATCCATGCCGACGAGCCGTCTGCACCGGGCGACGGTGCCTCGGCGAACGATCTGACCTCGCGCGCTGCGCGGCGGAGCGCCGAGCTGGGCGGAACGCTGCGCCCCCGGCGACTGCCGACGCCGTCGGCGAGCGGTTGGGCCCCGCCCGCGCGGGCCGCCGCACCGCACGCCGCGTCGGCGGCCCCGGCCGCGCCGCAGGCGGCAGCGCCGGCCCCGGCGCCGGCAGCGCCGGCCCGGGCCGTTCCGATCGTCACGACGGGTGCGGCGTCGGCCGCCTCGCCCGAGCAGCAGCGCTACTACCTCTGCTGCGAGGTGCCGAGCGGTGATTTCGTCGAGGTGATCGTCGCCGTGACCGACGGCCCCCGCCGCCGCTACTTCACGACGAGCGACGGTGCTCGCCTCACCGAGGTCGATGAGGACTACTTCGTGCACCGCAGCCTCGGCGACGCCCGTTCGCTGCTCGAGCTCGACGCGCGCGAGATGGCCGAGCTCGAGGCCGAGCTCGGCTTCGTGCGCACCGTGCGCGGTCGCGACCCGCTCGCGGAGGTCGAGGCGCCCGTGAGCGCCCGACCGGTCGACGAGCCCGCACCGGATGCCTCGGCGCCGGCGCCCGTCGCCGCGCCGCAGCTCGTTCCCGAGCTGGAGCCCGAGTTCGAGTTCGGCTTCGAGTCGACGCTGCTGCCCGATGAGCCGGCGCCCGCGCCCCTGCCGCTCTCGACCACGATGCCGGAGCCGGAGCCGGAGCCGGAGCCTGAGCCCGACCCGGAGGCCGAGCTGGGGCCGGAGCCCGAGCCCGAGGCCGCGATGGAGCCCTGGGTGGAGCCGGAGCCTGCGCGCGAGCTCGAGGCGGCGGCCACGGCCACGGCCACGCCCGAGGTCGAGCCGCTGCTCGCGAGCCTCCTTCCGGTCGCACCGGTCGACGGCGAGCTCGACGAGGTCGTCGCGGCCGAGGCATCCGTGTCGTTCGCACCCGAGCCGCCGGCCGCCGAACCCGCCCCGGAGTGGCCCATCGATCCCGAACCGGCACCCGCCGAGGCGACCGAGGCGGTCCGTGCCGCGCCCGAACCGACGCCGACGAGGCCCACGGCCGCGTGGCCGGCCGAGCCCGTCCTCGAGTGGGCCGACGAGCCCGAGGTCGTGAGACCGGCCGGTGGCGCAGGCACGCCGTGGTGGCTCGCCCCGGCACCCGCCGACGCCCGGGCGATCGCCCGCGCCGACACCGCGCCCGGCACCGACGACGACCGCCGAGACCCGACCGACCCGACCGAACGAACCGACGTGAACGAGGAGACCGACCGCATGGTGACGGGAACGAACGCATTCGAGCAGCCCGGCGGCGGGGCATCCGTGACGCCGATCTGGGCGGTTGCGCCGCAGCCCGACGCCGACGCGGTCGTCGCCGCCGCCGCGCAGGTGTCGCTCGCGAAGGGCATCGCGTTCGTCGCGCACCGCGGCATGTCCGACAAGGTCGGTGCCGCCTACATCGACCACCCCGGTCGCGTCGCCGAGCGCTTCGACCCGATCGCCGAGCCCGTCGCCACCGCCGCCGCGTGGTTGCACGACGTGCTCGAGCACACCGACGTCACCGCGCAGGAGCTCCTCGAGGCGGGCGTGCTGCCCGAGGTCGTCGAGGTCGTCGTGCTGCTCTCGCGCACACCCGACCTGCCCGAGGCCGAGTACTACGGCCGCATCCGCCGCCACGCGATCGCGCGAAGCGTGAAGATCGCCGACGTCGACGACAACTCGGCGGCCTGGCGCGTGCGCAAGCTCGACTTCGAGTCGCAGCAGCGCCTCGCGGAGAAGTACCGTCACGCCCGCGAGATGCTCGGGGCGTAGGAACCGCCCCCAATCCGGGGTGCAAAACGGCCGCATGGCGACCCCAGTCCGGGGGCCGTGCGGCGTTTCGTCGAACAATCGCGAATACCGTGAGGGGTTCAGCTTCTCCTCGTCTGGATTCGAAATGCACCGTCTCATCACCGCGCTCGTCGTCGTGCCCGCCGTCGCCCTCATCGGGGCGCTCACTCCGATCGCGGCGACCGCCGCGACACCGGGGTCGACCGTCGCCCCGTCGGCCCTGCTCGGTGAGCTGAAGGTGCTCACGCCGGCGACGGTGACGTACGACCGCGACCTGTTCGCCGAGGGGCTCGACGCCGACGGCGACGGATGCCGCACGCGGCAGGAGGTGCTCCTCGCTGAGACGCACGTGCCCGTCGTGACGATCGACACGTGCACGATCGTGAGCGGCGAGTGGCACTCGCTCTACGACGGCGCCGTCGTCACCGATCCGGCCGAGCTCGAGATGGACCACGTCGTCGCGCTCAAGGAGGCCTGGGTGTCGGGCGCGCACGCGTGGACGAACACCCAGCGGGCCGCCTACGCGAACGACCTCGACATCGACCAGACGCTGCGCCTCGTCACGTCGGCGACGAACCAGGCGAAGGCCGACAACGATCCGGCCGAGTGGGTGCCG
Organism: Agromyces solani; assembly: GCF_058349925.1. NCBI lineage: Bacteria > Bacillati > Actinomycetota > Actinomycetes > Micrococcales > Microbacteriaceae > Agromyces > Agromyces solani. Next base: position 391,675 of record NZ_JBYRER010000001.1, read on the forward strand.
TCGAACAGCGGCGCCCTCTGCGAGTACGCGATCGACTGGATCACGGTGAAGTACCGCTGGAAGCTGTCGATCGACGCCGCCGAGAAGACCGCCGTCCAGGGATTGCTGAGCTCCCACTGCGGCTCGACGACGATGGTGGTGCCGCCCGTGCGGACCGATGTGCCGACGCCGAGCGACCCGGTCACGCCGACCCCGACGCCGACGCCGACGCCGACCCCGACGCCGACCGGTGGCGTGAACCCGCTGCCCGAGGGCGTGCACCGCCTCGCCGGGGGAGACCGGTACGCGACGTCGGCCGCGATCGCGAGCCGGTTCAAGCCCGGCGTGCCGGTCGTGTACGTCGCCTCGGGGGCGAACTACCCGGACGCCCTGTCGGCGTCGGGCCTCGCCGGCTTCCAGGACAGCCCGCTCCTGCTCGTCGCGAAGTACGAGATCTCGTCGTCGGTGTGGAACCAGCTGACCCGGCTGAAGCCGAAGCGCATCATCATCGCGGGCGGCACCGGCGTGGTGAGCGGCTCGGTGCAGCAGAAGCTCGCCACGATCGCACCGGTGCAGCGCATCGCCGGCACCGACCGCTACCAGACGAGCCGTGCCCTCGCGAAGGCGTCGCCCGCGAAGAGCGGGACCACGTTCGTCGCGACCGGGCGCGACTTCCCCGACGCGCTCTCAGCGTCGGCCGCCGCGGCGAAGCAGGGCGGCCCGGTCATCCTGCTCGACGGCAAGCGCACCGCTGTCGACACCGCCACCCGCGACGCGCTGAAGGCGGTGGGCACGAACCGGGTCCGCATCGCGGGCGGCACCGGCGCGGTGAGCTCCGGCATCCAGACGTCGCTGCAGAGCTCGTACACCGTGAACCGCCATGCCGGTGCCGACCGGTACTCGACGGCGGTCGCGATCAACAAGGCCGTCTTCCCGTCGGCGGGCACCGTCTACCTCGCGGTCGGCACCGGGTACGCCGACGCCCTCGCGGGCGGTGCGCTCGCGGGCGCGACCGATTCGCCGCTGTTCCTCGTGCAGCGCACGTGCGTGCCGAAGGTCGTGCGCGATCAGATCATCGCCCTCGACCCGTCGACGATCGTGCTGCTCGGCGGCACAGGGGTCATCTCGAACTCGGTGGGTTCACTGACCGTCTGCGCCACGGCAACGACACCGCCCTCGAAGCCCGCGGTGCCCGACGACGTCGACTGCGCCGACTTCTCGACGTGGCGCGCCGCCCAGGACTGGTTCGACAAGTACTACCCGTACTACGGCGACATCGCCCGGCTCGACGGCGACGGCGACCGCATCGCCTGCGAGACCCTGCCGGGGGCGCCGTAGCCACGGCGGTCAGCGCGCGGGCGGCAGGTCCTTCGCGAACCAGTGCTCGGCGTACGGGCTGTCGTTGAAGGGCTCGACCTCGGCGTAGCCGAGCTTGGCGTAGAGCGCGCGGGCCTCGACGAGGTCCGAGCGGGTGTCGAGCCGCATGATCGAGCGCCCGGCGGCGGCGGCCTCGGCCTCGGCCGTGCCGACGAGTGCCGCGGCGAGCCCGAGGCCGCGCGATTCGGGCGAGACGAACACGCGGGTCAGCTCGGCCGTGCCGGCATCGACGTAGCGCACGCCCGCGCAGCCGAGGGTCGTGCCGCCGGCGGTCGCGACGAAGAACGCCCCGAGGTCGCCCCGCAGGTCGTCGTCGGGGTTCTCGGTGAGCTGCTCGTCGATCTCGTCGGCGGTCGACGGTCGGCCGTAGTAGCGCGCGATGATGTCGTCGAAGTAGCGCCGCCGGATCGCCGTGCCGACGGGGCTCGCCGGGTCGACGCGGGTGATCTCGGGCATCGCACCACAGTACTTCTCACGGGGTGGTCTCGATACGCGTGCGACTTCGTCGCGCGCTACTTGCCCTACTCGACCGACGTCGACAGCGAGTACTCGCCCTCGGCGCAGCCCGTGAGCAGCCAGCCGCCGGGCACCTCGTCGACCTCGACGTCGCTGACGCCGCTCGACTCCACCGTCGGCTCCGTCGAGCCCGGCACCCATACCTGCAGCCCGCACGTCTCCGAGGCGACCTCGCCCGTGAGCGACATCGTCGCCGCGGCATCCGCCTCACCGGTGACCCCGGCGCGGAGGCTCGTGAGCACGCCGGGCGCCTCCTGCGGGTACGCCCGCGACAGGATGCTCAGCAGGTGGTCCTTGCGAGGCGCCTCCTCGCCGGTCGCGCAGAACTCCGAGAGCAGGCCGTTGCCGAGCTCCTGGATGCCGTTCTGCGGGTCGCCGCACGCCTGCTTCCACACCCAGTACGCGCTGCCGAGGATGCGGGCGTCCTCTTCGGCGGCGTACCGCTCGAGGTGCGCCTTCGTCGACTCGTCGTCGCCCCAGTAGCCGTACTCGCCCGACCACATCGGCATGCCGAGCTCGTCGGCCACGCGCTGGCCGAGCTCGAACTGCCGTTCGGTGCTGACGATCGTGGGGAGCCCGAGCGAGGCATCCATGGTGATCGACTCGGCGTAGAGGTGCGGCGAGAACGCGACGTTGAGGTCGTCGGTGAAGCCGCGCGCGGGGCCCGAGTCGAAGCCGAGCCCCGACCACAGGATGCTCGGCTCGACGAAGACGATCTGCGGCGCGCCCGCCTCCCGGATCGCCGCGATCGCCTTCGCCGAGTACTCGCCGTTCTTCTTCGACGTCGTGACGGGGGCCGTCTCGCCGAAGCCGGGCTCGTTGAGCAGGTCGAAGCCCGCGACCCACTCGTTGTCGGCGAACTCGCCGGCGAGCTCGCCCCAGGTGCGGGCGAGCGCCGTCTGGATGCCGTCGGTGTCGAACCAGAAGTGCTCGAACGCGCGGTCGCCCGCGGGTGAGATGTCGCGGCCCGTGAACGAGCAGCGGGGCGTGCCGTCCCAGTGGGTCGCCCACTCGGGCGCGCCGTCGTAGCCCCACATCGGGTCGGTGCCGGGGCGGCATACGGTGCCCTCGGCGGTCGGCAGGTTCGACCAGCCGTCCTGATGCATGTCGAGCACGGTGCGGATGCCGTACTGCTCGCCCCACGCGACCGCCTGCTTCACCGTGGCCAGGTACTCGGGGTCGAGCTCGCCCCGCGTCGGCTCGAGCGCCGACCACGACAGCCCGAGCCGCACGACGTTGAAGCCGTACGAAGCCATGTCGGCATAGTCCTGCTCGGTGAGCTCGCGGGTCGCGGGCACGTCGGCGCGCGCTTGGTAGAAGTCGACGAGCTGGTTGACGTTGACGCCGCGCAGCAGCACCTGGTGCCCCTCGCCGTCGGTGAAGCGCCCGTCTTCGACGCGCAGGAACCCGGCGGGCACGGATGCCTCGTTCTGGGCGGTCGCGACCGCCGGCGCCGCGGGGGCGAGGAGCGAGGCGGTGATCGCGGTCACCGCGACGACGGCCACGCCGACGCCCACGCCCGCCGCGATGCGTGCCGGCGAGGCATCCCGGTGCTCGGTGGTTGCGTCGCCCGCCGCGGTGACGTCGCCGCGCGCCGCCCGCCGCGCGACCACGTGGTCGGCGACGAGGGCGACGACGGCCGCGATCCAGCCGACGCAGGCGCCGAACGCGAGCCCGTCGGCCACATGGATGTAGGCGGCCATGAGCGGCCAGAGGTCGCCGCGGAACCCGTCGTCGACGACGAGCCCGACGAGCGACTGCACGAGGCCGAATAGGCCGCCGGCGACGAGGGCGCCCAGCCAGGTGCCGAGGAAGCCGGGCACGCGCCGCCGCATCCAGCGGATCGAGAGCCACGCGGCGCCGATGAGCAGGAGCATCGAGACGATCATCGAGATCAGGCCGTCGTCGGGGCGGGGCGTCGGGATGCCGGGCGCGTACGTCGCGCCCGTCCACCACGACCCCGCGAGCAGCGGCGCCACCGCGCCGAGCGCGACCGCCGCCGGCCACACGGTGACCCCGTCGGTCGAGTAGGCGCGAAGCGCGGTATCGAGACCACGCCGTCTCGCGACGCCCCACTCGACCACCCGCACCACGCCCGCCACGATCAACGCCGTCGGCACGGCCTTCGCGGTGACGTACCCGCCCGCCCACGCCGCGAGCGTGAGGTCACCCGTCATCGCCAAGCAGGCGGCCGTCTGCGCGAGCAGGGCCGCGAGCACGACGCCGGCCGCCAGCGTCCAGAAACGGTCGCCCGCACGCACCGCCGCCCACCACACGACGGCGAGCATGACGGGCACGAACACGACGTACCGCGCGACGGGCCACCAGAGATCGAATCGCGGCGTGCCGCCGGGCCAGCCGACGAGGGCGAGGAGGCCCGTCGGGTCGATCGCGGCCTGAATGATCAGCAGCAGGGATGTCGCGGCGACGGCGACGATCGGACGGCGCAGGTTGCGCATGGCACTCCATCGTGACGGGGATCGGGGTTCAGCCATCCTCGGCGCTGGTTTCCAGCGGGTCAATACCCAAGTGGGACAAGTGACCCAGTTGTGACCTTCGCGTGGCCCCGTCGGTCGGTCGAGTAGGCGCGAAGCGCCGTATCGAGACCCGGGTCGGCCGGGATCCCGGCCAGTGCATCCGCTCTCGTCGCATCAGCCCACGGCGCGACCATATGATCAGGGACGTTCAAAGGACCTCGAGCAACGTTCGGCTCGAGGCGCGCGTTCTGGTTGCTTGGGAGTTCTGGGGTGGGTCTTTCCTGGTTTCGTCGTCGGTCGGCAGTGAACCGTTCGGTGTTTCCGGTGCCGTGGGATGCCACGCGGCCGAGCATCTTCGGGTACCTCTCGCGGTTCGAGGTTCCGGATGGAGGTTCCCTGCCCGAGGAGGCGTACGAGCTTCCGGACGAAGAGATCGTGGCGGCACGGCAGGGCGGGGGCGTGCGCTGGGCGCCCGGGGCGCTCGACGGGGTTCTGGGGCATCACGCCGGCGCAGGGGATGGCCCGGACGTCGATCGAGTGGCGCAACTGTTGGCTCGCGCGGTGAACACCGGCTCTACGCGGGCGGTCAAGGAGTTCTACGATTCGGTCGTCGACGGCGCGGTGTTGAGCCTCGTTGACCCACTGCGTCAGACGGTCGCGGAGCGCGGCGAGATCGCACCTGATCGCCTGCGAACCTTCGCAGCGTGGCTGATGACCGAAAGCCCTGACCGTGACGCCGTGAAGGTCGGCATCGCGCTGTTGGGCATGGTCACCCCGCTGGAAGACGTCGGACCATTGCGGGTGCTCGGCGTCCATGACGAGTTCACGTTGTACGCCGGGGTGGCGCTCGGCTCGCTCCCCGATCCAGAAAATGAGGACAGCCAGTGGTGGTTGGCGCGCCGGGTCAACGGATGGGGCCGTATCCAGCTCGTCGAGCGTCTCGCAGGGACGACGCGCGCCGACATCCGTGGATGGATGCTGCGAGACGGGTACCGCAACTCGGTCATGAATGAGTATCTGGCGTACACCTGTGCGGTGACCGGCGGCTTGTCGGACGCGCTCGGCGATGACGACATCGATGATGCGCTGCTCCGGGGAGCCGGGGAGATCCTGTGGGCGTTGATCGGCGGTGGGCCTGCGGAAGACATTTCTGATTACGCCGACGGGGCGGAAGCCGTCCAGCGCTACTTGCAGCACCTCAGCCGTCGGATTCCGGCGCGGGCGGACGAGTACCTGACTGTCGCGGCGATCAGAAGCTTCGCCGCGAACTCGGCCGGAACCGACGACGAGCCGACCACCGGAGGATCAGGATGGAGCGCGGGCCGACGTGGAGAGATCGAAGCCTCCGCCGAGCGGATCCTTTCGGACCCGCGTTGGAAGGTGCTCATCACCTCCGGACTGCAGTCCGAGGACATGCAGACGTTCTGGCCTGCCGCGAGCGCGGCCGACCGGATGGGATTGGACGCCTGGCCGGCGCGCTTCGACCGACTCACTTCTGGGAGCTATTCCCAGATCTACTACCTCATGCGAACGGAGGATCCCGCCCGCATCCGACGGGTCGTCGACTGGGCGACCACGACGCTCGAGCTCGAGGAGCTCGGTACCGGACCGGCCGAAGAGATGGGCTTCGGCCCGACGTATGCCGAGCACGGCGCGCTCGACGCGATCCTGCAAAACCTCGGACGGTTCCCCGGCACCGGATGGCCGCTCGTCGAGGTCGGCCTGCGCAGCCCCGTGATTCGAAACCGGAACATGGCCATCAAGACGCTGCAGGCATGGCCGACCGAGGAATGGCCCTCGGAGGCGCGCGCTGCGGTACTCGCTGCCCGAGACTTGGAGCCCGTTGCCGACGTCAAGCAGCGTCTGGAGGATCTGCTCGGTTCGCCCGAGCAGCCGGACCGCTGAACACTCGCCGATCGGCGGTTGCATCGTCGGTCGGCCGAACCCGTGCGCAACGCAGCACCGCGTGCGAACACCTTCGAGCAACCCGCCCTTGACCCCCGCCCCGATCGCCCGCTAGTGTCGCAAGGCTGCGCCGACCGCGCAGCATCCCCGGAATCTGGAATGGAGGCGGCCATGAGCGTGTACCTGCAGCGCACGAACAAGCCGGCCTTCGTCGAGCCCACGAACCAGCCCGCCCAGCGCGGGTTCATCCGTGAATTCGACCAGCTTCTCGATCAGGCACCCTGACGCCCGCGACCATTCGCGAATTCGTCACCCCGTGCCGCTCGAGGCCCGGGGTGTTTCTCTGTCTGCGCGCGACGAGACCCTCGGGCCCGAGGAACTCGCACGACGCCTCCCGCATCCGCGGAGCGCGTCGAGACCAGACAGGAAAGGAACATGGAGAAGATCTCCGACCGGCTCGTCTCGTGGGCGAGCCTGCTCGACGAGCTGACGATCGAGCAGGCCCGCGTCTCGTCGACGATGCCGTTCATCTACCCGCACCTCGCGCTCATGCCCGACGCGCACCTCGGCCTCGGGGCCACGGCGGGCTCGGTCATCCCGACGCTCGGTGCGATCATCCCGGCCGCCGTCGGGGTCGACATCGGCTGCGGCATGATCGCGGTGCAGACGCAGTTCGCGGCATCCGACCTGCCCGAGGGCCGTAGGGAGGTCCGGGAGCAGATCGAGCGCGCGATCCCGCTGTCGGCGGGCAAGCACAACCGCAAGATCGTCGCGACGGCTGCGCCGCGGATCGCCGAGCTCGAGGCCCTCGGCGAGGCGAAGGGCTTCGACCCGGCGCGGTACGCGGGCAACTGGCGCGAGCAGCTGGGTTCGCTCGGCAGCGGCAACCACTTCATCGAGGTGTCGCTCGACGAGGCCGACCGGGTCTGGCTGTTCCTGCACTCGGGCAGCCGGGGCGTGGGCAACAAGATCGCACAGCACCACATCAAGGTCGCGCAGCGGCTCGCGAAGCAGTGGTGGATCGACCTGCCGCACCCCGACCTGGCCTACCTCGTCGAGGGCTCGCCCGAGTTCACGCGGTACATCGCCGAGCTGCGCTGGGCGCAGCACTTCGCGCTGCTCAACCGCGAGGAGATGATGGACCGGGTCATCCGGCAGGTCTCGGAGTGGGTGGGCACCCCGGTGGAGGAGCGGCAGCGTATCAACTGCCACCACAACTTCACCGAGAGCGAGCACCACTTCGGCAAGCGGGTGTGGGTGTCGCGCAAGGGCGCGATCCAGGCCGACGTCGGTCGGCTCGGGCTCATCCCGGGTTCGATGGGCACCGCGTCGTACGTGGTCGAGGGGCTGGGCGACAAGATGTCGCTGAACTCGTCGCCGCACGGCGCGGGCCGGACGTACTCGCGGTCGAGGGCCCGGCGGGAGTTCACGCACGAGCAGCTGCGTGAGGCGATGGTCGGCATCGAGTTCCGCGACACCGACGCGTTCATCGACGAGATCCCGCAGGCGTACAAGCCGATCGACCGGGTGATGGCCGACGCCGCCCCGCTCGTGTCGGTGCGGCACACGCTGCGCCAGATCGTGAACGTGAAGGGGAACTGAGGGGGAGCGAGTTTCGAGGCGGCGCGGGGCGCCGTCTCGAAACCCGCGACACGGCAGGGATGCCTCGGGCTGCGGCCCGCGCACAGGGGGAACTTGCGCGGGCCGTGGCCGGGGTGCCTCCCCTGCGGCGAGTGGTAGCACGGTATCGGCGCGACCGACGGCGGAGTACCCTCGTCACCACACGAGTCCAGTGGGGGTGCAGATGCCCTACTTCATCATCGAACGCAACTTCGCCGAAGACCTGATCCCGGCCGAGGGCAAGTTCGACGCGCTCAACCTCATCAACGATGAGGAGGAGGTTCGCTGGCTGTATTCGTTCCTCTCGATCGATCGCCGCAAGAGCTATTGCGTGTACGAGGCCGAGTCAGCGGAGGCCATCCTCGCCGCCGCGATGCGCGCGGGGGTGCCGGCCGACGTCATCACCGAGGTCGACGGGCGCGTGCTGCCGAGCGGCGCGTTCGTCCCCGTCGAGTGATCGCCGAGAACGGAGCGCGGCCTCACACGAGTCCCTGCTCGCGCGCGAAGCGCGCGGCGCGAGTGCGGTTCGGCACGTCGATCTTCATCAGGATGCTCCGTACGTGGTTCGCGGCGGTGTGCTCGCTGATCACGAGCTCGTTCGCGATCTCCCGGTTGCTGAGCCCGTCGGCGACGAGCCGCAGCACCTCGGTCTCCCGAGCGGTGAGACCGCCGATTCCGGGCACCGTGGATGCCTCGGGCAGGGCTCGCAGCACCCGGATGAGCCCGAGCGGCTCGGCGATCGTGCGTGCGCGTTCGGCATATGCGTCGGCCGCGGCATGCTCGCCCGTACGGCGGAGGTGGACGGCAGTGGCTGCGGCCGTGTAGGCGATGTGCAGGGGCGCCTCGAGACGCTCGGCCAAGTGCATCGCACGAGCGAACGCCTCGACGGGGTCGCCCGTCCCGCACAATCCGTCGATCTCGCCCAGGTACCGATCGGCCGGGCCGAACAGGGCGACGAAGAACCCCGATACGAGGTTGACTCCCGAGTAGTCGAGCAGCAGCGGCCGGAGCTTCATCGCCGCCTCGGTATCGCCGATCGCGATGGCGGCTTCGCACGTGAACGTCAGGCGGGCCGGCCAGTCGCTGGAGACGTGCGCCGCCGCGTTGTCGTGGTCGAGCATCCAATGGAGCACACGACGGCATGGCTCCTGCATGGCGAGCTCGGTGTAGAGGGCGAGGAGTGCAGGTGCCCACGCCTGCGTCGGCGCCTCGTTGCCCCGGATCGTCGCGGCCGCGATGCGGAGGCGATCCGTCTCGCGACGGATCATGTAGCTCTGGATCGCCCCGGTGCTCGTCTTGGCATCGGAGCGGATGGTCTGCTCGACGGCGTCGATCCTGCGCAGCCGGGTGTTCGCATCTCCCAGACGACCGTCGGCGAAGGCGCGGGCGAACCGGGCGCACTCCGCCCAGTACTTCCAGTACGACCCCCAACGTTGGGCGGTGTCGACGAGCATGCCCTCAGCCCGATCCATTCCTGTGGCATCGCCGACCAGGTACGAGCCCCAGCTCAAGATGACGGCGGCCGGTCCGTCCCAGTCGTGGTGCCTACCCGCGCTCATCCGCGCCAGTTCATCTGCCTCGACGAGTCGCTCGCGCACGCCCTCCGGCCGTAGCGAGTGCGAGATGCGCGCGCGCAATGCGGCGGCGACGGTCTGCTCATCACCGAGCTCGCGGGCGAGCGCGAGCGCCCGATCGCCCTCAGCAGCGCCGGTTCTCACATCGCCGGTGAAGGCGATCGAGCGTCCGAGTTTCGCGCGGCCCTCGATGACCAGCGGATCGCGCGGATCGTCGGGCACCGCCTCGAGCGCCGTTGACAGCATCTTGCGGCTGTGACTTCCGCGGAGCCCGGGCCGCCACGAGGCATCCTCGTGCCCGATGGCGGCGCGCAGTCGGGTGCGCGGGTCGGAGGACGTCATCACGCGCTTGTACTGGAGGCGGGCGCGGGCGAAGTCCGAGGCCTCCGACCAGTTCTCGGCCGACCGCATGAGCAGGGCGTCGCGCCGGTCTGCCCGTGCGGTCACATCGGCCGCCCGCTCGAGCAGTCGACCGGCCTCCTCGAAGGCGAGCCCCGCCGCCGCGCTCTCGGCGGCGAGTTCGAGGTAGTCGACGGCGCGCTCGCCGAAGCCGAGGGCACGCGCCGACAGGTAGTGATACGCGAGCCGTTGCACGCGTCGTGGCGCCGCCGGGAACTCGGCTTCGAGCGTCTGAGCGATCTCGGCGTGGAGGCGCATGATGTCCGAGGGCGCCATCCCATCGAGCACCGCTTGCCGCGCGATCGCGTGCGGAAAGCCGTACGCGCCGCCGGCCCCCGTCGGCGGCTCGAGCAGGCCCGCTCGAACGCTCGCGTCGATCGCGCCGAGCACGTCGGCCTGCGATGCTCCGCTCACGGCCAACAGCTCGAGTACGTCGAACTCGTGGCCCAGCAGCGCGCAGATCCGGAGCGCGCCGAGCTCGTCCTCCGACAGCATCGCGAGCCGCGGGCGCAGTAGCCCGAATGCCGTCTCCGGCATCTCGATGCGCTGGTCGTGCGTCGCGAGGGCGTCGAGCACGTGTCGCCAGGTCGTCCGCACGAGAAATGGGTTGCCGCCGGTCACCTCGGCGACGGCGGCCGCTTTCGCGTTCGCCTCGGCGGCCGGCACCCCGCCGACCTCGAGGTACTCCGCGAGGTCGTCGACACTGAACGGGCTGAGCTGCATCACCTCGACCGAGGGCAGGTGCGCGAGATGCCGCATCTCCGCGGCGAGCGGCTCGGATCGGTCGGGCGGGTCGGGTCGCAGCGCCGCGATCACGAGGATGCGTGCGTCGGCCGTGCCCGTGACGACGCGACCGAGCAGCCTGACCGCGTCGTCGCCCGCCCAGTGCAGGTCGTCGAGGGCGAGCACGATGGGCCTCGCCCGCGACACTTCGACGAGCAGTTCGACGACCGAGTCGAAGAGTCGGTCTTGGCCGATGGCTGGCGCCGCCGCGCGGTCGCGCGCGCTGAAGGTGTCGCGCACGGCCGACAGCACGGCGTCGGGCAGCGCGTCGGAGGACAGGTCGTCGGCCGCAGGCCCGTCTCGGCCGGGCGTGGCCGAGCTTGATCGCGCGGCTTCGGCCGCTGCGGGCTCGCCCGATCGGCCCGCCTCGAGCGCGGCGAGGAGCGGCCCGAGCGCCTGGCCGAACGGTTCGAGCGGTCGCCCGAGCTCCTGGATGCAGTCGCCGTACAGCACCGCCGCACCCTCGGCGTGGAGTGCGCTGCCGATGGTGGTGAGCAGCCGCGACTTGCCGGTGCCGGGGTCACCGCGTACGAATACCGTCCGGCCGGCGCCCGACACTGCGTCGGTGTAGGCGGCGTGCAGCGCGCGGAGTTCTTCGCGTCTGGCCACGAAGGGCGGGGCGCCGGTGTTCGTCCAGCTCGTCGGCAGTGCCGGTGCGGTCCAGTACCGCATGCCCCTCACGATAGCCCCGCGCCCAGGCGCGGTCGATGGTCCGAATTGCCTATGCCCGACCGGCGCGAAGATGCCTGATCCGCGTCATGCGGGCGGGATGCCGTCTCCGTAGCGTCGGCCTCAGCCGGTCGCGATGGTGCACCGGCATGGAAAGGGAATCATCATGAACACGCGAGCGATGCGATACGCGGTTCCGGTCGTCGCCGTGGCACTCCTGCTCTCCGGGTGCGGGATGACCACCGCACGCGAGGCCGGTTCGGCGAACGTGAACGTTCCGGAGGTCTCGGAGAAGGGATGCTTCATCCCCTCGTACGTGCGCGAGCACGTGCCCGAGGGACTCTGCGTCACGCCGACCGTCGACCCGATCGACGACGACCTCAGCCTCGGCTGGTACGGGCGTCACCCAGAGTGGCGCCAGGCCCGAGCCGACCTCATGATCGGCGACGACCTCAGCCTCGGCTGGCACGCCGAGCACCGTCAGGGCTGAGCCGCCGGAGCGACCGACCACGCACGAACGGATGCCTCGCGGCATCCGTTCGTGCGTGCGGCTTCGCCGGTCGAACAGCGACGAAGGAGTGTGTCGAGGCCCCCTCGCGCCGTGGGTCGAGACGGCACGCAGCGCCGTCCCGAAACCCGCCGTGGATGCCGCGGCCGGAGTGCTCCTCGTGCGCGGGGTGTGGTCGTGTGGTCATGTGGTCGCGCGGGGTGTGGTCGTGTGGTCATGTGGTCGCGCGGGGTGTGGTCGTGTGGTCATGTGGTCGCGCCTTCCGAAGAGAACCGTCCGCGGCTGTCGATCTCGCCGATCCCCGTTCGACGCATGAGTAGAAGCACCTTTGCGCCACCGCTTCACGAAGCATTCGAAACGGAATTGAACGGCAAGGAGCACGATCATGACCGCACCTCGGGCACTCCGGCCCCTGCGCAACCCCGCCTACCGGTGGCTCGCCGCCGCACTCGTCGCGTCGATGATCGGCGCGGGCATCTGGATGGTCGCCCTCGTCTGGCAGATCGTCGCGATCGGCGGGGGAGCGGCCGAGCTGTCGCTCGTCGCCGGTGCGTCGGCGATCGGGATGCTGCTGACCACGCTCCTCGGCGGTGCGCTCGCCGACCGCATCCCGCAGCGGCGCATCCTCATCACGGTCGAGGTCGTGCGGGCCGCGAGCGTCGGGACGGTCGCCCTGCTCGCGCTCGCCGGAGCGCTCGACGTCTGGCACCTCGCCGTCGTCGCGTTCGTCGGCGGTGTGATGGCGGGCCTCTACTACCCGGCGTACTCGGCGCTGCTGCCGAGCGTCGTCGCGGAGGACGAACTCCTCGCCGCCAACGGCTTCGAAGGGATGGCCCGGCCCGTGCTCATGCAGGCCGGTGGGCCGGCCCTCGCGAGCGCGCTCATCGCGGTGTCGTCGCCCGGCGCGGCGCTCGCGGTCGCCGCGCTCACGGGCGTGGTCGCGGCGGTGTGCCTGCGACGGGTGCCCGATCAGCCCCTGCGCGGCGAACGGGCGAGCGGAACGCAGCATCCGGCCGTCGCCCTGCTCGTCGACGTGCGCGACGGATTCGCCTACATGATGCGCACGCCGTGGCTGCTCGGCACGCTGTCGTTCGCGTCGCTCCTGATCCTCCTCATCATGGGGCCGTTCGAGGTGCTCGTGCCGTTCGTCATCAAGGATGTCGCGGAGGCCGGCCCCGAGGGCCACGCGCTCGTGCTCGCCGCGTTCGGCGTCGGCGGCGCGGTCGGGTCGATGGTCGTGGCATCCATGAAGCTGCCGCGCCGGTACCTGACGGCGATCGTGCTGCTGTGGGGGCTCGGCTGCGTGCCGCTCGCCGTCTTCGGCCTGACCGACCAGGTGTGGGTGATGGCGCTCGCCGCGTTCGCCGTCGGCGCCGCGTTCAACGGCGGCGTCGTGATCTGGGGAACGCTGCTGCAGCGCCGGGTTCCGCCGGAGATGCTCGGCCGCGTCTCGAGCCTCGACTTCTTCGTGTCGCTCGCGTTCATGCCCGTATCGATGGCGATCGCCGGGCCCGCGGGCGAGCTCGTCGGGCTCCCCGTCGTGTTCCTCATCGCCGGCATCGCCCCGCTCGCGATCGGCGTCGTCGCGATCGTCGCGGCCCGCATGCGCCGCGACGAACTCGCGAACCCCTTGGATGTCGCGGAGCCGACCGACCTCGACGACGTGGATGCCTCGCCCGAGCCTGCGTTCGCCTGACACCCCCCGTCGGTCGAGTAGGCGCGCAGCGCCGTATCGAGACCACGCCCCGATGTACGCCGTCGGTCGAGTAGGCGCGAAGCGCCGTATCGAGACCACGCCCGCGAACGCTGAGTCGGTCGAGTAGGCGCGAAGCGCCGTATCGAGACCACGCCCCGGCAACCCTTCCAGCCCACCCCCAGGAGCTGATACCCATGAACATGCCCAGCGTGAACTCCGCCCCGCTCGAGTCCGCCCGCCGCGTCATCGACGCCGCCTCGTACCTGACGATCGCCACCGCCGACGCCGCCGGCAAACCGTGGGCGACGCCCGTCTGGTTCGCCGAGCGCGAGCTGCGCGAGTACTACTGGGTCTCACGCCCCGAGACCCGGCACTCGCAGAACCTCGCCGAACGGGCCGAGGTCGCGCTCGCCGTCTTCGACTCGACGGTCGCGGTCGGCAGTGCGATCGCCGTGTACGTCGAGGGCGTCGCCGGCATCGTGCCCGACGCCCAGCTCGCCGCCGCTCTCGAGGTGTATAGCGCGAAGTCGGTCGCCCGAGGTCTTCGCCCATGGGCGGCGGCCGACGTGACCGGCGACGCCCCGTTCCGGCTCTTCCGCGCGACGGCGACGCAGGTGTACGTGCTCGACGAGCGCGAACACCGGGTGCCAGTGCTCGAGTAGCCGGCTCGCAGCCGGCGCCGTGCGCCCGTCAGGACCTGTGGACCATGCCCTCGCAGGGTGTGGATTCGTGGATTCGTGGGCACCGTCCGACGGTGCACCGTCTCCGACGAGGGAGAACCGCGCCACTATGTCGGGTGCTTCGCCGCGCGTCGCGTCGCCCGGTTCCGCTCGAGCGCAGCGTACCCCTTGAACATCATCGGCATGATCCAGTACGCCGCGATCGGCACGACGACGAGCGTGAGCACGAAGGCCCGCAGCACGGGGTGCCAGTCGCTCACGAGCGGTTCCGTAAGCATGCCGACGATGGCGACGAGCGGAAAGATCGTGAGCCACACGATGAGCGCCGAGACGTGGATGTTCGGCCGCGCCGGCGTCGCGGGGGCCGCAGGCTGCGGGGCGGGCGGGGCGGGCTGCTCGGCGGGTTCGCGGTTCGGCACGGGCGCGTCGTGCTCGGGCGGGCGGTTCGACATCTCGGCCTCCGTGATCGGGACTGGCCGCGGGCGCCGGCGAGACGCGCGGGGGCGACCGACTCGTCTCATTCTCCTCCCGATTCCGCCCGACCGGACCCCCTTCCAGCCGTCGCGCCTAGGATCGATCGCATGGCCGGATTCTGGGGCAAGCGAAAGCGCGAGGAGCAGGAACTCCAAGCTCAGGACGCCGACCTGGCGAAGCGCGCCGGCAGTGCGCTCGTCGAGGCCGACGAGCGCATCCGGGTCACGGCCGACGAGCTCGCGTTCGCCGAGGCCGAGCTCGGGCATGACGCGACCGCCGACCTGAAGCAGGCGCTCACCGCGGTGCGCGAGCACCTGGGCGAGGCGTTCCGGCTGAACCAGCTGAACTACGACGAGGTTCCCGACACGTCCGAAGAACTGCGGATGCGCAACGCCCGCATCGTGCAGCTCTGCGAGTGGGCCGAAGACGTGCTCGACGAGCGGACCGCCGCGCTCGCCGACAAGATCGCCCGCGCGCGTCGGGCTCCCGAGATCATCGCCGGTGTGCGGGCCGAGGCCGACCGGATGCGCGCTCGCATTCCCCAGACGCGCGACACGATTCGGCGGCTCGCCGCGCGCTACTCGCCCGAGGCGCTCGCGCAGGTCGAGGTGAACCCGGCCGAGGCCGAGCAGCTGCTCGGCTTCGCCGAGCACGGCGCCGCCGTCGCCGAGCGTCGGCGTGAGGCGGGCCAGCGCGAGCAGGCGAACCTCGCGCTCGAGGCGGCGACCGAATCGGTGCGCCGGGCGGCGGCGCTGCTCGACGCGGTCGAGACCTTCGAGGTCGAGGCGCTGCGCGCCGAGTCGACCCTGGCCGCGATCGTCGAGGACTCGCGCGGCGACCTCGCCGTCGCGCTGAAGGAGCCCGCGTCACCAGGCGTGACCGCCGCGATCTCGACGCTGCAGGGTGCGCTCGCCGCGCTGCCCGCGGCCGGCGTCAACACCGACCCGTTCACCCAGCTCAGCCGACTTCGCGAGGCGAACGCGGGCCTCGACGCCGCGATCGCCGCGGCCCGCGAGCGAGCGGCCCGTCCCATCCCGCCGCTCGAGCACGTGCACCACGCCATCGACGACGCCGACCGGCAGCTCGCCATCGCCCGCGACGTGATCGCCGGCCACCGCGGCTGGATCGGCGCCGACGCCCGCACCCGGCTCGCCGAGTCGGAGCGGATCCGGCTCGAGCTCGACCACTTCCTCGGCATGCCGGCGGCGACCGTCACCGTGATCGGCGAGGAGCACCGCGAGCAGGCGATGGCCATGGCCCGCCGCGTCGCACACCTCGCAGCCGAGGCACTGCACCTCGCGCAGCGCGACATCGACTCGTCGCGCCCGCAGGGCGGCCCCGGCCAGTGGGGCGACCAGGGTTGGGGCGGCGGCCGCCGCGGCAGCAGTGGCTCCGACGTGATGGGCGGCATCCTCGGCGGGCTCGTGATCGGCAGCATCCTCGATGGGATCTTCGACTGACCACCGCTCCTCAGGCAGCCCGGTAGCGGGTTCTGCGCGCCGATCCTAAAATCGGGACATGGCCGGGTTCCGGGTCAGGCGCCGACTCGGCGCGCACCGAATCGAGGCACACGACGCCGAAATGGCGAAGCGGGCCGGGGCAGCGCTGTTCGCCGCGGATGAGCGCATCCGCGTCGCCGCCGACGAGCTCGGCTTCGCCGAGGCCGAGCTGGGGGCGGGTGCGATCCAGCCGTTGGGCGAGACGCTCGCCGACGCGCGCGGACGCCTGCGCACCGCTTTCCTCCTGAACCGGCTCAACCACGAGGCGACACCCGGCACGGTCGACGAGGTGCGTGCGCGATACGAGCGCGTCGTGCAGCTGTGCGAAGCCGCCGAGGTCGCGCTCGACGAGCAGATGGCCGCCATCACCGAGCGGATCGCGCGGGCGCGGCGCGAACCCGAGTTCATCGCCGGTCTGCGAGCCGAGATCGAACGGCTGCGCGCTCGCGTCCCGTTCGTGCGCGAGACGATCGGATGCCTCGCCGCCCGGTATTCGCGCGAGGCGCTCATGGCCGTCGAGGCCGACGCCGCAGAGGCCGAGCGCCTGATCGCATTCGCAGAGCACAGCCTGCGCGTGGCCGAGCGACGTCGCGAGGCGGGCGCGCGTGATCAGGCGCAGGTCGCGCTCGAGGCATCCGCTGATTCGGTGCGCCGCGCCGCCGCGATGCTCGACGCGGTTGAGACCTTCGAGGTCGAGGCGCTGCGGGCCGAATCCGCCTTGGCGGCGATCGTCGCCGAGTCTCGTCGGCACGTCGCCGTGGCGCTCGAGACGCCGCCCTCCAACCGGGTCTCGACCGCGATCGTCGAGCTGCAGGCGGCCCTCGCGGGCCTCCCGCCAGGGGTCAACACCGACCCGTTCGCCCACCTGAGTCGAATCCGCACGGCGCATGCCGCGTTGGAGTCGGCGATGGCGGCGGCTCGCGAGCGCGCGATGATTCCGATTCCGCCCGTCGACCAGGTGAGTTCTGCGATCGAGGCCGCCGACCGAAGGCTCGAGGTCGTCCGCGACGCCATTGCCCGCAACCCGGGCCGCATCGGCGCCGAGGCCATGAAGGCGCTGGCCGAGTCCGAGCGCATCCGCATCGATCTCGGGCAGTACCTCGGCAGCCCCGCGGTGGTGGTCTCGGTGACCGACCAGGATCACCAGGCGCAGGTGGCGGCCATGGCGCGGCGTGCCGCACTCCTCGCGAGCGAGGCCCTCTTGCTCGCGCGGCGCGACATCGAGGCATCCCGCCACCACGGCATCGGCCGCGGGGCGATGTCGGCGGTCTCGTGACCCACCCCGTCGGTCGAGTAGCGACGAAGGAGCGTATCGAGACCACCCGACTCCGTCGGTC
Organism: Agromyces solani; assembly: GCF_058349925.1. NCBI lineage: Bacteria > Bacillati > Actinomycetota > Actinomycetes > Micrococcales > Microbacteriaceae > Agromyces > Agromyces solani. The sequence continues at coordinate 409,168 of NZ_JBYRER010000001.1, forward strand.
GAGTAGCGAAGCGTATCGAGGCCACGCGACTCCGTCGCTGGAGTAGCGAAGCGTGTCGAGACCACCCGACTCAGTCGGCCCAGCCGCGGCGATGAGCGCGGTGACGAGCGATGAGCGTGAACGGGTTGTGGCTCGAGGTCACGGGCTCGTCCTCCATTCGTCCCGGCGGTCGCGTCGCGATCGGTCGATGCCTTGGATTCCGACCGTATTGGGCGACAGGGCGCTGCCGTGACCCCCGTTCGCGTGTGAAATGCGACGGGTCGGCGCAACGGTCAGCCGCCCAGCGGTCGGCGACGAATGCGTGCTGCCCCCGATGCGGCCGTGCCACCCACTCGACTACCGTCGGCGCGTCGTTCGACGGAAGGTCGCAACATGCGGGCGAGGCATCCCCTCATCGTGCTGGTGGCTGCGGGTGCTGTCGCGCTCGGCGGGTGCACGACCCAGCCGCTGCCCGACCCCACGGTCGTCACGCTGTTCCACCTCGACGGATCGGGCAACCTCGACCCAGCCGTCGGCTGGTTCGCCGATCGAGTGAGCGAACGCTCCGGCGGCGAGTTGAAGGTCGACGTCGTGCGGGCGTGCTGCGGTGAGACCAACCTCCAGGAGGAGGAGCTCGTCACGGCCGTCGCCGCCGGCGATGCCGATCTCGGCTGGACGGGCACCCGCGTGCTCGGAGACCTCGGCGTGCATGAACTCGACGCCCTCACCGCGCCGTTGCTCATCGACGACTACGGCCTGCAGCAGCAGGTCGCCGCGAGCGACGCCGCGAACGAGAGTCTCGCAGCGCTCGACCGCCTCGGCGTGCGGGGCATGGCGGTGATGCCCGGTGCGCTGAGGCATCCGCTCGCGGCGGATGCCCCTGTGCTGAGCCTCGCCGACTGGAAGGGGCGCACCATCGCGGCGTTCCATTCGGCCAGCACGGCCGACGCCCTGCGTGCACTCGGTGCGGATCCGTTCGACGTGAGCATCAACACCCGTGACGAAGGCCTGTTCAGTGGAATGATCTCGAGCTTCGAGAACTCCCTGCTCATGCTCGACGACCACCACGAGGAGATGACTCCGTACGCCACGACGAACCTCGTGCTCTGGCCCAGGATCTCCGTGCTCATCGCGAACCCCGGCCTCGCCGACCGGCTCTCCGACGACAAGCTCGCGGTGCTCGAACGTGCGGCCGCTGACGTCGTCGACCGCACCGGCGAGCTCGCGCAGCTCGACGACGCCGCCCTCGAGTCGGCCTGCTCGTCGGGAGCCCGATTCTCCGAGGCATCCGCGGGAGATCTGCAGGACATGCGCGACGCGGTCGCTGGCGTCTACGCCGACCTCGATGCGGATGCCGCCGCCGGCCCGCTGTATCGTGCGATCGTCGAGCTCAAGGCCGGCCGAGGGCCCGCGGCCGCACCGAGCATTCCCGAGGAGTGCCGCGGTCCGACGCCCCGTGACACCGACTGGAAGGACGTTGCGCTCCTCGACGGCTTCTACGAGTCGCCCGAACTGGGCGAACCCGACCTTCGAGATCTGGGGTTGACGGCGCAGGAGGCTCGCGGCGCAGCCGGCGCGTACCGGCTCGCCTTCGACACTCGCGGGGGGTTCGAGCTGCGGGTGGAGAGCCCGGGCGGGATCTTCGCCGCCTGCAGCGGCGAGTACACGGTCGACGGCGACCGCGTGACGATCAGCCTCATCACCGGTGACGAGTGCGGCCGCTCGCCCGGGCCCTTCATTGCCGCCGACTTCACCGTGGAGTCGTGGCGACTCAGGCTCTCAAACATCGTCGCGCCCATCGCGAGCGACGAGAAGCTGTTCGGCGCAATCACGTGGACGTGGGCCGGGTCTTGACGTCCTGACCACAATGCCGCGGTGGACGGCGGCTCGGCGAACGACCTGAACTCGCAGGAATTCGCGCCGCTTCGACGGTCTCGCCGGCGCGGGTGTCGGCGGTCGGCGGCAGAATACTCGAGTGACTCGTCGTGGGCTGTTCCTCTTCATCGCGCTCGGAATCGCGTGGGGCATCCCATATCTGTTCATCAAGGTCGCCGTGTCGGAGCTCGACCCCGGCATGGTGGTGCTCGCGCGGTCGGGGCTCGCGGCGATCCTGCTGCTGCCGCTCGCGCTGTTCCGGCACGAGGTCGGCCCGGTGCTTCGCCGGTGGAAGCCGATGCTCGCGTACACCCTCGTCGAGATCGTGCTGCCGTGGTACTTCCTGAGCTCGGCCGAGCAGACGCTGCCGAGCTCGACCGCCGGCCTGCTGCTCGCCGCGGTGCCGCTCGCGGGCGTCGGCATCGCCTTCCTCATGGGGCGGCCGGCACGCCTCTCGGGCACGAACTGGATCGGCATCGCACTCGGCATGCTCGGCGTCGCCGCCCTGGTCGGCTTGGATGTCGCGGGGTCGGACTTGTTCGCGGTCGCTCAGATGGCCGTGGTCGTCGTCGGCTACGCGCTCGGCCCGGCGATCCTCGCGCGCTGGATGCCCGACCTGCCCGGCATCGGCATCGTCGCCGTCTCGCTCGCGGGCGCCGCCATCTCATACGTGCCATTCGTGCTGCTCACGGGCGGCGTGCCGACGGCCTGGCCGTCCCCGCCCGTCATCGTCTCGGTGATCGTGCTCGCCGTGGTGTGCAGCGCGCTCGCCTTCTTGCTCATGGTCGGCCTCATCGCCGAGATCGGCCCGGTCAAGGCGACCACGATCACGTACGTGAACCCGGCCGTCGCGATCATCGCGGGCGTCGTCGTGCTGGGGGAGCGGGTCACGGTCTGGACGATCGTCGGCTTCGCGCTCGTGCTGCTCGGGTCGTATCTCGTGACGAAGAAGCACCCCGCCCCGGTCGGTCGAGTAGCGACGCAGGAGCGTATCGAGACCACAGCCCCGTCGGTCGAGTAGGCGCGCAGTGCCGTATCGAGACCACCGCCCCCTCGGCCGAATAGGGTCGTCGCTACACTTCGAGCGTGCGCACCGCCGGAGTCGACCTCGCCGCAGACACCAAGAAGACCGCGATCGCGATCATCCGGTGGGAGCCGGGTCGGGCGACGGTCGAATCGGTCGAACTCGGGGCATCCGATGAATTCATTGTGGATGTCGCCGCTGAGGTCGACCGAATGGGCATCGACTGCGCGTTCGGGTGGCCCGATGACTTCGTGGAGTTCGTCAGCCGCCATGCGCAGGGCGACCGCGTCGATCTCTCGCGCGATCGCGGGATCGACTGGCGCCGGCGCCTCGCCTATCGCGAGACCGACCGCGAGGTGCTCCGGCGAACCGGCCGTGCTCCGCTGAGTGTGGCGACCGATCGGCTCGGTCTGACCGCCATGCATTGCGCGGCACTCCTCGACGCGCTGGCCGACCGCATCGGGCCGATCCCACGTGGTGGCTCGGGCCGTGTCGTCGAGGTCTACCCCGCAGCGGCTCTGCGCCTATGGGAACTCAGCCGGCCGGGTTACAAGACCGACGCAGATACGCGGGCCGAGCTGGTCGAGAGCCTCGAGGAGCGCGTGCCGTGGCTCGACCTCGATTCGGTCAGGGGTCGGATGATCGAGTCGGATGACGTGTTCGACGCAGTGATCGCGGCCCTGATCGCGCGGGCCCACGCGCTCGGGCAGACGCATCCGGTGCCAGCGGTCGCTCGTGAGCGGGCGGATCGTGAAGGATGGATCGTGCTGCCGAGTGGCGGGGTGGGAGCGCTCGGAGGTTCTTGACGAACGCGGTCTGCAGACGGTCCTGGTCAGTCGCCGTCAGCGGCGCCGCTGAGATCGCCCGCCTCGGCCGCCGACGGCTCCCAATTCTCGACCACCGAGGCAGGCGTGCCGCCGAGTGTATCTCCGGCGCGAAGGCTCGCCGCCTCGAGCGCCCGTTGGATCGTCGAGTCGATCTCCGACGCCGGGTCGACGCGCTCATCGAATGACATATTGCCCTCCTTGGGGCCCACCGTAGCCCACGACCGGCGTGCCCCTTCGGACTTCTTAGCGGAGGCCAGGCCGCTCAGCGCGGTCGACGCATCGGCAGCCACAGGTACGCTCTGCGTTATGGCCGACACCAAGCAGACCAAGAGCATCGGCGAACATTGGACTGCTTCCGAACTCGCCCGACGTGGCTGGGCGCCCGCGCTGACTCGAGACGGTCTCGAGCGGACAGACATCCTGGCCGTGCACACCGGTGACCGCCGCCAGATGATTGAGGTTCAGGTGAAGTCGATCCGCGGCGACAGTCTGCGCTCAAGCTGGCCGCTCGGGGAGAAGAGTCAGCAGCCCCCCAAACACGACGCCGAGTGGTTTGTAATGGTTGCGATCCCCGCTGACAACGACCGGCCTCCCCGAGGCTTCGTCGTGCCTCGGGCACACATCGCGGCCGCAGCCTGGATCACGCACATGCAGTGGCTCACCGAACCCGGGGTCCCGGCCGGCCAACGGAATGCCAGCGTCGACCGCAGCCGCGTCCAAGTCGAGATCCTCGCCCGCTACGAAGGCCGCTGGGACCTGCTCGAGGAGTCAGCCTACAACGCTCCAGTCCTGCTGCCGCCCGAATACCACGGCTACGCGCTCGAAGAACGCGTTGGGCTCCCGGTGGGGCATCCGTGGGCCGACAACATGCCCGAGCGCTGGTAGTGCTGGGATGCTCGCCGTCCGCATCCGGGGACCGCGAGGAGGTCACCTGCGCGGCCGATTTATGTCGTCGCCGTAACGACTCGTGGGCGCATTCCACATGTTCGCCGACGCAAGACCATCGAGGACGCTAACCCGGTTGAGGTAACCGAGTCAGACGCCACGTTGTGATCGGCGACTCCGCGAACCTGAGCCGGGCTGGGGTTGGCTGTCTAGGAGTCGTCCGACGCGACCTGAGCCGCCCACTCTCTCCAGATTTCCGGATTCCCCGGCTCGCCCCACCGTCCATCCGGGTGCGGGGTGCCTTGGGCCTCTCGGTAATCGAACGCCCGTCGCTTCTCAGCCTCAAACCGGTAGCTCGCGCGCACTAGTTTTGGGTTCGCTCGGGCGAACGCGTCGTTGAACCACTCGACGACCCGAGCGAGGCCAAGGGCTACTGTGGCCGGGTCAGGTTCCTCGAACCCTTTGCCGGGAACGTCACTGCGGTATCCGTTGCAGTAGGCGTGCGCCAGTCGGACGTTTCCCCACACGTCTTTTCCGAACCAAGCTCGCGGGGTCACATGGTCAACCTCTGCGGCCGCGGGAGGGGGCGCCGTAGGTCGATGTCGACCGACGTCTTGCAGACTCCGCACTCGGCGCCGAACTCCGCGTGCAGGTACACCGCTACCCGCCGCCGGTCCTTCGGCAGCGGGGTGTCCAGCCATCTGGCATACGCGGCCGTGTCAGCCGGGTCTGGGCGACCGACTCGGATGCGGAACGTTTCAGCAAGCTCCGCTTCGTGCCACCTGGCCTCGTCGGGATCCGCCGGTGTGTACTTCATGTCCGCAGGCTACTCGACCGGTGTCATCATCAGGGCCGCACGGTTAACGCGACGGCATCAGTTGGCGCTCATTGGTTCTTGGCGCACGCGACGCGACGTCCATGACTGAGGAAGTCGATCTCTCCGCCGATCTCCAGCGGACCCGTAATCCTCGTGGATAGCTAGGGGCTCGGTGCTTCAGCAGTCCATCGCTCGGCCGTTCGCGGGCGCGAACGGATGAGGCGACGGCAGGGGGTGACCAGCTTCTCGCGCACGAACTCGCTGACGGAGCCGCAGTAGGTCTGCGGCGCATCCTCATCGACGGCGCCAACGTGCTGCTCGAGATCGGTCTATTCTCCATCATCCATCATCCATCTTCATCTGAGGACGCCTCTTGACGCCGGCGCCCGTCCGCGGCATCCTCGGCCCCGAGACAGGCGGGGGAGATCTCATGCAGACGCTCGAACCAGGTGACGACGGCTACGACGACGCGCGGCGCGTGTGGAACGCGATGGTCGACCGCAGACCCCGGTACATCGTCGCCTGCTCGAGCGCCGAGGAGGTCGCCGAGGCGATCCGCTTCGCGCGGGCGAACGACCTCGAGATCGGCGTGCGCTGCGGCGGGCACAGCATCGTCGGCCACGCCGTGCCTAACGGCGGGCTCATGATCGACCTGCGGCCGATGGGGTCAGTCGAGGTGGATGCCTCGGCGCGACGAGCCCGCGTGCAAGGTGGTGCGCTGCTCGGTGCACTCGACCGTGCGGCCCAGGCGCACGGCCTCGCGACGACCGCGGGCAACGTGTCGCACACCGGCATCGGCGGACTCGCGCTCGGCGGCGGCATGGGCTGGCTCGCCCGGCAGCACGGGCTCACGTGCGACAACGTCGTCTCGTTCGAGCTCGTGACCGCCGACGGCGAGATTCTGCGGGTCGACCGCGACCGTCACCCCGACCTGTTCTGGGCGCTCCGCGGTGGCGGCGGCAACTTCGGCGTCGTCACCGAGTTCGAGCTCGTGCTGCACCCCGAGCCCGGAGACGTGCTCTCGGTCGAGTATCTCTACCCCGTGGCATCCGCCACCGCGGCGATGCGTCGCTGGCGCGACGAGAGCACCCGAGCCGACCGACGCGCGACCTACAACGCGACCATCTCCGACGGAACGCTGTCGCTCGGCTTCGTCTGGGTCGGCGACCCGGTCGACGGCGAGGCCGCGGCGGCCGCGCTCGCGACGAGTCTCGCCGAGGTCGACGCCGGCTTCGAGCGAGTGATCGTGCCGATGACGTACCTCGAGCTGCAGACCCGCGAAGACGACGTCGAGGCGCACGAGTGGCGCCGCTACTGGAAGGGCCACTACTTCAGCGAGCTGACCGACGACGTCATCGACGCGGTGCTCGCGCGTGGCGGTGATGATCTGCCGAACGCGAGCTTGCAGGCGTATGGGGGAGCGATCGCCTCGATTTCACCGGGTGAAACAGCGTTCTCACGGCGGGATACGGCGTTCGAGTTCGTGTGTGCGTCGAAGTGGGTCGATCCGGCCGACGATGAGGCGCGGATCGCGGGCGCGCGTAGGTATGCCGCTGCGATGGAGCCTTTCGCGAGTGGTGCGTATGTCAACGCACTCAGCGATGAGGGCTCCGCGGGCGTGCGACGTGCGTATGCACCGGAGCACCTCGCGCGACTGATGGCTGTGAAGAACTCGTACGACTCCGCGAACATTTTTCAGCTGAACCAGAACATCAAGCCATCGCGGAGCTCGACCCAAACCGGTGAGTAGCTGACGAAGCAATCCGCCGAAGCCCACCTGCCGGCGAAGCCCCAGCCTCGATCACGTCGGGCAGCACCTTGTTGGCACGCTTGCCGTCAAAGGCCGCGGAGGAATCGCCCGAACCGGCCATACTTTGGCCTCAGTTGCCCTTCAGTGCGGTAGCGCTTCAAAGTGTCGAATCTCCCGGATTCGGACGCATTGATGATTTCTTCAACGGCGGGCAGCTCGAGCATCGCGTCGATACCCGACTGCCAGATCGTCCATGTAGCGGAGGTCACCCTTCCCTGCTCGAACATGTCAGCCTCGTCCTCGCAGAGCTGAACGTATGCGACGAGGTGGCGCCGATCTTTGCGTGACACACGAGCGGAGTTCTTACCAAGAGCAGCGTCGACGCCGAGGCGATCGATCAGCTCCCAGTACCGTTGGACATACAAACTCTCGAACTCTCGATGGCCTTGGCGCGTCATCAACCAGAGCTGGAATGCTGCAAATCCGCCTCCGAAGATGATTACGACCCCTCCAATCGCGGTCACCCATTCGTTGAAGGCACTGACTGTCATCGCTCCTCCTAAGCGGCGAATCGAACGAACCGCGAAGCGAGGCGTTCTTGTGATGGCCAATCTGATCGCCGATTTGGCAGGCTCAATCGTTTGCCATGCATGTCCTGGAGCCCGTGTCGGAGCATAGGCCCGTCAACCTCGTTGAGTAGCTCACCGTCGATCCGAACCTCATAGTCCGGCGTAATGCCGAGCAGGTTGCGATCGTACGATGCGTGATGGATTTTGCAGAGTGCAAGGCCGTTCGTCACGTGTGCGAACCCGTCGATCTCTGCGTCGCCAACGATATGCGCGGCATCCAGCAGCTCAGCGTGTTTCAGATTGCAGACAGCGCAGGTCGCGTCGTATGCGCGCATGACGCTCGCTCGGAACATGGGCTGATGAAGGCGGGTCTTCGTAATCCGCTCGGCGTAGCGACGTTCATCGCCGGTCATCTCGAGCGGGTCGCCGAAGAAGTCGAACATCTCGTCGAACGCCAAATACACTGCGCGATCCACGGGGTCGTCGGCGACAACCCGGGCGGGGTAGTACGGGACGAACACCCCTGGGCGAACCCCCTTGAAGTACACGAGGCGGACCTTCCGGCGGGCCGCCTCTCGAAGTTTGAAGTTGTCCGAACTATTTCCGGTTCGATACGAATAGCGCAACAGTCCGTCTGGGCGGATCTCGTCGTTGTATTCGACACGCTTTGCGCTAGTCATCAGCGACAGCGTTGAGGAAAAGCTGGCGGGATTTCGGATCCCCCGACCTGTGTCAAGGAGGGGAATCCTTTCGCCACGGAATGCGTATGCCTTGAGCTCGGTGTGATGCATCTCATAGGCGCCACTGCCGAGACGCTCGTCGAGCCATCGGAAGATATCTTCGCGGATGGCGTGCTGCTCCGCCTCGGACCTCATGCGACAATCACCTTCTCAGAGTCGTTAATGCGCCCATGGGCTACCACGGGACATGCTCGCACACGGATGATCGAGTTTGTCCATTGCGCAGTCGACCACCCCAATGCGGGGGGTGTTCGGTGATCGCTGTACCCGCCGAGCCGGTCTGGTGTCTATGTTCGGAAGCACGCTTCCGGCCTCATTCTGTGGTCGGGCGCGTAGGAGACCATTCGCCAGTGACTTGAGACAAGATGTCCCTTGGAGCCGAACATCACGGCCCCGACCGACCTGAGCCCTACACAGGAGTTCCACCCTTGGTAAACCACGTCTCCTTCATCTGGAACATCGCCGAGTCCCTGCGTGGGCCGTTCAAGCCGTCGGAGTATGGGTCGGTCGTCCTTCCCTTCACCGTGCTGCGCCGTCTCGACGCGGTGCTGGCCGGAACGAAGGAGGCGGTACTCAAGGAAGCGAAGCTGGCCGCGAGCCTGCCCGAGCAGTTGCGGGAGCTCAAGCTCCGCGAGGCATCCGGTTATGAGTTCTACAACACGAGTCCGTTCACGATGGCCAAGCTCACGGCTGACCCGGCGGATCTGCGAGAGAACCTCGCGTCGTATCTGGCGGGGTTCTCCGAGAACGTGCGCGACATCTTCGAGCGCTTCGAGTTCAACAAGACGCTGAGTAAGCTCGCCGAGAAGAACAAGCTCTTCTCCGTGACTGAGAAGTTCGCGCAGGCGAACTTCCACCCGAGCGTGGTCAGCAACATCGAGATGGGCCTCGTGTTCGAGGAGCTCATCCGGTGGGCGAACGAGCGGTCGAACGAGACCGCGGGTGATCACTACACGCCGCGCGAGGTCATCGCACTGATGGTGCAACTGCTGTTCGCGCTCGACGACGACGCGCTGACAAAGCCGGGCACCGTCCGCTCGATCTACGACCCTACGGCCGGAACCGGCGGCATGCTCTCGGTCGCCGACGAGTACCTGCACTCGGTGAACCCAGGCATCAACCTGAGCCTGTACGGGCAGGACATCAACGACGGGTCGTACGCGATCTGCAAGGCCGACATGGTCATTAAGGGTCAGGACGTCGACAACATCGCGCTCGGCGACACCCTCACCGAGGACCGCTTCGAGGACAAGAGGTTCGACTATGGGCTCTCGAACCCGCCGTTCGGCGTCGACTGGAAGGACCAGCGCACGGAGATCGAGGACGAGCATGCCAAGCTCGGCTTCAACGGCCGCTTCGGCCCTGGAACGCCGACCGTCAGCGACGGCGCCATGCTGTTCCTGCTGCACCTGGTCTCGAAGATGCGAAAGTCCGAAGACGGCGGCTCGCGCATGGCGATCGTGCTCAACGGCTCGCCGCTGTTCTCTGGCGGCGCCGGCGGCGGCGAGTCGAACATCCGCAAGTGGCTGCTCGACAACGACCTCGTCGAGGCGATCATCGGACTGCCGAAGGACATGTTCTACAACACCGGCATCTCGACCTACATCTGGGTGCTCAGCAACCGCAAGACGGATGACCGCAAGGGGCGCGTGCAGCTCATCGACGGCCGTGAGATGTTCCAGAAGCTTCGCAAGGGCCTCGGCTCCAAGCGCAACGAACTCTCGCCAGAGAACATCGCGGAGATCGTGCGCCTTTACGTCGGATTCGAGGACGGCGAGCACTCGAAGACCTTCCGCAACGAGGACTTCCTCTACCGCACCATCACCGTCGAACGCCCCCTCAAACTCAACTGGCAGGCCACTCCCGAGCGCATCGACGCCGTCTTCGAGACCAAGCCCGTCGAGAAACTCAATGAATCGGAAACCTTGGCGCTCCGCGCCGCCCTCGAATCCCTCAACCAGCCGGTCGAGCCCGCTTCGTTGGTCGCGCCTGTCGAGACCAAGACGTGGACCAATCGCCCCGCCTTCCAGAAGGCGCTGAAGGATGCCGCGAAGGCGGAAGGTCTCACGCTCGCGGCGCCACTCCTGAAGACCGTCACAATCGCCCTCGGCGAGCAGGATGACTCCGCCGAACCGTGCCTCGACCCCAAAGGCAAACCGGAACCGGATGCCTCGCTCCGCGATACCGAGAACGTGCCCTGGAATGAGGACGTCGACGCCTACGTCGCCCGCGAAGTCCTCCCGTATGCCCCGGACGCTTGGATCGACCACGCCAAGACCAAGGAAGGCGCCGAGATCCCCTTCACCCGCCACTTCTACCAGTACGTCCCGCCACGCCCCCTTGAAGAGATCGACCACGACCTCGACGCCGTCATGGACCAGCTCCGGGCCATGCTTGTGGAGGTCGAGCGGTGAGCGACGCCGACTGGTTCGGCGAGATCCCGGCGCACTGGGAGTCCGGCAGCATTCGTCGCTTCGCGTCGATGCGCACTGGCCACACGCCGAGCAGAAAGACAGCTGAGTACTGGGTGGACTGCACGATCCCGTGGTTCACGCTCGCCGATGTCTGGCAGCTTCGCGCCGGTGCACGCGAGCTCGGCGAGACGTCGGAGAAGATCTCCGAGCGCGGGCTCGCGAACTCTGCCGCAGAGTTGCTCCCGGCCGGGACCGTAGTTCTCTCCCGGACTGCTTCGGTTGGATTCAGCGGCATTATGCCGACTGCGATGGCGACCAGCCAGGACTTCTGGAACTGGGTCCCAGGCGCCGGCCTGCGCTCGGACTTCCTCTGGTACCAGCTGCAGGCGATGCGCCCAGAGTTCGACCGTCTGATGATGGGTTCGACCCACCGGACGATCTACCAGGCCGATGCCGCGGCATTGCGCATCGCCGTTCCGCCGGTCGAGGAGCAGCAGACGATTGCGGAATTTCTGGATCGAGAGACGGCGCAGATCGACGCGTTCATCGCGAAGAACGACGAACTCATCGCCCTCCTCACCGAACGTCGCGCCGCCGCAATTGGCAACGCTGTTACGCGCGGACTTGGATCGATTGCGGATTTGGTCCCCATTCGCGAGGGCTGGCTCGAGGAGATCCCATCGGGCTGGACGTTCTCGCCAATGAAGACTCTAGGCGCCGTCACTCTCGGAAAGATGCTGCAGGAGTCTCAGCGCGCCGACGGCGACCTTGAGATGCTGTATCTACGGGCTGCAAGCGTTCAGCCTGCCGGCATGCTGGATCTCTCTACGATCAAAAGGATGTGGTTCTCGCCGAGAGAGCAACGATCGTTGACGTTGGTGAGAGGTGACCTGGTAATCGTCGAGGGCGGCGTTGGGGGCTACGGCAGGGCGGCGTTCATTTCTGACGACTTGCCCGATGTCGGATTCCAGAACTCGATCGTGCGCGTTCGGCCGAACAAATCCGTTGACGGCCGCTTCCTGACCTATGTGTTGCTGCATCTTCGGGAGATTGGCTACATCGAGATGGTGGCCAGCGTTGCGTCGATGCCTCATTTCACGGCGGAGAAGGTCGCAGCGACGATGGTTCCCGTCCCATCTCATCAGGAACAGGTTGCGATCGCAGACCATCTCGACGAGGAAATCGCGACAATCGATCGCGCCAGTGATGTGGCGAGGCGTGGCATCATCCTCGCCCGCGAGCGTCGCGCCGCGCTGATCTCTGCCGCCGTGACCGGGAAGATTGACGTGGGGGTGGCAGCATGACGAGTCCGTCGGGTGTGCATCTCGAGTCGGCCCTTGAGGCCGAGATCGCCGAGCATCTGTCCGCGAACACCTGGTTGTACTCGGCGACGGACGCCGGCTACGACCGCGACCTCGCGCTGCTCCCCGAAGACGTGCTCGGCTGGCTCGAGGAGACGCAGCCGGACGAGTTTGCCAAGGTCGTGCGGCCTGGAGACACAGAGGCACAGCGTGCGGCGGCGGCTCGGGGCATCCTCGATCGCCTCGCGAAGGCACTCGACAACGATCCGTTGAAGAACGGTGGCACGATTCAGGTACTGCATGAGGGCTTCACGATGGTGCCTTTGTCGGGTGGGGCGGTGAAGTTCAAGCTGGCGCAGTTCCGGCCGGCGACGACGAACAATCCGGCGACGCTGGAGGCGTACTCGAAGATGCGGGTGCGGGTGATGCGTCAGGTGCGCTACTCGGCGAAGCATCCGAACAAGGCGCTGGACCTAGTACTGTTCGTCAACGGCATCCCAGTGGCAACGGTCGAGCTGAAGACTGACTTCACGCAGCCGATCGACAACGCGGTCGAGCAGTACCGGTTCGACCGGTCGCCAGTCGGGGAGCCGTTGTTCGCGTTCGCGAAGCGGTCGTTGGTGCATTTCGTGGTGTCGAACTCCGAGGTGCGCATGACGACGAAGCTCGCCGGCGCGAAGACACGATTCCTGCCGTTCAACCGCGGTCACGATCAGGGTGCGGGGAACCCGGTGAACCCCGATGGATCGGCGTCCTCGTATTTCTGGGAGGAGATCCTGCAGCGCGACACTTGGCTGTCGCTGCTCGGGTCGTTCGTGCACCTGCAGGTCGAGGTCGACGTCGATCCCGACACGGGGAAGAAGACGAAGACCGAGAAGGTGCTGTTCCCGCGGTACCACCAGTGGCGCGCGGTGACCCGGCTTGTCGAGGCCGCTCGCGCTGAGGGGCCGGGCCATCGTTACCTGGTGCAGCATTCAGCGGGGTCGGGCAAGACGAACTCGATCTCGTGGCTTGCCCATCGTCTCTCTCAATTGCACGACGACGCGAACGAGCGCGTGTTCGACACCGTCGTCGTCGTGACTGACCGCACGGTGCTCGACAAGCAGCTGCAGGATGCGATCGTACAGTTCGAGAAGCAAGCCGGCGTCGTGCAGTCCATCACCCGCGACGGCGGCGATTCGAAGTCGAAGCAGCTCGCCGACGCGCTCACGGGTGGCAAGCACATCGTGATCGTGACGATCCAGTCGTTCGAGGCGCTCATCACCGCGATCCAGACGCTGCCCGAGCTGCAAGGTCGTCGCTTTGCCGTGATCGCGGATGAGGCGCACTCGTCACAGACCGGCTCGACCGCGGGCGCGTTGACGAAGGTGCTCTCGCCGGCCGAGCAGGCGGCGGTCGCCGAAGGTGCGCCGATCGATTCGGACGCGTACCTGCAGTGGGCGATGGAGGTCACGGCGAAGGCGCCGAACATCTCGTACTTCGCATTCACGGCGACGCCGAAGGCGAAGACGCTCGAGTTGTTCGGGCGTGTGCCAGACGCGAGTGGTGCTGCCGTGACATCCGCTGCTCTCGATGGGCCGGTGGCGACACCCGAACCGTTCGATCTCTATTCGATGCAGCAGGCGATCGAGGAGGGGTTCATTCTCGACGTGCTGGCGAACTACACGCCGTACAGGGTGGCGTGGCAACTGCAGCATCCCGGCGCAGATTACGACGGGCTCGATGAGGTCGACGAGTCGACCGCGGTGAAGGCGCTGGTGCAGTACGTCCGGCTGCACCCGACGAACATCAGCCAGAAGGCGAAGATCGTCGTCGATCACTTCCGCACGTACGTGCAGTCGGAGCTCGACGGCAAGGCGAAGGCGATGGTCGTCACCGGATCGCGCAAGGAAGCGGTTCGGTGGAAGAAGTACCTCGACCAGTATCTCGCGTCGTCGCAGGTGCAGGGAGTTCGGGCGCTCGTCGCGTTCTCGGGGACGGTCGATGACCCCGAGGATGTTGGCGAGGGGCTGACCGAGAAGACGCAGAACCCAGGGCTGCACACGTCGAATCTCGCGGAGGCGTTCAAGCCGTCGACGTACAACGTGATGATCGTCGCGGAGAAGTTCCAGACCGGGTTCGACCAGCCGCGCCTGGTCGCGATGTACGTCGACAAGAGGCTCGGTGGGGTGCAGGCGGTGCAGACGCTGTCGCGGTTGAATCGCACGTATCCGGGCAAGGAGAAGACGTTCGTGCTCGACTTCGTGAACGAGCCGGGCGATGTGCTGGATGCGTTCCTGCCGTACTTCCGGGGCGCTCAGCTCACGGCGACGACGGACCCGAACCTCATCTACGATCTCGTGACGAAGCTGGATGCCTCGGGCATCTACACGATGCAGGAGGTCGAGCAGGCGTTCGATGCCGCGCTGATGGGCGGGACGAATGCGAACTCGAAAGTGTCGGCGGCGACGGCGCCGGCGGTTTCGCGGTTCCAGCATCGGTGGGTGAACGCCGTGCTCGACGGTGACACTCTCGAGCAGGAAGAGCTTCAGCTGTTCAAGAGCGATGTCGGGGCGTTCGTGAAGTTCTACGACTTCATCTCGCAGGCGCGCAACCTCGAGGACACCGATCTGCCGCGTCGGCACTACTTCTTCCGGCGCATCCTGCCGCAGCTGTCGACGGCAACCTACGACGACCCAGTGGACATCTCGAAGGTGTCACTGGTGGGGGTGCAGATCAGCGCGGGGGAGTCGGTACAACTGAAGCTCGGTCAGGGGCCGGGGCTCGACCCGATCTCGGCGATCGGCTCGGGTGCCGTGCACGAGAAGCATCGATCGGCGCTCGAGGCGATCATCGCGAAGCTCAACGAGCGTTTTGGTGACAAGTACGCGCCCGGTGCTGTGGACATCACCGTTGGCGGGATCCTTGGGCGGCTCGCGATCGATGCTGAGCTTGTGCAGCAAGCAGAAGCGAACACTCCTGAGCAATTTGCGGAGTCGCCGGCGCTCACCAAAGCGTTCAACAAGGCGATGCTCGGCACACGTGATGAGACGCCTCAAATCGTGGATGACATGTTCGGTGATGCTGCCCTGTATGCCGAACTCAGCAAGGCGTTGCCGGCGATGCTGTACGAGTTCCTAAAGGGCCAATGAGTTGGACGGGCGCGCGACGCACCAGCTGAAGGACTGGGATGACGTCGATGAGGGAGGCGAATTGACGGAGTGGATGCCCAATTGGGAGGGTTTCATGATACCAACGCTCAAGGTGCTGAGCGACGGGGTGGTCCGCCACTGGCGCGAGTTCCAGCCGCTGGTCGCGGAGGAGGTCAAGCTCTCAGAAGCACAAAAGCTGGAACTGCTGCCGTCCGGGAGTCAGGTCAAGTACGAGAACCGAATCGGCTGGGGCGTGTCCTTTCTCACGAACGTCGGTGCTCTGTCCCGACCGAAGCGGGGTCACTATGCGATCACCGAGGCTGGCAAGCAGCTCGTCACGATGTTCCCGAACGGCGTGCGTGAGCGCGACATTCGAGCGCTAGGCGAAGACCCGAACTCGCCCATCCGCGTTTACCAGAAGGCCGAACGCGCGAAGTCTGGCGAGCCCGATGTTGACATCGATGGTGATTCGATGACGCCGATCGAGCAGGTTCAGAGCGGGATCGAGCGCATCCACGAGGAAGTGGCAGCGGAACTACTGATACGGCTGCAGGGAAAGGAGCCCGGATTCTTCGAGCAAGCTGTCGTCCAGTTGCTTCTTGCCATGGGGTACGGCGGAACGAGCGGCAGCGGCAGCGTCACTCAGCTCAGCAATGACGGCGGCATCGATGGCGTGATCGACCAGGATGTGCTCGGCCTCCGCCGTGTGTATATCCAGGCCAAACGGTACGCCGACACCAACGTCGTACAGCGACCTGACCTTCAGGGGTTCGTCGGTGCGCTCAGCGGTAAGGCAGATAGCGGCGTTTTCATCACGACTAGCCGATTCTCGGAGGGTGCGCGCGCGTACGCCGATGGCGTCCCAACGCGCGTCATCTTGATCGACGGGAAGCGCCTCACTAGCCTCATGATCCGTTACGGCGTGGGCGTGCAGGTGCGAGAGACCTACAAGGTCGTCGAGATCGATGAGGACTTCTTCGCCTGAGCTCTCGAGATTGTCGGTGGACGACAGCGGGCCGAGAAACTTCTGGAGGGGAGCCTTGAACTCCTTCGCCGCGGCGTTGTCGAAATGCTTGCTCTAGGTCGCTGAGACATGTGCGCCTACCGGAGGGCCGCGTTCACGGCTGCGGGTCCGGGATCGGCCTCACTGCTCGGAGAGCACCGCGCGTCGGTGCAGTTCAGTTGCCAGCTCGAGCATCGTGGCTGACCGAAGTGCGTTGCTCGCATGCGCTGTCTTCACCTCGTTGGACTCAAGGTGGCCTGTCACGACAAGCGCCTCCACTGGGTCGACATCGTAGGCGCGTGCAATCGCGAGAACTGCGTCCGCCGCCGGCTGTGTGTCGAGGGACCAACGCTGAACGGTTGAGCTGGCTCCGGGCCGTCCGATTCGGGCGGCGACCTTTCGAAACGATTCGCCCCGAGTGGTTTCCCGATACCAAACCTGCCAAGCGCTCACCCCCGGATTCTATTCGGCCTGGGCGTCAGACGCTCACACGATCGCGTAGCTGCCGACCTCCTCTGCACGAGGACTGGAAACGGTACTCGGGGTCGACGGCTACGGGCTCACCGGGCGAGGGCGACTCCGAGGGATGCTGCGACGCCCGCCGCTACTCCCCAGATCACGATCGACACGATCTGCCATGCGATCACCGCGTTGCGGTTCGCGCCGAATGAGACCATCGCAGCCGAGGTTAACTGGCTGGGCAGCACGAAGGGGCCGAGCAGGCTCACGCCGGCGACGCCGTACTTGTCGAAGGCGCGGCGCACCTTCTCGTTGCGAGACGACGAAGCATCCACAGCACCAGCCGCGGCAGACGACAACGAACCAGCAGAACCGCCAGCCCCGGCACCCGCCGCAGCGGCCCTCCCCGCCACCACCTTCGACCGCACCCCGCTCGCGGCGAACACGAACCCGAGCATCGAGATCACGTTGCCGATCACGGCGACGCCGATCGCGACCGCCGGCGGCAGCCCGATCAGCACGCCGACGACCGAGCCGAAGTACGAGTCGATGAACGGGACGGCCGAGATGAGCATCACCCCGAACCACTGGAGGAAGTCGGGGAGGGAGGAGGCGAAGTCTTGGAGGGTGTTGAGCATGATGTATCCGTTTCAGTGGTGAAACGCGGGTGTGGCGTGGGCTCCCTTCGACGGGCTCAGGGAGCGGGACCGCGTTGATGCATCAAGCCTCTGAAATTCGCCGAAACCGCGGCAGTGCCGCCGTGTCACGCGTTCCCGTGCGAAATCGCACGCGCCCGGCGTGACAAATGTCACTGGCATAGGCTCGGGCGCATGCCTGCCGAACCAGCCGCGCGCAGCGTGCACACCACGTGGTTGTACACGCTCGGGTCGATCGTGTTCTTCTTCGGGTTCTTCGATTTGATCGTGGGGCTGAGCATGCTGGAGACGGTGGTGGGCGCGGGCGGTGGTCTCGATACGCTTCGCTACTCGACCGACCGTGGTGGTCTCGATACGGCGCTGCGCGCCTACTCGACCGACCAACTCTTGGCGATCCCGGTCTTGGTGCTCACCGTCATCGCGACGGCGACCCAACTCCGGTACTGCTGGTTCCTGCGTGTCGGGCGTGGGGGCGGGCTGCCGCACCCCGGGTGGACGGTGGCGCTCGTCGCGCCCGCCGCACTCGTCTGGCTCGTCGGCCTCGCCGCCCCGGGCGATGCGCTCGTCGCCGCCGTTCCGCTGTGGGCCGCGGCATCCCTCATCGCCGCCCTGCTGCCGAAGCCGCAGCGGCGACTCACGCTTCTGATCGGGGCCATTCTCACGGGAGCGCACGTCGCGATCTTCACCGCGCTGCATGGCGCACCCGACGAGCCGCAGGGCTCGAACACCTTCATGATCGGCCTGTTCGCCGTCATCCTCCCGATCATGCTGCTCACGAGCCTCTGGTGGTGGGAGGTCGTCGTGCAGCTCGACCGCAACCGGCGCACGGCCGCCGAGCTCGCCGTCACGCAGGAGCGGCTGCGCTTCGCCAGCGACCTGCACGACATCCAGGGACACCACCTGCAGGTCATCTCGCTGAAGTCCGAGCTCGCTGAGCGGCTGCTCGAGATCGACCCGGCGGCCGCGCGCGAGCTCGTGCACGAGACGCGCATGATCGCGAAGGAGGCCCTCGAAGAGACCCGCTCGCTCGTCGCCGGCTACCGCCACGTCGCCTTCGACGACGAGCTCGAGAACGCCCGCGAGGTGCTCACCGCGTCGGGCGCCGCGTGCGAGCTGCGGCTCGGCCCGCTTCCGGCGGATGCCGCCGCGCAGAGCGCGCTCGCCTCGGTCGTGCGCGAGGCGACGACGAACATCCTGCGCCACAGCGAGGCCGCGACGGTCACCATCGCGCTCACCACCGAGGGTGGTCGCTGCGAGCTGCGCATCGTCAACGACGGCATTTCGAGCATGGATGCCTCGGCACCGGCCCCCTTCGACAGGCTCAGGGAGCGAGGGGGCGCCGGGTCAAACGCGCCCGGCTCGGGACTCGCGGGCTTGCGCGAGCGGCTCGCCGCCGTGGGCGGCAGCCTCGAACACCACGAGGATGCCTCGGCCGGCACGTTCGAGCTCATCGCCACGGCTCCCGTGCGAGCGGGGGTGGCGGCGTGAGCGGCGCGGTTCCGGCGCCCGGCGGTGCGGCGGGCACGGTCGAGGATGCCTCGGCCCGAGGCATCCGCCTCATGATCGCCGATGACGAGCACCTCATTCGCGGCGCGCTCGTCGCCCTGCTGAACCTCGAGCCCGACATCGAGGTCGTCGCGACCGCCGACAACGGGGCCGCCGCCGTCGAGCAGGCGATCGCCGAGCGGCCCGACGTGTGCCTGCTCGACCTCGAGATGCCCGAGGCCGACGGCATCGAGGCGGCGGCGCGCATCCTCGCGACGGTGTCGACCCGGGTCGTCATCGTCACCCGGCACGCCCGCCCGGGTGTGCTGCGGCGGGCGCTCGCGTCGAGGGTGTCGGGTTTCGTGCCGAAGCCGACGCCGGCCGAGGAGCTCGCGCACGTCATCCGCGACGTCGCCGCCGGACGCCGCTACATCGACCCCGAGATCGCCGCCGCCGCCCTCACGGCCGAACGCTGCCCGCTCACCGACCGCGAGCTCGACGCGCTGCGGTTCAGCCGCTCGACCATGAGCGTGCAGCAGATCGCCGACCGCCTGCACCTCGCCCAGGGCACGGTGCGCAACTACCTCTCGTCGGCGATGACGAAGCTCGACGCCGGCTCACGCCACGAGGCCGCCGAGAAGGCGTGGCAGCAGGGGTGGATCTGAGGGTCGCGCGGAGCGTGCCCGGTCGGGGGGCTTCCGGTCTCGCCGCGACATCCCTAGTGTCGGGAATGCGGGGAGATCGACATGACCGGCGATGACGGCACCGAACGCGACACGGCGGGGCGACCCGTCGTGCGGCGCAGCCGGTCGTCCTGGTTCGGCTCCGAGACGGTGGTCGGCGTGCTCGCCGGCGTCATCGCCGGTGCGATCACGGCGGTGCTGCTCGTGTGGCTGACGCCCGTCGTGCGCGAGACGCTGCTGGCCGAACCGAGCTGCGACGACCCGCGCGGCCTCGTCGTCGCGACGCCGGTCGCGATCGACGCGTCGAGCACCATGACGATCGACCCGATGGCGGCCGACCCCGAGCACGGGCATCCGCCGGGCGACGCGATCGACGGCGACGCCGGCACCGCCTGGGCGGAGAGCGCCGAGGGCACGGGCGCGGGGGAGTCGATCACGGTGACGTTCGAGCCGGGCACCGACCTGCGCATGATCTGCGTCGTGAACGGCTACGCGAAGACGTTCGGGCTCTACCGCGAGAACTCGCGGGCGCGGCAGCTCGAGGTCGCCACCAAGGCGGGCACGAGGGTGTCGGTGCTGCGCGACGGCGACGCGGCGACGTTCCAGCGCTTTCGGCAGCTGGGCGTCGTGGCGGGCTCGACCGACTACGTCACCCTGACGATCCGCACCACCTGGTCGGGTGTCGGCGACGACGGCGCGCACGACACGTCGATCAGCGAACTGGAGTTCTGGCGGGCGGGGTGAGCGGCGGGCCGCTCACCCCGGCCCCGCCACCGGATCAGCCCGGCGGGCGTCGTCAGGCGACCGGCGAGGCCACCGGCGACGGCACGGGATACGACGACCGCTGCACGATGCCCTGGGTGATCCCGCGGACGACCAGCAACGCCAGCGGCACAGCCGCCAACAGGAGAACATCGCGCGCGACGCTCAGCCACATCGCGACACGGAACATTTCGAGGTCCTCGGCAGACAGGGAGATACGGGTCGAAATCTGCATGATGAAGCCGCTGACGATCCAAAGCAACCACCAGACGATCAGCCAGGAGGGTCGAGTGCGGCCGACGGCTCGCCAAAGGTCCGAGATGTTCTGATACGGGAACCAAAGGGCGATGATGGGCACGAACCAGGAGCCGGCGTGCCATCCCGGTGATCGGCGCGTCTGGCCGGCGACCTGCTTGGCGACTCGGTACTGCCAGATGACCCAAATCACTCCGGTCGAGACGTAGACGATCGACGACATGATGCCGACCACGAGGATGCTCTGGTCGTACAGCTCGAGCTTGTCGACGCTCGTGTCGCGGCCGCTGAGGAATTCGCCTGCCACGGTGATTCCGAACATCTCGACGCAGATGGTGGCGATGGCCATGACGACCCAGACAAGCAGGAGCACCTGGACGGCGATCGCCAGTTTGGCGATGGCGCCGGTCGCCCCGGGCCGCTGTGCCGGTTGGTGCAGCGGCGGCAGCTGGGTCGGCTGTTGCGGCTGCGTCCATCGCTCGCCGTCCCACCACCAGTTCACCGACGACCCGTCGGGCGCCGGGTACCAGCCGGGTGGCGTTGCGGTGGGGACGTTGTTGGTCATGGGCGGCTTCCTCGGCGATCGTCTTCGACACGGCGTGCGATCCGGACGGTTCTCTCCGCTGGATCGCGTGCAACTCTAAGGGATCCTGCGAAGCGTCAGGATCACGATTTGCACACGGTGAATGGCGCTATGCCGCGAGGACCCTCGTGAGCCACTCCGCCGCGATGCGGTCGTACGTCTTCGCGCCCTCGGTGCGTTCGGCCGAGGCATCCTCGGGCCAGGCGGCGAGCGCGTGCGCGACGCCGTCGACGTAGCGCACGTCGCCGATGCCGAGGCGTTCGAGCTCGCGCACCGCCGCGAGGAAGTGCGGCTCGTCGTCGGAGCCCTCGATGACGAGCAGCGGGCCGCTGGCGCCCGCGAGCTCGCCGGCCCGCGCGACGAAGTCCATGCGTTCGGCGACCGCGTCGGCGGCGGGCGTCCACGTGTACGGTTCCGGCAGGAACTCGCCCATCGCGTCGACCATCGGCCGCAGCTGCAGCATCGGGTTCATGAGCACGCACGCGGCGATGCGGTGCGAGGCCGCGTGGGTCGCGAACACCTCGGCCGTCACGGATGCGCCGGCCGACCCGCCGAGCACCGCCAGCGCCGAGTCATCCGACGCCCCGAGCGTGCCGCGCAGTTCGTCGAGCGTCGCCGGGAACTCGGCCAGCGCCTGCTCGTGCATCGGCCCGAAGAAGTCGGTGACCACGTCGATGCCGCTCGTGAGGAACTCCTCGAAGTCGGCGTACGGCGCGCGCTCGCCGCTGAGCGGCAGGCCGAGGTAGGCGACGTGCGCGTCGAGGCCGTCGAGCGGCAGCGCCGCGGCCATCGCGGCGGGCGTCGACGGTGGGTCGAGCAGATGCCAGCCGACGACGATGGGCGCTTCGGGGCGGGTCGCGGCGCGGGCCGAGTAGGGCACGCCGGTGGCGGTCGTGCCGTGCATCCAGGTCATGGGCGCGAGGCTAGCGCGTGCGGGGGAGCGCGGCCAGTGCTTGCTGCCGGAGGCAGCGTCACCGACGCGCCCTGCTCCCTAGCGATGCACGTGCGCCGGCTGCCCGGTCATGCCCGAGATGTCCTTCTCCGTCGTGTGCAGCAGCCGCTCGGCGAGGTCGCGCAGCGCGCGGGCGACCGCGAGCTCGTCGCCGATCGCGGGCACGTTCGGGTCGAGCGGATTTCGGTCGGCCTTGCCGACGCCGGTCACCTCCCGACCGGCGGGCGTCCGCACCGTGGCCTCGGCCATCGTGCTGTTCTCTTCTTCGTCGATGTCGACGGTGACGCTCCACTGCTTCGTCGCATCCATGGAACTCACCACCTTCCGGTCCGGTTCCACCTCTGAGGCTACCCATCTGCCGACCGCGCGGCGAGGGTCGGATGCCGCGCGACCGGCACGATCTGAGGTACCTCAGACGGCCCTGAGGTACCTCAGGCGCCGCGCCCGCCCGACGACGCCGCGAAGATACGGCACCCGCCCGATACGACCCCGGTACCTCAGCGACGAATCTGTTCTCAGGCGGCCGGAACGTCGGCCGCGAAGCATCCGAAAGGGATCGGAACCATGGACCTCGCAGCCGGCTTCATCGCCACGACCATCACCCGCAACGACGCCGA
Source organism: Agromyces solani (assembly GCF_058349925.1). Classification (NCBI taxonomy): domain Bacteria; kingdom Bacillati; phylum Actinomycetota; class Actinomycetes; order Micrococcales; family Microbacteriaceae; genus Agromyces; species Agromyces solani. Next base: position 431,935 of record NZ_JBYRER010000001.1, read on the forward strand.
TTTCGCCGCCGCGGCGAACGAGCGCCGCCGCACCGAGGGCGAGCGCCGCACGGTAGACCGCGCCGACCGCGCGGCGCAGGCCGGACGCCTGCACCGCCTCGTCCACCGCCTGCACCTGCACGCGGCGCACTGACCGGGGCATCCGGTTTCACGACCGCGAGCCGGATGCCTCGGGGCGGCGGTTCACGACGAACCGGATGCCTCGGCGCGGCGGTTCACGACGAACCGGATGCCTCGGCGCCGTCAGGACTCCAACCTGATCCCGGTCGCGCCTCGCGCAGCAACCGGAACTCCTTCCGTCGCAGCAGTTTCAGCAACCACGACCTCGCCGGGCCGAAGGCGCGCAGGCCCGCCGCGGTCTCGATCGGCTCGATGCCGACGACCTCGAACGCGCGCCCCTTCCAGACGACCGTCGCCCGGTTCGCGGCGACGACGTTGCGATACCAGTTCACCTCGGGCCCGTAGGTGAGCTCGGCGACGAAACCTTCGCGCACGCGCGCGAGCACGAGCGGCGTCTCGAAGGTGCGGCCGCTCTTGCGCCCCGTGGTCCGGATGAGCGCGAACGGCCCGGCGCCGCGCCGCGCCTTCCAGAGCGTGAGCCGGTTGAGCGTGTGCTGGATGAACGTCAGCCACCCCCGCTTGAACCACCCCATCGCCATGCTTCGATTCTCGTGAGCTCGTCGGGCGCTGTGAACCCCCGCCGCCGGTCGAGTAGCGCCGACGCGAAGCCCCCGCCGGTTGAGTAGCGCCGACGCGAAGCTCCCCCCGCCGGTTGAGTAGCGCCGACGCGGAGCGGCGACGCGTATCGAAACCACGCAACGCATGAACCGATGTCGGAGGCCCCGTCTAACGTCGTGATCTTCGGCCGACGCCGGAGTCACTTCAGGAGACGACCATGGGGTTCGACTCTTCCCGCATCGTTCCGACGCCGCCGCCCACCCGCACGACCACCACAGCCGCAGAGCTCGCCGCACGCGAAGCCCGCCAGGCGGCGACCGCCCGTCGCCGTACCGATCTCGCCCGGTTCTCCGCCGAGGTCAAGGAACTCGAGCTGCGCCTCGCGCTCATCGACGATCGCTTCGAGCGGCTCGCCTCCCGCCCCGACGAGCAGTACCAGGTCTGGCGCCGCGACCTCGTGGGGCGCATCCGCTCGCTCGCGCAGAAGGCCGCCGACCTCGAGGCGACCGACGCGCTCGAGCCGCACCACCGCGACCGCGTCGCCGCCCTGCTCCTCACCCTGCGCCACCGCCTCGGCGCGCTCGACGCCCGCCGCACCGCCCTGCTCGAGCGTCGCCGCCGTTGAGCCGCGCCGGCCGGCACAGGTAGGGCGCTCGCCGGCGCTGAACGCGGTGCTGAACGCGGCGCAGAATGCGGCGCTGAACACGGTGGTCGCCCCGATGGCGGGTGCAGTCTCTCCCCAGCAGGCGACCACTTGACCACATGGCCACAGGTCGGGTGGCCACTTGACCACATGGCCACAGGTTGGGTGGCTACTTGACCACATGGCCACAGGTTGGGTGGCTACTTGACCACATGGCCACAGGTTGGGTGGCCACTTGACCACATGGCCACAGGTTGGGTGGCTACTTGACCACATGGCCACAGGTCGGGGGACCACATGACCACTTGACCACACCTGGTGCCACGGCAACTCCCAGGTCCGGAGGCCACAACTCCATAAATCCACATGCCCGAGGTCACACGTTCATGTGGCGGCGGGCTTCGCGATGACACTTCCGCCGCGATCGCTCGGTTCAGGGGGCGCATGGGGCCGCCGGTCGTGAAACGCGGCCGACTTCGCGATGAGGCTTCCCCCGCAATCGCTCGATTCAGCGGGGGCATGGGCACCGGTCTTGAACCCGATCGAGTTCGTCGGGCGCTGCTCGAGCGGCCGTGGAAGCCGGCGGGTACGGGGGCCATTACGATCGATCCTCAGCGACCCTGCGCTCCAACCCGATGGAGAACCCTGTGACTGACGAACCGACCCTGCCGCAGCAGCCGGCGAGGCAGCCGACCGAGGCGCCGCCACCCGCACCGCAGCCGCCCTCGGTGCAGGCGCCGGTGCCGCCCGCACCCCTCGCGCCGCCGATCCAGCCCGTTCCGAACTACGCTCCAGCCGCGGGCGCACCGCCCGCCCCGCAGCATCCCGGTCGCCCCAAGGGGCTCGCCGGCGCACTCACGGCGGCGATCATCGTCTCGGTCCTGCCGATGCTCGCGATGCCCGCGCTCATCATCTGGATGGTCGTCGCGAGCCTCACCGCGACTACGACCGCCACTGCCGCGGCCACTGCTGCGGCCACGGCTCCGGCCGCGGAGGACGAGAGCGACCAGTCCGACAGCTCGCTCTCCGCCGAAATTCCCGCAGACCTGCCGTGGGATGTCCGACTCGGCGGCGACGCCTACACGTGGGTACACGACGGCTTCGCCGACGATTTCAACTGGACGCGGGCCGGTGGCGAGGGCGAGAGCTACATCAACCACAACGATGCCGTCTACGAGAACTCCCCGAGCGGATGCCGCGTCTGGTTCGCGAACGCCCCGCTGTCGGCGATCGACGTCACCCACGGCGACCGCGTCGCGAGCCTCGCCCTGCTGCGGTCCGCGGTCGAACTCGACTTCGCCGACGCCGACGCGGTCGACGACTCCATCACGACATTCACTGCCGACGGCGAAAGCTGGGGGCGCGCCGACGCGGTCACCGTCGACCTCGCCGACGGCGACCGGTCGGTCGTCGGCGTCGCTCGGGCATTCCCGAGCATCGGCGAGGGCGTCGCCTACACGATCGACTGCCCCGACGACGTGGTGCTCGACCAGGTGCGCGCCGCCGTCGACCAACGCCTCATCCTCACGCTGACGTCGGCCATGTGACGCTGGAGATGAGGGAGCAGCCGTGACCCGATGACCCGACTCCGGTGCGACGACCGGCGACAGGTCGCGGCGGTGCGCACGGAAGTCGACCGGCTGTTCGCGGTGCAGCTCGTTCCGGCGTATTGAGGCTGCTCGCGGCGGTGGTTTCGATACGCGGCCGACTTCGTCGGGCGCTACTCAACCGACCGGAGGGGCGGCGAGCACGCCGTCGGGGTCGCGCACCTCGACGCGCGGGCGCCCGTCGTCGAGCCGGCCCATCGCCTCGGGCAGGGCGGCGAAGATCTTGCGCGAGCCCGCGGCCACCCTCGTCACCGCGGTGAAGTCGAGCACGAGGCATCCATGATCGCCCACCAGGGGAGCGAGGCGGGTCAGGATCTCCTCGGCCTCCGAGAACAGGATCTCGCCGCGCAGCATCGCGACCGTGTCGCCGGACGAACCGCCGGCACCGGCGCCGTCGCGCGACAGCGACGCGATCGGCGACAGCTGCGCTCCGTGGTGCTGCAGCATGTGCAGGCCGTGCCGCTGCGACAGCAGCTCGAGGGTCGCGACGCCGCGCACGCTGTTGCCCCGCGCGTCGAGGCGCGGACTGAACGTTCCGATGCCGAACTGTCCGGGCTGCACCGCCGCGATGCCGCCGCCCACCCCGCTCTTCGCGGGCAGGCCGACGCGCACCATCCAGTCGCCCGACTCGTCGTACATGCCGCAGCTCGTCATGACCGCGGTGGTCCAGCGCGCGGCATCCTCGCTGATGACCCGCTCGTCGGTCACGGGATTCACGCCGCCGGTCGCGAGGGTCGCCGCCATGATCGCGAGGTCGCGCGCGTTCACGCTGAGCGAGCACTGGCGGAAGTACGCGAGCGTCGCCACGTCGACCGCCGACCCGAGGGTGCCGGCCGCCCGGGTGAGGTACGCGAGCGCGCGGTTGCGGTCGCCGGTGGATGCCTCCGACGAGTACACCTCTTCGTTCACCTGCAGGTCGCGGCCGGCGAAGCGCTCGATGCCCGCGCGCACGACGGCGAACTTCTCGTCGGCGGTGTCGCCCGCGATGAGCGAGGTCGTCACGATGGCGCCCGCGTTGATGAGCGGGTTCATCGGGCGACCGGTTGGCTCGTCGAGGCTGATCGCGTTGAACGGCTCGCCGCTCGGCTCGAGGCCCACGTGCTTCGTCACCTCGGGGAGTCCGAGCGCGTCGACCGCGAGGGCGAACACGAACGGCTTCGACACCGACTGGATCGTGAACTCGGCCTCGACGTCGCCCGCCTCGTGCACGACGCCGTGCGTGCTCGCGAGCGCGACGCCGAGCTGCTCGGGCTCGACCTTCGCGAGCTCGGGAATGTACGACGCGACCGCGCCGTCGGTGCGATCTCGAACGGAGTCGAGCACCGACTCGAGCGCGTGACGAACCGGATCCCCCAGAGCCGCAGCCATGCGGTCAGCCTACGACCGCGCCCGCCGGTCGACTAGCGCCGGCGCCCAGCGACGACGCGTATCGAAACCCATTCCGGCGGGTGGTGGTCTCGATACGCGTGCTCCGGCGTCGCTCGCACCTCGACCGGCGAGGTGGGGAACAACTCGCGGGTGACCGCGTTGGAACCACCATGACCACTCTCGGAATCATCGGTGCAGGACACATCGGCAGCCAGGTCGCCCGCGCGGCCGTCAAGAGCGGATACGAGGTCGTGATCGCGAACTCGCGGGGCCCCGAGACGCTCGAGGGCCTCATCGCCGAGCTCGGTCCGTCGGCCCGCGCCGCCACCGCCGACGAGGCCGCGGCCGCCGCCGACATCGCCGTCGTCACCGTGCCGTTCAAGGCGTACGCGTCGATCCCGGTCGAGCCGCTCGCGGGCAAGATCGTCATCGACACCGACAACTACTACTGGGAGCGCGACGGCCACGTGCCCGCCCTCGACGAGGGCCGCGACACCGTCACCGGCATGCTGCAGAAGCACCTCGCGACGAGCCGCGTCGCGAAGGGCTTCAACCACATCGTCGCCGCCGACATCACGACCGAGGGGCGTCCGGCCGGCGACCCGGCCCGCCGCGCGCTCGCCACGGCGAGCGACCACGAGGATGCCGCGGCCTTCGTCACCTCGCTGTACGACGAGTTCGGATTCGACGCCGTGAACGTCGGCCCGCTCGACGACAGCTGGAAGGTCGAGCGCGATCAGCCCGCCTACTCGGCCGGTGCGCAGACGCGCGACGAGCTCGTCGCCAACCTCGCGAAGGCGGAGCGCCGCGCATCCGCCGGTTGAGTAGCGCCGGCGCGGAGCGACGACGCGTATCGAAACCAGCGGTCGACGCGTAGGCGGTTTCGACACGCGTGCTCCTTCGTCGCTCGCTACTCGACCGACAAGGGAGAGCGAGTGGAGGGGTCCCCATCGTGCGAGTGGGCTGCGCCCACTAGCATCGGTTGGCAGTGCCAACCCCGGCACGGAATCCGCTTGGAGGACTCGTGACGCTCGACCCGTCCGCGCCGGTGCCGCCGGTACCTCCGTCGGGCGGCGAGCGCCCCACAGGGCTCGCCGGAGCGCTCACCGCCGCGATCATCGTGTCGGCGCTGCCGATCATCGCGATTCCCGTCTTCGTGTTCTGGATGATCGTCGCCATGCTCGTGCCGGTCGCCGCGTACGGTACAGCGGTCGCCGGGGATCCGGGATGGGCGTCCTCAGGGCCTGCGGATCACCGCGACCTGGTGTGGGACGTCGAGGTCGAAGCCGGTGGATTCGTCCGACTGGGGAACTCGTTCGCGGACGATCCCGAATGGGAGGAGATCAGCCCGGCTGCTGCGAACTCCGGAGAGTACCGGAACGCCGACACGGGCTGTACCGTCCGCTTCTCGGACGTCGAGCTCGATCCCGTCGACGACCCCGCCCAGACCGACCGGGACGCGAGCATGGCGCTCGTCGAAGCGGCCGGCGGAGTGGAGGTCGACGAGGTGAACGCGTACGACACCATGATCACCGCGGCCAGCGACGGATCGTACTGGCGGTACGCCGACGCGATCGCGGTCGATTACGTCTGGGATGGCGGTCCTGGCGTGGCGGTCGCCCGCGCCTTCCCGGGCATCTCCGCAGGTGTCCTCTACACCGTCGAATGCGCTGACGGCTTCCTCGTCCGGGAGACGCTGCTGGATGCCGACGAATTGCTCAGCCTCGATATCGTGCCCGCCGATCGATGAACGGAACCGTCATGCACCCGCTCGCCGCCCAGGAGCCGACTCTCGACGTCGTCGGCCTCTTCATGCCCTATCTCGCGTTCTACGGCTTCCTGCTGCTCTACGGCGTGCTCGTGTACGTCATGAACGGCTGGTTGCTCTCGAACGTGTTCGAGAGAATCGGCGTCGAGGGCTGGCCGGCGTGGGTGCCGGTGTACGGCACCTGGAGGCTGCTCGAACTCGGCGGACAGTCCGGCTGGATCGCGATGCTCGGCTTCGTGCCGGGCGGAAGCATCGTGTCGCTCGTGTTCATCATCATCGCGGTGAACCAGATTAACCAGGGCTTCGGCAAGTCGACCGGCTGGACGGTGCTCTACGTCTTCCTCCCGCTCGTGTGGGCCGCATACCTGGCCTACGGGCGGACCGAGCCGTGGCGCGGGCTGCCCCGGTCGACCGGGCACGGGCAGCCGCAGCCGTACGCCTACGCCTGACCGCCGCCGATCGACCCGGACCCAGCACTCGAACCCCGACCCGAACCCAGGAGCCCGACCCATGACCCAGCTCATCCTCTCCGGCAACGACCAGCAGACCGTGCCCGTCGTCATCGAGATCTCGCGCGCCCTCGGCTACGAGGCGACGCAGCCGAACCACGGCAGCATCAAGCTCGAGCGCGGCGACTTCTCGAAGACGATGCTCCTCGGCGCGCTCGCGGGCAAGAACTTCCACATCTCGTTCACCTTCGACATCGGCGTCGACCAGTACGGCAACACGTGGCTGCGCTTCGACGAGGCCACGGGCCTCGGGGCGGTCAAGGGCGGCGCGATCGGCTACTCGAAGACGAAGAAGGCCTACGCCGAGTACCTCGACGCGCTGCGCCGGCAGACGACCGAACGCGGGATGCTGCTCGGGGAGCAGTAGGCCTCGACTCCGTCCGCGTCGAACGCTCCGGCGGGAGGTTCCGACCACGGATCGTGTGGTCATGTGGTCGTGTGGTCGCGCGAGGTGTGGTCGTGTGGTCGTGTGGTCGCGCGAGGTGTGGTCGTGTGGTCGTGTGGTCGCGCGTTCCAGAGTGACACGCGCTCGGCGGCTTACCGCGATGCATGGAACCGTCGTTGGAGTCGTACTGGGCAGGGACGAGTTGCTCCGCGCAGGTGGTCCGTAGACCCAGCCGTCCTGGCCGCCGCCAGCCACAGAAACGATAGGAGCCAAGCTCCGGGCGATTCAGCGATCCATTGGCGCGACCTCTGAGTGGTTTCGTGGCGGGGCGACATGGCGTGAGGCGCCGCTCGTGCGCACCGCATCGAGTTCGAAACCGGCGAGGAGGCGTCGTTTCGGTCCGAGCGTCCGGAATGTGAGAGCGCTCCCTCCCAATTTGTCCATCGATGTGACAAACTCGAGAGAGGCGGTTCGTGAGGCGGCGAACCTGTGGGGAGGGGGCACGAGATGGCGCAGGCTCCGACATCCACGCTATCGAACCCGGCGTCGTCGGCGCAGCCGCAGTCATCCGCCCCGTCAGCCCGCCGCGGCACGAACCTGCCCCGTATGGGCGACTTCAACCGCTCGGTGATCTTCGACGCCATCCGCCGCGCTCCCGAGGGGCGCAGCCGGGTCGAGCTCGTCGAGATGACGGGCCTCTCGACCCAGACCGTGAGCAACATCGCGCGGCGGCTGCTCGACGACGCGCTCATCGTCGAGGCGGGCAAGACGAGTGCCGCCGGCCTCGGCAAGCCGCGCACGATCCTGCGGCTGAACCCCGACGGGCTCTACGCCGCCGGCGTGCACATCGACCCCGCCGTCATGACCTTCGTGCTGCTCGACCTCACCGGTCGGGTCGTCGCGCACAGCCGGCTGCGCACGCCGAAGGCGGCCGACCCCGAGCACGTCATGGGCCGCATCCACGACCGGTTCGAACAGCTCGTCGACGACTCCGGCATCGCCCGCGACAAGATCGTGGGCCTCGGGCTCGCCGCCCCGGGCCCCATCGACCAGGAGCGCGGCACGATCGTCGACCCGCCGAACCTGCACGGGTGGCATCGCGTTCCCCTGCGCGACGCGCTCGAGGCGTCGACCGGACTGCCCGTGCTCGTCGACAAGGACGTGATCGCCGCCGCCGTCGCCGAGACCTGGGTCGGCGGTGAGAGCGGCACCGGATCGTTCGTCTTCTTCTACATCGGCACCGGCATCGGCGCCGGCCTCGTGCTCGGCGACGAGTCGATGCGCGGCGTCTCGGGCAACGCGGGCGAGATCGGCCACATCGTCACCGATCCCGACGGCCCGATGTGCTTCTGCGGGCAGCGCGGCTGCATCGCGGTCACGATCACGCCGCTGTCGATGGTCGAGGACGGCGAGGCGGCGGGCGTGCTCGCGCCCGCCCCGCACGAGACGCCGCGCGAGATCGACGCGCAGTTCGACCTGCTCTGCGAGGCGGCCGCCGCGGGGGATGCCTCCGCCGGAGCCATCCTCGACCGCGCCGCCGACCGCACGGCGCGCGCGGTCGCCGTGCTGACGAACCTGCTCGACGTCGACCGGGTCGTCTTCGGCGGCCCGTTCTGGGACCGCCTCGAGGCGCGGTACCTCGAACGCATTCCGCCGCGGCTCGCCGAGTACAGCGCGACCGCCGCGCTCCGGAGCATCGCGGTCACGGGCACGGGGGTCGGCGACGACGTCGCCGCGATCGGCGCGGCGAGCCTCGTGCTCGAGCGCAGCTTCAGCCCGTCGGCGACGCGGTTGCTGCTCGGCTGACGGCGGTACTCGACCGGCGGGTCAGGCGCTACTCGACCGGCGGTCGGGCGCTACTCGACCGGCGGGGTCGTGTCGATGGGGAGAACTGCCACTTGCCGACTAACTCCATTCGATTTACTATGTCCACGTGGGGAACGCGAACGCCCCGCGGAGCGTGGTTCGGGGGAGCCGACGATCTCCACGGGGCGTGTCGCTTCCGCACGCCCGAAATGAGCCCGATGCCCCGACGGGTCGATTTACCCGACGCACCACCCGATCCGCCCGAATCGCACTGCAGCACTCGAGCAAAGGAGCACGAGATCATGCACCGCACCCGCGCCACCCTGTCATTCGCGCTCGTCGCGGCCGCGACCGTCGCCCTCGTGGGCTGCAGTGCCGATTCGGGCGGCGGTGACGACCAGACGATCCGCATCGTGTACCAGAAGACCGACGCGTTCGTCGCGCTCGACGACCTCTTCAAGAAGGTCAAGCCCGAGTTCGAGAAGGCGAACCCGGGCATCACGGTCTCGCTCGAGCCGATCGTCGCCGACGAGGCCGACTACGGCACCAAGCTCGCCCTCATGCAGCAGAGCCCCGACACCGCGCCCGACGTCTTCTACGAAGACACGTTCAAGGTGCGCAGCGACGTCGACGCCGGTTACCTGCTGAACCTCGACGAGTACCTCGCCGACTGGGAGGACTGGTCGCAGTTCAACGAGGGCGCGAAAGAGGCGGGCCGCGCCGACGACGGCAGCGTCTACGCGGTGCCGCTCGGCACCGACACCCGCGGCATCTGGTACTCGAAGTCGGTGCTCGAGGAGGCGGGCGTCGCCCTGCCGTGGGAGCCGAAGTCGTGGGAGGAGATCCTCGACACCGCCCGAAAGGTGCACGAGGCGTCGCCCGACAAGGTCGCGTTCAACGTCTACTCCGGCAAGCCGGCCGGCGAGGGCTCGGTCATGCAGGGCTTCGGCATGCTGATGTACGGCACCGACGACGTGCTCTACGACGCCGACGAGAAGAAGTGGGTCACGGGCTCGCAGGGCTTCGTCGACTCGCTCGCGTTCATCGAGACGCTCTACTCCGAGGGCCTCGCGCCCGCGCCCGACGTCGCGCTCGACGCCTCGATGTGGCAGAAGCTCTTCGGCGAGTGGTTCCCGAACGGAGAGATCGGCGGCACGATCGAGGGCTCCTGGTCGCCGTCGTTCTGGATGGAGGGCGGCCAGTACGCCTGGCCCGAGTACGTCGACGACATCGGCGTCGCGGCCTTCCCGACGCAGACCGGGCAGGGCCCGGGCGCGGTGAGCCTCTCCGGCGGCTGGACGCTCGCCGTCGGCGCGAACAGCGACAACCCCGACGCGGCCTTCGACTTCCTCGCGATGGCGCTCGACAAGGAGAACGCGCTGCAGTACAACATCGCGAACTCGCAGATCGCGGTGCGCACCGACGTCGCCGAGGACCCGGCGTACCTCGAGGCGAACCCCTTCATCGGGTTCTTCACCGATCTGGTGACGTACACGCACTTCCGGCCGGCGACTGCCGACTACCCTCAGATCTCCGCGGAGATCCAGGCGGCCACCGAGGCCGTCATGACCGGGCAGATGTCTCCGGAAGAGGCGGCTGCCGCCTATGACGAGGCGGTGGTCGGAATCGTCGGCGAAGACAACGTGACCGGCTAGGAGCATGGTCGCGGTTTCGTCGCCGCCGATCGAAGGCGGCCGGCCGACGCGGGATGACCCGAACTTCCGCGTCGGCCGGCAACCGCCCCGGCACGGCCGGCGGGCCCTCGTGCGCCTGCTGCCGGTCGCCCCGTCGATCGTGCTGCTCGCGCTCTTCATGGTGGGCCCGGTCGTCTGGGCGGTCTACGTCTCGTTCACGAACACCGCGCTGACGGGGCGGGCGGCGCGCGACCCGCAGTGGGTCGGGCTCGAGAACTACGTCGACCTCTTCACCGATCGCGCCTTCCCGCTGTCGCTGCTGCTCACGTTCGTCTTCGTGCTCGGCTCGGCCGTGATCGGGCAGAACCTGCTGGGCCTCGGGCTCGCGCTGCTCATGGTGAAGGCGAACCGCGGGGTGCGCGCGGTCGTCGGCACGACGGTCGTCGCCGCGTGGGTGCTGCCCGAGATCGTCGCCGCGTTCGCGGCGTACGCGTACTTCGCCGATGACGGCACCCTCAACCAGCTGCTCGCCGCCGTCGGCATCGCCGGCCCGAACTGGCTGTTCGACTTCCCGATGCTCGCGGTCATGCTGGCGAACGTGTGGCGCGGCACCGCGTTCTCGATGCTCGTGTACGAGGCCGCACTCAACGACGTGCCGCCCGAGATCACCGAGGCGGCGATCGTCGACGGTGCGGGCGGCGCGAAGCGCCTGTGGTGGGTGACGCTGCCGATGATCCGCTCGTCGATCGCGACGAACCTCATGCTCATCACGCTGCAGACGCTCGCCGTGTTCACGCTCATCTGGGTGATGACGCAGGGCGGACCCGGCATGGCGAGCTCGACCCTGCCGATCTTCGCGTACCAGGAGGCGTTCAAGTTCCAGCAGATCGGCTACGGCTCGGCCATCGCGGTCGTCATGATCGTCGTGGGCGCGATCTTCTCGGTCGGCTACATCAGGATGCTGCGTCCGGAGCGTGACACGTGAACCTCGCGTCGCCGCGCCGTGCCGCGGCATCCCTCGCCCGGAACCTGGCGCTCGCCCTCATCGGCGTGTGCTTCCTCGTGCCGCTCGCGTGGCTCGTGCTCGCCTCGATCGACCCGTCACCGAGCCAGCGCACCGAGGTGCCCGAGGGGTTCACGCTCGACCACTACCAGGCGGTGCTCACCGTCGACGGCACACTGCTGCCGCTGTGGAACTCGACCCTGCTCTCGACCGGCACCGCGATCGTGACGGTGCTCGTCGCCGTGCTCGCGGCGTACCCGCTGTCGCGGTACCAGTCGCGGTTCAACAAGCCGTACCTCTACGCGATCCTGTTCGGCACGTGCCTGCCGATCACTGCGATCATGGTGCCGGTCTACAGTCTGTTCGTGAGGCTCGGCTACCTCGACAACCTCGCCGCGGTGACGTTCTTCATGGCGGCGACGAGCCTGCCGATGGCGATCTGGATGATGAAGAACTTCATGGACTCGGTGCCCGTCTCGCTCGAGGAGGCGGCGTGGGTCGACGGCGCGTCGGCGATGGGCACCCTGCGTCGCATCGTCGTGCCGCTCATGCGGCCCGGCATCGCGGTCGTGTTCATCTTCGTGTTCATCCAGGCGTGGGGAAACTTCTTCGTGCCGTTCATCCTGCTGCTGAGTCCGGCGAAGCAACCTGCTGCCGTGAGCATCTACAGCTTCTTCGGCCAGTACGGCACCGTCGCCTACGGCCAGCTCGCCGCCTTCTCGCTGCTGTACTCGTTGCCGGTCATCGCGCTGTACGTGCTCGTGTCGCGCGGCATCGGCGGTTCGTTCGCCCTGCAGGGCGCGGTCAAGGGATAGGGGAGCCCGCATGCACGACGATTCCGCCCTGGTCGAGACCCGCATCGCGCGCTTCGTGCGCGAGCGGCTCGAACCGGCGATCTATCGGTCGCGCGTTCCGGCGCGGCTCGAGCGGTGGGAGGCACCGGGCGAACCCGTGCCGTTCGCCGAGGCGGTCGCGCAGCAGTTCACGCCCGTCGCCCCCGGCGACGCGTGGGGGCGCGCGTGGGGCACGACGTGGTTCCGGGTCGCGCTGCCCGAGGTGCCCGGTGGTCTCGATACCGCGCTGCGCGCCTACTCGACCGACCGGAGCGGCGCCTACTCGACCGACCGGAGCGGCGAAACGCGCTGGGAGCTCGTGGTCGACCTCGGGTTCATCGGAGTCGCGCCGGGCTTCCAGGCGGAGGCGCTCGTGTGGCGACCCGACGGCACGATCGCGAAGGCGGTCGAACCGCTGAACCGTGCGGTGCCGCTGGAATTGATCTCCGACTCCGTCGTGTACCTCGAGGCGGCGTCGAATCCCGACATCAGCCAGAACTGGTCGTTCGCGCCGACACCTCGCGGCGAGTGGGAGACGGCGGGCGACGACCCGATCTACGTGCTCGGCGCGGTCGACCTCGCGCTCCGCGACGTGACCGTGTGGGAGCTCGTGCAGGACGTGTGGACGCTCCGCGGCCTCGAGGCGCAGCTGCCCGAGGCGTCGACGCGGCGCGCGCAGATCGTGCGGGCGCTCGAGCGCATGATCGACGAGATGAATCCCGACGACATCGCCGGCACCGCGGCACTCGGGCGAAGCATCCTCGCCCCGGTCTTGGCGGCACCCGCCTGGGCGAGCTCGCACCGGATCCACGCCGTCGGGCACGCGCACATCGACAGCGCCTGGTTCTGGCCGACCCGCGAGACGGTGCGCAAGGTGGCGCGCACGTTCTCGAACGTCGACGCGCTCATCGAGGAGCATCCCGACCTCGTGTTCGCCGCGTCGTCGGCGCAGCAGTACGCGTGGCTGAAGCAGCAGTACCCGCAGGTGTTCGAGCGGGTGCGCGCGCGCATCGCCGAGGGGTCGTTCGTGCCCGTCGGCGGCATGTGGGTCGAGTCCGACACGAACCTGCCGGGCGGCGAGGCGCTCGCGCGCCAGCTCGTCACGGGCAAGCGCTTCTTCATGGAGGAGTTCGGCGTCGAACCGCTCGAGGTGTGGCTCCCCGACTCGTTCGGGTACTCGGCGGCGCTGCCGCAGCTCGTGCGCGCGGCGGGGTCGCGCTGGTTCCTCACGCAGAAGATCTCGTGGAACGAGACGAACCGCTTCCCGCACCACACGTTCCGGTGGCAGGGCATCGACGGCACCGAGGTGTTCACGCACTTCCCGCCCGTCGACACGTACAACTCCGAGCTGTCGGGGGCGGAGCTCGCGCGCGCCGAGCGCCAGTACGCCGAGAAGGGCACCGCGAACACGTCGCTCGTGCCGTTCGGCTGGGGCGACGGGGGCGGCGGGCCGACCCGCGAGATGATCGCCGCGGCGCACCGCACGGCCGACCTCGAGGGCTCGCCGCGGGTGACGCTGTCGTCGCCGCGCCGGTTCTTCGAGACCGCCGAGGCCGAGTACCCGCACCCGCCGGTGTGGGCGGGCGAGCTGTACCTCGAGTTCCACCGCGGCACGTACACGTCGCAGGCGCGCACGAAGCGCGGCAACCGTCGCAGCGAGCACCTGCTGCGCGAGGCCGAGCTGTGGGCGGCGACGGCCGCGGTGCGCGGTGCGGCGCCCTACCCGGTCGAAGCGCTCGAGGACGCGTGGCACACGGTGCTGCTGCAGCAGTTCCACGACATCCTTCCGGGGTCGTCGATCGCGTGGGTGCACCGCGAGGCCGAGCGGAAGTACGCCGAGGTCGCCGAGGTGCTGGAGGCGATCATCGAGCGATCGGTGCGCGCGCTCGCCGGGTCGGGCGAGGGGATGCTTCGTCTGAACGCCGGGCCGAACGAGGTGTCGGGCGTGCCGGCGCTGGGTGGGGCCCGTCGGTCGAGCGCCGGATTGAGTAGGCGCGCCAGCGCCGTATCGAAATCTAGCGACGAAGGAGCGTATCGAGACCACGCCGCAGCGAATGACGATGCTCCCGATACGGCGCTGCGCGCCTACTCGACCGGCGATGGCGGGTACACCCTCGCCAACGCCCACCTCGTGGCGGTGCTCGACGCCGACGGACTGCTCGTCTCCCTCCGCCATCGCGAGCCCGACGGGCGGCTCGGCCGCGAGGCGATCGCCCCGGGCCGTTCGGCGAAGCTGCTGCAGCTCTTCCGCGACACCCCCAACCAGTGGGACGCGTGGGACATCGACGCCCACTACGCCCGCAACGTCGTCGAGCTGCGCGAGGCGGAGTCGATCGAGGTGGTCCCGCCGGCGATCGGTTCGGTCGGCGACGAACGGGCAATGGTGCGCATCGCGCGCCGGTTCGGGGCGTCCAGCCTCGTCGAGACGGTGTCGCTCGGGGCCGACGACCGTGCGCTCGAGGTCGAGTTCGAGGTCGACTGGCACGAGCGGCAGAAGCTCCTGAAGCTCGCGTTCCCGCTCGACGTGCACGCCGACCGCGCGACGAGCGAGATCCAGTTCGGCCACATCCACCGGCCGACGCACGCGAACACCTCGTGGGACGCGGCGCGCTTCGAGACCGTCGCCCACCGCTGGGTGCACGTCGGCGAGCCCGGCTACGGCGTCGCGATCGCGAACGACGCGACGTACGGGCACGACACGCAACGGGCGTCGGACTGCTCGCGCCCGGGCGCGACCGTCACGACGGTGCGGCTCTCGCTGCTGCGCGCTCCGCGCTTCCCCGACCCCGAGGCCGACCAGGGTGCCCACCGCCTGCGCGTCTCCATCGCGCCCGGCGCGGGCATCCCCGAGGCGATCGCCGAGGGCTACCGGCTCAACCTCCCGCTGCGCAGCTTCAGCGGTGTGGATGCCTCGGCGATCGAGCCGCTCGTGACGGTGACGGGTGCCGTGGTCGAGGCGGTCAAGCTCGCCGAGGACGGCTCGGGCGACGTCGTCGTGCGCGCGTACGAGCCCTACGGGGCCCGCGCGCGGGCGCGGCTCGAGGCATCCTTCGCCGCCGTCGCCGAGTCGACCGACCTGCTCGAGCGCCCCGTGTCGGGCACTGGCGGAACCGGGGTCGGAGTCGCGCTCGCCGACGCGGGTCCGCGCGTGTGGGAGTTCGACCTGCGCCCCTTCCAGGTCGTGACGCTGCGCCTGCGGCGCCCCGCGTCGGACGCCTAGGCGCGAAGCGCGGTCGGTCGGTCGAGTAGGCGCGCAGCGCGGTCGGTCGGTCGAGTAGGCGCGCAGCGCCGTATCGAGACCACCGTGCACCCCTGACCGGCCCGCACTCCCCGATCCGCTCCCGGCGCGGCGAGATGTCAGTGGCCGGGCCTAACGTGTGGAGCACCTTATCCACTGAACTCGTGCCGGGTCGGAACGATGGGCGATGAAAGTACTGGTCGCGACGGGGCTCACACAGGGTGCTCGAACGACTGACGTGATGGATTGCGTCGAAGGCGAGTTCGTCTTCATGATCGAGACGTGCGACGCGAGTCGCCGAAGGCCGTACGACGGGTGCCCGTGCGGCATCACGTTCACGGGCATGACGAGCGACGAGGTCTCGACGACCGCGCTCGTGCGCGAAGTGCCGGGGCTGACGATGGAGCAGTACGTCGACTGCCTCGAGGCGACCCACCTGGTGAAGCGCAGCCTCGGCTGCACCTGCCCGTTCGACGCGGTCGGCGAGGCGTGGAGCCTGGTGGCGCTCGCCGGGCTGCATCCGGCGGGCACCGTCGTCGAGCGCGTCGTCGATCGCATCCGTGTCCGACGCCCGTCGGTGGTCGAGTAGCGGGCGTCGGGTGACGGGCTCATGACCGGGTCGGTCGCATCGAGGCGTCGTCGCGGCCGACCCTCGACGGGCGCGAGGGTCGGCCGCGTTCACGTCAGCGCCAGAACTCGGCCAGCGGCTCCGAGAGCGCGAGACCCTGCTCGTAACCGGCCCGGGCCGCCGCCGGGCGCAGCGCGAGGTTCATGGCGTTGCCGCCGATCAGTTGCGCGGCGTCACCGCCGGGCGCGACCGTCTCGACGCGGCTGCCGCCGGCGCGCAGCGCCTCGACCTGCGTCGCGAGGTCGAGGCCCCACTCGCGCGGCAGCCGGGTCCTGCCGCCGAACGGCGAGAGCACGAGCACGCGCTCGTATCCGGCGGCCAGGTCGGCGTTCTCGGCATTGGTGCGGTAGCCGCCGTCGATGTATGGGTGGCCGCCGATCCGGTAGGCGAAGCCGCCCGCACAACTTGCGGCGACGGCGTCGATCAGGTCGACGCCGCTGTCGCGGTCGAAGACCACCGATTCGCCCGTCTCGGCGTCGAGCGCCGTGATGAGCACGCTGCGACGAGGCCATTCCCGGCTCGGCAGCCGATTGGCGACGGTCGACCGCCACTGCGCCTGCTGGGCGTCGTCCGACGATGCCTCGAGGCCGAGTGCCGATGCGGCCATGCGGGCGCGCATGTCGGCGGCGTCCTCGGAGACGGCGATGACCCGGGCCGTTCGTTCGAGGTGGTCGATCGCGGTACCGGTCGGCCGAGGGCCGCCGGGTCGGCCGGGTGCGCCGGGTCCGCCGGCGGGCGTGCCGGGCGAGGGGCGATGCGGGGGTGCCGCGGTCACGATCGCGTCGTAGAGCTCGGGCGGGGTGGCGCCCGCGATCTGCGCGGCGGCCGTCGACCCGGCCGAGGTGCCGATGGTGAGGTCGGCGGTCGTGACGTCGAGCCCGGCGTCGAAGAGCCCGGCGATGACGCCGATCAGCCAGGCGTTGCCGGTCGACCCGCCGCCGCCGAGCACGAGGGCTCGGTCGCCTCGGACGGGGATGCGGTTCGTGGCGTCCACCGGCATCGGGTGGCTCGAGGCCGGCGTCGACGGATCGTGCAGGGGTGAAGAAGCGGTGCTGTTCATGGGAGTCGCCTTTCGCGAATTGCCGTTCGGCGCTCCCGGCGGCGACTACCTCAGTCGCGGATCGTGGACTGCAGGGGAGCGCCCACTGATACTGCGTTCATGGGTCTCACCTCCTGCCTCGGACACGATCACCGGGACGGTAGCACGCAGGAGCGTGCCGTGGCAATCGTCGGCGGCCCGCCATCGCGGCCGCCCGGCGTAGGCTCGCGAGCATGACCGGAACCGAAGTCGGCATCGCGCCGACGGGCACGCTCGACGTGCCCGTCACGCCGCACGTGCCCCGCCCCGATCGTCGAGCCCGCATCGCCGTGCAGGTGAAACCGCAGCACGCGAGCTATGCGGAACTCCGGGCCGCCGTCGTGGCCGCCGAGGAGGCGGGGGCCGACGTCGTGTTCGGCTGGGACCACTTCTTCCCGCTCAGCGGCGACCCGGACGGTGCGCACCTCGAGGCGTGGACGCTGCTCGCGGCGTTCGCCGAGGTCACCGAGCGGGTCGAGCTCGGCGTGCTCGTGTCATCCACCGGCTACCGCAACCCGCAGCTGCTCGCCGACATGGCGCGAACGGTCGATCACATCAGCGCGCGCGATGGCGGCCACGGCCGGCTGGTCCTCGGGATCGGTGCGGGCTGGTTCGAGCGCGACTACGAGGAGTACGGGTACGAGTTCGGCACCGCGCCCGACCGGCTGCGCACGTTGCGCGCCGACCTGCCGCTCATCCGCGAGCGGTGGGCGAAGCTCAACCCGCCGCCGACGCGAGACATCCCGGTGCTCGTCGGCGGGGCCGGCGAACGGGTGACGCTGCGCATCGTCGCGGAGCACGCCGACATCTGGCACGGCTTCGGCGACGCCGACACGATCGCGCACAAGCACGCGGTGCTCGACGAGTGGTGCCGCCGCATCGGTCGCGACCCCGCCGAGATCGAGCGGAGCGCCGGCGTCTCGCCGAAGCCCGGCCGCTACGCCGAGGACCTCGACGACTACCCGGGGCACGCCGAAGCGCTGTACGCGGTCGGAACGCGCCTGTTCACGGTCGGCCTCGAAGCCGAGACCGGGTGGGATCTCGGCCCGATCCGCGAACTGGTCGCCTGGCGCGACGAGGTCAACGCCCGCGCCGTCCGCGGAGCCGACTGACCGCGCCTCGACTCAGCCGTCGTGCACGGTCAGGCGCACCTCGATCACGTCGCCCTCGCCGATCTGCTCGGCGTCGAGCACCGCCCGCTTCAACGGCAGCGCGTAGGTGTCGCCCGAGGGGAAGATCGACGTCTTCCACGTCGTACCGCCGACCGTCGCCGTGACGCGGGCCGAGTTGAAACCGCGGGGCATGCGCGGCCGGTCGGAGATGTCGGCGCTCGGCTCCGGCGGCACATCGACGAAGAACCAGTTCCGGCGCGAGGCCCACTCGTAGATCTCCGCCGAGAACACGACGCGGATGCCGTCGGTGGGGCCAGGGTCACGCATGACGCCAGCGTACGGCCGACCACCGTCACGCGGTCATCCCCGTCGCGCCGTCACGCAGACGTCCCCGTGCCCGCCGCGGCCGCGCGTCCCCGGGCATCACGTCCGATTCCCGCTGCTCGCGCGCGACCCGACGCCCCGGCGCGGGGTGAAGATGGAGACATGACCCGACGCCACGCCACGCTGACGACGCCGCTCGGCGACCTCCTCGTCGTCGCCGACGGCGACGCGCTCGTGGGCATCTACTTCCCGCGGCACTGGCATCCGCCGGCCGCCGGCACGATCGGCGTCGAGGTGCCCGCTCGCGACGACGTGCTCATCACGAGGCTCGGCGTGGAGCTCGACGAATACCTCGCCGGGGAGCGCACCGCCTTCGACCTGCCCACCGCGCCCGACGGCGACGACTTCCAGCACGAGGTGTGGGGCATGCTGCGCGAGATCCCGCTCGGCACGACGGTGACCTACGGCGAGCTCGCCGACCGCCTCGGCGATCGCAACCTCGCCCGCCGTGTCGGCAACGCGGTCGGCCGCAATCCGCTCAGCATCGTCGTGCCGTGCCACCGCGTCGTCGGTGCCGACGGATCGCTCACGGGCTATGCCGGCGGCCTCGAGCGCAAGCGGTTCCTGCTCGAGCTCGAAGGCGCCCCGGTCGTCGCGCAGGCACGACTCTTCTGACCCGGCGCGGACCCGCCCGACTTCTGTTGCGGAATGCAACGCACGCGCGTAGCGTTGCAGTTGACAACAGAAGGAGTCGGGAATGGCGAAGCGCACCTCTCGCGACGAGCACGCCGCAGCGATCCTGCGCGAGCTCATCGTCATCAGCCGCCGCGGCGTCGCCGACGCCCGCACCGCGCCGCTCAGCCTGAGCATGACCGACCAGTCGATCCTCGGCTACATCGTCGACCACCCGGAATGCCGTTCGGTCGACATCGCCGAGGCGTTCCGCCTCAATCGCTCGACCGTGTCGCGCCAGCTCGCGGGCCTCACCCGCCTCGGCGTCGTCCGTGAGATCGCGGATGCCTCGGGCCGGGGCCGCCCGCTCGAGCTCACCGACACCGGCTGGGCCGCGTACCGCGAGGCGATCGCCCTCCTGCAGCGCGTCGTCGACCGCCACCTCGGCGACTGGAACGACGACGAGGTCGAACGCTTCGCGTCCGACCTCACCCGATTCAACGATGCCGCGGCCGACGGCGACCGGCCGAGGCATCCACGAGACGAACGCGCCGGCTGAGGCGCGCGAACCCCACGAGGGCACCGACCACGCCCCACGAGGGCAGAACAGGAAGAAGGAACACCATGACCGCAGTGCAGCACGTGACCGTGCTCGGCACCGGAGTGCTCGGCTCCCAGATCGCGTACCAGACCGCGTTCAGCGGGCTCGAGGTCGTCGCGTACGACCTCGACGACGCCGCACTCGCCGCCGCGAAGCAGCGCTTCGAGAAGCTCGCCGCGACCTACGTCGCCGAGGGCGTCGCGGGCGCCGCCGACGGCGGGGCGCAGGCCGCGCTCGCGCGCATCGCCTACTCGGCAGACCTCGGCGAGGCCGTCGCGAACGCCGACCTCGTCATCGAGGCCGTGCCCGAGAGCATAGAGATCAAGCGCTCCACCTACGAGCGGCTCGCGGCGGTCGCTCCCGAGCGCACGATCTTCGCGACGAACTCGTCGACGCTCCTGCCGAGCGCGATCGCCGACGCGACGGGCCGGCCCGACCGGTTCCTCGCCCTGCACTTCGCGAACCGCATCTGGGCGCACAACACCGCCGAGATCATGGGCACGCCCGCGACCGACCCGGCCGTCTACCGCACCGTCGTCGAGTTCGCCGAGGTCATCGGCATGGTGCCGATCGAGATCAAGAAGGAGCAGCCGGGCTACGTGCTGAACTCGCTGCTCGTGCCGTTCCTCTCGGCGGCCGGCCAGCTGCTCGTCGACGGCGTCGCCGAGCCCGAGGCGATCGACGCGACCTGGCGCATCGGCACCGGTGCGCCGATGGGGCCGTTCCAGATCTACGACATCGTCGGCCTCACGACCGCGTACAACATCTCGATCATGGGCGGGCCGAAGCAGCAGGAGTTCGCCGCCCTCATCAAGGAGCGCTACATCGACCAGGGCAAGCTCGGCGTCGCCACCGGCGAGGGGTTCTACCGCTACGGCGCCTGACAGCCCGGCCGGTCGAGTAGGGGCGCAGCGGCGTATCGAGGCCCCTTCCGGCCGGTCGAGTAGCGAGCGCAGCGAGCGTATCGAGACCCCTCGCGGGGTCTCGATACGCTTCGCTACTCGACCGGTGGACCGGCGTCAGTCGAGCAGGTGCTCCAGGGCCCTGCCCATCCAGTCGGCTCGGGTGCCGGCATCGTCGATGCCCTCGAAGCCGAAACCGGTCATGAGCGAACCCGGGGTGGCCACGACGGCGGCCTCGGGGAACCCGGCGGCCGTCGTCACGATGAAGTCGTTCGGGTTCGGTGCGCTGCCCTCGGGGGCGCCGGTGACCTCCCAGCCGCCGGTGTCGCCGTTCTCGAACGACGTCGTCCCTTCGCCGGTCGTCACCTCGATGTCGTCGAGGAATACGCCCAGCCCCTGGGTGGCCCAGTCGCTGATGTACGCGATCGACACCTCGACCTCGCCGCCGGCGTAGGCGCCGAGGTCGACCGTCCACTCCGTCCATCCGCCGGAGCTGCCGGAGGTGGCCTGCCATTCGCCCGACGTGCCGGTCGGCTCGCAGCTCACCGCCTCCGCGTCGTACGTCTGGTAGTGGTCGAGATGCGGGTGCAGCTCGCGCCAGCCGGCCGGACAGCTGTCGCCCGTGCTGTCCGTCGTGCCCCCGTTGAGGTCGGGCAGCGTGGTCCAGTCATCCTGACCGGGGGTGTGCGCCTCGACCACGACGTGGTCCCAGCTCTCCTCGGTGTCGTACGACGTCCAGAACGACAGTTCGGCGCCACCGGCCGGCACGTTGATCGTGCGCGTCAGTCGCTTGTACGACACGTCGGCGATCTGCGAGTACGCATACGCCTCGCCGGTGCGCGGCTCGAACGGTCCGCCCGTGCGGTCCCAGCGCCCCGCGACCCAGCTCTCGAACTGCGGGTACTGCTGCGGATCGAGGATGCCGCTCGTCGTGATGAACGAGTTGCTGTGGTCCTGGTTCTGCGCGCTGTCGGGCCCGTTGAAGCCCCAGTCGAGGTCGGTCAGCGGGGTGTCCACGCCGAGCACGTCGAGCAGGTCGCCGTCCTCCGTCGTGCCGGCGTCGTCGATGACGAGGTACGCGCCGAGCCAGTACTGCAGCGTGTCGTCCATGCCGTCACCCGATCCGCCGAGCGGACGGCAACGTTCCGAGACGGCCGGGTCGGAGCACTGGGCGTTCGCCTCGGTCGGGTCGTAGAACTGGCCGAAGCCGCCCGTGTACTGGCTTCCCGCGTACTTGCCGGTGTAGAGCACCTGGCCGCCCTCGTTGAGGAAGTCGCGGACCTCGAGCGTGTTGTCCAGCGCGAGCCGCGAGGCAGTGCCGGGGCCCCAGCCGGGTTCTCTCGTGACGACGTCGTCGCCCGTGTACCAGATGACGGCGTCGTAGTGCGAGAGCACGCCGAGGCTGTCGGGGGCGATGCGGCCTCGCGCGTCGACGTCGTAGACGTCGAAGCCGGTGCCGTTCGCCTCGAGGGCCGCCTCGTAGGCGTCGAGGTACTTCGGCTCGGTGACGCCCTGCACGGGCGATGCGCCCGTGTAGTCCTCGGCGGCGAGGATCAGCACGTCGTCGTCGGACTCCTCGACGGCCGTGTAGGTGAACGAATCGCTCGTCTCGCCACCGCCCTCGAACCAGACCTCGACCTCGTCGCCCGGATCCGTGCCGGTGACGAACCCGCTCACGATCCGATAGTGCGCACCGGTCTTTCCGCCGTAGCGGTCGCCGCCCGTCCACTCCTCGGTCGGCACGCTGACCGGGTCGTCATCGCCGATCGCGTACTTGAGGGTGACGTCGCCGAGGTCGCGCTTGGCGATGACTCGGACCTCCTGCGGGTCGCCGTACGAGTAGTCGAACGTGAAGTCCGCGAGCGGCAGGCCCGCCTTGTAGGTGTCGTCGCTCTCCAGGTAGAAGGGCTTCGTCTCGATGCCGAGGTGCGACACCGGGTCGTCGGGGTCGGCCGCGGACTTCGCGACGTCGAGCGCGAACGGCAGCGCGCGCTCGAACTCGGCCTGCACCTGCGCCTCGTCGTCGGGGAACACGAACCCGCCACCGGCCGGAAGGCCCTCGCCGAGTTCCGGCGTCCAGGCGAGCGTGCCGCGCTGCGAGTGGGCGAAGTCCGTCGTCTCGCCGTTCGTCACGTAGAGCACATCCGACGACAGGCCCGGCTCGAAGTCGGGGATCGCCGGATCGTCGCGGTTGCCCGAGAGCGCGTAGTAGATCGGGTCGTCGGCGGTCGGCGTTCCGGTCTGCCAGCCCTCCGCGTACAGCAGCCACTGCCCGTACGAGTGGTAGTTGATCTGGAACGAGAAGTCGGCCCGGTCGAACAACGACATCATCGCCTGCGTCTCGGGCTCCGACCCGGCCGACGGGCCGCGGTACGTGTCGCTCGAGATCTGCGACGACGACCCCTCCTCGTCGTAGCCGAAGTGCTCGGGGTAGTTGCGGTTGGGGTCGACGCCGTCGGCGCGCGTGATCTGGCCGTCGCCGTCGTTGTCCCGCAGGTTCTTCCGCCACAGCCGCTCGTGGTCGAACGTGTACTGGTAGCCGTCGGGGTTGGCCACGACGAGGAACCAGAGCTCGTTCTGCTTGAGCAGGTCCTTGATCTCCTTGTCGTTGTTCTTCCAGCCGTCGATGTAGTAGTGCAGCAGGCGGCGGTTGACCTCGGTGGAGATCCACTCGCGCGCGTGCTGGGTGGAGCTGTGGAGCACCGCCGGCCTGGCTCCGTCGGGCGTCGCCTTCGCGGCCTGGGTGACCTTCATCGCGATGAGCTCGCGGCCCTGGTGCGTGTGCCCGAGCACCTCGAGCTTCACCACCTGCGGGTACCGCTTGGCCAGCTCGTACAGCTCGTCGCGGATGCCTCCGGGCTCGTCCCAGGATCGGAACACGGTGTAGCCCGAGGCGGCCTGCTCCTCGGCGAGCTGCCGGGCGGACTTGCCGTCCTTGTTCTTCCTGACCGCGACGTCGATGCCCCGCGCCTTGAGGCCCTTCGCCTCGTCGGCGGTGAGCACCAGGTCGATGCGCAGGCCCGACTCGGTGACCTCGCGGTTGGCGACGTCGAATCCGGCGGCCGCGACCTCGGCGGCTTCGGCACCTGTCACCACCGCCGTGTACATGTCGAGCGCGCCGTCGTCCTCGGCGGCGCTTGCACCGACGGGACTCAGCATCGTGAACGTCAGCGCGAGGGCGGCGGCCACGAAGACGACGCGGTTTCGAATGGAGCGATTTCCAGCCATGAGCGGACTCCTTCGGTCCGTCTTCGGCCGAGGGGGATCATGACGACATCGATGTGCGTTGGACAGGTCGTCACGCCTCAGGCGCTCGCTGCGGACCCTACGCGATAGCCTCCCGCGCCTCGCTCTCGGCTGTCAACCCGATTCTGAGGATTGCTCGCGCGAATTCGGCGACGTCAGTCGGGATCGCGGTCGGCATCGAGATCCCGCCGCCGCGGCCGCGACCGCGGCTCGTCGAGCCCCATGCGAACCCGCGTGCGTCGCCGCTCGACGACGATGAACACCGACCCGAGGATCCAGAGCGGCATCTGGGTGAGGAACGCGATCCGGAACGCCTCGAGCGTGTAGGTCTCGGGCGTGCCCGCGCCCTGCAGGTCCATGGCGAGGCCGATGAGGAAGATCGCGATGAGGCCGGCGATGAAGCCGCCGCCGTTGACGATGCCGGTCGCGGTGCTGAGCCGGTGGCTCGGGTTGTGCGTGCGGGCGTGGTCGAACGCGATCATCGACGCAGGTCCGCCCGTCGCGAGCGCGAGCGCGAGCAGGAACAGCAGCCAGAGCGGCGCCTGCCCCGGCCACACGATCACGATGAGCCACGCCACCGCCTGGATCGCGATGGTCGGCAGCACGAGCATGCGTGAGCGCCGCAGGGGATGCCTCGCCGAGAGCGCGCCCATCACCGGGCCGACGAGCATGCCGAACACGACGAATGCGCTCACGACGAGCGACGCGGTGGCCGGCGAGAGGCCCTCGCCCGCGGTGAGGAACGGGAATCCCCAGAGCATGACGAACGCGGTGCCGGCGAACGGGGTCGTGAAGTGCGACCAGAAGGCGAGCCGCGTGCCCGGGTGCCCCCACGATTCGCGGAAGCCCTGTCGCAGGTCTGCCGACGACCGGACGACGGCGATCGCGCCGGTCTCGGTGTTGACCGAGACGTCCGCATCGCTCGACGGCGGGTGGTTGCGGATGACCGCGAACGTGAGCACCGCGAACAGGGCGCCGAGGCCCGCGAGGCTGCCGAAGGCGACCGTCCAGCTCGTCGCGTGCAGCAGCGCCGCCATCGGCAGGAGCGCGAGCAGCTGCCCCGTCTGCCCGACGATGCCCGTCATCTGCACGACGAACGGCGCCCGCTGCTGCGGGAACCAGGTCGCGACGACGCGCAGCACGCTCGGGAAGACGGCCGCGTCGCCGGCGCCGAGCAGCACGCGGGCGAAGATCGCCGTGCCGACGTCGGTCGACAGCGCCATCACGAGCTGGCCGATCGCCATGAGCACCATGCCGGCGGTGACGATCGGGCGGGCGCCGAACCGGTCGAGCAGGAGCCCGACGGGGATCTGCATGCCGCCGTAGACGAAGAGCTGGATCACCGCGAACATCGACAGCGTCGAGGCATCCGCGTCGAACCTGACGGCCGCGTCGGCGCCGACCGCGCCCAGCGAGGTGCGGTTCGTCACCGAGACGATGTAGGCCGCGACCCCGACCCCCCAGACCAGCCACAGCCGCCAGGGGCGCACGGGCTGGGGGAGGATCGTCACCGATCCATTCTCTCCCGAGTCGGCGCCGGCATCGAATCGCTTCGACTCGCGCCGTCTCGGGTGCCGGCGCCGGAGACGAAGGAGCGGACGCCCCGAAGGGCGCCCGCTCCCACGCGATGCGATCGACGCGAGCGACTACTCGCTCGCCTCGATGATCTCCTCCTCCATGCCCCTCAGCAGCGCCGACTCGGGCTGGACGTCGGACGAGGTCACGATCGTGCCGTCACCCAGAGCCTGCTCGGCGTCGAGGTCGGTCGCGGCCTGCTCGAACTGCGAGTTGTAGAGGCGGTAGTACGCACCCTTCGCGGCGATGAGCTGGTCGTGGTCGCCCTGCTCCACGATGTCGCCGTGCTCCATCACGAGGATGAGGTCGGCGTCGCGGATCGTCGAGAGGCGGTGCGCGATCACGAACGACGTGCGACCCTCGCGCAGCGCCGCCATGGCGTGCTGCAGCAGCAGCTCGGTGCGGGTGTCGACCGAGCTCGTCGCCTCGTCGAGGATGAGCACGCTCGGCTGCGCCACGAATGCACGAGCGATCGTGATGAGCTGCTTCTCGCCGGCCGACACGTTCGACGCGTCCTCGTCGAGCACGGTGTCGTACCCGTCGGGCAGCGAGTGCACGAACCGGTCGACGTACGTCGCCTTCGCCGCGGCGACGATCTCGTCGTCGGTGGCGTCGGCGCGACCGTAGCGGATGTTCTCGCGGATCGATCCGGCGAACAGCCACGGGTCCTGCAGCACCATGCCGGTCTTCGCCCGGATGTCGTGCCGGGTGAGCTCGGCGATGTCCTGCCCGTTGAGCAGGATGCGCCCCGAGTTGAGCTCGTAGAACCGCATGATGAGGTTCACGAGGGTCGTCTTGCCTGCGCCCGTCGGGCCCACGATCGCGACCGTCTGCCCCGGCTCGACGCGGAACGACAGGTCCTTGATGAGCGGGCGGTCGGGGTGGTACGAGAACGCGGCGTGCTCGAACACGATCGTGCCGTCGCCGTCGACCGGCGCCGGGGCGTTCGCCGCGTCGGGCTCCTGCTCGTCGGCGTCGAGCAGTTCGAAGACGCGCTCGGCCGAGGCCGTGCCCGACTGCACCACGGCGGCCATGCCGCCGAGCTGCGACAGCGGCTGCGAGAACTGCTGCGAGTACTGGATGAACGCCTGCACGTCGCCGAGGCGGAGCGAGCCGCTCGCGACCATGATGCCGCCGAGCACGGCGATGCCGACGTACTGCAGGTTCCCGACGAAGGTCATCGCGGGCATCATGATGTTCGAGAGGAACTGGGCCTTGAAGGATGCCTCGTACAGCTCCTGGTTCTCGGCCTTGAACGCCTCGCGGCTCGAGGCCTCGCGGCCGTACACCTTGACGAGCGCGTGACCCGAGAACGACTCCTCCACCCGGGCGTTGAGCCGGCCGACCTTGCGCCACTGCGTGCCGAACGCCTTCTGCGACTTCGGCCCGATGATGCCGAAGATCACGCCCATGAGCGGCAGCGAGACGAGCGCGACGAGCGAGAGCTGCCACGAGATCGAGAACATCATGACGAGCACGCCGATGACGGTGAGCACGTTGGTGAGCGCGCTCGAGAGCGACTGCTGCATCGTCTGCGTGATGTTGTCGATGTCGTTCGTGACCCGCGAGATCAGCTCGCCGCGCTGCACCTTGTCGAAGTAGCTGAGCGGCAGCCGGTTGATCTTCGCCTCGACGTCCTCGCGCAGCTTCCACATCGCGCGCACCATGATGACGTTCACGACGTAGCCCTGGATCCACATGAGGATCGACGACGCGATGTAGAGGAACAGCACGAGGATGACGACCTGGCTGAGGGCGACGAAGTCGATGCCCTCGCCCGGCACCAGGTTCATCGCCTGGACCATGTTGGCCTGGTCGGTCTGGCCGGCGGCGTTCAGCTGGTCGACGACCTGCTGCTTCGTGACACCCTCGGGCATCTGCGCGGAGATGAACCCCTCGAAGATGAGGTTCGTCGCCTCGGCGAGCACCTTCGGCGCCCACACGGTCATGACGACGCCGATGGCGCCGAGCACGGATGCGGCCGTGAACCCGAACGCGTGCGGCTTCAGCAGGCCGAGGAGCCGACCGAACGACTTGCGGAAGTTCGCGGCCTTGCCGGGTGCGACGCCGCCGCTCCAGTCGTCGGCGCTGATGCGGGCCTGCTCGGCCATCTCGAGTTCGAGCTTCTCGTCCTCCGTCAGCTCGGGCTCGGCGGTCTTGGAAGTCTGGTCGGTCATCGTGCGGCCTCCACTCCGAGCTGGGATTCGACGATCTCGCGGTAGGTCTGGCACGTCTCGAGCAGCTGCTCGTGGGTGCCGACGCCCACGGCGACGCCGTCGTCGAGCACGACGATGCGGTCGGCGTCGGTGATCGTCGAGACGCGCTGCGCGACGACGACCTTCGTCACGTTCGGCAGCTCTCGCCAGAGCGCCTGCCTGAGCCTCGCGTCGGTCGTGAGGTCGAGCGCCGAGAACGAGTCGTCGAAGACGAGGATGTCGGGCCGGTGCACGATCGCGCGGGCGATCGCGAGCCGCTGGCGCTGACCGCCCGAGACGTTCGTGCCGCCCTGGGCGATCCTCGCGTCGAGCTGCCCCTCCATCTCCTCGACGAAGTCGCGGCCCTGCGCGATCTCGAGCGCGTGCCACAGCTCTTCGTCGGTCGCGTCCTCACGACCGAACCGGAGGTTCGACGCGACGGTTCCGGTGAAGAGGAACGGACGCTGCGGCACGAGCCCGATGCTCTTCCACAGCAGGTCGAGGTCGGCCTCGCGCACGTCGACGCCGTTCACGAGCACGGCGCCCTCGGTCGTGTCGAACAGGCGCGGCAGGAGCGACACGAGCGTCGTCTTGCCGGCGCCGGTCGAGCCGACGATCGCGAGCGTCTCACCCGGCTCGGCCTTGACGGTGATGCCGCTCAGCACGGGGTGCTCGGCGCCCGGGTAGGTGAAGCCCGTGGCGCGGAACTCGACGGTTCCCGGCGTCGGGAACGTCGTGACCGGGTTCGCCGGCCGCGCGAGCGTCGTGTCGACGTCGAGCACGGCGCCGATGCGCTCGGCCGAGACGGCCGCGCGCGGGATCATGATCGTGATGAAGCTCGCCATCATGACGCCCATCAGGATGAGCATGACGTACTGCATGAACGCGAAGAGCACGCCGATCTCGGTGTTGCCCTCGTCGACCTCGATCGCGCCGAACCAGATGACGCCGACGAGCGTGACGTTGAGCACGAGCATGACGAGCGGGAACATCAGCACGAAGAGCGAGCCGACCTTGCGGCCGACGATCATGATGTCGGTGTTCGCCTCGCGGAAGCGCGCCTCCTCGATGTCTTCGCGCACGAACGCGCGCACGACGCGGATGCCCGTGAGCTGCTCGCGCATGATGCGGTTCACGCCGTCGAGCTTGACCTGGTACGAGCGGAACAGCGGCACCATGCGCCAGATGATGATGCCGGCGACGATGAGCAGGGCGGGCACCGCGACCGCGATGATCCAGCTGAGGCCGACGTCGACCGACAGCGCCTTGTAGATGCCGTAGAACGCCATGATCGGCGCCGCCACGAGGAACGTCGAGCCCATCATCGCGAGCATCTGCACCTGCTGCACGTCGTTCGTGTTGCGGGTGATGAGCGAGCCGGGCCCGAAGGTGGACACCTCGCGCTCGGAGAATCCCGACACGCGCTCGAACACGTCGTCGCGGATGTCGCGGCCGAGCTTCATCGCGGCCATCGCGGCGAACCACGTCGCGACGAGCTGGGTGACGATCTGCAGCAGCGACATGCCCAGCATGACGGCCCCCGACTGCCAGATCACCTCGGTGTCGCCCTTGGCGACGCCGTCGTCGATGATCTGCGCGTTGAGCGTCGGCAGCTGGAAGTTGGCGTAGGCGGCGACGATCTGGAAGGCCAGCACGCCGAGTAGGAGCGGCCAGTACGGCCTCAGGTATCTGAACAGGAGTCTTCCGAGCATGTGATCTCCAGGAATCGCGAGCGGCGTTGGCCTCGGTCACGGCGGTTTCGTGCGCGCACGACCGCGGGCAGGGCTGTTGACCCGTTGGCCCGACTGCATCGTCGCACCCCCGTCCGACATTGCAGCGTCTCAGCCAAACACGCACCTCCCCGGGACGCAAGCGGACCGGGGCATCCGACCCACTCCGTTCACCGAGGGCGAAATCCGACGCCACCGGCCGATCGAGCAGGCGCGAAGCGCCGTATCGGGACCACCCCGGTCGGTCGAGAAGCGACTGGGTCGAGGCGGAGCCCAGCGACGTCTCGAAACCCGGCGCGAACGAGCAGAATGACGGTGGAGGTCGACGATGACGCAGACGCACGAGGTGCAGAACCAGGTTCCGCCGCGCGAGGCGGTCGACGAGTACGCGACGAACGCGCCGTTCGTCGAGGCGGTCGCGACCTGGGGGCGGGATGCCTCGGTGCACACCGCCGGCCTCCCGGAGATCGGCCGCCGAGTCGGTTCGGCCGCCTTCCGGCGCGACGCCGAGCGGGCGAACACGCACCCGCCCGTGCTGAACACCCACGACCGCTGGGGCCGCCGCATCGACGAGGTCGAGTACGACGACGCGTATCATCGCGTGATCGCCGCGGCCGTCGGCGCGGGCGCGCACACGGGAGCCGTCGCCGACCCCGGCCCGGGGGCGAACGTCGACCGCGCCGCGGCGTTCCTCCTGTTCGCGCAGGTCGAGCCGGGCCACGCCTGCCCCGTGTCGATGACGCATGCCGCCGTGCCGACGCTCGAGCTCGCGGCATCCGGCCTTCGAGACGACTGGATGCCTCGGCTGCTGAGCCGCGCGTACGACCCGGCCCTCGGCGGGACCGACGCGCCGGCGAAGCCGTCGGCGCTCATGGGCATGGCGATGACCGAGAAGCAGGGCGGCTCCGATGTGCGCGCCAACACGACGCGCGCCGAGCGCCGAGCGGGCGACGGCATGATGCCGTCGTGGGGCGCGGAGTACGCGCTGACCGGCCACAAGTGGTTCTGCAGCGCGCCGATGAGCGACGCGTTCTTCGTGCTCGCGCAGGCGCCGCACGGGCTCAGCTGCTTCTTCGTGCCGCGCGTGCTGCCCGACGGATCGCGCAACGTCTTCCGCATCCAGCGACTGAAGGACAAGCTCGGGAACCGGTCGAACGCGTCGAGCGAGATCGAGTTCGACGGGACGACGGCGTGGCTCGTCGGCGACGAGGGGCGCGGCGTCGCGACGATCGTGCAGATGGTGACGCGCACGCGCCTCGACTGCGTCATCGGCACGGCGGCGGGGATGCGACAGGCCGTCGCCGAGGCGGCGTGGCACGTGCGGCACCGCGAGGCGTTCGGCGCGCGGCTCGTCGACCAGCCCGCGATGACCGCGGTGATCGCCGACCTCGCGCTCGAGTCGGAGGCCGCGACGTGGACCGCGATGCGGCTCGCCCGCGCGTTCGACACCGATGCGGACGGCTCGGAGCAGGCGTTCCGGCGGCTCGCGACGGCCGTGGCGAAGTACTGGGTCTGCAAGCGCGGGGCGGGCCACGCGGCGGAGGCGCTCGAGTGCCTCGGCGGCAACGGATACACGGAGGCGTTCCCGCTCGCGCGGCGCTACCGCGAGCAGCCGCTGCTCGCGATCTGGGAGGGGTCGGGCAACGTCATCGCGCTCGACGTGCTGCGCGTGCTCGCCCGCGAGCCCGAGGCGTTCGAGGCGTTCTTCGCGGAGGTCGGGCGGGCGGCGGGGTCGTCACCGGCGTTCGATGCCGGCCTCGCCTCGGCGCAGGCCCATGTGCGTTCGCTCGGTGCGACGCTCGCGAGCGACGGCGCCGGGCTCGCCGCGCTGCAGGCGCGGGAGCTGACCGAGCGCCTCGCGGTGCTGCTGCAGGCGTCGCTGCTCGCACGTCACGCGCCCGACCCGGTGGCCGATGCGTTCGCGCGCACGCGGCTCGGCGGCGAGGGCGGATGGAACTACGGCGTGCTGCCCGCGGGCACCGACCTCGCCGCGCTCGTCGCCCGCGCGTGATCCCGGCGGTCGAGTAGCTCGCGTCGGTCGAGTAGCGCCCGACGAAGCTCCGGTCGGTCGAGTAGCGCCCGACGAAGCTCCGGTCGGTCGAGTGGCGCCCGACGAAGCTCCGGTCGGTTGAGTAGCGCCCGACGAAGGAGGACGCGTATCGAAACCACCGCCCCCGCCGTCGGCATCGCCCCGAGGCATCCCCCTCAGACCGGCCGGTAGTACGCCACGATCAC
Organism: Agromyces solani; assembly: GCF_058349925.1. NCBI lineage: Bacteria > Bacillati > Actinomycetota > Actinomycetes > Micrococcales > Microbacteriaceae > Agromyces > Agromyces solani. The sequence continues at coordinate 463,705 of NZ_JBYRER010000001.1, forward strand.
GCCCTTCGGCGTGCTCACGCTGCGCGTGAGCTCCAGCCGCTGGTGCGTGTCGCCGAAGAGGCGCTGCCCGGTGCCGAGCACGATCGGATGGATGATCAGCACGTACTCGTCGATGAGCTCGGCGGCCGCGAGCGAGCGTACGAGTTCGCCGCTCCCGAGGATGCCGAGGTCGTCGCCGTCGGTCTGCTTGAGTTCGGCGACCGTGTCGGCGGCATTGCCGACGAGCAGCCGCGAGTTCTGCCAGGCGAGCCGCATGTGCGGATCGCGCGAGACGACGAACTTCTCGGCGGCGTTGAGATAGGTCGTGAACGGATTGCCGTCGGTCTGGTGCGGCCAGAACGCGGCCATGCTCTCGTAGGTGCGGCGGCCGAAGAGCATGGCTCCGCCCTCGCCCATTCCGGCCGACATCTCGGAGGCGAGCACCTCGTCGCTGTCGGGAACGGCCCAACCGCCGTAGGGGAAGTGACCGCGCCGGTCCTCGTCGGGGCTCGCGGGCGCCTGCATCACGCCATCGAGCGATACGTGGTTCGTGACCGTGATCCTGCGCATGCGCCCATCTTGCGCGCGTGCGCGGGTCGCCGCCAGCGGTTGATTCGCCGCTGCCCGTCGGGTAGCGCCGAGGGGCCCCTCGGACCACCGCCCACCCTGTGGATAACTCGCTCGCCGCGCATTCGCCTCGCCTAGGGTGGTCGCCATGTCGATCTCACGCCCGGGAGCCACCGCGCTCGCCGCAGCCGGCCTCGCCGGCGTGCTGGTCTTCGCGCTGAGCGCGTGCACGCCCGAGCCGAAGCCGTCGCCGACGACGGCGCCGAGCGAGAGTGCCGCCCCGATCTTCGCGTCGGACGAGGAGGCGCTCGCGGCGGCGGTGGCGGCGTATGAGGCGTACATCGATGTCTCTCAGGTCATCGGTGAAGCAGGAGGCCGTGATCCCGAGCGCGTCTTGGAGGTCGTCACCGAAGCCTACGCAGAAGACGAAATTCAGAACTACGAGAATCTCGCCGAAAAGGGATACCGCGTGGTGGGCCGTAACTCACTTGAGTCGCCGTCGATTGTTCGATGGTCAGATGGCCCGCCGGTAGAGGTCCAGATATATGCGTGTGTTGGTGTCGGAACGACGAAGGTTATCGACAACAGCGGAAAGGACATCACGCCAGCCGATCGAGACGCGGTCGTTCCTCTCTCGCTCTCGTTTGTTGGTAGTGGCGCCGATGATCTGCGTCTGAATGAGAGCGAGCTATGGTCCGGCGACGACTTCTGTTAGTGCTCCTCGCTACAGCAACCGTTTGCCTAAGTGTCACGGCCGCGGAACAGGCCGCCTTCGCGTGTTCCATTAGCCAGATCAACAGCGGCTCTTGCTCGAACGACACCGGTGCTACTACAGACGGTGGGCGCGTCGATATCTGGGCCGAGCAGACCGGCACCGATGGCGGCAACCGCAACAGTGCGGGCGACGATATAGGCGGAGACACCGGCTCCGGCGAGACTGTCATCGACCTCGGGCCTCCGGGATCGCTCGACATCTGGTCGGGTCCCGAGTGGGACCGGCTGTGCGACGCGAACTTCCAGGCCGACTGCTCTCGTCTGAACGAACCCGCACCGCCGCCCACGCCGACGAGACCGGGCGGCCCCGTCGTGGTGACCCTGCGCGATATCGCCTCGTTCCGCCCGACCCCGCCGGTCGCCGTGATGGAGCCCGACGGGTGGGCCGTCGTGGGCGTCCCGGCGAACTTCGTCGCGGAAGTCGAGCAGCCCGAGGTCGTCTCCGGCACGCTCCTCGGGCGGCGCGCCGAGGTGCGGTTCACGCCGGTCGCGTACCGCTGGGTGCACAGCGACGGCGGCGTGGTGCAGAGCACCTCACCGGGAGCGAGCTGGGCCGACCTCGGCGTCGAGGAGTTCTCCGCGACCGACACGAGCCACGCCTACGCCGAGCGCGGCGAGTACACCGTCACGCTCGAGGTCGCACTGTCAGCCGAGTACCGGTTCGGCGGCTCGGGCTGGCGGCCCATCTCCGGAGTGCTCACCGTCGCGGGTGAGCCGACTCGGGTGCTCGTGGGCGAGGTCGACACGGTGCTGACGAACGGCGACTGCCGGGCGAACCCCTCCGGCCCCGGTTGCTGACGCCGGAACGACGATCGGTCCGCGCTTGAACAGGATGAGCGCGCGAGCACGCCCGTATACGGAGGTGCTGGGCGGATTTTCCTGTTATAGGGCGGCGACCGTGGCGGCCGTAGCGGCCGAAGCGGCCGACCCGCCCTATTCGGCCGTGAACGTCGCCGCGTAGAGTTCGCGCAATCCCGGCATTCCCGACTGGGCGAACGCGGCCCGCTGCCGGACGGCGCCGGTCCCGTGGTCGAGCAGTCGCGCGAGACCGCGGCGCACGAACTCGGCGTCGCCGCGGCGGTCGAGCGCCGGCCCCAGGCGGTCGAGCGCGCGGTCGACGACCTCGGCCGCGGGCCGCAGCTCGCCGAGCACCGGGTCGAGGACCGTCGTCGTGAGTCCGCGGTGCGCCGCGTGCAGGAGCGCCGCGTTGAGCAGTTCGGGCCCCGGCGCGGCCGACTCGTCGGGCAGTACCGCGCTGGCCCCGCGGGCACCGTCGACCGGGTCGACGACGCTCTCGACGAGCGCGCGGCAGAGCGCCGCGACGAGCACCGATTCGTCGGCCTCGAGCTGCGCGTCGGCGATGCGCACCTCGACGGTCGGCACGTGCGACGAGAGGCGTGCGGTCCACATGACGACCGCCCGGTCCTCGGTGCCGCCGACGCCGATCAACCGCTCGAGCCGACGGTCGTAGTCGGCCGCGTCGCGGAACTCCGGCGGTGCGCCCGTCGTCGTCCAGCGGCGGAGGCCGACGTTGCGCCAGCTCTCGTACCCGGTGTCGTGGCCGCGCCAGATCGGCGAGTTCCCGGTGAGCGAGGCGAGGAGCGGCAGCCAGCAGCGCGTCGCATTCAACGCCCGGATCGCGAGGTCCCGGTCGGGCACGCCGACGTGGACGTGCAGGCCCTGGATCTGGTGGTCGGCGATCACGCCCTCCATGTCGTCGACGATGCGCCGGTAGCGCGGGGTGTCGGTGATCGTCGGGAAGGGCAGCGCGTCGGGCGGGCTGCCCACGCTCGCGACGACCACGCCGAACTTCCGGGCCTCCGCTTCGACCTCGCGGCGGAATCCGAGCAGTGCCGCGAGCGCCTGGTCGGTCGTCTCGAACACCGCCGAGGCGTGCTCGACCTGCGCCGCGAGGAACTCGCGGTGCGCCACGGCCTTCCATGCCGGCTCTGCGGCGAGGTGCGCGAACGCCTCGTCGGCCACGTCGACCGGACGCAGCGTCTGCGGGTCGAGGAAGACGAACTCCTCCTCGATGCCGAAGGTGGTCATCGCCCCCTCTTCCTCGATGCTCGAACTCTCGCGAGCGAGGGCCGCGCTGTCAAGGGGTTGTCGGTCGAGCGGCCCCGCTCAGGCGAGCAGCATCATCGCGATCGTCGAGACGATCGACAGGGTGAGCGCCCCCGCCGCGAGGGCGGCGAGCACGAGCAGTGCGACCTGGCCGGCCGAGAGCGCGTCGCGCGGGTGCACCGGTTCGGCGCCGTACACCGAGATGGATGCCACGGGGCCGGCGTTCGGCGTCGGCACGGTCGTGTGCTCGGGCACGAGTCGCACGGTGTGCGTCATCGGCGCGTCGATCCCGACGTCGCCTGCCGATGCCACGTCGGCGAACGCACCGGCGAGCACCGGTTCGGAGCGGGGGAGGGCGACCGGCTCCAGCGGGGCCGACGCCGCGGGCGCGGCGAGTGCGGCGAGCACGGGATCCGGCGCCTCGGGCGCGGACTCCGCGTGCGCGACCGGTTTCGGTGCCGTGTGCGGGGTCCAGCCTCGGCCGTCCCAGTAGCGCAGCGCCGAGGCATCCGCCTCGTCGTCGTACCAGCCGGCGCGACGCCGGTCGGCGTTCGCGGGCGCGGCGGAGGAGGTCACCCGCTGAGTGTACGTCCGCGGGTCAGGCCGCGCGATCGGCAGAACTCCCCATGGCGGCGAGCGCCGGCTCGTGGTGCGACGGCCGCTCCGTCGCCACGTGCGTCGCCGGAGGTTCGAGCTCGCCCGCCTCGATCGCGGCGTCGATCGCCTCGGTCGGCGAGAGCACCTCGGACGCGGCGACCGCGCCGGCCTGGCGCACCATCCGCGCGGTCTGCACGAGCACGACGCCGACCACGGTGCCGGCGGTGTTCATCACGAGATCGCGCGGGTCGGAGATGCGGTCGGGCTCGGGCACCTGGATGAGCTCGATCACGGTCGCGAACGCGAAGCCCGCGACGAGCGCGAGCGGCCAGCGCCGACGTGCGATGAGCAGTGCCGCGAGGGCGCCGATGGGAACGAAGAGGGCGACGTTGAACGCGATCTCGGCGATGTAGCCCGTCGTCCAGGTGACGGCAGCCGTCCACGCGTCGGGGTTGAGGATGCCGCCGTCGAGCTGGTGGCTCGCGGTGCGCCACGGTGCCGGGCCGATCGTCACCCACAGCACGATCGCTGCGTAGGCGGCAGCGACGAGACCGAGGGGGCGGCGATCCATTCCTCGATTGTGCCCTCGAACGGCTGCGAGCGGGCTGGATTCTCCACAGAGTGTCCTGAGAATGCGGAACCGTCGGCGATGCCCGAGATCACGCCGAATGTCACGATCCGGTCGCGACCGGGTGTGCCCGCGCGCCTGAGCAGATAGGGTTGCGTTCACTGATTCCTCCATCATGCGGGCAGACGCCCGCGCCTCCATCTGATTGCCCGGAGGCGGACCGATCCGCGTGGCATGACCCGATACGAGCCGGCGGATGCGCGAGCGCAACCCCGCCACTCGCCCCTCGCTGGGGCGGCACCCGTCGCCCGAGCAGCGATCGAGAGTCGATCGCATCGGGTCGCAGGTGCGGCCCGCACGACAGAAGGACAGCAGTATGGCAACCGGAACCGTCAAGTGGTTCAACGCCGAAAAGGGCTTCGGCTTCATCGCCCCCGACGACGGCTCGGCCGACGTCTTCGCGCACTTCAGCGCGATCACGGGCTCGGGCTACCGCTCGCTCGAAGACGGCCAGCGGGTCGAGTTCGAGGTCGCACAGGGCCCGAAGGGCCTGCAGGCGGAGAACATCCGCGCCGTCTAGGCGCCGGCTCCCAGAACGCCGTCGCGGCTCGTGCCGCGGCGGCGTTCGTCGTCTCCCAGCACGTTCCCATTCGGGTTCGCGTAGGCTCGGAGGCATCTTCAGCGGGCATTCGCCCGTGATCCCCGGCTGGGAAGTCGACGACAGCTGGGACCACCATCTCTCACACCGAATCACTCGGTGCGATCCGGGCGACGAAGCCCCGCACCGGCTCCGCGGACATCACGCGCAGCTACACCGCCCTCTCCCGGGTCGTTCGCGAGTCCGGCCTCCTGAACCGCACCCGGTGGTTCTACCTCGCCCTCGTCTCCGTGCTCGTGCTCGCCCTCGGCGGTGCGATCACCGGATTCATCCTGCTCGGCGACTCCTGGTTCCAGCTGCTCATGGCCGGCGCGCTCGGCCTGATCTTCACGCAGTTCGCCTTCCTCGCCCACGAGGCCTCCCACCGCCAGGTGCTCGAGTCGGGGCCCGCGAACGACCGCATCGGCCGCATCCTCGCGGCAGGCGTCGTCGGCATCAGCTACTCGTGGTGGATGACGAAGCACACGCGGCACCACGCGAACCCGAACAAGCTCGGCCGCGATCCCGACATCGAGTTCGACACGATCTCGTTCACCGAGGCCGATGCCCGCCGGCAGCGCGGGCTCCTCGCGCTCATCACGCGCAAGCAGGGCTACCTGTTCTTCCCGCTGCTCACGCTCGAGGGCGTGAACCTGCACGTCCGGTCGATCCGCACCCTGTTCGACCGGGGGCCGGTGAAGGGCCGGTGGCTCGAGCTCGGCCTCATCGCCGCGCGGTTCGCGGTGTACTTGGGGGCGATCTTCTGGATGCTGCCGCTGGGCATGGCGTTCGCCTTCATCGGCGTCCAACTCGCCGTGTTCGGCATCTACATGGGCGCGTCGTTCGCCCCCAACCACAAGGGCATGCCGCTCATCCCGGCCGATGCGAAGCTCGACTTCTTCTCGAAGCAGGTGCTCACCTCGCGGAACATCTCGGGCGGGCTGTGGGCGAGCGCCCTGCTCGGAGGGCTCAACTACCAGGTCGAGCACCACCTGTTCCCGAACATGCCCAGGCCGCACCTCGCCAGGGCGCGCGAGATCGTGCGCGAGCACTGCCGCACCCTCGGGGTGCCCTATACCGAGACGACCCTGATGAGCTCGTACGGCATCGTCATCGAGTACCTCAACCGCGTCGGCCTCTCGGCGCGCGACCCGTTCGACTGCCCGATGGTGAACCGCTTCCGCCGGGTCTGAACTCCACACGCTTCCGGCGGCGGACGTCGTCGCCGGAACCCCGCACGATCTCCGGGTCGTGCACGCCGCAGCCGCTTCGGCGGCGCGGCTCTACAGAAGGAAATGAATATGGCAACCGGAACCGTCAAGTGGTTCAACGCCGACAAGGGCTTCGGCTTCATCGCCCCCGACGACGGCTCGGCCGACGTCTTCGCGCACTTCAGCGCGATCACGTCGGGCGGGTACCGCTCGCTCGAGGAGAACCAGAAGGTCGAGTTCGAGACCGCCCGCGGCCCGAAGGGCCTGCAGGCGGAGAACATCACCGTCATCGGTTAGTTCTCGCTCGCACGAATGCGCCGCCGTGGCCTCCGCCGCGGCGGCGTTCGTCGTCTGCGGAGCGGCGCAACCCCCTCACGGCCCGCCGTGCCGGCGCCTATCCTGCGGTCATGACCGAGCGGCCCGAACGGCCGGGCGCCGAGGAATGGGTTCCCGAGGACGGCGACATCGGTGCCCTGCGTGCCGCCGCGCCCGATTGTCGCGGCTGCGAGCTCTGGCGCGAGGCGACCCAGGTCGTCTTCTCGCGCGGCGGGCCGGCCGCACGGCTGATGCTCGTCGGCGAGCAGCCCGGCGACCGCGAGGATCGCGAAGGCGAACCGTTCGTCGGGCCGGCGGGGCGCGTGCTCGCCGGCGCGCTCGAGGCCGCGGGCATCGCCGGCGATGGGGTGTACCTCACGAACGCGGTCAAGCACTTCCGGTTCGAGCGACGCGGCAGGCGCCGCATCCACGAGAAGCCCGCGGTCGGGCACATCGTCGCCTGCCGGCCCTGGCTCGTGTCCGAGTTCGAGGCGGTCGATCCCGCCGTCGTGGTGGCGCTCGGCGCGACGGCCGCCCGAGCCGTGCTCGGGCATCCTGCGCGCGTGGGGGAGTTGCGCGGCCGGGTGCTCCCGCCGCCGTCGGACACGGCCGGCCTGCCCGCGCCGACCGTCGTGACCGTGCATCCCTCCTCGCTCCTGCGCATCGAGGACCCCGACGAACGCGAGGCCGCGCTCGCCGCGTTCGTCGCCGACCTCCGCGTCGCGGCCGACGCGGCCGGACGCTGAGCGGTCTCAGAGCTTCAGCCCATAGATTCGAGTCACCGAACATCCCGCCAGGAGAAGGAGCCCCCATGCAGTGCCCCACCGACGGAACCGTGCTCGTGATGAGCGAGCGCAGCGGCATCGAGATCGACTACTGCCCGACGTGCCGAGGTGTGTGGCTCGACCGCGGCGAGCTCGACAAGATCGTCGAGCGAGCGAGCCGCGAGTTCGGCGGCGGCCAGGCCGCACCGCAGGCCCCGGCTGCGCCCCCGCAGCAGCCCCAGCAGCCGGCCTACGGCCAGCAGCAGTACCAGCAGCCGTACGACAACCGCGGCTACGGCGACCAGGGCTATTACCGCAAGAAGAAGAAGGAGAGCTGGCTCTCCGAGCTCTTCGACTGAGCCCGGGCGGCGAGGCCGCCTCACGAACGGATGCCGCGGCGTCGCGCCCCTCGCAGGGCCGGCGCCGCGGCATCCGTCGTCTCGGCCCGATCAGGCGGCGTTGAACTCCACCGGGTGGGGGCCGGTGCGGCCGTCGCGCTCGAGGGCGTCGATCGCGGCGAGCTCGTCGGCGGCGAGCTCGAATCCGAACACGTCGAGGTTCGCGGCGATGCGCGCAGGCGTCACCGACTTGGGGATCACGACGCGGCCCTGCTGCAGGTGCCAGCGCAGCACGACCTGCGCGGGGCTCACGCCGTGGCGGGCGGCGCTCGCGACGACCGCGTCGTCGCCGAGCACGGCGCCCTGCGCGAGCGGGCTCCACGCCTCGGTCACGATGCCGTGGCGGGCGTTCGCCGCGACGGTGGCGCGGTTCTGCAGGGCCGGGTGCAGCTCGACCTGGTTGACGGCGGGCACGATGTCGGTCTCGGCGACGAGGCGCTCGAGGTGGGCGGGCTCGAAGTTCGAGACGCCGATCGCCCGCACGCGGCCCTCGGCGGAGAGTCGCTCGAGCGCGCGCCAGGTGTCGACGTAGCGGTCGTGCTCGGGCGTCGGCCAGTGGATGAGGTAGAGGTCGAGCTGTTCGAGCCCGAGCTTGCCGAGGCTCGCGTCGAAGGCGCGCAGGGTCTGGTCGAATCCCTGGTCGGAGTTCCAGACCTTCGACGTGACGAACAGCTCGTCGCGGGCGAGGCCCGACTCGGCGAGGGCGCGACCGACGCCCGCCTCGTTGCCGTAGATCGCGGCGGTGTCGATGCTGCGGTAGCCGGCCTCGAGGGCGACGGCGACGGCGGCCGTCGTCTCGGCGTCGGGCACCTGGAAGACGCCGAAGCCGAGCTGGGGCATCTGCACGCCGTTGTTGAGGGTGACGTTCGGAACGATGGGGTTCACGGTGTTCGCTTTCCGTAGTGGGGTCGGACGGTGGGGTCGGTGACGGGTGGTCAGTGGGCTGCGGCGGGAGTCGGCGAGGTGACGGGGAGCGACGGCGCCGAGGCATCCGGCTGCGAGTTCGAGGCGCGGCTCGTGCGACGTGCTGTCGCGGCCGCGACGGCCATCACCGCGAGCGCGGCGAGCGTGATGGCCGCGCCCACCCAGATGGGCGAGGTGAAGCCGAGTCCGGCCGCGATCGTGAGGCCGCCCGCCCAGGCGCCGAGCGCGTTGCCGAGGTTGAACGCCGCGATGTTCGCGCCGGAGGCGAGCGTCGGGGCCTCGGCGGCGTAGCGCATGATGCGGCTCTGCAGACCGGGCACGGTGCCGAAGCCGAAGGCGCCCATGAGCACGAGCAGCACGACGGTCGCGACGGGGTCGAACGCGAGCCAGGCGAACAGCGCGAGCACGACGACGAGGGCGCCGATGAAGGCGAGCAGGGTGCCGTCGATCGAGCGGTCGGCGAGGCGGCCGCCGGCCCAGTTGCCGACGACGAGACCCGCGCCGAAGAGCACGAGCAGCCACGGCACGGCCCCGGCGGCGAAGCCGCTGACCTCGGTGAGCGTGTAGGCGATGTAGGTGAAGGCGCCGAACATGCCGCCGAAGCCGAGCACGGTGACCGTGAGCGAGAGCCAGACCTGGCCCGAGCGGAAGGCGCGGAGTTCGCGGCGAAGGCTCGGGGCGGCCGAGGAGGTCCGCAGCACGGGCACGAGGGTCGCGATGCCGACGAGCGCGATGACGCCGATCGCCGAGATCGCCCAGAAGGTCGCGCGCCAGCCGTACTGCTGGCCGATGAAGGTGCCGAACGGCACGCCGAGCACGTTCGCGGCGGTGAGGCCGGTGAACATGATCGCGATCGCGCCGGCGGCCTTCTCGGGGGCGACGAGGCTCGCGGCGACGACCGAGCCGATGCCGAAGAACGCGCCGTGGCAGAGGGCGGCGATGATGCGGCCGGTCATCATGAGCTCGTAGCTCGGGGCCATCGCCGAGATCGCGTTGCCGGCGATGAAGAGCACGAGGAGGCCCATGAGCACGGGCTTGCGGGGGAGGCGCGTGGTGGCGGCGGTGAGGCCGAGCGCGCCGACGACGACCGCGAGCGCGTAGCCCGAGATGAACCAGCCGGCCGCGGCCTCGCTCACACCGAAGTCGGCGGCCACCTCGGGCAGGAGGCCCATGATGACGAACTCGGTGAGTCCGATGCCGAAACCCCCGATGGCGAGGGCGATGAGTCCGAGAGGCATGCGTGTTCTCCTGATACAGTGGAGGAAGATTAGTTGCAAACGCGCTCTATTGCGCGAGCGACTTAAATACTTGCACACGCAAATACAAAGCGCAAGCAACTACTTTCGAGGAGGAGTGAGCATGGGCATCGCCGACGACGCCGTCGAAGTGCGCGCGCAGGGGTGGCGCACGCTCGCGGCCCTGCACGGGCTCATCGAGTCCGAGCTCGAGCGAGCGCTCGGCTCCTCCGTCGACCTCTCGGTGGTCGAGTACACCGTGCTCGACGCGCTGAGCCGCCAGGACGGCTGGCACATGCGCATGCAGCAGCTCGCGCGCGCGACCGCGCTCAGCCCGAGTGCGACCACCCGGCTCGTGAACCGTCTCGAAGATCGCGCGCTGCTCACCCGCATCCTCTGCGCCGACGATCGCCGAGGCATCTACACCGAACTCACCCCGGCCGGCCGGGCGCTCTACGAAGCGGCGCGGCCGATCCACGACGAGACGCTCGAGCGGGTGCTCGCCGAGGCATCCGCGCAGCCCGAGCTCGCGCCCGTCGTCGACGCGCTGCACACGGCGGCGCCCGTCGCGGGCTGACGGCCGAGTCGACGTGAAGCGCGCCCGGGCCGAATGCCCGGGCGCGCTTCGCGTGCGTGGTGGAAGCGGCGCTCAGCCCTGCGACTCGCCGCCGATGTTGACGAGCCAGGTCACGCCGTAGCCGTCGACGCACATGCCGAACGCGTCGCCCCACGGGGCGACCTCGAGCGGCACGATCTCGGAGCCCGAGCCGAGCAGCTTCTCCCAGTAGCCGCGGAGCGTCGCGTCGTCCTCGGGGCCGCCCGACAGGGAGACCGAGATGTTGCTCGTCGTCGCGGCCGGCGGCATGTGGCTCGGGGTGTCGGCGGCCATGAGCACGATGCCGCCCTCGCCCTCGAGCTGCCCGTGCATGATCTTGTCGGCGTCGGCCGGGTCGTCGGCCTGCCCGAAATCGGCGAAGGTGCTGACGGTGAGTTCACCGCCGAAGACCGAGTGGTAGAACTCGAGCGCCGCGCGGGCATCGTCCTGGAAGTTGAGGTACGGGTTGAGCCGAGCCATGGTGCGTCCCTTCGTCGTGGTGTGCGGTCACGGCCGATGATTCTCGCTCGCGACCCGGGCCGCAAGACCCGATCCGTGCCGCTCGCGGAGACGCGGTCTTCGAGAAGCGTCGTGACGGCGGCATCCTTCGGGAAAGGTCTTGACGACGGGCTCGAGGCGTCGTAATCTCTTAATCAACCAAAAGGTTGATCAAAGAATAGGTTGAGGAGGGATGATGATCGTGGACCCGAGCTCGGACGACCGTCTCGATCGCGCGTTCATGGCCCTCGCCGACCCGGTGCGCCGACGCATCATCGCGCGACTGAGCCGGGGGCCGGCGACCGTCAACGAGCTCGCCGACCCGTTCGAGATCACCAAGCAGGCCGTCTCGAAGCACATCCAGGTGCTCGAGCACGCGGGACTCGTCACACGCACCCGCGACGCCCAGCGTCGCCCGGTGCACCTCGACCCGGCGGCCCTCGAAGCCCTCACCGCGTGGATCGACCGCTACCGGTTGATCCACGAGCAGCAGTTCCGCTCACTGGACGCGCTGCTCGCCGAAAGCACCACCGCGGAGGCCTCGCCCGAGGCATCCGACCCCGCGGCCGGCGAGGCCGGCCGCCGAATGGAAGAAGAACGATCATGACGAACCCCGTCACCATCACCGCCCCCGAGGGGCTGCCCTTCATCGAGATCGAGCGCGAGTTCGACGCCCCCGTCGCCGCGGTGTTCAACGCGCACCGCGACCCCGAGCTCGTCAAGCAGTGGCTCGGGCCGAACGGCTACGAGATGGAGATCGAGCGCTGGGACTTCGTGCCCCAGGGCGGCTACCGCTACGTGCACACCGACACCGACGGCGGGAAGTGGGCCTTCAACGGCACCTTCCACTCGGTGCGCGAGAACGAGCTCGCGATCCAGACCTTCGAGTTCGAGGGCTACCCCGACGTCGTCGCGATCGAGTCGATGACGTTCGAAGACCTCGGCGGCGGTCGCACGAAGCTCCGCATCCACTCGGTCTACCCGACCGTCGAGGCCCGCGACGGCATGGTCGCGAGCGGCATGGAGACCGGCCTCACCGAGGGCTACGCCCGGCTCGACGGCCTCGTCGCGGCCTGACCGTCGCCCGGCTGACACCTACCCACAGCCGACCGCCACGATCTCGGAGAACACCACCGATTCGGACGCGTCCCCCTTCGGGGCGCCGAACGAGTGGTGATCTCCGAGGTCGTGGCGGCGGCCCACCGCAGAAACGGAGCACCTCATGGACTGGACCCTCGAAGTGGTCATCGTGCCGGTGAGCGACCTCGACCGGGCGATCGAGTTCTACCGCGATCGCGTCGGGTTCGAGCTCGACCACCGCACCGTCAACGAGCACATGGATGTCGCGCAGTTGACCCCGCGCGGATCGGGATGCTCGATCGTCATCGGCTCGCTGCCGTCGCAGCGCGAGATGGAGCCCGGCTCGCTCAAGGGCGTGCAGCTCGTCGTCGCCGACGCCGAGGCCGCGCGCGCCGAACTCATCGAGCGCGGCATCGACGCGAGCCCGATCCAGGTGTTCGACCCGCGCGACGGCGGCACCTTCTTCGGCTTCGCCGATCCCGACGGCAACATGTGGGCCGTGCAGCAGATCAAAGCCCGTGCCGAGCGCCCGCTCATCCCGGTCGAGGCGCGGCAGCGCTTCGGCGCCGAGCAGGAGGCCTGAGCCCGGCGGCCCCGGTCGCGCGCGCCGCTCAGGCGGTGCGCGCGACCGGCTGACGCAGGATCGTGCGCAGCGTCTCGGGCGCCGTGCGGCGTGGGTCGCCGAGGTAGACCTCGTGGTGCGGCCCATTGAACCGCAGACCGTGCTCGGGCATGAACTCGTCGTGCAGCCGTGCGAGCGTCGGACCTTCGTCGTCGTACGAGCCGAGGTGCAGGGTCTGCACGCTGAGCCCCTCGTCGAGGGCCTCGAGCTGAACGCGACCGGCGGCGGGCGCCTTCGCGGCGGCCTTCTCGACCGCGGTGCCGAACGTCTCGACGTCGAGCCAGTCGGGCTGCCAGATCATCATGGTCCACGACCAGGCCGACTTCTCGCGGGTGACGAAGGTCGTCGGGTCGTCGGCCGTCCACAGGCCCTCGAGCGGGCCGACGACGTGATCGCGGCCGAGGTCGCGCTTCAGCGCGAACTTCGCCGCGTACGAGACGGCGTAGAGCGCCTCGACCGCGGCCGCGTACTCGGGCGCGGTGTTCGGGTCGCCGTGGCCGTCGACCGCCGCGTAGCGCAGCGTCGGCACCTCGACGAGCTCGAAGCGCCCGCGCGGGGCCGTGTAGCTCGCGATCTCTCGCTTGGGGTCGAACTTCGTCGCCGGCATGACGCCCATCATGCCGAGGGCCGCTGACACGGTGGGCGGAATCGGGCGCCTCAGGCCCCGACGACGGTGGTCGCCCCGCTCGCGGTCGTCACCTCCGCCGGCCGGCGACGCACCTGTCCCGCGACCGAGAGGCTCAGGATCATGACCGCGCCGACCGCGAGCAGCGCGTACCGGGCGCCCACCTCGTCGGCCAGCAGCCCGAGCAGCGGCGGCGCCGCGAGCGCCGCGATCGTCGAGAACGACGTCACGACCGACACCCGCTGCCCCGCGCGAGACGGATCGTCGGATGCCGCCGAGATCGCGATCGGGTTGCCGAGCGCGGTGCCGCAGCCCCAGAGCACGATGCCGATCCACGCGATCGCGAGATTCGGCCCGAAGACGAACAGCGCGAGCCCGACGAGCGACGCGACGCCCGACGACCGCAGCACGGCGACCCGTCCGAACCGGTCGATGAGGCCCGTGCCGACGAAGCGGAACACCGTCATCGCCCCGACGAACGTGCCGTAGGCGACCGCGCCGACGGCCTCGGTCGAGGCGAACCCGTCGACGACGGCCAGGGTGAGCCAGGTCGTCGCGGCACCTTCGGCGAGCGAGGCGGCGAGCAGCACGACGCCGAGCAGCAGCGTGCGGGGCTCGAGCCATGCGCCGAGCGCCGAGCGCACCGCCTGGCGGTTGCGGGCGCCGGTGGCGGCGGCGTCGACCGAGCCGATCGCGGTCGACACGACGCCGGGGCGGGCGGTGAACGCCGTCGACGCCGGCACGAGCAGCGCCCGCAGCACGGTCACAACCGCCGTCACGATCACGACCTGCGTCGCGACGTGCACCTCGGCGAAGGCGAACGCGCCCGCGATGAGGGCGCCGACCGCGGCGCCGATCGAGAACGCCGCGTGGAACTGCGGCAGCACCGCCCGGCCGAGCCGCTGCTCGACGGCGGCCGCGTTGATGTTGATCGGCACGTTGATGAACGCACCGCAGACGCCGTTCACGAACATGCCGGCGATGAAGAAGCCGAGTCCCCAGCCCGTCAGGCCCGCGGCATCCAGCCCGAAGCCGAGCACGTTGCCGACGGTGCCCGCGATGAGCACGTTGCGACTGCCGAACCGGGCGACGATCGCCCCGATCGTGAGCGCGCCGATGAGCGAGCCGATGCCGCCGATGATGAGCAGCGAGCCGAGCTGCAGCGCGCTGATGTCGAGCGCGGTGCGGATCGAGGGCATTCGGCTCATCCACGACACCTGGATGAGGCCGAACAGGGCGAACTGGGCCATGAGCGACCAGCGGGCGCGTGAGACGGTGGGCACGCGCCGAGGCTATCAGTCAGGATCCCTTACTCATCCGCGGGTTCCGGACACCGACCCGCAGCATCCCGCCGCGCGCGAGCAGGGCGACGAGCGCCGCGTCAGTCGGGCCGCGCCTCGAACCGCCACCGCGTGATCCAGTCCGGGTCCTCGCCGTGCTCGTACGCGTACTCGCGGGCGGCCACGCGCGCGGTGTGCCATTCCTCCGCGAGCTCGGCGACGCCGGGCCGGGCCGCCAGGCCGGGCACCCGGCGCACGACGTCGAGCGCGAGCCGGTACCGGTCGAGATCGTTGAGGTGCAGCATGTCGAACGGCGTCGTCGTCGTGCCGCGCTCCGCGAAGCCGCGCACGTGCAGGTTCCGGTGGTTCGTGCGCCGGTAGGCGAGCTGGTGGATGAGCGACGGGTACCCGTGGAACGCGAAGATCACCGGTGCCGACGTCGTGAAGAGGGTGTCGAACTCGGCGTCGGCGAGTCCGTGCGGGTGGTGCGCCGGGTCCTGCAGCCGCATCAGGTCGACCACGTTGACGAGGCGAACCCGCAGGTCGGGCAGCCGCTCGCGCAGCAGCTGCGCCGCGGCGATCGCCTCGACCGTGGGCACGTCGCCCGCGCACGCGAGCACGACGCCGGGCGTGGACGCCTCGGGGTCGGCAGCGTCGAACCCGGGTTCGTTGCCCGCCCAGGGCCAGACCCCGAGTCCGGCCTCGACGTGCGCGTCGGCCTCGTCGGCCGAGAGCCACTGCTGCTGCGGCTGCTTGCCGGCGACGACGACGTTGACGCGGTTGCGCGTGCCGAACGCGTGGCGCATCGTCGCGAGGAGGGTGTTCGCGTCGGGCGGCAGGTAGACGCGCACGATGTCGGCCTGCTTGTTGACGACGACGTTCAGGAACCCCGGGTCCTGGTGCGAGAAGCCGTTGTGGTCCTGCCGCCACACGTGCGACGACAGCAGGTAGGTGAGGCTCGCGACATCCGCCCGCCATGGCACGTCGCTCGCCGACTCGAGCCACTTCGCGTGCTGGTTGAACATCGAGTCGACGATGTGGATGAACGCCTCGTAGCTCGTGATGAGCCCGTGCCGCCCCGTGAGCAGGTACCCCTCGAGCAGGCCCTGCATGAGGTGCTCGCTGAGGGCCTCGATCACCCGTCCGCGCCGCGCGAGGTGCTCGTCGAGCGGGTCGAGCGCCTCGGCCCACACACGGTCGGTGACGTCGAAGACCGCGCCGAGCCGGTTCGACAGCACCTCGTCCGGCCCGAACAGGCGGAACGTGTCGGGGTTCTCGCGCACGACGTCGGCGAGCCACGAGCCGAACACGCGAGTCGCCTCGCCGGTGACGCCGCGCCCGTCGGCGGGCACGTCGACCGCGTGCGGCCGCGTCGGCGGCAGCTCGAGCGGGCGCACGATGCCGTCGTTCGCGTGCTGGCTCGCGCTCATCCGCAGCTCGGCCGACGGGCGCAGCGCCTCGAGCTCGGGCACCGGGCGGCCCGCCTCGTCGAACAGCTCGTCGGGGCGGTACGAGCGCAGCCAGTCGTCGAGCATCGCGAGGTGCCCCGCGTTCTCGCGCACCTCGGCGAGCGGCACCTGGTGGGCGTGGAAGGTGCCCTCGACCTGCACGCCGTCGACGAGGCCCGGGCCCGTCCATCCCTTCGGCGTGCGCAGCACGATCGCGGGCCACCGCGCGGCCCGTTCCGAGAACGCCCCCGCCGCGGCATCCGCCCTGATCGACGCGATGCGGTCGTGCGCGACGTCGATCGCGTCGGCCAGGCGCGCGTGCACCGCCATCGCCTCCTCGCCGTCGAAGCCGCCCGTGACGAGCAGCGGCTCGTAGCCGTTGCCGCGGAAGAAGTCGACGAGCTCCGCCTCGGGGATGCGCGCGAGCAGCGTCGGGTTCGCGATCTTGTAGCCGTTGAGGTGCAGGATGGGCAGCACCGCGCCGTCGGTCGCCGGATCGAGGAACGCGTGGCCGCGCCAGCTCGCCGCGAGCGGCCCCGTCTCGGCCTCGCCGTCGCCGATGACGCACGCGACCACGAGATCGGGGTTGTCGAGCGCCGCGCCGTAGGCGTGCATGAGCGCGTAGCCGAGCTCGCCGCCCTCGTTGATCGAGCCCGGCGTCTCGGGCGCCGCGTGCGAGGGGATGCCGCCCGGGAACGAGAACTGCCGGAACAGCCGCGCCAGGCCCTCGCGGTCGGCCGTGACCTCGGGGAACAGCTCGGAGTAGGTGCCGTCGAGCCACGCGTTCGCGACCATCGCGGGACCGCCGTGCCCGGGCCCGCACACGTACAGCGTCGGCGTGCCCCGCTCGACGATCGCGCGGTTGAGGTGCGCGTAGACGAGGTTGAGTCCCGGCGACGTGCCCCAGTGGCCGAGCAGGCGCGGCTTGATGTCGCCGGCCGCGAGCGGCTCGTCGAGCAGCGGGTTGCGCATCAGGTAGATCTGCCCGACGCTCAGGTAGTTCGCGGCCCGCCACCATCGGTCCACGAGCTCGAGGGATACCGCATGGTCAGCTCCGGTCATCGTCTCCGCCCCGTTTCGATTCCGTGCGCTCGATCTCGAGCCTACGACCCCGCGGCTAGGCTCGAGCCGATGGGATCGGTGTTCACGGGCTTCGCGGTGATCGCGCTCGCCGTGTTCGTCGGGTGGCTCGCCGCGCGCACGGGCGTCGTCGGCCCCGAGGCGCGGCCGATCCTCGCACGGCTGAACTTCAGCGTGCTCGCGCCGTTCCTGCTCTTCTCGGTGCTCGCGACCGCCGACGTCGGGGCGCTGTTCTCGGCGCTGCTGCCGGTGTCCGCGCTCGCCGCGGTGACGATGATGCTCGTGTTCGGGCTCGTCGCGATGCTCGTGTGGCGCCGCAGCCTCGAGCGCACGGTGGTCGGCTCGCTCGCCTCGGGCTACGTGAACGGCAACAACTTCGGCATCCCGATCGCGGTCTACATGCTCGGCGATGCGGCGTACTCGGCGCCCATCGTCCTGCTGCAGCTGCTGCTCTTCGCGCCGGTCGCGCTCGCCATCCTCGGCGCCCGCGTGCAGGGCAACACCTCGGCCTGGCAGATCGTGCGGTCGACGTTCACGAACCCGATCATCGTCGGCTCGCTGCTCGGCGTCGCGGTCGCCGTGGCGGGCATCGAGCTGCCGCCGATCGTGCTCGAGCCGATCGAGCTCATCGGCCACGCGGCCGTGCCGCTCATGCTCATCTCGTTCGGCATGTCGCTCAACGGACAGCGCCTCCTCGCGGCCGGGACCGGCCGGCGCGACGTGCTGCTCGCATCGGCCCTCAAGCTCGCCGTGATGCCTGCGGTCGCCTGGCTGCTGGGCCGCTTCGCCTTCGGGCTCGACGACACGGCGCTCTACGCGGTCACCGTGCTCGCGGCCCTGCCGACGGCGCAGAACGTGTTCAACTACGCGCAGCGCTACGAGACCGCCGAGATCGTCGCGCGCGACACCGTCTTCATCACGACGCTCGGCTGCCTGCCGGTGCTCCTCGGGCTCGCCCTCGTGCACTCCCTCGGCTGACGGACCGGGGCGCGATGATGGGGGAGAGCCAAGGAGGTCGCCCATGCCGTTCCTCGCCGACGACGGTGCCCCGCTCGCCGAGCTCGGCCTCGCGCAACGACCGGCGGATGCCTCGCGGTTCGAGCTGACCGCGGCGTTCACCTACCTCGACCCCGAGACGGGGCGACGGTACCGGGTGCCGGCGCGGCACGAGGCATCCCCGCTCGCCGACGCGTCGACCGACCTCGCCTCGGTGCCGACGCCGCTGTGGGGCCTGATCGCGAGCTACGGGCGGCAGTCGGCGCCGGCCGTGCTGCACGACGCGCGGTCGCGCGAGGCGGCCGCCCTGGGCGACCCGCGGGCCGCGCTCGCGCAGCGGCGCGAGGACGATCGGGTGTTCCACAGCGCGCTCCGCGAGCAGGGGGTGCCGCGACTGCGGGCGCGCCTCATGCACGTGTGGGTCGCCGCCGATCGCGAGCGCCAGTTCGGGGGCGTGCGCGGTCGGGTGCTCGTCGTGCAGTCCGTGGTCGGGGCGCTCGCACTCGTCGCGGCATCCGTCGCCGCCTGCTGGAACCCGGCCTGGCTGCTCGCCTGGCCGGTCGTCGCGGTCGCCGTGCTCCTGCACGGGCGGCTCGCGGGCCTCGTGGCGACGCTCACCTTCTCGCTCGCGCTGCTCGGACCGCTCGTGCTCGTGCAGCTGCTGGCCCTGCTGCCCTTCCGGCTCGTCGAGGCCGTCGTCGAGCTCGTCACGGGCGGCGACCCCGGCGGTGTGTGGCGGCCGACGGTGCAGGCCCCGAAGCGCAGGGGCGCCTGACGCGCCCCGAGCGGCCGGCCGCCTGACGCACCCCGAGCGGCCCGCCGCCTGACGCGCCCCGAGCGGCGCCGCACGACGTTCAGGGACAACCCTGATCCCCGGTCGACGCCCGCCGCGTAGCTTGGAACCAGATCGTCGCCGCGGCATTGCAGGGGGAACTGTCACCGCGGGTCGAGGCGATCACGGCCGGCCGGCACCTCGGACCCGAAACGAGGCGCCGGCCGGCTTCCCCGTGCTCGCGTGACAGACTCGACGGGTGACCCAGCCACTGCTCGACCGAGCCCCGCGCCCGTACGATGCCGACGCGATGTACGACGCCTTCGTCGAGTGGGCCGACGACCGGGGCTTCGCGCTCTACCCTGCGCAGGACGAGGCGGTCATCGAGATCGTGTCGAGGGCGAACGTCATCCTCTCGACGCCGACCGGCACGGGCAAGTCGCTCGTCGCCGTCGCCGCGCACGCGACCTGCGTCGCCCGGGGCGGCCGCTCGTACTACACGGCGCCCATCAAGGCGCTCGTGAGCGAGAAGTTCTTCCAGCTCGTCGAGATCTTCGGCGCGCAGAACGTGGGCATGGTCACGGGCGACAGCTCGGTCAACGCCGACGCGCCGATCATCTGCTGCACCGCCGAGATCCTGGCGAACCTCGCGCTGCGGCACGGGGCGGACGCCGACGTCGACCAGGTCGTGATGGACGAGTTCCACTTCTACGGCGACTCCGACCGCGGCTGGGCGTGGCAGGTGCCGCTCATCACGCTGCCGCGGGTGCAGTTCATCCTCATGTCGGCGACGCTCGGCGACGTCGAGGCGATCGCCGACGACCTCTCGCGTCGGACGGGGCGGTCGACGGCCCAGGTGACGGGCGTCGAGCGGCCCGTGCCGCTGCACTTCTCGTACGCGAAGACGCCCGTGCAGGAGACCGTCGAGGAGCTGCTCGGCACCCGGCAGGCGCCCGTGTACATCGTGCACTTCTCGCAGGCCGCCGCGATGGAGCGGGCCCAGGCGCTGTCGTCGATCCGGGTGGTGACCCGCGAGCAGCGCGACGAGATCGCCGAGGCGATCGGCGGGTTCCGGTTCACGACGGCGTTCGGCAAGACCCTGTCACGGCTCGTTCGCGCCGGCATCGGCGTGCACCACGCGGGGATGCTTCCGCGTTATCGCCGGCTCGTCGAGACGCTCGCCCAGCGGGGTCTCCTTCGGGTCATCTGCGGCACCGACACGCTCGGCGTCGGCATCAACGTGCCGATCCGGTCGGTGCTGATCACGCAGCTCTCGAAGTTCGACGGGCAGCGCATGCGGCAGCTCAGCGCGCGCGAGTTCCACCAGATCGCCGGTCGCGCCGGCCGGGCCGGCTACGACACCGCGGGCACCGTGGTCGTGCTCGCGCCCGAGCACGAGATCGAGAACGAGACGGCCCTGCGCAAGGCGGGCGACGACCCGAAGAAGCTCAAGAAGGTCGTGCGCAAGAAGGCGCCCGCCGGCTTCGTGACGTGGAGCGAGGTCTCGTTCGAGCGGCTCATCGCCGCGGTGCCCGAGGCGCTCACCCCGCACCTCCAGCTGACCGCGGCGATGCTCATCAACGTCATCGCGCGCGGCGGCGACGTCGTCGCCGACATCCGCGCCCTCGCCTTCGACAACCACGAGTCGCGCGCGCGGCAGTTCGAGCTCGCGCGTCGCGCGCTCGAGATCCTGCGCACCCTTCGCGACGCCGGTGTCGTCGTGATCGCGCCGGCCGGTTCGTCGAGTGTTTCCGTTCCGACCGAGGGTGCCCGCGCGGACAGCGACGCTCGGTCGGAACGGAAACACCCGGCGGGCGGCGGGCTCGGCGTCGAACTCCACCTCACCGTCGAGCTGCAGCCGAACTTCGCGCTCAACCAACCGCTCTCGCCGTTTGCCCTCGCGGCGATCGAGCTCCTCGATCCCGAAGCCGCGCCCGGCACGGGCATCGCGACGGGCCACTACGCCCTCGACGTCGTGTCGGTCATCGAGTCGACCCTCGACGACCCGCGGCCGATCCTCTCGCAGCAGCAGTTCAAGGCCCGCGGCGAGGCCGTCGCGGCGATGAAGCAGGACGGGGTGGAGTACGAGCAGCGAATGGAGGCGCTCGAGGAGGTCACCTGGCCGAAGCCGCTCGACGACCTGCTGCACCAGGCGTTCGAGACGTTCGCGTCGAGCCAGCCGTGGGTGCGCGACTTCGAGCTCTCGCCCAAGTCGGTCGTGCGCGACATGTTCGAGCGCAGCATGTCGTTCGGAGAATACGTCTCGTACTACCAGCTGGCGCGCAGCGAGGGCCTCGTGCTGCGCTATCTCTCCGACGCGTTCCGCGCGGTCCGCCAGACCGTGCCCGACGACGCGAAGGACGAGGAGCTCTACGACGTCATCGAATGGCTCGGCGAGCTCGTGCGCCAGGTCGACTCGAGCCTCGTCGACGAGTGGGCCGAGCTCATCGATCCCAGCGCGCACCTGCCGGAGGACGAGCGGGCGGTGGTGCCGCCCGCGCCGCCCTCGGTCGTCACCAATCGGCGGGCGTTCACGGTGCTCGTGCGCAACGAGCTGTTCCGGCGGGTGCAGCTCGCCGCCCTCGAGCGCGACGAGGAGCTCGCCGAGCTCGACCCCGAGGCCGACTGGCCCGGTGCGCTCGACCGCTACTACGCCGAGCACGACGAGATCGGCACAGGGCCGGCGGCCCGCTCGCCGCGCATGGTCGCCATCGACGAGGTGGATGCCTCCAACGGAATGTGGCGCGTCGAGCAGACGATCGACGACCCGGCGGGCGACCACGACTGGCGGATCCGCGCGGAGGTCGACCTCGAGGCGTCGGCCGAGGAGGGCGTCGCCGTCGTGCGCGTCACCGAGGTCGTGCGCCTCTGAGCCTGGCCGGTCGAGGCAGCGACGAAGGAGCTTCTCGAGGCCACTGGGAACTCGGTCTCGATACGCGTGCTCCTTCGTCGCGCGCTACTCGACCGGCGAAGGTCGTGCTCCTTCGTCGCGCGCTACTCGACCGGCGAAGGTCGTGCTCCTTCGTCGCGCGCTACTACCGGCGATGGCGGCTACGCCACGGCGAGCATGCCCGCGGCGACGAGCGCGAGCACGAGCCCGGCCCACTGCACGGGCGCGATGCGCTCCTTGAGCACGAGCGCGGCGAGCAGGATGGTGCCGGCCGGGTACATCGCGCCGAGCACGGCGGCGATCGCGAGCTCGCCCGCCCGGATCCCGAGCAGGAGCAGCGTGTTCGCCGCGGCGTTGACGAGCCCGCACGCGACCGCGATGCGGAGGCCGCTCCGGCGGGCCGCCGCGGATCGTTCGACCGCGGTGAGCACGCCGGCGGCAGCCGTTCCGGCTTCCGGGTCGGCGCGGTCGGCGTCGATCGTCCGGGCGGCCTCGGCCCGAGGCATCCGTGCCGCCGTCGAACGCGCCCGCAGCGCGAGCCCGCCAGCGACCGCGAACATGATCGCCGCGGTCACCGCGCTGTTGACGAGGAGGGGCCACAGGCCGCTCTCGTCGGAGGTCTGGTCGATGATGATGAAGAACGCGCCGATCGCCGCGCCCGAGCCGATGCCCATGACGATGCCGGTGACGCTCGGCCGCACCGCGCCGCGCTCGGGCACGAACCCCACGAGTACGACGGCGATCAGGGCGATGCCGAGCGCCCAGTACGCGAGCGGGCCGAGCGAACCGCCCGTCGCGAGCCCCCACGCCATCGGCACGACCGCCGAGACGAGCGCCGTGAGCGGCGAGAGGATCGACATCGGACCGATCGCGAGGCACGCGTAGAGCAGGCCGATGGCGACCGCGCCGGCGACGCCGGCTGCAGCACCCCACCAGAGGTCGTCGGGTGTCCAGGTGCCGCCGACGAGCGGGGCGGCGACGCCCAGCGCGAGGAAGCCGACGAGGCCCGAGACCGCCGTCGCGAGCACGGCGCCGAGGCGCTTCGCCGCGAGTCCGCCGAGGAAGTCGGCCGCCCCGAAGACGAACGCTCCGGTGAGCGACAGGAAGGCGGTGAGCATGGTCGGTCCAGCGTATCCGGCCCCGATCGTGCTCATTCGCGCGGGCTTCTCCGGGGCGATTGCTCATCTGAGCAGGCGGCCCGAATTCCGTTATGAAATCGCGGCGAACAGGGCCTGAATCCCCTTGGCAGGGTCGGAGGCCGGACTTAGGCTACGGAACATCGCCCAGCCGCCGGCGCGCTCGACTCAGCGCCGAATCCGAGGCTGGCGTGGTCGTCCGATGAGGAGAGTCATGCAACGTCGCACAGTCAATTGCTTGTCCGCGGTGGCCCTGGCCGCTGCGGGCACGCTCGTCGCCGGGGTGCTCGGCGCCGCGCCCGCGTTCGCCGCGCCCGACGGCTCGGGTGTGGTGATCAACGAGGTGTACGGGCGCGGAGGAAGTGACAATCAGCCGTTCACTCACAAGTTCGTCGAGCTGTACAACCCGACGAACGCCGACATCTCGCTCTCGGGCTGGTCGATCCAGTATCGCTCCGGAACCGGAACGGGCAATGCCAACGGCGTCGGTGCGCTGACCGGCACGATCAAGTCGGGCGGCTACTACCTCATCGGGCTGAACAGCAACGGCAGCGTCGGAGCCGGGCTTCCGGCGACGGACGCATCGTTCACGAATGTCCTCGTGAGCGGTACGACCGGCTCGATCTACCTCGCCAAGACGTCGAGTGCGATCAACCCGGGCACCGGTTCGATCACCAGCAACGAGCAGGTCGTGGACTTCGTCGGGTACGGCACGTCAAGTTCCTTCGAGACCGCGGTTGCCGCGTATCCGGGGACCAACGGCGTGCCCGGCAGCATCACGCGCACCGGCGCCAAGGACACGAACGACAACTCGAAGGACTTCACCTTCACGTCGACCCCGACCCCGCAGAACTCGGGCAGCCCGAGCGGCCCCATCCTGCCCGTCGCCAAGACGATCGCCCAGATCCAGGGCACCGACGTCGCGGCGAGCCCGCTCGTGGGCAAGGCCGTCGTCACCGAGGGCGTCGTCACGGCCGACCACCGCGAGGGCGGCTACGCCGGCATCTACATCCAGACTCCGGGCGCCGACACCACCCCCAAGGCCTCCGACGGCGTCTTCGTCTACCTCCACGGCGAGAACCCCGCCGTCGAGATCGGCGACAAGGTGAGCGTCACCGGCGTCGTCGAGGAGTTCAACGGCCAGACCCAGGTCAGGCCCGCGACCGCGGCCGACGTCGTGCTCCTGCAGGAGGACGCAGGGCTCCCCGCAGTGACCAAGCTCCCCGCGACGGCCGTCGGCAACGCGGCGCGCGAGGTCTTCGAGGGCATGCTCGTCGTGCCCGACGGCACCTACAAGGTCATCTCGAGCCACAACCTCAACCGCTTCGGCGAGCTCTGGCTGAACGCGGGCGCGAACATGCCGGTCAAGTCGACCGAGACGCAGCGGCCGGGCACCAAGGCGGCGAGCGACATCGCCGCGGCCAACAAGGCCAGCCGCATCCTGCTCGACGACGGCTACAGCATCGCCGTGCGCAACTCGAACGGCACCGACAACCCGGCGCACCCGGGCGACCAGCCCTACTTCACCAAGGGCACCGTCGTGCGCAACGGCGACACGGTGAAGTTCCCGACCGCCGGCTACGTGCTCGGCTGGGGCTTCAACGAGTGGCGCCTGCAGCCGACGACCCCGATCAACGACGCGAGCCCCGCTTCGCTCAAGCCGACGTACACGGCGTCGAACCCGCGCCCCGCGGTTCCCGCCGTCGGCGGCGACATCACGGTCGCGTCGTTCAACGTGCTCAACTACTTCACGACGCTCACGTCGGAGAACTCCGAGGCGCGCGGCGCGGACACCGCCGAGGAGTTCGCCGTGCAGAAGGCGAAGATCATCGCGGCGATCAACAGCCTCGATGCCGACGTGGTGGCGCTGCAGGAGATCGAGAACTCGGCGGCCCTCGGCGAGACGCCCGACGAGGCGCTCGCGAACCTCGTCGCGGGGCTCAACGCCGACGCCGGCGCCGGCACGTGGAAGTACGTGACGACGCCCACGGCGCTGCACGACGCCGCGATCACCGACGTCATCACGAACGCGATCATCTACAAGCCCGCCACGGTCAAGCCGAGCGGCGAGGCGCAGACGATCATCGACGAGACCGTGTGGGACATCGCGCGCGAGCCGATCGCCCAGACGTTCAAGTACGGCAAGCAGTTCGTGACGGTCATCGCCAACCACTTCAAGTCGAAGAGCGGCACCGACCCGACACCCCAGGAGGGCCAGGACGCCTTCAATGACGAGCGCGTGAAGCAGGCGCAGTCGCTGCTCGCCTTCGCGAACTCCCTCTCGGAAGACCGCAAGAACGCGATCTACCTCGTCGGCGACTTCAACTCGTACGCCAAGGAGGACCCGATCAAGGTCTTCACCGACGCCGGGTGGACCGACCTCGTGTTCAGCAAGGCTCGCGGCCAGTACACCTACACGTTCGACGGCGAGCTCGGCTCGCTCGACCACGTGATCGCCTCGCCCGCCGCGGCGAGCCGGGTGCAGAAGACCGCGGTCTGGTCGATCAACTCGCCCGAGTGGGCGGGTCGCGAGTACTGGGGTCCTGCCGCGGAGACGGTCGACGAGGCCACGGCGTTCCGATCGAGCGACCACGACCCGATCCTCGTCGGCGTCGGATCCGAGGCCGTTCCCGGCAAGGTCGACATCGACCTCGTCACGGTGAACGACTTCCACGGTCGCATCGAGCAGTCGGCCCCGTCGGGCGGCATCGCCGCGCTCTCGACGGCGGTGAAGCAGATCCGCGCCGGCAACCCGAACACCGTGTTCGCGGCCGCCGGTGACATGATCGGCGCCTCGACCTTCACGTCGTTCATCCAGCAGGACGAGCCGACCATCAAGGCGCTCAACGCCGCCGGTCTCGACGTGAGCTCGGTCGGCAACCACGAGTTCGACCAGGGCTTCGCAGACCTGACCGAGCGTGTGATGCCGATGGCCGACTGGGAGTACCTCGGCGCCAACATCCGTGACAAGACGACCGGCGACGCCGCGCTGCCCGAGTACTTCACCCAGGAGTTCGACGGCGTGACCATCGGCTTCGTGGGTGCGGTCACCGACGAGCTCGAGTCGCTCGTGAGCCCGGCGGGCATCGCGGACATCTCGGTGGAGGACCCGACCACGGCGATCAACCGCGTGGCCGACCAGCTGAGCGACGGCAACGACGAGAACGGCGAGGCCGACATCGTCATCGCCCTCGTGCACGAGGGCGCGGCGACGACCGACATCTCGTCGGCGGTCGACCCGGCCTCGCGCTTCGGCAAGATCGTGCTCGGTGTCGACGACAACGTCGACGCGGTCGTCTCGGGGCACACGCACCTCGCGTACAACCACGTCGTGAAGCGCGCCGACCACGCCCCCATGCCGGTCATCTCGAGCGGCCAGTACGGCGAGCGGTACAGCAAGATGGACATCCAGTGGGACCGCAAGACGAAGACGTTCACGATGAAGAACGAGATCTTCAACCTCATGGACGGCACGACGCCGCTCTTCCAGGACGACCCCGCGGTGAAGCCCATCGTCGACGAGGCCGTCAAGGTCGCCGACCAGCTCGGCAGCGTCGAGCTCGGCACGGCAAACGGTGCGTTCGGGCGTGCGGTCGCCTCCGACCCGGCGGGTGCGTCGTCGTTCCCCGAGAACCGCGGCGGAGAGTCCACGCTCGGCAACCTCGTCGCCGACGTGCAGCTCTGGTCGCTGAACGAGGACCGTCCGGAAGCCGACAAGGTCGACATCGCGTTCATGAACCCGGGCGGCCTGCGCGCCGACCTGGCTTCGGGCACGGTCACCTACCGTCAGGCCGCCAACGTGCAGCCCTTCGCGAACACGCTCGTCACGCTCGAGCTCACGGGTGCGCAGGTCATGCAGGTGCTCGAGGAGCAGTGGCAGCCCACCGGCTCGTCGCGTCCGTTCCTGAAGCTCGGCGTGAACAAGGAGCTCACGTACACCTACGACCCGACGGTCCCCGTCGGAGCGAAGCACATCACCTCGGTGCTGCTGAACGGTGAGCCGATCGACCCGGACACGGTCTACCTGGTGGGGGCGAACTCGTTCCTCGCAGCCGGTGGTGACAACTTCTTCACCCTCGGCAAGGGCGCGAACAAGGCCGACTCGGGCAAGATCGACCTCGAATCGATGGTCGACTACTTCGAGGCTGCACCCGATCACACCATCACGCCCGACAACGCCCAGCGTGCCGTCGGTGTCGACGACCAGGGCGACGGCACCTACGCGCCGGGCGAGACCGTCACGGTGCTGCTGTCGTCGCTCGACTTCAGCCGCAGCGAGCCGGCTGCCGGCACCGTCGTCATCTCGCAGGGCGGAACCGAGATCACGCAGGCTTCGGTCTCGCGGGTGTACACCCCCACGGTGGACGAGATCGGCAAGGCGACCGTCACGTTCGCGATTCCCGCGGGCGCGAGCGGCCCGACCGTGTTCGACATCACGGTGCCGGCCACCGGCACGGTGAGCTCGTTCACCCTCAACGTCGGCTGACCCGAATCCGACACGGACGGGGCCGGGTGCATCTGCACCCGGCCCCGTTCGCATGCACGGGTCCGCGACCCGTCCTCCACAGCGAACCGGATGCCTCCGGCCGGCGAGGTTCGGCCGCACCCGGGCCGCGCGTCGGGGGCGCTGGGTAGACTCGCCGGGTGAGCTGGAGCGCCGAACCCGACTGGAGCGACGAGGTCCCGTTCGACCCCGACGAGTTCGCCCCGCCGCCCGACGACGACTGGGCTCCGCCGCCCCCGCCCGATGAGTACCGCGGCGGCGCGGTCGCCTGGGGCGCACCCGACGCCGGTGCTCCGAACCTTTCGTCCGGCCCCGGTCGGGGGTTCTCGAGCCAGCAGCCGATGCACGAGGCATCCGGCCTGCAGCGCCCCGCCGTGGCCGCGCCGGCTCGCTTCCCGACGGCGCTCGAGGCGCTGCACACGGTCTTCGGCTACGACGCGTTCCGCGGCGAGCAGGCGGCGATCATCGAACAGGTCGCGGCAGGCGGCGACGCCGTCGTGCTCATGCCGACCGGCGGCGGCAAGAGCCTCTGCTACCAGATCCCGGCACTCCTCCGCGAGGGCACGGGCGTCGTGGTGTCGCCGCTCATCGCCCTCATGCACGACCAGGTCGACGCGCTCGTGCGCAACGGCGTGCGTGCCGCGTACCTCAACTCGAGCCAGCAGCCGGCCGAGCGCGCCGCCGTCGAGCGCGCCTACCTCGCGGGCGAGCTCGACCTGCTCTACATCGCGCCCGAGCGCCTGAACACCGAGGGGGCGAAGCAGCTGCTCGCCCGCGGCACGGTCGCCCTGTTCGCGATCGACGAGGCGCACTGCGTCGCCCAGTGGGGTCACGACTTCCGTCCCGACTACCTCGCGCTCTCCGAGCTCGCCGAGCGCTGGCCCGACGTGCCGCGCATCGCGCTCACCGCGACCGCGACCGAGACGACGCACCGCGAGATCACCGAGCGGCTCTCGCTCGGTGCCGCGAAGCACTTCGTCTCGAGCTTCGACCGACCGAACATCCAGTACCGCATCGCGCCCAAGCTCGAGGTGCGCAAGCAGCTGCTCGACTTCGTGCGCAGCGAGGGCGTCGACGCGCAGGGCAATGCCGTGCCGGGCATCGTGTACGCGCTCAGCCGGGCGAGCACGGAGAAGATCGCGGCGTTCCTCGCCGCCAACGGCATCAACGCACTGCCGTACCACGCAGGTCTCGACCCCGAGCTGCGGCGTTCGACGCAAGACCGCTTCCTCCGCGAAGACGGCGTCGTGGTCGTCGCGACGATCGCGTTCGGCATGGGCATCGACAAGCCCGACGTGCGGTTCGTCGCCCACGTCGACCTGCCGAAGTCGGTCGAGGGCTACTACCAGGAGACGGGGCGCGCCGGCCGCGACGGGGCGCCGGCGACGGCGTGGCTCGCCTACGGCCTGCAAGACGTCGTGCAGCAGCGGCGCATGATCGACGAGAGCCCCGGCGACCTGGCCCACCGGCGGCGCATGTCGGCCCACCTCGACGCGATGCTCGCGCTCTGCGAGACCGTGCAGTGCCGCCGGCAGAACCTGCTCGCCTACTTCGGCGAGGCGTCCGAGCCGTGCGGCAACTGCGACACGTGCCTCGAGCCGCCCGCCTCGTGGGACGGCACGGTGCCGGCGCAGAAGCTCATGTCGACGATCGTGCGGCTCAAGCGCGAGCGGCGCCAGCAGTTCGGCGCGGGGCACCTCATCGACATCCTCCGCGCCAAGGAGACACCGCGCGTGCGCCAGTACGGCCACGACGACCTCTCGACGTGGGGGCTCGGGCAAGACCTCAGCGAACAGCAGTGGCGCGGGATCGTGCGGCAACTGCTCGCGCAGGGGCTGCTCGCGACCCAGGGCGAGTACGGCACGCTCACGATCACCG
Source organism: Agromyces solani (assembly GCF_058349925.1). Classification (NCBI taxonomy): domain Bacteria; kingdom Bacillati; phylum Actinomycetota; class Actinomycetes; order Micrococcales; family Microbacteriaceae; genus Agromyces; species Agromyces solani. The sequence continues at coordinate 493,145 of NZ_JBYRER010000001.1, forward strand.
ATGCCGCGAGCGACGTACTCTCGGGCCGGCGCACCGTCATGCTGCGCACCGAGGTCGAGCGCGCCCCGCGCTCGCGGGCGAAAGCGGCGCCCGCCGCGGCCGACCTCGAGCCGGCGCAGGCCGAGCTGTTCGAACGACTCCGCGCCTGGCGCGCCGGCGAGGCGCGCGAACAGGGGGTGCCGGCCTACATCGTCTTCGGCGACGCGACCCTTCGAGCTGTGGCCGTGGCGAAACCGGCGAGCCTCGCCGAACTCGACGGCATCACGGGTATCGGCGCCAAGAAGCGCGAGGCCTACGGCGACGCACTCATCTCGGTGGTCGCCGGCGCCTGAGACGTCATCGCGCGCGGGTCGCCGGTCGCGCATCCGTCACGACCAGGTCGTCGAAGTGCGCACGCAGGTGGGCGCCGACGTCGACGGTCGGGTCGTAGAGCCATTGGATCTGCAGGCCGTCCCACACCGCGGGCAACCAGGCCGCCTCGTGGGACGGGCTGCGATCGTCGCGCAGTGCGCCTTCGTCGCGCATGCGACGGAACAGGTTGACGAAGTACCGGCGGCTCTCGCGGAACCGGCGCGCGAAGTAGTCGTGGGCGGGATGCCCCGGCGTGGCGCCCTCGCAGGAGAGCACCGCGTAGAGCTCGATGAGTCCCGGCTCGGCGCTCGCGGTGCGATCGGCGGTGTCGGCGAGACGGTAGAGCCGCTCGACGGCTGAGGCGCCGGCGGGCTCGGGCGAGATGGTGCGCCGATCGCGCAACCGCAGCACCGAGATCAGCAGCTCGTCCTTCGAACCGATGTGGTGCAGGAGCGTCGCCTTCGACATCCCGGTGCGCTCGGCGAGCTCGCGGAGGCTCGTGCCGTGGTAGCCGCTCCGGGCGAACAGCTCGATGGCGCTCGCCGTGATCTGCGCCCGACGCTCGCGGCCGAGCCGGCCCGGCCCGCCCGGCCGCCCCGCCCCGCTCGGCCCGTCCGGCCCGCCGGGCCGGCCCGGTCGCCCGGCCGTCTCCGGGAGATCCGCCGGGTCGTCCGCCTCGACGATGACGGTCGGCTGGACCGGTTCGGCCGGAGCCGTCCGTTCCGCGTCGTCGACGACGATCGGGGCGCCCAGCAACCAACGCTCGTGCTGCTCGAGGCGAGCGACGACGTCGATCGACGGGTCGTAGCGCTGCTGCAGCTGCAGGCCGTCCCAGGCTGCGACCACGAGTGCCGCCTGCGTCCCGGGGTCGATCCCGGGCCGCACGTTCGACGCGGCCAACTGATCGGCGATCGCACCGCGCACTCGCGCGTAACGCGCCCTCAGGTGGTCGTGCGCGGGGTGGGAGCGGCTCGTCGCCTCGCCGGCGAGTGCCGTGTAGAGCTCGAGATAGCCGGGCGTGCCGGCGTTGTGCTCCGCGAGAGCCGCCATGCCGAGCGAGTCCTGGGAGAGTTCGAGCCGTTCGATCCACTCGGTGTTCTCGCGATCGAGGCGTTCGACGACCGCGCCGAGCAGGGCGTCCTTCGAGCCGAAGTGGCGCAGGAGTCCGGGGTGCGTGATGCCCGCGAGCGACGCGACGTCTCGCAGCGAGACGGCGGCGATGCCGTCGGCGACGAAGGCGTCGGTCGCCGCGTCGAGGATGCGGGCGCGGGTCGCGGCGGTGCGCGCCTGGCGGGCGGGGGCCGGGGCATCGCCGAACTCCGTCGGCACGCCGGCCTCGGGCTCCTGGTTCATCGCGGCATCCTCATCGTCTCGAGGCTACCGGCGGCGAGGCATCCGCATTTTGTTACCAAGCGGTCGAAAATCGGCTAGGCTCCCACCGATCCGATCCCTCCCGTCTCGAAAGGACCGAAGACGATGTCGTCTCGCCGTTTCATCCGCATCGCCGCCGCCGGTACCGTCGCCGTCGCCGCGATGTGCTCGCTCGCCGCCTTCTCCGCCCCCTCTGCCCCCTCCGCCGTCGACACCGCGGCGCGGGCTGCGGCGCCGATCGCCGCCGACAAGAAGGCCAAGGGCAAGACCGTCACGATCTACCTGACCCGCCACGGCGAGACCATGCTCAACGCCCTCGGTCGCGTGCAGGGGTGGTCCGACTCGCCGCTCACCGAGGAGGGCCGCGCGGTCGCCGAGCAGCTCGGCGCCGGGCTCGCCGAGGCGGGCGTCGACTTCGAGGCCGCCTACTCGGCCGACATGGTGCGGCACCACGAGACCGCGACGCTCGCCCTCGACGAGGTGGCCTATCGCGGCGACATCGTGCGCGACGAGCGCCTGCGCGAGATCGCGTTCGGCAAGTACGAGGGCGGCGACGGCCTCGAGATGTGGAACGAGATCGCCGTCGAGCTCGGCTACGCCGACCTCGGCGAGATGTTCGCCGACCCCGAGTTCGACATGGGTGCCGCGCTCGACGCGATGGCCCGCCTCAACGAGGGCAGCGGGCTCACGGCCGAGACGCCCGCCGAGGTCGCCGAGCGCGCGCTCGACGCGCTCGACGACATCGCCGCGAAGCAGTCGAAGAAGGGCGGCGACGTGCTCGTCGTCTCGAGCGGCATCACGATCATCTCGGCGCTCGACGCGCTCGGGGCCGACCTCAGCGAGGTCGTCGAGGGCATCGAGAACGGCGCGGTCTCCGAGCTCGAGTACCGCGACGGCACGTGGACCGTGCGCACCGTCAACGACCTCGGCTACGTCGAGGCCGGCTCCGACTGACCGGCGGCGTCGCCCAGGAATCCTGAGCATCGACCGAGCGGCGTTCAATCCCGAACGCCGCTCGGTTTATGATCGAAGCGCGGCCACGCCGCCACCAGAGCCCGAAGCATGAAGGAGTGCCGGCATGACCGACCTGCAGAACACCAGCACCGAGGCATCCACCGAACCGGGGCCCCTGCCCGCCGACCTCGACACCCGGTATCTCGACGCGAGCCTGCCCGTCGCCGAGCGGGTCGAGATCCTGCTCGCGCAGATGACGCTCGAGGAGAAGGCCGGCCTCTTCTTCCAGACGGTCATCGGCATCGGCCCCGACGGCGCGCTCGCCGAAGACCGCGAGGAGGGCGACGCCGGCGGCGGGTCGACCGACGAGTTCGTCAACGGGCTCAAGATGAACCACTTCAACATCCACCAGGCGCCCGAGGACCCCGGCACCTTCGCCGAGTGGCACAACCGCCTGCAGGAGCTCGCCGCGGCGACCCGACTCGGCATCCCCGTGACGATCTCGAGCGACCCGCGGAACTCGTACAGCGACAACCCGCTCGCCGCGCTCTTCGCCGGCGCGTTCTCGGTGTGGCCCGAGCCCATGGGCCTCGCCGCGATCGGCGACGAGGCGACCGTCGAGCGCTTCGCCGACATCGCCCGGCAGGAGTACACGGCCGTCGGCATCCGTGTCGCGCTGCACCCGCAGATCGACCTCGCCACCGAGCCGCGCTGGTCGCGCGCCCTGCAGACCTTCGGCGAAGACGTCGAGCTCGCGAGCCGGCTCGGCGCCGCCTACATCCGCGGCTTCCAGGGCGCCGAGCTCGGCCCCGACTCGGTCGCCACGATGACGAAGCACTTCCCCGGGGGCGGCCCCCAGCAGGACGGCGAGGACCCGCACTTCGCGCACGGCCGCGAGCAGGTCTACCCCGGCGGCGAGTTCGAGCTGCACCTGAAGCCGTTCGAGGCGGCCTTCGAGGCCGGCACGAGCCAGATCATGCCGTACTACGGCATGCCGGTCGGCACCGAGCTCGAAGAGGTCGGCTTCGGCTTCAACAAGTCGGTCATCACGGGCCTGCTGCGCGAACGCTACGGATTCGACGGCATCGTCTGCACCGACTGGGGCCTCATCAACGACGACGAGATCATGGGCGAGCCGTTCCCGGCGCGCGCGTGGGGCGTCGAGCACCTGACCCCGCGCGAGCGGGTCAAGAAGGTCATCGACGCCGGCTGCGACCAGTTCGGCGGTGAGGCGTGCCCCGAGCTGCTCATCGAACTCGTTCGCGACGGCGAGATCACCGAAGCGCGGCTGGATGCCTCGGCCCGGCGCCTCCTCCGCGAGAAGTTCGTGCTCGGCCTCTTCGACCACCGCTACGTCGACGTCGAGCGCGCGAAGCGCGTCGTCGGCTCCGCGGAGTTCATCGCGGCCGGCGAGGCGGCGCAGCGGGCGGCGATCACCCTGCTCGCCAACACCGACCGGGCGGATGCCTCGGCCGAGGCATCCTCGCCCACCCTGCCCATCGCGCGCGGGCTGAAGCTCTACGTCGAGGGCATCGCCCCCGACGTCGCGGCCGAATACGGCGCGGTCGTCGCGACGCCCGCGGAGGCGGATGTCGCGATCCTCCGCCTCGCGGCGCCGTTCGACGAGCGCCCGACGTTCTTCGAGAACTTCTTCCACTCGGGTTCGCTCGACTTCCCCGCCGACGTCGTCGCCCACGTGCGCGAGGTCGCGGCGGCCGTGCCGACCGTGGTGGACGTGTTCCTCGACCGACCGGCGATCCTCACGCCGATCGTCGACGAGGTCGCGGCGGTCACCGCGAACTGGGGCGCGAACGCGCGGGCGATGCTCGACGTGCTGACCGGCTCGGCGGAGCCGAAGGGGCGACTGCCATTCGACCTCCCGCGCAGCATGGCCGCGGTCGAGGCGAGCCGCCCCGACGTGCCGTTCGACACGGCCGACCCGCTGTTCCGCCACGGACACGGGCTGCGCTACGCGGCGTCGTCGGTCGAGTAGGGGCGAAGCGCCGTATCGAGACCACCCGCACCCGGGGTGGTCTCGATACGCTGCGCGACTCGACCGGCCGGAGGTCGATCGCTACGATCGAGGCCATGGGAGCTGTGAGACGACCGGGTGGCGTGACGTTCGTGGCCGTGCTGACCTGGATCTCGGGTCTGCTCGACGTCATCGGCGGCACGCTCCTGCTCTTCCAGACGAGCGCGGCCGCGACCGTCGAGGCGTTCGGCGGTGCGAGCCAGCTCATCGCGTCGGCGATCGTGTCGATCCTCATCGGCATCGTCGTCATCATCGTGGCCGCGGGCCTGCTGCGCGGCAGCAACGGGGCGCGCATCGTCGTGACGATCGTCGAGGCGCTCTCGATCGTGGCGTCGATCTTCCTCGCGATCGCCTATCCGGCGGGCGCCATCGGCGAGTACTTCAGCGCGGGGATCGCCGTCATCGTGATCGCGATCCTCTGGACGCGCCGGGCCGACGCGTTCTTCCGCGACTGACGACGCCGACCGGTCCCCGCGGCAACCGGGGCGGTGCGATTGTGGATGGCGCTGCGTCGGGCGGGCTCCGGTTTGTAGGGGCTGCACAGTGCCGGGCGAGGCGGTCCGATCGCCGTTTGTAGGGCCCGAACGCACCATTTCGGGCTCACCGGGCACCGTCCTACCGTGGAGAGAGGTTCAGCGACGCCGCACGCCGCGCGCCGCCATGTGACGCACACGACTCCACACGAAGGACGAGACCGACGATGGTTGACACCGCACCACGCACCTCGCACGAGAGCCCCGCGCCCGCCCGCGCCGCCGCGCCGCGGTCGAACGGCGCCCGCCCCGGCGCATCCGCGCAGCCCCGCATCGACGTCGAGGCGCTCGGCCGGCAACTCCTCGGCACGTGGGCCGACATCCGCATCGCCGCGCGCGAGCGCGCCGCGATGCCCGAGCTGCAGCGCATCGAGGGCCAGTCGATGGCCGAGCACCGCGAGCGCGTGCTCGGGCAGCTGAAGCTCCTCGTCGATCAGGGCGCCGTGCACCGCGCCTTCCCGAAGGCGCTCGGCGGCCAGGAGGACCACGGCGGCAACATCGCCGCGTTCGAAGAGCTCGTGACGGCCGACCCGAGCCTGCAGATCAAGTCGGGCGTGCAGTGGGGCCTCTTCGGCGCCGCGGTGCTGCACCTCGGCACGAAGCCGCACCACGACAAGTGGCTGCCCGCGATCATGTCGCTCGAGGTGCCCGGCGCGTTCGCGATGACCGAGATCGGGCACGGCTCCGACGTCGCGTCGATCGCCACGACGGCGACCTACGACGAGGAGACCGAGGAGTTCGTCATCCACACGCCGTTCCGTGCGGCGTGGAAGGAGTTCCTCGGCAACGCGGGCCTGCACGGCAAGCACGCGACGGTCTTCGCGCAGCTCATCACCAAAGGCGTCAACCACGGCGTGCACTGCTTCTACGTGCCGATCCGCGACGACGAGGGCGAGTTCCTGCCCGGCGTCGGCGGCGAGGACGACGGGCTCAAGGGCGGCCTCAACGGCATCGACAACGGCCGCCTGCACTTCACGAACGTGCGCATCCCCCGGGAGAACCTGCTCAACCGCTACGGCGACGTCGCGCCCGACGGCACCTACTCGTCGCCCATCGAGAGCCCCGGCCGCCGCTTCTTCACGATGCTCGGCACGCTCGTGCAGGGCCGCGTCTCGCTCGACGGCGCCTCGACCGTCGCGAGCGCGATGGGCCTCGCGATCGCGATCACCTACGGCAACCAGCGCCGCCAGTTCACGGCCTCGAGCGAGACCGACGAAGAGGTGCTGCTCGACTACCAGCGCCACCAGCGCCGCCTGCTGCCGCGCCTCGCGACGACCTACGCGCAGTACTTCGCGCACGACGAGTTCCTCGTGAAGTTCGACGCGGTGTTCAGCGGCAAGGCCGACACCGACGACGACCGCCAGGACCTCGAGACGATCGCCGCCGCGCTGAAGCCGCTCTCGACGTGGCACGCGCTCGACACCCTGCAGGAGGCGCGCGAGGCCTGCGGTGGCGCCGGCTTCATCGCCGAGAACCGCATCGTCGGCCTCCGCCAGGACCTCGACATCTACGTCACGTTCGAGGGCGACAACAACGTGCTGCTGCAGCTCGTGGCGAAGCGCCTGCTGACCGACTTCTCGAAGCAGTTCAAGAACGCCGACGCCGGGGCGATGGCCCGCTACGTCGTGGCGCAGACGGCCGAGCGCGCGTACCACGGCACCGGCCTGCGCCGCCTCGGCCAGACGATCGCCGACTTCGGTTCGACGGCCCGCTCGGTGAGCGAGCTGCGCGACGAGGAGACCCAGCGCGAGCTCCTCACCGATCGCGTCGAGACGATGATCGCGGAGATCGCGGGGCGCCTGCGCGACGCGCGCAAGCTGCCGAAGGCCGACGCCGCAGCGGCGTTCAACCGCAACCAGAACGAGCTCATCGAGGCGGCGCGCGCCCACGGCGAGCTGCTCCAGTGGGAGGCGTTCACCCGAGGCGTCGCCCGCGTCGAGGACGAGGGTACGAAGCAGGTGCTCACCTGGGTGCGCGACCTGTTCGGACTCGGCCTCCTCGAGAAGCACCTCGCCTGGTACCTCGTCAACGGCCGGCTGTCGCCGCAGCGCGCCCAGGCCGTGACCGCCTACATCGACCGGCTGCTCGAGCGACTGCGCCCGCACGCGCAGGACCTCGTCGACGCCTTCGGCTTCAAGCCCGAGCACCTGCGCGCCACGATCGCGACCGGCATCGAGCAGGAGCGGCAGGACGAGGCGCGGGCGTACTTCGACGCCGAGCGCCGCGCCGGCACCCTGCCGACGCCCGAGAAGTCGAAGCCCAAGAAGAAGAAGTAGGCCGCGTGCGGCACGAGGGCCGAGGCATCCCGATCATGGATGCCTCGGCCCTCGGCCGTTCGCCCGCCGTGGCGTTACTTCGTACTGGTGACGGAGAATGTAGGATTTCCCGCATGCCCGCTGAATCCACGGGGCTCGGCGAGCCCGACCTCACCCTGCGACTGCTCTGGCGAGAGCGGCTCGGCCGGCCCGTCGGCACGCGCGGCCCGAAGCAGCGGTCGAGCGTCGACGAGGTCGTCGAGGCGGCCGTGCTGCTCGCCGACGACGAGGGGCTCGAGGCGCTGTCGATGCGGCGCATCGCCGACCGGCTCGGCATGAAGCCGATGTCGGTCTACACCTACGTGCCCGGCCGGGCGGAGCTCGTCGAGCTCATGGTCGACCACGTCGCGGGCGAGGTGCCGCTGCCCGAGGCATCCGGGTCGCTGCGCGAGCGGCTCGCGCTCATCGCCCGACTGCAGTGGAACGAGTACCTGCGCCACCCGTGGCTGCTCTCGATCGACACGAGCCGGCCGCCGCTCGGGCCGCACATCTCCGACCACTGGGAGTGGTGCCTGCGCGCGATCGACGGCTTCGGATTCGACGACCTCGACCTCGACCGCGTGCTCACCATGCTGCTCGGCTTCGTCGCGGGCCCGGCGCGGGCGCACCTCGACGCCGAGCGCCTGCAGCGGTCGTCGGCCGAATCCGACGACGACTGGTGGGCGCGCAACGCGCCGCTGCTCGACCGCATCATGGAGCCCGAGCGCTACCCCGTCTCGGGGCGGGTCGGCCAGGCGGCCGGTGCGATCGACGTCGCCCCGACCGACGCCTTCGAGTTCGCGCTCGCGCGAGTCATCGACGGCATCGAGGCGTACCTCGCCGCGACCCGCGTCGCCTGACCGACGAACGCCGGATTGCCCCGCACCTCGACCGGAGACGGCCCTGCATCATCGAATGGGCAATGGTCGTCCAAATTCTCGACGACAGCGGACGACCATTGCCCACTCGATAGCCGAGGGGCGTTTCCGACACCGGGGGAGGGACAGGTCAGCTCTCGGCCGGCGGCTTCATGAGGAGCCCGGCGACCGCGCCGACGACGAGGCCGGCGGGCAGCCACAGCCAGAACGTGGTCCACAGGCTCACGACGACGCCGATGATGAGTCCGACGACGAGCCCGACGATGAGCTGCTTGCGACGGGCGGCGGGCGACGGGCTGGGGGATTCGGCCATGCCACCAGCCTAGGCCGCGGGCTCGGGCGCAGCGTGCGGCCGCTCGGGCGACGCGGCCGCTGCTCCGGGGCCGGCGGACTCAGCGACCCGAGAGGATGTCGGCGCGCGCGGCGGCGCGCTCGGCGTCGGTGATCACCCCGCGAGCGACGAGGTCGTCGAGCTCGGCGAGACGCTGCTCGACCGACTGCTTCGGCGCGAGCAGCTCACTGTCGAGCGCACGCGTCGCGAGGTCGGCTTTCAGCGTGAAGGGATCGTGGCCGGCATCCCGGATCTTGCTGAAGTTGCGCGCCGCGAGCACGACCGTGATCACGAAGCCGGCCACGACGAGGAGGCCGACGAGCACGAACATCGCCTGGAACCCCGGCGGCGCCCCCGCGAACGGATCGAGCTCGACCGAGGGGCTGAACGGATCGTCCACGGAACTCCAGTGATCGACGTGACGGGGTGCGCTCATCCTAGGACGCGCCGAGTCCCGTCCGGAAGAGGCCGCCGGGCCCTGGATCAGATGAGCCCGAGCGCCCGCACCGCGTCGCGTTCGTCGACGAGCTCGGCGACCGAGGCGTCGATGCGGCGCCGCGCGAACGCGTCGATCCCGAGGTCGGGAACGATGCGCCACGCACCGTCGACCGATTCGACCGGGAACGACGAGATGAGCCCCTCGGGCACGCCGTACGAGCCGTCGGACACGACCGCGGCGCTCGTCCACCCGTTCGGCGTTCCGCCGACCCAGTCGCGCACGTGGTCGATGGTCGCGGCAGCCGCGGAGGCCACCGACGACGACCCGCGCACCTCGATGATCTCGGCGCCGCGCTTGGCGACGCGCGGGATGAACTCGTCGACGAGCCACTCCCGGTAGCCGTCCGTGCCGAACCGCGCCGTGAGCAGGGCCGGCACCGAGTCGCCCGCCGCCCGCGCATGGGCGAGGTCGGGGAACTGGGTCGCCGAGTGGTTGCCCCAGATGGTCACGCCCCGCAGGTCGCCGACGGGGGTGTCGACCGTGACGGCGAGCTGCCCGAGTGCCCGGTTGTGATCGAGCCTCGTCAATGCCGTGAAGCGCTCCGCCGGGACATCCGGGGCGTTCGATGCGGCGATGAGCGCGTTCGTGTTGGCCGGGTTGCCGACCACGACGACGCGGACGTCGTCGGCGGCGCCCGCGTTGATCGCCGCGCCCTGCGGGCCGAAGATGCCGCCGTTCGCGGCGAGCAGGTCTCCCCGCTCCATGCCGGCCGTGCGCGGCCGCGCGCCGACGAGGAGGCCCACGTTCGCCCCGGCGAACGCGGCCTTCGCATCGTCGTAGACCTCGACGTGCCTCAGCAGCGGGAACGCCGAGTCCTGCAGCTCGAGGGCCGCGCCCTCGGCGGCGCGCACGCCCTGCGGGATCTCGAGCAGGTTGAGGCGCACCGGGGTGTCGGGGCCGAGCATCGCCCCGGAGGCGATGCGGAACAGGAGTGCGTACCCGATCTGTCCGCCGGCGCCCGTGAGCGTGACGGTGACCGGCCTCGTCGAAGCCATACCGAGAGCCTAACCGCGCCGCGGCGCCTTCGATGGGCGGCCTGCGTTGTCAACCCCGCCCCGGCTGCGGCGCGGCACCGGGTGGAGGCATCCCGCGGTCGCTACCGTTGCCGCATGCGAGAGATGTATCCGGAGATCGAGCCGCTGGAGACCGGCATGCTCGACGTGGGGGACGGGCAGCACATCTACTGGGAGGTGTCGGGCAATCGTCACGGCAAGCCCGTGGTGTTCCTGCACGGGGGCCCCGGCGGCGGGACGTCGCCCTCGCACCGCCGCCTCTTCGATCCCGAGCGCTACCGCATCGTGCTGTTCGACCAGCGCGGCTGCGGGCTGTCGATCCCGCACGCCTCGGAGCCCGAGGCCGACCTCTCGGCGAACACCACCTGGCACCTCGTCGCCGACATGGAGCGGCTGCGCAACCACCTCGGCATCGATCGCTGGCAGGTGTTCGGCGGCTCGTGGGGGAGCGCGCTCGCGCTCGCGTACGCGCAGACCCACCCCGAGCGCGTCACCGAACTCGTGCTGCGCGGCATCTTCACGCTGCGCCGGTCGGAGCTCGACTGGTTCTACGAGGGCGGCGCGTCGGCGCTGTTCCCCGACCTCTGGGAGGAGTTCCTGGCGCCCATTCCGGCGGCCGAGCGCGGCCACCTCATCGAGGCGTACGGGCGCCTCCTCTCCGACCCGCGTCCCGAGGTCTACGAGCCCGCCGCGATCGCGTGGTCGCGCTGGGAGTCGTCGACGATCACGCTCCTGCCGCAGGCCGAGACCATCGCGCGCTTCACCGCGCCCGAGTACGCCGCCGCGTTCGCCCGCATCGAGAACCACTACTTCCGACACGGCGGTTGGTGGGAGGAGGGGCAGCTCATCAGGGACGCGGCACGGCTGCGAGACATCCCAGCCGTCATCGTGCAGGGGCGGTACGACGTCTGCACGCCCGTGATGACCGCGTGGGACCTGCATCTCGCCTGGCCCGAGGCCGAGTTCGTCATCGTGGATGACGCGGGGCACGCGTTCGACGAGCCCGGCATCCTCGACGCGCTGATCACGGCGACCGACCGGTTCGCGGAGGCCGGCTCCGACGGCGGCGCGTTCGCCGACGACGGCACGGGTGCCGCGGCGCCCGAGTCGGAGTAGCGTCTGCTCATGACGTTCGATCCCAACGCGGACATCTCGCGCGGCAGGGCCTCGAAGCGGGGGCGCAACACCGGCATCGCCGTCGGCGGAGGGCTCGGCGTGCTCGCGCTCGTCGTGCTCGGGGGCTTCTTCGGCGTCGACCTGACCGGGCTCCTCGGCAGCGGCGGCTTCGACCTCGGCGGCAGCGGCGGCACGTCGGAGGACACCTCGCTCGAGCAGTGCCTCACCGGTGAGGACGCGAACGAGAACATCGAGTGCCGCATGAAGGGCGCGTCGGCCTCGCTCGAGGAGTACTGGGAGCGCGAGGCGCAGGAGCTGCAGTTCGACTACGTCCCGCCGCAGGACCTCGTGATGTTCGACACGGCGACCTCGACGGGGTGCGGCAGCGCCTCGTCGGCGACCGGGCCGTTCTACTGCCCGCCCGACCAGACGATCTACCTCGACGTCAGCTTCTACGACGAGTTGCGCCAGCGGTTCGGGTCGAGCGGCGGCCCGCTCGCCGAGATGTACGTCGTCGCGCACGAGTGGGGGCACCACGTGCAGAACGTGCTCGGCATCCTCGAGCAGGCGCAGGACGGGCAGACGGGTCCGGCCTCGAACGCGGTGCGCGTCGAACTGCAGGCCGACTGCTTCGCGGGCGCGTGGGCGGCCGAGGCGGCGTCGGTGCCCGACGTGAACGGGGTGCCGTTCCTGCGGCCGATCTCCGAGGCGCAGTATCGCGACGCGCTGAGCGCGGCCGCGGCGGTCGGCGACGACCGGATCCAGCAGGCCGCGCAAGGGCAGGTGAACCCGCACACGTTCACGCACGGCACGAGCGAGCAGCGCGTGGGGTGGTTCCGCACCGGCTTCGAGCACGGGGCCGCGGCGTGCGACACCTTCTCGGTGCCCGCGAACCAGCTCTGAATCGGCCGGCGTCGCGAAACCCGCGTCATGATCGCGCGCCGGTCGCGTCTCTTGAGTGACGGGCGCCGCCGGGGCGCCCACGGCGAGGAGGCGGGAGCTCATGCGACGACGCAGGATTCCGGTGCCGCACCGCGAGTTCTTCCGTGCGGTGATGATCGACGAGACCGTGGCGCTCGCGTGCACCTGTCCGCGCGGGGTCGACCACTGGTACGCCGAGCCGCAGACGATCACAGGCGCGACCGAGACGCCGGACGCCGGCGGGACCCCAGCCGCATCGGCCCAGGCCGACACGGCGCCGGCGCCCGACGCGGCGCTGACCGACGCAGCACCGATCGACGCGGCGCCGGTCGAACGGGCGTGAGCAGTCGCCGGGGCTCGCTCGCCGTGGGACTGACCCGTCGTGGGAACCGCGGTGCTCAGCGCGTCAGCGCGGCCGCGATCGCCTGACCCAACTGCACCGGCTTCGTCAACGCATCGATCTCGGCGACGACGGCGTCGATGTGATCGCGCAGGCCGATGCCCGACCGGTCGGCGTCGACCGACTCGAGCCCCGGCAGGGTGAGCGGGTGCACGGTGTGACCGGCTTCTTCGAGGATCGGGGTCACCTTCGACCATGACGACGCGTCGAGCCAGAATCCGGGAATGAGGATGACGTCCATGCCGGCGAGACTACGGCCGACCGCAGACATCGGCGGGCAGCATCCCACCCCGGTCACCCCACCGCGCCGACACGGTTTCAGGAAACAGTGTCCCAGTCAGGACGATTCTGCGGATTTCGTCCTGAGCAGCGTCCCTTTTCCTGAAACACTGCCCGTGCCCGTGCCCGTGCCTGCGCCGGCGGCGGCGAGCACGACGATGCCGGCGGCGAGCACCGCGAGCCCCACCGCGGCGCCCGCGGTCAGTTGCTCGCCGAGCAGGAGCACCCCGAGCACGCCCGCGGTGAGCGGTTCGGCGAGGGTGAGCGTCGAGACGGTGGCCGGCGCGAGCCCCGTGAGCCCGTAGCCGAACAGCACGTAGGCCAGCGTGGTCGTGACGAGCCCGAGCCACGCCGCGGTCGCGAGCCCCGCCGGCGTCGCCAGCCACGAGGCATCCGACGCGATGAGCACCGGCACGGCGGCGACCGCAGCCGTGCCGAACAGGGCGCCCATGCTGCCCGTCGACGACCATCCGCGGTCGAGCAGCGCCTTCGCCGCGAGCGTGTACACGGCGTACGAGGCACCGGCCCCGACCGAGGCCAGCAGTCCGACGGGCCCGACCGTCGCATCGCCGCCCGCACCGGCGGCGGTCGTGCTCGCGAGGATCGCGACGCCCGTCGTCGCGATCACGGTCGCGATCGCCCAGCGGTGTCCGGGGTAGCGCCGGCGCAGCAGCCAGTCGAGCGCCCCCGTCAGCACCGGCGCCGATCCGAGCGCGACGACCGTGCCGACGGCTACGCCGTTGGCCGCGGTGCCGGCGAAGAACAGTGGTTGGTAGGCGAGCACGCCGGCCGCACCCACGAGCACGAGCAGCCAGGCCGGCAGTGGATGCCTCGTGCCGGGTGCCGATCCTGGGCCGGTCGGCGGCGCGGCGGGAGTCCCGTCCGCCCCGCGCCGCCGCCGGAGTCCGAGGGCGATCAGCCCGAGCGCGCCGCCGCCGATCACGAGGCGTGCCGCGCCGAGCGAGATCGCGCTCGCCTCGGGTCCGAGCGCCTGCGCCGTGCCGGTCGTGCCGAAGCACACGGCGGCGAGGAGGACGGCGACCACGAAGCGCATGGAAGATTGTTACACAATTTGCGGAGGACGGCACCCCGCGTGAACGGCGACCGCTCGCCGGGCCGGTAGGCTCACGGATGTCGCGCGCGCGGCGCGGGAGGGGGCCGCCGGCCACGCGGCATCCCCGCGACCCGACCCGACGGGCCAGCAGAACCGAGAGGACCCCCGTGCGCGCCGTGCTCTTCGACGACTTCGGAGCCCAGCCCCGCCTCACCGAGGTGCCCGAGCCCGCCTGCCCGCCGCGCGGCGCCGTCATCCGCGTGCGCGCGACCGGGCTCTGCCGCAGCGACTGGCACGCCTGGATGGGCCATGACGACACCGTGAGCCTGCCGCACGTGCCCGGTCACGAGTTCGCCGGCGAGATCGCCGCGCTCGGCTCGGAGGTGTCGGCCGACAGCGGCTGGCAGGTCGGCGACCGCGTCACCGCCCCGTTCATCTGCGCGTGCGGCCGCTGCGACGAGTGCCGGTCGGGCAACGAGCAGGTGTGCGACCAGCAGTCGCAGCCGGGCTTCACGCACTGGGGCTCGTTCGCCGAGCTCGTCGCGATCGACGAGGCCGAGCTCAACCTCATCCGCCTGCCCGAGTCGCTCGGCTTCGTCGAGGCCGCCTCGCTCGGCTGCCGCTTCGCGACGGCCTACCGTGCGATCGTCTCGCGCAGCCGGCTCGCACCCGGCGAGCAGATCGCGGTGCACGGTTGCGGCGGCGTCGGCCTCTCTGCGATCATGATCGCCGTCGCGGCCGGCGTGAAGGTCTACGGCGTGGATGTCTCGGACGCGGCCCTCTCGGCGGCCGAGTCGCTCGGGGCCGTCCCTGTTCAGGGCGGGGAGGGCGCGGCCGAGCGCATCGTCGAGGCCTCCGGCGGCGGCGTGGACGTCTCGGTCGACGCGTTCGGCTCGAGCGAGACCTCGTTCGCATCGGTCAAGAGCCTCAAGAAGCGCGGCCGGCACGTGCAGATCGGCCTCATGGTCGGCGACTCCGCCCAGGCCGCGATGCCGATGGACGCGGTCATCGCCGGCGAGCTCGAGCTGCTCGGCAGCCACGGCATGGCGGCGCACGAGTACCCGTCGATGCTCGGGGCCGTCGCCTCGGGCGACTTCCGCCCGATCGAGCTCGTGGGCCGGCGCATCGCGCTCGACGAGGTGCCGGCGGCGCTCGCCGCGATGGGCACGGCGGGCGCGTCGGGTTCGGGCATGACGGTCGTCGAGCTGTAGGAACGACCGAAATACGTGCTGGCCGCCGTGCCCGATCCGCGCTATTCTCGCGCGAGACGGGGGCGAGGTGGTCGGTGTGGACCTGCTGGGATTCGTGCTGGTTGCGGCCGGCATCGCGGTCACCACGGTGACGTGGGTCGCCGTGCGCGACCATCGGTTGCGCGAGCGACCAGGTGACGAGGATGTCGCGGGACCCGCCGAGCGCGCAGGCGCAGGTGCGCCCGGGGCGTGCATCGCCTGGAACGGAACCGACGGCACGATCGGGCCGCCGACGAACTGCGGGGCGGGCTGAACGCGGCGCGGCCGGGTCGCGCCCTACGATGGGCTCCGACCCGACTGGAGGAACGATGAGCGATCCGCGACTGCCACCGCCCGGCTGGTACCCCGAGCCGAGCGGTGCCGAGGGCCAACGCTGGTGGGACGGCACCCGTTGGACCGAGTACTCGACGCCGCTCGCGCCGCCGCCCGCGCCGCAGGTGCAGCCGGCGCAGCCGCAATACGGCGCGTACGCTCCGGCGCAGCCGCAGCAGCCGCAGCAGCCGGCGCAGCCGCAGTACGGTGCGTACGCCCCGGCGCAGCCGGTTCAGCCGCAGTATGGTGCGTACGCTCCGGCGCAGCCGGCGCCCTACGGCAGCGCGGAGCCCACCGTCTCGCGCGAGACCCCGACCGACACGGTCTGGGTGTGGCTCATCGTCGCCTTGCCCGTGCTGGGCGTGATCCCGCTCTTCTTCTGGGACTGGAGCTCGTACATCGAGCGTTCGATGTCGCTCACGTCGCCGCTGTCGCCGATGGAGCAGGTGATCGGGCCGTACACCGACCCGTGGTACCTCGTGCTGAGCGTCTCGGGCTACGTCATCTACGGCCTCTGCGTGTGGTTCGCCTACCTCGACCGCGCCGAGCTGCAACGCCAGGGGTTCGCGCGGCAGTTCCACTGGGCGTGGGCGTTCCTCTTGACGCTCGTCTACGTGGTCGGCCGCTCGGTCGTCGTCAAGCGGCAGGCGGGCCGGGGGAGCGCACCCATGTGGGTCGGGATCGCGGTGTACGTCGTCACGATGATCGCCGTGTTCGTCTGGGTGGGCGTCATGTTCGCCGAGATCGTCACCATGGTCGCGGAGACGGTGCCGACCTACTGACTCGGCCGGACGGTCGGATCGACGCGGGGCTGTTCAGGGGCGCACGGCCTCGCTAGTCTGACACCACACGAACAGGGAGGTCGGCTCATGGATCTCGGCATCATCGCGATCATCGCAGTGGTCGTCGTCATCGTCGCCGCGGCGATCTGGCTGGCCGTCCGCGAGCGTCGAACCCGCGCTCGGCCCGGCGACCCGCACGTCGCGCTGCACTCCGGAGACCGCGCGCACGGCGAGGCGACGTCGGGTGCGTACGTCGCCGACGCGGTGCGCGACGGCGGCGTCGTGAGCTGACACCCGACACGACGCGGCGCCCGCACCGGTTCGACCGGGCGGGCGCCGCGTCTCGTCGTGTCAGGCGTCGACCGTGACCGGATCGGTCGAGGTCGCCGCGTCGTCCGCCGACGCCGCTCCGCCCGAGCGGGCCCCGCGCAGGAAGATCGCCGTCGCGATGAATCCGGCCACGGCGACGAGGCCGGCTCCGAGGAACGCCGCCGCGAACCCGCTCGTCAGCGCCGAGACATCCGTGCCGCCGGCCGTGACCGCCGCACCGACCGCGGTGAGCACCGCGAGCCCGACCGCCGAGCCGATCTGGTAGCTCGTGTTCACGAGTCCGGAGGCGACGCCCGTCTCCTCGGGGTTCGCCGCGCCGATCGCGGTACCGAGCGACGGCACGAACGCGAGCGCCATGCCGAGCGCCGCGACGAGCGACGCGGGCAGCACGTCGGTGACGTAGCTCCCGTCGGGGCGGGCGAGCGCGAGCCAGCCGAGGCCGACGGCGAGGAGTGCGAATCCGGCCACGATGAGCGGCTTCGCGCCGAACCGGGCCTGCAGGCGCGGAGCGAGACCGACCATGCCGATCACGATGAGCGCGGTCATCGGCAGCAGCGCCGCGCCCGACGCGAACGCGCCGGCGCCGAGCACCTGCTGCAGGTAGAGGTTCAGGAAGAACCACATCGGCACCCAGGCCGCGCCGAGCAGCAGCTGGGCGAGGTTCGCGGCGCCGAGACGGGGCGCGCGGAAGATGCCGAGCCGCAGCAGCGGCTGACGGCTGCGGGCCTGGATCACGAAGAACAGGGCGAGCAGGGCCGCACCGACCGTGAGGGCGACGACCGTCTCGGCCGAGGCCCAGCCCACCTCCGGCGCCCGGACCACGCCGTAGACGACGGCGGCGAGCCCGCCGGTCGCGGTGACGGCGCCGGCGAGGTCGACCGATCCGCGTCGGCGCGGTACGGCCGGCAGCGCGAGCGGGGTCAGCGCGATGACGAGGAGGGCGATCGGCACGGTCACGTAGAACACCCACGGCCAGCTCGCGTACTCGGTGAGCACGCCGCCGAGGAAGACGCCCGCCGTGCCGCCGATCGGTGCGGCGGCGCCGTATACCGCGAACGCGCGGGGGAGTTCGGGCGTGCCGCCGAAGAGCACCATGAGCAGGGTGAGCGCGGCGGGGGCGATGAGGGCGGCGCCGGCGCCCTGCACGGCGCGGCCGGCGATCTCGAGGCCGACGTTCGAGGCGGCGCCCGCGAGCACCGAGCCGGCGGCGAGCGTCACCCAGCCGGTGATGAAGACGCGACGGGCGCCGAACAGGTCGGAGAGCCGGCCGCCGAGCAGCAGCAGGCCGCCGAACGCGATCACGTAGGCGTTGAACACCCACGACAGCGACTCGGGCGTGAAGCCGAGCTCGGCCTGGATGTCGGGCAGGGCCACGCCGATGATCGACGTGTCCATGATGACGACGAACTGGGCCGCCGCGATGAGTGCGAGGCCGAGCCACCGGCGTGGTGCGGCGGCGGTGGAGGTGGACATGAGGCTGCTCCTTCGTTCTGCTTCGGATCTGTTGCTTCGGAATCTGAATACCCCTAGGGGGTATAGATATACCGACGAATCCCGTCGACGTCAAGCGAGGGGGTCGCGGCTCGTCGTGGCGGCCGGCGTCGATACCGGCCCGAATCGGCTCTTGCGGCCACCCGGCGGCGTTGCCTACTGTGAGGCGTGCCAGTTGGTGACACGAGTCACTAAGAAGCCTCGACGAGGAGGAAGCACCACCGATGAGCACCCACACCCGTTCGACGGTCGTCCCACGACGCGTCGGCACCGGTCTCGCGATCGCCGGCGCCCTCGTGGCGCTGAGCTGCGCGGCGCCGGCGGCCGCGG
The DNA here is from genome assembly GCF_058349925.1 of Agromyces solani. NCBI lineage: Bacteria > Bacillati > Actinomycetota > Actinomycetes > Micrococcales > Microbacteriaceae > Agromyces > Agromyces solani. The sequence continues at coordinate 511,666 of NZ_JBYRER010000001.1, forward strand.
CGCCGGCCCAGGCGATCGATCCCTTCAACCCCGACTTCGGTCCGAACGTCACGATCTTCGGCCCCGACACCCCGGTCGACGAGATCCAGGACGCGCTCGACGAGCTCGCCTCGGCGCAGGTCGACGCCGAGATGTCGACCGCCCGCCGCAGCGTGCTGTTCCTGCCGGGCGAGTACGGCACCGACGCCGCCCCGTTGCAGGCGAAGCTCGGCTACTACACCGAGCTCGCCGGCCTCGGCGCCTCACCCGGCGACGTCATCGTCAACGGCAAGCTCGAGGTCTACAACCGCTGCCTCGAGGGCGACGGCACGGCGAACTGCCTCGCGCTCGTGAACTTCTGGCGCACCGTCTCGAACCTCTCGCTCCACGTCGACGCGCTCGGCCAGGACGGCTGCCGCGCCTCGGCGAACTTCTGGGCCGTCTCGCAGGCCGTCTCGATGCGCCGCCTCGACATCTCGGGCGCCAACCTCTCGCTCATGGACTACTGCACCGCGGGGCCGCAGTACGCGAGCGGCGGCTTCATCGCCGACTCGCGCCTGCCGTTCGTGATCAACGGCTCGCAGCAGCAGTGGCTCATCCGCAACAGCGTCGTCGACGGCTGGTCGAACGGCGTGTGGAACCAGGTGTTCTCCGGAGTCGAGGGCGCACCCGACGACGCCGCATTCCCGGCCCCGCCGTACACGACGCTCGACGAGACGCCCGTGAGCCGCGAGAAGCCGTACCTCTTCGTCGACGACGAGGGGCGGTACGCGGTTCGGGTGCCCGAGGCGCGCACGAACACCCGCGGCATCAGCTGGGCCGACGGCGAGACCCCGGGCCGCACCGTGCCGATCACGGACTTCTACATCGCGAAGCCCGGCGACTCGGTCGGCGCGATCAACTCGCAGCTGGCGAAGGGCCGCAACCTGCTGCTCACACCGGGCGTCTACGACCTCGACGGCAGCCTCAACGTGACCCGGCCCGACACGGTCGTGCTCGGCATGGGGCACGCGACGCTGACGGCCGTCGGCGGCGCGGTTCCGCTGCGGGTGCGGGATGCCTCGGGCATCGTGGTCGCCGGCGTGACGATCGACGCAGGCGACGAGGAGTCGCCGGTACTGCTCGAGGTCGGCAAGCCCGGCGGCGGGCACGACGCCGGGATCGACCCCGCGAACCCGATCACCCTCTCCGACGTCTACTTCCGCGTCGGCGGGCCGCACATCGGCAAGGCCGACACCGCGCTCGTGGTGAACAGCGACCACGTGCTCATCGACCACACGTGGGTGTGGCGCGGCGATCACGGGGTCGAGGACTTCACCGAGGGCGTCAACGGCGACACCGACCGCTGGAACACCAACACCGGTCGGACCGGCGTCGTCGTGAATGGCGACGACGTCACCGCGACGGGGCTCTTCGTCGAGCACTTCCAGCAGTTCAACACGGTCTGGAACGGCGAGCGCGGCACCACCGTGCTGTACCAGAACGAGCTGCCCTACGACCCGCCGACGCAGGCCGACTGGACCCGGCCCGACGGCACGCTCGGCTACGCCGGTTACAAGGTCGCGGACGACGTGGTCGAGCACACGCTCCACGGCGGCGGGGTGTACGTCTTCAACCAGAACAACCCGGCGATCGTCACCGAGAACGGGTTCGAGGCGCCGGACTCCGCCGGCGTGCGCCTGCACCACATCATGACGGTGAACCTCAGCGCGGGCACCGTTCGCCATGTCGTGAACGGCGTCGGCGGGCAGGCCGACACGACGAACGTCGGGGTGCCGCAGTATCTCGCGGAGTACCCGCTGCCGTGACCGGCGGTCGTGCGGGACTCCAGCCGCTCAGGCCGAGTCCCGCACGACGAGCGCCGGCGCGCCGCCGGTGCGCTTCGGCGGCGGGGTGCCGTCGATCGCGGCGATGACCCGGGCCGCCAGGTAGGCGGCCTCGAGGTCCATCGACTGGGTGACGGTGGTGAGCGGGGGCGACGCGAGGGCGGCGAGGGGCACGTCGTCGACGCCGATCACGGCGAGGTCGCCGGGCACCGCGAGCCCGCGGGCTCTGGCGCCGGCGAGCACGGCGAAGGCGATCTCGTCGTTGTAGGCGGCGACGCCCGTGACGCCCGCAGCGCGCCACGCGTCGACCGCACGAGCACCGGAGGCGGCGTCGACCTCGAGCTCGACCACGACGGGCGGCTCGATCGAGCGGGTCGCGCATGCTGCGCGCACACCCTCGAGCCGCCGATCGCCGAACTCGGCCACGCGACGGTCGGCGGTGGCGGCGTAGCCCAGTCGAGTGCGTTCGCCGGCCACGAGTCGCTCGACCTGGATCTCGCCGATGACCGGCTGCGGGTCGGAGGCCGTCGCCTCATCGGAGCTCGTGTCGACGACCTGGATGCCCGCCCGCCGCATCGCCTGCACGTCGGCGGGCTCGAACGCCGCGAGGCCGACCACGGTGCGCGGGGTGACCGCGCGCCAGAGCTCGGCGAGCGGGCGTTCGCCCCGGGCGTGGTGCACGAGCACCGAGAGGCCGCGGGCCGCGAGGTCGTCGGCGAGGTGATCGAGCAGCGTCTCGACCACGGGGCCGACCGGCCAGTCGGGGAGCATGCAGAGCACGAGGTCGCTGCGGCCGCTGCGGAGCACCCGCGCCGCGGCCGAGGGGGCGTAGCCCAGTCGTTCGGCGGCGTCGAACACGCGCTGCCGGGTCTCGGCCGAGATCGACGCGCCCTCGGTGCCGTTGAGCACATAGCTGACCGTCGTCCGCGAGACACCGCTCGCGCGTGCGACGTCGGCGCTCGTCACCCGTGCCACCCGGCCCTCCTCGATCTCCTCACGTGCACCCTACCGACACGGGCACGGTGATCGACGCCGGCGAACCTCGACGTTGTCGAGCACGATCGACCCCTTTCGCGACACAATCGACGTATGGACCCCGTCGCCGCACTGGAGGAGATCGCGTTCCTGCTGGAGCGCGACCGCGCCTCGGCGTACAAGTCGAAGGCCTTCCGCAAGGCCGCCGACGCGATCCGCGACCTCGAGCCCGACGACCTCGCCGCCCGCGCGGCCGACGGCCGGCTCCGGCGCACCGCGGGCGTCGGCGACTCGACGTTCGCCGTCATCTCGCAGGCGCTCGCCGGCGAGGTGCCCGAGCGGCTCGCCGACCTGCGGGCGAAGGCGGGCCTCTCGCCTGCCGGAACCGCCGCGACCGGCCTGCGTGCGGAGCTGCGCGGCGACCTGCACGCGCACACCGAGTGGTCCGACGGCACGACGAGCCTCGCGGTGATGGCGGGCGCCGCCGCGGCGCAGGGGCTCGAGTACCTTGCGATCACCGACCACTCGCCGAGCCTTCGCGTCGCCAACGGCCTCAGCGCCGAGCGGCTCGCCGAACAGCAGGAGCTCATCGAGGTGGTGCAGGCGGGCATCCCCGACCTGCGCCTGATCGCGGGCATCGAGGTCGACATCCTGCTCGACGGGGCGCTCGACCAGACCCCCGAGATGCTCGACCGGCTCGACATCGTGGTCGGCAGCGTGCACTCGAAGCTGCGCATGGAGCGGGCCGAGATGACGGCACGGATGCTTCGCGCCATCGCCGATCCGCACCTGAACGTGCTCGGCCACTGCACCGGGCGCCTCGTCGAGGGCTCGCGCGGCACCCGCCCGCAGTCGGAGTTCGACGCCGAGGCGGTGTTCGCCGCGTGCGCGGAGCACGGCGTCGCCGTCGAGATCAACTCCCGGCCCGAGCGGCAGGATCCGCCAGACGACCTGATCGCGATCGCCCTCGACGCGGGCTGCCTCTTCTCGATCGACAGCGACGCGCACGCGCCGGGGCACCTGTCGTTCCTCGAGCTCGGTGCGGCCCGCGCCGAGGCCAACGGGGTGCCGGCCGAGCGCATCGTCACGACCTGGCCCGCCGAGCGACTGCTCGCCTGGGCGCAGGGCTGACGGCGCGAGCACGGGGCAGCCGATGCCGTTCGAGCAGGACGCGTCGCCGAGCGAGTCGCGCGGCGACCTGCTGAGCCTGCTGCGCGGCCAGGCCGGCCGCCGCCGACCGGCCGACCTGCTGCGGCAGTATCGCGACGACGCATTCGTCGCGCCGAGCCCGATCGACCAGCGGCTCAGCACCGCGCTCGATCGGCTCGCGCTCGACTCGGCTCCCGATGCCGAGGCGATCCTGCTGTCGCCGGTGGCGCCTCTCGGCACGAACTCGGTCGTCGCCCCGACCTCGCAGGACCGCACGCTGTCGACGATCCGCACGACCGAGGTGGTCTCCGATCCCACGAACGTGCTCGCGCTCGAGTGCGCGGCCCGACTCGCGACATCCCCTTCGACGGTGCGTCTCGCGACCGTGCACCAGACGGTGCGCGCGCAGTCGCTCACCGCCGGAAAGCCGTCGCACTCGCGCCACTTCCGCCTGTTCGCACTCGCCACGGCCGGTCGGGCCGGGCCCGACCACGGCTTCGAGGTCGACGCCGTGGGCCGCCAGCTCGCGGCGTTCGACCGATTCTTCGACACGGCCGCCGCCGAGCTCGGCCTCGTCTTCCCCGGCCGGCGCGCGATCGTGCGCACGGCGCCCGACAAGGAGGTGCTCGGCGATCGGATCCGCGAGCGCCTGGCCGAGCGGCTGCCCCACGTCGAGATCGCCGCCGAATCGCTCGAGTCGGGCTACTACGACGGGCTGCGGGTCGGCTTCGGCGCACACGGGCCGACCGGCGACTTCGTCGAGATCGCCGACCTCGGCCGATTCGACTGGGTCGCGCGGCTGCGCAGCGACCGCCGGTTGCGCTTCGTCGCGAGCGGCCTCGGCATCCAGCTCGTCCCGCTGCTGTTCGGCGCCGCGCGCTGAACTGCAGCGGCGCGTGCACGAGGCATCCGTACCCTCTCGTGACCGTGGCACGCAGCGACATACCCGGCGGGATGCCGCGCGTCTGCGCTCGTTCGAGTAACCCCCGACCGCTATCGTTATCTCACCCGCGGCGGCGAGGGGTGTCGCCGGGGCCCGAGGAGGAGCCATGACCCGTTTCAGCCGTGAGTCCGACGGGCGGCGTTCGTGAACTTCGATCCGACGGTCTTCTGGACCGTCGTGCTCATCCTCGCGGACTGGACCATCCGCATCGTCGCGCTCTTCATCGTGCCGAAGGATCGCAAACCGACCGCAGCGATGGCGTGGCTGCTCGCGATCTTCCTCATCCCGTTCATCGGCGTGCTGCTGTTCCTCATCATCGGCAACGCGAAGCTGCCGGAGAAGCGGCGGAAGCGGCAGAAGGAGGTCGACGCGATCATCGCGCAGAACGTCGACGCCCACGACTACACCGTCGACCGGTCCACGTGGCCCGCGTGGTTCGCGTCGATCGTGCAGCAGAACCGCACCCTCGGCGCCCTGCCCGCCTCCGGCGGCAACCGTGCCGAGCTCATCGGCGACTACCAGGCGTCGATCGACCGCATGGCGGCCGAGATCGACACGGCGCGGTCGTGGGTGAACATCGAGTTCTTCATCGTCGCGTGGGACGACACCACGCGCGAGTTCTTCGCCGCGATGGAGCGGGCGGTGCAGCGGGGCGTGAAGGTGCGCCTGCTCATGGACTACATCGCCTCGGCGAAGGTGCCCATCCACAAGGAGACGATCGCCGAACTCGACCGCATCGGCGTCGACTGGCGCTACCTGCTGCCGGTGAAGCCGTTCAAGGGGCAGTTCCAGCGCCCCGACCTGCGCAACCACCGCAAGCTCGTCGTCGTCGACGGCCACGTCGGCTACACCGGTTCGCAAAACCTCATCTCGCGCGACTACGACTCGCCGAAGAACCAGAAGCGCGGCCTCAAGTGGCAGGAGCTCGTGACGCGGGTCACGGGGCCGACGGTCGCGGCGATCAACACCGTGTTCCTCTCCGACTGGTACGCCGAGACCGGCGAGAACCTGATGGACGCGGCGCACGTGAAGGTCGCCGACGTCGAGTTCGACGAGTCGCCCGAGGCGCTCGTCTGCCAGGTGGTGCCGAGCGGCCCGTCGTTCGACGAGGAGAACAACCTCCGCATGTTCCTCGGCCTCGTGAACGCCGCGCAGGAGAAGGTCATCATCACGAGCCCGTACTTCGTGCCCGACGAGGCGATGATGTACGCGATCACCTCGGCGAAGTTCCGCGGGCTCGACGTGCAGCTATTCGTCTCGGAGATCGGCGACCAGGGCATGGTGTGGCATGCGCAGCGGTCGTACTACGAGCCGCTGCTGCGCGCGGGCGTGCGCATCTTCATGTACCCGGGTCCGTTCATCCTGCACTCGAAGCACATGACGATCGACGACGACATCGCGTTCATCGGCTCGAGCAACATGGACATCCGTTCGTTCCTGCTGAACTTCGAGATCTCGATGCTCGTGCGCGGCGAGTCGTTCGTGCGCGACATGCGCGAGGTCGAGGAGGGCTACCGCCAGATCAGCAAGGAGCTCACCCTCGACGCCTGGCTGAACGAGCCGACGCGGGCGAAGTTCCTCGACGGCGTGGCGCGACTCACCTCGGCGCTCGAGTAGCGGCGAAGCATCACAGTCGCTCGAGGGCGGCGTGCTCGGCTTCAGGCCGGGGCGCCGCCCTCGATCGCGCTGAGCACGGCGTCGACGTCGCTCTCGGAGGAGCCGAGCCCGGCGTCGGCGAGGCGGTCGCGCACCATCCCGCGCGCGTCATCGACATGACCGAGCAGCAGGTCGCCCCGAACCTGCTGGATCACGCCCTCGAGCTTCTCCGCGCGGCTCGCGTCGTCGTGGCCGGCCTCGACCGGCTCGGTCTGCACCTCGTCGCTCCGCTCGTCATTCGTGTCCATCGGGTGATCGTCCCAAGCTCTCCGGCGTGCGCCAACCCCCTTCACAAGTCGCCCTGAATGTGCTCGGATCGCGCGCATGAGTGATTTCACCCTCGACGAACTGCTCGCCCTCGAACACGACGGATGGGCATCGCTGAGCGACGGCAGCGGTGGGGCCTTCTACGGCGAACTCATGACTGCCGACGCCGTGATGGTGCTCGTGAACGGCATGGTGCTCGACCGCGACGCCGTCGCGCACTCGCTCGACGACGCACCGCCGTGGGCGCGGTACGAGCTGAGCGACGCGCGTCTGATCGACGTCGGCGACGACGCGGCGGCCCTCGTCTACCGTGCCGTCTCGTCGCGCGATGACGGCAGTGAGTCGTTCGAGGCGCTCATGTCGAGCGTGTACCGTCGCGTCGATGGGCGGCCGCGGCTCGCGCTGTACCAGCAGACGACGATCACGCACTGATGGGCCGCGCGAAATCCCAGCTTCAGCTCGCCGTGACGCTCTTGATTGCGGCATCCAGGTCTGGGTAGGTGAAGGTGTAGCCGGCCTCGACCAGAGCGGTGGGAACCACCCATCGGCTCTTGAGCACGAGTTCGGGTTCGGTGCGGAGCGCCCACATCGCGGGCTCGAGCATCCACCTCCAGGCCGGGAGCCCTATGGGCGCGCCGACGCTCTCGCGGAGGGTGCGCATCAGCGATCGGTTATCGCTCGGATTCGGGCTGGCGAGGTTCACCGGGCCCGAGAGGTCATCGCGGTCGCGGATGAAACGGATGGCGCCGATGACATCGTCGATGTGGATCCAGCTGAACTTCTGCCGGCCCCGGGTGCGATGCCAGTCCGACCGACCGGTACCGGTCGGCGACGGGCCGATGCCCCGGTAGCGTCGGTGCGGAAGCCACGGGCTGTCGATCTGCGCGCCGCCGAGGCCGAGGCGTGCGAGCGTCACGAGCGACTTGGTCGCCGGGCCGTCTCCCAGCACGATGGCCATGCGGAGCGCGACGCGGCGGGTGTGCGGGAGATCACCCGCGAAGAACTCCAGCTCCCAGTTGCGTGCCACGTCGACGGAGAACCCCTCGCCGAGTTCGCCGTCGCCCTCGGTGTTCGGGCGATCCATGCTGTGCCGGTAGATCGTCGCAGTCGAGGCGTTCAGCCACAACTCGGGTGGCGCGTCGGCACGTCGAACCGCCTCCCGGAGCGCGCGGGTGGTGTCCACCCTGGACCGGAGAATCTCGTTGCGGTTCGCGTCGGTATAGCGGCAGTTCACCGATTTGCCAGCCATGTTCACGAGCACCGACGACCCGTCGACGGCGCGGGAGATCGCCGCGGGGTCGTCCCATGTCACGTCGCCGGTTCGCCCGATCCGCCGCACGACGTAGCCGTCGTCGGTAAGGGAACGAACGAGCGCGGTACCGACGAACCCGGTCGCGCCCGCGACCACGGCTACAGGCGGATGTGGCATGCGACTCCCGTCATTCCGGCGATTTCGCCAGCGTACTGAAGCGACCGGGCAGGGCCGCAAGACACGAAGACCCCCGGGCTACCGGGGGTCTTCCTCATCTGGTAGCTCCGATCGGCATCGATCTGGTGACCTTTCGATTTTCAGTGAGCCTGGGCGGCGGCTGGCGGCTGGCGGCTGGCGGCGGGCCGGTGCTGGCGGAAGGTCGGCGCCGGATCAACGAAGCTACGCGTCCGCGTGAATGCCATCAAGGGCGTCGAGATAGACCGTGCCGTACACATCGACACCGAACTCGCCGATTGCCCCCGCAAGATCGGAGGGCATAACGAATCCGCCCTGAACGGAATCCGAGTAGGCCGACCACTGGATGCGGGGTGCGCAGTCCGGCGGAAGGTTCGCCACCTTCCCGAGCGCCGGCTGGATCAGCTTGAGGAGCGTTCGAACAGCATGAGTGCCGGTCTGATCGTCGCTCGTGTTGTGAACCTCGCCAGTGTCAACGATCCACGCGTGGTGACTTGCGACGCGGCCAGACATGCGAGATGCGCCAGCCTCCGTAACGTCGGTCGGATCGAGCTCGAGAAGACTCGAGATCGCCGCTGGGTCCGTCTCTGACGACCAGACGATGAATGACGCTCGACCGGACTGAATCATGAGCCGAGTGTAGAGCTAGCGAATGGAGCGCTGGCGCCTCGCTATCGGCGTGACATCTACGCTGCATTCCACAGATGCCCGAACTGCGGCACCCGCACAATGCATCGACCCCAAGGGAGTATTGGTGCCGCGACTGTGAGGTCATCGTCGTCGACTTCGGCCTTTCGGGGGATCTAGCAATGGGTGGCAGTGAACCCTATGCTCACCGCATGAATGAGAACCCGAACCCGTGGGGAACCGCGCTAGGCCTTGGCGGATCTATCGCGATCATCGTAGGGGCGATCGCTGCCCTCGGTGCCACGACTACTCCGCCTGATCTCGTACCCTCGTTCCTTGCGGTTGCTGGATGGGTTAGCCAGATTGGCACTGTCGCCCTTGTGGGCTACGTGATTGTCCGCGCTGTCGAATGGCAGATGACGCGAACGACGGGTCCCGAGACAACCACCGGCACTCGGATGCAGCCGGACGCAAGCAAGGGATCGTAGGCTCGAATGCATGCGCTTGACCGGATCCGTTCGCCCGACCGCCACGTCTGAGATCGTCGCAGCGGGCCACGATCGCGGCACCGCATACGATGCGCTAGCGGCACACGTGCCCGAGCGGTTCGAACTACTGCAGGCGCATTTCACGATGAAGGATGGCGTCACCACCGCCAAGGGCATGATTCGCGCGATCCGCACTGAAGATGTCGTTGCCGACGGCGCCGACTACGAGTCAGCGAATGCTGCGCTCAAGGCACAGGTGCCAGACGGCTATCTTCTGCTCGGTCGTACGTTGCTGGGCTAACGAGGTGGGCGCGCCTGGATACTGCCCTACCTGTTCGCCTCGCGGATTAGTGCGACGATTTGCGCCGTGGACTTCTTCAGATCGAGCGGCCACACGTCGGAGTTCCAATGTTCGACGACGTGGCGCGCAATCTTTACCTTGTCGGCTGTGAACCCCAGGCGGTCATGAGACAGAGGATCGTCGAACTGTCCCGGAGCGCTCGCTGGGAGAGATGACCTCGGGTGGACACTCCGCAGAGCTGCTTCGAGTAGTTCGTTCGGGACGTAGTTCTCGATTGTGTACCCCTTCGTGATCCATGCGAATCCGGGACCGGACGAGTCGAACTCGCTACGAATTCGCTTCTTCGTGTCGTTGAGATGGCTCTGTGCACGCGGCTTGTCGCTGTCGATCAAGATCGACATGAAGCGGTTGAGTCGGCGGAGCGAGATGAAGTCATCGATTTCGGGATCATGGCTAGTCAGATGGCTCAGCAGCCGACCTCCGTAGAACATCACGGAATAGTGGATTCCCTCAACCAGATCGGGATCGAGCCGACGAATCCAAGACGTCAGATAAACGCGATCCGAAGGTCCTTCCACCCAGATGACTGCATTCGCTTGGACAAGGTCTGATGCCTTGTATCCGAGGTCGGCGCAGATCGCAGCGCGCTCGCTGGGGCTTCCGGCCGCGGTGACGGTCGACCGAGTGCCGTTGTGTCGTACGTGGAATATGGACGTCTGCGAGCTGTCTAGGATGTGCGCAGAGTGGGTCGCAATGAAGTACTGGTTCGAGGTCTCCGCGTTCAAGTAGGCGAGAAGTTTCCGCTGAAGCGCCGGGTGAAGGTGAATCTCTGGTTCCTCGATACAAACGATCGAATCCTCAACGACCGTTGCGGCTGCCGCGAGGATCACTACCTCATGGATGCCCGTTCCAAGGTTTTCAAGTGGAAGTGTTCGGCCGTCCTTGGTCACATGGATCGTGCCGAGGTTGTGCGGGATCTCGATCTCGACTGTCGGATCCTCAAGGACGACCTGTACGAATTTCGTGATTCGCGCGAACCGTAGTTTGTCTTCCTGCCGGCTCATCGTGGGGTTCTGAAGTTCGCGCAGTCGACGAATCAGATTTATGCCACTCAACCCGCCGTCTACATCGCCATCGGCGATTCGGCGAAATCCGACAACAGTGCGGGCGGTTGGTAGGTCGCCAATCTTGGGTTCAATGAGGGAATAGAGGTGGTGTATGTCGCGCATAGTATCGCCTCGAAAGGATCCCAAATATCCCCGGAGAAGGTTGGGCACGACGTGTAGGCCAACGTGTGTTTTCGACAACGCACCAGCAAGGTAGCGGGCGAAAGCGGAATCGGAGGACCACCCCTTGATTCGTAGAGAGCCAAGTTCGTGACGGGTGTAATGGAACCAACACAGGCCATCTGAAAAGAGAGGCTCCGAACGAAGAAATGACTCGAGGAGTTCGGTGCCGCGACCATCCAGGCCCAACCGATCGCTGATGACTCCGGGAGCCACCGCGATCGCGAGACGAACGCCTTCGTCGCCACTACCGATCGGTCTGTCCCACTGACCCCGGTGGTCCGAATCTTCTCGGCCCTCCTCATCAGAGAACGTCGCGTGGATGAATCTCAGAATGTTGGACTTGCCGGCGTTATTTTGGCCCGCGATCAAGTTGACCTTCGAGAGCGGGAAGAGCCTCGAAAGAGGCTCGTTTGAGAAGCTTCGATATCCGCCGAACCCGAGTCCTTGAAGCTGTTCCACTGCGCAATCGTGACAGAGCCGCATCGAGGTCACCAGAAGGCTCGCTCGTAGAGGCGCCCCAAGCTATTGCGCTTTCGAGCAGCTTCCCTTGCCTAAGGCCGCCGCTGAGCTCAAATTCGCTCGACGGATAGGATCGAAATGTCTATATGGTTGCGGGCGCATTGGGCTGGCTTCCGATAATGCGCGGGCCGGCGCGCTCCACGACAGGAGCACGTATGGTCCGAGGCCAACCACGCTGGCACCCCCTCCTAGCGGCCGTAGAAGGCCCTGTGGGGACATGGCGCATGATCGACAGCCTCGGCAAGGAATACGGGCTCATCCGCCTTGTGAGGCTCGACGGCGAACCGAAGTATCGCGTCGAGTTCAAAGGCGCCTTGCTCGGCTACGGCGGAACGCTCCGCGCATCTTGCGAACGCGTGCATTGGGCACTGGTTCACTCGGTCGGGCAGCGAGGTCGCATCGGGTTCGAGTCGGAAATTGAAGCCGCCGCCCGACATCGGCTGTCGCCGGCACGCTCACCAGAACCGACCACGCGAGGCGCTGAACTTCAGCAGCACTGACGAGCTTCGATGCTGATGCTGTTTGGGGCGATAGGTTATCGAGAGTCGTGCTCTATGTCGCACGCGCGTCTCGAGGATTGAGGAGCGAGCGATGAAGCTCAGTGAGTTCGAAGCCCACCCCATTTGGCGTCGTGTCGACAACATCGCCGGTTGGCTCGCCCATTTGCGGCTCGAGGATGACGGGCGAAACATCGATCTGATCGATGAGCTCGATATCCGAATCGCTCAGATTCAGGCAACCTACAAGACCCGTAAGCGTCTCGCCCCGCTCATGGTGCCGGATCAACTTGGTGCCCTAGATGGGAACTACCAGCAATTCGAGTCAGCGATCGAGGCTGCGCAGGCTCACGCAGACCCCAACACCCGCACGCAGTATCTCAATCAAGCGAAGGTGTACGCGTTCGCAGCGACCGCCGCGCAGGGATCTTGGCCGACCGCGATGCCGACCAAGAGTGAGGAGCGGCTCGAAGTTAGCGTTGTCGATGCGCTAATCGAACGATCAGCCGCGATCGATGAGGAGGTGAGGGCACGACTCAGCCACCTTGACTCGCTGATCGCAGAGTCCGACGAGCGAGCGAATCGGGCCATCACCACTGTCGCGAAGGCCGAGGAGTCGATCGGACTGCTTGTGACCAAGGCGACAAATGCGGTTGATGCGGAGAAGGCCCGAATCGGGACCGTCATTGACGAGGGCAATGCAAAGATCGCCGGATTCGAGACAGTGCTTGACTCAAGCCTCGCCGAATGGGAGGAAGAGCGAAACCGTGCCTTCGAGGAGCGGCTCGATGACTTGCGTACTCAGCAGCTAGCCCTTCTTGTATCAGCGCAAGAAACATACGCCGAACTAACATCCACGGTCAGTGACTATCAGGCGCTCGTTCAGGCCGACTCTGCCGATCGCCTCGCGAAGCACTACGAAGAGGAGGCCGATTCGGCGAGTCGGTCAGGTTGGCGGGCCACGATTGGCGGGTTCGTCCTGCTCTTGCTCGCTGCGCTCCCGCTGCTTCTCGTAGTGCTCCAGCCCCTATTCACTGCCTTTTTCGAATGGAGCATGCCTACCCCTGACTGGCCCTCTGTCGTTGCTCGCGCGGGCGTTGCCGCGGTCCTAGTCGGAGCCGCAACGGTGGCGATGAAGATCGGCGGCGGCTATCTGAAGCGGTCTGCAGATTACAAGCGCCTCGCGATGGAGCTTCGAACAATGGGACCATTCCTCAGCGCGGTGGACGATCGCGAGAGCGTAGACCAGGCACGGCTGGATCTTGTAAGCAGAGCGTTCGGCCAAGCGTATGTCCCGCAGAAAGATGACAGACCAGATGACGCGGTTCCCGTGACCGTCCTTCAGCAGCTACTTACTCTCCTCACACGGACCGTCTCCAAGTAGGGCACCCCCGAACTAGGTGGTCGCTCACGGTTGGCAGCAAAAACCCCCGGATGACCGGGGGTTTTGACTGTGGCTCCGACCGGCATCGATCCGGTGACCTTTCGATTTTCAGTCGAACGCTCTACCAACTGAGCTACAGAGCCTCGAGGCATCCACGAAGAATGCCTCGATAAGGAGAAAGCCCCTTCTCTCGTAAGGGAAAGGGCTTGTCGCCTGAGCGACCCTGACGGGACTTGAACCCGCGACCTCCGCCGTGACAGGGCGGCACGCTAACCAACTGCGCCACAGGGCCTCGATGTGAGTAAACACTGCGTGATTTCTCGCTGAGACTATTCAATTGTAACTTGCCATTTTCAGTGACCCCAACGGGATTCGAACCCGTGCTGCCGCCGTGAAAGGGCGGTGTCCTAGGCCACTAAACGATGGGGCCGGAGGTCTTGCCTGGGGCATGACCGCCGACAGCCAAGCATACGTGCTGATTCGCGAGAGTGCAAAACGAGCGGTCGGATGCCTCGTGCAGACCCCTCGCGACGAGCCGGCGTGCGCCCGAGGCATCCCCGGACATGCCCCGGAAATCCCCGGAATCGGGGCTCGCCGTGCCTATCGTGAAGGCTGCCAGTGCCCGGAATCGAGAGCGAGGAGCGCGGGGAACCCGAGGCCCGCGTGGACGGGGAACCATGAACCGCACCACACCACGAACGACTGCCGCGCGCCGGCTGCTCGCCGGCGCCCTGCTCGCCGCGGTCACCGTCGTCGGCGCCGTCGCGGCGCCGCAGGCCGCCTTCGCCGCCGACTATCCGACGTGGGACGAGGTCGAGCAGGCGAAGGCCGACACCGCCGCGGGCGCCGCGGCCGTCGAGGAGATCGAGGGGCTGATCGGGCAGCTCGAGGTGAACGTCGCCGAGACCCGCGCCGAGGCCGAGCGGCGCACCGACGAACTGATCGTCGCGCAGCAGAAGTACGACGACGCCGTCACGAAGGCGAACCGGATCCAGGCCGAGGCCGACGCGTCGGCGAAGGAGGCCGCCGACGCCGAGCGCAACGCCGGCCAGGTCGCGGCCCAGCTCTATCGCAGCGGTGCGGGCGACCTCAGCGTGAACCTCTTCCTCGAGGCGGGCGATGCTGAGTCGACCGACGCGCTGCTCGCGAAGCTCGGCAGCATGAACCAGATGGTCGAGCGGTCCTCCGAGGTGTACCGCGTCGCGCAGGAGGCGCAGAACACGGCGCAGTCGCTCGGCGACCAGGCCGAGGTCGCCAAGGCCGAACGCGAGAAGCTCCGCGTCGCCGCGGAGGAGGCGCTGCGCGTCGCGCAGGAGGCGCAGGCGCAGGCCGAGGCCGCGCTCGCCGAGTCGCAGGCGAGGAAGACCGAGCTCGAGGCGCAGCTGAAGTTCCTGAAGGACGCGGAGGCGAAGACCACCGCGGCCTACGAGGAGGGCGAGCGCAAGCGCAAGGAAGAAGAGGAGCGCCGCCGCAAGGAGGAGGAGCGCCGGCGCCGCGAGGCGCTCGAGAACGGCAGCCCCGGCGGCGTCGCGAGCTCGGGCTGGGCGCTGCCCGCCTCGGGCTGGATCTCGGGCGACTACGGCCCCCGCGAGGTCATCTGCGGCGGCGGCTACTGCTCGAACTCGTTCCACTACGCGACCGACCTCGCCACCGGGTGCTGGTCGCCCATCTACGCGGCCAACAGCGGCGTCGTGACCTACTCGGGCTGGTCGGGCAGCTACGGCAACTTCGTGAAGATCGATCACGGCGGCGGCATCTCGACCGGCTACGCGCACATCGTCGACGGGGGTCTCCTCGTCGGCTACGGCCAGTGGGTGTCGTCGGGGCAGCAGATCGCCTGGACGGGCACGACCGGCGCCTCGACGGGCTGCCACCTGCACTTCGAGGTCTACGACGGGTGGAACCGCATCGACCCGGTGCCGTTCATGGCCGCACGGGGGGTCTACCTTGGCTGATCAGCGCACCGGACCGGTCTCCCGCGCCTCGGGCGCGGTGCTGTCGGCCGTCGCCGTCGGCGCGGTGACCGCCTCGGTCGGCCTCGTCGGTCCGCCCGCGGCGGCCGAGCCCGACTACCCGTCGTGGGGAGAGATCGAGCAGGCCAAGCAGAACGAGGCGACCAAGCAGGCCGAGATCGACCGGCTGGGCGGGCTCATCGCCGGGTTGCAGCAGGCGGCGGATGTCGCGGTGGAGGCCTCGATGAAGGCCGATGAGGCCTACCGTCAGGCCGTCGACGCCCGAGACACCGCCCAGGAGCGCGAGACATCGCTCGCCCGGCAGGCCGACGAGGCCGAGGCGGTCGCCGAGATCTCGAAGATGCGCGCGGGGCTCCTCGCGGCGCACCTCGCGCGCACCGCCGGCGGCGACCTGTCGAGCGAGCTCATGTTCGCGGGCGACGACGTCGATGGGCTGCTGCACCAGCTCGGCACGGCGGCGAAGCTCGGCGAGCAGGCGCAGAACGTGTACGAGCAGGCGAGCGCCGATCGCAATGCCGCCGCCGCGCTCCGCGCGCAGGCCGAGGAGGCCGCGCAGGAACGCGAGCGGCTCGCGGCCCTCGCGGAGGCTCGCGCCGACGAGGCGCGCTCGGCCGCCGACGCCGCGACGGCGGCCGTGGCCGACGCAGAGCAGCGTTCGGTCGAGCTCTACGCGCAGCTCGCCTCGCTCAAGGACACCACCGCCGAGCTCGAACGCGAGCGCGCCGAGGGTCGGGCCCGTGAGGCGGCGCTCGCCGCGCTCGAGGAGCAGGAGCGGCGCGAGCGCGAGGAGCGCGAGCGCGAGCAGCGCGAACAGGACGCGCGCGACGACGCCGGGTCGGGCGGTGGCGGCACCTCACCGGCCCCGAACCCCGCGCCGGCACCCGTACCAGCACCGCCGAACCGCGGCGCGGTCGAATCGGCGATCTGGTTCGCGAGCCAGCAGCTCGGCGAACGCTACGTGCTCGGCGGCGCGGGCCCCGACGTGTGGGACTGCTCGGGCCTCACCAAGGCCGCCTACGCGTACGCGGGAATCGGCATCGGCACCCACTCGGCCACGAACCAGTACTACACGCTCGCAGGGCGCGGCAAGGCGGTGCCGCTCGGCAGCATCCAGCGCGGCGACCTGCTGTTCTGGGGCTCGGGCGGCGACTACTACCACGTCGCGATCTACCTCGGCGGCGGCCGCATCCTCGAGGCGCCGCGCGAGGGCGTGCCGGTGCGCGAGTACTTCATCTGGGGCAGCCCCTCGGCGGCCGCGCGGCCCGCGGGCTGAGCTCCGGGTACGACGAAGGGGGCGAGCCGAGTGGCTCGCCCCCTTCGGTGCGGGATGCCGCGAGGCATCCACGGTCTCGATACGGCGCCGGCGCGCCGACTCGACCGGCCGGCCGTCAGTGGCCGGGGAAGGCCTCGATCGCCTTCTGGATGAGCGCCTCGGCCTCGGCGGCGTTCGCCCAGCCCTCGGTCTTGACCCACTTGCCGGGCTCGAGGTCCTTGTAGTGCTCGAAGAAGTGCTCGATCTCCTTCTTCGTGAACTCGGGGATCGAGTCGACGTCCTGGATGTGGTTCCAGCGGGGGTCGCCCGCGGGCACCGCGATGACCTTGGCGTCGCCGCCGCCGTCGTCGGTCATGTGGAAGACGCCGACCGGGCGCACCTTCACGCCGACGCCCGGGAAGAGCGGGTACTCGAGGAGGACGAGCACGTCCAGCGGGTCGCCGTCGTCACCGAGCGTGTTCTCGAAGAAGCCGTAGTCGGTCGGGTACACGAACCCGGTGTAGAGCACGCGGTCGAGGAAGACCCGGCCGGTCTCGTGGTCGACCTCGTACTTGTTGCGGCTCCCCTTGGGGATCTCGATGACGGCGTTGTACTCGCCCATGCTCTCTCCTTGTGATGAAGTCTCGCCGGGCGCTCGGCGCGCGGCGGAATAAGGTTACCCCGATGACTTCCGACGAAGAGCTGGATGCCTCGGGCCCGCGCCGTCCGCGACTGACCCCGCCGATCGCCGACGTGCGCCGCGCGGTTCGCTCGATCGTCGGTCGAGTAGCGACGAAGGAGCGTATCGAGACCACCACCCCGCGCCCGCTCGTGCTCGTCGCGCTCTCGGGCGGCGCCGACTCGCTCGCGCTCGCCGCGGCCGCCGCGTTCGAGGCGCCCCGCGCGGGCGTCGCCGCGGGGGCGGTCATCGTCGACCACGGGCTCCAGCAGGGCTCGGCAGAGGTCGCCGAGCGCGCCGCGAGCGTGGCGCGCGAGCTCGGGCTCGACCCCGTCGTCGTGCGACGGGTCGACGTGGCGGCGGGCGCCGGCCCCGAGGCATCCGCCCGTGAAGCCCGGTACGCCGCGCTCGACGCGGTCGCCCACGAGACGGGCGCCGCGCTCGTGCTGCTCGGCCACACCCTCGACGACCAGGCCGAGACGGTGCTGCTCGGGCTCGCCCGCGGGTCGGGCGCCGCGAGCCTGTCCGGCATGGCGTCCGTCTCGGGCCGGTACGCCCGGCCGCTCCTCGGCATCCGGCGGGAGGCCACGCGGCAGGCGTGCCTCGACGCCGGCCTCGAACCCTGGGACGACCCGCACAACGTCGACCCCGCCTACGCCCGCGTGCGCGTGCGCGAGCAGGTGCTGCCCGTGCTCGAGCGCGAGCTCGGGCCCGGCATCGCGGAGGCGCTCGCCCGCACCGCCGAGCAGCTGCGCGAGGACGAGCAGGCCTTCGCCGAGCAGATCGAGGAGTTCATCGAGGAGATCTGCGAACCCGCCGAAGCGGGCATCGCCGTCTCCGTCGCCGCGCTCGCCGCGAACCCGGCAGCGCTCAGGCAGCGCATCATCCGGCACGTCGTCGCGAGCGAGTTCGGGGTGTCGCTGAGCCGGGTGCAGACGCTCGAGGTGGCGAGGCTCGTCACCGACTGGCACGGCCAGGGCCCGATCGACCTGCCGGGCGGGGCGCTCGCCACCCGCTCGGGCGCGCACGTCGTGTTCTCGACCACGGGGTCGACCGAGATCCTCGAGCACGACCACTGACCAGGTCGGTCGAGTAGCGAAGCGTATCGAGACCACTACCCCGTCGGTCGAGTAGCGACGAAGGAGCGTATCGAGACCACGGGCCGCAGGCACGGGTGGTCTCGATACGTCGCTTCGCTCCTACTCGACCGACCGAGAGGGCCGCTCGCCTAGAATCGACGCATGGATGCGCGCGAGATTCAGGCCGACCTCACCGAGACCCTCGTCACCGAAGCCGAGATCCACGCGAAGCTCGCCGAGCTCGCCCGCCGCATCGAGGCCGACTACGACGGCAAGGACCTGCTGCTCGTCGGCGTGCTGAAGGGCGCGGTGATGGTCATGGCCGACCTCGCCCGTGAGCTGCGGCCGCACCTCAACATGGACTGGATGGCCGTCTCCTCGTACGGCGCCGGCACCCAGTCGTCGGGCGTCGTACGCATCCTGAAGGACCTCGACTCCGACCTCACCGGCCGCCACGTGCTCATCGTGGAGGACATCATCGACTCGGGCCTCACCCTCCACTGGCTGCTCGAGAACCTGCGCTCGCGCGGCGCCGCCTCGGTCGAGATCTGCGCCCTCCTGCGCAAGCCCGACGCCGCCAAGGTCGTGGTCGACGTCAAGTACATCGGCTTCGACATCCCGAACCAGTTCGTCGTCGGCTACGGGCTCGACTACGCCGAGCGGTATCGCAACCTGCGCGACGTCGCGATCCTCGCGCCGCACGTCTACAGCTGAGCCGTACCGGTGGTCGAGTAGCGGAGCCGGTCGAAACCGACTCGCGAGGTCTCGATACGCGTCCTCCTTCGTCGAGCGCTACTCGACCGGCGGGGGTCGTGCGCGCTTTCAGCGAACAGGCAGCCGCCGCCCAGTGGCGCCGAGGTAGCCTTGCAAGATCATGAACATGAAGAAGGTCTTCCGCGGGCCGATCATCTACATCCTGCTCGCGATCGTCGCCGTGTGGATCGGCTCGAGCCTGATCACCGCGTCCGGGTTCCGCGAGGTGTCGACGCAGGAGGGCCTCGAGTTGCTGAGCGACGGCAAGGTCGCCGCCGTGAAGATCGTCGACGGCGAGAACCGCGTCGACCTCACCCTCGCCGAGGAGGACGAGAAGCTCGGCAAGCAGGTGCAGTTCTACTACGTGACGCCCCGCGGCACCGACATCGTCAACGCGGTCGACGACGCCGACCCGAAGGACGGCTACAACGACGAGGTGCCGCAGCCGAACTGGTTCATGTCGATGCTCGGCATCCTGCTGCCGCTCCTGCTCATCGGCGTCTTCTTCTGGATCATGCTGTCGGGCATGCAGGGCGGCGGCAACCGCGTCATGCAGTTCGGCAAGTCGAAGGCGAAGCTCGTCTCGAAGGAGAGCCCGAAGGTCACCTTCGACGACGTCGCGGGCGCCGACGAGGCGATCGAGGAGCTCCAGGAGATCAAGGAGTTCCTGAAGGAGCCGGCGAAGTTCCAGGCCGTCGGTGCGCGCATCCCGAAGGGCGTGCTGCTGTACGGCCCTCCCGGCACCGGCAAGACGCTCCTCGCCCGCGCGGTCGCGGGTGAGGCGGGCGTGCCGTTCTACTCGATCTCGGGCTCCGACTTCGTCGAGATGTTCGTCGGCGTCGGCGCGAGCCGCGTCCGCGACCTCTTCGACCAGGCCAAGCAGAACGCCCCGGCCATCATCTTCGTCGACGAGATCGACGCCGTCGGTCGTCACCGCGGCGCCGGCATGGGCGGCGGCCACGACGAGCGCGAGCAGACGCTCAACCAGCTGCTCGTCGAGATGGACGGCTTCGATCCCAAGACGAACGTCATCATGATCGCGGCGACGAACCGCCCCGACATCCTCGACCCGGCGCTGCTGCGCCCGGGCCGCTTCGACCGCCAGATCGGCGTGGACGCGCCCGACCTCAAGGGCCGCCAGCGCATCCTCGAGGTGCACTCGATGGGCAAGCCGCTCGCCAAGGGCGTCGACCTCGAGGTGCTCGCGCGCAAGACCCCGGGCTTCACCGGCGCCGACCTCGCCAACGTCCTCAACGAGGCCGCCCTGCTCACCGCCCGCTCGAACGCGCAGCTCATCGACAACCGCGCCCTCGACGAGGCGGTCGACCGCGTGATCGCGGGCCCGCAGCGTCGCACGCGCGTCATGAAGGACAAGGAGAAGCTCATCACGGCCTACCACGAGGGCGGCCACGCCCTCGCCGCGGCGGCGATGAACTACACCGACCCGGTCACGAAGATCACGATCCTGCCGCGCGGCCGGGCCCTCGGCTACACGATGGTCATGCCGCTCGAAGACAAGTACTCGATCACTCGCAACGAGCTGCTCGACCAGCTCACCTACGCCATGGGCGGTCGCGTCGCCGAGGAGATCGTGTTCCACGACCCCTCGACGGGCGCGTCGAACGACATCGAGAAGGCGACGGCGACGGCGCGCAAGATGGTCACCGAGTACGGCATGTCCGCCAACGTCGGCGCCGTGAAGCTCGGCCAGTCGTCGGGCGAGATGTTCCTCGGCCGCGACATGGGGCACCAGCGCGACTACTCGGAGGAGATCGCCGAGAAGGTCGACATCGAGGTGCGCACGCTCATCGAGCAGGCGCACGACGAGGCCTGGCAGGTGCTCAACGACAACCGCGACGTCCTCGACCGGCTCGCCGCCGAACTGCTCGAGCACGAGACGCTCGACCACAACCAGATCGCCGAGATCTTCAAGGACGTCAAGAAGCTGCCCGAGCGCCCGCTCTGGCTCTCGAGCGACAACCGTCCGGTGAGCGACATCCCGCCGATCAGCTTCCCGACCGAGAAGATGCCGATCGACTCGGGTGCCGTCGACGGCGGCGTCGACTCGGGCTCGAGCCCGAGCGAGGAGCCGGCCGCCGCGCGCACGCCGCGCTCGAACCCCCGGCCCGCCACCGCGTAGGCCCGGGGTAGCGCGAAGACACAGACCCGAAGGGCGGCCGATGGCCGGAGTCGACAACGAACGCATCGAGCGGGCCGTGCTCGAGATCCTCCTCGCGATCGGGGAGGATCCGGCGCGTCCCGGGCTCGAGCGCACCCCGCAACGCGTCGCCGAGGCGTACGCCGACTTCTTCGGCGGGCTCGAGACCGACCCGCTGACGCACCTGGCCGACAGCGTGCCGCTCGGCGCCACCGAGTCGGGCGTCCCGGCGACGAGCGACGCCGTCGTCCTCCGCGACCTCGCGTTCCGTTCGGTGTGCGAGCACCACCTGCTGCCGTTCGTCGGCACCGCGCACGTCGCCTACCTGCCGCGCGACCGCGTCGTCGGGCTCGGACGCATCCCCGCGGTCGTCGACACGCTCGCCCGCCGTCCGCAACTGCAGGAGCGCCTCACCGAGGAGATCGCCGACACCCTCGTCGCCGGCCTCGACCCCAAGGGCGTGCTCGTCGTGCTCGACGCGCAGCACCGCTGCGTGACCACCCGCGGCTCGCGCCAGGAGCGCAGCTCGACCGTGACGATCGCGAGCCGCGGCGCACTCGCCGAGCCGGCCGCCCGCGCCGAGATCATCGCGCTCATCGGGGCGCACGATGGGTGAGGCCACCGGCCGGTCGAGTAGCGCGAAGCGCGTATCGAGACCCTCCGCCGAGGGTGGTCTCGATACGGTCGCTGCGCTCCCTGCTCGACCACCGGTGGTGATGGGCGTCGTCAACGTCACGCCCGACTCGTTCAGCGACGGGGGCCGCTGGTTCGACGCCGACGCGGCGATCGCGCACGGCGTCGAACTCGTCGAGCAGGGCGCCGACCTCGTCGACGTCGGCGGCGAGTCGACCCGGCCGGGCGCCGCTCGGGTCGAACCCGACGAGGAGCTCCGCCGGGTCGTGCCCGTCATCCGCGAGCTCACGGCACGAGGCATCCGGGTCAGCGTCGACACGATGCGGGCCGCGACCGCCCTCGCCGCCGTCGAGGCCGGGGCCGAGATCATCAACGACGTGTCGGCCGGACTCGCCGACGAGGCCATGGCGCGCGTCGCCGCCGAGACCGGGGCGCACTACGTCGCGATGCACTGGCGCGGGCACTCCGACCGCATGGACTCGCTCGCCGACTACGACGACGTCGCCGCCGACGTGCGCGACGAGCTCGCGGTGCGCGTCGACGAGCTCATGGCCGCCGGCGTCGCCCACGACCGGCTGATCCTCGACCCGGGACTCGGGTTCGCCAAGCGGGGCGAGCAGAACTGGCAGCTGCTCGGCCGGCTCGACGTGCTCGGCGAGCTCGGCCTGCCGATCCTCGTCGGCGCCTCGCGCAAGCGGTTCCTCGGAGCGATGCTCCCGGCCGAGGCATCCGTGGCCGAACGCGACCTGCCGACCGCCGTCGTGAGCGTCCTGTCGGCGCAGGCGGGCGCCTGGGGGGTGCGCGTGCACGACGTCGTCGGCACGCGGCGCGCGCTCGACGTCCTCGGGGCGTGGCAGAGTGGACGACGTGGCTGAACCGCGCGATCGAGGCGACCGAATCACCCTGACCGGGCTGCGCGTGCGCGCCCATCACGGCGTCTTCGAGTTCGAGCGCGTCGAGGGCCAGGAGTTCGTGATCGACGTGTCGGTCGCCGTCGACCTCGCGGCCGCGGCCCGGGGCGACGACCTCGCGCGCACGGTCCACTACGGCGAGCTCGCCGAGCAGGTCGTCGCCGCCGTCGAGCGCGACCCGGTCGACCTCATCGAGACCGTCGCCGAGCGCGTCGCGGGCGTCGCGCTCGGGTTCGCCGCCGTCGACGAGGTCGAGGTCACCGTGCACAAGCCGCAGGCGCCCATCACCGTCCCCTTCGAGGATGTCTCGGTCACGATCGTGAGGCGACGGGCATGAGTCGCGCCGTCATCGCATTCGGGGCGAACCTCGGCGACCGCGAGGCCGCCATCGACGCCGCGGTCCGCGGGCTCGCCGACGTCGACGGCGTCGAGCTCGTCGCCGTCTCGCCGGTCTACGAGACCCCCGCGCTGAAGACCACCGGGGTCGACCACGACGCCCCCGGCTACCTCAACGGCGTGCTCGTCGTCGAGACGGCGCTCGCGCCCCACGCGCTCCTCGACGTGCTGCAGCGCATCGAAGGCGAACAGGGCCGGGTGCGCACCGAGCGCTGGGGCGACCGCACCCTCGACCTCGACCTCATCGACTTCGACGGGCTCCAGCTCGCCGACGACCGGCTCGAGCTCCCGCACCCGCGCGCGTGGGAGCGGGCCTTCGTGCTGCAGCCGTGGCTCGACCTCGACCCCGACGCGATCCTCGCGGGCCGGGGCCGCGTGGCGGCGCTCCGGGCCGCCGCCTCCGACGAGGTGGTGCGGCGATGAAGCGCACGCACTTCTCGACGGTGCTCGCGTACGTGCTCGGCGGAATCGTCGTCGGGTACCTCGGCGATCTCGCGATCGTGAGCGCCGGGTCGAAGGCGCTCGTGCCGCCGATCTCGCTCGCGATCACGCTCGTCGGCGTCGCGGCGGTCGTCGTCGCGCTCGCCTGGCCGATCCGCCGTGCCGTGACCGGCAAGACGCCGCGCCGACTCGACCCCTTCCGGGCGATGCGGGTCGCGGTGCTCGCCAAGGCGTGCAGCCTGAGCGGGGCGCTCGTGCTCGGCATCGGCGTCGGCATCGCCCTGTTCCTGCTGACGCGCACGGTGCTGCCGCCCGCCGGCGTCGTCTGGCAGGCCGCCGCGACCGCGATCGGGGCGGCGGTGCTGCTCGCCGCCGGGCTCTTCGCCGAGTGGTGCTGCACCCTGCCGCCCGACGACCACGACGAGAAGGAAGAGCACGCGCATGCCTGACCCCGAGGGCGCCCCCGTCGAGACGCCCGGGCAGATCGAGCCGGGGCCGTCGACGGCGCCGCCGGCCGCGCCGTCCGACGAGGGCTGGCGGCGCGTGTCGCCGAAGTACATCGTCGTCGAGGTCGTCGGCTCGCTCATCGGCATGGTCGTCTTCGTCGGCGGCCTCGTCGTGGTGCACCTGCTCTGGCAGCCGTGGTGGGCGCTCTGGGCGGCCGGCGCGGTCGCGGTGTTCTCGCTCGTGGGCATCGCGTTCGAGCCGCGGCGGGTGCGGTCGATCGGGTACCGCCTGCGCGAAGACGACCTGCTGTTCCGCCGCGGCATCATGTTCCAGCGACAGGTCGCGGTGCCATACGGTCGCATGCAGCTCGTCGACATCACCCGCGGGCCCGTGGCCCGCGCCCTCGGGCTCGCCGAGCTCAAGTTCGTGACGGCCGCCGCCGCGACCGCCGTGACCGTGCCCGGCCTGCCGATGGAGGAGGCCGACCGGCTGCGCGACGAGCTCGTCGCCCTCGCCGAGACCCGCCGGGCGGGGCTGTGAGCGCACCCGCGCGTCCGGCGCCGGTGACGAACCTCGCCGACGGCGAGTGGCATCGGCTGCACCCCGCGAGCCCGCTCCTGCGCGGCGGCCTCGTCTTCATCGCCGTGCTGGGCTTCGTGCTCGCGAACCTGCGCGAGCGGGCGGTCGACCTGCTGCTGCCGATCTTCGCCCCCGAGGCCGACGACGAGCTCGGTTCGAGCTACGACGAGTGGCAGAGCGACTGGGTGAACGACCCGATCGGCGGCATCGTGTCGCACGGACTCGTCTGGTGGGCGCTCCTCGCGGTGGCGGTCGTCATCGTCGCCGTGATCATCGGCTTCTGGATGTCGTGGCGGATGCACACGTTCCGGGTCACGCGCGAGGCCGTCGAGGTGCGCCGAGGCATCCTGTTCAGGTCGCACCGCAGCGCGCGCCTCGACCGGATCCAGGGCATCAACGTCAACCGGCCGCTCTTCGCCCGGCTCTTCGGCACCGCGAAGCTCGAGGTCTCGGTCGCCGGCCAGTCGGGCAACGTCGACCTCTCGTACCTCGGCTCGGCGCTCGCCGACGGGTTGCGCGCCGACATCCTGCGTCTCGCCTCGGGCGTCCGCGCCGAACGGGCGGCGGCCGATGCCGCCGGGCGCGGCGAGATCCCGGCGCCGCCCGTCGCCTCCGGTGCGACCCCGGCGACGGCGGTCGGGCCGGCCGAGCCGACCGGCCCCGCCGACGTCGCGAACCGCGCCGCCCCGGCGCGACCCGCGGTCGGCGCCCGCGCCGGAGCGCTCGTCAACCATCGGATCGACGAGTTCATGGCGCCCGAGCTCGATCCGGGGCTCGCCCCGCCCGAGTCGGTCGTCCATCTCCCGCTCAGCCGGGTGATCGGCTCAACCGTGCTCGGCGGGTCGACCATCTGGGCGATCGTGCTCGTCGTCATCATCACCGTCGGCGTCTCGACGGGCCAGCCGTGGGTACTGTTCAGCTTCGTGCCCGCGGCGATCGGTCTCGTGAGCTACATGTGGTCGCGCATCACGAAGTCGCTGCGCTACTCGATCGCGGGCACGCCCGACGGCGTGCGCATCGGGCACGGCCTGCTCTCGACCGGCAACCAGACGATCCCGCCCGGTCGCATCCACGCGATCGAGGCGACGCAGTGGGTCTTCTGGCGCCCGTTCGGCTGGTGGTCGCTGCGCATCAACGTCGCCGGCCACTCGGTCGCCAACTCGAACGAGGCGGCGCAGCGCACCACGGTGCTCCCCGTCGGCACGGCGGCCGACGTCCACCGCGTGCTCGCCCTCCTGCTGCCGGATGCCTCGGCAGAGGTCGACCCGTTCGTCGCGGCCGGCCTCGCGGGCCGGGGCGGCGCGTCGGGCTTCTCGACGACGCCTCGACGCGCCGCGTGGCTGCGTCCGTTCTCGTGGCGTCGCATCGGATGGGCGGCGGCCGACGGGGTCGTGCTCATCCGTCGCGGCGCCCTCGTGCGCAGCCTCACCCTCGTGCCGCTCGCCCGCATGCAGTCGGTCGCGGTGTCGGCGGGGCCGATCGACCGCGCGCTGCGACTCTCGGCGCTGCGGCTGCACACCGTCATGGGGCCGGTGAGCGCGGTGCTCCCGGTCGTCGACCGGGACGAGGCGGGCCGGCTGTTCGAGCGTCTCGCCGACGAAGCCGTCGCACGCGCGGCGACCGACACGACGCACCACTGGGGCGCCCCGGCAGGAGGATCGGATGGCGATTGAACGCGCAGGCCGGCTCGGCGTCGGCACGATCGGCGCGGGCCGGGTGGGAGCCGTGCTCGCCGCCGCGCTCGGGGGAGCCGGGCACGCGCTCACGGGCGTCGCCGCCGTCTCCGAGACGAGCCGCGAGCGCGCCGCCGTGATGCTCCCGGGCGTGCCGGTGCTCGAGGTGCCGCTCATCGTCGAGCGCAGCGAGCTCGTGCTGCTCGCGGTCCCCGACGACGAACTCGAAGGACTCGTGGCGGGCCTCGCCGAGGCGGGCGTCTGGCAGCCCGGCCAGCTCGTGCTGCACACCTCGGCGCGGTTCGGCACGGCGGTGCTCGATCCCGCGCGCCGCGCGGGCGCGATCCCGCTCGCCGTGCACCCGGCCATGACCTTCACGGGCACGAGCATCGACCTCGCCCGCCTGCCGGGCACCTGGTTCGCCGTGACCGCACCGGCGCCCGTGCTGCCGATCGGGCAGGCGCTCGTCGTCGAGATGGGCGGCGAGCCGTTCGTCGTCGCCGAGGCCGACCGGCCGGCGTACGGCGAGGCGGTCGACACCGTCGTGTCGTTCTCGAGCGCGATCGTCGACCAGGCGAGCGACCAGCTCGACGCGATCGGCGTGCCGCGCCCCGGCGCCGTGCTCGCCTCGCTCGCGCGCAGCGCGGTCGAGAACGCGCTCGCCCGGCACGACGGCGGGCCGCTGCCCGAGGGTACGATCGACGGGGCCGCGTCCGACCGGCCGTCAGGAGGTGGCGCGTGAGCGCGATCGACGCCCGAGCGACGGGCACTCGCGTGGTCCCGACGATCGCCGAACTGCGCACCCTGGTCGCCGAACGCCGGCGCGGCGGCTCAACCGTGGCCTTCGTGCCGACCATGGGGGCGCTGCACGACGGCCACCTCGCCCTGGTCGCCCGGGCTCGCGAACTCGCCGACGTCGTCGTCGTCTCGATCTTCGTCAACCCGCTGCAGTTCGGGCCGGGCGAAGACCTCGACCGCTACCCGCGCACGCTCGAGGCCGACGTCGCCGCGCTCTCGGGGCTCGGCGTCGAGTTCGTGTTCGCGCCCTCCGCGGCCGAGATGTATCCCGACGGCCCCAGCTCGACTCGGGTCGTCGCGGGCGAGGTCGGCGGCCTCTACGAGGGCGCTTCCCGCCCGGGCCACTTCGACGGCATGCTCACGGTCGTCCAGAAGCTCTTCCACATCGTCGCGCCCGACATCGCGGTGTTCGGCCAGAAGGACGCCCAGCAGGTCTTCCTCGTGCGGCGCATGGTGCGCGACCTCGACCTGCCGCTCGCGATCGAGGTCGTGCCGACCGTGCGCGAGGGCGACGGGCTCGCCCTCTCGAGCCGCAACCGCTTCCTCGACGAGACCGAACGGCGCACGGCGCTCGTGCTCTCGGAGGCGCTCGCCGCGGCCGCCGACGCCGCCGCCGACGGGGTCGACGAGGCGCTCGCCGAGGCCGTGGCCGCGTTCGGCGACCACGACGGCGCGGAGCTCGACTACTTCGTGATCGTCGACCCGTCGACCTTCCTGCCCGTGACCGCGGATGCCTCGGGGCCGGCGCTCGCCCTCGTCGCCGCGCGCGTCGGCGCGACCCGGCTGATCGACAACCGCGCGATCGAGCTCGGCTGAGGGCGGAGCCCGACCGGCCCCGCCCTCGCGTCAGATGCCGGGTCACATGCCGGGCGCGATGCCGATCGACGGGATCAGTGCCTCGATCGCCGCACCGACGCGGAACACCGAACGCTCATCGAGCGGGGCCCCGACGACCTGCACGCTCGTGGGCACGCCGCATGCGGCGAGACCGCTCGGCACGGCGAGCACGGGGCACCGGTTCGCGGTGTTGAACGGCATCGTCATGTGCGCGGCCATGTAGTTGTCGTAGTGGGCGCCCTCGAGGGTGATGCCGTCCAGGAAGTTCCCGTCGGCGGGCAGCATCGCGGCAGCCGAGGTCGGCGTGATGAGGGCGTCGACACCGGTGAGCATGCGGGTGACCTCGGCCTGCATCGCAAGATCCATCCGGATGGAGTCGAAGAGGGATGCGGCGTTGCGCGCATCGGCGGTCACCTCGATGAACCGCCGGGCGTACGGAGAGAGCGAGCCGAGGTCGCCGTCGACGGCATCGAAGAGCGCGTTGCCCATGATCTGCCCGAAGTGGGTGAAGCAGGTGGTCAGGACCTCTTCGACGTCCCATCCCGCACGCACCTCGACGATCTCGGCGCCGGCAGCCGAGAGGGCGTCGACGACCGCCCTGGTGTTCGCAGCCACGTCCGGGTCGACGGGGAACCCGCCGAGGGTCGGCTCGAAGGCGATGCGAAACCCGCGCAGGTCGGTGTCGGCGCGCGCGGCGAGTTCGACGAGGTCCGGCGAGTTGCGCGGACCCCACGAGGTGTGATCGCTCGGGTGCTGTCCCGACATGACCGACGCCAGCAGCGCCGTGTCGAGGACCGAGCGTCCCATCGGCCCGTCGCCGCGGTACCAGTCGGCCGAGAGCGGTGCCGCCCCCGGGATCCGGCCGTAGGGCGCCTTATAGCCGACCACGCCGCAGAAGCCGGCGGGAATGCGGGTCGAGCCGCCGATGTCCGAGGCGGTGGCGAGGGTCGTGAGGCCCGCGGCGAGGGCGGCCCCGGCGCCGCCGGAGGACCCGCCGGGGCCCGCCTGCGCGTTCCACGGGTTGCGTGTGACGCCCCAGAGCCTCGAATGCGTCACCGAGGCGCACGAGAACTCGGGCGTCGTCGTGCGGGCGTGGATGATGCCGCCGGCAGCGCGTACCCGCTCGATGATCGGCAGGTCGGTCTCCGCACGCGCGCCCCGCTGGGCGAGCAGCCCTTGCGTCACCGGCTCGCCGGCGATCGCGTGCTTCTCCTTCGCGGCGACGGCGAGGCCGAGCAGGGCGGGCGTCCGGGATCCGTCGATCCGCGCGCGGACGTACGCGTCGTCGGCCGCGCGGGCCGCGGCCAGCGAGCTCTCGCGATACTCGTGCGACAGTGCGTTGACGCCGTCGTCGTCGGGGCGGTTCACGGCGTCGGCCTGTCGCCAGTGCGCTTCCATCACCTCGCTCGGGGCGAATGCGCCCGAGCTGAAGCCCTCCAACGCCTCCACGGCGGTGAGGAATTCGAGCCGGGTCGCGACCGTGGTCGATGCGGGTGCCTGCATGATGTGCTCCTTGGGATTCGCGGTCAGCGGTTGAGGCCGGCGTCGACTCGGGCGACACCGGCCGGTTGAGGCAGCCGATCGGCGGCGGCGCGCCCGATCAGCGGGTTGGTCTCGGGGTAGCGGGTCAGCGTAACGACGAGCAGGACGACGACGGCGTACAGCGAGAGGTATCCGCCGGTCGCCCAGCTCACCCCCGTCGTCTGCAACCAGGTGGCGATCATGGGGGCCGTTCCGCCGAGCAGCGCGTAGCCGACGTTGTACGAGATCGCGGCGCTCGTGAAGCGGGTGCGCGTCGAGAACGCTTCGACGAACGTCGTCGTGCTGCCGCCCGCGTACACCACGAGGGCGAGCACGTAGAGCACGAACCCGAGTGCGGCGAGGGGTACCGAACCGGTCGACGTCAGCATGAACGCGGGAATGCCCACCACGGCGAACAGGATCGATCCGGCGATGAGCAACGGCTTCCTGCCGATCCGGTCGCCGATGACGCCGCTGAGCGGCATCACGAACGACAGCACGACCATGACGGCGGCGTTGAAGAGGAGCGCCGTGCCGCGGTCCATCTGCGCCTGCGTCTGGAGGAAGGTCACGAAGTATCCGGCCAGGAGGTAGAAGGCCAGAGCGGTCATGCCGCAGATCACCATCACCTGGAAGATCCGGAGCCCGTTCTCGGCGAACGCCGCGCGGATCGGCGAGAACTCGCGCTTGCGGTTCTTCTCGACGACGGCCTTGAACTCGGGTGACTCCTCGGTGCGATTGCGGATCCAGAGGCCGATGAAGGAGAACGGGAGGGCGAGCAGGAACGGGATGCGCCACGCCCAGTCGGCGTACGCCTCGGCGCCGACGACCGCGTCGAGCGAGATCATGAGCGCGGAAGCGAGAACGCCCGGGAGTGCAGTCGCGGCGAGCGTGATCGAGAGCCAGAGACCGCGTCGGTTCACGGGAGCGTGTTCGAGTACGAACGCCGGGGCGCCGACCGATTCGCCGCCGGCCGAGAAGCCCTGGACCAGTCGGCAGAGGATCAGCAGGCACGGGGCGAGCACACCGATCGCGGCGTACGAGGGAAGCAGGCCGATGGCCGCCGTCGCGACGCCGATGCCGAGCAGCGTGATGAAGAGCACGGGACGCCGGCCGATGCGGTCCCCGAGCGCGCCGAAGAAGAGCCCGCCGAGCGGGCGCGCGACGAATGCGACCGCGAACGTCGCGAACGTCGCGATCAGTCCGGCGACCTGCGAGTCGGCCGGGAAGAACTGCTGTGCGAGTATCAGCGCGCTCAGGCCGTACAGGCCGAAGTCGTAGAACTCGATGAACTGGCCGATCGCGCCGCCTGCGAGGACTCGGCGCTGCATCGGGCGTACAGGGGTTTCGGTCGTCGTTGACACGTGATCTCCCGGTCGGTTCGGCGTCCTGCGTCGGCAGGACGGGCGTTGGGATGCCACTGGAATTCTTCGGGCGGAGGGGCGATCGGCACCAACGGAACTTTCCGGATCGATCCATCGACTCGGTCGATGGGTCGCGTCGGCGAGGGCGTCAGGACACGATCGAGTCGACCTTCTCGACCGCCGTCCTGACGAGCTCCCGGCACACCGTGCTGCGACGGGACTCGGGCCCGCCCGACGCGCGGATCAGACTCAGCCGCGCTGGGGCGAGCGTGTCGGAGAGGGGGATCGGCACGACGGCGACCGCCTGCATGGGGCGGGCGTCGTAGCGATGGTTGAGCACCGAGTAGCCCAGGCCGGCCGCCACGTACGCGCGCACGGTCTCGTAGCTCTGGGCGGTGTGGCGAATCCGGGGCTCCAGCCCGAGCGCGCGGAAGTAGCCGAGGTAGTGATGGAGTGCGGTCGGCATGTCGAGCAGCACTGCGGGCTCGTCGATGAGTTCGGCGAGGTGGATGGGGCGGTCGGGCTCTCGTGCGAGCCGATGACGCTCCGAGACGATGACGTGCGGCGGAATCTCCCTGACGAGCTCGACCTCCCATCCCTCGCCGAGCGCCACGTCGTAGCAGAGTGCGAACTCGGCGTACCCTCGCAGGAGCATCGACCACAGTTGGTGGTTGTCGCCCTCGACGATCGTCACCTCGAGTCCCGGATGCCTCGCCTCGAGCTCGCTGACGATCCGCGGTGCGTAGATCGGAGCGAGCGGCGAGTACACGGCGATCCTGATGCGGCCCGCGATCTCGCTCGCGTCGTCCAGCACGGCGGAGTTCAGTCCGGCGGCGTCGTCGAGGAGCCGGCGCGCACCGGCGAGCAGTCGGAGTCCGGCCGGCGTCGGTTCGACGCCGAGGCGCGGGATCCGGCGGAGCAGTTCCGTGCCGAAGCGCTGCTCCAGGGAGCCGATCGCGCTCGAGAGCGTCGATTGCGCGACGTTCAGCTTGGCCGCCGCGGCCGTCATGCTGCCCGTCTCGGCCACCGTGCTGAAGTACTCCAGCTGGACCAGTGTGAAGTCCTCCACAGTGCTCCCGTCCGAACCCCGTCGCTCGTCTCCGCGTCCGGTCGCGGAAAGCCCCATCGTAGAACGGGCACAGGTCCACCGAAGCACGGGCGACTGTCGCGCAAGTAGGCTTGTCCACGCACGTTTCCGCGCGACGAGAGAGAACGATGGCCGACGAGACGCCGAACCAGCCCGCAGAGCCCACCGCCGACGAGATCAGCGAGCAGAAGGCCGTGCGGCTCGCGAAGCGCGAGCGGCTCATCGCCGAGGCATCCGGGCTCGGGGGCGGCGCTTACCCGGTGCGTCTGCCGATCACCGCGACCATCCCCGAGGTGCGCGACCGCTTCGTCGGCCTCGGCGTCGACGAGGCCTCGGGCGAGACCGTCGGGCTCGCCGGCCGCGTCGTGCACCTGCGCAACACCGGCAAGCTGTGCTTCGCCGCCCTGCAGTCGGGCGACGGCAGCCGCATCCAGGCCATGGTCTCGCTCGGCGAGGTCGGCGAGGAGTCGCTCGCCGCGTGGAAGGAGCTCGTCGACCTCGGCGACCACCTGTTCGTCTCGGGCGAGGTCATCACGAGCCGTCGCGGCGAGCTCTCGATCATGGTGAAGGAATGGCGCATCGCCGCCAAGGCGATCCAGCCGCTGCCGAACCTGCACAACGAGCTCGGTGAAGAGACCCGGGTGCGCTCGCGCTACCTCGACCTCATCGCCCGCGAGCAGGCCCGCCGCAACGTGGTCGACCGCGCGAAGGTCAACGCGAGCCTGCGCCAGACCTTCACGAGCCTCGGCTTCATCGAGGTCGAGACCCCGATGCTGCAGGTCATGCACGGCGGCGCCAGCGCGCGCCCGTTCGTCACGCACTCGAACGCCTTCGACACCGAGCTCTACCTGCGCATCGCACCCGAGCTGTACCTGAAGCGCGCGGTGGTCGGCGGCATCGAGCGCGTGTACGAGATCAACCGCAACTTCCGCAACGAGGGCGCCGACTCGACGCACTCGCCCGAGTTCGCGATGCTCGAGGCCTACGAGGCGTACGGCGACTACAACACGATCGCCGACCTCACGCAGAAGCTGATCCAGGACGCGGCGGTCGCCGTGTCGGGCTCGCACGTCGTGACCTGGGCCGACGGCACCGAGTACGACCTCGGCGGCGACTGGGACCGCATCTCGATGTACGGCTCGCTCTCGCAGGCCGTCGGCGAGGAGATCACGCCCGAGACCCCGATGTCGCGGCTGAAGGAGCTCGCCGACGAGGTCGGCATCGAGATCGACCACCCGCTGCCCGGCAAGTACGTCGAAGAGCTGTGGGAGCACCACATCAAGGGCGACCTCGTGCGGCCGACCTTCGTCATGGACTTCCCCGAGGACACGTCGCCGCTCGTGCGCGGCCACCGCGAGATCGCGGGCGTCGTCGAGAAGTGGGACCTGTACGTCCGCGGCTTCGAGCTCGCGACGGGGTACTCCGAGCTCGTCGACCCGGTCATCCAGCGCGACCGCTTCGTCGCGCAGGCGAAGCTCGCCGCCGGCGGCGACCCCGAGGCGATGCGCCTCGACGAGGAGTTCCTGCGGGCCCTCGAGTTCGGCATGCCGCCGACGGGCGGCATGGGCATGGGCATCGACCGGCTGCTGATGGCCGTCACGGGTCTCGGCATCCGCGAGACCATCCTGTTCCCGCTCGTCAAGTAGCGCGCGCCGACGCCCACAGTGAACGGATGCCTCGCATGAACGACCGATCGAACGACCGGAAGCCCGACCGCGAGCCGCCGTCGACGGCGCGAATCGTGATCTGGGTGGTCGTCGCCGCGGTCGGGCTCTATCTCGTGGGCTCGGGCGTGTGGGGGCTCCTCACGAACGGCTGAGCCGCCTCCGCTCGGCGGCGGAGGTGCGGGCGGTGAGGTCTCGACCTTGACCGCCGTGCGGTCGTGTCCGTGACGGCTGCGCAGCGGATTCGTGACCGCTGCGCGGTCGGGTTCGTGACCGCTGTGCGGTCGTGCCCGTGACCGCTGCGCGGTCGTGCCCATGACCGCTGCGCGGGTTCGTGACGTTTGCGGGCGTCGTGCGCCCGACCGCGGCGCAATCCTGCCTGTGGCCCGCGTATTGGGGGGTGCGCTCGGCGGTGTTTTCGGCGGGTCGAAAACGGCGGAAATCCCCTTTATAACGATTCCGCAACGGGGAAATGTCCCCCGATCGGCGGGCTTCGATCGAGGGATTGTCCTCATTTGTGGGGACCACTGTCCCCCATATGGCGGACCTCGGGTATTCAATGCCTGATGAGAGGCATATTTTCAGGGTTCTTGTGCGTTGTCGCGGTTGGACCGCGCGGGTACCTTCTCCCGTATGTGGCCGTGGGCACGCCTGCCCGCGAATCCGAACACATAAGGGGTATTCACCGTGGCTTCAAAGCGATCTGCGCTGCTCGCAATCAGCGCGCTCGTCGTCGGCCTCTTCTCGCCCGTCGCCTTCGCCGCTCCCGCATATGCGGCAGAGGACTGCGACCTGGGTGGGTTCGAGATCGACGGCGACCTTCCCGTCAACTGTCCGCCGGGCATCGAAGACTGGGACAACGTCGAATATGCGACGACCGATACGGTCGGCACCTACTCGGCGTCCAACAAGGACATCAGCGATCCCGCCGGCTGGGACAACGCGGGCGAGACGCCGGGTAAGACCACCTTCACGACGGTCTACACCTACGCGAAGGTCGGCGCTGACGGCCACTACTACCTCTACGTCGGATGGGACCGCGAGCACGACAGCGGAACCGGCCAGTACGCGATCGAGCTGACGTTCGCCGAGGACCGCGTCGGTGAGGACGGCGCACCGCAGCCCGTGCGCGACGACGGCGGCATCGTGTCGTACATCAACACGCAGGGCAGCACGCCGCCCTCGCTCGGGCAGCTCTGCACGTACGACAACCTCGCCGGCTACCCCGACGACATCTTCGACGGCGGCGCCGACTGCACGACCAGCACGAGCGGCTTCGCGAGCGATGTCGGCACCGGCCCCGACGGCGACTTCTTCGAGGTCGGCTTCGACCTCACGGAGCTCGCCGGCATCGAGCCCGGCTGCCCCGCGACCGAGGACGCCGCGACCGTGTACATGCGGTCCATCACCGGCAACTCCTCGCAGGGCAACCTGAAGGGCTGGGTCGCGCCGCTCGAGGTCACGCCGCCGTCGACCTGCGGCATGATCGTCGTCAAGAAGGAGGCGTACAACGACCTCCAGCCCACCAACCCCGACTTCGCGTACGAGGTCACGGGTGAGGAGGAGCTCTCGCTCGACGGCACGATCAAGATCGGCGAGACCGACACCGACGCCGAGGTCTCGCCCGGCGAGTACTCGATCTCCGAGTCGACCCCGCCCGCCCCGTGGGAGCTCCGCGACATCGTCTGCACCACGGGCGACGAGGACCCCGTCACGATCACGGGCGACCAGACCTTCACGGTCGAGGAGGCCACGATCACGACGTGCGTGATCACGAACCAGAGCTCGGGCGTCACGGTCACCAAGCAGACCGACCCCGACGGTTCGACGCAGCCGTTCCAGTTCCAGGTCGACGGCGTCGACTGGACCTCGCTCGTCGACGGCGAGTCGGAGACGTACTACACGATCCCCGAGTCGGCCGACACGGTCTCCGAGGTCGTCCCCGAGGGCTGGCGCTTCCTGAACGCGAGCTGCACCCTCGACGGCCAGCCGATCGGCACGCCCGGTACGGCTTCGGTCGCGGTGACCACGGTCGCCGGCGAGGTCATCGAGTGCGTGTTCAACAACCAGCAGCTCGGCACGATCATCGTGAACAAGCTCGTCGACCCGGCCCAGGAGGCCGAGTTCCCGTTCACGAGCGAGACGCTGGGCGACTTCACCATCACGACGGACGCCGAGACCGGCATGGGCACCGAGACCTTCTCGGACCTCATCCCCGGGTCGTACGACGTGACGGAGCCGCAGGAGCTGCCGTTCGACACGACGAACCTCATCTGCGAGGACCCGAGTGACGACACGACGACCGACCTCGAGAACTGGAGCGCCGCGATCGAGCTGGCGGCCGGCGAGACCGTCGAGTGCACGTACACGAACACCGAGCGCGGCATGATCCTCGTCGACAAGGACACGATCCCGGCCGACTACGACCAGGACTTCGAGTTCAGCTTCGACGGGGGTGAGCCGTTCCCCCTGAACGACTCCTCCGATGTCGAGGACGACCCGTGGAGCTCGGGGCTCATCGTTCCCGGCACCTACACGGTCGACGAGACCGTTCCGGCCAACTGGGACCTGACGAGCATCGACTGCGGCACGGTCGAGGGTGATGGCACGACCATCGAACTCGCCGCCGGCCAGGTCGTCACCTGCACGTTCGTGAACACCGCGGCGCCCGGCTCGCTGACGCTGACCAAGTCGGCCGAAGGCGTGGCGGACGGCTACCCGTGGTCGTTCGACTTCGAGCTCTACCAGGGCGGCAGCGCCGAGGGCACCCCCGACGTCCAGACGGTCGACAACAGCGCACTCCCCGAGAGCGCCGTCGCCACCTGGGACGGGCTCGCCGTCGGTGAGACCTACACGCTCATCGAGGCCGACCTGCCCTTCGGCTGGACCGCCGACGACATCGTCTGCACCGGCCTCGAAGACGCCGACACCGAAGAGGACGGCTTCCAGTTCGTCGTGACGCCCGGCCTCGAGCTCGAGTGCTCGGTCGTCAACACGGCGACGCCGGCCGAGGTCACCGTCGAGAAGACCGTGAGCGGCTACGCCGACGGCGCGGCCTGGGCGTTCGACTTCACGATCAGCCCGGTTCCCGGTGAGCAGGACGGCACGCAGACCGCGACGAACGAGTCGCCGGTCGTCGGCTGGAACGAGCTCCTTCCCGGTACCGAGTACTCGATCGTGGAGACCGAGGTTCCCGGCTGGGTCAGCGGCGAGATCACCTGTGTCGCCGACGTCCCCGAGGGTGGCCCGCTCGACGACCTCGACCTCGAGACCGCCGGATTCCAGTTCCTCGCGGTTCCGGGACTCGTGGTGGCCTGCACGGTCGACAACGAGGCGGTTCCCGGTTCGATCACCGTGACGAAGTCGGCTGAAGGCGGCGACGGCACGTTCGAGTTCACGCTCACGCCCAAGAACGGCGGCGACCCGGTCACGGCCGAGGTCACGACGGTCGACGGCGTCGGCGAGGTCTCGTTCGACGACGTCCTCCCCGGCACGCGCTACGCGATCGCGGAGACCAACGTCCCGAGCGGCTGGGAGGCCGGCAGCCTGAGCTGCACGGTCACCCCGGTCGGCGGCGAAGCCCTCGAGATCGACTCGGCCGACTTCCTGGTCGATGCCGGTGACTCGATCGCCTGCGAGATCACGAACACGCTCCGTCCGCCGCTGCCCTCGACCGGCGCCAGCCTCGCCGCGATTCCCGTCGCGGTCGGCCTGCTCGCCGTGGGTGGAGCGCTGGTCGTGTTCATGCTGCTCCGTCGTCGTCGACTGACGAACGCCGAGTAGCGGACTCGGGCGGGGTGGGGCGAGCCACGGCCCCCACCCCGCCGGAACCGTGAAACGGGCGTCGGCTTCATGCCGACGCCCGTTTCGCGTGCCGCGGGATGCCGTCCGGCGTCAGCTCCGCCCGACGAAGACGACGCCGCGATAGCCGGCGGCGCCCCAGGCGACCATGCGGTCGAGGTCGGCGTGCGCGATGGGCAGCTCGTGCGAATCGACCCACGTCTCGCCCTCGTCGGAGCTGATCCATGGATCCTCGATCACGACCACGCCATGGCCCGCGGCATGCGCGAGCACCCAATGCGGGCCGGTCTCGCCGTGCATCGGCGCCTCGTCGATCAGCAGGAGGGCGAGGTCGCCGTCGGCGACGCGGCGGGCGATCTCGTCGACGCCGACGCGCGTGCGGTGCACGATGAGCCCGACCGCCTCGCCCTGGCGCAGCGACTCGGCCTGCAGCTCGGCCCTGAAGTCGCGTTCGAATCCGGCGTAGGCCTCGATGAGCACCGGGCCGTCGTGGTCGAGGTGGACCTCGACCGTGCGATCAGCGGGAAGATGCTCCCGCATGACGACGCCGAGCCCGACCGGTTCGATCGCCGGGAAGTTGCTCGCCCGTCGCCAGAACGCGAGCTCCAGATCGCGGTCGTCGACCGAGGGCAGCGGCTCCGAGCGCTGCGCGTCGTCCGCCGAGACCTCTCCCGAGCCGCCGAAGCCGGCCGCTCCGACGGCCTCCGCCGCGAGGAGCCCGCTCACCGCACCGCACGTGTAGAGCGTCGTCTGCGCGTAGTACGGCGCCTCGTCGTGCGGCAGGTCGACCAGCCAGCGCACGTAGCCGCGCGACCCCAGGGTGCCCGGTGCCGACGGGTGGGGCGGGGCGAGGGGCGTGAAGCCGCGCTCCGACGCGAACCCGGGGAGATCCCGTCCGAACGGCACCTCCCACTTCACCGCCGCGTCGCCCGCGGCCTCCGCTCGGGCCACGATCTCGTCGACGAGGGCCGCCGCGGTCGCGACATCCGCCTCGGTGCGCCACCAGACGTCGACGATCTTCACCGCGGCGGTCGCCCCTCGTCGCGAGGTGAGCGCCGCCGCGACCGGCAACCCGTCGCGGTGCGCGAGGTCGACGCGGGGCGAGTACGGCGCCCGCGGCGTCGCCCAGCGGGCAGCGCGTTCGGCGCCGAGCGCCGAACGCAGGTCGTCGTCGAGCAGGGTGTCGGCGGTGGTCGTCATGCGACGGTGGTCCTTCCTGTGCTGTCGCGGTGCGCCGCCGCGACCAAGAGCTTCGTGTACTCCTCGGCGGGGTCGTCGAGCACTTGCGCGCAGGTGCCGTGTTCGACGACCCGCCCCTGCCAGACGACCGTGACGGTGTCGGCGATACGGCGCACGACGGCGAGGTCGTGGGAGATGAAGAGGATCGAGATGTCGAGCTCGTCGCGCAGGCGCCCGAGCAGGTCGAGGATCTGCGCCTGCACCTGCACGTCGAGCGCCGAGACCGACTCGTCGCAGATGACGAGTCGCGGCCGCGGCGCCAGGGCGCGCGCGATCGCCACGCGCTGACGCTGGCCGCCCGAGAGCTGCACCGGTCGCTTCACCGCCGCGTCGGCCGGCAGGCCGACGAGCTCGAGCAGCGCCGGGACCTCGTCGGGTCGACGCCCGCCGACCGCGAGGGCCTCCCGGAGGATCGCCCCGATCGTCATCATCGGGTTGAGCGACGAGTACGGGTCCTGGAACACGATCTGCATCTGCCCGGGTGTGCGCGACCGGCGGCCGGGTGCGAGCGGGTGTCCGTCGAAGGCGATCGTCCCGCCGTCCTCGCGCTCGAGTCCGGCGATGCAGCGGGCGAGGGTCGACTTGCCCGAACCGGATTCGCCGACGACGCCGGCGATCTGTCCGGGGACGATCGAGAGATCGACGCCGTCGAGCACCGTGCGCAGCCCGAAGCGCTTGACGACCCCCGAGGCGACGACGAG
This sequence comes from Agromyces solani, assembly GCF_058349925.1. Classification (NCBI taxonomy): domain Bacteria; kingdom Bacillati; phylum Actinomycetota; class Actinomycetes; order Micrococcales; family Microbacteriaceae; genus Agromyces; species Agromyces solani. Next base: position 550,999 of record NZ_JBYRER010000001.1, read on the forward strand.
CGGTGCGCGACCTCGCGGCTCCGCGATCACGTCGTGCTCGAGGCGGGACGCGGACTCGCCGGCCTCGGCGTCGGCGGCTTCGAGGGAGAGGGCGGGGTCGGCGGCGATGAGTGCGCGCGTGTACGCATGCTCGGGCGCCGAGAGCACCCTCGCGGTGGCACCGCGCTCGACCACCTCGCCGTGCCGCATGACCAGCACCTCGTCGGTGCGGCCGCGGACGAGCCCGAGGTCGTGCGAGATGAGCAGCATCGCCATCCCGCGTTCGTGCTGCAGCTCGCGGAGCAGGTCGAGGATCTCGGCCTGGTTGGAGGCGTCGAGCGCCGTCGTCGGCTCGTCGGCGATGAGCAGGCGCGGGTCGGAGGCGATCGCCGCGGCGATCGCGACCCGCTGCCGCATGCCGCCCGACAACTCGTGCGGGTACGCGCGCGCCACCCGGGCCGGCAGGTTGACCTCGGCGAGGCGCGCCGCGACGGCCTCGTCGAGCTCGCGCTTCGACAGCCGCCGCCCGGCCTTCGCCTCGAGAGTCCAGGCGATCTGCGGCCCGCAGCGGTGAACCGGCGAGAGGCTCGTGAACGGGTCCTGCAGCAGAAGGGACACCTCGCGACCGCGCACGCGTCGCCACGAGGCATCCGTCGCCTCGAGCGGGTGCTCGCGACCGTCGACCCGCAACCGGCCCCTGGCGGCGAACCCGGCCGGCAGGAGGCCGACGAGGCTCTTCGCCGTGAGCGTCTTGCCGGAGCCCGACTCGCCGATGAGCGCGAGCGAGGCGCCCGGCTCGATCGCGAAGGCGAGCGCCTCGACCATCGGCCCTGCGGGCCCGGCGATCCCGTCGATCGCGACGTCGATGCCGGTCATGCGAGGCCTCCCGACCGCGTCATCCGCTGGCCGAGCCAGTCGCCGACGAGGTTGACGGCGCACGCGACCGCGATGATGAGCAGCGCCGGCACGATGACCGCCGCGGGGTTGTCGAACATGATCGCCCTGCTGTCGGTGAGCTGGCGGCCCCAGTCGGCGGTGCCGGGCGGCACGCCGACGCCGAGGAAGGACAGCGACGAGAACGCGACGAGGGCGAACGCGACGTTGAGCATCGCGTTCGTGATGACGAGCGAGGAGACGTTCGGCAGGATGTGCCGGAACATCACCCGCCAGCGCGAGAGCGAGAGCATCTGCGCCGCCTCGATGTAGGGGCGCGCCGCCTGCTCGAGCACGCCCGCCCGGACGATGCGGATGTCGGACGGCGAGAAGAGCAGGATGAGGAGCGCCACGGTCGTCCAGTAGCCGCCGCCGAAGACGCCGGAGACGACGATCGCGGCCAACAGCACCGGCAGGGCGAGCAGCAGGTCGGTCCACCGGCTGATCGCGAAGTCGAGCGGTCCCCGCTCGTACCCGGCGAGGGTGCCGAGCAGGATGCCGAGCAGCATCGAGCCGACCGCGACGCACACGGGGCCGACGAGCGCCGATGCTGCGCCGGCGACCGTGAGGGCGAGGATGTCTCGGCCCAGCTCGTCGGTGCCGAGGGGGTGCCCGGGGGAGCCGGCGGGCATGAGGCTCGAGAGGATGTCCTGCTTCGTCGCGTCGGGGAAGAGCAGCGGGCCGAACACCACGGCGAGCAGCACGACGGCGAGCAGCACGAGGCAGGCCACGACGGTGGCGGGGACGCGTCGGCGGGAGCGGAAGTCGACGCCGACGGTGCCGAGCGAGGCGGTCATGCGGCACCTCCCTGCGCGCGGACGCGCGGATCGAGCATCAGGTAGGCGAGGTCGGCGAGCAGCGCGATCACCGCGATCACGAGTGCGACGAGCAGCGTGAGGGCCTGCACGACGGCGAGGTCCTTGAAGAGCACCGAGTCCTGCAGCAGGGTGCCGAGCCCCGGAAGCGCGTACGTCGTCTCGGCGAGCACCGTGCCCCCGACGAGGAAGGTGAGCAGCAGGCTGGCACCGGTGACGATGGGGATGGCCGCGTTGCGCAGCGCGAGCCGACGGGTGCGCGACTCGGGGATGCCCCGGGCGCGGGCGGACGTGACGTAGTCGGCGTCGAGCTCGCGCAGCATCGCGGTGCGGGTGAGCTTCAGCACGATGGCGCCGAGGCCCGCCGCGAGCGTGACCGCCGGCAGCACGAGGTGGTAGAGCGTGTCGAGCGGTCCGCGCCCGCCGCCGTACACCGGGAAGATCGGCAGGTAGTACGCGAAGACGTAGAGCAGGAGGAGCCCGACGGCGAAGGTGGGCGCGCTCAGCCCGATGACGCCGAGCGCGGTGCCCGCGCGGTCGACCACGCCGCCCGCGCGTACGGCGCTCTGCACGCCGAGCGGGATGCCGACGGCGAGGGCGATTCCGAACGCGAGCCCGCACAGCGCGAGGGTGAGCCCCAGCCGAGATCCGATCGCGTCGGCGACCGAGGTCTGCAGCCGGATCGACTGCCCGAGATCGCCGGTCAGCACGCCGCCGAGCCAGCGCAGGTACTGCACGGGCAGCGGGTCGTCGAGGTGGTACTGCTCGCGGATCGCGGCGACGGCCTCGGGCGAGGCCGGGCGCGTGCCGAGCAGCGTCTTGACGAGGTCTCCGGGAGCCAGGTGGAGCATCGAGAACACGACGATCGAGAGGATGAACAGGATCGCCGCCGTGCCCAGCACGCGCACCGCGAGCATCCGGCCGATGGGCCGGAGTCGCGGTGCGCGGGCGATGGGGGCGGACTCGGTCACGGCGCGGTGCGGTAGAGCTGGGTCGGCCACGACGAGATGAAGGCGAACGAGCTGTAGTCGTCGAACCCGAGGTCGTTCGCGAAGGCGGTCGCCGACTGGCCCCACCAGAGCGGCACGTTCACGACGTCCTCGGCCTGCAGCGTCTCGGCCTGCACGAGCAGGTCGACCCGGGCGACGGGGTCGGACTCGGCCCCCGCCTGCGCGAGCAGCTCGTCGATCTCGGGGTTGGAGTAGGCCGCGGGGTTGCCGGCTCCGAGCAGGTAGCTCGGCACCTCGGCGGGGTCGCCGAGGGTCGAGAAGTACCACATCATGCCGACGCCGTAGCTCGAGGAGGCATCGAGGCTCGCGAGCCATTCCTCGATGGGCACCTCGCGCACGTTGAGCGTGATGCCGATCTCCGAGAGGTTCTCCGCGAGCGACTGGGCGGCGGTGCCGAGCTGCGGGCCGGTCGACGGCGTGAGGAGTTCCGCCTCGAACCCGTCGGGGTGCTCGGAGGCGGCGAGCGCCGCCTTCGCGGCGTCCAGGTCGAAGTCGTACTGCGGGATGCCGGCGAGCACTTCGCGCGCCTCGTCGCCGTCGTACGCCTTGCCGAGCGACTCGGGCGTCATGATCGCGGTCGCGGCCTCGCCGTGGCCGCGCAGCAGCTTGTCGACGACGGCGTCGCGGTCGACGGCGTGCGCGAAGGCCTCGCGCACCTTGGGGTCGTCGAACGGCGGCAGCGACGTGTTGAAGTAGAGCCCGACGTACGAGAGGTCGTTGACGTACTCGACGCGCATGGTCTGCAGCTGCTCCCACTGCGTCGCCTGTGCGAGCGGCACGTTGAAGGCGACGTCGACGTCGCCCGATTGCGCCGCGAGCAGCCTCGTCGACTCGTCGGGGATGAACTCGACGGTGATGGACTTGACCTTGGGGAGCTCGCCCCACCAGGTGTCGACCCGTTCGAACTGCACGTGCGAGTCGGGGACGAACTCCGTCACCTGGTACGGCCCGGTGCCGAGCAGCAGAGCGTCGGCCGTGCCGACCTTGCCGCCGTGCTCCTCCCAGAAGGCCTGCGAGGTGACGAAGGCGGCGCCGCCCGAGCTCATGTTCGCGGCGAACGCGGCGTCGGGCGCGGTGAGCGTGATCGTCACCTCGTGCTCGTCGGTCTTCTCGATGGTGTCGACGCCCGCGAGGTAGTACGCGAGCCCCGGCGAGGTCGTCTCGTCGCGGGCCTGCTCGAGGCTGAACACGACGTCGTCGGCGGTGACCGGCGTGCCGTCCTGGAACTCGGCGTCGTCGCGGAGCTCGTAGACGTAGGTGACGTCGTCGGTCTGCTCCCACGATTCGGCGAGGCCCGGCTGCACGCGACCCTGGGCGTCGACCGAGACGAGGCCCTCCTGCGCGATCGAGGCGATGTAGTAGTTCAGGATGCCGGCCTCCTGGCCGACGTAGAGGTTCGAGAGCGAGCCCGGCAGGGCGACGCTGATGTGCTCGATCTCCTCGCCGGTGTCGGTGCCGGTACTCGATTCGGCCGGGGAGCTCGTGCAGGCGGCGAGCAGCAGCACACCGGCCGCTGCGGCGCCCGCCCGCGCGATGCGGGAACGGGATGATGCGGACATGGGGGAGTCCTCCTCTTGCGATATCGGGAGTGGTGCGAGGGCGATGGGGCGTGCGAATCGTGCGCGGTGTCCGTTCGCGCGGCGACGGGCTTCGGCGAGGGCCTCCACCTCGTAGCCGCTCGGACGACGCGCGGCGAGCATGCGCAGGCTCGCCGCGACGGCGGGGATCTCGCTCGCCTCGGCGAGCGTGACGGCGACGGTACGGAGGCTGAGCGCCGGACTCAGGCCGAGTGCGCGGACTCCGGCGGGCGGGGCCGTCGCGAAGGCGCTCTCGGGCAGGAAGGTCGCGCCGAATCCCCCGGCGACGAGCGCGAGCGCGGCGTCGGGCCGGCTGACCTCGAGGTCGCCGGGCCCGCTCGCGCGGCCCACCGCCTCGGCCACGACGCCCGAGCGCGTGCCCTCCCCGAAGATCCACGGCAGGTGGGCGATCGCGGATGCCTCGACCCGGGCCCCCGGCGCGGGCGTCTCGTCGAACGGCAGGGCGGCGATGAGTTCCTCGGCGTAGAGGAAGGTCGACCGCAGGCCGTCGCGGCGAAGGCGCTGCCCGCGCTCGCCGGAGACGCCCGTCGTCACGGCGACGTCGACGCGCCCGGACCGCACGAGCTCGAGCGCCTCGTCGGTGTCGGCTTCGACGAAGCGCACCTCGATCCCCGGGATGTCGGCGGCGATGCGGGCGAGTGCCGGGGCGATGGTGCCGACGACGGCCTCGGCGTGGGCCGCGATGCGCACGGTGCCGACCCGATGGCCGAGCGCGCGCGCGAGTTCGGTGGCGGCCGCGGTCAGGCTCGCGTCGATGCGCGGCGCATGGGCGGCGAGCAGTTGGCCGATCGCGGTGAGGCTCGCCGAGCGGGCGGTGCGGGCGACGAGCGGCGTGCCGAGGCGCGACTCCAGGCGCTGCACGTGCTGGGTGATGGTCGGCTGGCTGAAGCCGAGCGCGCGGGCGGCCGCGCTGATCGAGCCGGTCCGGTCGATCGCCACCAGGATCCGCAGCGAATGGACGTCGAGCACCCGGGTCAGGGCGTCGATCTCGATGAGTCCTGCATCCTCCATAGGCAGAGACTATAGATCTCTAGGTTTCGATGGCGTAACAATATGCATACGAACGTCATGTGACGTCCGAGACCGAAACGGAGCCCGTAATGGACCTGCGCGCAGCGCACGAGCAGTGGATCGAGGAGCGAGACGCCCGCGTGTGGGGCGAGTGGGGCATCGCGACGCTCGCCGCGACGCATTGGCTCACCTCCGAGCCGGCCGAACTCGAGGGGCTGCCCGGCCGTTGGCGCGCGAGCGGCGGCGCCGTGATCGGCGACGACGGCGTGCGGCTCGCCCCGGGACAGGAGACCGCGACGGCGGGGGTCCTCCTGCGGGCCTTCGAGCGCGACGGCTCGATCGCGCTGCGCGTCCTCGATCCCGGCGCACCGGCCGCGAGGGGGATCTCGTCGATCGAACGATTCGCGTTCTCGGAGCGGGCACGCCTGACCGGGCGCGTGCGCCGGGTCGCGACGACCGCGGAGACGAGGTCGGTCGACGGCCACGCCGCTCCGTCGGCGTTCGACGCGGTCGTCGACCTCGAGTGGGAGGGCGGGGCGTTCTCGCTGACGGTGCAGGAGGACGACGGCTGGTACTCCGCCGCATTCGCCGACGCGACGGCCGGGCGCGAGAGCCACGCGTTCCGGTTCATCCGATTCCCCGCGTCCGCCGACGGGGCGGTCGTCGTGGACTTCAATCGTGCTTCGCTGCCGCCGTGCGCGTTCTCCGACCACTACGTCTGCGTGATGCCCGTGCCCGGCAACCGGTGGTCCGTGCCCGTCCGCGCGGGCGAGCGCCGGGTCCGGTGAACACCGGCGTCCGGGCCGCTGCGGTGGAACTCGCAGGGAAGCCGGATATCCTGTACGCACTATGAACGACTTCTGGGCGAACGCGATCTGGTCGCTCGCGCCGACCGTGCTGATCGGCCTCATCTTCTGGTTCGTGATGCGCGCGGTGATCCGTGCCGACCGCAACGAGCGCAAGGCGTACGCGCGCATCGAAGCCGAGGAGCGCGCCAAGCTGGCCCGAGAGAAGCACGCCGGCTAACCGGGCATGACGACCACGACGGAGCAGGTGACGCTCGTCGTCGCCGCTTTCGTCCTGCTCCTCGACCTCGTCGTACGCGTCATCGCCGTCATCGTCGTTCCTCGCAACCGCCGACCGACCGCGGGCATGGCGTGGCTGCTCGCCATCTTCTTCGTCCCCTTCCTCGGGGTGCTGTTCTTCGTGCTCATCGGCAACCCGAAGCTGCCGAAGCACCGTCGCGAGAAGCAGGCCGAGGTCGACCGCTACATCCGCGAGTCGACCCACGGCGTCGAGCGGGTGAGCGACTCGCGCGCGTGGCCGAGCTGGTTCGAGGGGGTCGTGCGGCTCAACCGCAACCTCGGCTCCATGCCGCTCATCGGGCAGAACAGTGCCGGTCTCATCGGCGACTACCAGGGCTCGCTCGACGCGATGACCGCGGCGGTCCGCGGCGCACGGCGCTTCGTGCACGTCGAGTTCTACATCTTCGCCCTCGACGCGACGACCGCGCCGTTCTTCGACGCCCTCGGAGAGGCCGTCGCGCGCGGCGTCGACGTGAAGGTGCTGCTCGACCACATCGCCTCGGCCCGCGTCGCGGGCTATCGCAAGACGCTCAAGCGCCTCGACCGCATGGGCGTGCGCTGGCAGCTCATGCTGCCGGTGCAGCCGCTCAAGGGCAGGTACCAGCGGCCCGACCTGCGCAACCACCGCAAGATCCTCGTCGTCGACGGCGACGTCGGGTTCATGGGATCGCAGAACATCATCGACCGCAGCTACAACAAGCGGGCCAACCGCCGCCGGGGCCTCCAGTGGAAGGAGCTCGTGACCCGGGTGGAGGGCCCGATCGTCGCGGGCCTCGACGCGATCTTCGCGACCGACTGGTACCTCGAGACGGGGGAGGAGCCGGCCCGCGACCTCACCGATGCGCTCGAGCAGCCCGGCGAGGCGCAGGACCTCGACTGCCAGGTCGTGCCGAGCGGTCCCGGGTTCCGCAGCGAGAACAACCTCAAGCTCTTCCTCGCGCTGCTCTACGCGGCGAAGGAGAAGCTCATCATCACGAGCCCCTACTTCGTGCCCGACGAGTCGATGCTGTACGCGATCAGCGGGGCCACGCAGCGCGGGGTCCACGTCGAGCTCTTCGTGTCCGAGATCGGCGACCAGGCGCTCGTCTACCACGCGCAGCGCTCGTACTACGAGGCGCTGCTGCGCGCGGGCGTCAAGATCTACATGTACAAGGCGCCCTACATCCTGCACGCGAAGCACTTCACGATCGACGACGACGTCGCGGTGATCGGGTCGAGCAACATGGACATCCGGTCGTTCGAGCTCAACATGGAGGTGTCGCTGCTCGTGCGCGGCGCGTCGTTCGTGCGCGAGATGCGCGCGGTCGAAGACGGCTACCGGCACGACAGTCGTGAGCTGACGCTCGACGAATGGCTGAAGCAGCCGCTGCGCTCGACCGTGCTCGACAACCTCGCGAGGCTCACGTCCGCCCTGCAGTAGCCGGTCGGCGGGCGGGATGCCCCGGAGCGGCGCCGACGCCGAAGCATCCCGTTTTGTTCGACAAAGTTGCAAGATCATTGATGCAGACGCAATGGATCGGGGCTGAAATGTCCCCCGTTCGCGTGTCAGGCTGAGTCCGACCGCCGCACAACGCGCGATTCCGCCACACGTGGATCGCTCGCGTCCCTGGCATCGGAGCCGACCAGCGCCGACTGCGAGGACGCGGCTTCCGATCACCGCAGAAACGGAGCACCATGTCGTTCCCACGATTGATCGCCGGCACGAGCGTCGCGGCCCTCGCCGCGGCGTCGCTCGTCGTCGGCGCCGCCCCGGCGGGCGCGAGCGAAGCGCCCGCCGATTCCATCGTCACCCCGGTCTCGAGCCTCGTCCAGCCGCCCTCGAGCTACCCGTCGCAGCCGGTGCTGCCGACGGTGCCCGACGACCCGACCGACGCATCGATCGCGCGCGGGGTCACGCCGTACGACGAGATCGCGCCCTTCCTCAACGAGCTCATGTCCCAGAGCGATCGCATCTCGGCGCAGGTCGTCGGGCAGTCGACACTCGGCCGCGACATCCACCTCGTGACCCTCACCGCCAAGGAGACGGCGGCGCAGACGGCCAAGCAGGCGCAGTGGCGCGAGCAGATCAAGGCCGACCCCGAGGCGGCGGCGAAGAACAAGCCGCTCATGAACCAGTACAAGGTGCCGATCTGGATCAACGCGAACATCCACGGCAACGAATGGGAGGGCACCGACGGGGTGCTGAACTACATCGAGCACCTGGCCACGGCGCCGTGGCCCGAGGTGCGCGACCTCCTGCAGGACTACCGGTTCTACTTCACCGTGACGAACAACCCCGACGGCCGTGCGCTCGGCCAGCGCGCGACGGCGCAGGGCTTCGACGCGAACCGCGACATGATCACGAGCGTGACCCCCGAGTCGCGCGTCATCCGCGACCTCGCCGGCGTCATCCAGCCGACGTTCTACCTCGACCTGCACGGGTACACGAGCGTGCTCCAGGTCGAGCCGTGCGGTCCGCCCCACGGTGAGAACTACGAGTACGACCTCTTCCTGCCGCACGCCTACGCGGCCGCGCTCGCGATCGAGGAGGCCGTCGTCGACGCCGACATCCCGGGCAACACGTACCTCGCCGCCGACGGCAGCGCGACGACCGAGAACACCGGGAAGATCAAGATCCCCTACCGCGACGTCCGCGCGGGCTGGGACGACTGGCCCCCGATCTTCACCCCGCAGTACCTCGCGTACCAGGGTGCCGTCACGAACACGGTCGAGCTGCCGCTCGGCCGCACCAACAACCAGGAGACGAACCAGGCCAACTCGAAGGTGAACATCGAGGTCGCCGGAGTCGTGCTCGACTCGGCGGTCGGCTACCTCGACGAGAACAAGCAGGCGCTGCTCGACAACCAGATCGAGATCTTCCGTCGGGGCACCGCGGGCGAGCCGCTCGTCGGCATCCCGGCGGACATCGACCCGGCGAGCGTGCCCGAGCCGAACCAGTGGGCGGAGATCTGGGACGAGACCGACGTCTACCAGGCCGACTTCCCGCGCGCGTACGTCATCCCCGTCGACGAGACGCAGCGCTCGGCCACCGACGCCGCCCGCCTCGTCGACCACCTCATCGCGAACGGCGTCGAGGTCGACCGGGCCGAGTCCGACTTCACGGCCGACGGCGCCGAGTACGCCGAGGGTTCGTACGTCGTCGACCTGCACCAGCCGCTGCGCGGGATGGCGAACGTGCTGCTCGCCGACGGCACCGACATCTCCGAGCGCGTCCCCGACATGTACGACATCTCGGCCTGGAGCCTCGCCCTCCTCTGGGGTGCCGACGTCGAGGCCGTCGGCTCGACGACCGACCCGGCGCTCGACGTCGAGCTCGAGCCCGTCGACGCCGCCGACCGGTCGGGCAGCCTGCCCGAGCCGGGCGGATACCTCGAGCTCGCCACGAGCGGCGTCGCCGAGTACCAGGCGATCAACGCCCTGCTCGAGGCGGATGTCGCGGTGTCGGCGTTCGAGGACGGCTCGGTGATCCTCGGGCCGGACGACGCGTCGTACGCCGCCGCCGAGGCCGTCGTCGACGACTACGGCGTGAGCTTCACCGCCTCCGACGGCTCGCGCCTCGACGAGGAGCCGAGCCGCGGGCTCGACGAGCTCACCGTCGCCTACTCGGGAACGCAGGACGAGCGGGTCTCGCTGGGCCAGCTCGGGTTCGACGACCTCGTGCAGGTCACGAGCGCGAACCTCACGAGCGGGCAGGTGCAGCTCGACGACGTCGACGTGCTGTGGATCGGGGCGAACCTCTCGTTCACGCCGGCGCAGGCCGCCGGGCGCGACGAGGTCGCGGCGTACCTCGCGAGCGGCAAGGGCGTCGCGGGCAAGGGCACCGCGATCGCGGGCTTCGCGAACGCCTTCGGCCTCGTCACGTCGACGGCCACCCAGGGCACCTCCGGGTCGAACGGCATCGTCTCGGTCGTCGACGAGGCCGAGGGGCTGTTCGGCACGTACGCGCAGGACACGGCGTTCGTCTACCCGGCGGTCTGGTACTCGGGCCTCGGCGACAACGCCGAGGTGGAGCAGCGCTACGACGCCGAGGACCCGTTCGTCTCGGGCCACTGGGCGGCGAGCGGCGGCCGCTCCCAGGCGGATGCCGCGGGGCAGGCGTCGGTCGTCTCCGCCGAGTCCGAAGCGGGCAACCGGGTGCTCATGATCGGCACGTCGCCGAACTTCCGCACCCACCCCGTCGGGGCGTACTCGAACCTCGCGCGCGGGCTCTTCTGGGTCGGCGCCGAGGGCGCGGAGGTGCCCGCCCCGTAGGGGTGGTCGCCACGACGTGATCGCGCGGCGGCGTCGGCCCTCGGGCCGGCGCCGCCGTCGCGTTCGACGAACCCGCGGTCCGGGTCAGCCGCGCGGCTTCAACCGCACCGTCGGAAGCTCGGGCGCCGGAAGGGGAGCCCCGTCGTAGTCGACGTGCCCGAAGCGCCCGTCGGGGTTGTCGCGGCCGATCACCTCGGCCTGCCACTGGCGGCGGTACTCGACGACCTCGTCGTGGTCGCGGCCGATGAAGTTCCACCACATGACGAGCTCCTCGCCGAACGGCACCCCGCCGAGCAGCACGACGCGCACGGGGCCGTGGTCGGCGCGGAGGCGCACCCCCTCGTGGCCGACCGGCAGGTAGCCGAGCTCGCTCCACTCGAGCGCGGCGGAGTGGCCGGCGACGGTGAGCCCGTCGGCGTCGGCCGGCGAGTCGTCGATCTCGTCGTCGGTCGGGGCGATCGTCACGTGCACCGGGCCGGCGTCGACGAGCACCCCGTGCTCGAAGGCCGGGTCGAGCTCGATCCAGGCCTCGCCGCCCGCGGGCACGTCGATCTGCGCCCCGACCAGCGGGCTGAAGAGGGTCACGCCGGCATCGTCGCCGATGCCCGGGAGTGAGCCGGCGAAGACGCGGACGATCGCGTCGTCGACCTCGTGCGCCTCGACGTCGGCGTGCTCGAAGAACGGTGCGGCGTGCCGCGACGCCTCGGGCAGCGCGACCCAGAGCTGCACGCCGTGCAGTCGCGACGTCTCGGGCGTCGACACCTCGGAGTGCGAGACGCCCCGTCCGGCGGTCATGAGGTTCACCTGGCCGGGGCGCACGAGCTCACGGCTTCCGGTCGAGTCGCGATGCTCGATCTCGCCCTCGAAGAGCCAGCTCACCGTCTGGAGGCCCGTGTGCGGGTGCGGCGGAACGACCATGCCGCCGGAGACGGCGACGTCGTCGGGGCCGTAATGATCGGCGAAGCACCAGGCGCCGATCGTCGTGCGCCCCCGCTGGGGCAGCGTGCGGCGCACGTTCATCGCGCGGGGGCCGCCGAGCGGCACGTCGCGCGGAGCGAGCACCTGCACCGCCGGGCCCTGCCGCCCCTCGGGAGGGCAGAGCAGTTCGAGCGGATCCTTCTCGAGATTGCTCATGCCGCCAGCCTAATCCGCAGGACGACGCGGCTCGGCCGGCTCATCCGCGGGCGGTGCGACCGGTAGCATATGCGGCATGGCTACCTCCGTGCGTCTTCGTCGTGCCGGCCTCGCTGCCGCGGCACTCGCTTCCGTGTTCCTGCTCGCCGCGTGCGCGCCGCCGGAGACCCCCGCCGAGAACTACTCGGGCGCGCCGGTCTCCGACCACGAGGGTGAGGCCGAGGGCCACGAGGGTGAGGCCGAGGGCGGCGACGGCACCCCGCAGGCCGCTTGGGTCGGCGAGGGCGGGCAGATCTCGGTCACCCTCTGGGGCAGCTCGACCTGCCCGCCGGTCGGCGAGCACATCAGCGTCGTCGACGAGGCCGGCGAGGGCAACCGCGTCGCGATCGAGCTGAAGGAGTACCCCGCGAACCAGGTCTGCACGATGGACCTCGTGCCGCACACCACGGTGTTCTGGACGCCGATGGAGGTGACGACGACCGAGCCGCTCGTCGTCGAGGTCCAGGACACCGAGATCACGGTTCCGATCAAGTAGCCGACGGGTCGCCAGCGGGGTGATGCTCAGGTACCCCGCGACGACCGAACGACGCATCGTCCGCGGGGTCGCGCCCAGGCGCCCCGCCTCCCGGACGACGCGGCGGATGCGGGGCGGTGCTCAGGCGCCCCGAATTTCCTGACGACGTGTCGATTTGCCCCCCGTTTTGGGCGATATCCGTGACGGAACCTCAGGACTAACGTGCGGGGTACGTGCCGTTGCCTATCCCGAGGGCGGCGGACCCGACACGTAAGGAACCTGAGCCGTGTTCTCACGCAAGAGCGGCGGCGCTGTCGTCGCCATTTCCGCACTCCTGGCCGCGCTTCTCAGCCCGATCGTCCTCGCCTCACCGGCGGCAGCCGCACCCGACTGCGACCTCGGCGGCTTCGAGATCGACGGCGACAAACCGGTCAACTGTCCACCCGACGGCGGGCTCGACTGGGACAACGTCGACTTCGAGAGCACCACGCAGGGTGGCACGTACAGCGCCTCGTCGAAGGACGTCGACCCCCCGTCCGGTTGGACGTCGGCGGGCGACACCCCCGACAAGTCCGACTTCGCGACCGTGTACACGTACGCGCAGGTCGGCGCCGACGGGCACTACTACCTGTACGTGGCGTGGGAGCGCACCGGCGACAGCGGCACGGCCAAGTACGCGATCGACCTCTCGTTCGCCGGCGTCAACGTCGGCGACGACGGTTCGCCGCAGCCGATCCGCACCAACGGCGGTGTCGTGGCCTACGTCAACATGAACGGCGGCGCCGACCCCGTGCTGGGCCAGCTCTGCGAATACGACGACCAGGCAACCTACCCCGATGACGTGAACTCGGATCCGGGGTGCACGACCGACACGACCGGTTTCGCGAGCGCCGTCGGCACCACCACGATCGACGGCGAGGAAGGCGACTTCTTCGAGATCGGCTTCGACCTCACCGAACTGGCCGACGTCGCCCCGGGCTGCCCGCCGATCACCGACCTCGCCACGGTCTACATGCGTTCGATCACCGGTGGCAGCGGGAACGGCAACCTCAAGGGCTACGTCGACCCCCTCAGCGTCACCCCGCCGTCGACGTGCGGTGCGCTCGAGGTGACGAAGAAGTCGCTGAACGACCTCGCGACCGACGACCCGACGCTCTTCGGGTACACCGTCGACAGCGCGGACTACGACGCGAGCGGCGACCTCCTCATCGACGAGACGGACAGCTTCACCGACGTCGACCCGGGCACCGACTTCACGCTCACCGAGTCGATCCCGGGCGGCGCCCCGTGGACGCAGCACTCGATCGTCTGCACCGTCGGCGACGGCGAGCCGATCGTGCTCGACGGACCGACCGACACGTTCCCCGTCGAGACGGCGACGACGACGTCGTGCGTGATCACCAATGCGACCTCGTTCCTCGACGTGTCGAAGATCACGAACCCGGCCGGCACCGAGGGCGACTTCGCCTTCACGGTCGACGGCGACCCGATCGACTCGCTGAGCGACGGCGAGACGTCGCCCGCGATGCAGTTCGCACCGGGCACCGAGGTCACGATCACCGAGGCACCGGACTCGAAGTGGACCCTCGCCGACATCGTCTGCACCGTCGACGGCCAGGAGGTCGAGCCCACTGCGGAGGACCTGGCACAGCGCACGACCACGATCGCGACGGTCGCGGGCGAGACGGTGAACTGCACCTTCACGAACGCGACGTCCTTCGTCGAGGTGACGAAGCAGACGCAGCCCGACGGTTCCGCGGTCGAGTTCCCGTTCGAGACCACCGGCCAGGACGGCTACACCCTCACCGACGGGCAGAGCGCGACGTTCCAGTACGCGCCGGGCACCGAGGTCGAGATCTCCGAGACGCTCGCCGCCGACTGGGACCTCGTCGACATCACCTGCTCCACCGCGGGTGAAGAAGTCGGCACCTCCGTCACGGTGACGACCGTCGCCGGCCAGACCACCGAGTGCACGTTCACGAACCGCCAGGACGGTCGGATCATCGTGCACAAGTCGGTGGTCGGTGAGGACGACGCCACCTTCACGTACCACGGCAGCTGGCTGACGCCCGATGACGAGTTCGAGATCACGACCGAGAACGGCATCGGATCGCACGAGCCGTTCGAGAACGTCACGCCGGGCGAGTACACCCTCACCGAGGACGACCTCGAGGGGTACGACACCACGGACCTGATCTGCACCGACAGCGACGAGAACGGCGAACCGACGACGGTCGACGACCTCGAAGCCACGATCCAGCTCGATCCGGGCGAGACCGTGGAGTGCACGTTCACGAACACGCAGCGGGCGAAGCTGCTCGTCGACAAGGAGACCGTGCCCGACGAGTACGACCAGGACTTCGCGTTCGTCTTCGGCAACGGAGAGTTCCAGACGCCGTTCACGCTGAACGACGCCACCGACGACGAGGCCGACCCGTGGACGTCCGGCTACATCGTCGCCGGCACCTACACGGTGACCGAGACGGTTCCGGAGCACTGGAGCCTCACGAGCATCGACTGCGGTGAGCGGGACGGGGCGACGACCACCATCACGCTCCAGCCCGGCCAGGTCGTGAGCTGCGTCTTCGAGAACACGGCGCAGTCGGGCGAGGTGTCGCTGACGAAGTCGGTGACCGGTGTCGATCCCGCCTACGAGTGGAGCTTCGACTTCGCGCTCATCGAGGAGCCCGACGGCGACCCCGACGTGCAGTCGGTCGACAACTCCGACCTTCCCGACAGTGCGACGGTCACCTGGTCCGACCCGGAGGTCGGGTCGACCTACACGCTGATCGAGCAGGACGTGCCCGACGGCTGGGACGTCGGCGCGATCGTCTGCACCGCGGGCGAGCTCGAGCTCGAAGACCTGTCGGGCGACCCGGGCTTCCAGTTCGAGGTCACGCCCGGTCTCGTGCTCGACTGCACGGTCGAGAACACGGCCTCGCCTGCCGACGTCGACGTGACCAAGACGGTCAGCAACGTCGCCGACGGGTTCGACTGGGAGTTCGACTTCACGATCGACCCGGTGCCCGCCGGGCAGTCCGCCACGCAGACCGCGTCGGGCGAGGGTGAGGGCTCCGACACCGTGAGCTGGAACCAGCTCGTCCCGGGAACCCACTACACCGTGACCGAAGAGGTCGTCGGCGGGTGGGCGCAGGGCGCGATCACGTGCTCGGCCGACGGGCAGACGCTGACCGACCTGAACGGTGAGGAGCCCGGCTTCGAGTTCGTGGCCGAGGTCGGGGTGTCGATCGACTGCGCGGTCACGAACCGGGCCGAGCCCGGCGAGGTGTCGCTCACGAAGTCGGTCGAGGGCGTCGACCCGGCCTACGAGTGGAGCTTCGACTTCGCGCTCATCGAGGAGCCCGACGGCGACCCCGACGTGCAGTCGGTCGACAACTCCGACCTTCCCGACAGTGCGACGGTCACCTGGTCCGACCTGGAGGTCGGGTCGACCTACACCCTGATCGAGCAGGACGTGCCCGACGGCTGGACCATCGGAGAGATCGTCTGCAACGCGGGCGAGCTCGAAGACCTGTCGGATGACCCGGGCTTCCAGTTCGAGGTCACGCCCGGCCTCGTGGTCGAGTGCGCGGTGACCAACACCGCCGAGCCCGGCGACGTGACGGTGACGAAGACGACGAGCGGGGTCTCCGACGACTTCGACTGGGCGTTCGACTTCACGATCGACCCGGTTCCGGCCGGGCAGGATGCCACCCAGACCGCTGAGGGCACCGGACCCGGTGACGACTCGGTGAGCTGGAACGAGCTGGTGCCCGGTGCGCACTACACGATCACGGAAGAGGTCGTGGCCGGCTGGGTCCAGGGCGACATCGCCTGCTGGGTCGGAGAATCCGCACTCGACGACCTCAACGGCGACGAGCCGGGCTTCGAGTTCATCGCCGACGTCGGCGTCTCGATCACGTGCACGGTCACGAACCGCGCCCTCCCGGTCGACATCGACGTGACGAAGTCGACGGTCGGCGGAGACGGCACCTTCGAGTTCGCGCTGCAGCCGCTCGACGAGGACGGCGAACCGGTCGGCGATGCGATCGTCTCGTCCGTCGACACGGAGAACGGCACCGGCGTCGCGACCTTCGAGAACCTCGTGCCGGGTTCGCGCTTCTCGCTCAGCGAGGTCGACCCGGGCGGCGACTGGATCGCCGGCGAGCTGAACTGCACCGTGACCCACGCCGACGAGAGCGAGGAGTCGCTCGACACGAGCGACTTCACGATCCAGCCGGGCGACTCGATCTCGTGCGAGATCACGAACGAGAAGAAGGGCACGATCATCATCCACAAGGTCGTCGTCGGCCTCGATGACGCGACCTTCGACTACACGGGCACCTGGCTGCCCGAGCCGTCGGAGTTCGCGATCGAGACCGAGGAGGGCGAGGGCACCGCGACGTTCACCCAGATCGTCGGCGGCGAGTACACCGTCACCGAGCTGCCGATCGAGGGCTACGACACGACGAACCTCGTCTGCCTCGACCCCGATCAGGGAACGACGACCGACGAGGCCCATCTCTTCGCGACGATCGACCTCGACCCGGGTGAGACGGTCGAGTGCACCTACACGAACACGCAGCGCGTCAAGGTGCTCGTCGACAAGGAGACCGTGCCCGACGAGTCCGACCAGGGCTTCGAGTTCGTGTTCGCCGGTGGCGAGGCGGGCGTGGAGTTCACGCTCAACGACGCCACCGACGAGGAGGACCAGCCCTGGGATTCGGGCTGGCTGCCGGCGGGTGAGTTCACGATCGTCGAGGCGGCGCTCGAGGGCTGGGCGCTGACCGACATCGACTGCGGCGAGGTCGACCTGGCCGAGCTGCAGACGGTGGTCGCGCTCGAGCCCGGAATGGTCGTCACCTGCACGTTCACCAATGCCGAGCGCGGCCCGGTCGTGCTCGAGAAGGTGGTGGAGGACGGCAGCGTCGTCGACCACGGCGACGGCACGTGGTCGATCGACTACCTGCTGACGGCGACGAGCAGCTCGAACATCGAGGAGCTCTACGACCTCTCCGACGAACTGAAGTACGGCGGCAACATCACCGTGCTCACCTCGGAGGTCGTCTCGCTCGACGGGATCGCGGTCAACGAGGGCTGGAACGGCCTCACCGACCAGGTCGTCGGGACCGACGTCGCGATCCCGGCGCTCGGGGAGCACGAGTACCGCGTGACGGTCACGGTGCGCGTCGGGTCGGCGATCACCTCTGCGCAGGCCGACTGCACGCTCGGATCGGGTGAGACCGGGACCGGCCTGCTGAACACCGCGCAACTGACCAGCTGGAGCGGCACCGACGATGCCGAGGCCTGCGCACCGGTCAAGGTGCCGCCGGCTCCGCCCATGCCGCCCACCGGTGCGACGCTCAGTGCACTCTGGGCGGGCCTGATGCTCGCCGGAGCGGGCGGGGTGCTGCTGATGCTGCGCCGTCGCCGTCAGCTGGGCGCGTAGCGCACCACGCAGGAAGGGCCGCCGGTCGAGTTCGGACCGGCGGCCCTTCGGCGTTCAGCGTCGGCGCACCACGAGGAGTTCGCCGACCTCGCACTCGAGCGCCTCGCAGATGGCCTGCAGGGTCGAGAACCGGATGGCCCTCGCGCGATCGTTCTTCAGCACGCTGAGGTTCACGAGCGAGACGCCGACGAGTTCGCTGAGCCGCGTGAGCGTCATGCCGCGGGCCTCGAGCAGTTCGTCGAGCCGGCAGTGCACGTCGGAGGTGTCGTCGGGCTCGGCCGGTGCCATCAGACGAGTCCTTCGGCCTCGCGCTGGAGGCGCTCGCCGACCTGGAACGCGGCGCCCACGACCGCGAGCACGAGCACCGCGAAGAACGGCACCCAGCTGATCGCGAACGTGATGCCCTCGTACGTGTACTCGCTCACGGCCGAGAGGGCTCCGTTCACCGACATGGTCTGGAAGAGCGAGCCGAGCACCCAGCCCGCGGTGATCGCCGCGGAGCCCCACCAGATGATGCGGGTGTTCGCCCGGGTGAAGGCCCGCCCCCTCGTGAGGTTCCAGCAGAGCAGGGCGAGCAGCACGATTCCGGCGATCACGGCGAGCGCGACGACGATCGGCTCCGCGACCAGGGCGAACTGCGTCGCGGAGGCCGGCTGCGGCACCGTCACGATCGCCTGTTCGACGTCGACCTCGACGGGTGCGCCGTCCGGTCCGATGGGCAGCGTCGCAGCCTCGCCGATGAACGGAACGAGGACGGGGACGTGGCGGCCGGGAAGCACCTCGATGAGGCGCGCGACCGCCTGCCATGCGGTGACGACGATCGCGACGGCGGCGATGGCGATGGTCAGGAACATGCCGGCCTGGTCGCTCCGGCTGAGGCGGGTGTCGGCGATGACGGACATTCGCTCCTCCATATCGAAAATCAATAACATCGAATATCGATAACCATGGCGCGGACCGCCGCCCGTGTCAAGCCCGCCGTCGCCTCCCAGGATCGTGATGCGCCCACGGCGAACACCGGCCCACGAGGCATCCCGAGTGTTTACGCTCGATGTATCGACGTCCCCTGCCCAGTGGGGCCGTGAGGAGTAGAGCATGTTCGAGAGATTCACCGACCGAGCCCGTCGTGTCGTCGTCCTGGCCCAAGAAGAGGCCAAGATGCTCAACCACAACTACATCGGCACCGAGCACATCCTGCTCGGGCTCATCCATGAGGGTGAAGGCGTCGCCGCCAAGGCGCTCGAGTCGCTCGGCATCTCGCTCGACGCGGTGCGCGAGCAGGTGCAGGACATCATCGGCCAGGGCCAGCAGCAGCCGACGGGCCACATCCCCTTCACGCCGCGCGCCAAGAAGGTGCTCGAGCTCTCGCTCCGCGAGGCGCTGCAGCTCGGCCACAACTACATCGGCACCGAGCACATCCTCCTCGGCCTCATCCGCGAGGGCGAGGGCGTCGCGGCCCAGGTGCTCGTGAAGCTCGGCGCCGACCTCAACCGCGTGCGCCAGCAGGTCATCCAGCTGCTCTCCGGCTACCAGGGCAAGGAGCAGGTGCAGGTCGGCGCCAACGAGCAGCAGCAGGCCCAGGGCGGTTCGCAGATCCTCGACCAGTTCGGCCGCAACCTCACGCAGGCCGCCCGCGAGTCGAAGCTCGACCCGGTGATCGGCCGCGAGAAGGAGATCGAGCGGGTCATGCAGATCCTCTCGCGCCGCTCGAAGAACAACCCCGTGCTCATCGGCGAGCCCGGCGTCGGCAAGACCGCCGTCGTCGAGGGCCTCGCCCAGGCGATCGTCAAGGGCGAGGTGCCCGAGACGCTGAAGGACAAGCAGCTCTACTCGCTCGACCTCGGCTCGCTCATCGCCGGTTCCCGCTACCGCGGCGACTTCGAGGAGCGCCTGAAGAAGGTCACGAAGGAGATCCGCACCCGCGGCGACATCATCGTCTTCATCGACGAGATCCACACCCTCGTGGGCGCAGGTGCGGCCGAGGGCGCAATAGACGCCGCCTCGATCCTCAAGCCGCTGCTCGCCCGCGGCGAGCTGCAGACGATCGGCGCCACGACGCTCGACGAGTACCGCAAGCACTTCGAGAAGGACGCGGCGCTCGAGCGTCGCTTCCAGCCGATCCAGGTGGCCGAGCCGAGCCTGCCCCACGCGATCAACATCCTCAAGGGCCTCCGCGACCGCTACGAGGCGCACCACAAGGTCTCGATCACCGACGGCGCCATCGTCGCCGCGGCCAACCTCGCCGACCGCTACATCAGCGACCGGTTCCTGCCCGACAAGGCCATCGACCTGATCGACGAGGCCGGCGCACGCCTGCGGCTCTCGATCCTCTCGTCGCCGCCGGAGCTGCGCGAGTTCGACGAGAAGATCGCCGTCGTCCGCGCCGCGAAGGAGACCGCGATCGAGGAGCAGGACTTCGAGAAGGCCGCGTCGCTGCGCGACGAGGAGAAGAACCTGCTCGGCGAGCGCCTGCGCCTGGAGAAGCAGTGGAAGTCGGGCGACGTCAAGACCACCGCGGTCGTCGACGAGGGCCTGATCGCCGAGGTGCTCGCGCAGGCCACCGGCATCCCCGTCTTCAAGCTCACCGAGGAGGAGAGCTCGCGACTCGTCTTCATGGAGAAGGCGCTGCACGAGCGCGTCATCGGCCAGGAGGAGGCGATCTCCGCCCTCTCGAAGACGATCCGCCGCACCCGCGCGGGCCTCAAGGACCCGAAGCGCCCCTCGGGGTCGTTCATCTTCGCCGGTCCCACGGGCGTCGGCAAGACCGAGCTCGCCAAGGCGCTCGCCGAGTTCCTCTTCGACGACGAGGCCGCGATGATCTCGCTCGACATGTCCGAGTACGGCGAGAAGCACACCGTCTCGCGGCTGTTCGGAGCCCCTCCCGGGTTCGTCGGCTTCGAAGAGGGCGGCCAGCTCACCGAGAAGGTGCGTCGCAAGCCGTTCAGCGTCGTGCTCTTCGACGAGATCGAGAAGGCGCACCCCGACATCTTCAACTCGCTGCTGCAGATCCTCGAAGAGGGTCGCCTCACCGACGGTCAGGGCCGTGTCGTCGACTTCAAGAACACCGTCATCATCATGACGACGAACCTCGGCACGAAGGACATCTCGGGCGGGCCCGTCGGCTTCCAGCTGGAGGGCGACCCCCGCACCGGGTACGACCTCATGCGCGGCAAGGTGAACGAGGAGCTGAAGAAGCACTTCAAGCCCGAGTTCCTGAACCGCGTCGACGAGATCATCGTGTTCCCGCAGCTCTCGAAGGAGGAGCTGCTGCAGATCGTCGACCTCTTCCTCAAGCGCCTCAGCGAGCGCCTGCTCGACCGCGACATGACGGTCGAGCTCACGCAGGCGGCGAAGGAGCGGCTCATCGAGGTCGGCTTCGACCCGGCGCTCGGCGCCCGCCCGCTGCGCCGCGCGGTCCAGCACGAGGTCGAGGACCGCCTGAGCGAGAAGATCCTGCACGGCGAGCTGAACGCGGGCGACCACGTGCACGTCGACTACGCGAACGGCGAGTTCGTCTTCACGACGTCGCAGCGCGCGCTGCCGGCGAACGTCGGCGTCAACGCCAACGCCGCGCTCGGCACCGGCACCGCGACGCCCGACCTCGCGGCCGCGTCGGGCGAGTAGGCGCGAGCGTCACGACGGGGCGGATGCTGGGGCATCCGCCCCTTCGTCGTACCCGCGCCCGCGCGTCGGGACTTGACCCTGCACCATGGTGCAGGGTCGACGATGAAGCCATGACCGAAGTACTCGTCCCGAACCGCTCGAACGCCGGCCCGCTCCCATCGTCCGCCCCCGGGTTCACGCCGCCGAGGTGGGGGAGGGCCGGGGCGATCTACGATCTCGTCGTCACGGTTGGCTTCGCCACCCCGTTCACCGCGGCCCTCATCATCGACCTCACGCGTCGGGTGCATGAGGCGCTCGCGCTGCCGGGCGCCCCTGCGCCCGAGCTCGGCACCTTCGCGCTCATGCTGACGAGCATGTTCGGCACGGTGGTGACGATGTGGGCGATCGCGAGGATCCTGCGCCCGGAGGCGCGGTTCATCGTGATCGACACGGTCGGCCGGGCGCTGTTCGCACTGTTCATGACCTGGGCGCTGTTGAATGGGCAGAGCGCGACCCTCGTCGCCTTCCTGATCGGAGAACTCGTATGGCTGGTGCTGCAACTGAGCGGCCTGTTGCGGCTGCGCCGGCGCTGACCTCCGGGCAGCTCGCCAGGGCGGCCGACGTCGCGCTCAGCACGGTGCGCTTCTACGAGCGTCAGGGGCTCGTGGCGCCCGCCCGCCGCTCGATCGGCGGGTACCGGCTGTTCGATCACGACGCGGTTCGTCGCGTCCGATTCGTCCGCCGCGCGCAGGAGCTCGGCTTCACGCTCAGCGAGGTGCGCGGCGTGCTCCGGCTGTCCGACGAGCCCGAGCTCATCGAGTTCGGCGACGTGGCCGATCGCGTCTCGGCGAAGCTCGACGAGCTCGACGAGCGCATCCGCGACCTGCAGCGGGTGCGCTCGGCGCTCGCGACGCTCGTGGAGAGCGGGCCGGCGCATCCGACGTGTCCCGTCATCGAGGCGATCGCCTGAACGGCGCGGCTCTACGATGAACGGATGACCGACTTCACGGTGCGCCGGGCGCGCACGAGCGATGTGCCGAAGATCATCGACGTCGTGGAGCCGTTCGTCGCCCGACGCATCCTGCTCGGCAAGGAGCGCGTCGACCTGTACGGCGCGATCCAGGAGTTCCGCGTCGCCGAGGCCGCCGACGGGCGACTCATCGGCGCCGGTGCCCTGCACGTCATCTGGGAGGACCTCGGCGAGGTCCGCACGCTCGCCGTCGGCGACGAGTGGCTCGGGCGCGGCGTGGGCCACGCACTGCTCGACGTCCTCGAGGCCGACGCGCGCGAACTCGGCCTCTCGCGGCTGTTCTGCCTCACCTTCGAGGTGGAGTTCTTCGGCCGGCACGGATTCGAGGACATGGGCGCCGAGACGGTCGACCCCGACGTGTACGCGGAGCTCGTGCGCTCGCACGACGAGGGCGTCGCCGAGTTCCTCGACCTCGCACGGGTCAAGCAGAACACGCTCGGCAACACCCGCATGCTGAAACGGCTCTGATCCGGGCCCCGTGAGCCGTGTCGGAACCCGCCGAGGGGATGCCTCGGGGCGGGCCCCACTCGGTCGTACCCTGTGACCATGTCGACGAATCCTCCCGCCGGGCGCCAGTCACCGCAGGTGTACCGCCGTCGACGGATCGTCGTGCTGCTCCTGCTTCTCGCGGTGGTCGCGGCGATCGTGCTCATCATCGTGCGGCCCGGGGCGAGCCAGGGCGAGGAGACTCCCGAGGGCAAGGGCGCATCGACGGCCGGACCGACGAACGATCCGGAATCGACGACGATCCCGACCGAGCCCACGGCCGCCGACGGCGACCCGTGCGCCCCGGATCAGATCGTGGTCGAGCCGATCACCGACCAGTCGTCGTACGAGGCCGGCGAGCAGCCGCAGCTCTCGGTCACGATCGAGAACACCGGCAAGAACGTGTGCGTGCTGAACGCCGGCACGAAGGCCCAGGTGTTCACGATCACGAGCGGTGACGACGTCTACTGGATCTCGACCGACTGCCAGGTCGACGCGATCGACGCCGAGGTGTCGCTGCAGCCGGGCAAGCCGATCTCGTCGAGCTCGCCGATCGTGTGGGACCGCACGCGCTCGAACCCGGAGACCTGCGAGGGGCCGCGCGAATCGGTACCCGCCGGCGGCGCGTCGTACTACCTGGCGGTGTCGATCGACGGCTTCGACTCGGCCGAGCAGAAGCAGTTCCTGCTCTACTGACGAGGCCGCCCGCGTGGCCGCGCGCGTCGGCCGCGTGATCGCCCGAATGTCGGAAATGGCCCGGGAACTGGGGCTGGCCGGATCGCCGGGCACGCGTTGAACTGGAGTCAGCAGGGCCGGTCCCGATCGGCGATCCCCCCAAGACGCCGTTCCCCTGGGATCGGTCCTGCCCCTCGAACTGGGCGTACCCCGACGGGCCCGATCCGGGGGACACTCGGGGGCAGGGATGGTCGAGGGCCTGGCAGGGCGAGACCGCCCGGGGTTGCACTCGGGGAACTGATCCGACGGGTACCCGAACCGTCGTCCTCGAGCGCAACCCCTCTCCCGTCGAGGGGTCGCTCGGTGCTGCGCCGGAGCCGAGGCGCCGGCGCCCCCGGCTACGCTTGAGGGCATGGCAGGCAAGGCGAAGAAGACGGCGAAGCCGCAGGTGGAGTTCCGGTCGCAGGCACTCGCCGAGGCGCTCGAACGGCAGGACATGGCGGCCGTCGCCCTCGCGCTGCGGAACGGCAACACCGTCGTGCCGCTCATCAAGCCCGGCCCGCGCGACAAGCCGCTCGACGGCGGCGAGGTGTGGACGTTCCGCGACCCGAGCAGCGGCGAGATCGCGTTGCTGCTCTTCAGCGACGCCGCCAACAAGCCGGCGAACCTGCCGCCCGCGGTCGGCCTGCACAGTCCCGCCTGGCTGCGCGGCTTCCTCACGCGCTACGAGTCGACGATCACCACGGTGTTCCTCGACATCGCGGGCCCGCACCCGATGCAGGCCTCGCCGACCGAACTGCTGCGCGCGCTCGAGATCTGACGAACCTCGGAACGCGGCGTCGGGCTCGCCTCAGAACGCGGCGTCGAGCTCGCGCTGGCGGGCGTCGGTCGACGCGAGCATCGCCCGGGCGACGGCGGCGCGCACGCTGCCGGCCTCGACGTCGAGGATCGTGGTGTAACCGAGCCGCCGGGCCTCGGCGGTGCGCTGCTTCGCAGCCGTCACGGGGCGAACCTCGCCGGCGAGGCTGATCTCGCCGAAGGCGGCGAACTCGTGCGGCACGGCGGCGTCGCGCATCGCGGAGGCGATGGCGACCGCGATCGCGAGGTCGGCGCCGGGCTCGGCCAGGCGCACCCCGCCGACGGTCGAGACGTACACGTCGTGCTCGCCGAGCGCCTTGAGCCCGGCGCGACGCTCGAGCACGGCGATGATCATCGCGACGCGCGACGGGTCGACCCCGTTGACGACGCGGCGCGGCTGCGGCGCCTTCGTCGCGACGACGAGCGCCTGCACCTCGACGGGCAGCGCGCGACGCCCCTCGAGTGCGACGGTCACGCACGTGCCGCTCACCTCGCTGCGCCCCGTGGAGCGGAAGAGCCCCGACGGGTCGGGCACCTCGGCGATGCCGTCGCCCGTCATCTCGAAGCAGCCGACCTCGTCGGTCGGGCCGAACCGGTTCTTCAGCGCACGCACGAAGCGCAGCGCCGTCTGGCGGTCGCCCTCGAACTGGCAGACCACGTCGACGAGGTGCTCGAGCAGGCGCGGACCCGCGATCGAGCCGTCTTTCGTGACGTGGCCCACGAGCAGCACGGGCAGCTGCCGCTCTTTCGCGACGCGGATGAGGGTGGAGGCGACTTCGCGCACCTGGCTCGGCTGCCCCGGCAGCCCGTCGGAGAGGGACGACGAGACCGTCTGCACCGAGTCGACGATGAGCAGGTCGGGCGCGGTCGCGTCGATCTGCCCGAGGATCGTGGCGAGGTCGGTCTCGGCGGCGAGGTACAGCTCGCCGTGCAGCGCCCCCGTGCGACCGGCGCGCAGGCGCACCTGCGCCGTCGACTCCTC
Organism: Agromyces solani; assembly: GCF_058349925.1. Classification (NCBI taxonomy): domain Bacteria; kingdom Bacillati; phylum Actinomycetota; class Actinomycetes; order Micrococcales; family Microbacteriaceae; genus Agromyces; species Agromyces solani. The sequence continues at coordinate 576,412 of NZ_JBYRER010000001.1, forward strand.
TGCCGTGACGTAGAGCACGCGGCGGCCGGTGGCGGCGACGCGGGCGGCGACCTCGAGCAGGAGCGTCGACTTGCCGACGCCCGGCTCGCCCGACAGGAGGATCGCCGCACCCGCGACGATGCCGCCGCCGAGCACGCGATCGAACTCGCCGATGCCGCTCGGCCGGTGGGCCGCGTCGGTCGTCTCGACCTCGACGATCGGGCGCGCAGTGCGCGCCTCGCCGAGCTTCACGGCCTGCACCGCACGGACGATGCCCGTGGGCTCGGCGACGTCGACGACGGTGCCCCACTGCTGGCACTCGACGCAACGGCCGACCCATTTGACGGTGGTCCACCCGCACTCGGTGCAGCGGAACGACGAGGTGGGGCGGGCCATGCCCCCGACACTATCGGCCGCCGCCGACACGACCGGCCGACGCGGCGGCCGGCAACGCCGTCAGCTCGGCGAGGCGCGCACCGACGAGCGGGCGGAACGCCTCGGCCCACACCGCGTACCCGTGGTCGTTCGGGTGGAACATGTCCCTGGCGAACTGGGTGAGGATGCCGCGGACGCCCTGCTGCCGGGTCGCGGCGTGCAGCGGAGCGACGGCGAGTCCGCGCTCGCGCGCGGCGTCGTGGAGCATCCGGTTCGCCTCGGCGACCTTCCGCTCGTTGCGGGGGAAGTGGAAGCACGGCAGCTCCGCGACGATCGCGTGCGGCGGGACGGCGTCGAGGATGGCGCGCAGGTTCGCGTCGAACTCCGACGGTGCCCACTGGGCGATGTCGTTCGCGCCGATCGCGACGGTCACGACGTCGGGTGCGAGCCCGTGCAGCCGGGGCAGCTGGTCGCGCACGGCGAGCGCCGAGGTCGCGCCCGAGACGCTGAGGTTGACGGTGCGGACGGCTCGCCCGGAGGCCGTTCGCATGGCGTCGGCCAGCACGCCCACGTACCCGCGGTCCGGCCGGGAGGCGCCGATGCCCTGCGCCGCGGAGTCGCCGATCGCGACGTAGAGGAGGTCGCCGTCCCGTGCTCCGTGCTCGCGCCACCACTTCGAGTGCACGGGCAGCGTGTCGTTGAGGGTCGACCGTCGCGTCGCGACCCGCGAGCTGAACGGGCGGACTCCCGCGCTCCCGAGCACGGTCGAGGCGGCGAGCCCGCCGCCGGCGGCGAGCGCGCGCATCGAGGGCCGCGGGCGCGGGGGCGCGAACGCGGTGCCGAGCAGGTCGGGAACGGTCATGACGGCGAAGGTATCCACACCGTCTTCGAGTCGACTGGGCGCTCGCTGGGCGCCGGCTGGGCGCTCGGGAGACGGCTCGTTTTGGCCATCCGGCCGTCGTCGTCTACTATCGATCCCGGTGACGTGTCCGAGCGGCCGAAGGTGCAACTCTCGAAAAGTTGTGTAGGGTAACCCCCTACCGTGGGTTCAAATCCCACCGTCACCGCCACCGAACCCCGCGATCGCAAGGTCGCGGGGTTCGTCGTTCCACGGGCGGACGGAGGCTGGGATGTTCGAGCCGGTCGAACTCGACGGCGGCATCGTCGTGCGGCTGCTCGCACCGGGCGACGGACCCGCGCTCGCCGCGGCCTACGCACGCAACCGGGAGCACCTCGCGCCATGGGAGCCGCTTCGCACCGCCGACTTCTTCACGGCCGCCTGGCACGAACGGGACGTCGCGGGCGCGATGCTCCGGCTCGAGGCCGGCACCCTCGTTCCGCTCGTGCTCGCCGTGGGGGATGAGGCGGGCGCCGAGATCGTGGGCCGGGTCAACCTCTCCGACCTCGTCCGCGGGGTCTTCCAGAACGCGCACCTCGGCTACTGGGTCGACGGGCGACTGAACGGCCGGGGGCTCGCGACCACCGCGGTCGGCGTCGCCGTGCACCATGCCCGCTCGGCGGGCCTGCACCGGGTGCAGGCGGGCACCCTCGTGCACAACGTCGCGTCGCAGCGGGTGCTCGAGCGCAACGGCTTCGAACGGTTCGGGCTCGCCCGCCGATACCTCCGCATCGCGGGGGAGTGGCAGGACCACGTGCTCTTCGAGCGCCTGCTCGACGACTGACGCCTCACCACCCGCCGCGGGTCGGCGTGCGGCCCTCGCGGGCCTCCTCGGGCATCGGCATCTCGAGCCGCAGGCCGAGCAGCCGCACGGGTCGGCGAGGCTCGATGCGGTCGGCGGCGAGCGCCTCGACGTGCGCGAGGGCGACGTCGCGATCGGCGGTCGTCGCGATCCGGCGCTGGTGCGTCGTCGTGATGAACGGGGCGTACCTCACCTTCAGGGTCACGCCGGTGACGGGCCTCCCCTCGGCGACGATGTCGGCCCAGACCTGCTCGAAGAGGGCGTGCAGCGCCGCATCCACCTCCGCGGGCTCGGCGAGATCGCGCTGGTACGTCGTCTCCCGGCTGTGCCCGCGCGCGACCCACGGGGTGTCGTCGACGACGCGGGAGCCCTCGCCGCGCCCGAGCTCGCCGTACCAGGGCCCCATCCGGGGGCCGAACTCGGCGGCGAGCACCGCCGGGTCGGCGGATGCGAGCTCGGCCACGGTCGTGATGCCGTGCGCGGCGAGCCGCCGCGAGATCCTGGCGCCCACGCCCCAGAGGTCCTTCGTCGGGCGCGGCCCCATGACCTCGAGCCAGTTCTCGGCCGTCAACCGGTAGACGCCGCGCGGCTTGCCGAACCCCGTCGCGACCTTCGCGCGCACGAGCGTGTCGCCGACCCCGACGCTGCAGTGCAGCGCCGTGCGGTCGAGCACCGCCCGTTGCAGGCCGCGGGCGTACGCCTCGGGCTCGTCGGTGTCGACGCCGACGAACGCCTCGTCCCAGCCGAGCACCTGCACCGTCGCGCCAGGCTGCGCCCTGAGGGTCGACATCACCTCGTCGGACGCGGCGAGGTACGCGTCGGCATCGACCGGCAGGATGACGGCGTCGGGAACCTTGCGCGCGGCGATGCGCAGCGGCATCCCCGACCCGACGCCGAACTCGCGCGCCTCGTACGACGCGGTCGAGACGACGGCGCGCTCGGTCGGATCGCCGCGGCCGCCCACGATGACCGGCCGCCCCGCGAGTTCGGGGCGGCGCAGGATCTCGACCGCCGCGATGAACTGGTCGAGGTCGACGTGCAGCACCCACGGGCGCACGGGCCGGCTCACCCCGCCATTCTGCCGCCTCGCCGGCGCCGGGTGCGAGCATCGATACCGGGTCGGCGCCGCGCCGCACAAGCCCTTGCGCCGCATCCGCCCCGGTGGTTCGGTGGAGGCATCCGAATCGAAGGAGCCGCCATGAGTTTCCTCGCGTTCCTGGTGCTCGGCCTCATCGCCGGTGCCATCGCCAAGTTGATCCTGCCGGGCAAGCAGGGCGGCGGGTGGTTCGTCACCCTGCTGCTCGGCGTCGTCGGCGCCCTGCTCGGGGGCTGGCTCGGCAGCCTCATCCTCAACCGCCCGCTGACCGAGTTCTGGGACCTCGGCACCTGGCTGCTCGCGATCGCCGGGTCCATCATCGTGCTGCTGATCTGGGGCCTGATCACCCGGGGCAGCCGCAAGAGCACCGCGTGAGGGCGCACCGGGGCGGGTGACCGGGCCTCCCCGGCCGGCGAGACGGATGCCGCCGGCGGCATCCGCCTCGTCGGTCGCGTTCAGCGCGCGTCGGCGAGCTCGACGAAGCGCCGCAGCAGGTGCTGCGGTTCGGTGACGGATGCCTCGGCGAGCCGCTGCGACACCTCGCGCAGCTCGCTCGCTGGGAAGTAGCCGTGGTGGCGGTAGACCTGCGCGCGCGCGATGAAGTCGTCGGTCGTGACCTCGGGGTGGAACTGGGTCGCGTACACGCTCGGGCCCACCCGGTAGACCTGCACCGGGCACACCGCCGAGGCGGCGAGCAGCACCGCGCCGGGAGGCAGCCGCTCGGTCGACTCCTTGTGGCCGACGAGCGCATCGAACCGGCGCGGTAACGCCCCCACGAGCGGGTCCGCCGCGCCGTCATCGGTGAGCACGATCTCGACGGCCGCGGCGTTCTCGCCGTGCCGGGTGCCGACGTGCCCGCCGAGCACGCGGGTCAGCACGCCGATGCCGTAGCAGGTGAACAGCACCGGGAAGCCGGCGTCGAGGGCGCGTTCCGCGAGCACCGCGAGCTCCGACTCGACCCGTCGTTGCACGGGGTGCTTGTGCTCCTCGGGGGTCGTCACGTTGTAGGGGCTGCCGCCGACGACGATACCCGCGAACGCGTCGAGCGGCGGCTTGCCGAGCGGCTCGACGTCGAGGCGGTGGTGCTCGAGCCGACCGGCGTCGAGGCCCGTGGCGCGACGTACCGACTCGTACTCGGGCCCGACGGCCTCGACCTCGGGGCGTGCCGAAAGGAAGAGGAAGGGCTTCCGGCCGCTCATCGGCCGCGCCGCCGATGCCGCTGCTTGGCGCCCTGGCCGGTCCGCGGCGCGGGACGACCCGATTTCGCGGTGCCGCCCTTCGAACCGCCCTTGGTGCCGCCGGCGGCCGCCCGACGTTCGGCGGCCGCGAGCTTCGCCGCCTTCGCCGGCTTCACGGTCGGTGCCTCGTCGCCGCGCGAACTGCGGGCCGTGCGCCCGCGTACGACCGCGACGAACTCCTGGATGTCGGCGTCGTCGCGCTCCGTGCGCCAGACGAGGGCGATGCGCGTCGGCGGGGCATCCGTCACCGGGATGGCGACGACGTCCTTGCGGTGGTGCAGCCGGGCGATCGAGTGCGGAACGATCGCGTGGCCGCTGCCCGCCGCGACGAGTTCGATCGTCATCGCGGGGTCGGCCTGCACGGGCGCGAGCGGCTCGCCGGCGAGATCGGCGAGCGAGAGCTCGATCGCGTCGGCGAAGGCGTGGTCCTTCGGGAGGACGGCGACCGCGACCTCCTCCCACAGCGGGATCCTGTGGAGGCCCTCGTCGTCGACCGGCAGGCGCACGAACGCGAGATCGACCTCGCCGGACCGCACGCCGTCGAGCTGCGTCGCCTCGTCGACGCGGGCCGCCTCGAGCGGCAGGTCGGGGCGGCGGTCGGACCACGCGCGCAGCCATTTCGACGGGGAGACGCCCGCGACGTAGTCGAGTCGCAACGCCATGTCGCCCCCTGTCGTGCCGTTCGCCCGGGATGCCGCGTGCTCGTGTGCCTCGCGCCGGTGCCTCTCAGGCTACCGTCGGCTACGGTTGCAGGGTGAGCGAGAACGAGTCGCCGGCCGCAGAGCCGCGCGAGAAGCAGCCCCGGGCCAAGAAGCCGCAGACCATGAAGGCGGAGACCGCGGCGAAGAAGCTCGGCATCCTGCTCTCCGCCGCGCCCGACGAGTTCCGCTCCGGGCCGATCACCCGCGACGAGGTCGACGCGCTGCAGGCCGACCCGCCCGAGTGGCTCGCGACCCTCCGCCGTGAGGGTCCGCACCCGCGACAGGTCGTCGCCGCCAAGCTCGGCGTCTCGAACTCGGGACTCGTACGGGCGGGCGTCACCGAGCCGCTCACGACCGCCGAGATCAAGGCGCTGCTCGCGGCGCCGCCGTCGTGGCTCGTCGAGGAGCGCGCGACGCAGGCGGCCGTGCGCGCCGAGAAGCAGCGCGTCGCCGAGCGCGACCGCGAACGCGCCGCCAGGTCCGGGGAGTAGCTCGGCCGGTGCGCGACGCCCCCGAGGCATCCGCGCCGCTCGCCAACGCCGTTTCAGGAAATAGGCGGCCATTCAGGACGGAATCCCGGATTCCGTCCTGACGAGCGTGCTTCTTCCCGAAACGGTGAGGCGTCAGGCCGCGTAGCGGTCGCGCAGGAAGGCCGTGAGGTCGGCGAGCTCGAGCTCCGACACCGAGTGCCCCAGGCCCTCGTAGATGCGGGCGTCGACCATCGCGTGGCGGGGCAGCCAGTCCAGGGTCCGGGCGACGGATGCCTCGGGGATGACCTCGTCGAGGGTGCCACGACCCCAGAACACCGGCGGCCGCACGGTCGCGAGCCGTGCGTCGCCGTCGCGCTCGCCCGGCATCGCGAAGCCGGCGAGGATGGCGGCGAAGTCGAAGCGCTCGGGCGCGAGGCGCAGGAGCTCCAGGCACAGGGCGCCGCCCTGCGAGAACCCGACGAGTCCGACCTGGGCGCCCGGCGCGGCGCGCTCGACCCACGCGAGCACGGCCTCGGCGGCCGCCCGGGACTCGGCCTGCTTGGCGGGGGAGTCGTCGTCGATGCGGCCGCGCTCGTCGAAGACCTCGAACCAGGCGTAGCCGTAACCGGCGTCGAGCGGCGCGCGCAGCGAGGCGATGACCGGCCGCAGCGGCAGGTACGGCGCGAGCCCGAACAGGTCGCCCTCGTTCGAGTTGTAGCCGTGCAGCAGCACGAGCACGGGCCGGTCGACGCGGTCGTCGCCCGAGGCCGACCAGAGCACGGCCTCGTCGTCGATGATCATCGGGTCTCCTCGTGGGCTCGGGCCTCGTCGGGCCGGGGGGCTTCGGCGACGGCCTGCACCGCCTGATCGGCCTCGCTCACGATCGCGGCGAGCGCACGCTCGGCGTCGTCGGCACGGCCCTCCGCGACGGCGAAGGCGACCTCCTGGTGGAGCCGGAGCGCCGTGGGGTTCGCGACGTGCGGCATGAGGGCGTGCTGGGTGCGGCCGCGCAGCACCTCGCCCACGACCGGGCCGAGCGCCGCGAGGAACGGGTTGCCGGAGGCCTCGAGCACCGCGGCGTGGAAGGCGACGTCGTGCTCGAGGTAGGGCGGCTCGTCGGCCTCGCGCGACCGCTCGGTCATGCCGGTCACGGCGGCCATCAGCGCGGACCGCTGCTCGGGCGTCGCGTGCTCGGCGGCGAGTCGCGCCGCGAGGGGCTCGACGGCGCTGCGCAACTGGCTGAGCGAATGCAGGGTCTCGATGCGGTCGGGTCCGGCGAGCCGCCAGCGGATGAGGCGCGTCGCGTACGGATTCCAGCGTTCCTTCGGGAGGATCTCGACACCCGCGCGGCGGCGCACGTCGACGAGGCCCATCGACTCGAGCACGCGTACGACCTCGCGCATGGCGGAGCGCGAGGCCCCGAACCGTTCGGCGACCTCGGTCGTCAGGATGCGGGATCCGGGTGCGAGGCGCCCCGACGCGATGTCGGCGCCCAACGATTCGATCATCCGCTCGTGCAGCGCGGACGAACCGTTCGGCGAAGCATCCATGCACTGATTATCGCCGAGCCGGAGCCACGCGTAAATGCCCGACGTTCTCACTTGCAGCTTGAAATATGTCCTACATATATGTAGAGTCAGCTCACCAGTCCGCCAGACCGAGGAAGTTCAGGCCCCATGTCCACCGTGCTCTCCACCGCCGCAGCGCTCGTCTCCGCCGCCGATCCCGTCGTCCCCACGACGACGGCGCCCGAATGGCAGCTCATCGCCGCCGCCCTCGTCGGCATCGCCGTCATCGTCGTGCTCATCACCTGGGTCAAGCTGCACCCGTTCATCTCGCTCATGATCGGCGCGATCGTGACCGGCCTCGTCGCCGGCATGACGGCGGTGCAGACCATCCTGAGCTTCACGACCGGCTTCGGCGCGACCATGGGCGGCGTCGGCGTGCTCATCGCCCTCGGCGCGATCTTCGGCAAGCTGCTCGCCGACTCGGGCGGCGCCGACCGCATCGTCGACACCCTGATCGCGCGTTCGAGCGTGCAGGCGCTGCCGTGGGTCATGGGCGGCGTCGGCGCCCTCATCGGCCTCCCGATGTTCTTCGAGGTCGGCCTCGTGCTGCTCGTGCCCGTCATCATCCTCGTCGCGCGTCGCTCGGGCCTGCCGCTCATGCGCGTCGCGATCCCGACCCTCGCGGGCCTCTCGGCCATGCACGGCCTCGTGCCGCCGCACCCGGGCCCCCTCGCCGCGATCGACCTCGTCGGCGCCGACCTCGGCCAGACGCTGCTGTTCGGCGTCATCGTCGCGATCCCGGCCGTCATCATCGCGGGCCCGCTGTTCTCGAAGCTCGCCGCCCGCTGGGTCAAGGTGCCGGTGCCCGCCCTGTTCGTCACGGCGGAGGACCGCGGCGAGGACGTCTCGGCGAAGCCGCGGCCCTCGTTCGGCGCCGCCCTCTTCTGCATCCTGCTGCCCGTCGTGCTCATGCTCGCCTCGTCGCTCGCGAACATCGTCGCGCCGACGTCGGGCGAACCGTGGAAGCTCGTCGTCGACTTCCTCGGCAAGCCGGTCATCGCGCTGCTCATCGCAGTGCTCGTCGGCATGGTCGTGCTCGGCCGCGGCGGCCGCATGGGCCGCGACGAGATCGCCGCCTCGGTCGGCTCGTCGCTGCCGCCGATCGCGGGCATCCTGCTCATCGTCGGCGCCGGCGGCGGCTTCAAGCAGGTGCTCGTCGACTCGATGATCGGCCAGGTCATCGCCGACGCCATCTCGGGCTTCGGCGGCTCGCTCGCCGTCGTGCTCGCACTCGCCTGGCTCGTCGCGGTGCTCATCCGCGTCGCGACCGGTTCGGCCACGGTCGCCACCATCACGGCGGCGGGCATCCTGCAGCCGCTCGTGGCCGACCTCGACCTCTCGGCCGGCGCGACGTCGCTGCTCGTGCTCGCGATCGGTTCGGGGTCGGTGTTCCTCTCGCACGTGAACGACGCCGGGTTCTGGCTCATCAAGGAGTACTTCGGCCTCACGATCGGCCAGACGCTCAAGTCGTGGACCGTGCTCGAGTGCCTCATCTCCCTCGTCGGCCTCGCGGGCGTGCTCGCCCTCAGCCCGTTCGTCTCGTGAGCCGGGGAGGACGACCATGAACCGCACGCCGGGCGCCGTGCCCGAGGCATCCCCGATCGAATTCGAGCACCCGCCCGTGCTCGTCGTGATGGGGGTGTCGGGCAGCGGCAAGACCACCTTCGCCGAGCTCATCGCCGAGCGCCTCGGCTGGGACCTCCAGGAGGGCGACGCGCTGCACCCCGAGGCCAACGTCGCCAAGATGGCGAGCGGCACGCCCCTCACCGACGACGACCGGTGGCCGTGGCTCGACCGCATCGCCGCGTGGATCGACGGGCACCTGGCGGCCGGCGAGCCCGCCGTGATCACCTGCTCGGCGCTCAAGCGGTCGTACCGCGACCGGCTCGCACGGCCGAATGTCGTGTTCGTGCACCTGGCCGGGGCGCGCGAGCTCATCGCGGGCCGGCTCGAGCACCGCACGGGCCACTACATGCCCGCCTCGCTGCTCGGCTCGCAGTTCGAGACGCTCGAACCGCTCGAGCCCGACGAGCGCGGCCTCGTGGTCGACGCGCAGGGCACCCCTGACGACGAGGTCGCGGAGACGATCTCGCGCCTCGGGCTCGGGCGGTACGAGGGCTGACGCGTGCGCGTGGGGCAGCCCGGAACCCCTGACGCCGGACCGGGACGTGGGGCAGAATCGGAGGCATGAGCGTGCGCACCCCCGATCCCGACTGGAATCCGGACGACGAGCCCGTCGTCCGGCCGCCCGCGAATCCGGGCTGGCTGAGCGACATCGAGCTCGCCGAGGTGCGCGGCCGGTTGCCGCTTCTCTACGTCGAGGCGGTGCCGGTGCGGGTCGACGGGCTCGGCCAGGTCGGCGAGGTCGGCATGCTGCTGCGGGCGAACGCGCTCGGCGAGATGACGCGCACGCTCGTGTCGGGGCGCGTCATGTACGGCGAGACGATCCGCGACGCGCTCTTCCGGCATCTCGAGAAGGACCTGGGGCCGATGGCGTTCCCTTTGCTTCCCGCGAGCCCGGTGCCCGCGGCCGTCGCCGAGTACTTCCCGCTGCCGGGCATCTCGCCGTTCACCGACGAGCGCCAGCACGCGGTGTCCCTCGTGTACGTGGTGCCGGTCACGGGCACGTGCGAGCCGCGGCAGGACGCGCTCGAGGTGACCTGGATGACGCCGCAGGAGGCCGTCGGCAAGCCCGTCGTCGACGAGATGGAGGGCGGGCGAGGCGTCCTCGTCGCCCAGGCGCTCGCCTCGGTCGGCGCGCTGCGCTGACGCCGCGCGTCCCGGCGTGACGCGCGGGCGTCGTCGGCCTGCTAGCCCGCGCGCGGCGCGGTGACCGTGTCGAGGAAGAGCCCGGCGACGCGCTCGGCGTCGACCTCGAGCGCGACCTCGACGACGGGCCACGCGTCGGCCAGGCCGTGCACCAGGTCTTCGCCCGCGAAGTCGCGGCGGTCGACGAGCGTCTGACCGCGGCCGAACCCGGCGAGCTCGACGCGCACCGGCCGGCGTTCGGTGCGCAGCGCGTCGGGCGCGACGATCGAGCACACGGCTCCGGCGTCGCCGATGAGCCCCGTGTACTCGGCGTCCTCGCGCTCGCTGAGCGCGACGCGGTGGCCGAGGAGCTCGCCGACGATGCGACCGACGGGGTGTTCGCCGCGTTCGAGCCCGTGCGCCCGGTCGGCCGGGACCGAGACGCGGTTGAACACGTCGAGCCCGTACATGTACACGGGGATGCCCGCGTCGAGCACGATCGCCGCCGCCTCGGGGTCGTGCCACACGTTGAACTCGGCGACGGCCGTGGCGTTGCCGACGCTCGCCGAGCCGCCCATCACGACGATGCGCTCGATGCGCCCGGCGACCTCGGGGTGCGTGCGCAGCAGCAGCGCGAGGTTCGTCTGCGGTGCGAGCGCGACGAGGGTCACCGGCACCGGGTGCTCGGTGATCAGCCGCCGCAGCAGCTCGACCGCGTGCTCGTGGCGAGGCCGGCGGTCGGTCGCCGGCAGCACGAGTCCGCCGAGCCCATTCGCGCCGTGCACGTGCGAGGCCGCGCGCGCCGGCGCGATGAGCGGGCGGGTCGCGCCGGCGGCGACGGGGATGTCGCCCGCTGACGCGGCATCGAGGATGCGGAGGGTGTTGTCGACGACCTGCTCGAGCGGTGCGTTGCCCGCGACGCACGTGATGCCGAGCACGTCGAGGTCGGGGTGCGCGACGGCGAACAGGATGGCGAGGGCGTCGTCCACGCCCGTGTCGACGTCGAGGATGACGGGGACGGCCATGGGTCAGCGGACCAGCCGCACCTCGTGGATCTCCTCACCGAGGAACGGCACGTGCTGGTCGGCGCCGTCGGCCGTGAAGCCGTTGCGCTCGTAGAAGCGGTGCGCGCGCGGGTTGTCCGAGGCGACCCAGAGGTAGACCTCGTCGTCGCCGACGGCCGCGTCGAAGAGCTTCTTGCCGATGCCCGTGCCGTGGTATGCGTCGAGCACGTAGATGAAGTACAGCTCGCGCTCGCGCGGCGGGTTCTCGTCGCGCGCGGGACCGGAGCCCACGAAGCCGACGATCTCGCCGTCGACGAGGGCGGCGAACTGGGCGTACTCCTCGCCGCGCGCGGCCATGTGGGTCCAGAGATCGGCCATGCGCCGCGGCGAGAGCTTCTCGAACGCCGCTGCGCTGATCAGGTGGTCGTACGTCTCGTGCCAGCACGTCGCGTGGACGCGACCGAGCGCCTCGACGTCGGAATCGCGGATGGGACGGACGACGACTTCGGCAGCGACTTCGGTGCTCATGCCCCGAGACTAGGCCAGGCCGCGCCAGCCGCGAAATCGAGCGAGGCCGTGCGATCGGGAACCTTTGCGGTGCATCCGGACATATCTGTACATGGGACTCTCGCAGCCGGCCTCCGTGCCCACGGATGTCCGATCCGTGCGCTCCCCGGTTAGGCTTGGCCGGGCATGGAGCAGGATCGGCGTAGCGACTCGGCGCTCTGGCTCGAAGCGACTTCGGGCACGGAGGCCGCGTTCGGCGTGGTCTACGACCGGTACCGGGCGCGTATCTTCCGGCGCGCGTACGCGCAGGTGCTCGACACGTCCGACGCCGAGGACATCGTCGCGATCGTCTTCCTCGAGGCCTGGCGCCGCCGCAAGGACGTGCGGTTCGTCGACGGCTCCCTGCTGCCCTGGCTGCTCATCGTGACGACCAACGTGACGCTCAACACGCAGCGCGCGGCCAGGCGTCATCGACGGCTCCTCGCGACGATCCCCCGCGGACCGGAGACGATCGACCCGAGCCGCGAGGTCGAGGACCTCATCGACGGGCAGCGCCTGTCGGGCCGCATCGGCGCGGCGCTCCGTCGGCTCACCCCGGCCGAGCGACGGGTCGTCGAACTCTGCCTCGTCGAGGGGCTCCCGATCGCCCAGGCGGCGACGGCGCTCGACGCGCCGATCGGGTCGGTCAAGTCGCGGCTCTCCCGCGCGCGCACGAAGCTCAAGGCCGAGCTCGGCGACTCGCCGTGGCTCGAGCAGCGCGCGGCGCCGGGTGACGCCCAGCGTGCGGCGCCGGGCGACGCCCAGCGTGCGGCGCCGGGTGACGCCCAGCGTGCGGCGCCGGGCGACGCCCAGCGCGGGTCGGCCGAGTCCGGAGACCTGGAGGTGCTCGGATGACCGAACCCGAGATGCGCCCGGAACGGGCCGACGCGATCCGCGCGATGCTCGTCGAGCATGCCCGGACGGAGCCTGCGGTCGCGGCGCGGCAGCGGCGCAACCGGATCATCGGCTGGAGCGGGCTCGGCGTGCTGGCCATCGGCGTCGCCGCGACGGCCGGCGCCGTGCTGCTCAGCCCGCAGTCGGTGACCGAGAACCGCTTCGTCTTCTGCCTGAGCGACGACGAGCGCAACTCCGATGGCAGCTACCCCGGGTCGGGGGCGTCGGGCGCCGAGGGACTGCCGACGGATCCGATCGAACTGTGCACGATCATGTGGGAGCAGGGCCTCTTCGAGCCCGACTACGATCCGACCTCGGCGAGCAATCCGCCGGGGCGAGTGCCCGACCACTTCCAGCTCTGCGTCATGGACGACGGCGCAGCCGCCGTCGTGCCGTCGTCGAACGAGTCGATCTGCGCAGCGCTCGGCCTCGCCGACCCCGCCTGACGCCGGGTCGGGCGTCGCGCTCGCGACCGGGAGCTCAGCCCAGCGTGCCGGTCGGACGGAACACGATCGACTTCACGCGGTCGTTGAACGAGCCGATGCTCGAGCAGTACGCCGTGCAGTTGAGGCGCGAACCGCCGTAGGAGGTCGCCGTGTACAAGGTCGCCCAGCATCCGTTGAGCCCGGTCGCGGAGCTGATCGACGTGCTCCAGCTCGACGAGAGCGTCGGGAACCCGAAGACCACGCCCGCGCAACCGCTGGAGCCCCAGAACGTCAGGCTCGAGCCGCCCTTGTTGGCATCCTTGTAGACGCGTCCGACGGCGACGGACGCGGCGGCGGCCGTGAGGCGGCTGCCGTCGTCGGCGGTCTGCTCGGCGAGGTACTGGTCGACCTCCGCGAGCGTCGCGAAGCAGACGGGGTCGGGGGCATCGGCCTCGGCCCGGTCGGCGGCAGCGGCGGCGTCGAGGCCGATCGCGCAGTGCTCGGTGGGTTCGCCCGCGCGGTGCGTACCGATCGATGCGGTGCCGGCGAGCTCAACGGCGCCGGCCGGAACGACCGGGACGGCGACGGCGGCGAGGGCGGCGACGAGGCCCGCGGCGGCGAGGGCGGCGAGGCGCATGGACATGGGTGACTCCGTTCCTTCGGGTGGAAAGGCGCGGCCGGTCGAACGGCCCGTCATACAGGTATGTCCGGACCCGGCGAAAAAGTTCCGGACGAATCGGGAACCTTTCGTCCGTATCCGGACATATCAGTGATGAGGGCAGGAGGAGCGATGCGTCGAACGCGGAACGTGACCACGGCATTGGTGGCGGTGGCGGTGGCCGGCGCCGCGGCGATCGGCATGGCCCTGATCGTCGGCAGCGAGATCGGCCGGGTGGTGCTGCAGGGCATGTGACTTCAAGACTGGGCTGCTTCGGGGGAGGCGGCCCGATCCCGTCGGGGGACGGGACGGCGGGTCGAAGGTCGGGGGACGCGACCCGCACAGCCGAGGCCCGTGGAGCGGTGACTCCACGGGCCTCGGTGCATCCGGCGCGGTGCTGGCCGCGCGGGCGTTCAGCCCTGTGCGCGGCGGTTCGTGCGCGCGTTCCGCGACGGGGTGACGAGGCTGCCCACGCGGAGCGGCTGCTTTGCCCCGCGGTTCGACGTCTGGCGCTGCGCACCGGTCGTCTGGGCGCCGCGGCTCTGGCCGCCGCCCTGCTTCGGGGCGTGCGCCTTCGCCTCGGCGGGGCGGCCCGAGCGGTCGCGGCGCGGCCGGCCCGCGGCATCCCCGTGCTTGGCGGCGTCACCGCGGCGGCCGGAACCGTCGCCCTGACGGCCGCCCTGCCCGCGGGCGTCGCGCGCCGCGCGCTTGCGCTGCGCGTTCGCGCCCTGCGAGCGCCCGCCGCCGTGCTGGGGCTTGGGCTCGCGCGGGGCGGGCTTCACGTACGGAGCGACGTCGCCGACGAGCGCGACGACCTCGGGCGAGGCCGGCGTCGCGGGCGCAGGGGTCACCGTGATCGCGGCCTTGCGCAGCAGCTGCTTGAGGTCCTGCAGCTGGCCGGGCATCGCGATGGTGACGACGTCGCCCTCGCTGCCGGCGCGCGCGGTGCGACCCGAGCGGTGCAGGTACGCCTTGTGCTCCATGGGCGGGTCGACGTGCACGACGAGCTCGATGTCGTCGACGTGCACGCCGCGGGCCGCGACGTCGGTCGCGACCATGACCTTGGCCGAGCCGTCGGCGAACGCGGCGAGGTTGCGGTCGCGCTGCGGCTGCGAGAGGTTGCCGTGCAGGTCGACGGCCGGGATGCCCGCCTCGGTGAGCTTCTTCGCGAGCTTCTTCGCGTGGTGCTTCGTGCGCATGAACAGGATGCGGCGGCCCATGCCGCTCGCGAGCGTCTTCACGAGCTCGAACTTCGTGTCGGCGTCGTCGGTGAGGAAGACGTGGTGCGTCATCGCTGCGACGGGCGAGTTCGCCTCGTCGACCGAGTGCAGCACCTCGTTCTCGAGGTAGCGCTTGACGAGCTTGTCGACCCCGTTGTCGAGGGTCGCCGAGAACAGCAGGCGCTGGCCGCCGCGCGGCGTCTTGTCGAGGATGCGCGTGACGACCGGGAGGAAGCCGAGGTCGGCCATGTGGTCGGCCTCGTCGAGCACGGTGATCTCGACCGCATCGAGGTGCACGAAGCCCTGCTGCATGAGGTCCTCGAGGCGGCCGGGCGCCGCCACGACGATGTCGACGCCCGCGCGGAGCGCCTCGACCTGGCGCTTCTGGTTGATGCCGCCGAAGATCGTCGTGACCTTGAGGTCGTACGCCTCGGCGAGCGGTTCGATGGTGCGGGCGATCTGGGTGACGAGCTCGCGGGTCGGAGCGAGCACGAGGCCGAGCGGGCGGCCGGCGCGGCGACCGCCGCCGGCGAGGCTCGTGCCGAGGCGCGCGACCATGGGCAGCGCGAAGGCGATGGTCTTGCCCGAGCCGGTCTTGCCGCGGCCGAGCACGTCGCGGCCGGCGAGCGTGTCGGGCAGGGAGTCGGCCTGGATCGGGGTGGGGGTCGTCTTGCCGTCGGCGGCGAGGATCGCCACGAGGGGCGCGGGCACGCCGAGGGCGGAGAAGTTCTGGTCGGTCATGGTGCCTTTCGGGGGCATGCCACGGACGGGTGCGCCGCGCGCGCACTTCGACAGGCGCGAAGCACGGCGGGGATGGACCCGACGGTGGGAAGGTGGCGAAGGCGCCGGTCGGCGCATCCGTTCGCCGTATGAGAGTCATCGGGCGGCTCGAGTTCGAACCCGGCCCGGAAGCGTTTCTACGACGCAGGCGGCGCGATCGTCGCGCGCACCGTGGCCCAGCATAGCGGATGCCTCGGGGCGGGCGCTGTGCCGGTGGTCGACGAGGAGCGTACCGAGACCGCCGCGCCCCTCAGCGCGGCATCCGCTCGCCGACCGGCACCTCGCCGCGCAGGGTGTTGCCCGCCTGCGCGAGCGGGCACGACCACGAGGGGTCGTACGCGCACGACGGGTTGTACGCGAAGTTGAAGTCGACGATGAGGGAGTCGCCGTCGGCGCCCGGGCCGAGGTCGGCGCCCTTCACGGTGTCGATGAGGTAGCGGCCGCCGCCGTACGTGCCGCCCGGTGTGCCCGCGAGCGAGTCCTTCACGGGCAGGAAGAGCCCGCCCCCGTAGCCCGCGAGCCGCCAGACGTCGAGCGTGCCGAGGTACGGCAGGCGCACGGTGCCGACGAGCGAGAACGGGATCGGGCCGTCGGTCGCACTGTCGACGGTCATCCGCACGGGTTCGTCGGGACGCCGGACCTCGAGTTCGAACCGCCAGTCGGGGTCGTAGCGGGCGACGTCGAGCCCGGTGAACCTCGCCCGGTCGTCGGGGAGGAGCGGCGACCGGGGATGGCCCGCGAAGAGCTCGTCGCGACCAGACTTCCAGAGCTCGTGCCCCGCTGCGGGATCGTGCACGCTGAGCTGGCGCACGCCCGCGTAGAGGCCGAACACGCGACGGCGCCAGTCGGCGAGCTGCAGGGCTCCGATCGTGTCGCTCATGCGCCGGCTCCCGGGGTCGCGTCGGCCGTCCCCGGCGGGTCGAACGACCAGGTCGGGGCGAGCCGGCGCAACCGGAGTCCTCGCCACTGCCAGAACGCCCACGTCGGGTACCAGGCCGCGACCTCCCAGCCGCCCGCGTGCACGACGAGGCGATCCCGGTAGAGGGTGCGGCCGTCGGGCAGCGGCGAGACCGCCATGCGGTGGTCCCAGCGACCGAACCGC
Source organism: Agromyces solani (assembly GCF_058349925.1). Lineage (NCBI taxonomy): Bacteria > Bacillati > Actinomycetota > Actinomycetes > Micrococcales > Microbacteriaceae > Agromyces > Agromyces solani. The sequence continues at coordinate 592,916 of NZ_JBYRER010000001.1, forward strand.
GCGAGCGGGCCGGTGAGGGCGCCGCCGCCGTCGCGCAGCATCCGAACGCCGGTCGGCAGACCGCCCGGGTAGCTCACGTCGACGAGCTCCTCGCCCGCGGGGAAGCGGCGGAACGCCAGTGCGCGCACCCGATGGCCGCCCTCGGGCCAGGTCGTCGGCAGGCCGCCGGGCTCGAGCGAGGCGAGGTCGAGCCAAGGTGCCACGACCTCCCGCAGCACCGCCGGGCTGCGCAGCGCCCGCCACGCCGCGTCGGGCGTGCAGTCGAGCTCGAGTTTGAGGAGCACCCGCATGAGCCGAGCGTAGGTCCGGCGGGTGCCCGTGCCAAGTGCCTCGCCGAGGTCGCCGGGCGGCGATGTCGCGCGAATCGTCGTGACGGAGGTCGCTTGCCGACGATTCGTGCGACCCCGAGGGCTCAGGCGGCTCATCTAGACTCCCGGCATGCCCTCGTGGTTGCCCTCGCTGGTGGTGTTCGGCGTCGCGGCCCTGCTCGCCGTCGCGGCGATCGCGGCCCTGCGACGAGCGGGCCTGCGCCGAGCGCGGGCCGAGCTCGCGGCGGCGGGCGAGGCCGAGGTCCGGGCGAAGCAGCTCATCGTGCAGGCCGACGATGCGCTCCGCGACGCGGATCGCGAGGTCGCGTTCGCCGAGGCCCAGTTCGGGGCCGCGACGGCGCGCGAGACGAGGGCGTCGGTCGAGCACGCCCGCGGGAAGCTGCGCGAGGCGTTCCTGCTGCAGCAGCGCCTCGACGACGCCGACTCGCACACCGCGGCGGCCCGCAGGGGGTGGGCCGCCCGCATCGAGGACCTCTGCCGCTCGGCCCTCGCCGAGCTCGCCGAGGCCGGCGACGCACTCGCGGTGCGGCGTCGGCGCGAGCGCGGCGCCGGGGCGGATCTGCCGGCCGTGCACGAGGACGCGACCCACGTGGTTCGCCGCGTCGAGGCCTCCGACGCCGTGCTCACGCGGCTCGGCTCCCGCTACGACGCCTCGGCGCTCGGCGCGGCCCGCGCCGCGGCCGAACGCGCGCGTGCGGGACTCGCCGAGGCCCGATCGGCGCTCGACGAGGCCGACCGCCTCGTCGAACGAGCGCAGCCGGCCGCCGAGTTCCTCGCGCGCGCGGCCGACGCCCTGTCCCGGGCGGGCCGGGACCTCGACGAGCTCGAGGGCGCCGAGGCCGGCCTGGCCTCCGCGGCCGGCGACGCCGCGGCGGCGGCCGCCGAGCTCGACGACGAGCTGGCCGCCGCGCGACGCGAGCGCGACGCGATCGACGACGCCGACGCGGCGGCGCAGCTCGGGCAGGCGGTCGCCGACGCCGCGGCCGCGCTCGCCGCCCGAGCCGCGCTCACCCGCGACCCGGTGCTCGATCGCGATCGCCTTCGCACCGCGCGCGACCGGCTCGAGTCGGCGCGGGCGGCGGCACGGACTGCGCAAGGTCGGCTCGACGGGGCGCGCGGCGCGCTGGACGGCGCGCTCTCCATCGCCGAAGGCCAGATCGGCGTCGCGCATTCCGCGATCGCGCGCGCCGGCGGCGCGGTCGGCGCGGCCGCGCGCACCCGTCTCGCCGAAGCCGAACGGCAGCTGCAGGTCGCGCGTGCCGAGTCCGACCCCGTCGCGGCCCTCGACGCCGCCCGACGGGCGAACGCGCGGGCGAACGACGCCGAGGCCCTCGCACGCTACGACGCCCTCGGCCGGTAGCCTGACCCGATGACCACGAGCACGACGGCCTCCTCGACGGCGCCCTTCGGCCAGGAGAAGTACCAGGTCAGGTTCGACTGGGGGATCGTCGGTGCCGAGCGAGTGCTGCCGGGTGCCGACGCGGTCGTGGTCGTCGACGCGCTCTCGTTCACGACGACCGTCGTCGTCGCCGCCGAGCACGGGGTCGCCGTCGCACCGTGGCCCGACGACCCCGGGGGGCGCGAGGCCGCCGAAGCGTTCGCCCGCGCGCGCGGCGGACGCGTCGCCGCCCGGCGCACCGAGCCCGGGCCGTCGCTCTCGCCCGCGAGCTGGACCGATGTCGAGGCATCCCCCGTGGTCGTGCCCTCGCCGAACGGCGGCGCGATCGCCCACGCGCTCGCCGACCGCGACGTCGTCGTCATCGCCGCCGCGATGCGGAACCGCACCGCCGTCGCCGAGCACCTCCTCGCCCTGCAGGCCGCGCGCGGCGAGCGGCTCATGATCGCGATCGTCGCCGCCGGGGAGCGCGACCGCGACGGCGAGGGGATCCGCTTCGGCATCGAGGACCTCCTGGTCGCCGGAGCCGTGGTCGACGCGCTCGTCGCCCGCGGCATCGACCACACGTCGCCGGAGGCCGCCGTCGCGTGCGCGGCGTTCGAAGGGCTCGCGCGCGCGACGGGGCACCTGATCAGCGCCTCGGGCAGCGGCGTCGAGCTACGCGAGCTCGGCTTCGCGGGCGATGCGCGGCTCGCCGCCGAGCGCGACGTCACGGACGTCGTGCCGGTACTGCGCGACGGGGTGTTCGTCGCCGAATAGGATCTGCTCATGACGACGGCGACCAGGCGGGGCATCCTCGCGGTCGTCACCGCCGTCGTGCTGGTCGGGCTCGGGCTCGGCGCCGCCTTCGCGGTCGGCGACGCCCTCGGCATCCGCACCGAGCCGAGCGAGCAGATGCGGCCGGCCGCCGCGGTCGTGCCCGAGGTGGAGGCGCCCGTGCCCCCGCCCGAGTTCACGACGCTCGACGTGCCAGACACGGTGCGGTTCGGCGTCGCCGTCGACGAACTGCTCGACGCGGTCGCCGACGCACCCGTGCGCGAGGGCGAAGCCTCGGTCGTCGTCGAGGTCGTCCCGAGGCAGGAGGTCGAATCCGGTCCGGGCGACGACGGGTACGAACTGCGCGGGGATGCCTCGGCACTGCGCATCCTCGCCGACACCGAGACCGGCGCGGTGCGGGCGATCTACGACCTCGCCGCGCAGGTGCGCGCCGCCGCGTCGATCGCCGACCTCGTCGGCGCGCACGAACCCTCGCGACTGCCGTTGCGCATGACCGACCTCGGCGCCGTCGGCGTCGCGCCCGACCCGGCCGAGTGGGAGTCGGGCGACGACTACTCGCACGCGTCGAAGGCGTTCGCCGCGGTCGTGCAGCCCGAGGCGCCCTACATCGACGAGGCCGCGCTCGCCGAGGCGTTCGACGACTTCGACGGGTTCCTCCGGCACTCGCTCGCGAACGGCTTCAACGCGGTCGCGTTCCCGGGCTTCGTCGAGTACGTGACGTTCGACGGCGCGCCCGACGGTGCGGTGTACGCCGACGGCGACGACCACCGCGACAAGGCGATCGCGCTCCGCGACGCCTTCGCCCCGTTCTGGGAGCGCGCCGACCAGCTCGGCGTGCAGGTCTTCCTGCGCACCGACATGCTCGCCCTCACGGGGCCGCTCGAGCGCTACCTCACCGACCGCTTCGGCTCGCTCGACACGGAGGCCCCGGGGTTCTGGGACGTCTACACCGCGGGACTCGACGAGCTCTACGAGGCCGTGCCCGCCCTCGACGGCGTGCTCATACGCATCGGCGAGGCCGGAGCGATCTACGACGTCGGCGGCTGGGACTACTACTCGGCGCTCGAGGTGACCACGGTCGACGCGGTGCGCACGATGCTCGAGGCGTTCACGGGCCAGGCCGAGGCCGCCGACCGCGAGGTGGTCTTCCGCACCTGGAGCGTCGGCGTCGGCGCGGTCGGCGACATGCACACCAACGACGCCTCGTACGAGGCGGTGCTCGACGGCATCGACTCGCCCGCGCTCATCGTCTCGACGAAGTACACGCTCGGCGACTTCTACTCGTGGCTGCCGCTCAACCACACGCTCGAGCAGGGCGATCAGCGGCGCATCGTCGAGTTCCAGAGCCGCCGGGAGTTCGAGAACTTCGGGGCGTTCCCCAACGACCTCGGCACGCAGTACCAGTGGGCCCTGCAGCAGCTCCTCGCGGCGAACGACCGCATCGAGGGCGTGTGGGTGTGGACCCAGGACGGCGGCCCGTGGCGGGCCGGCCCCATGACGCTCTACCTCAAGGCGGGGTTCTGGGAGCTGTACGAGCTGAACACGCAGCTCGCCGCCGACCTCGCCCGCGACCCCGACGCCGACGTCGCCGCGATCACCGCCGACTGGGCGCGGGAGTGGTTCTCCGACGACCCCGAGACCGTCGAGGCGATCGTCGCCGCGATGACCCGGTCGCGGGCGGCGATCGAGCAGGGCATGTACGTCGAGCAGTTCGCCGAGCAGCGAGTCTTCGCCATCGGGCTCGAGCCGCCGCCCATGATGTGGATCTTCGAGTGGGACATCCTCACCGGCGACTCGGCCGTGCTCGACGTCATGTACTCGATCGTCCGCGACTCGGCCGGCGGCGACGGCGCATCCGGGGTCGAGGCGGCGATCGCGAGCGGCGCCGAGGCGGTCGCCGCCGTCGAGGAGATGCGCGACCTCGTCACGGCGACGGACGCCGCGAGCTGGCGCTCGCCCGAGCTGCGCGACGCGTTCGTCTCGACGCTCGACTACGAGCTCGACACCCTCCGCCTCCTCGAGGCGTACCGCGCGATGATCCTGCACCAGGGCGAGTGGCACGACACGCTGGCTCCGACCGCACGGGAGGCGTGGGAGGCCGACCGGGCGGTCTTCGAGGAGCGGGCCGCCGAGCACCTCGAGCGCTACGAGGGCGACCTCGACCATCCGGCGTTCAACCTCGAGGCCGCGCAGCTCGGCGTCGACCGTGCCGAGCGCGACGCGGTCATGGCCTGGTTCGCCCGCGGGCTGCTCGTACTCGCGCTCGCATGGGTCGTGATCGGGGTGCTCGCCGCACGGACCAGGCTCGTCCGCCGGCCCGGCGCCGCAGCCGCCCGCGCGACGTGGACGGCGTCGACGCATCCCTGGCGCGCCCGCCTCGAGACCCTCGGCATGGACGACCTCGACCGCTGGCTGCTCCTGCTCGTCCCGGTCGCCCTGCTCGTGGCGACGCGCGCCGTGCAGACCTCGTTCCTGTCGTGGACGCATCTGGCCGTCGTCATCGGAGCGTGGACGGTGTTCGCCCTCGTGCTGCGCCTGTGCGTCGGCCGGCGTTCGCCGTGGCCGGTGATCGCCGCGGTCGGCGGCGTCGTGGTGCTGCGCTGCATCGTGACCCTGTTCGCCCTCTCGTTCACCGGCCCCGGCGGCTACTGGTTCGCGTTCTGGACCGACCCGGCGCTGCGCACCGCCTACATCGCGGTCGCGTTCGCGCTCTTCGCGTGGGCGTTCGTCGCGGCGGGGTGGGCGCTCGCTGCGCAGGTCGGCGGGCGGCGCGCGACCGGCTTCGTGCTCGCCGCCGTCGGCGCGGGCCTCGTGGTGCCGTCGGTCGTCGTCGGGGCGATCGGGCTCGAGCGCGCCCTCACGCTCTGGAACGACGAGATGGGGCTGCTGCCGTGGGGCCTCGCTCGCATCCTCGGCATCACGACGTACCTCGACATCCCGGGCGAGACCGCCTGGTACGCGGCGGGGCTCGGTGTCGTGCTGCTCCTGGCGGGCGTGCTGCTCGCGCTCCCGCGGCGCCGCACCGAGGCATCCCGTCGCGACTGAGCACCACCGCGTGCTCGACGAGCCTGCCGTCGTCGCCCGGTGCCCGGGCGACGGGTGCACGTTCGGTGGGGGATGACGCGGAATGAGGCCGAGCGGGCGCGCCGGCCTCGGTGTCAGGCGGCGCGGTCGGGCTCGATGGGCTCGGGCTCGGGATCGGGCATGGCGAGCTGCGTGGCACCGGCCGAGGCCGCGGTGCGCCCGCTCTTGCGGGCCCGGTGCGCGCGCACCTTCGCGCGGTTGCCGCATCGCTGCATCGAGCACCAGCGCCGCGTCGCCGCGCGCGAGGTGTCGAGGTAGACGATCTCGCAGTCGTCGCCCGAGCACTCGCGGATGCGCTCGAGGCTCGCCGGCGAGAAGAGGTCGACCGCGTCGCGCGCGATCGTCGAGAGCGCCTGCGCCACGGTGTGCACCGAGCGGCCCGCCTGGCGGGTGCCGCCGCCGAGCGCCGGGGGGACGTCGGGCGTCGCGGCGTAGAGGTTCACGAGGTCGATGTCGCCCGCCCGTGCGGGTTCGCGCCGGCTCGCGGCGACGGCCATGCGCGCGATCGCGTCGCGGAGCGCGACGGCGTCGAACAGGTCGCGCGAGCGGGCCTGGCCGACCGCGACGGGGAACCGCTCGCGCAGCCATTCGGTGAGGTCGTCGGGGGAGTGGAACCGCTCGACGCCCGCCGAGGCGGCCGCACCGCCGATCGCGCCCGTCGTCGCGAAGTCGAGGGCGACCGAGCCCGAGTCGAACCACCACTTGACGCCTTCGGCGGGAACGAGCCATTGTCCGATCGGGATCGAGACGGTGGAGACGGGCATTCGATCAGCGTAGCGCTTGGGCGATGCCTCGGAGCGCGCGCTCCGGCCCCGTCGGCGACGTTCGGGACGGACGGTTCGGCGTCGTCGCGCGGCCGTCAGCCCGCGGCGGCGCTGGCCGCCCGGCGGCGCACGGCCGGGGTGATCTCGCGATGCCGCCAGACGATGAGGTTCGCCGCGTCGAACCCGCGCCGGCAGAGCCCGCAGCTGAGCTGGCGAGTGGGTTCGCGATACCGGTAGTGCTCGTGCCCGGCGGGGCAGCGGCCGACCCACGGGGCGAGCTCGTGGGCGACCTCCCCGTCGTGCGTGCGCCGGCCGACGAACCCGAGGCCGGCCGCGATCGACGCCCACTTCGGGCCGTGGCCGGCCCGCGGCCCGGCGATCGCGTGGGCGACCTCGTGCAGGAGGATCTGGTGGACCTCGTCGTCGTCGTAGCGGGCGGCCAGGTACCGCGAGACCGAGATGCGCTTCGCCGTGTAGTTGCAGAGCCCGGCGCGCTTCTTCGCGTTGTCGAACCCGAAGGTCCAGACCTCGGGGTCGAGGTGCAGCACGATGAGCGCCTCGGCCCAGCGCCTGACCCGCTCGAGATCCGCCATGGGATGAGAATAGCCCCGCCCGCCCACGTTCCGGCGGGACGCACGGCCCCCGAACGGGGCGGATTCCGGGCGGCGGCGTGCTCACCCGGCCGCGACGAGCCCGACCGCGAGGAGGCGGTCGTCGCCGTCGCGCGGCGAGCCCCGGCCGTCGGTGTTGTTGGTGAGGAACCAGAGCCGGCCGTCGGGGGCCTCGACGACGTCGCGGATGCGGCCGACCTCGCCCGTGAACCACGGTGTCGCGGTGCGCTCGGAGCCGCTCGCCGGCGCGACGGTCCAGATGCGCTCGCCGCGGAGCGATGCGAGGAACAGCGTGTCGCCGATCACCGCGAGCCCGCTCGGGCTGGCCTCGCCCGGCGACCACTGCAGTACCGGGTCGACGAAGCGCGGGTCGCCCGCCGCGCCCTCGACGACCGGCCAGCCGTAGTTCGCCCCCGGCTCGACGAGGTTGAGCTCGTCCCAGGTGTCCTGCCCGAACTCGGAGGCCCACATCCGGCCCGAGGCGTCCCAGGCGATGCCCTGGGGATTGCGGTGCCCGAGCGTGTAGACGCGCGTGCCGAAGGGGTTTCCGGGCGCGGGCCCGCCGTCGGGGGTCATCCGCAGGATCTTGCCCGAGAGCGAGTCCGGGTCCTGGGCGGCCTCCCGCACGGCCGCGTCGCCCGTCGTCGCGTAGAGCAGTCCGTCGGGGCCGAAGGCGATGCGGCCGCCGTTGTGGTTGCCGGCCTTCGGGATGCCCGTGAGCACGGGCTCGGCCTTCCCGAGCGCGAGCGCACCCGGAGCGCCCGTGAGCGGCATGCGGACGATGCGGTTGTCGTCGGCCGCGGTGAGGTACGCGTAGAGCTCCGCCGGTCGGCCGGCCTCGCTCGGACGGAGCGCGATGCCGAGGAGGCCGCCCTCGCCGGCGGGCACCACCCCGGGCACCGTGCCGGCGACGCGGAGGCCGCCGTCGGGCAGCACCTCGACGATGTCGCCCCGGTCGCGCTGGGAGACGAGCACGCCGCCGCCGGGCACGAGCGCGATCGACCAGGGGGCGTCGAGGCCGGCGGCGACGACGCCGACCTCGCCGCTCGGCTCGAGCGGCACCGGGGCCGGCGTCGTCGGCGGTGCGGTCGTCGACGGCGCAGGCGCCGGGCTCGCACCCGGGCCGGTCGCGGTCGGGCCGGGCGACGGCTGATGCAGCGTGCACGCGGTGAGCGCGGCCGCGACGAGGCACGCGGCGCCGACGAGCCGGCCGCCCCGATACGTGCGACGCGCGGATCCACGCGCGGCGGGCACGCCGCCCCGGGCCCGCGCGGCCGTCGTCGCCACCGAACGCATCGCGTCCCCCTCCCCGTCCCAGTGTGCTCGCGTCGGCGGCAGAATGGGAGCATGCGGCCCGTGATCGACCTCAACAGCGACCTCGGCGAGTCGTTCGGCGCGTGGCGCGTCGGCGACGACGAGGCCATGTTCGGCCTCGTCTCGAGTGCGAACGTCGCGTGCGGGTTCCACGCGGGCGATCCGATGACGATGCTCGCGAGCGCCCGTCGGGCCGCCGAGCACGGCGTCGCACTCGGCGCGCATCCCGGGTATCGCGACCTCGCCGGGTTCGGCCGTCGGGCGCTCGACGCGACGCCCGCGGAGATCGCGGCCGAACTCGTCGTGCAGCTCGGCGGGCTCGACGGCGTGGCCCGCGTGGCGGGCACGCGGGTGCGGTACGTCAAGGCCCATGGCGCGCTCTACCACCGCCTCGCGGCGGATGCCGCCGCCGCGCACGCCTTCGTCGAGGCGGTCGCCGGCTACGACGCCTCGCTCCTCGTGCTCGGTCCGCCCGCGAGCGCGCTCGAACGCGCCGTGGATGCCTCGGGCCTCGGCTACGCCCGCGAGGCGTTCGTCGATCGCGGGTATGCCGCAGACGGGTCGCTCGCCCCGCGCGGCGAGCCGGGTTCGGTCGTCGACGACCCGGCGGCGGCGGCCGACCGCGCGCTCGAGCTCGCCGAGACGGGCGGCATCACCGCCGACGACGGCAGCCGGCTCGAGCTCGGCCCCGACTCGCTGTGCCTGCACGGCGACACCCCCGGCGCCGTCGCGATCGCCCGCGCCGTGCGCGCCGCGCTCGAGTCCGCCGGCTGCCGCATCGAGGCGTTCGCGTGACCGGGCGCCTGCTGCCCAGCGGCGAGGCGGCGCTCCTCGTCGAGTGCGACTCGCTCGACGAGGTGCTCGCCCTGCACGACGCGCTGTCGGCCGACCGCCGACCCGGCCTCGTCGAGCTCGTGCCCGCCGCGCGCACGGTGCTGGTCGCGGTCGATCCCGAGCGGTTCCCGCTCGAGTCGGTCGCCACGTGGGTGCGCCGGGCGCAGGCCGGCGCGGGCGCTCCCGCGGCCGCCGTCGGCGACGCGCCCGCGGAGGACGGGGGCGCCGGCACCGTGACCGTGCGGGTCGCCTACGACGGCGACGACCTCGAGGAGACCGCCGCGCTCCTCGGCTGGTCGGTCGAATCCCTCGTCGCACGCCACTCGGGCGCGCGGTGGCGGGTCGCGTTCGGCGGGTTCGCACCCGGGTTCGGGTATCTGGTCAGCGACGACTGGACGATCGAGGTGCCGCGCCTCGAGGCGCCGCGCACCCGGGTGCCCGCGGGGGCGGTCGCGCTCGCCGGAGCGTTCTCGGGGATCTACCCGAGGGAGAGCCCGGGCGGCTGGCGCCTGATCGGCCGCACCGACGCCGAACTGTGGAACCCCGATCGACCGGATCCCGCCCTCCTCGCCCCGGGGCGCCGCGTGCGATTCGAGGCGGTGCGCTGATGCGTCGCCTGGTCGTGGACGCGGTCGGCCCGCTCGCACTCGTCGAAGACCTCGGACGCCCGGGCCTCGCCCACCTCGGGGTCGCCGGCTCCGGAGCCCTCGACCGGGGCGCCGCACGACTCGCGAACCGGCTCGTCGGCAATCCCGACGGCGCGGCGATCCTCGAGGTGCTCGTCGGCGGCCTCCGCGCGCGCATCGTCGGCGGCGGCACGTGGTTCGCCGTCGCGGGGGCGTGGGGGCCGATCACGCTCGACGGTCGGCCGGTCGCGCCGTACACCGCGGTGCGTGCACCCGACGGTGCGGTGCTGGAGCTCGGCGCCGCCCAGCGCGGACTGCGCTACGCGCTCGCGGTGCGCGGCGGCTTCGACGTCGAGCCCGTGCTCGGATCGCGCTCGCGCGACACGCTCGCCGGCCTCGGTCCCGAGCCGGTGACGCCGGGTCGCGAACTCGCGATCGGACCGGAGCCCGAGGCATCCGTGCCGCTGCTGGACCAGGAGGCGGCCTTCGCGCCGCCCGACGACGCGGTGACCCTCGCCCTGCGGCCGGGGCCGCGGGCCGACTGGTTCACCGACGCCGCGCGAGCCGCGCTCTTCGAGACGTCGTGGCGGGTCTCCGAGCGGGCCGACCGGGTGGGGGTGCGGCTCGTCGGGCCGGCGCTCCGACGGCGTGTCGCGGGCGAGCTCGCGAGCGAGGCGACGGTGCCCGGCTCGATCCAGGTCTCGGGCGACGGGCAGCCGACGATCCTGCTCGCCGACCGGCCCGTCACGGGCGGTTACCCCGTGATCGCGGTCGTCGCGGCCGCCTCGCTCGACGCCGTCGCGCAGTTGCGGCCGGGGCAGGAGCTGCGCTTCCGCCACGCCTGACCCGCGCCCCGTTCAGCCGCCCGGTTTCGCCAGGAAGATCGAGCGCGCGGGCGGCGGCGACGGCACCGCGGTCGCGTCGGTCACGACCGGGGCGCCCGCGATGAAGCGGCGGAGCTCGTCGCCCTCGACGAGCTTCGCCGGCGCGGGATCGCTCGCGAGCCGGCGTGGCATCGGGTCGAACGGGAGCGGCGCATCGGACGCGTACATGACGATGTTGCCGAACCGCCGCCCCTTGAGCATGCCCGTGTCGGCGGCGATCGCGACGTGCTCGAACACGTGCGACAGCGTCGCCGCCTGGGAACGTGCGAAGGCGAGGCCCGCGCCGTCGGCCACGTTCACGGCCACGATGCCGCCGGGGGCGAGCCGCGGCACGACGAGGCCGTAGAACTCGGTGCTCGTGACGTGCGCCGGGGTGCGCGCGCCCGAGAAGATGTCGACGACGACGAGGTCGACCGCGCCGTCGAGCCCGCCGGGCAGCTTCGCGAGCACCTCGCGGGCATCGCCGTGACGGATACGGAGTTGCGCGCCGCGCGGCAGCGGCAGGTGCTCGCGCACGAGGTCGACGAGCTCGGACTCGAGCTCGATCACTTGCTGCCGCGACCCGGGCCGGGTCGCGACGACGTACCGCGGCAGCGTGAGCGCACCCCCGCCGAGGTGCACGGCGGTGATCGGCTCGCCCTCCGGGCGCACGAGGTCGACGGCGTGCCCGATGCGCCGCACGTATTCGAAGCCGAGCCACTCGGGGCGATCGAGCTCGACGTGCGACTGCGGGGTCCCGTCGACGTACAGGGTCCACGAGCCCGGGGACTGACGCGACTCCTCGAGCCGGGCGACGTGGCCGCTCACGGCGAGGCGGCGTTCGAGCGAGGGGTCGGAGGTCACACGACCACGCTACCCGCCGGGGGTCGGCCGGCCCGCGCCGCGAGCGCGATCAGCAGGCGCCCCACAGTGCATGGTCGAGGCGCTCGCGCTCGAGCACGGCCGCCGGGTGCGGGCCGAGTGCGGCCAGCCGTTCGGCGAGCCGCGCCGGCGGCGCGTGCGGGGCGGCGACGAGCACCGTGTTGCCCTCCTCGGCACCGGAGACGACGCTCGCATCGCCCGCGACGAGGAGCTCGGCGCCCGGGTCGGCGCGCGCCACGGCCCTCGCCTGGGCCCGCAGCCGGGCGAGGCCGGCCGCGTCGGCCACGTTCACGACGAGCAGCCCGCGATCGGCGAGCAGCCCGAGGCATCCGCCCATGAACTCGCGAGTCTCGACGAAGGCGGGCGCCTCGAGGCGGTCGTAGAGGTCGACGATGACGAGGTCGAAGCGTTCGCCGCCGGCGAGCTCCGACACCACGGATGCCGCGTCGTCGACCCGCACGGAGATGTCGCCGCCGGCCGGCAGCGGCAGGCGGGCCTGCACGAGCCGCGCGAGCTCGCCGTCGATCTCGACCACGAGCTGCGTCGAGCCGGGACGGGTCGCCTCGACGTAGCGGGGGAGCGTCATGGCGCCGCCGCCGAGGTGCAGCACGCGCAGCGGTTCGCCCGGCAGCCCCATCGCGTCGACGACGTGCCCGATGCGGCGCACGTACTCGAAGAAGAGCCGCGTCGGGTCGGCCGCATCGACGTGCGACTGGGCCACGTCGTCGACGAGGAGCGTGAAGCCGCCGGCCGAGAACACGTCGGTCTCGAACTCGATGCGGCGGGGCGTGGCGGGCACGGTGGCATCGTCCCACGGATCGCGCCCGGGATGAGCAACGATTGCTCAGGCGCCCCCGCGCGCGTTCCGCCATGCTGGGAGCAGATCGGATGAGGAGGACGGATGAACGCGATCTACGACGACCTCGGCGGCAGCGACGGAGTGCGCACGGCGGTGACGATCATGTACCACCGCATCGCCGCCGACCCGGAGCTCGCCCCCTGGTTCGAGGGCGTCGACACCGAGCGGTTGCAGGCCCACCAGCGCGCGTTCCTCGCCGCGGCGTTCGGCGGCCCCCAGGTGTTCAGCGGTCGCGCGATCGGCGAGGCGCACCACGACATGGCCATCACCGACGAGGCGTTCGACCGCGTCGTCTCCTCCCTCATGACCGCGCTCGCCGACCTCGGCGTCGCGAAGGAGGCGGTCGGTGCCGTCGGCGAGCGCCTCGAGGGCATGCGCGGCGACATCGTGAGCGCGTAGCCCGGTCGGCGTCCGGCGGGGCGGCGTCCGCGGTCCGCCCGACCGCCGCAGCTACAGCTGGAGCTCGTGCCGTCCGCGGATGCCGAGCTTCGTGTACGTCGCCTGCAGGTGGTTGTTCACCGTGCGCGGTGACAGGAAGAGCCGCTGCGCGATCTCGTTCGAGCTGAGGCCCTGCGCGGCGAGCGAGGCGATCTCCCGTTCGCGCGGGGTGAGCGGCTCGGTGCCGTCGGTGAAGACGAGCAGCGGCGTGCGCGCCCCCTCGCAGGCGGCCGCGAGCGCCCCCGCCCGCTGCAGGTCGGCGGAGGCCTCGCGCCCGCGCCCGTCGGCGCGCGCGGCCTGCCCGGCCGAGGCGAACGCCTCGGCCGCGAAGACGAGGGCGCCCAGCCGCTCCCACTCGGCTCCGACCTCGCGCAGCAGCGCCACGTCGGCATCGGCCTCCCCGCGGGCGTGCCGGGCGCGAAGCGCGATCTCGGGGGCGCCGGTGAGCTCGGCGAGCGCCTCGAGCCGCTCGGCGGCCTGCTTCGCATGCGGGCGCGACGCGAGCCGCGCGAGATGGTGCAGGAAGGCCGCGACCACGAAGTACGCGCCGCGGGGCAGCAGGTCGTCGGCACGGGCGAGCATGAGGCGCGCAGCCGTCTCGACGTCGCCCTCGGTGCGGGCGATCCATGCCTCGGCGAGGGCCGTGAGCGTGTCCTGGTCGTCGTAGCCCTCGTTCATGCGGGCCCGGAACGCCTTCGCGGCGGCGAGGTCGCCCTGCTCGCACGCGATGATCGCCAGGAACCCCAGGGCGGGGGAGCGGAGCGACGCCGGGCCGCGCAGCTCGGCGCCCGACACGGTGTCCCGGAACCATCGTGCCGCGGTGTCGAGCCGGCCCATCGCCCAGAAGATGCGCCCCATCAGGAACTCGTCGAGCCGGGCGCTCAGCTCGTCGTCGTTGCGGATCGCGTCGTGCAGCGAGTCGACGACCACCGTTCGCGCCTCGGCGTACCGGTCGCCCTCGACGAGTGCGTGCGCGAGCGCGAGCTGCGCTCGCCGCTTCGGGATCACGGCGCCCTCGGTCTCGGCGTACGCCACCGCGAGTTCGGCGGCCTCGACGGCCTCCCGCGAGCGCTGCAACTGCGAGAGCGGCATGGCGCGGCTCATGCCGATGAGCGCCTGCTCGAGCGGGCTGTCGCCCATCTCGGCCGCGGCCCGGTCGACGATCTCGAGCGAGTCGAACGCGCGCTCGAGATGCAGCACGAGGGTCGCCTTGCTCAGCATGAGCATCTGGCGCTGTTCGGGGAGGGCCTCCTCGATCTCCTCCAGCAGCCGGATGCCCCGCTCGCTGCCGAGCGGGTCGCCGCCGTAGACCTCGGCACGCATGCGCGCGATCGCGGCGAGGAGGGCCTCGGGGTGCTCCTCGCCGCGCGCCGCCTCCTCGGCGTGCGTCAAGGCCTCGAGCGCCTCGGGGCCGCGCCCGAGCGACCAGAGCAGCTCGGCGTGGAGCATGTGCGAGGCCGGGTCGACCGCGCCGGCGGCGACCGCGGCCGCGGCGAGCCGCACGGCGGTGCGATGGTCGTGCGCGCGCCTGGCGAGGTCGGCGGAACGGGCGAGCAGCGCGGGATCGCTCGGCCGCCCGGCGTCGAGCCGCCACATGGCGATGCGCAGCTCGTCGACGACGGTCATCGGTCCGCGCTCGACGATGGCGGCCTGTTCGGTCAGCACCGAGATCGCCCGGATGCGCGGCAACGACTCGCGCACGGCACCGGCGTACTGCGGGTGCGCGAGGGTGATGGCGATGCCGTGGCCCGACTCGTCGACGCGGATCATGCCGCGCAGTTCGAGCTCGGCGAGCGCTTCGGGTGCGCCCGGGCGCACGAACTCGTCGATGCCGAGCGGCTCGCAGAGGGCGAGCCGTTCGATCGCGTCGCGTTCCTCGGGGCCGAGGTTGCGCAGTCGCGCCCGGATGAGGTCGCGAAGGGCGGGGGTGCCGACGGGGTCGCCCTCGAGCTGCCAGTGTCCGCCTGCGCGGACGAGGGTGCCGGCGTCGACGGCGCCGATCACGAGCTCGCGGAGGAACAGGGGGTTGCCGTGCGAGGCGCGGTGCAGCTCGACGGCGTCGCGATGCGCGATGGGTGCGTCGAGCACGACCGAGACGAGCTCGGTCACCTCGTCGAGATCGAGCGCGGGGACGTCGATGCGCACCGAGTCGGCCGACGAGGCGACGGGGATCACCCCGTCGGGCACGGGCTGGCCCTCGGGCAGCGTCGCGATGAGCGCGAGCGTGCCGGCCGCGACGAGCTGGGAGATGAGCGCGACCGACACGCTGTCGGCCGAGGAGAGATCGTCGACCGCGATGACGGCGCGCCGTCCGCCCGCGAGTCGGGCGATCGTCGCGCTCGTCGAGGCGAAGAGCGCGAGCGGGTCGCTCACCTGCGGCACGACCGGGTTGTCGATGCCGCGGGCGAGTGCCGGCGCGACGGTCGCGAACGGCACGGCCGAGAGGGCGGGGTTGCCGCTCGCGGTGAGCACGAGCCAGCCGTCCTCGTCGAGCAGGTCGCCGACGGCCGACTGGATTCGGCTCTTGCCGATGCCCGACGGGCCGTAGAGGAAGACCGACCGCGCCTGACCCGAGGCCAGCGCACCCGCGGCGCGCGAGACCTGGGGGTCGCGGCCGACGAGCGGCCAGGGGCCGTCGAGGTCGGGCTCGGGGCCGGCTGCCGCTCCGGGGTCGTTCGGGGCCATCGCCGCCTTTCGCGTCATCGGATCGCTTCACTGTATTGCCCGGATGCACAGCAGCGCAGTACCCCGCATTGGGGGGATCGTCCGCTCGCGGACGTCGCGCCCCCGACTGAGTACTCGGGCGCGGGCTGAGTAATCGCGGCCGCTTCGTGAGTAGTCGGCGCTGCGCCGATTGAGCAGGCGGTGCCCATCCGTGCACCCGGGCGGGTGCGGGAATCTCATGTCGTCGGGTCGAACGGTCCGGCTCGACGGGCCGGAACGGCCCCGCGGACTTCCCAGCAGAAAGCAGAACCGAGATGCGCAACCTCCGATTCACGAACCCCGGCAGCGGCCGTCGTCGCCGAGCCGCGGTGCTCACCGCGGCGACGGTCGCCGCGCTCGCCGTCGTCGGCCCGGTCGCCGTGGCGGCCGCGGCCGACGAGCTGCCGGCGGGCGTCGCCGAGCAGCTTCCCGCGGCCGACACGACGACCCCGGCCGAGACGACGGCCCCGGCCGAGACGACGCCGATCGAGGGCGTGACTGCGGCCGAGACCGCGCCGCTCGAGCCGGCGCTCGACGGCGACGGGGACTCCGTCGGCGGATCCGAGTCGGCCGACCCGGCCGCGATCAGCGGCGATGCGGCGCCCGCCGAGGACGTGGCGAAGTCCGCGGAGGCCGAGGCCGCCCATCGGCCGGCCGCCGCGGCGGACGCCGAGGGGCACGCGGGCTTCGCGAAGGCCGCCGCCGAAGGCGGCCCCGCGGGAATCGTGAATGTCGCCCCGGTCGTAACTGGTGAGACGTTCGAGATGCTCGCCGGCGAGTACTTCAACTTCACGGCTCCCGGCGTGCTCGCGAACGACGTCGACGCCGACGGTGACGGGCTCGTGCTCGTCGCCGTGACGCCGCCCGCGCACGGTGTGCTCTACAACTGGTCGGCGGAGGGCTCGATCGGCTACGTGGCGAACGACGGGTTCACCGGTACCGACTCGATCGGGTACGTGGTGAGCGACGGCCAGCACGAGGTGGCGGGCACCGTCACCTACCACGTCACGGAGCCGGCGAACTACGGCCCGAACGCCTGGAGCGAGACCGTGCCGGTCGCACAGGATGCGAGCCTGCACGTCGCCGCACCGGGGGTGCTCTCGAACGACTCCGACCTCGACGGCGACACGTTGACCGTCGTGTCGGTACTCGGGCCGCAGCACGGCACCGGAACGATCGCGGCCGACGGCACGGTCGATTACACGCCGGACCCCGGCTACGTCGGCGACGACGCGATGCTCTACACGATCAGCGACGGGACCGAGACGTCGAGCACGTTCCTCAACCTCGAGGTGATCGAGAAGGGTGCGTCCTCGGTGATGGCGCTCGGCGACCATTACACCGCGAGCGCCGGAGCAACCCTCGACGTGCCGGCTCCCGGCCTGCTCTCGAACGACGAGGCGTTCGGGCCCGGCGACATCCGGGTCGACGGCGTCGAAGGCGTGAACGGCACCATCCTCTGGAAGGCCGACGGCTCGTTCCAGTACACCCCGCCCGCAGGATTCACCGGGGTCGAGACCTTCGAGTACTCCGTCACCGACGTCGACGGCGTCGCCGATGCCGAGGCGATCGTGTCGATCGCCGTGCTCGCGCCGGCCGCGGACTGCGAGCCGGGCGACGAACCGACGCCGCCTTCGTTCGCCGCGTCGGCCGCGGCCGTGCCCTCGCCCGAGGACGAGGAGTGCGAGCCGACCGAGCCCGAGGAGCCGACCGAGCCGGAGGAGCCGACCGAGCCGGAGGAGCCGACCGAGCCGGAGGAGCCGACCGAGCCCGAGGAGCCGACCGAGCCCGTCGACGAGACCACGACGCCCGAGCGAACGACCGCCACCGCGACGCCCGACGCCGAGCCGGCCGCCGCGCTCGCCGAGACCGGCTTCGACCTCGGCCCGATCCTCGGCATCCCGCTGCTCGCGATCGTCATCGGCGCGAGCCTCGTCGCCGCGAAGCGGCGCCGCGGGGCCGAATGAGCCGCCGGATGCCTCGGGCACCCCGAGCCCCGAGGCATCCGGCCCCGTACCACCGGACACGACAACCGAACACCGACAACCGAACACCCACTCACCAGCACCACCCGGAAGGAAAACGATCATGAACCTCTTCAAGCAGTTCGGCGACATGGCCGAGATGGTGAAGGCCGCTCCCGGCCTCATCGACCAGGCGAACCAGCTCCAGGCGCAGTCCGAGCAGTACCGCCAGCAGATGGACATCCAGGCCGTGCAGACGATGACCGCCGAGCCGCAGCCCGGCAACCTCGAGCCGATCGCCGGCGTCGACCTCGACCGCTACGCGCGCATCTCGAAGGGCATCGCCGCCTACGGCTACGACGCCTCGAAGCTGCCGGCCGTCGCCGCGATGTTCGGCATCGACGCGGCCTCGTGGGAGTCGGCCGCCGCCGGCTGGGCCTCGCGCATCCAGTCCGACCGCGGGGTCGGGCGGCGCTTCAACGAGATCTACCAGGCGGTGTGACATGGGCTTCCTCCGCGACCTCGCGACGCTGACGCGTCAGGGCTACGAGGCCCAGCAGCGACTGGACGTCGGCGCGAGCATGGCGCAGGCCAAGGCCTCCATGGAGCAGGCGAGCCGCATGATGGCCGCGTCGATGCCGGCCCAGGCCGAGCCCGGGCTCGAGGCGCAGCGGCTCCGCACGACGGCGACGATCCTCGACGCGCGGCAGTTGCCGATGATGATCGGCATGAACTCGATCGTCGAGCTCGACCTGCACGTGCTCATGCCGGGCGGCGTGCCGCTGCCGGTCAGTCGCACCGAGCAGCTCGCGCCGCTGCACCTGGCCCGGGCCGTGCCCGGCGCAGTCCTCGACGTGAGCCTCGTGCCGGGGCGTCCCGACACGGTGCGCGTCGAGTGGGGCGGCTGAGCCCGCCCCGCCCGGACGACGGACGACCCGAGCCTCCGTCGCCCACCGGAGCCCCCGCCGACACCCGGACGGCGGGGGCTTCTCCGTGCCCGGACGACGTCCCGGCGACCCCCTGAGCAATCCCCCGGGCAGGTGAGCAATCGCCGCGCCGAGATGAGCATCCGGTGCCCATCCGGCTGGGCGGCCGACGCCGACATGCTCATGACGACCGGACCCGCGCCCGCGGACCCCGACCGATCACCACGACCACGAAAGCAGAGACCGATGCGATTCCGAGACCACCACTCAGCCGACGAGGGGATGCCGCGACGAGCGGCCGCCCGCATCGCCGGCCTCGCGATGGCCGTCGCCGTCGTCACCGCGGGCGCACCGCTCGCCGCGAGCGCCGAGGAGGTCGCTCCGGCCGGGAGCACCGCCCCTGCGACCGCGGCGCCCGAGACCGCGGAGACCGTCGCTGAAACGACCGACCAGGTCGAAGCGGCGCCGAGCGATGCGCCCGCCGAGGAGGCGCCGGCCGAGGAGGTCCCGGTAGAGGATGTTGCGACCGAGGATGCTGCGACCGAGGAGGCCGCCGCTGACGAGGATGCCGAGACCCCGGTCGAGGAGCCCGCCGGCGAGAGCACCGGCAACGAATCGTCGGATGCCGAGATCCAGACCGACGAACCGTACGAGCGGACCGCCGCGCCGTCCCTCGCGCTCGACCCGCTGGGCACCGCCGAGCTCGCCGCCTCGCCCGTCGCCGCCGACGACACGTACCTCTACACCCCGGGGAGCCCGCTCTACGTCGCCGACTACATGGGCCTGCTGGCGAACGACCAGCTCGGCGGTGAGGCCGTCACCTCCCTCGAGTTCCCGGACGGCGCGCAGATCTCGAACGGGCAGGTGACCTTGCTCGGCCTGGGCGGCGGGTTCTTCGCCGACTCGGAGAACGAGTACCCGAACACCTTCTCCCTCACGTACCGCGTCTGCACGGCGGCCGGCTGCAGCGACGCGACGCTCTGGCTCTACCCTGCCGACGAGGGCGTCGAGCCCTCCGGCCCCGACGCGATCCCCGAGGCGCCGGTCGCGGTGCCCGACGTGTTCGGCGTCGTGAAGGACACGATGCTCTCGATCAAGGCGCCCGGACTGCTCTTCAACGACAGCGACTCGGAGCCCGGCGACACGCTCGAGGTCGTCGTCGACCCCACCGGGCTGACCGGGGATCTCGTCTGGGCGGCGAACGGCGGCTTCGTCTACACGCCACAGCCCGGGTACACGGGCACCGAGGTGTTCCATTACCGTGCGAAGGACTCCCACGGCTACCTCAGCAAGTCGGTCGCGGTCGAGCTGCAGGTCGGGGACGGTTCGACCAACCACCGCCCGGTTCCCGTCGACGACCACTTCGTCGCGAAGGCCGGCGAGACGCTCTACATCCCCGCGCCCGGCCCGTTCGCGAACGACCTCGACCCCGACGGCGACGAGATCGAGTTCCACCTGACCGGTGAGAGCCCGGCAGGCGAGTGGAACTGGGGAGCCGGGTTCCTGATGTACACCCCGCCGGCCGGCTTCACGGGCATCGACCGCGGCACCTACCGCATCCGCGACGAACACGGCCTGAGCTCGTCGAGCGAGGCGGAGGTCGAGTTCGAGGTCGTTCCGGCCGACTCGACGGCGAACACCCCGCCGGTGCCGACGGAGGACTGGTTCACCGTCGAGTCCGGCTCGTCGCTGGTCGTCAGTGCCCCGGGAGTGCTCGCCAACGACCTCGACGGCGACGGCGACGAACTCTCCGTGCTCATCGGCTGGGACGCCGCGCACGGCACGATCGACCTGAACGCGGACGGCTCGTTCACGTACACGCCCGAGGCCGGTTACGTCGGCACCGACTCGTTCGGCTTCGACATCACGGACGGCGCGTCCCGGGTGGCATCCTGGGCGCGAGTGGTCGTCACCGCCTCGGATGAGGCGCCGACCTACGGCAGCGACGACGCGTACTTCGCCGTGGCCGGCCAGCCGCTCGAGGTCGCAGCACCGGGGGTGCTCGCCAACGACCTCATCCCCGACGGGCTGCCCTTCACGATCGGCCGCCAGGCGGCCGAGCCGGAGCACGGCACCCTCCAGTTCGGCGAGGACGGCTCGTTCGCCTACATTCCGGCGACCGGTTACACCGGGCCCGACTCGTTCTACTACTTCGTGACGACCGAGGGCGGCACCCGCTACGCCACGGTCGCCATCACGGTGCTGGGCGAGGAGGCGGGCGGCCCGACCGGCCCGACCGACCCGACTGACCCCACCGACCCGACCGATCCGACCGATCCGACCGATCCGACCGATCCGACCGATCCGACGGACCCGACGGA
This sequence comes from Agromyces solani, assembly GCF_058349925.1. Classification (NCBI taxonomy): domain Bacteria; kingdom Bacillati; phylum Actinomycetota; class Actinomycetes; order Micrococcales; family Microbacteriaceae; genus Agromyces; species Agromyces solani. The sequence goes on from NZ_JBYRER010000001.1 coordinate 613,607, forward strand.
TCCGACCGATCCGACCGACCCGACCGAGCCCGGTGAGCCGACGGACCCGACCACGCCGGCCGAGCCCGGCGACGACTCGCCCGCCGTACCCGCCGGCGACGACGCGGCCGCCCCGACTCGCCCCGAGGAAGCGACGCCGGCCGACGCCCCCGCCGCCGACGACGTCGACGACTCGACCCTCGCCGAGACCGGCTCCGACCTGCGGGGCGCGGCCGAGGCATCCGCCCTCGCCGTGATGCTGGGGCTCGTGGCGCTCGTCGCCGCCCGCCTGCGCCGCCGCGGCAGCAGCCGCTGATCCGGGCGAGAGGGGCCGGTTCCCGAGGGAATCGGCCCCTCTCGGCATCCTCGAATCGAGCCGTTCGCGGGGTTATACCGGACATCCGCGAACAAATCAAGAATCCAACTGGACTTCGCGTGTCGGATCGCATATAGTTGAGGTTTGCGCTCCCAGACCCACCATGCCTTCATATTGCGGTCGGCTTCCGTGCGTGTCGAGGTCTTCGAATCTCCGGCATCAGCACGTGTCTGAGGGGTACTGAACTCTCCGCTACCGACAGTGAACCGGCCCGACGGGGCCATGGAGGTAATTCACTTGGCTGCTGCGCGCAACGCGACCACGCCCACCCCCAAGAACGGACGCGGTGCCAGCCGCCTCTCGTTCGCGAAGGTCACCGATACCCTCACGGTACCCGACCTGCTCGCACTCCAGACCGAGAGCTTCGACTGGCTCGTCGGCAACGACGCCTGGAAGGCACGCGTCGCCGAGGCCAAGTCGGCCGGTCGCCAGGACCTGCCCGAGACCACGGGCCTGGAGGAGATCTTCGAGGAGATCTCCCCGATCGAAGACCTCGGCGAGACCATGCAGCTCTCGTTCACGAACCCCGAGCTCGAGCCGCCGAAGTACACGATCGACGAGTGCAAGGAGAAGTCGAAGACCTACTCCGCTCCGCTCTACGTGAACGCGGAGTTCATGAACCACCTCACGGGTGAGATCAAGACCCAGACGGTCTTCATGGGCGACTTCCCGCTCATGACCCCCAAGGGCACGTTCGTCATCAACGGCACCGAGCGCGTCGTCGTCTCGCAGCTCGTCCGTTCGCCCGGCGTCTACTTCGAGCGCACGCCCGAGAAGACCAGCGACAAGGACATCTACTCGGCCCGCGTCATCCCGAGCCGCGGTGCGTGGCTCGAGTTCGAGATCGACAAGCGCGACCAGGTCGGCGTCCGCATCGACCGCAAGCGCAAGCAGTCGGTCACGGTGTTCCTGAAGGCCCTCGGCCTCACCTCCGAGGAGATCCTCGAGGAGTTCGCCGGCTACGAGTCGATCGCCCTCACCCTCGAGAAGGACAACATCCTCACGAAGGAAGAGGCGCTCAAGGACATCTACCGCAAGCTCCGTCCGGGCGAGCAGGTCGCCGCCGAGGCCGCGCGTGCGCTCCTCGACAACTTCTACTTCAACCCGAAGCGCTACGACCTGGCGAAGGTCGGCCGGTACAAGATCAACAACAAGCTCGGTCTCGAGGCCCCCCTCACCGACTCGGTGCTGACGGTCCAGGACATCGTCGCCACGATCAAGTACCTCGTCGCCCTGCACGACGAGCGCGAGACGCTGCCGGGCCGCCGCGGCGGCAAGGCGGTCGAGATCCGCCTCGACGTCGACGACATCGACAACTTCGGCAACCGTCGCATCCGCGCGGTCGGCGAGCTCATCCAGAACCAGGTGCGCACCGGCCTCAGCCGCATGGAGCGCGTGGTCCGCGAGCGCATGACCACGCAGGACATCGAGGCGATCACGCCGCAGACCCTGATCAACGTGCGACCCGTCGTCGCCGCGATCAAGGAGTTCTTCGGCACCTCGCAGCTGTCGCAGTTCATGGACCAGAACAACCCGCTCGCGGGCCTGACCCACAAGCGTCGCCTCTCGGCGCTCGGCCCCGGCGGTCTCTCGCGCGACCGCGCGGGCGTCGAGGTCCGTGACGTCCACCCCTCGCACTACGGCCGCATGTGCCCGATCGAGACCCCTGAAGGCCCGAACATCGGCCTCATCGGCTCGCTCGCGTCGTTCGCGCGCATCAACTCGTTCGGCTTCATCGAGACCCCGTACCGCAAGGTCGAGGCCGGCAAGGTCACCGACAAGATCGACTACCTCACGGCGATGGAGGAGGACGACTACATCGTCGCCCAGGCCAACGCGCCGCTGAAGGCCGACGGCCACTTCGTGGAGGAGCGCGTGCTCGCCCGCAAGAAGGGCGGCGAGGTCGACCTGTTCCCGGCCGACGAGATCGGCTACATGGATGTCTCGCCGCGCCAGATGGTGTCGGTCGGCACGTCGCTCATCCCGTTCCTCGAGCACGACGACGCGAACCGCGCCCTCATGGGTGCGAACATGCAGCGCCAGGCCGTGCCGCTGCTCCGCAGCGACTCGCCGTTCGTGGGCACCGGTATGGAGGGCTACGCCGCGATCGACGCCGGCGACGTCATCACCGCCGACAAGGCCGGTGTGGTCGCCGAGGTCTCGGCCGACTCGGTCACCGTGCAGCTCGACGAGGGCGGCACGCAGACCTACTTCCTGCGCAAGTTCGACCGCTCGAACCAGGGCACCTCGTACAACAACCGCGTGATCGTCAGCGCCGGTGAGCGCATCGAGGCCGGCGAGGTCATCGCCGACGGCCCCGCGACCGACAACGGCGAGCTCGCGCTCGGCAAGAACCTGCTGGTCGCGTTCATGCCGTGGGAGGGCCACAACTTCGAGGACGCGATCATCCTCAGCCAGAACCTCGTGAAGGACGACGTGCTCTCGTCGATCCACATCGAGGAGTACGAGGTCGACGCCCGCGACACGAAGCTCGGCAAGGAGGAGATCACCCGTGACCTCCCCAACGTGAGCCCCGACCTGCTGGCCGACCTCGACGAGCGCGGCATCATCCGCATCGGCGCCGAGGTCCGCCCCGGCGACATCCTCGTCGGCAAGGTCACGCCGAAGGGCGAGACCGAGCTGTCGGCGGAGGAGCGACTGCTCCGCGCGATCTTCAACGAGAAGAGCCGCGAGGTCCGCGACACGTCCCTCAAGGTGCCCCACGGCGAGCAGGGCACGATCATCGCCGTCAAGGTGTTCGACGCGCAGGACGGCGACGACGAGCTCGGCTCGGGCGTCAACCAGCGCGTGGTCGTGTACATCGCCCAGAAGCGCAAGATCACCGAGGGCGACAAGCTCGCGGGCCGCCACGGCAACAAGGGCGTCATCTCGAAGATCCTGCCGGTCGAGGACATGCCGTTCCTCGCGGACGGCACCCCGGTCGACGTCATCCTCAACCCGCTCGGCATCCCCGGTCGAATGAACTTCGGCCAGGTGCTCGAGACCCACCTCGGCTGGGTCGCGAAGCAGGGCTGGAAGGTCGAGGGCAAGCCGGCGTGGGCCAAGCGCCTGCCCGAGGCCGCGCACGAGGCCGCGCCCGGCACCAAGGTCGCGACCCCGGTGTTCGACGGCGCCTTCGAGGAGGAGATCGCCGGTCTGCTCGACTCGACGCTGCCCAACCGCGACGGCGAGCGGCTCATCGACTCGAGCGGCAAGACGCAGCTCTTCGACGGCCGTTCGGGCGAGCCCTTCCCGTACCCGGTCTCGGTCGGTTACATGTACATCCTGAAGCTGCACCACCTCGTCGACGACAAGATCCACGCGCGTTCGACGGGCCCGTACTCGATGATCACCCAGCAGCCGCTCGGTGGTAAGGCGCAGTTCGGTGGCCAGCGATTCGGTGAGATGGAGGTCTGGGCGCTCCAGGCCTACGGCGCCGCGTACGCGCTGCAGGAGCTCCTCACGATCAAGTCCGACGACATCCTCGGCCGCGTCAAGGTCTACGAGGCGATCGTCAAGGGCGAGAACATCCAGGAGCCCGGCATCCCCGAGTCGTTCAAGGTGCTCATGAAGGAGATGCAGTCGCTCTGCCTGAACGTCGAGGTGCTCTCGGCCGACGGCACCGCGGTCTCGCTCCGCGACACCGATGACGAGGCCTTCCGCGCCGCGGAGGAGCTCGGCATCAACATCTCCGCGCGCTTCGAGTCGTCGAACATCGACGAGATCTGAACCGCCAGGTACGACACGACTTCAGGAATCTAGGAGAGAAATTGCTCGACGCAACGACGTTCGATGAGCTTCGTATCGGCCTGGCCACCGCAGAGGACATCCGCAAGTGGTCCTACGGCGAGGTCAAGAAGCCCGAGACCATCAACTACCGCACGCTGAAGCCCGAGAAGGACGGGCTCTTCGGCGAGCAGATCTTCGGACCCAGCCGCGACTGGGAGTGCGCCTGCGGCAAGTACAAGCGCGTGCGCTTCAAGGGCATCGTCTGCGAGCGATGCGGCGTGGAGGTCACCAAGTCCTCCGTGCGCCGTGAGCGGATGGGCCACATCGAGCTCGCCGCCCCGGTGACGCACATCTGGTACTTCAAGGGCGTGCCCTCGCGCCTCGGGTACCTGCTCGACATGGCGCCGAAGGACCTCGAGAAGGTCATCTACTTCGCCGCCTACATGGTGATCGACGTCGACGACGAGGGTCGTCACGCCGACATGCCCGGCCTCGAGAACGAGCTCCGGCTCGAGATCAAGACCATCGGCGACCAGCGCGACGCGCGCATCGCGACGCTCATGGCCCGCAAGGAGGAGGAGCTCGCAGCCCTCGAGGCCGAGGGCGCCAAGAGCGACCAGCGCAAGCGCGCCGAGGCCGCCGCCGACAAGGAGATGGCCCAGGTCCGCAAGTCGGGCGACGAGCAGATCGCGCACCTCGAGCGCGTGTGGGAGGACTTCCGCACGCTCAAGGTCGGCGACCTCAAGCCCGAGGACTCGGTGTTCCACGAGCTCCAGGACCGCTTCGGCATGTACTTCGACGCCTACATGGGCGCCGAGGCCATCAAGAAGCGCCTCGAGACCTTCGACCTGGCCGCCGAGGCGGAGGACCTGCACCTGCAGATCGCCGAGGGCAAGGGCCAGAAGAAGATCCGCGCGATCAAGCGCCTGCGCGTCGTCAACTCGTTCCTCGCGACGGGCACCTCGCCCGCGGCGATGGTGCTCGACGTCGTGCCGGTGATCCCGCCGGAGCTGCGCCCGATGGTCCAGCTCGACGGTGGCCGCTTCGCGACCAGCGACCTCAACGACCTCTACCGTCGTGTGATCAACCGCAACAACCGTCTGCGCCGCCTCCTCGACCTCGGTGCCCCCGAGATCATCGTGAACAACGAGAAGCGCATGCTTCAAGAGGCGGTCGACGCGCTGTTCGACAACGGCCGCCGCGGCCGCCCGGTCACGGGTACCGGCAACCGCGCCCTCAAGTCCCTGAGCGACATGCTCAAGGGCAAGCAGGGTCGCTTCCGCCAGAACCTGCTCGGCAAGCGCGTCGACTACTCGGGCCGTTCGGTCATCGTCGTCGGCCCGCAGCTGAAGCTGCACCAGTGCGGTCTGCCCAAGCAGATGGCGCTCGAGCTCTTCAAGCCGTTCGTGATCAAGCGCCTCATCGACCTGAGCCACGCCCAGAACATCAAGGCGGCCAAGCGCATGGTCGAGCGCTCGAACCCGCACGTGTGGGACGTCCTCGAGGAGATCATCCGCGAGCGCCCCGTGCTGCTGAACCGTGCGCCCACCCTGCACCGTCTCGGCATCCAGGCGTTCGAGCCGCAGCTCGTCGAGGGCAAGGCCATCCAGCTCCACCCGCTCGTCTGCGCCGCGTTCAACGCGGACTTCGACGGCGACCAGATGGCCGTGCACCTGCCGCTGTCGGTCGAGGCCCAGGCCGAGGCCCGCATCCTGATGCTCGCCTCGAACAACATCCTGAAGCCGTCGGACGGCCGTCCGGTGACCCTGCCCTCGCAGGACATGATCATCGGCCTGCACCACCTGACGACCGAGAAGCCGGGCGCCGCCGGCGAGGGCCGCGCGTTCTCGTCGATCGCCGAGGCGATCCTCGCGTTCGACCAGAACCGTCCGGGCGAGCTCGAGCTCGACCTCGGCGCCAAGGTGAAGATCCGTCTCGACGGCCTGCACTTCGGCGAGGGCGACGAGCCCGAGGGCTTCGAGTCGGGCAAGCCGTTCCTCATGGAGACGACCCTCGGTCGCGCCCTCTTCAACGAGGCGCTCCCGGTCGACTACCCGTACTTCAACCGCCAGGCCGGCAAGGGCCAGATCTCGGAGATCGTCAACGACCTCGCCGAGCGCTACCCCAAGACCGAGGTGGCCGCGACCCTCGACCGCATCAAGGACGCCGGCTTCCGCTGGGCGACCCGTTCGGGCGTCACCGTCGCGCTCTCCGACATCATCACGCCCCCGTCGAAGGGCGAGATCGTCGCGAAGTACGAGAAGCAGGCCGCCAAGGTGCAGTCGCAGTTCGAGAAGGGTCTCACGACCGACCTCGAGCGTCGTCAGGAGCTCATCCAGATCTGGACGAAGGCCACCGACGAGGTCGCCAAGGCCATGCAGGAGAACTTCCCGACCGACAACACCATCAACCGCATGGTCACGTCGGGCGCTCGTGGTAACTGGCTGCAGGTGCGCAACATCGCCGGCATGCGAGGCCTCGTGAACAACCCGAAGGGTGAGATCATCCCTCGCCCGATCATCTCGAGCTACCGCGAGGGCCTCTCGGTCGCCGAGTACTTCATCGCGACGCACGGTGCCCGTAAGGGTCTGGCCGACACGGCCCTCCGCACGGCCGACTCGGGCTACCTCACGCGTCGTCTCGTCGACGTCTCGCAGGACGTGATCATCCGCGAGGACGACTGCGGCACGACGAAGGGCCTCGAGCTCCCGATCGCGACGGTGGATGCCTCGGGCGAGCTCGTCCGCGACCCCAACGTCGAGAACTCGGTGTTCGCGCGGTCGCTCGCGGCCGACGCGGTCGACGCCAAGGGCGAGGTCGTGGCCGAGGCCGGCAGCGACGTCGGCGACGTGCTCATCAACGAGCTCATCGCCGCGGGCGTCGAGTCGATCCGGGTTCGCTCGGTGCTCACCTGCGAGTCGGCCGTCGGCGTCTGCGCGAAGTGCTACGGCCGTTCGCTCGCGACCGGCAAGCTCGTCGACATCGGCGAGGCCGTCGGCATCATCGCGGCCCAGTCGATCGGTGAGCCCGGCACGCAGCTCACGATGCGTACCTTCCACACCGGTGGTTCGGCCTCGGCCGACGACATCACGCAGGGTCTTCCCCGCGTGCAGGAGCTCTTCGAGGCCCGTACCCCCAAGGGTGCGTCGCCCATCGTCGAGGCTCCGGGTCGCATCACCATCGACGAGACCGACAAGCAGCGCAAGGTCATCCTCACCCCCGACAACGGCGACGAGCCGATCACGTACAACGTGCTCAAGCGCTCGACGCTGCTCGTCGAGGACGGCCAGCACGTCGAGCTCGGCCAGCAGCTGATCGTCGGCACCGTCGACCCGAAGGAGGTCCTCCGGGTCAAGGGCGTGCGCGAGGTGCAGAAGCACCTGGTGAACGGCGTCCAGGACGTGTACCGCTCGCAGGGCGTGCCGATCCACGACAAGCACATCGAGGTCATCGTGCGCCAGATGCTGCGCAAGGTCACCGTCGTCGACCACGGCGACACCGACCTGCTGCCCGGTGAGCTCGTCGACCGCTCGAAGTACAACGAGATCAACCGCGCGGCGCTCACCGAGGGCAAGAAGACGGCGTCGGCCCGTCAGGAGGTCATGGGTATCACCAAGGCCTCGCTGGCGACCGAGTCGTGGCTGTCGGCCGCGTCCTTCCAGGAGACGACCCGCGTGCTCACGCAGGCCGCCATGGAGGGCAAGAGCGACCCGCTGGTCGGCCTCAAGGAGAACGTGATCATCGGAAAGCTGATCCCGGCCGGTACGGGCCTCGGCAAGTACCGGAACGTCGCGGTCGAGGCCACGGAGGAGGCGAAGGCGGAGCGCTACCCGAACCGCATCTTCACCGACGACGCGGCCTTCAGCGAGGGCGACCTCAGCTTCGTCGACTTCGACGCGTTCTCGAGCGACGACTTCACGCCCGGCAACTACAGCTGAACCACCCGGTGATCGAATAGGCGCGCAGCGCCGAATCGAGATCCACGAAGGGCCCCGGAGCGATCCGGGGCCCTTCGTCGTCCCCGGGCGGCTGGTGCGGCCCATCGGGTCACACAGCGTCATCGAGATCCGGATCCGCATAATCGTCGTGCTGATCTCGAGGTGCCCCTATGCTGGGTCCACCCGTTCGCGACTTGATGTCGCCCCGACCCGAGGTCCCGATGCCGAGCCTTGCCCTACCGAGCCCCGAGCGCCCAAATACCCACGTTAGGCGCCGGATCGCGTCCACACTCGTCAGCCCGATCGCGGCCGTCCTGCTCACCATGGCGATGCTGATCGCCGGACTGTCAGTCCCGGAGTCAGGGGCGTATGCGGAGGACGGCGCGGACCCGCTCCCGGTCGTCACCGGGCGCATTTCCGACGATGCGGGCTCGGGCATCGAAGACGTCCGCGTGGTCCTCAAGCGACTCCAGCGTCAGTCGACCGGGAGTGTCGTTGAGAACGACTTCGGGTGGACTGTGAGCGCGGCGGATGGAACCTATGCGATCGCACTCAAGACTCCGGTGTACCCGGGGGACTACTTCCGGATCATCGCCGCGAGCTCCCCCTCCTCTCCGTTCATGGCGCAGACCGAGGGCCCGCTCTTTCGCATCGACGGGACGAGGGCCGAAGCAGATCTCGAATTGCAGCGGAGCGCGAGCGTCACCGGGACTTTGCGCAATCACCTCGATCGGATCGCCGTCGGGAGCGTGCTGCTCTATCGAGTCGTCGAGGGCTCGGCCCCCGCACTCACGGATGGACGGACTCAGTTCAGCGATCGGTTCTCGCTTCCGAAGGTGGCCGCCGGTGAATACCTTCTCAAGTACCAGATCGAGGGTGAGCCGGCGATGTGGTGGCCGGGAGTCGCGAGCTCGGCCGATGCCGAACCGTTCGTACTGGCCGAGGGGAGTCGTCGGTCGTTCAGTCTCACGACGATCCAGCCCGCACTGGTCACGGGAGGCATCACCGGTGCAGATGGGCTGGCCGACGCCGATGGCAAGGTAACCGCGCATCGACTCGTCGGCGCTCGATTCGAGGAAGCCGAGACCGCATTCGCCAACGAAGACGGCCGGTTCGAGCTTCATCTGACACCAGGTCGATATGCGTTCGAGTACACAGGAGGCGCGGGTTCGGCACGCGAATACTCCGGCGCAGCGTCGCTCCTGAGCCTGGCCGCGCTCTATGATCTCGAGGCTGGCGGGTCGCTCGAGCAGAACGCGGTGCTCGAGCCTGCAGCTTCCGTGTCCGGGCGGAGTTCGTCGCGGCGTGTCGTCGTGTTCGATGCAGACGGGCGTATCGCGGGATCGACCAAACCCGACTCCACGACCGAGTATCGTGTCGGCGGGCTCCCGGCCGGTGAGTACACTGTTCGTGCGCTCGACGGGTGGGACGAGAGCACGTCCGATCTCGACGGTTGGTGGTCTGATTCGCAGATGGACGCGTCTCGTTTCATCGGCGAGTGGTGGCCTGGCGTGCGAACGGAGTCGGACGCCGAATCGGTTGTCGTCGGCGAAGGGGAATCGCGCGGCGGCATCGCCTTCGTGCCGTTCGAGGGGGCCGAGATCCGGGGGACGGTCCGTTTGTACGATGACGGCTGGATGCCCGTCAGCGGTGCCGTCGTGACTGCCGTCGACAACATGGGCTCCGATGTCGCGTCCACCGAGAGCGACATCCTCGGCGGCTTCGAACTCGAGGGAGTGCGGCCCGGCGAGATCCGGCTCAGGATTACGCCGAGATCAGGCGCGGAATGGTATTGGCCTGCTGCTGAGAGCCTCGAGACTGCCGGCACCCTCACCGCAAAACCGAACGGATATCTCACCGGCGTCGTCACGGGTCGGCAGGCGACGGTCAGCGTGCCCACAATCAGCGGCACGGTTGCGATCGGCGAAACGCTCACCGCCTCGGCGACCTCGCCGGTCCCCGGGGTCGAAATCGTCTACCGGTGGGTCGGGGGGTTCGCGCCCGCCCATGTCGGCCCGGAGCTCGTCGTCACACCCGAGATGGCGAACGCCGGGATCAGGGTGACGGCGACGGCGACGAAGACCGGATACTCGACGATGACCGCGGACTCTGCGTGGACCCCGAAGGTCCTCAAGTGGGGCAAACCCTGGTTCGATGACGGCGGCGAGCCTGCTGTGGGTGTCGAATTGCTCATTCGGGACGCGTATTGGAACACGTCGGGTTCAACGACGACCGCTCGGCAGTGGTACGCGGACGGAATCCCGATCCCGGGCGCCACCCGTGAACGCTACACGCCGACCATCGCGGACGAGGGAAAGCGCCTCACTGTGCGGACATCGGGGAGTGCACCGGGATATGCCGACGGTTCGGCCGTTTCTGAGCCCTCCCTCCGCGTGATCAAACCTGCGACGCCGACGATCTCCGGGGTTGCGCGTGTCGGCGAGGTCCTCAAAGTCGATCTGGGCGATTGGACGGCCGGCGCAATCGTGAATTGGGAATGGTTGCTCGACGGCGAGTGGGTCGTCGGCTATTCGCAGCACGAGGCCGAGTTCACTGTGCCTCCGGAGGCGGCCGGCAAACGCATCAGCGTCATCGCGTGGGGCAAGAAGGACGGCTACGGAGAGGCGTGGGTGAGATCGGCACCGACGGCTCAGGCGGTTTCCGCTCGAGTTCCGGTCATCTCGGGAAGCCCGTACGTCGGGTCGACACTCACCGCAACCCCGGGAGACTGGGGACCCGGAGCGCCGCTGAAGTATCAGTGGTATGCGAACGGCGCAGCAATTTCGAAGGCAACGTCCAATCGGTTTCAACCGACCCCCTCCCACGTGGGGGCGCAACTCTCGGTGAGGGTGTACGTCGATGACCCGGCCTGGGTTGCCACGGCGGTGACGTCGAAGGCGACGTCGGTCCGGGTGGCGTTGGTTTCGGTTCCGACGGTGTCGGGGACGGCTCGGGTCGGCGGGAAGTTGTCGGCGGTGCCGGGCTCGTGGACGAGGGGCACGGTGCTGTCGTACCAGTGGTACGTGGACGGTGTCGCGGTGTCCGGAGCGACCGCATCGACGTACACGCTGCCGTCGTCGAGTGCGGGCAAGCCGGTGACGGTG
>NZ_JBYRER010000001.1:624832-1524004 GCF_058349925.1 Agromyces solani
GCCGGGCTCGTGGACGAGGGGCACGGTGCTGTCGTACCAGTGGTACGTGGACGGTGTCGCGGTGTCCGGAGCGACCGGTACAGGCTTCACGCCTCGCGCGGCGGACGTCGGTCTCGGTGTAGGTGTGGCGGTGACCGGTCGACTCGCGGGATACCCGACGGTCACCCTCTCGTCAGCGCGCACCGGCACGGTGGTCGCTGCGGGGACCCCGAGCATCTCGGGCGCGCCGCGCGTCGGGGAGATGCTCGTCGCCGCTCCCGGCAGCTGGTCGGGAGTGACGGACTTCAGGTTCCAGTGGCTCGCGGACGGGATCGCGATCGAGGGTGCCGTCGGGCAGCAGTTGGACGTCCCGGCCGAGGCGCTCGGACGAACGCTGACCGTTCGCGTCACGGGGTCCGGTACGGGGGCCGCTCTGGTCTCGGTCGACTCGGCGCCCACCGCACCGGTCTCGTCAGGGGCCTTCACGCTCGGAACTCCGACGGTGTCGCTCAACGGGACGACGCTCACCGCTGATCCCGGTACGTGGAAGCCGGCCCCGGCGTTCGGGTACCGGTGGTACCGCGACGGTGTGCTCACCGATGACCTCGGCCCCATCGTGGACGTCAGCGGTCGGGACGGGCGATACCGCGTCGAGGTCGTCGCGACGGCGCCGGGTTACTCGACGGCGACCGCGAGCTCGGAGGAGATCGACATCGCGACGCCTCATGAACAGGAGTCGTCCGGCGGCTGAGCCTCCTCAGAACGTGTGCGGGTCTCGCCGCGCGGCATCCCGGTCGAGCGGCCGGCGATTGTTACAGTGGGCGCACCGCGGGGTACGAGGGTGCCCGGAAGGAGCGCGATCATGAGCAGCACGACGCCCGGATCAGAACCGCTCGACGGCGACGCCGTGCCCGAGCCGGTGGACCCCGACGCGACGCCCTCGCCCGATGACGCCGGATCGCCCGACGCCGAGCCCTCCGCAGACGCGACGGCCTCCGCCGACACCGGCGAGGTCGACGCATCCGCCGCGCCCGCACCGGGCGGCGCGGACGTCGTCGACGCGGTCGAGGCGAGCGAGGCGGCTCCCGGCGACGCGACCGACACGACGGGCAGGGATGCCTCGCCGGCGTCGACGCTCGAGGAGCCCGAGCCGATCGGCCCGGCCGACACGAGCGCGCTCGACGCCGCGGTGCAGCGCGCGAACGCCGGCCACGAGGCATCCGCCGCCGATGGCACCGGGCTCGACGGCGTCGACGACGCCGAGGGCGTGCCGCAGCCGGTGCCGGCCGACACCGTCCGGCGGGAGACGTACGTGCCGCCGTCCGCCGCCGCGACGGCGGGAGCCGTCGGCGCGGCGACCCTCGCCCCCGAGCCGGCCGAGGTGTTCGCGCCGCCGGCGCAGACGGTGTACGTGCAGGCGCCGCAGCCCCCGCGGGCGAAGGGCAACCGAGCGTTCGGCGTGCTCGTCGCGCTCATCGGCAGTGCGCTCTTCGCGCTGCTGTACGCCGGTGCCGCGTACCTGCTGCTGATGACGACCCAGGTGGACGTCGACGCCGTCAACGAGGTGTACCTCGAGCGCTTCCTCGCCAAGCCCGTCTACTGGGTGCCGATCGTCGCATTCTTCGTCGGCTTCGCGCTGCTCGCCGCGATCGTCAACCGCGGGCGCTGGTGGGCGTTCGTCGTCTTCGGCGTGCTCGTGGGGGTGCTCGTCTACTTCTCGTACATCGGCGGCGCGCTGCTGACGGTCGAGGCGTGGACGCTCACGTTCGACGAGGCGACGTCGTTCATCTCGCAGCGCTGGCTCGACCCGTTCGCGATCGTCGCGGCCGTGATCGCCCGCGAGATCCCGATCTGGCTCGGCGGCTGGATCGCCGCCCGCGGTCGCACGGTCACCGAGCGCAACCGCCAGGCGCTGGAGGCGTACGACCGCGAACTCGCGGCCGGTCCGCAGGCGCGCGACTGACACGGCCCGGTTCGCGGCCTGTGCACGACGACCGCGCCGTGCGCCGGTCGCCCGGTACGCTCGAAGACCGGGGATGGTGACCCCTCCCCATCGACAGCGCGCCCGCCATCGGGTTGGGTAGCAGCTTGGACCGCCCTGCCACCCTGCCGACCCGAGGAGCGACGTGAGCGTCACGATGCAGATCGACGAGGAGCCGACCCCGGGGCTCGGACCCGACGGGCGCCCCGACCCCGCCTACGCGGCGTCGCTCGGGCTCGTGCCCGCACCGCTCGGGCGTCGCTCGGCGGCGTTCGCCCTCGACGCCGGCATCTGGGCGCTGCTCGCGACGCCGACGGTCATCGGGCTGGTGCTGCTCTCGGGCGCGGTGGCCGGAGCGGGCGGCGACCCGGCGAAGGCCGGTGCCGCGACCGTCGGGCCGCTCATCGCGATCGCCGTCGGACAGGGGCTCACGGCCGTGTTCGGTCTCGTGCAGCTCGTGCTGCACGGTCGGTTCGGCGTGACGGTCGGCAAGGCCGCGGCCGGCATCCGCTCGGTGAGCGTGCGCGACTTCGGTCCGGCCGGCTTCTGGCGCGTCGTGCTGCGCGCGCTCGTGCTCTGGGCGAGTTGGCTCGTGCTGCCCGTCGTCGGTCCCGCGATCATGTTCTCGTCGTCGACCTGGGACGCCGAGCACCGCAACCGCTCGTGGCTCGACAAGGTCGGCCGCTGCTTCGCCGTCGACGCCCGACGCGGACTCGACCCCTTCGACGCGAAGGCGATGCGCTACGCCCGCCGCCGAGCCGCCGCGGGGCCCGAGGCCGAGGCGGAGCGGCTGCCGTCGCTCGCGAGCGACCGACCTCCGGGCGAGGAGTTCCGCATCCCCGCGGAGCGGTCGAGCTCGGGCGTGGTGTCGCCCGGTGCGCCCGGTCCGGGGGAGTGGACGCCGCCGCCGATCGGCACGCCCGCACCGGTCCCCGCGACCCCTGCCGCTCCCGCGGCGTCGGCGACCCCGCCCGCACCCATCCCCGCGCCGGCTGCGGCGCCGGTCGCGCCGCGATCGCCCGTGAGCCCGCCGCCGGGCCTGCTGCCGTCGGCGCCGCCGGCCGCGCCGCCTCGAGTCGAGGCCGTGCCGCAGTCCGCCGCCCGCATCGTGCTCCGGTTCGACGACGGCACCGGCGTCGAGGCATCCGAATTCGGCCTGCTGGGGCGCGCACCCGCCGCCACGGCGGGCAGCCCCGCCCAGCTCGTACCGGTAGCGGACCCGACCAAGCGCATCTCGAAGGTGCACGCGGAGTTCGGCACGAACGCCGACGGGTTCTGGATCGCCGACCGCGGTTCGACGAACGGCACCGAGGTGCGGCTGCCCGGCGAGGCCGCGCGAGACCTGCCCGCAGGGGTGCGCACGCCGCTCCCGGTCGGCTCGGTCGTCGTCGTCGGCGGGCGCAGTTTCACCATCACGAGCGAGCCCGGAAGGTAAGGCATGAAGCTCAAACTCGGACTCCGTAGACAGCAGGGCGCGCCCGTCGACCTGGTCATCACGGCCGATGCGACGGCGACGGTCGGCGACGTCGCCCGGGCTATCGCGACGAACGACCCGACATCCCCGCTCATCGGGGCCGCCCCCGGGGTGACGCTCGCCGTCGCGCCGCCGACCTCCTCCGAGCCCGTCGTGCTCGACCCCCAGGTGCTCATCGGCGACGCCCCGATCGGCTCGGGGTTCAACGCGGCCGTCGTCGCGCACGCGCCCCGCCCGGGCGGCGCGGCGGCCGAGGCCGTCGCGATCATGCGGGTGCACTCGGGGCCGGACGCCGGGCGCGAGTTCGGTCTGCCGCGCGGGGCGACCGTCATCGGCCGCGCCGTCGACGCCGACCTCGTGCTCGCCGACTCGCTCGTCTCGAAGCGCCACGCCCGCATCGAGGTCGACCACTCGATCGAACTCGTCGACCTCAACTCGGCGAACGGGCTGCTCGTCGACGGCGGGCTCGTGCAGCGCGTGCGCGTGATCCCCGGGCAGATGATCACGATCGGCGGCACCGACGTGTCGTTCGACCTCGGCACGAGCGCGGCCGACGCGCCCGACGCCTCGGTGCTGGAGCGCGGCGGCGCGCTCATGTTCAACCGCTCCCCGCGCGTCGAGGTGCGCTACCCCGGCACCGAGCACCGGCACCCGGTGATCCCGTCCGAGGCGGAGCCGCGGCTGTTCCCGTGGCCGATGATCATGGCCCCCGTGCTGCTCGGCTTCGCGATGTACGCGATGACCCAGCGGCCGACGTCGCTCATCATCGTCGTGATGGCGCCGCTCATGATGCTCGGCAACTTCATCGGGCAGCGCACGCAGCAGGGCAAGAAGCTGCGGCTCGAGATCGAGACGTTCGAGACCCAGATCGAGGACCTCGAGGAGAAGCTGCGCGTCGAGACGGTGGTCGAGCGCGAGCGCCGCCACGACGAGGCGCCCGCGGTGGCTCGCGTCTACGAGCAGGCGATGCGACTCGGGCCGCTCCTCTGGACCCGGCGCCCCGAGCACTGGAACTTCCTCGGCCTGCGGCTCGGCGTCGGCCGCGGCCGCAGCCGCAACACGATCGCCGAATCGGGCGACGCGCGCGGCATCGCGCGCTACGCGAAGCAGGTCGACGTGCTGCGCGAGCGGCACGCCCTCATCGACGACGTGCCCCTCATCGAACTGCTGCCGAGCTCGGGTGCGATCGGCATCGCGGGCCCGCGCCACCTCGCCGCCGACGTGCTGCGCGGCCTCGGCGTGCAGCTGTTCGGCCTGCACGCGCCGAACGAGCTCATCACGACGGCGATCGTCGACCCCGCGTGGGCGAAGGAGCTCGAGTGGATGAAGTGGCTGCCCCACACGACGAGCCCGCGGTCGCCGTTCGCGGAGATGGCCCTGGCCGACAGCCAGTCGGCCGGCACGGCGCTCCTCAACGGGCTCGAGGAGTCGATCCTCTCCCGCCTCTCGGGGGCGCCCGGGCGCCGAGGGCCGCTGCGCCTGCCCGACACCTCGATGGAGCGCGGCTCGAAGGTCGGCGAGGAGATCGGCAACGACCGCACCGCCGTCGCCGACCTCGCGCTCGTGCTGATCGCCTCGAACGACGCCCCAGTCGACCGCCCGCGGCTCACGCAGCTCATCGAGCGGGGCGCCGACGTCGGCGTCTACACGATCTTCCTCGCGCCGACGGTCGAGTCGCTGCCGGCCGCGTGCCGCACCTACATCGACGCGAGCGAGGGCCTCGACCGCGCGAAGGTCGGCTACGTGCGCGCGGGCGAGCACTACGAGAACGTCGCGATCGAGGGCGTGTCGAACCAGTACGCCGAGGTGTTCGCGAAGCGGCTCGCGCCGGTCGCCGACTCGAGCTCGGTCACGGCCGACTCGTCCGACCTCCCGCGCAGCGTGTCGTTCCTGAAGCTCATCGGAACCGAGCTCGCCGCACAGCCGCAGGCCGTCGTCGAACGCTGGCGGCAGAACAACTCGGTGCTCGACCGCACGCGCGGGCCGCGCCCCCGGCTGAAGCGGGCCGGCACGCTCAAGGCGTACATCGGCCAGGGCAGCCCCGACGCGATGTCGCTCGACCTGCGCACCCAGGGCCCGCACGCCCTCGTCGGCGGCACGACCGGCTCGGGCAAGAGCGAGTTCCTGCAGGCGTGGGTGCTCGGCATGGCGGCCGAGTACAGCCCCGACCGGGTGACGTTCCTCTTCGTCGACTACAAGGGCGGGTCGGCGTTCGCCGACTGCGTCGAGCTGCCGCACTGCGTCGGCCTCGTCACCGACCTCAGCCCGCACCTCGTGCGCCGGGCGCTCACGTCGCTGCGCGCCGAGCTGCACCACCGCGAACACCTCTTCAACCGCAAGAAGGCGAAGGACCTGCTCGAGCTCGAGAAGCGGCAGGACCCCGAGACGCCGCCCGCACTCGTGCTCGTGATCGACGAGTTCGCCGCGCTCGCGGGCGAGGTGCCCGAGTTCGTCGACGGCGTCGTCGACATCGCCCAGCGCGGCCGCTCGCTCGGCATCCACCTCATCATGGCGACCCAGCGCCCGGCCGGCGTCATCAAGGACAACCTGCGCGCCAACACCAACCTGCGCGTCGCGCTGCGCATGGCCGACGAGTCCGACTCGAACGACGTCGTCGGCGACCCCGTCGCGGGCACGTTCGACCCGTCGATCCCCGGCCGGGGCATCGCGAAGACCGGCCCCGGGCGGTTGGTGCCCTTCCAGTCGGGCTACGCCGGCGGCTGGACGACCGACGTGCCCGAGCAGGCGCAGGTCAAGGTCGCCGAGCTCCGCTTCGGCTCGATCACGCTCTGGGAGTCCGACAACGAGCAGGACTCCGACACGCACGACGACGATCTCGGGCCCAACGACCAGAAGCGCCTCGTCGCGACGCTCGTCTCGGCGGCGGGCGACAGCGCGATCCCCGCGCCCCGCCGGCCGTGGCTCGACGAGCTCGCATCGACGGTCGACCTCGCCGCGCTGCCGCTCGAGGGCGACGTGCGCATCCCGCTCGGCCTCGCAGACATCCCCGAGCGGCAGTTGCAGGAGGCCGTCTACTTCGAGCCCGACACCGACGGGCACCTGCTCGTCTACGGCACGAGCGGTGCGGGCAAGACGACCGTGCTGCGCAGCATGGCGATCGCCGCGGGCGCCCGGCCCGACCGCGGTCGCGTGCACGTCTACGGCCTCGACTTCGGCACGGGGTCGCTTCGATCGATCGAATCGCTGCCGCAGGTCGGCTCCGTCGTCGCGGGCGACGACGCCGAGCGCGTCCAGCGGCTCCTCCGCACCCTCCGCGGCATGCTCGACGACCGTGCGAAGCGCTTCTCCGACGTGAACGCCGCGAACCTCACGGAGTATCGGGCCATCACGGGCCGGGACGAGCCGCGCGTGCTCGTGCTCATCGACGGCTTCGGCACGTTCAAGCAGGAGTGGGAGGGCACATCGGCCCGGGCGCCGTACTACGCCGTCTTCATGCGCATGCTCGGCGAGGGCCGGCCGCTCGGCATCCACGCCGTCGCGACCGCCGACCGGTACGGCGCCGTGCCGACCGCCGTGAGCGCCAACGTGACCCGGCGCGTCGTGCTGCGACTCTCCGACGAGGGGTCGTACTCGATCCTCGGCGCCCCGAAGGACGTGCTCAACGAGCGCAGCGCCCCGGGCCGCGCGATCGTCGACGGCTTCGAGACGCAGATCGCGGTGCTCGGGGGCACGACGAACGTCGCCGAGCAGACCCAGGCGATGGAGGCGTTCGCAGCCGAACTGCGCGCGCGCGGCGCGGTGCAGGCGCCCGAGATCGGGGCGCTGCCGACCGAGCTGCGCCTCGGCGAGCTGCCCGACCGCATCGGCGACCAGCCCGTCATCGGCGTGGCCGACGACGTGCTCGGCCCCAAGGGGTTCGAGCCCATCGGCACCTTCGTCGTCGCCGGGCCGCCGCAGAGCGGCAAGTCGAACGCGCTGCGGGCGCTCGTCACGACGATCGCGCGGTTCGACGCCGAGACCGAGTTCTTCCACTTCGGCGGCCGTCGTGCCGTGCTGCGCGACTTCCGCGAGTGGCGCCGCACGGCCTCGTCGATCGAGGACGCCCGGGCGCTCGCGAAGGAGCTCAAGGAGCTCGTCGTCGACGAGTCGATCACGAAGCGCATCATGATCGTCGTCGAGAACATCACCGAGTTCGGCGACACCGACGCCGAGCGCCCCCTGAAGGAGCTGTTCCAGGCGGTCAACCGCAGCGAGCACTTCCTCGTCGGCGACGGGGACGTCTCGCAGCTCTCGAGCGGCTACGGCCTCGTCGGCGAGCTCAAGGCCGGCCGGCGCGGCATCGCGCTCCGGCCCGAGACGTACGACGGCGACTCGCTGTTCAAGGTGCCCTTCCCGAAGGTCGCCCGGCACGAGTTCCCGCCGGGCCGGGGCATCTTCGTCGAGAACGGCCGGTTCGTCACGGTGCAGCTGCCGCTCGTCGAGGCCTGAGCAGCGGACGGTCCGGGTATGGGGAGTGCTCCCCATTCACCGGGTTTCGGGGAGCGGTTAGTCTCGTGGAGGTCGCCCCGGTTCGGGGTGGCGAGGGTTTCAACGATTGGGGTTGATGATGGCTGATTTCAAGGCGTCGTACGGTGAGATGGAGTCGATGGCGGGCCGTCTCGACACGGGTCGTGAGGAGATCGGCGACGTGCTGCGTCGTCTGAAGGACGATGTCGACCGTCTCCTGGGCGACGACTTCAAGACGCAGCACGCGTCGGGCAAGTTCGGCGAGGGGTACACCGAGCTGACGACGGGCCTGGAGAAGGCGATCGAGGGCATCAGCGACATGGGCGAGTCCCTCCGCAAGATGATGCAGGCGATCAAGGACACCGACCAGGCCCTCGCCGGCAACTAGTCGCACCGCGCCCCGGCACCTGCGGACCATCGCGCCGCCGCCGAGGCATCCCGACCCGACCGCACCGTGGAGGAGTGACCGATGGCAGAACCGGACATCGACCTGGATTTCGACGACCTGACGACGATGACGACCGACCTCGGCGTCTTCGTGAAGGAGTTCGAGGACATCGGCGACAAGACCGATGACGTGCAGGACTCGGTCGGTCGCCCCCACGGGCGCCCCGAGCTGAAGGGCAAGGTCGGCGACTTCGAGTCCGGCTGGGACGGCAATCGCGAGGTCATCCTCGAGGGGCTGACGAACATCCACGACCATCTCAAGGCGATCGTCGACGGCTTCAAGGACACCGACGCCAAGCTCGCCAAGCCGTCCGAGGAGAAGACCGCATGACCTATGGAAACGGATACGGCTACGGCGGCGGGCTGATCTCGCCGAAGGGCGTGCCCGCCCGGGAGCTCGACGGGAAGCCCGAGAAGATCGAGGAGGCCGGCAAGCACTACATCGACATCGGCGCCCGGCTCTCGAAGACCGCCGACGAGCTGAAGAAGCTCGGCGACAGCGAGAAGTACAAGGCGAAGAGCATCGACAAGGTGCGCGAGTCCGCCCGCGAACTGCACGGCGACCTCCGGAAGGTGGGCGAGCGCTACGAGAAGACCGGCCCGGTCCTCGTGACGTACGCCAAGGCGCTGCACACCGCGCGGAACACCACCGTCGACCCGCTCGTCGAGCAGATCATCGCGGCGCACAAGGCCCACGAGGACGCCCTCGAGGCCAAGGAGGCCGCGCAGGACAAGGTCGACGACAACAACACCACGTGGGTCTGGGAGGAAGAAGCCACCGACGCCGAGAAGGCCGCGGCGAAGAACGCCCTCTCGGAGGCCTCGGGCACGGCGACCACGACCGGCAACACGCTCGACAGTCTCTGGGAGTCGTTCGACAGCGGCTTCTCGACCTGGGACACGGCCTACGAGGCCGCCGTCACCGGCATCGAGCAGGCCATCGACGCCTCGGGCATCGACGACACCTGGTGGGAGGACCTGCTCGACGGCATCGCCACCTTCGCGACGATCGTCGCGACCCTCGCCGTCATCGCCGCCCTCGTCATCGGCGGTCCGATCTGGCTGGCGATCGCCGCGGTCGCTGGCCTCGTCGCACTCGTCGCGCACGGCATCATGATGGCCTGCGGCTCCAAACGCGTGAGCTGGACGGACATCGCCTTCGACATCGTCGGCATCCTCCCGTTCCTCGGTGCCTTCGGCAAGGCGCTCAAGGCGGGGCAGGGGTTCGCGGGTGCCTTCCGCGGTGCCTTCGGGTTCGGCAACGCCACCCGCGGCTTCCTCGACGTCGGCCGCAACGCGCTCATCCGCGACCTCCGGACGGTGGTCGGCGCGGGCCGCGGTGCCGGCAACCGGGCGGCACGCGAGGCGGCGGCACCTGGACTGGCCGACGCGTTCCTCGCGGCGAACCGCGGCAGCTGGGCGGCGAACGCCTGGAACGCGCTGCGCGGCGGAGGCTCCATCCTCGACGGCCAGGCGTACACCCTCACACAGCGGCTCGCCTCGGCATGGCCCGGCGCCGGCGTCATGCCCACCGGTGGGCGCGCAGCGGCGTGGGCGAGCCAGTACAACGTCCTGCCGTCGCTGGCGGGCCAGGGACTCAATCTCTGGAACACTGGGTTCGGCGGGTACCAGAGCCTGCAGGGCGTCGGCGTGCCCCTGCCCGACATGCCCGACTTCATCGGCGGAACCATCGACTGGGTGAAGAGCTGGTAGCCGGCGCCGAACGATTCAGGAGGAATGACGAGTGGCCTCGCTGCGCGAGGAGCTGACCGGTGAACGCACCGCGAAGGTCTCCTACACCCTGCTCTGCCCGCCCGGCTGGACGAAGGTGCCGCCGGCGGCCCTGATCGACGACCGGGCGACGGCGTCGGCGATCGAGACGATGAAGGGCGCCGGGCGCCCCGACCTCGTCCTCGAGTTCCGCACGATGCTCAGCCGGCTCAAGGCGGGTCTCCGCGAGCGGGGCGTGTTCGAGGTCTACGTCGCCCCCGAGCGCGAACCCGGGGCTCCCATGCCGGCGATGCTCGCGGTCTCGCCGTTCGTGGTTCCCGCCGGCGTGACCTGGGACGCGGCGCTCGCCCGGCTCGCGAAGAACGCCGTGGTCGAGCCGGCCCCGGCCGAGGTCGAGATGCACCTCATCCGGCGGCGTTCCGACTATCGTGACGAATCGGCGACGGTGCTGACCGACGAGCTCACCTACGTCGTCCCCGTGCCCGGTGGCGACGGGCGCAAGGCGCTCCTCTTCCAGTACTCGGTCCTCTCGGTCGACGACGAGAACTCGGCCGAGATGGCCAAGGGCCTCCTCGTCATCGGCGAGGCGATCATGTCGACGTTCAGATGGGTTCCCGCAGCGTGAGCACCTTCCCGATCTCCTTCGACGCCGACCGCTGGATCCGTGTGCCGACCGACTGGTCGACCGAGCAGTGGGGCGGCGTCGCCGAATGGGCCGACTGGCTCGCCGAAGAACTCACTCGCGACCGGGAGCACGCCGATGTGCTCGCCGGACCGATTCGCGACGAGGCCGCCGCCGTCGCCGAGTTCCCGACCGAGCACGTCAGCGCCCGGTTCTGGCACTATCCCATCGACGGGGCGCCGTCGGGCTGGGTCGACCTCTACGTGGAGCTCCGGGGCGCCGACGGCTCCGATGCGGCGGCCCTCCTCCCCCCGGTCGAGCGATCGTTGATCGAACCGGTCGTCGACGAGATCGCCGGCACCGGATTCGACAGCGCGGTGCGCCGGCTCTCGCTCATCCCGCTGGGGGAGTCGGAGCTCGGCGCCGGCCGCTCCGGCATCATGGCGAAGGGCGAATGGCTCGCCGTCGGCGGCGACTGGGTCGCCTATCTCGTGTCGGTCGACGCCGATCCGCGGGTGATGACCTTGCGGCTGCCCGACATCGACCACCTGCTCGGCGGCATCGATCCCGCCGTGCTCGCCGCGCTTCCGGAGTCGAACGCATGACCGACGCCGGTCTGACCCCCGACGCCGAGGCGGCGGTCGTCACCGCGGTCGAGGCGCTCCCGAGCGACGTCCGCGGCGATGAGGCGTTGCGGGCGGTTCCCCGGCTCGCCTTGCTCGCGACCCATGCCGACGCCGCGGCCGCCTACCCGATCGTCGTGCAGACGGCCGAACGTGCCGAGCTCGAGCGCGTCGGGCCCGTATCCGAGACGGCGCCGAAGCCCGCGAGGAACGACGTCTGGCTGAGCGTCGTCGCCGTGGTGCTCGCGCTCGCGGGTCCGGCCCTGATCCTCGTGGGGCGCACGGGCAGCGCCGCGCTGGACCCGGTGTCGGGCGCGCTGCCGTCGGGGTTGTGCATGGCCGCGGCCCTCGCCCTGTTCGTATGGCTCGAGCCGCGTCGCACCGCGAATCCGCTCTACCACGGGGGCAACTTCGGGGCCCGCATGTTCGTCTTCATCCCGGTGATCTGGGCGGTCGGCATCGTCATGGTGCTCGGCGAGTCCGACGACGTCCTCGCCTCGGGGCCGGCGGTCGTCGGGCTGGTGCTGCAGGTCGCATCGACGGTCGGATGCCTCGTGCTCGCCGTCGCGGCGTTCCACCACGACAAGGAACGGCCCGACTGGGCCGCGGGGCGGGCCGTGCGAGGCGGCGTGCCCGCCGAGGTCGCGGCCGACCCCGAGTTCGTCGCCGGGGTCGAGGGCCGGCTCGAGAGCTGGCGCAGGTCGGTGTACCGGACGAGCACCGGCGAGGAGCGCGCGGCGCTCCTCGCGGCCGAGCTCGAGGCGCTGCGGCTCCTCGAGGCCCGAGGTTCGGTCACGTCCGACGAGCGTCGCGGCGCCGAGCAGCGCGTTCGCGACCGGTCCGACTGGACCTGATCCGCGACTCCCGATCGGGTCCGGGTATGGGGAGTGCTCCCCATTCACCGGGTTTCGGGGAGCGGTTAGTCTCGTGGAGGTCGCCCCGGTTCGGGGTGGCGAGGGTTTCAACGATTGGGGTTGATGATGGCTGATTTCAAGGCGTCGTACGGTGAGATGGAGTCGATGGCGGGCCGTCTCGACACGGGTCGTGAGGAGATCGGCGACGTGCTGCGTCGCCTGAAGGACGATGTCGACCGTCTCCTGGGCGACGACTTCAAGACGCAGCACGCGTCGGGCAAGTTCGGCGAGGGGTACACCGAGCTGACGACGGGCCTGGAGAAGGCGATCGAGGGCATCAGCGACATGGGCGAGTCCCTCCGCAAGATGATGCAGGCGATCAAGGACACCGACCAGGCCCTCGCCGGCAACTAGTCGCACCGCGCGTATCCGAAGGCCGTGCCGCCGCTTCCATCCGGGAGTGCCGGTGCGGCCTTCGGCATTCCGGCGCGAGGCGGCGGATCGGCCGCCGCGGGGTCCGCGGGGTCCGCAGTCGGCCGTGGCGCCCGGCGCATGCGATGCTGGACGGCATGAGACTCGAACTCGATGCGCCGAACGCCTCGTGGGTGCGCGTGCCGGCTCCCGACGGCGACGATGCCGCGACCTGGGCCGACGACGTGGTCGCCGGCTTCCTGCGCCGTCACCCCGACACCACGGCCGAGCGGCTCGATGCCGTGCGCGCCATCGCCGCGCAGGCGCCGTCGCGGCTGCTGCCGGGCGCGTCGATCGGCCTGCTGTACCTGCCCGGCCCGGGCTCCGCGGCGCTCATCGTGAACGTCGGCGTCTCGGACCCGCAGAAGATCGAGGGCTCGCTCGTGCGCGCCGTCCTCGGCGACGCCGAGCTCGAAGGTCGCCCGGCGGTCGACCCGATCGACGTCGACGGTCTCGGATCGGGCATCGTGGTGCGCTGCCGGTTCGCGCCGCAGCCCGGCCTGCGGCCGGCTGCAGGCCTCGCGTACCTCCTGCAGGGCGACCGTGCGACCATTCGCGTCATGGTGAGCCCGGCCCCCGAAGAGCTCGTCGCCCATGCGGCGCCGTCGCTCGACCGGATCGTGCGCTCGTTCCGCCTCGCCGACTGAACGCGGGTCGGCAACCCCGCGAGGCGCACGGCGACCAGGCGTAGCCTCGAGAGATGGCCGATGATGAGCTCCGCACCCGCAACGCCTGGGTCGTTGCGAGCTTCGCCGCGGCGCTCGATCTCGCGCTCGTCGTCTGCGGATTCGGCTTCGTCAGCCTGCTGCTCGACCTCGAGGTGGTCGGCGATCCCGCGGTCGGCACCCTCGTCGTACCGGCCGCGGTCGCCGCATCCGTTGCGGCCGTGTTCGTCACGCTCGGCGTCCGCCTGAGGCATCCCGAGCGGACGGCGGTCACCGTGCTGGTCGCCGCAGCGGCGGCCTGGCTCGCGTTCGTCGTGGTGGCCGCCGCCGGGCGGCTGCTGGGCTCGGCGGATGCCGCGGGCGAGAGCCTCGGCTTCGGCCTCCTGCTCGGACTCGGCTGGTTCGGCCTGCTCGTCCCGGCCTGCGCGTTCGTCACGGCCGGGCTCGCCGTGCTCGTGGCGCGCGGCCGCCAGGGCGGCATGGAGCGGCCGCGCTGGCCGTGGGAGCGCGACGACGAGTAGTCGAGCGGGATGCCGCGGCGGCGCTGCGGCGCGCCGGGTTCCCGGCCGAACGCCCGGCGCCCGTGCTCTGCGCAGTATCGTGAACCCGATGGAGGGTTCGGTCGAGGCGCGCGTGAGCCACGAGGTCGACCGCTGGCTGCAATGGCTGCCGCGGTGGCGGCCGGGTACCCATCGCGCCCGGGTGCGACTCTGCCAGCGCTGCTTCGGCTCGCCGATCATCGCGGCGGCCGGGCTCGATGTCGACGTGCCGCACCCCGTGCAGCACGCCTTCTCGATGCGCATGAAGGGCATCATCGACGACGCGGTCGACGACTACACGGCGCGCAACCTGCCGATGCTGCACCGGGAGATCCGCCTCGCGGAGGAGCGCAAGGCGCGCCGTCCGTACCGGGCGGGCGAGGGGCTCGACCCCGAGTACCTCGGTCTCGAGCTCGATCCCGAGCCGGTGCCCGACCAGCCGTTCCTGTTCACCCTCGGCGGCCTCGAGGCCGACACCGCCGCCGAGGCGAACGAGCCCGCACCGCGGCCGTTCACTCCTGAGGAGAAGGAGGCGCTCCGAGAAGAGGTGCGCCTGGCCGACGAGTTCGCCAAGCAGCTCGGCCGCCGCATCTGCGTCGAGCTCGCGCAGCACCGCTACCGGATCGGCAACGCCGTCGAGCGCCTCGTCGAGCCGCAGGTCGCCGACATGCTGGCCGATCTCGATCGCGAGCTCGATGCGCCCGGCTGGGGCGGGTGAGCGCCCGCGGGCGCGGGGCGCGGTGCGCATGAGCGCCGGTCGAGCCTCATTTGACCGCGAGGTTACGCGGCATTACCATTGATCGGGTGTGCGCGTTCACGCGTGCACATTCGGGTGCCCGCGGAGTTCCGCGGCTCACCCCCACGGCATACCCACCACCGAAGGTTCCGCAGTTCTGCGGTGCCGGTGGGTCTGATGTGAAATCCATCATCGCTGTCACCGTGCAGCACAACAAGGAGAAGCAGTGCCAACCATTCAGCAGTTGGTCCGCAAGGGTCGCTCGCCGAAGGTCACCAAGACCAAGGCTCCCGCCCTGAAGGCCAACCCCCAGCAGCGCGGCGTGTGCACGCGTGTGTACACCACCACCCCGAAGAAGCCGAACTCGGCGCTCCGCAAGGTCGCCCGTGTGAAGCTCTCGAACGGCACCGAGGTGACGGCCTACATCCCCGGTGAGGGCCACAACCTGCAGGAGCACTCGATGGTGCTCGTCCGCGGCGGTCGTGTGAAGGACCTCCCGGGTGTCCGCTACAAGATCATCCGCGGCGCCCTCGACACGCAGGCCGTGAAGAACCGCAAGCAGGCTCGTAGCCGCTACGGCGCGAAGATGGAGAAGAAGTAATGCCTCGCAAGGGTCCCGCTCCGAAGCGCCCCGTCGTCGCCGACCCGGTGTACGGCTCGCCGGTCGTCAGCCAGCTCGTCAACAAGATCCTGATCGACGGCAAGAAGGACCTCGCCCAGCGCATCGTCTACGAGGCGCTCGAGAACGTCGCCGCCAAGTCGGGCCAGGACGCGGTCGCCACCCTCAAGAAGGCGCTCGACAACGTGCGCCCCACCCTCGAGGTGCGCTCGCGCCGCGTCGGCGGCTCGACCTACCAGGTCCCCGTCGAGGTCAAGCCCCACCGCGCGAACACCCTGGCGCTCCGCTGGCTCACCAGCTACGCCAAGGCTCGCCGCGAGAAGACCATGACCGAGCGTCTCACCAACGAGATCCTCGACGCCTCGAACGGCCTCGGTGCCGCGGTCAAGCGCCGCGAAGACACGCACAAGATGGCCGAGTCGAACCGCGCGTTCGCCCACTACCGCTGGTAGTCGGGCCGGGTGGATGCCGCGGCGCGAGTCGCGGCATCCGCCCTCCCTCACACTTCCGTTCCTGAACCTTCCGGAGGAACCCCCGTGGCACAAGACGTGCTCACCGACCTGAGCAAGGTCCGCAACATCGGCATCATGGCGCACATCGATGCCGGCAAGACCACCACCACCGAGCGCATCCTGTTCTACACGGGCGTCAACCACAAGCTCGGCGAGACGCACGACGGTGCCTCGACGACCGACTGGATGGAGCAGGAGAAGGAGCGCGGCATCACGATCACGTCTGCCGCCGTGACCTGCTTCTGGAACAAGAACCAGATCAACATCATCGACACCCCCGGCCACGTCGACTTCACGGTCGAGGTCGAGCGCTCGCTCCGCGTGCTCGACGGCGCCGTCGCCGTCTTCGACGGCAAGGAGGGCGTCGAGCCCCAGTCCGAGACGGTGTGGCGCCAGGCCGACAAGTACAACGTCCCGCGCATCTGCTTCGTCAACAAGATGGACAAGCTCGGTGCCGACTTCTACTTCACGGTCGACACGATCGTCTCGCGCCTCGGCGCGAAGCCGCTCGTGCTGCAGCTCCCGATCGGCGCCGAGAACGACTTCATCGGTGTCGTCGACCTGATCGAGATGCGCGCCCTCGTGTGGCCCGGCGACGCCAAGGGCGACGTGACCATGGGTGCGAAGTACGAGGTCCAGGAGATCCCGGCCGACCTCAAGGAGAAGGCCGACGAGTACCGCCACACGCTGCTCGAGACCGTCGCCGAGTCCGACGACGCGCTGCTCGAGAAGTACTTCGGCGGCGAGGAGCTCACGGTCGCCGAGATCAAGGGCGCCATCCGCAAGATGGTCGTCAACTCGGAGATCTACCCCGTGCTCTGCGGCTCGGCGTTCAAGAACCGCGGCGTGCAGCCGATGCTCGACGCGGTCATCGACTACCTCCCGTCGCCGCTCGACGTGCCCGCCATCGAGGGCCGCAACCCGCGCAACGAGGAAGAGATCATCGAGCGTCACCCCGACGCCAACGACCCCTTCGCCGCGCTCGCGTTCAAGGTCGCGGTGCACCCCTTCTTCGGTCGCCTCACCTACGTGCGCGTCTACTCGGGTCACCTCGAGTCGGGTGCCCAGGTCGTCAACTCGACCAAGGGCAAGAAGGAGCGCATCGGCAAGATCTTCCAGATGCACGCCAACAAGGAGAACCCGGTCGACTCGGTCACCGCGGGCAACATCTACGCGGTCATCGGCCTCAAGGACACGACCACGGGTGACACCCTGTGCGACCCCGACAACCAGGTCGTGCTCGAGTCGATGACCTTCCCCGAGCCCGTCATCGAGGTCGCCATCGAGCCGAAGACCAAGGCCGACCAGGAGAAGCTGGGCACCGCGATCCAGAAGCTCGCCGAGGAAGACCCGACGTTCCGCACCGAGCTCAACCAGGAGACCGGCCAGACCGTCATCAAGGGCATGGGCGAGTTGCACCTCGACATCCTCGTGGACCGCATGAAGCGCGAGTTCAAGGTCGAGGCGAACGTCGGCAAGCCGCAGGTCGCCTACCGCGAGACGATCCGTCGCGCGGTCGAGCGCCACGACTACACCCACAAGAAGCAGACGGGTGGCTCCGGCCAGTTCGCGAAGATCCAGTTCGCGCTCGAGCCGCTCGAGGTCGAGGGCGACAAGATCTACGAGTTCTCGAACGAGGTCACGGGCGGTCGCATCCCCCGTGAGTACATCCCCTCGGTCGACGCGGGCTTCCAGGACGCCATGCAGTACGGCATCCTCGCCGGCTTCCCGATGGTGGGCGTCAAGGCCCGTCTCATCGACGGTGCCGCCCACGACGTCGACTCCTCGGAGATGGCGTTCAAGATCGCCGGTTCGATGGGCTTCAAGGAGGCCGCTCGCAAGGCGAACCCCGTTCTGCTCGAACCGCTGATGAGCGTCGAGGTCCGTACTCCCGAGGAGTACATGGGCGACGTCATCGGCGACCTGAACTCGCGCCGCGGCCAGATCCAGTCCATGGAGGACGCCGCCGGTGTGAAGGTCGTGCGTGCGCACGTCCCGCTCTCGGAGATGTTCGGGTACATCGGCGACCTGCGGTCGAAGACCTCGGGCCGCGCCGTGTACTCGATGGAGTTCGAGAGCTACGCGGAGGTCCCGAAGGCTGTCGCCGACGAGATCGTCCAGAAGAACAAGGGCGAATGACCCTCCCCGGCGGGGGCCTTGGCCCACTGCCCGCACGAACCTTCCGGTTCGCGTAACATAACAACACAACCCCCGTAGCACGCCGGTCGCAATCCAGCGCCCGGAGTTCCTACACGAGTCCTGAGGAGGACCCACAGTGGCTAAGGCCAAGTTCGAGCGGACCAAGCCGCACGTCAACATCGGTACGATCGGTCACGTCGACCACGGCAAGACGACGCTCACCGCCGCGATCTCGAAGGTGCTCGCCGACAAGTACCCGTCGGCCACCAACGTGCAGCGCGACTTCGCGTCGATCGACTCGGCTCCCGAAGAGCGTCAGCGCGGCATCACGATCAACATCTCGCACGTCGAGTACGAGACGCCGAAGCGCCACTACGCGCACGTCGACGCCCCGGGTCACGCCGACTACATCAAGAACATGATCACCGGTGCGGCTCAGATGGACGGCGCGATCCTCGTGGTCGCGGCGACCGACGGCCCGATGGCCCAGACCCGCGAGCACGTCCTGCTCGCCAAGCAGGTCGGCGTTCCGTACCTGCTCGTCGCCCTCAACAAGGCCGACATGGTCGAGGACGAGGAGATCCTGGAGCTCGTCGAGCTCGAGGTCTCGGAGCTGCTCGCCAGCCAGGGCTTCGCCGAGGACGCTCCGGTCGTGCGCGTCTCGGGCCTCAAGGCGCTCGAGGGCGACGAGAAGTGGGTCCAGTCGATCCTCGACCTCATGGAGGCCGTCGACAACAACATCCCCGACCCCGTGCGTGACAAGGACAAGCCGTTCCTCATGCCGATCGAGGACGTCTTCACCATCACCGGCCGTGGCACGGTCGTCACGGGTCGCGCCGAGCGCGGCACGCTGAAGATCAACTCCGAGGTCGAGATCGTCGGCATCCGCCCGACGCAGAAGACCACGGTCACCGGTATCGAGATGTTCCACAAGCAGCTCGACGAGGCATGGGCCGGCGAGAACTGCGGTCTCCTGCTCCGCGGCACCAAGCGCGAGGACGTCGAGCGCGGCCAGGTCGTCGTGCAGCCGGGCTCGGTCACCCCCCACACCAACTTCGAGGGCACTGCCTACATCCTCTCGAAGGACGAGGGCGGCCGTCACAACCCGTTCTACGCGAACTACCGTCCGCAGTTCTACTTCCGCACCACCGACGTCACCGGCGTCATCACGCTGCCCGAGGGCACCGAGATGGTCATGCCCGGCGACACCACCGACATGACGGTCGAGCTCATCCAGCCGATCGCCATGGAGGAGGGCCTCGGCTTCGCCATCCGCGAGGGTGGCCGCACCGTCGGCGCCGGTACCGTCACGAAGATCATCAAGTAATCTTCGCGATCGCGACCTGAGGGGTCGGGCTTCCATTCGGAGGCCCGGCCCCTTCGTCGTACGCGGACGGCGGCGCGACGGCATCGGACGCCCAGGGCTGGAGGCCCGGCCCCCGTCGTCGTACGCTGTGGGGAATGGGCGGTTCCCCCACCCTCCTCGCACGATCAGCGGTACGCCCCGAGATCCAGGCTCTGCGGGCGGTGGCCGTCGGCTCGGTCGTGCTCCACCACGGCTGGCCCGCGGTCGCCCCGGCCGGCTACATGGGGGTCGACGTCTTCTTCGTCGTCTCGGGCTTCCTCATCACGGGCCTCCTCATGCGCGAGGCCGAACGGGTCGGCCGCATCTCGCTGCGCGACTTCTACCTGCGCCGTGCGCGACGCATCCTGCCGGCGGCGATGGCGACGCTCGCCGTCGTGTCGGCGCTCACCCTGCTCGTCGTCCCGCAACGCGAGTGGCGCCAATGGTTCCGCGAGATCGTCGCCTCGGCGCTCTACTACGAGAACTGGCAGCTCGCCGTCGATTCCCAGATCCCGCAGCGCGCCGACCTCGAGTCGACGCCGGTGCAGCACTTCTGGTCGCTCTCGGTGGAGGAGCAGTTCTACCTGTTCTGGCCGCTGCTGCTCATCGTGGCGCTGTGGTTCGCCGCCCGACGGCGGGCGGCATCCGTGACGGTGGTGCTCACCCTCCTCGGTGCGGTGACCGTCGCGTCGTTCGTGCACTCGATCGCGCTGACCGCGCAGGATCCGAACCTCGCCTACTTCTCCACGTTCGCGCGGACGTGGGAGTTCGGCATCGGCGGCATCCTCGCCATCGCGAGCCGGGCACCGCTCGAGAGCCTGCCCCGTCTCCGGGCTGCCGTGTCGTGGGCGGGCCTCGTGCTCATCGCCGTGCCGATCGTGACCTTCCGGTCGCCCGAGGTGTTCCCGGGGTTCGTGGTGCTGCTGCCGGTCGCCGGCACCCTCGCGGTCATCTGGGCGGGCATGCCCGAGGTCGCCTGGTCGCCCGCGCGCGTCGCCGGCCTGCGGCCCGTGCAGTGGATGGGCGACGTGTCGTACTCGCTCTACCTCTGGCACTGGCCGATCTTCATGTTCGTGCCGTACCTGACCGGCATGCCGAGCCCGCCGTGGCTCATGGCGATGCTCGTCGTGCTCTCGTTCGTGGTCGCGGGGCTCTCGAAGCGCTACATCGAGGACCCGTTCCGGCACGGCCGCCACGGGCTGCGGCTGCGCCCCGTGTTCCTGCTGTCGGGCCTCGCGGGGCTCGTCGTCGTGATCGTCGGGGCGGGCATCGTCGCCCCGGGCATGGCCGCCGAGCGGCCGGCCGCGTGCGAGCGGGAGTGACGGGGCCCGGGCGGGATCCGCTCAGCGCAGCTCGGTGCCGTCGATGACGGTGTGCACGTCGATCGCGCCCTCGACGCTCCGGCCGACGGTGCACGCGCGCTCGATCGACCGCACCATGATGTCGAGGAGCTTGTCGCGCTCGGCCGGCTCGAGGTCCGAGAGGTCGAGCAGCAGCTCCTCGCCGATGCGCTCGTACCGGTTGGATGCCTCCTCCGACTGCCCGTGCGCCCACACCGTGAGCTCGGCGTCGTCGCCGAGGCGG
Source organism: Agromyces solani (assembly GCF_058349925.1). Classification (NCBI taxonomy): domain Bacteria; kingdom Bacillati; phylum Actinomycetota; class Actinomycetes; order Micrococcales; family Microbacteriaceae; genus Agromyces; species Agromyces solani. The sequence continues at coordinate 645,621 of NZ_JBYRER010000001.1, forward strand.
CGCGACATGGGCCGGTCGACCGAGAGGCCGACGCAGCCGGCGAGGGCGAGCTTCAGGAGCTCGCCGGGGGAGAAGTGCTCGCCCTCGATGTCGAGGCCGCCGATCGCGACGGTCGCGCCGCGGGCGTTGCGGCCGACGTAGCGGCGCGTGCCGATGCGGGTCGCCGAGACGCTGCCCGGACCCTCGTTCGAACTCGGCTGCGGCATGGTCTCGGACATCGGCGTCTCCTCGGTCTCGCGCGTCTCCCTCCATCATGGCGGAGCGCGCGGACGAGGCATCCGGTTCGACGCGGAACCCGCCGGACGGAGCCGCGAAACTGCGGGCTCGCTGGGAGTCGGGCGGGCGCGACACGCCCGGGTTGCACGGACCTGTCGAATGTGGCAAACTCGTTGAGTTCAACATTTCGAACGCGGGCCCTCGTGCGCGCGTTCGAATCACTGTCAGGCAGTGCATAGCCACCCGCCGTTCCCATGGAGCGCAGCCGGGGTCAGGTTAGGCCGCAGGCAGCAGAACACACAACCGACAACCACGCGCCCGGGGCGACCCGTGCGCGTGCGCGCCGGTTGGGGCTCGAAGGTCGAGCGTGTCGAGACCACCGCCCCGGGCGACCGGACGGGTGGTTTCGACAGGCTCGATCACCGGCCTTTGACAGAAGAACAGTGGTGCTTCACACGGAGTGACTACGCGGCGTCCGATGCCCTCGGAAGGGGTAAGACGCCTTGACAGAGAGAGAGTCAGCAATGGCGGGACAGAAGATCCGCATTCGACTGAAGTCGTACGACCACGAGGTCATCGACACCTCGGCGCGCAAGATCGTCGACACGGTGACCCGCGCGGGCGCCACGGTCGTCGGCCCCGTGCCGCTTCCGACGGAGAAGAACGTGGTGTGCGTCATCCGCTCGCCCCACAAGTACAAGGACAGCCGCGAGCACTTCGAGATGCGCACCCACAAGCGTCTCATCGACATCGTGGACCCGACGCCCAAGGCCGTCGACTCGCTCATGCGTCTCGACCTTCCGGCCGACGTCAACATCGAGATCAAGCTCTGAGGTAACAGATGTCTTCCGCTACCAAGAACGTGAAGGGTCTGCTCGGCACCAAGCTCGGCATGACCCAGGTGTGGGATGAGAACAACAAGCTCGTCCCGGTGACGGTCATCGAGATCGCCCCCAACGTGGTCACGCAGATCCGCACCGCCGAGAAGGACGGCTACGAGGCCGTCCAGATCGCCGCCGGCGCCATCGACCCGCGCAAGGTCTCGCAGCCGCTCAAGGGCCACTTCGAGAAGACGGCCGGCACCACGCCCCGTCGCCACGTGACCGAGATCCGCACGGCCGACGCGGCCAGCTACTCGGCCGGCCAGGAGCTGACCGTCGAGGGCACCTTCGAGGCCGGCCAGCTGGTCGACGTCGTCGGCACCTCGAAGGGCAAGGGCTTCGCCGGTGTCATGAAGCGCCACAACTTCAAGGGCGTCTCCGCTTCGCACGGTGCCCACCGCAACCACCGCAAGCCCGGTTCGATCGGTGCTTCGTCGACCCCCAGCCGTGTCTTCAAGGGCATGCGCATGGCCGGTCGCATGGGTGGCGAGCGCGTGACCGTGCTGAACCTCCGCGTGCACGCCGTCGACGCCGAGAAGGGCCTCATGCTCGTCAAGGGCGCGGTTCCCGGTGCTCGCGGCCGTCTCGTTTTCGTCCGCAACGCAGTGAAGGGGGCGTAGTCCATGGCTACCGCCAACACCATCGACGTGCTCGACGCGACCGGCAAGAAGTCCGGCACGGTCGAGCTGCCCGCCGAGCTCTTCGACGTTCAGACGAACGTCCCGCTCATCCACCAGGTCGTCGTCGCCCAGCTCGCCGCCGCGCGCCAGGGCACGCACAAGACCAAGACCCGCGGCGAGGTCTCGGGTTCGGGCCGCAAGCCCTTCAAGCAGAAGGGTACCGGCCGTTCGCGCCAGGGTTCGGTCCGCGCTCCCGAGCACAAGGGCGGTGGCACGGTCCACGGCCCGCAGCCGCGCGACTACTCGCAGCGCACCCCCAAGAAGATGATCGCCGCTGCGCTCCTCGGTGCGCTCAGCGACCGTGCCCGCGGCTCGCGCATCCACGCCGTCGAGGGTTTCGTCGCCGGTGACGTCGCGAAGACGAAGGACGCGGTCGCGCTCCTCGGCAAGATCGCGCCGGCCGGTCGTCACCTCGTGGTCCTCGCCCGTGGCGAGGAGCTCAGCGAGCGTGCGGTCCGCAACATCGAGACCGTGCACGTGCTGCCGGTCGACCAGCTGAACGCCTACGACGTGGTCGTCTCCGACGACATCGTCTTCAGCACCGCCGCGCTCGAGGCCTTCGTGGCCGCGAAGTCGGCGAAGAAGGAAGAGGTCTCGGCATGAGCGCCGCACAGAACAAGGACCCGCGCGACATCATCATCGCGCCGGTCGTCTCGGAGAAGAGCTACGGCCTGATCGACGAGGGCAAGTACACGTTCATCGTGGACCCCCGCTCGAACAAGACCGAGATCAAGCTCGCGATCGAGAAGATCTTCAACGTCCAGGTGGCGTCGATCAACACCCTGAACCGTCAGGGCAAGACCCGCCGCACCCGCTTCGGCATCGGCAAGCGCAAGGACACCAAGCGCGCGATCGTCACCCTCAAGTCCGGCTCGATCGACATCTTCACGGCTGTCGGCTAAGGAGCAGAGGAAGAACTATGGCTATTCGTAAGTACAAGCCCACGACCCCGGGTCGTCGCGGTTCGTCGGTCGCCGACTTCGCGGAGATCACGCGCTCGACGCCCGAGAAGTCGCTGCTCAAGCCGCTGTCGAAGACCGGTGGTCGCAACAACCAGGGCCGCATCACGACCCGTCACATCGGTGGTGGCCACAAGCGCCAGTACCGCGTGATCGACTTCCGTCGCAACGACAAGGACGGCGTGCCCGCCAAGGTCGCTCACATCGAGTACGACCCGAACCGCACCGCCCGCATCGCGCTGATCCACTACATCGACGGCACGAAGCGCTACATCATCGCGCCGAACAAGCTCAAGCAGGGCGACCCGATCGAGGCCGGCCCCAACGCCGACATCAAGCCGGGCAACAACCTGCCGCTGCGCAACATCCCGACCGGTACCGTCGTGCACGCCATCGAGCTCCGCCCCGGCGGCGGCGCGAAGATGGCCCGCTCGGCCGGCGCCTCGGTGCGTCTCGTCGCCAAGGACGGCCCCTACGCGCAGCTCCGTCTGCCCTCGGGCGAGATCCGCAACGTCGACGCGCGCTGCCGCGCGACGATCGGCGAGGTCGGCAACGCCGAGCAGTCGAACATCAACTGGGGCAAGGCCGGCCGCAAGCGCTGGAAGGGCGTCCGCCCGACCGTCCGCGGTGTCGCGATGAACCCGATCGACCACCCGCACGGTGGTGGTGAGGGCAAGACCTCCGGTGGTCGCCACCCGGTCAGCCCGTGGGGTCAGGCCGAGGGTCGCACCCGTCGCCCCAACAAGGAGAGCGACAAGCTCATCGTCCGTCGTCGCACCGTCGGCAAGAAGCGCAAGTAGGAGTAGAAGAAGATGCCGCGCAGTCTCAAGAAGGGCCCCTTCGTCGACGAGCACCTGCTTCGCAAGGTCGCCGTGCAGAACGAAGCCGGTTCGAAGAACGTCATCAAAACGTGGTCGCGTCGCTCGATGATCGTCCCCGCCATGCTGGGTCACACGATCGCCGTGCACGACGGCCGCAAGCACATCCCGGTGTTCGTCACCGAGACCATGGTGGGCCACAAGCTCGGCGAGTTCGCCCCCACCCGCACCTTCCGTGGACACGTGAAGGACGACAAGAAGGGCCGCCGCCGCTAAAGCGGTGGTGTGAAGGAGGAAAGAAATGGTGGAGTCGATCGCACGCGTGCGACACATCCGCGTGACCCCCATGAAGGCCCGCCGCGTCGTCAACCTGATCCGCGGCAAGCAGGCTCAGGAGGCGCTCGCCATCCTGAAGTTCGCCCCGCAGGGTGCGAGCGAGCCCGTGTACAAGCTCGTCGCCTCGGCCATCGCGAACGCTCGCGTCAAGGCCGATGCCACGAACACCTACCTGGACGAGCAGGACCTCTACGTGAAGACGGCATTCGTCGACGAGGGCACGACCCTCAAGCGATTCCAGCCGCGCGCGCAGGGCCGTGCCTTCCGCATCAACAAGCGCACGAGCCACATCACCATCGTGCTCGGCACGCCCGAGGAGGGTACGAAGTAATGGGTCAGAAGGTCAACCCGTACGGCTTCCGTCTCGGCATCACCACCGACCACGTGTCGCGGTGGTTCTCCGACTCGACGAAGCCCGGTCAGCGCTACGCCGACTACCTCGCCGAGGATGTCAAGATCCGTCGCCTGCTCCAGACGTCGCTCGACCGCGCCGGTGTCTCGCGCATCGAGATCGAGCGCACCCGCGACCGCGTCCGCGTGGACATCCACACGGCGCGTCCCGGCATCGTCATCGGTCGCCGCGGCGCCGAGGCCGAGCGCATCCGCGCCGACCTCGAGAAGCTCACCGGCAAGCAGATCCAGCTCAACATCCTCGAGGTGAAGAACCCCGAGGCCGACGCCCAGCTCGTCGCGCAGGGCATCGCCGAGCAGCTCTCGGCTCGTGTGGCGTTCCGCCGCGCGATGCGCAAGGGCCTGCAGGGCGCGCAGCGCGCCGGCGCCAAGGGTGTCCGCATCCAGGTGTCGGGCCGTCTCGGCGGCGCCGAGATGAGCCGCTCGGAGTTCTACCGCGAGGGCCGCGTGCCCCTGCACACGCTCCGCGCGAACATCGACTACGGCTTCTACGAGGCCAAGACCACCTTCGGCCGCATCGGCGTGAAGGTCTGGATCTACAAGGGCGACATCACCAACAAGGAGCTCGCGCGCGAGCAGGCGGCCCAGAAGCCGTCGCGCGACCGCAGCGACCGTCCCCGCCGCGACCGTGCCCCCAAGGCCGAGCCGGCGACCGCAGGAGTTGAGGCGTAAACCATGTTGATTCCCCGTCGAGTCAAGTACCGCAAGCAGCACCACCCCGGCCGCTCGGGCCAGGCCACCGGTGGCACCAAGGTGTCGTTCGGTGAGTTCGGCATCCAGGCGCTCACGCCCGCTTACGTGACCAACCGTCAGATCGAGTCCGCTCGTATCGCCATGACGCGTCACATCAAGCGTGGCGGCAAGGTGTGGATCAACATCTACCCCGACCGTCCGCTCACGAAGAAGCCCGCCGAGACCCGAATGGGTTCCGGTAAGGGTTCGCCCGAGTGGTGGGTCGCCAACGTCAAGCCGGGTCGCGTCCTCTTCGAGGTCTCGGGCGTCTCCGAGGAGCTCGCCCGCGAGGCGATGACCCGTGCCATCCACAAGCTGCCCCTCAAGGCACGCATCATCAAGCGCGAGGAGGGCGACGCATAATGGCCGTCGGAACCAAGGAGCTCAGCCCCGCAGAGCTCGACACCTTTGAAGACGAGCGACTCGTCGACGAGCTGAAGAAGGCCAAGGAAGAGCTGTTCAACCTGCGCTTCCAGTCGGCCACCGGCCAGCTCGAGAGCCACGGCCGCCTGAAGGCCGTCAAGCGCGACATCGCCCGCATCTACACGGTCATCCGTGAGCGCGAGCTCGGCATCCGTGCCACTCCCGCACCGGTCGAGGCGGCTCCCGCCAAGGCCGAGAAGAAGACGAAGAAGGCCAAGGCCGAGGCGGATGCTTCGGCCGAGGCCGCTGAGACGAAGGAGGCCTGATCATGGCTGAGACCAAGAAGGCTGCGGCCGAGGTCGCCGAGGTCGAGACCGCCGAGCAGCGCCCGTACCGCAAGGTCCGCCGCGGCTACGTCGTCAGCGACAAGATGGACAAGACCATCGTCGTCGAGGTCGAGGACCGCGTGAAGCACCCGCTCTACGGCAAGGTCATGCGACGCTCGTCCAAGGTCAAGGCGCACGACGAGCTGAACACCGCCGGCATCGGCGACCTCGTCGTGATCAGCGAGACCCGTCCCCTTTCCGCCACGAAGCGCTGGCGTCTCGTCGAGATCGTCGAGAAGGCCAAGTAAGCCTCGGGCTTGCTTATAGAAGGAGTTCGAAGTGCTTCAGCAGGAATCACGAGTCAAGGTCGCCGACAACACCGGCGCCAAGGAGCTGCTCACCATTCGCGTGCTCGGCGGCTCGAAGCGGCGCTACGCCGGCCTCGGTGACGTCATCGTCGCGACCGTCAAGGACGCGATCCCCGGTGGCAACGTCAAGAAGGGCGACGTCGTCAAGGCCGTCATCGTCCGCACCGTCAAGGAGACCCGTCGTCCTGACGGCTCCTACATCAAGTTCGACGAGAACGCCGCGGTCATCCTGAAGAACGACGGTGACCCCCGCGGCACCCGTATCTTCGGCCCGGTCGGTCGCGAGCTTCGCGACAAGAAGTTCATGAAGATCATCTCGCTGGCACCGGAGGTTATCTAAGTCATGGCCAACATCAAGAAGGGCGACCTCGTCCAGGTCATCTCGGGCCGCAGCCAGGCTCGCGGCGGCGACCGCGGCAAGCAGGGCAAGGTCCTCGAGGTGCTCGTCGCCGAGAACCGCGTCATCGTCGAGGGCGTCAACTTCGTCACCAAGCACGTTCGCGTCGGCCAGACGCAGCGCGGCACGAAGACGGGCGGCATCGAGACGCAGGAGGCGCCGATCCACGTGTCGAACGTCGCGATCGTCGACCCCGAGACGAAGAAGCCGACCCGCGTCGGCTTCCGCACCGAGCAGGTGACGAAGGACGGCGTCACGAAGACCGTCCGCGTCCGCTACGCCAAGAAGTCAGGTAAGGACCTGTAATGACCGACACGGCAACGCAGGCTGGCAAAATCCAGCCGCGACTGAAGACCAAGTACCGCGGCGACATCGCCAAGGCCCTCACCGAGCAGTTCGAGTACTCGAACCCGCACCAGGTGCCCGGCCTCGTGAAGATCGTCGTGAACATGGGTGTCGGCGAGGCCGCCCGCGATGGCAAGGTCATCGACGGCGCGATCGCCGACCTCACGAAGATCACCGGCCAGAAGCCGCAGGTGACCAAGGCCCGCAAGTCGATCGCGCAGTTCAAGCTGCGCGAGGGTCAGCCGATCGGTGCGCACGTGACGCTCCGCGGCGACCGCATGTGGGAGTTCCTCGACCGCCTGCTCTCGCTCGCACTGCCCCGCATCCGCGACTTCCGCGGCCTCAGCGACCAGCAGTTCGACGGCCACGGCAACTACACCTTCGGCCTCACGGAGCAGAGCGTCTTCCACGAGATCGACCAGGACAAGATCGACCGCGTCCGCGGCATGGACATCACCGTGGTGACCACCGCCAAGACCGACGACGAGGGTCGTGCGCTGCTCAAGGCGCTCGGCTTCCCGTTCAAGCAGGTCGACGCAGCGTAAGTCCTACGTGTAGTAGGATCTACGAGTTTGTGCTCGCGCCCGCCGGCTCTCGAACCATCGGGAGCCGGCCGGCCCGGGACATCCGGTCTCATGCAACCGCTGAGACCACCACCACAGGTCAGTCCCCGTGTAACGGGTCCTGAAACCTGGTGAACGTAAGGAACGAATCGTCATGACGATGACCGACCCGGTCGCTGACATGCTGACCCGTCTGCGGAACGCGAACTCCGCACACCACGACTCCGTGTCGATGCCCCACTCGAAGCTCAAGGGGCACATCGCTGAGATCCTCAAGACCGAGGGCTACATCGCCGACTTCGAGGTCGCGGACGCTCGCGTGGGCAAGACCCTCACGCTGAAGCTCAAGTTCGGCCCGAACCGCGAGCGCTCGATCGCCGGTATCAAGCGCGTCTCGAAGCCCGGCCTCCGCGTCTACGCGAAGTCGACCGAGCTGCCCAAGGTGCTCGGCGGCCTCGGCGTCGCGATCCTGTCCACTTCCAGCGGTCTGCTCACCGACCGCCAGGCCGAGAAGAAGGGCGTGGGTGGGGAAGTCCTCGCCTACGTGTGGTAATCAGCTATGTCGCGTATTGGACGACTTCCCATCGACATCCCCGCCGGCGTCACCGTGACGATCGACGGCCAGGATGTGACCGTCAAGGGCCCGAAGGGTGAGCTCGCGCTCACCGTCGCCGCCCCCATCGTGGCCAAGGTCGAGGAGAACCAGGTCGTCGTGACCCGTCCCGACGACGAGCGCGCCTCGCGTTCGCTGCACGGCCTCACCCGCACGCTCATCGCCAACGACATCATCGGCGTGACCCAGGGCTACTCCAAGGGCCTCGAGATCGTCGGCACCGGTTACCGCGTCGCGCAGAAGGGCAGCGCGGTCGAGTTCGCGCTCGGCTTCTCGCACCCCGTGACCGTCGAGGCGCCGGCCGGCATCACCCTGACCGTCGAGGGCAACAACAAGCTCACGGTCGCGGGCATCTCGAAGCAGGCCGTCGGCGAGACCGCCGCGAACATCCGCAAGATCAAGAAGCCCGAGCCGTACAAGGGCAAGGGCATCCGCTACGCCGGCGAGGTCGTGCGTCGCAAGGCCGGAAAGGCTGGTAAGTAATCATGGCCGTGAAGAGCAAGACGGCTGCGCGCTCGCGTCGCCACACCCGCCTTCGCAAGAAGATCGTCGGCACGGAGGTCCGCCCCCGTCTCGTCGTCACCCGTTCGGCCCGCCACGTCTTCGTGCAGATCGTCGACGACGCCAAGGGTCACACCGTCGCGTCGGCGTCGACCATGGAGGCCGACCTCCGCACGTTCGACGGTGACAAGACCGCCAAGGCGAAGAAGGTCGGCGAGCTCGTCGCCGAGCGCGCCAAGCAGGCCGGCATCGAGGCGGTCGTGTTCGACCGCGGCGGCAACAAGTACGCCGGTCGCGTCGCCGCGATCGCCGATGGAGCGCGAGAGGCAGGGCTGAGCCTGTGAGCGAGAACACTGTGAAGGAGACCGAGGTGACCGCAGAGGCACCCGTCGAGACGGCTGCGGCTTCGGAGCCGGCCCGCAACGAGCGCGACTCGCGCCGTGGCGGCCGCGACCGCAACCAGGGCGGCCGCGACCGCGGCGGCCGTGACGCCGAGAAGAGCCAGTTCCTCGAGCGCGTCGTCACCATCAACCGCGTGTCGAAGGTCGTCAAGGGCGGCCGTCGCTTCAGCTTCACGGCGCTCGTCGTCGTGGGTGACGGCAACGGTCTCGTCGGCGTCGGCTACGGCAAGGCGCGCGAGGTCCCGACCGCGATCTCGAAGGGCGTCGAGGAGGCGAAGAAGAACTTCTTCCGCGTCCCGCGCGTCGGCACCACGATCCCGCACCCCGTGCAGGGCGAGGCCGCTGCCGGTGTCGTGCTCCTGCGTCCGGCCGCTCCCGGTACCGGTGTCATCGCCGGTGGTCCGGTTCGCGCCGTGCTCGAGTGCGCGGGTATCCACGACGTGCTGTCGAAGTCGCTCGGTTCGTCGAACACGATCAACATCGTGCACGCCACGGTCGAGTCGCTGAAGCAGCTCGAGGAGCCCCGTGCCGTCGCCGCCCGTCGTGGTCTCGACTACGACGAGGTCGCCCCGGCCCGTCTCATCCGTGCCGAGGCACAGGCGGCCGAGGCCGCTGCAGCAGCGAAGGCAGGTGCCTGATGGCCAAGCAGCTCAAGGTGACCCAGATCAAGTCCAAGGTGAGCGAGAAGCAGTACCAGCGCGACACGCTGCGCAGCCTCGGTCTCAAGCGCATCGGCGACTCGGTCGTCCGCGACGACACCCCGCAGAACCGCGGCTACGTCAAGACCGTCGCCCACCTCGTGAAGGTTGAGGAGATTGACTAATGGCTGACGAGAAGAACGTCGCCGAGGAGACCCCGAAGAAGGCTCCGGCCAAGAAGGCGCCCGCCAAGGCGGCCGCCGACAAGGCTCCGGCCGAGAAGGCTCCTGCGAAGAAGGCTCCGGCGAAGGCCGCTGCCGCCAAGGCCGACGACGCGAAGGCCGAGAAGGCGCCTGCGAAGAAGGCTCCCGCGAAGAAGGCGGCCCCCAAGGCCGACGTCGCGGAGAAGCGCGAGCAGGTCCTGAAGGTGCACCACCTGCGCCCGGCGCCCGGTGCCAAGAAGGACAAGACCCGCGTCGGTCGCGGTGAGGGCTCGAAGGGCAAGACCGCCGGTCGCGGCACCAAGGGCACGAAGGCCCGCAACACGGTGCGCCCCGGCTTCGAGGGCGGCCAGCTTCCGTACCACATGCGTGCGCCGAAGCTCCGCGGCTTCAAGAACCCGTTCCGCGTCGAGTACCAGGTGGTGAACCTGGACAAGCTCGCCGAGCTCTACCCGAAGGGCGGCGACGTCACCGTCGCCGACCTCGTCGAGAAGGGCGCCGTGCGCAAGAACGAGCGCGTCAAGGTGCTCGGCAACGGCGACCTGCAGGTCAAGCTCAACGTGGCGGTCGACAAGGTCTCCGGCTCGGCCGAGCAGAAGATCGTCGCCGCCGGCGGCTCGGTCAAGTAAGGCCGGCACCACGATTGGTTCGAGCCAGTCGGGACCTCGCGTAGGATAAGCGGGGTCTCGACTGGCTCGAGTCGTATAACCATTCAACTCCGCGCGCCGCACCGGCGCACAGCGCGGAGCAACAGGAGGACGAGTGTTCAACGCCATCGGGCGGATCTTCCGCACGCCGGATCTTCGCCGCAAGCTCGGGTTCACGCTGGGCATCGTGGCCCTGTTCCGGCTCGGATCCTTCATCCCCGCGCCGTTCGTCGACTTCGGCAACGTGCAGCAGTGCCTCGCGGCCAACGCGGCCGCCGGCGCCTCGGGGCTCTACGACCTCGTGAACCTGTTCTCGGGCGGCGCCCTGCTGCAGCTCTCGGTCTTCGCCCTCGGCATCATGCCGTACATCACGGCGTCGATCATCGTGCAGCTGCTGCGCGTCGTGATCCCCCACTTCGAGACCCTCTACAAGGAGGGCCAGGCGGGCCAGGCGAAGCTCACGCAGTACACCCGCTACCTCACGATCGCCCTCGGCGTGCTCCAGTCCACGACGCTCATCACGGTCGCCCGCTCCGGTGCGCTCTTCCCGACCGCCGACCCCGCGTGCTCGGCCCTGATCACGAACGACGCCTGGTACGCCATCCTCCTCATGGTCATCACGATGACCGCCGGCACCGGCCTCATCATGTGGATGGGCGAGCTCATCACCGAGCGCGGCATCGGCAACGGCATGTCGCTGCTCATCTTCACGTCGATCGCCGCGACGTTCCCCGGCTCGCTCTGGGCGATCGGCATCGCGCGCGGCTGGGACGTCTTCGCGATCGTGGTCCTCATCGGCCTCGCGATCGTCGTCGCGGTCGTGTTCGTCGAGCAGTCGCAGCGACGCATCCCCGTGCAGTACGCCAAGCGGATGGTCGGCCGGCGCACGTACGGCGGCAACAACACGTACATCCCGATCAAGGTCAACATGGCCGGCGTCGTGCCCGTCATCTTCGCCTCGTCGCTGCTCTACCTGCCCGCGCTCATCGCGCAGTTCAACCAGCCCCAGCAGGGCGAGGAGCCGCAGGCCTGGGTCGTGTGGATCACGAACTACCTGACGAAGGGCGACCACCCGCTCTACATGCTGCTGTACTTCCTGCTCATCGTCGGGTTCACGTACTTCTACGTCGCGATCACCTTCAACCCCGACGAGGTGTCGGAGAACATGAAGAAGTACGGCGGCTTCATCCCCGGCATCCGTGCGGGCCGCCCCACCGCCGAGTACCTCGACTACGTGCTCACGCGCATCACGGCGCCCGGCTCGATCTACCTGGGCCTCATCGCGCTCATCCCGCTCATCGCGTTCGTGGCGGTGGGGGCGAACCAGAACTTCCCGTTCGGCGGCGCCTCGATCCTCATCATCGTCGGCGTCGGCCTCGAGACGGTCAAGCAGATCGACGCCCAACTCCAGCAGCGACACTACGAAGGACTTCTCCGATGACGCCAGCCGCCTCGAACGGCACCGCCGCCAGCTCTGCCCGCTTCCTGATCGTCGGTCCGCAGGGCTCCGGCAAGGGGACGCAGGGCGTGCTCGTCGCGGCGGCGTACGGGGTGCCCCAGGTCGCGACGGGCGACATCTTCCGCGCGAACGTCGCGGGCGGCACCGAGCTCGGCAAGCGCGTGCAGGCGATCATCGAGGCCGGCGACCTGGTGCCGGACGCGCTGACGAGCGAGCTCGTGCGCGACCGTCTCCAGCAGGCGGATGCCTCGCACGGGTTCGTCCTCGACGGCTACCCCCGCAACCGGGGCCAGGTCGACGACCTCGACGCGTTCCTCGGCGCCCGCGGCGAGTCGATCGACGCCGTCATCGAGCTCGAGGTGCCGCGCGACGAGTCGATCGCGCGCATCCACCAGCGCGCGGTCGAGCAGGGGCGCACCGACGACACGGAGGAGGTCATCGCGAACCGCCTGGCGATCTACGAGCGCGAGACCGCGCCGATCCTCGACGTGTACCGCGCTCGCGGGCTCGTCGTGCGGATCGACGGCGTCGGCGCCCTCGCCGACGTGACGGCGCGCATCTTCGAGGCGCTCGCGGCTCGCGGGCTCGCTCCGCGCCACCCCGGCGCCGCGGCCTGATCGCGTGTTCCGCCGGTCGATCTACAAGTCGCCCGCCGACCTCCGCGCGATGGTCGCCGCCGGCCGCGCGACGGCGACGGCCCTCGACGAGGCCCGTCGACGGGTCGTGCCCGGCGCGACGGGGCTCGAGCTCGACGCCGCCGCCGAACGGGTGATCGTCGAGGCGGGCGGTCGATCGAACTTCAAGCTCGTGCCGGGCTACCGGCACACGCTGTGCGTCTCCGTGAACGACGACGTGGTGCACGGCATCCCCGGTGACCGCCCGTTCCGGCCGGGCGATCTCGTCTCGGTCGACGGCGGCGCCGACGTGGGCGGATGGAACGGCGATTCGGCGTTCAGCGTCGTCATCCCCGACCCGGCCCGGCCCGAGATCGTCGCCGCGCGCGAGGAGCTCTCGCGGGTGACCGAGACCGCGCTCTGGCACGGCATCGCGACGCTCGCCCGGGCGTCGCACCTCAACGAGGTCGGCGCCGCGATCGAGGACTACGTCCGCGGCGAGGGCGAGTACGGCATCCTCACCGACTACGTCGGCCACGGCATCGGCCGCCAGATGCACGAGGAGCCGCCGGTGTTCAACTACCGGGTCGATCGGAAGGGGCCCGCGATCAAGCCCGGCCTCGTCGTCGCGATCGAGCCGATGCTCGTCGCCGGCGCGGTCGACACGTTCGTACGCGACGACGACTGGACGGTGACGACCGCCGACGGCGCCGACGCCGCCCACTGGGAGCACAGCGTCGCGGTGCACGCCGGGGGCATCTGGGTGCTGACCGCCGAGGACGGCGGTGCGGCGGGCCTCGCCCCGTTCGGCGTCGTCCCCACGCCGCTCGCCTGATCGGCCTGAGGCCTCCCGTGCACGGGGATAGGGTGAACGGGGGAGCACCTCGCGGCGGTCCCCGACAACTCGAACCGGGGGTTGCGCAGATGGAGATCATCGGGACCGGCATCGGTCGGGGCGTCGCGGTCGGTCCGGTCGCGTGGATGTCTCCGCCGCCGCCCGAACCCTCGTCGGCGCCGAGCGCGATCGGTCGCGACGCGGAGCTCGTGCGCGCCGAAGCAGCGGCCGCGGCCGTCGCCGCCGAGCTCCGACGACGTTCTGCCGCGACCGATGGGGCCGCCCACGACGTGCTCGAAGCGCAGGCGCTCATCCTCGAGGATCCGGCGGTGCACGCGAGCGTCGCCGAGCGGCTCGCGGCCGGGACGACGGCCGAGCGCGCGGTGTTCGATGCGTTCGCCGGCTATCGCGACCTGCTCGCGGGCATGGGCGGCTACCTCGCCGAGCGGGCGAACGACCTCGAGGACCTGGCGCACCGGGTCATCGCCGAGCTGAGCGGCGAAGCCGCGCCGGGCGTACCCGATCCGGGCCATCCGTACGTGCTGGTCGCGCGCGAGCTGGCGCCCGCCGACACCGCGACGCTCGACCTCGCCAGCGTGCTCGCGATCGTGACCGTCGAGGGCGGGGCGACCTCGCACACGGCGATCCTGGCACGGGAGAAGGGGCTCGTCGCGGTCGTCGGCGCCGGCGCCGCGGTGTCGCTCGTCGAGGGCGAGACGGTCGTCGTCGACGCGGACGGCGGCCGGGTCGTGCGCGACCCCGATCCCCGGGTCCTGGACGCCGCAGCCGAGCGCCGTGCGCGGCTCGCCGACGAGGCGGCCGCTCCCGCCGCCCCCGGCCGTCTGGCCGACGGAACGGCCCTGCCGCTCCTCGCGAACCTCGGCGATCCCGCCGGCGCGGCGGACGCGTTGCGGCTCGGGGCCGAGGGCGTCGGGCTCTTCCGCACCGAGTTCCTCTTCCTCGACGCCGGGCGAGCGCCGTCCCGGGACGAGCAGCAGGCGGCGTACGAGACGCTCTTCGCGGCGTTCGAGGGCCGGCGCGTCGTGGTGCGGGTGCTCGACGCCGGAGCCGACAAGCCGCTGGCCTTCCTCGGAGCGCGGCACGAGGAGAATCCGGCACTCGGCGTGCGCGGCCTCAGGGCGCTGCGACGGGCCGAGCCCGTGCTCCGGGACCAGTTGGCCGCCCTCGCCGCCGCCGCGGCCGTGCACCCGGTGCGCCTCGAGGTCATGGCGCCCATGGTCGCGACCGCGGAGGAGGCGCGCTACTTCGCGGCGATGGTGCGCGAGGCCGGCCTGCCGACGGCGGGGGTCATGATCGAGGTGCCGTCGGCCGCCCTCACCGCCCGGCAGGTGCTGGCCGCCGTCGACTTCGCCTCGATCGGCACCAACGACCTCACGCAGTACACGATGGCCGCCGACCGCGAGCTGTCCGGCGCCGCGGAGCTGCAGGACCCGTGGCATCCCGCGGTGCTCCGGCTCATCGGCGAGGTCGGCGAGGCCGGGGCCGCCTTGGGGCGGCCCGTCGGCGTGTGCGGCGAGGCGGCCGCCGACCCGCTGCTCGCCGTCGTGCTCGTGGGGCTCGGCGCGACGAGCCTGTCGATGTCGTCGTCGGCGCTCGCGGGGGTGCGCGCCGCTCTCGCCCGGGTGTCCGGGGCGGATGCGCGGCGCATCGCCCGCGCCGCGCTCCGCGCGGAAGACGCCGCGACGGCCCGTGCCGCGGCGGCCGACGAGGCCGCGTTCACGGGCGGGTGACGCTCGGCCGAGGCATCCGGTCGTTCGCCCGTGGGACCGAGGTCGGGGCCGGACCGGTCTCGACTGGCGAAATCGGCGGAAATGTCCTAAAGTTGACCCTTGGTGTTCTGCCCGCCTGCCTCGGCGTGCCCGACGAACCGGTCCAACGGCCGGCGACACGGGTCGGCCGCGGTGCCGCGTGCAGCATCATCGCACGACCAGCATCCCAACACTCCAAGCGATAGTGAGGCTATGGCCAAGAAAGACGGCGTCATCGAGATCGAAGGCTCGGTCATCGAGGCTCTCCCGAACGCGATGTTCCGGGTCGAGTTGACCAACGGTCACAAGGTCCTCGCGCACATCTCAGGAAAGATGCGCCAGCACTACATCCGCATCCTCCCCGAGGACCGCGTGATCGTGGAGCTGAGCCCGTACGACCTGACGCGCGGCCGCATCGTCTACCGCTACAAGTAAGGGCTGCCGGAAAGTAACGGCCCGCGGCACCCCGCGGGTACGAGGACAGCGATCCAAGAGGAACCACTGTGAAGGTCAACCCCAGCGTCAAGCGCATCTGCGACAAGTGCAAGGTCATCCGCCGCCACGGCCGCGTGATGGTCATCTGCGAGAACCCGCGCCACAAGCAGCGCCAGGGCTAGTCGCACGACGCGGGGCGCGCCGCGTGCGCGCCCCGAAGCACACAACTGAATACGAATCGGCACTGCCAGAACCCGCTCGTGCGGGGGACACCTCGGGACGGAGGCCCGGGCACCGGCAGTGCTCCACACCTCCACTTCGAAACAGGAGAAGCCAACACATGGCACGTCTGGCAGGAGTCGACATCCCGCGCGAGAAGCGCGTGGAGATCGCACTGACGTACATCTACGGCGTCGGCCGCACTCGCGCGCTGACGACCCTCGCGGAGACCGGCATCGACGGCAACATCCGCGTGAAGGACCTCACCGACGACCAGCTCGTCGCCCTCCGCGACTACATCGAGGGCAACTTCAAGGTCGAGGGCGACCTCCGCCGCGAGGTGGCCGCCGACATCCGCCGCAAGGTCGAGATCGGCTCGTACGAGGGCCTGCGCCACCGCCGCGGCCTCCCGGTCCGCGGTCAGCGCACCAAGACCAACGCTCGTACCCGCAAGGGCCCGAAGCGCACCGTCGCCGGCAAGAAGAAGCCCGGCCGCAAGTAACCGCTCGTCGCCAGTTCTAGGAGATTTCACACATGGCAGCACCCAAGGCGGCTACTCGCAAGCCGCGCAAGAAGGAAAAGAAGAACATCGCCGTGGGCCAGGCCCACATCAAGTCGACGTTCAACAACACGATCGTCTCGATCACCGACACCACCGGTGCCGTGATCAGCTGGGCCTCCTCGGGCGGCGTGGGCTTCAAGGGCTCGCGCAAGTCGACCCCGTTCGCCGCGCAGCTCGCCGCCGAGTCGGCCGCGCGCCAGGCGCAGGAGCACGGCATGAAGAAGGTCGACGTGTTCGTCAAGGGCCCCGGCTCGGGCCGTGAGACCGCGATCCGCTCGCTCCAGGCCGCAGGCCTCGAGGTCGGCAGCATCAACGACGTGACGCCCCAGGCGCACAACGGCTGCCGCCCGCCGAAGCGCCGCCGCGTCTAGTTCTCCACGCCGCGAGGTCGGCCGGAACACCGTTCCGGCCGACCACGCGGCATCCGTTCTCTCACAACTCAAGATCCTCGACCTCGCAGGTGTCATATAGCGGACACCCTGCCGAAAGGAATCAACAGTGCTGATCGCACAGCGCCCGACGCTCACCGAAGAGAACATCTCGGAGTTCCGTTCGCGTTTCGTGATCGAGCCCCTCGAGCCGGGCTTCGGTTACACCCTCGGCAACTCGCTTCGCCGTACCCTCCTCTCCTCGATCCCCGGCGCGGCCGTGACGAGCATCCGCATCGACGGCGTGCTGCACGAGTTCTCGACGGTGCCCGGCGTGAAGGAGGATGTCACCGAGATCATCCTCAACATCAAGAACCTGGTCGTCTCCAGCGAGCACGACGAGCCCATCACCGCCTACCTGCGCAAGCAGGGCGCCGGTGAGGTCACCGCCGCCGACATCTCGGCTCCGGCCGGTGTCGAGGTGCACAACCCCGAGCTCGTCATCGCGACGCTCAACGACTCGGCGAAGTTCGAGCTCGAGCTCACGATCGAGCGCGGCCGCGGCTACGTCTCGGCCTCGCAGAACCGCAACGAGTACTCGGAGGCCGGCCAGATCCCGGTCGACTCGATCTACTCGCCGGTGCTCAAGGTCACGTACCGCGTCGAGGCCACCCGTGCCGGTGAGCGCACCGACTTCGACCGCCTCGTGGTCGACGTCGAGACGAAGCCGGCGATCTCGCCGCGCGACGCCATCGCCTCGGCCGGTCGCACCCTCACCGAGCTGTTCGGCCTCGCCCGCGAGCTGAACACGGCGGCCGAGGGCATCGAGATCGGCCCCGCGCCGGTCGACGCGGTGCTCTCGAGCGAGCTCTCGATCCCGATCGAGGACCTCGACCTGTCGGTGCGCAGCTACAACTGCCTGAAGCGCGAGGGCATCAACACGGTGTCGGAGCTCGTCGCCCTCAGCGAGTCGCAGCTCATGAACATCCGCAACTTCGGCCAGAAGTCGGTCGACGAGGTCAAGGACAAGCTCACCGAGATGGGCCTGTCGCTGAAGGACTCGGTGCCCGGCTTCGACGGTGCCCACTTCTACACGGGCTTCGACGACGAGAACTGAGCCCCTGCGGCTGCCCGACCCCCTCACTACCTGGAGATAACGAACCATGCCGAAGCCCACCAAGGGCCCCCGCCTCGGAGGCGGACCCGCGCACGAGCGACTCCTGCTCGCGAACCTCGCGGCTGCGCTCTTCACGCACAAGAGCATCACCACCACCGAGACGAAGGCCAAGCGGCTCCGCCCGCTCGCCGAGCGCCTCGTCACCTTCGCGAAGCGCGGCGACCTGCACGCCCGTCGCCGCGCCCTCGCCGTGATCGGCGACAAGGCCGTCGTGCACGAGCTGTTCTCGGT
This sequence comes from Agromyces solani, assembly GCF_058349925.1. NCBI lineage: Bacteria > Bacillati > Actinomycetota > Actinomycetes > Micrococcales > Microbacteriaceae > Agromyces > Agromyces solani. The sequence continues at coordinate 663,706 of NZ_JBYRER010000001.1, forward strand.
CATCGCGCCGCAGGTCGCCGACCGTGAGGGCGGCTACACCCGCATCACGAAGATCGGCAACCGCAAGGGCGACAACGCGCCCATGGCGGTCATCGAGCTCGTGCTCGAGCCGGTCGTGAAGAAGCAGCGCGCCGCCAAGCCGGCCGCCGCCGCGCCGGTCGCCGACGAGGCGCCCGCCGCCGACGAGACCGCCGCCGACGAGGTCGTGACCGAGGCCGAGGCCACGGTCGACGAGGCCGCCGGCGCCGAGGCGTCGGAGGAGTCGGCCGAGGCTCCCGCCGAGGAGGCCGCCGAGGCCAAGTAAGCCTCGCGTCCACGCCGAACGGGCCCCTGTGCACAGCGCACGGGGGCCCGTTCGCGTCTGTGCCAGAATCGTCGTCGCGGTCGGGCGCCGGCCCCGACGACGGAGCGCACGCTCGAGACGCCCTCCGCCCGGCTCGAAAGGAGCGCTGTGCGCGCACCGGTCCGGATCCCCGAGGATCGCGATCTCTCGATCGACTTCGCCCGCGCGCTCTGCCTTCCGGTCGTCGTGCTGCTGCACGCGCTGCAGATGGGCATCGGCGGCGACCCGCTGCGCGCGTTCAACGCGCTCGACGGCTTCGAGCCGCTCGCGTGGGCCACGTGGCCGCTCATGATCATGCCGGTGTTCTTCATCTGCGGCGGCTTCGCGTCGATCACGCAGTGGCGCCGGCTTCGCGGCCACGGCGAGACCGGCGCGCACTACCTGCGGGTGCGCGCCGTGCGGCTCGCCCAACCGGTGGTGTCGGTCACGGCGGCGGTGGGACTCGTGCTCGGCGGCATGCTGCTCGCGGGCGTCGACGTCGGTTTCGTGCAGAGCTTCGCGGTGCGGCTCGCCGAACCGCTCTGGTTCATCCCGGTGTACCTCATCTGCACCGCCCTCGTGCCCGCGATGTCGTGGCTGCACCGGCACGCGCCCTGGCCGACGTACTTCGGCCTCGCCGCCGGCGCCGTGCTCGTCGACGTGCTGGCCCGGGGCCTCGGTCTGCCGCTCGGCGCCCTCAACTGGCTCTTCGTCTGGCTGTTCGCCCAGCAGCTCGGCTTCGGGCTGCGCGACGGCTGGTTCGCCCGGCGCCAGGGCCTCGTGCTCGTCGCTCTCGCGGTGCTCGCGTACGGATTCATCGCGATGCTCGTCGCGGTCTTCGGCTACTCGCACGACCTGCTCGACAACCTGAACCCGCCGAGCCTCGCGATCATGGCGCTCGCGCTCGGCCAGGCGTGCCTGTTCGCGCTGCTGCAACCGGCGATCCGGCGATTCGTCGCCCGCCGGGCGGTGCTCGGCGTCGTGTTCGTCTTCGGGGTGTACGGCATGGTCATCTACCTCTGGCACACGTTCGCGATGGCGGTCGTGACGGCGGGCCACCTCGCGGTCGGCGCGCCGTTCCCGCCCGTGCTCTCGCCTGCGTGGTGGGCGACGCGGCCGCTGTGGATCCTCGCGATCGCCGTCGTCATCGCGGCCTGCTGCCTGGTCGTGCCGAAGCTCGAGGCGCACTGGCCCGCGCCGGTTGAGCGGCGTACGCCGCTCGCGGCGGTCGTGACGTGGACGATCTGCGCGGTCGCCGGAGTCGGCGTCTTCCTCACGATGGGCTACGTGCCGTTGGCGAACGGGGTGCTGGGCTGGTCGCTCGTGACGCTCGCGGTGATCGCCCTCATCGTCGGCGGGCCCGGGCCGAGGGCGCCGCGCCCGCGCGCCGGCGAGGTCGACGCGGTCGCGGCGACGGCGCGCGCCTAGGCTGGGCGGTATGGTCACGAGCGAGGCGGATGCCGCGGGCACGACGCCCGCCGCAGCGAACGGGTCGTCGCCCGAGACGGCAGCGGCCTCCATCGGCGCCGTCGCCGCGGCATCCTCGAACGGCTCGGCCGGGGGAGCCGACGAGCTCGTCCGCATCCGGCTCGGCATCGCGTACGACGGCACCGACTTCAAGGGCTGGGCCGCGCAACCCCGGTTGCGGACGGTGCAGGGCACGCTCGAGGCCGCGCTCGCGACGCTCTTCCGCCGCGAGCGGATCGCGCCCCGGCTGACGGTGGCGGGCCGCACCGACGCGGGGGTGCACGCGCTCGGCCAGGCGGCGCACCTCGACGTGCCCGCCGCGGCGCTCGCCGCCGTCACGAGGCCCCGGCGCGGCGACGTCTCGAGCGGCCCCGCCGACGACCCGGCGGCGGTGCTGCGCCGCCGCCTCACCGGGATCCTCGGCACCGCCGACGCCGACGTGGTGATCACGCACGCAGAGACGGCGCCCGCCGGATTCGACGCACGGTTCTCGGCGGTCTGGCGCCGATACGAGTACCGCGTCGCCGACGCGGTGGCGCTGCACGACCCGCTCGCACGCCGCCGTACCGTCTGGTACCCCCGCGCGCTCGACGTCGAGGCGATGGACCGCGCGGCGAAGCGCCTGCTCGGCCTCCACGACTTCGCCGCCTTCTGCAAGCCGCGCGAGGAGGCGACGACCATCCGCACGCTGCAGGCCTACGGCTGGCGCCGGGGCGAGGGCGGCGTGCTCGTCGCGACGCTGCAGGCCGATGCGTTCTGCCACTCGATGGTGCGCGCGCTCGTCGGCGCGTGCGTCGCGGTGGGGGAGGGCAAGCTCGCCGACGACGATCCCGAGCGACTGCTGGCCGCGGCGGAGCGGACGAGCGCCTTCAAGGTCATGCCCGCGAAGGGCCTCGTGCTCACCGAGGTCGGCTACCCCGACGACCAGGAGCTCGAGGCCAGGGCCGTGCAGACCCGGGCCCGTCGGGAACTGCACGTGAGCGGCATCCCCGACCTCGTCGAGTGAGCGGCCGATTCTGAATCGGGGGCCGAAGCTGGTAGGCTCTCCCTTTGGTGCCGTACTCTGCGTCGGCGCCCGATGTTGAGCCCTCCACCGAGGCGTTCGCGCGCATCGCGCCCGAACACCCCACGGAGTGGGATTCACGAACCCCTCACTCGATCAGAAAGCAGCACTTCCGTGACGCGCACCTACACCCCGAAGTCGAACGAGATCCAGCGCGACTGGGTCGTCATCGACGCGACCGACATCGTCCTCGGTCGCCTCGCGAGCCACTCCGCAGCCCTGCTGCGCGGCAAGCACAAGCCGATCTTCGCGAACCACGTCGACACCGGCGACTTCGTCATCATCGTGAACGCCGACAAGGTGGCCCTCACCGGCCAGAAGCTCGAGCAGAAGAAGGCGTACCGCCACTCGGGCTACCCGGGCGGCCTCAAGGCCGTCGGCTACGCCGAGCTCCTCGAGAAGAACCCCGTCCGCGCCGTCGAGAAGGCGATCCGCGGCATGCTCCCGAAGAACTCGCTCGGCCGCCAGCAGCTCAAGAAGCTGAAGGTCTACGCCGGCCCGGAGCACCCGCACGCGGCCCAGCAGCCGAAGCCGTACACCCTCACCCAGGTCGCCCAGTAAGCCCGGCGCACTCGACCTTCTCGAACTAAGGATTCACAACCACCATGGCGAAGATCGCAGACCAGATCGACCAGGCTCCTGAGAGCTACACGACCGAGAGCGCCCCGGCGGCGGCTCCGGCCACCCCCCGCCCCGTCCTCAACGTCTCGGGTGCGGCCGTCGGCCGCCGCAAGCAGGCCATCGCCCGCGTGCGCGTCGTCCCGGGCGCCGGCACCATCACGGTGAACGGCCGCGAGTTCGCGGACTACTTCCCGAACAAGCTCCACCAGCAGCTCATCACCGACCCGTTCACCGTGCTCGAGCTCTCGGGCTCGTACGACGTGATCGCCCGCATCACCGGCGGCGGCCCCTCGGGCCAGGCCGGCGCGCTGCGCCTCGCGATCGCGCGTGCGCTCAACGAGATCGACCGCGAGAACAACCGTCCGACCCTGAAGAAGGCCGGCTTCCTCACGCGCGACGCCCGCGTCATCGAGCGCAAGAAGGCCGGTCTCAAGAAGGCCCGCAAGGCTCCGCAGTTCTCGAAGCGCTAAACCGCGCCTCCGGTACTCCGTACATGCCTCGGCTTTTCGGAACCGACGGGGTCCGGGGCCTGGCCAACCGTGAACTCACGGCTGACCTGGCCCTGGGCCTCTCCCAGGCGGCTGCGGCCGTCCTCACGCAGGGGCGTCACGCCGACGAGAACCGCGCCGCGGGCAAGCGCCCCGTCGCCGTCGTCGCGCGCGACCCCCGCGTGTCCGGTGAGTTCCTCACCGCCGCGGTCGCGGCCGGCCTCGCGAGCTCCGGCGTCGACGTGCTCGACGCCGGAGTCATCCCGACGCCCGCGACCGCCTTCCTCATCGACTCGATCAAGGCCGACTTCGGCGTGATGATCTCGGCGTCGCACAACCCGGCGCCCGACAACGGCATCAAGTTCTTCTCGTTCGGCGGCACGAAGCTGCCCGACGAGGTCGAAGACCGCATCGAGTCGTACCTCGGCAAGCAGAAGCTGGCGCCGGTCGGCGACGGCGTCGGCCGCATCCGCCGCTTCGCGGACGCCGAGGACCGGTACGTCGTGCACCTGCTCGGCACGCTGCCGAACCGGCTCGACGGCATCAAGGTCGTGCTCGACTGCGCCCACGGCGCAGCGGCGGGCGTCTCGCCCGAGACCTTCAAGGACGCCGGTGCCGAGGTCGTCGTCATCGGCGCCGACCCCGACGGCATCAACATCAACGACGGCGTCGGCTCGACGCACCTCGACCAACTGCAGGCGGCCGTGCTCGAGCACGGCGCCGACGTCGGCATCGCGCACGACGGCGACGCCGACCGCTGCCTCGCCGTCGACGCCGACGGCAACGTGGTCGACGGCGACCGCATCATGGCGATCCTCGCCCTCTCGATGAAGGAGCGCGGCAAGCTCACCGACGACACCCTGGTCGTCACGGTCATGTCGAATCTCGGGCTCAAGCGGGCGATGGCCGAGCACGGCATCCGCATCGTCGAGACGAAGGTCGGCGACCGGTACGTGCTCGAGGCCCTCGCGGCGCACGGGCTCTCGCTCGGCGGCGAGCAGTCGGGCCACGTGATCATGAGCGAGTACGCGACGACGGGCGACGGCGTGCTGACGGGCCTCCACCTGGTGGCCGAGATGGCGCGCACGGGCAAGTCGCTCGCCGAGCTCGCCTCGGTCATGACGGTCTACCCGCAGGTGCTCGTGAACGTGCGCGGGGTCGACCACCACGGTCTCGCGGCCAACGCCCGCATCGCCGAGGCCGTCTCCGCGGCCGAGGCCGAGCTCGGCGACTCCGGCCGCGTGCTGCTGCGCCCGTCGGGCACCGAGCCGATGGTGCGCGTCATGGTCGAGGCCTCCGACCAGGCCGAGGCCGACCGCCACGCGGCGGCCCTCGCCGAGATCGTCCAGGCCGAGCTCGCGCACTAGCCCGCCGCGCTCGTGAATCGCCCGTCTCCGCCCGGAGGCGGGCGATTCGCGTTCCGCGGGCCGCTCTCCGTGCGGCGCGAGCCGAGTCGCAGGAGCAGAACGGGTCGATCGGGCCGGTTGCGGGGCAGGACGGGTGGATGCCCCTGCGACTCGCGAACGCGTGGCGGGGTGACCGAATCGGCGGCCGGAGGAGACTCAGAGCTTGCGCAGCAGCACGCTCGACACGGTGTGGTCGGCGCTCTTGCGCAGCACGAGCGTCGCGCGCGAACGCGTCGGCCGGATGTTCTGCAGCAGGTTGGGCTCGTTGATGGAGTGCCAGATCTCGCGCGACCGGTGGCGGGCCTCGTCCTCGGTGAGCGACGCGAACCGGTGGAAGTACGAGCGCGGATTCGCGAACGCGCCGCGCTGGAGCTTCAGGAACCGCTCCTCGTACCAGCGCGCGATGTCGCTCGTGCGCGCGTCGACGTAGATCGTGAAGTCGAACAGGTCGCTCACGGCGAGGCGGTGCCCCGGCCCCGGCGGCTGCAGCACGTTGAGCCCCTCGACGATGAGCACGTCGGGCCGGCGGACGGTGACCTGGGCGTCGGGCACGATGTCGTAGGCCAGGTGCGAGTAGAACGGCGCGCGCACTTCGGCGGCTCCCGCCTTCACCTCGCTGACGAAGCGCAGCAGGGCGCGCCGGTCGTACGACTCGGGGAAGCCCTTGCGGGCCATCAGGCCCCGGCGTTCGAGCTCGGCGTTCGGGAAGAGGAAGCCGTCGGTCGTCACGAGTTCGACGCGCGGCGTGTGCTCCCACCGGGCGAGGAGCTCGCGCAGGAGGCGGGCGATCGTCGACTTGCCGACCGCGACGGATCCGGCGACGCCGATCACGAAGGGCGTCGCCTCGAACCGCTCGCGCAGGAACTCGCTCGTGACCTTGTGCAGCGACTTCGTGCCGCCGACGTAGAGGTTGAGCAGTCGGCTGAGCGGCAGGTAGACCTCGGCCACCTCGGTCGGGTCGAGCGGCTCGCCGAGCCCGCGCAGCTGCACGAGCTCGGTCTCGCGCAGCGGCGAGGGCATCGAGGGGGCGAGCGCCGCCCAATCCGACCGGTCGAGTTCGATGAACGGCGAGATCTGCGCAGCATGCGACGACGAGCTCTGCGGATCCGGCACCGTGCCAGTGTAGTGCCGTGCCCGCGCGGGGGACTCCCGGCCCGCCGCTCCGGGAATTCACGCAGCCGCGCGCCAGTAGAATCGCCCCCATGTGTGGAATCGTCGGATACGTCGGAGAGCGCAACAGCCTCGACGTCCTCATGGGCGGCCTGCGTCGTCTCGAATACCGCGGCTACGACTCGGCGGGGGTGGCCGTCGTCGACGACGACGGGGCCATCGAGACCGCGAAGCGGGCCGGCAAGCTCAAGGTCCTCGCCGACGAGCTCGAGCGCAACCCGCTGCACGAGGGCGGCACGGGCATCGGACACACCCGCTGGGCGACGCACGGCGGCCCCACCGACCGCAACGCGCACCCCCACCTCGGCGACGAGGGCCGGCTCGCGCTCATCCACAACGGCATCATCGAGAACTTCTCCGAGCTGAAGGACGAGCTGCTCGCCGCCGGCTACGCGTTCGAGTCCGAGACCGACACCGAGGTCGCGGCCGTGCTGCTCGGTCGCGAATACCGCGAGGCCGGCGACCTCCGCACGGCCTTCCGCAACACCGCCTCGCGCCTGGAGGGCGCGTTCACCCTGCTCGCCGTGCACCGCGCCGAGCCGGGCCTCGTCGTCGGCGCCCGCCGCAACTCGCCGCTCGTGATCGGGCTCGGCGAGGGCGAGAACTTCCTCGGGTCCGACGTGGCCGCCTTCGTCGAGTACACGAAGCAGGCCGTCGCCGTCGGGCAGGACCAGATCGTGGCGATCACGGCCGACGAGGTCGTCGTGACCGACTTCGACGGCGCCCCCGTCGAGGTCGACGCCTTCGAGGTCGCCTGGGATGCCTCGGCCGCCGAGAAGGGCGGTTGGTCGTCGTTCATGCGCAAGGAGGTCTCGGAGCAGCCCGAGGCCGTCGCCAACACGCTGCGCGGACGCATCGTCGACGGCACGGTCGTGATCCCCGAGCTCGAGTCGTTCGGCGACGAGGAGCTCCGCGGCATCCGTCGCATCACCGTGATCGCGTGCGGCACGGCGTCGTACGCCGGAATGGTCGCCAAGTACGCGATCGAGCAGTGGGCGCGCGTGCCCGTCGAGGTCGAGCTCAGCCACGAGTTCCGCTACCGCGAGCCCGTGCTCGACGCCGACACGCTCGTCGTCTCGATCAGCCAGTCGGGCGAGACGATGGACACGCTCATGGCCGTCAAGTACGCCCGCGAGCAGGGCGCGCGGACGATCTCGATCTGCAACACGCAGGGCGCGACCATCCCGCGCGAGTCCGACGCGGTCGTCTACACGCACGCAGGTCCCGAGGTCGCGGTCGCCTCGACGAAGGCGTTCGTCGCGCAGATCGCGGCGCTCTACCTCTTCGGCCTGCACCTCGCGCGCGTTCGCGGCACGCTCGACGACGCCGCGCTCGCGACGCAGCTCGCGGAGCTGACGGCGGTGCCGGCGAAGATCGAGCAGGTGCTCGGCGAGGCCGAGAAGGTCGAGCAGCTCGCGCACTGGATGGCGGACACCCGATCGGTGCTCTTCCTCGGTCGCCACGTCGGCTACCCGATCGCGCTCGAGGGGGCGCTGAAGCTCAAGGAGCTCGCGTACATCCATGCCGAGGGCTTCGCCGCGGGCGAGCTCAAGCACGGCCCCATTGCGCTCATCGAGCCGGGCCAGCCGGTCTTCGTCGTGGTGCCCAGCCCGCGCCACGACCGCAGCCTGCACCCGAAGGTCGTGTCGAACATCCAGGAGATCCGCGCCCGCGGCGCCCGCGTCATCGCGATCGCGGAGGCCGGCGACGCCGCCGTGCTGCCGTTCGCCGACGAGGTCCTGCGCATCCCGCTCGCGGCGCCCCTGTTCGAGCCGATGCTCGCCGTCGTGCCCCTGCAGATCTTCGCCATGGAGCTCTCGCAGGCGAAGGGCCTCGACGTCGACCAGCCGCGAAACCTCGCCAAGTCGGTGACGGTCGAGTGACCGAGAGCGCGGGGGCCGAGTGATCGCCGGCATCGGCATCGACGTCGTGGACATCGAGCGTTTCGAGCGCTCGATCATCCGGACCCCCGCGCTCGTCGAGCGACTGTTCGCCGAGAGCGAACGCGCTCGCCCGCCGCGCTCGCTCGCGGCACGCTTCGCCGCGAAGGAGGCGCTCATCAAGGCGCTCGGCGGACACGCGGTCATCCGCTGGCACGACATGCGCATCATCCAGGACGCCGAGGGCAATCCCGATTTCGAGCTGTCCGGCGCCCTCGCCGCGCACGTCGCGGCGCTCGGCATCGACCGCGTCCACCTGTCGATGAGCCACGACGCGGGCATCGCGAGCGCCTTCGTCGTGCTCGAGGCGGTCGAGGCCCGATGAGCGGGCAGGATGCCTCGGCCGCGGGCTTCCGCGAGGCCCGCGTCGACCTCGACGTGATCGCGGAGAACGTCCGCACGATCGCCGCCCGGGTCGCCCCCGCCGAGGTCGTGGCCGTGGTCAAGGCCGACGCCTACGGGCACGGGGCCGTCGAGTCCGCCCGCGCGGCGCTCGCCGGCGGCGCGACGCGCCTCGGCGTCGCCGACCTCGACGAGGCGCTCGAGCTGCGCGACGCCGGCATCGTCGCGCCCGTCGTCGCCTGGCTGCACGACGCCGACGCGGACTTCGCCGCCGCGGTGCGCGCCGACGTGGAGATCGGCATCTCGAGCCTCGCCCAGCTCGAGCGGGCCGCCTCGGCCTCGCCCGACGCGGCTGCGCGCGTGCACCTCAAGATCGACACGGGGCTCAGCCGCAACGGCGTGCCAGAGGCCGACTGGCCCGCCGTCGTCGCCCGCGCGGTCGAGCTCGAGCGCGCCGAGCGCCTCGGCGTGGTCGGCATCTTCAGCCACTTCGCCAACACGTCGCGAGAGGTCGACGCCGACCAGCTCGCCGCGTTCGAGCGCGCCCTCGCCGTGGCCGAGGCGGCGGGCCTCACCGGACGCCTGCGGCACATCGCCTCGAGCGAGCAGGCGCTGCGCGACCCGAGTTCCAGGTACGACGCGGTGCGCATCGGCATCGGCCTCTACGGGCTCACGCCCTTCGGCGACGGCACGACCTCGGCCGACCTCGGCCTCACGCCCGCGATGACCCTCCGCGCGAAGGTCGCCGCGGTGCGCCGCGTCGCCGCCGGCGCGGGCGCCTCCTACGGGCACATCTGGCATGCCGACGCGGAGACGACGCTCGCGCTCGTGCCGCTCGGGTACGCCGACGGGATTCCCCGGCAGGCGTCGGGGCAGGGCGCCGAGGTGCTGCTCGGCGGCGTGCGCCGGCCCGTCGTGGGGCGGATCGCGATGGACCAGTTCATCGTCGACGCCGGCGACGCCGAGATCGCGGTCGGCGACGAGGTCGTCGTCTTCGGCGACCCGGCGACCGGCGCGCCGACCGCCGACGAGTGGGGCGCCGCGGCCGGCACGATCGGCTACGAGATCGTCACGCGCATCGGCCCGAGGGTCCCGAGGCGATACACGGGCGGCCCGCGCACGGTGCCCTGGCCCGAGGCGGAGGACCTGTGAGCCGCACGTTCGAGGTGGCCGACGCCGACGCCATGGAGGCGTTCGGCCGCCGACTCGGCGCCGTGCTGCGCGCGGGCGACCTCGTCGTGCTCACGGGCGCGCTCGGCGCCGGCAAGACGACCCTCACCCGGGGCATCGGCGCCGGCCTCGGCGTGCGGGGCCCCGTGCAGAGCCCGACGTTCGTCCTCGCCCGCACCCACCCCAGCCTCGGCGACGGGCCACCGCTCGTGCACGTCGACGCCTACCGGCTCGGCAGCGCAGAGCTCGTCGAGGACCTCGACCTCGACTTCGCGCACTCGGTCGTGGTGGTCGAGTGGGGCGCCGGCCTCGTCGAGGAGGCAGGCGACGGCTGGCTCGAGGTCGTGATCGAGCGCCCGACCGGCGCGAGCGCCACGGGCGACGTCGAGCCCGAGGCATCCGACCTCGACGGCGACGAGCCGCGCACGGTGACCCTCAGCGGCCCCCTGCTCGCCCGCATCCCGAATTAGGCTGGAGATCATGCTGCTTGCGATCGACACGTCGACGGGAACGAGTGTCGCGGTCGTGGATCGCGACCGCGCCACCGGCGAACTCCATCGCCTCGCCGAGGTCGGCACCGACGACACGATGCGCCACGCCGAGGTGATCGGCGGGTTCATCCGCGACGCGCTCGCCGCGGCCGGGGTCGAGCCCGCGCGCCTCTCGGGCGTCGCCGGCGGCATGGGCCCGGGCCCGTTCACGGGGCTGCGCGTCGGCATCGCCGCGGCGCACGCCTTCGCACTCGGCATCGACCGGCCCTTCGTGCCCGTGCCGAGCCACGACGCGATCGCGTGGAGCCGGTACACGGCCGGCGACACGGGTCCGCTGCAGGTCGTCACCGACGCCAGGCGGCGGGAGTTCGCCGTCTCCGAGTACGACGGGCTCGACGCCGACGGGCTCCCGGTGCGCCTCACCGGCCCGGGCCTCGCGCCCCGGGACGCCGTGCCAGAGCCCCGCGGGCTCCGCTACGAGGCCGCGGTCGTCTCGGCCGCCGCCGTCGGCATGCTCGCCGAGCTCGCGTTCGCGTCGGGGCGGCTGCCGCTCGCGGACGACGCGCCGCTCTACCTGCGCGCGCCCGACGTGTCGCCCTCCGCCGGAAAGCGGGTGCTGCGGTGAGCGTGTTCATGCGCCGGGCGAGGACGGCCGACCTCGAGGCGATCATGCGGCTCGAGCGGGCGACGTTCACCGACGACGCCTGGCCCGAGGAGGCGATGCTCCGCGAGATCGAGAGTCCCCACGGGTACTACCTCGTGGCGATCGACGACGATGCCGCGGGGCGCGCGGCCGCGGCGGGCGACGACGCGGGAAACGCGAGCGACGACACCGACGACGATGTGGATGCCTCGTGGCCGCCCCTCCTCGGCTACGCCGGCCTGCTCGCACCGCGGGGCGGCGACCAGGGCGACATCCAGACCATCGCCGTCGATCCGGCCGCGCGCGGCATGGGGCTCGGCCGCGGACTCATGCACGCGCTCATCACCGAGTCGCGCCGGCGCGGCATCGCCCAGATCTTCCTCGAGGTGCGCGCCGACAACCCGATCGCGCGCGCCCTCTACGACTCGCTCGGTTTCGTCCAGATCGGCGTCCGGCCGCGGTACTACCGCAACGGCGTCGACGCCGTGCTCATGCGGCTCGACGTGCCCGCCGCGGTGACGCGACCCGCCTCCGGACCCGACGAGGGCACCCGGGGACGGCCGACGGGAGGCCCCCGATGAACACGACGGCCCCGCTCATCCTCGGCATCGAGACCTCGTGCGACGAGACCGGCGTCGGCATCGTGCGCGGTTCGACGTTGCTCGCGAACGTGATCGCCTCGTCGATGGAGGAGCACGCCCGGTACGGCGGGGTCGTGCCCGAGGTCGCGGCGCGCGCCCACCTCGAGGCGCTGGGCCCGACCATCCGGCAGGCGCTCGCCGAGGCATCCGTGGGGCTCGACGACCTCGACGCGGTCGCCGTGACGAGCGGCCCCGGGCTCGCCGGCGCGCTCATGGTGGGCGTCGGCGCCGCGAAGGCGCTCGCCCTGTCGAAGGGGCTGCCGATCTACGCCGTCAACCACCTCGTCGGGCACGTCGGCGCCGACCTCCTCGACGCCGCCGACCCGCTCGAGACGCCGACCGTCGCGCTGCTCGTCTCCGGCGGCCACACCTCGCTGCTGCTCGTGCGCGATCTCGTCTCCGACGTCGAACTGCTCGGCGAGACGATCGACGACGCCGCGGGGGAGGCCTTCGACAAGGTCGCCCGGGTGCTCGGCCTGCCGTACCCCGGCGGCCCCGAGATCGACCGCGCGGCCGCCGGCGGCGACCCCGACGCGATCCGCTTCCCGCGCGGGCTGACCCGCCCGAAGGACCTGGTTGCGCATCGCTGGGACTTCAGCTTCTCGGGGCTCAAGACCGCCGTCGCGCGGTGGGTCGAGCAGCGCGAGGCCGCCGGCGAACCCGTGCCCATGGCCGACGTGGCGGCGAGCTTCCGCGAGGCGGTCGTCGACGTGCTCGTCTCGAAGGCGATCGACGCGTGCAACGAGCTCGGCGTGCCGCGGCTGCTGCTCGGCGGCGGCGTCATCGCGAACGCCAGGCTGCGCGAGGTCGCACGCGAACGGGCGGATGCCTCGGGCATCGCGCTGCGCATCCCGCCGCTGTCGCTCTGCACCGACAACGGCGCGATGATCGCCGCGCTCGGCGCGCAGCTCGTGATGGCGGGCCACGCGCCCTCGAGCCTCGGGTTCGGCGCCGACTCGACGCTGCCGGTGACCGACATCCAGGTCGACTGACGCAAGAATCCTGTGCGCGACGGGGCTCGCGCGATAGTGTGGGGGCGAAACCACCGGGCTGCGGACATCGATCGCGCCCGGAGCACCTGCCGCACCGGCGGTGCGACCACCATCACAGCATCGAGGGGAACCACAGTGACCGACCCGAACCTTCCCGAGCAGCCCGCACAGCAGCCCGGCGCTCAGCCCGCCCCGCCGGCGGCTCCCGCCTACTCGGCGCCGGCCGCGCCGGCCTACGCTGCACCGGCCTACTCGGCTCCGGCGAGCTCGAAGACCAACGTGCTGGCGATCGTGTCGCTCGTCTCGGCGTTCTTCATCTCGCTCGTCGCCATCATCACGGGCCACATCGCGCTGAGCCAGATCAAGAAGACCGGCGAGCAGGGCCGCGGCCTCGCGATCGCCGGCCTCATCATCGGCTACATCGGCCTCGTCGTCGGCATCCTCTGGGTGATCTTCGCGGTCGTCCTGGCCGGCGTCGCCGCCTCGCAGGGCTACAGCAGCTACTGAGCCGTTCCCGCCCGCTCACCGAATGGGGGAAGAAATGACCGACCCGAAGAATCCCGACGAGACGCCCGAGACCCCCGAGGTCCCCGGCGCACCGGTCGAGCCCGAGGTGCCGAACGTGCCCGAGCCCGACGCGCCCGCTCCGGCGGAGCCCGGTATTCCCGGCGAGCCCGAGCCGGTCGTGCCGGTCGACGCCGCCGCATCGGGGCCCGAGGTGCCGAGCGCACCCGAGCCGCCGTCGGCGCCCGAGCCCCCGTCGGCGCCCGAGCCGCCCGAGGCGCCCGAGCCGCCGGCACCGCCCGCGTACGGCGCACCCGCGCCGGCGGCTCCGCCGGCGTACGGCGCGGCGACGCCTCCGCCGCCGCCCGCTCCGAACGCGTACGGCGCACCGGGTGCGCAGCCGCAGCCCGGCTACGGCGCCCCCGGCGGGCCCGGTGGCCCGACGTACGGCGCACCCGCGTACGCAGCGCCCGCCTACGGCGCAGCCCCGGCGAAGAAGACGCCGGTGTTCAGCCTCATCTCGCTGATCGCCGGCATCGTCGGACTCGTCGGCTTCGCCGTCGTGTTCCTGCCGTTCGTCGGCGGCGTGCTGCAGCTGTTCATCCCGGCCGCGGCCGTGGTGCTCGGCTTCATCGGCAAGGGCAAGGAGCCCGAGGCCAAGGGCATGTGGCTCACGGGCATCATCCTCGGTTTCGCCGGCATCGCGATCGCACTGCTGTCGTTCGTGATGTGGGGAGTCGTCTTCTCGGCGGTCGACTACAACGACCCGTCGTTCGACTACGACTACTGAGCGACGAGATGACCGAACGCGAGGGGGCTTCGCCGAACGGCGAGGCCCCCGACCGCTTCCCGGCGCCGGTCGAACCGGCGGCTGAAGCGCCGGTAGAACCGGCGGCTGGGCCGGCGGCTGCGGCCGGGCCCGGGGTTGGGGGCGAACCGGCGATCGACGTCGAGCCTCCGGGCGCCGACCGGGCGGCTGCGGCCGAGTCCGCGCCCGCCGAGCCCGCGCCGGCGGATCGGCCGACGCCCGCCGACCCGCTGGCCCCCTACCGTCCGGCGGAGCCCACATTCCGCGCCGACCCCGTCGTCCGCGAGGGCGATGTCAGGGAGTTCGACGTCCCGGTGGACACCGATCAGCTGCGACGCATCTCGACGGGTCAGCTGCTCATCGTGCATCGGGCCGGCTACGAGGCCGCCGAGGCGATCGAGGAGGAGGAGGAGCAGCGCCGGGCGTACAGCTGGGTCGCCGCCGTCACCGGGGTGATCGGCGCGGTCGCCTCGCTCTTCGTCGGCTGGATGCTGCCGCTGTCGATCGCCGCCATCGTCTTCGGCGTGCTCGGCCTGCGTCGCGAGGAGCACGGGCGGGCGCTCGCCTTCACGGGCATCGGCACGGGGCTCGCCGGCCTCGTGTTCTCGGCGGTCTGGATCGGCTACTACGCGATCGTGTTCGGCGCCCTTCCGGCCTGAGCGTCTCGAGACGCGTGCCCCTGCGCCGGGCGCTCCTCAACCGGCCGGTTCGAGGCGCTCGACGAGCAGCGCCACGTGGCGGCCCTGCTCCCGCGTGAGCACGATCGTCGCCCGTTCGGCGCCGCGCAGCTTGAGCCTGGTCCGCAGCGCGGCCGGGTCGACGTCGACCCCGCGCTTCTTGATCTCGATCGTGCCGACGCCGCGCGCCTGCAGGGCCTGGCGCAGGCCCCGCTCATCGGCGGGAAGCCGTTCGATCACCCGGAATCCGCGGGCGAACGGCGAGTCGAACGCCGTGTCGCCCGTGAGATAGGCGATGCCCGGGCTCAGCATCCACGCGCCGTTGGCGCGAGCGAGGTCGCCGATCAGCCGTGCCCGGATGACCGCGCCGTCGGGCTCGTAGAGGTAGTCGCCGAGCGGTCCGTCGGGGGCGTCCTCGCTGTCGTTCGCCGCGGTGAGCTCGTGCGCGGCGTCGCCGCGGATGACGAGCGCGGCGCGACCGATCGCCGGTCGGGCGAGCGCACCCGACCAGACGGCCAGCTCGACGACGTCGCCGTCGACCGAGACCCACTGCGCCTCGGCACCCGCCGGGATCACGTCCCGGTCGGTGCCGGGGCCGAGCTTCACGCCGACGGGCATCCGCTCGGCGAGCCCGAACGCGAAGTCGAGGCTCGGCGAATAGGCCGAGGCATCCGCGATGCGCGTCGTCGTGCCGCCCGACGTCGTGCGGCGCGCCGGATCGAGCCAGGCGCCGTCGATTCCGCCGAGCGCGACGTCCTCGGCGCGCGAGTGCACGACGCGCGCGTGCGGGAACGGCGTGAGGTTGTAGGCCGCGATCGCGGCGGTGACCTCGTCGGCGTCGGCGGCGGTGACCTCGAGGTCGATCGCCGCCATCGCGAGCGCGTCGCCGCCGATGCCGCAGCCGAGGTCGGCGACGTGCCGGACCCCAGCGCGCGAGAACCGGCCGGCGTGCAGGGCTGCGACCTGCAGCCGGGTCGCCTGCTCGAGGCCGGCCTCGGTGAAGAGCATGCGAGCGGCGAACGGGCCGAACTTCGACGCGGCCTTCGCACGCAGTTTCGACTGGCTCAGCACGGTCGCGACGAGGCCGGCCTCGTGGCCCTGGCGGCGCAGTTCGGCGACCGTCTTCACGATGTCGGCCTTGGAGTCCCATTCGGGCAGCGCATCGAGCAGCCGGAGTCCCTCGGGGGAGAGCAGTTCGACGAGGTCGGAGCGTTCCACCCGGCAACGCTAGCACCGCGGGCCCGGCCGACGACGTGCGCGCCGGCCGCTCGGGTTCGCCGCGCGTTCGCCTCGCGTGAACGGCGTTGGCACTCACGTTGCACGAGTGCCAGAACGCGCCTAGACTCGCTTTAGCACTCTCGTTCCGAGGCTGCTAACAAGTCTTTCGTCAAAGACGGCATTCGTCTAGAAAAGGGGTCAACCGTGTCGGTTTCCATCAAGCCGCTCGAGGATCGCATCGTCATCAAGCAGGTCGAGGCCGAGCAGACCACGGCGTCGGGTCTCGTCATCCCCGACACCGCGAAGGAGAAGCCGCAGGAGGGCGAGGTCGTCGCCGTCGGCCCCGGTCGCATCGACGACAACGGCAACCGCGTTCCGCTCGACGTCGCGGTCGGCGACAAGGTCATCTACTCGAAGTACGGTGGCACCGAGGTCAAGTTCGGCGGCGAGGACTTCCTCGTCCTCTCGGCCCGCGACGTGCTCGCGGTCGTCGTTCGCTGAGCGACCCGAGACCTTCTCGAACGGCCCGGATGCTTCGGCATCCGGGCCGTTCGCCGTATCGGCGGCGATGCGGCCGTCCCACGCGGGCACGGGGCATCCGGCCTCGAATCGATTCGGCCGCGTCGCCCGTCGGGCGTAGGCTGTATCGGTGAATTCCCGCTCAGCCCACGCCGAACACGGCGCGATCAGCCGACCGGGTCTCGGCTACGCGGTCTCCGCGTACCTGCTCTGGGGCATCCTGCCCATCTACTTCATCGCGCTCGAGCCGACGGGGTCGGTCGAGATCGTGGCCTGGCGGATCCTGCTCTCGCTCGTCTTCTGCGCGCTGCTCATCACCGTCACCCGCGGCTGGGCGAAGTTCATCGGGCTCCTGCGCAACC
Source organism: Agromyces solani (assembly GCF_058349925.1). Lineage (NCBI taxonomy): Bacteria > Bacillati > Actinomycetota > Actinomycetes > Micrococcales > Microbacteriaceae > Agromyces > Agromyces solani. Next base: position 680,550 of record NZ_JBYRER010000001.1, read on the forward strand.
GGCGCGTGCTCTTCACGATGGCCGCGGCCGGCGCGCTGATCTTCGTCAACTGGGAGACGTACGTCTACGCGGCCGTCAACGGGCAGGTCGTCGAGGCATCCCTCGGCTACTTCATCAACCCGATCGTGACGATCCTGCTCGGCGTGCTCGTGCTGCGCGAGCGGCTCAACCCCACCCAGTGGGTCGCCGTCGGCATCTCGATGGTCGCGGTGGTCGTGCTCGCCCTCGGCTACGGGCGGTTCCCGTGGATCGCACTGCTGCTCGCCTTCTCGTTCGGGTTCTACGGGCTCATCAAGAAGCGGGTCGGCCCGAGGGTCGACGCCGTGTCGGGCCTCACGCTCGAGACGCTCTGGCTCGCACCCGTCGCCGCCGCGCAGCTGTGGTGGATCGCGGCGGCCGAGGGGCTCACGATGGGCGCGTACGGCGCCTGGCACGCGGTGCTGCTCTCGCTCGCCGGCGTCGTCACGGCCGTGCCGCTGCTGCTCTTCGCCGCGGCGTCGCGACGGCTGCCGCTCATCTACATGGGCTTCATCCAGTACTTCGCGCCGTTCATCCAGTTCATCGTCGGCGTCGCCGTGCTGGGCGAACCGATGCCGCCCGAACGATGGATCGGGTTCGCGCTCGTCTGGGTCGCGCTCGCGGTCCTCACGGTCGACCTCGTGCGGCGCGGTCGCGCCGCGAGGCGGATCGTCGCCGAGCCCGTCTGAGTCGGTCGGGGGCCGGCGTCCCGGGCCGGAGCGGGCTCTGATCGGAGCCTCGTCGGACGGCGCGGCGGGCAGGCGCCGCGGTGGCGGAATCCGCAGCGGATGACGGCGTATGACGCGGATTCCGTGCGTGAAACCCCGTCGAGGTGTCGACCCGGTAACGATCCGGCCGGTGTTACCGGGTTGTGACCGGGGTGACTTGTTTCCGTCGGAGCCCCGCAATACTGTCAATCCAAACGGCGTCGTCCCGACGCTGGATTGTGTAACGAATTCCTTCAGTCCCAAGGAGCAACATGAGCGTCTTCGCGAAGGCTTCGGCCAAGCGTTCCGCGCGCGCTGCCTGGACGGGTCTCGCCATCGTCGGCGTCAGCACCCTCCTGCTCACCGCGTGCACCTCAGGCGGAACCCCGTCGTCCACCGAGAGCGAGGCGCCCGCCGACGCCGGCGACGCGCTGGAGATCGAGGCCGGCGAGCGCGACCTGACCCTGAAGGTCGGCCAGCTCGCGCCCCAGAGCGGCACCCTCGCCGTGCTCGGCCCGCCCCAGATCGCGGCAGCACAGCTCGCGGTCAACGACATCAACGCCGCCGACCTCGGCATCCAGCTCGAGCTGACCCTCCGCGACGAGGGCGACAGCACGGTGGACGTCGCCACCGGCTCGGTCACCGACCTGCTCTCGCAGGGCGTCTCGGCCATCTCGGGCGCTGCGGCCTCGGCGACGACCCGCAACATCTACGAGCAGGTCACGAGCGCCGGCGTCGTGCTCATGTCGCCGTCGAACACGGGTCTCGACCTGTCGACGATCGACGACAACGGGCTCTACTGGCGCACCGCCCCCTCCGACCTGCTGCAGGGCGAGGTGCTCGGCAACCTGGCCGCCGAAGACGGCAACTCGACGCTCGGCATCATCTACCAGAACGACGCCTACGGCACGGGCTTCGCCGAGGCGACGAAGAACGCGTTCGAGGCAGCCGGTGGCGAGGTCGTGGCCGAGTCGTCGTTCAACACGGGCGACACGAACTTCTCGACCCAGATCGGCGACGTCACGGCGCAGAACCCCGACGCGATCGTGATCATCTCGTTCAACGAGGCGAAGGTCATCATCCCCGACCTGGTCGGCGGCGGCTTCCCCGGTGACAAGATCTACCTCACCGACGGCAACCGTCTCGACTACAGCGCCGACTTCGCGCCCGGTCTCATCGCCGGCTCGAAGGCGACCACGCCCGGTCTCGACCTCGCCTCGCTCGGCGACTTCACCGAGCGCCTGCTCGAGGTCGACCCGACCCTGACCGACTTCACCTACGCGGCGGAGTCGTACGACAACATCGTGCTGTTCGCCCTCGCGGCCTACGCGGCCAACGACACGAGCGGCCAGTCGATCGCCGACTACCTCACGCAGGTCTCCGGTGCCACCGGCGACGGCGAGAAGGTCACCGACTTCGAGTCGGCCGCGGCGCTGCTCACCGAGGGTCAGCAGATCGACTACGACGGTCTGTCGGGCCCGATCACCTTCGACGAGAACGGCGACCCGACGGGCGCCACGATCGGCATCTACGAGTACAACGACGAGAACGTCTCGGAGCGCGTCAACTAAGCGCCCGGCACGACTCACGGGGCGGCCCCGGCGCGAGAGCGCCGGGGCCGTTTCGCGTGCGCCGCGGTGCGCTCCGCACCGTCCGCCGCGCAGCGCCCGCCCATCGAATGGGCAATGGTCGCCCTCCGGGAGTGGGTTTGCGGGCGACGAGTGCCCACTCGACGGCTGGAGGGTCGGCACTGGTCGACAGACGGGCGGGCGCGCCGCCGCGCGCCGCCCGGAACGACGAACGGGCGGATGCCTCCCCACGCCACTCCGCACATCGCTTCGCGATGTGCGGAGCCTCGGGCGCGTGGGCCCAAGCATCCGCCCGTACGTCGTGGTTCAGGACCGGCTCAGTCGTCGTCCTGGCCGAGCGTGCCGAGGTAGAGCCCGATGACCTTGGGGTCGTGGAGCAGCTCGCGGCCCGTGCCGGTGTAGGCGTCGCGCCCCTGGTCGAGCACGTAGCCGCGGTCGCAGATCTGCAGGCAGCGGCGCGCGTTCTGCTCGACCATGATCGTGGTCACGCCGGCCTTGTTGATCTCCTTCACGCGGAGGAACGCCTCGTCCTGGCGCACCGGCGAGAGGCCGGCGCTCGGCTCGTCGAGCAGCAGCACGTGCGGGCCCATCATGAGCGCGCGCGACATCGCGACCATCTGCCGCTCACCGCCCGAGAGCGAACCCGCCCGCTGGCTCAGGCGCTTGCCGAGCTCGGGGAAGATCGCCGTGACGAACTCGAGCCGCTCGGTGATCCCCTTCGGGCGGAGGTAGATGCCCATCTCGAGGTTCTCGCGGATGGTGAGCGACGGGAACACGTTGTTCGTCTGCGGCACGAAGCCGACGCCCTTGGCGACGAGCTTGTTCGCCTTGAGGTTCGTGATCTCCTCGCCGTTCAGGAAGATGCCGCCGCCGCGCACCTTCACGAGCCCGAAGATCGACTTGAGCAGCGTCGACTTGCCGGCGCCGTTCGGGCCGATGATGCCGATGAGCTCGCCGGGGGCGGCCGTCAGGGAGCACCCGTTGAGGATGTTCACCCCCGGCAGGTAGCCGGCGGTGACGTCGCGCACCTCGACGACCAGGTCGCCGGCAGGCGGCTGCTCCACGGTGGGGGCGGGGCTACTGTTCGTCATCGATGAGCTCCTTCAGCGCTTCGACGTGACCGGTGTCGGCCGCGCCGAGATCCTGGTCGTGGTGCTGGCCGAGATACGCATCGATCACGGCCTGGTCCTGCATGACCGTGTGCGGGTCGCCCTCGGCGACGACCCTGCCCTCGGCCATCACGACCACCCAGTCGGCGATGTGGCGCACCATGTGCATGTCGTGCTCGACGAAGAGCACCGTCATGCCCTGGGTCTTCAGGTCGAGGATGTGGTCGAGCAGCGACTGCGTGAGCGCCGGGTTCACGCCGGCCATCGGCTCGTCGAGCATGACGAGCTTCGGGTCGCTCATGAGCGCCCGCGCCATCTCGAGGAGCTTCCGCTGGCCGCCCGACAGGCTCGCGGCGTAGTCGTCCTTCTTCGCGTCGAGCTTGAACCGCGTGAGGAGTTCGAGCGCCTTCTGCTCGATCTCGTCGTCCTGCTTGCGCCAGAGGAACGGCAGCAGGGCGCGGAAGACGTTCTCGCCGCGCTGGCCGGTGGCACCGAGCTTCATGTTGTCCATGACGGTGAGGAGCCCGAGCGCCTTGGTCAGCTGGAACGTGCGGATCAGCCCCAGGCGCGCCACCTTGAACGCCGGCACGTGGGCGAGCGACTTGCCGTCGAAGCTCCAGGTGCCGGTGTCGGGCTTGTCGAACCCGGTCAGCAGGTTGAAGAACGTCGTCTTGCCGGCGCCGTTGGGCCCGATGAGGGCCGTGATGGCGCCGCGCGGGATCTCGACGTGCGCGACGTCGACCGCGGTGAGACCGCCGAACGTGCGCTTGACGCCGTCGGCGATGAGGATCGGGTCGGTCTTCTTGCAGCCCGGTACGGCGTCGCCGACGTGCAGGCCGACGCTCTTGACCGGCTTCTTCGTGGGAACGGCGTCACTTGACAAAGGACATCTCCTTCTTGTTTCCGAGCATGCCCTGTGGCCTGAACACGACCATCAGCATGATCGCCACGCCGACGAGGATGAACCGGAGCTGGCCCGACTGCACCTCGGAGATCGGCAGCCACCCGGCCTCGACCGCACGGGCGACGAATCCCGAGAAGAACGAGAGCACCACCCAGAACACGATCGAGCCGAGCACGGGACCGAGCACGGTCGCCGCGCCGCCGAGCAGCAGGATCGCCCACGTGAAGAAGGTGAGCGACGTCGCGTAGTTCGACGGGACGACCGCGCGCGGCAGGATGAAGATCATGCCGGCGAACGTGCCGAACACGCCACCGAGGATGAGGCTCTGCATCTTGTACGAGTACACGTTCTTGCCGAGCGAGCGCACCGCGTCCTCGTCTTCGCGGATGCCCTTGAGGACCCGGCCCCACGGACTCCGCATGACGAGCCAGGTGAACACGCACGCGAGGGCGACGACGGACCACGCGACGACGATGGTCCACCAGTCGTTCGCGCTGAACATCCACGGGCCGAAGCCCGCCTTGCCCTCGAAGCTGAACGGGTTCAGGGCGCGGAATCCGGCCTTGTACTCGCTCAGGCCGTTCGCCGAGCCGGTCACGTCGCGGAACGTGTTCGTCGTGAACAGCAGACGAAGGATCTCGGCGGCCGCGATGGTCACGATCGCGAGGTAGTCGGCGCGCAGTCGCAGCGTCGGGATGCCGAGGATGAGGGCGAACACGACGGATGCGCCGACGCCGACGAGCACGGCAGCCCACACGGGGAAGCCGAAGGTCAGGGTCGAGATCGCGTACCCGTACGCGCCGAGCGCCATGAAGCCGGCCTGGCCGAAGTTCAGGAGGCCGGTGTAGCCGAAGTGCACCGCGAGGCCGAGGGCCGCGAGGGCGTACGCGGCGGTGGTCGGGCTCAGCACCTCGACGGCGGCGTTCGAGAAGATTGCTCCCCAGTCGATCATTTCGGGCCTCCTAGCCGATCCGCTCTCGGCGCCCGAGGATGCCCTGCGGACGGAACAGCAGCACGAGGATGAGGATCACCAGTGCCGCGACGAACTTCATGTCTGCCGGAATCCAGAGCGTCGAGAGCTCGACGAACAGTCCGACGATGAGCGAGCCGACGAGGGCGCCGAACGCCGTGCCGAGCCCGCCGAGCGTGACGGCGGCGAAGACGAGCAGCAGGATCTGGAAGCCCATGTCCCAGCTCACGCCCGGACGGTAGTACGCCCAGAGGATGCCGCTGAGGCCCGCGAGTGCGGCGCCGAGCACCCACACGATGCGGATGGTGCCGTCGACGTCGATGCCGCTCGCCGACGCGAGGCTCGGGTTGTCGGAGACCGCGCGGGTCGCCTTGCCGATGCGGGTGCGCAGCAGGAACCACGCGACCGCGAGCAGCACGACGATGCTGGTGCCCATGCTCGCCACGTCGATCCAGGAGAGCGAGAGCGGCCCGAGGTGGAACTCCGCGGGCGCCGCGCCCGGCAGCTGCCGGGTCTGGCCTCCGTAGAAGAACTGGAAGGTGTAGCGCATCGCGAGCGCGAGGCCGATGCTCACGATCATCAGCTGGATGACCCCGACGCCCTTCTTGCGCAGCGGCTTCCAGAGTGCCGCGTCGAGCGTCCATCCGAGGCCGGCGCTCAGGACGATCGCGACGAGGATGGCGAGCGCGATCGGCAGCCCGACGTCGGAGGCGAACGTCAGCGTCATGAGCGCGCCGAACGTGATCATCTCGGAGTGCGCGAAGTTGCTGAGGCCCGTGGTGCCGTAGATCAGCGAGAGCCCGATGGCCGCGAGGGCGAGCAGGAGGCCGAAGTTCAGGCCGTTGACCACGCGGTTGATGAGCTGGTCGAAGAACGACACGGTCACCCGCGTGCCCTCGCCGAGGAAGAAGTTCACCGACTTGCTGTTGGTCAGCCCGAACTCCGCCGTGCGGGGGTTGTCGCCGTCGGCGACGACGACGCCCTCGGGCAGCGTGTCCTCGTCGAGCTCGACGGTGTACTCGGCCTTCTCGGGCACGCCGACCGTCCACCTGCCGTCGGCGTCGGTCTCGGTCTCGGCGGAGAATCCGCCGCCCTCGACCGTGATCTTGACGCCTTCGAGCGGTTCGTCGTTGTACTGCACATTGCCCGAGAAGTGGTACTCGTACTCGTCGGAAGCCGAGGCCGCACTCCCATCCTCCGCCACCGCAGGGGACGCTGCGATGCCGGACAGAGTGAGTGCGGACAGGAGTATTCCGAGGAGAAGGAGCCACCTCCCGCGAGAGCGAGTCTGGACTGATCGCGTGGGTTCCACTGCACCTCCAAGGGGTCACCGAAGGCTTTGTGGGACCTCCGGGACCGGTCCTTTCCCGCCGACGACATCGTCGACGGTACGTGCCGATTATGTCCCATGTGTTTCAGGCACGGGCACAAACGGCCCTCGATTGTTATCCGGGGAATGCCCGCGGTGCAAACTCGCTTAACATTGATGCACCGCCACCCCCACCTGACGACGCCCTCGCGTCGGCTGTTCGATACGAAGGGAAGTCATGGATCAGGCAGATCCGTTCGGATTCACGGGACTCACGTACGACGACGTCCTCCTCCTTCCTGGTCACACCGACGTGATCCCCTCCGAGGCCGACACGGCCTCGCGCCTCACCCGCCGCATCACCGTCGCGACGCCGCTCCTGTCGGCCGCGATGGACACCGTCACCGAGGCGCGCATGGCGATCGCCATGGCGCGACAGGGCGGCATCGGCATCCTGCACCGCAACCTGTCGATCGAAGACCAGGCCGACATGGTCGACCGGGTCAAGCGCAGCGAGTCGGGCATGGTCTCCAACCCCGTGACGACGACGCCGGATGCCTCGGTCGCCGACGTCGACGCGCTCTGCGCGATGTACCGCGTGAGCGGTCTTCCGGTGGTCGACGAGGACGGCAAGCTCGTCGGCATCATCTCCAACCGCGACATGCGCTTCGTCGCCGACTTCGAGAAGCCCTCGACGAAGGTCTCCGAGGTCATGACGAAGATGCCGCTCATCACCGGGCGGGTCGGCATGAACCCCGACGAGGCGCTCGCGATCTTCGCGAAGCACAAGGTCGAGAAGCTGCCCCTCGTCGACGACGAGGGCCACCTCACCGGGCTCATCACGGTGAAGGACTTCGACAAGAGCGAGCAGTACCCCTACGCCACCAAGGACGACGAGGGCCGCCTCCGCGTCGGTGCGGCGATGGGCTTCTTCGGCGACGCCTGGGAGCGCGCCGAGGCGCTGCGCGACGCGGGGGTCGACGTGCTCGTCGTCGACACCGCGAACGGCGAGTCCGCCGGCGTGCTCGACATCATCCGCCGGCTGAAGGCCGACCCGAGCTTCGCCCACATCGACGTCATCGGCGGCAACGTCGCGACCTACGAGGGCGCGAAGGCGCTCGTCGAGGCGGGCGCCGACGCCGTGAAGGTGGGCGTCGGCCCCGGCTCGATCTGCACGACCCGCGTCGTCGCCGGTGTGGGCGTGCCCCAGATCACGGCCGTGTACGAGGCATCCAAGGCGACCAAGCCGGCCGGTGTGCCGCTCATCGCCGACGGCGGCCTGCAGTACTCGGGCGACATCGCGAAGGCGCTCGTCGCCGGCGCCGACACCGTCATGCTCGGCTCGCTGCTCGCGGGCACCGCCGAGAGCCCGGGCGAGCTCGTCTTCCAGAACGGCAAGCAGTTCAAGGCCTACCGCGGCATGGGCTCCCTCGGCGCCCTGCAGACTCGCGGCAAGAAGACCTCGTACTCGAAGGACCGCTACTTCCAGGCCGACGTGCCGAGCGACGACAAGCTGATCCCCGAGGGCATCGAGGGCCAGGTGCCGTACCGCGGCCCGCTGTCGGCCGTCGCGTACCAGCTCATCGGGGGCCTGCGCCAGTCGATGTTCTACGTCGGCGCGCGCACGATCGCCGAGCTCAAGACCAAGGGCCGCTTCGTGCGCATCACGCCGGCGGGCCTCAAGGAGTCGCACCCGCACGACGTGCAGATCGTCGTCGAGGCGCCGAACTACACGCGCTAGGGGCACGACGATCGCTCGGGGCGCGTCGCGACGAGTTCGCGACGCGCCCCGCTCGGTTGCCGGCCGCACGGCGCGTGAGCCACTCCGGGCCGATCACAGCTCGCGGATGTAGCAGAGCATGCGGTAGTCGGTGCCCGGCTCGATGTTCACGAAGCCGTGCCGCTCGTAGAAGCGGCGGGCGTCGGTGTCGATCTCGTCGACGTTGATGTGCATCTCGCCGCCGCCGCGCCGCCGCACCTCCGCGATGGCGTACGCGAGGAGGGCGGTACCGATGCCCGCGCCGCGCAGGTCGGGCACGACGTAGAGCTCGTCGAGCACGGCGAGCGGGCCCTCGCAGTAGACCGTCGGACGCAGCGTCACCACGGCGTAGCCGGTCGGTTCGTCGTCGTCGCCCGCGAACAGCACGAAGCCGTCGGGGTCGGCGATCAGCCGGCGGAAGCGGGGCTCGAGCACCTCGCGGCTCGGGGTCGGCGAGTCGAACTCGACGGCGAACTCGACCTGCAGGCGCGCCGCGGTCGCGGCGTCGTCGGGGCCGGCGAGGCGGATGCCTCGGGCGGGGTCTGCGCGGGTCATCGTGCTCCCTCCTCGATTCAGGATTTCGGAGGCGCGTCAGGACGATATCGGCGATTCCGTCCTGATGCGGCGCCGATGTCCTGAATCGATCGGTTCGTCGTCGACGCCGGACCGCGCGTCTACGACGAGGGCGTGCGCCCGGCCGCGTCGGCGAGCCTCGTGATCGCCTCGCCCAGGACCTCGGGCGTGCAGGCGAAGTTCAGCCGCACGTGGCCGCGACCGACGTCCTTGCCGAACATCGTGCCGATGCCGAGCGCGACCCGCGCGTGCTCGAGCGCGTAGCCGGCGGGGTCGTCGCCCCAGCCGAGGGCACCGAGGTCGAGCCAGGCGAGGTAGGTCGCGTCGGGGATGCGGTACCGCACGCCGGGCAGCTCGTCGGCGAGCAGGTCGGCGAGGAGTCGCCGGTTGTCGTCGAGGCTCGCGAGCACGCCGTCGAGCCAGTGCCCGCCCTCGCGGAACGCGGCGACCGACGCGATCGACCCGAACTGGCTCATGCGCCATTCGACCTCGTAGGGCATGGCGCGGCGCACGGCGTCGCCCCGGTCGGAGGCCGTGACGATCATCGCCGCCTTGAGGCCGGCGAGGTTGAACGCCTTCGACGCGGCGGTGACGGTGACCCCGTGCTCGCGTGCGGCGTCGGAGACGGTGAGGAAGGGCGTGTAGACGGTGCCGGGCTGCGACAGCGGCCCGTGCACCTCGTCGGACACGATCGTGACCCCGTGGCGGGCCGCGATCTCCGCGAGGGCCGCGAGCTCGTCGCGCTCGGGGACGCGCCCGATCGGGTTGTGCGGGTTGCACAGCAGCATGGCCTTCGCCCCGGCCGCGAACGCGGCGTCGATGCCGTCGAGGTCGAGCGACCAGCCCTCGTCGATGCCGCCGCGCATCGGCACGTCGACGACCCGGGCGGATGCCTCGGTGACGATTTCGAAGAACGGGGGATAGATCGGCGGGGTGACGACGACCGGGTCGCCCGGCTCGGTCACCTGCCGCAGGACTTCGACGAGTCCCATCGCGACGTCGGCGGTGCACGTCACGCGCGCGGGGTCGACGTCCCAGCCGAATCGTTCGGCGGCGAACGGCGCGAAGGCCTCGGCGACGGGGCGGCTGCCGGCGGCGTACCCGGTGTCGGAGCGGTCGATCGCGGCGTGCAGGGCCGCGGCGATCGGCTCGGCGAGCGGGTAGTCCATCTCGGCGACGGGCAGCGGCAGCACGTCGGCGTCGTAGTGGCGCCACTTCTCGCTCGTTCGGGTGCGGAGGACGTCGAGGGGCTCAGCGGCGATGCGGTGCATGCGTCCAGCTTGCCGCAGAACGGCCGGGACTGGCAGGGGTGGCGCGCGTGGTTGTAGTCTGGTCGGCTGCCCAGCTCTGCTCGTCACCTGGCGGCGCGACCGCGGGCGTCCCGATTCCGGTCGCAGACCGATCGGAACACGCACCATGGGCTTCATCGACGTCAACGGCGTCTCGTTCTCGCTCCCCGACGGCCGGCCGCTGCTCGCGCACCTCGCCTTCCGCGTCACCGAGGGTGCGACGACCGCGCTCATCGGCGCCAACGGCGCCGGCAAGTCGACACTGCTGCGCATCATCCGCGGCGACCTCAGGCCCGACGAGGGCAGCGTGCAGGTCGACGGCGGGCTGGGCGTGATGGACCAGTTCGTCGGCACGGGGCGCACGGTCGAGGGTGCGGATGCCTCCGTCGGGGGCCTCCTCGTCTCGGTCGCGCCGAGCCGCATCAGGGAGGCCGCGCTCGAGCTCGAGGCATCCGAGAACGCCCTCATCGAACACGACGACACCGACGCCCAGATGCGATACGCGACCGCGCTCGCCGAGTACGCCGAGGCGGGCGGGTACGAGCAGGAGGTCGTCTGGGACCACTGCACGCAGGCGGCGCTCGGCATCCCCTACGAGCGTGCGAAGTGGCGCGAGCTCTCGACGCTCTCGGGCGGCGAGCAGAAGCGGCTCGCCCTCGAGGCGCTGCTGCGCGGACCCGAGCAGGTGCTGCTGCTCGACGAGCCGGACAACTCGCTCGACGTGCCCGGCAAGCGATGGCTCGAGGAGCGGCTGCGGGAGACGTCGAAGACCGTACTGCTCGTCTCGCACGACCGCGAGCTGCTCGCGCGTGCCGCCGACCGGATCGTCACGATCGAGCTCGGCGCCGCCGGCAACACCGCGTGGGTGCACGGCGGGAGCTTCGAGGGCTACCACGAGGCGCGCGACGCGCGATTCGAGCGGCTCGACGAGCTCCGCCGTCGCTGGGACGAGCAGCACGCGGCGTTGAAGGCGCTCGTGAGCACCCTCAAGGTGAAGGCGACGTACAACGACGGCATGGCCTCGCGGTACCAGGCGGCCGTGACCCGGTTGCGGAAGTTCGAGGAGGCCGGGCCGCCCGAGGAGCGCCCGCCCGCGCAGGCGGTCTCGATGCGACTGCGCGGCTCCCGCACGGGCAAGCGCGCGATCGTGTGCGAGGGTCTCGAGCTCACGGGGCTCATGCGCCCGTTCGACCTCGAGGTCTGGTACGGCGACCGCGTAGCGGTCCTCGGCTCGAACGGCTCGGGCAAGTCGCACTTCCTGCGGCTGCTCGCGGGCGGCGGCACCGACCCCGACCGCACCCTCGGGCACGTGACGAGCGTGGGCGAGACGCTCGCGCGCGTGCCGCACGAGGGGCGCGCGGTGCTCGGCGCACGGGTCGTGCCGGGCTGGTTCGCGCAGAACCACGAGCATCCGGAGTTCCGCGGTCGGACGCTGCTCGACATCCTGCACCGCGGCGACGCGAACCGCGACGGCATGGCCCGCGAGGCGGCGAGCTCGGCACTCGACCGCTACGGGCTCGCGGGCGCCGCGCTGCAGAACTTCGAGCAGCTGTCGGGCGGGCAGCAGGCCCGCCTGCAGATCCTGCTGCTCGAGCTCTCGGGGGCCACCCTGCTGCTGCTCGACGAGCCGACCGACAACCTCGACCTCGTGTCGGCCGAGGCGCTCGAACAGGCGCTCGAGCGGTTCGACGGCACGGTGCTCGCGGTCACGCACGACCGGTGGTTCACGCGCAGCTTCGACCGATTCGTCGTGTTCGCCGAGTCGGGCGACGTCGTCGAGACCGACGCGCCCGTGTGGGACGAGCGCCGGGTCGCCCGGGTGCGCTGAGCGGCCGGAACGTTCAGCCGAACGCGACCGCGAGGCAGGCGGTGATCCACAGGATCTGCTCGATCGTGCGCGGCACGAGGGGCGAGCCGAGGCTGCCCACGCGCTCGCCGAGGCGGGCCGCGCGCACGTTGGCGGGGAACACCGCGACGAGCAGGAGTGCGAGGCAGATCGCGGCGAGATCGTGGGTCGCGGGAATCAGCAGCCCGATCGCCCCCGCGGCTTCGAGCACGCCCGTCGCGGCGACGATGAGCTCGGGGCGCGGGAACACGGGCGGCACCATCATGGCGAGGCCGGCGCGGAGCTTCGGCTGCAGGCGGCCGGACGCCGCGATGAGGAACATCGCGGCGAGCCCGCCGGTGAGCCAGGCCTGCCAGGTCGAGGCGAGCTCGGTGACGTCGAGTGCGGAGAGGACGACGCCGACGAGGGCGGTGCCGACCGCGCCGACGACGAAGGCGATCGGCACGGGCGAGAGGAACGTCTGCGCCCAGGGGTTGCGGTCGGTCGGTCGGCGCGAGGCGTCGGCCGCGGTCGTGGGAGAGGTGGTCATGCGCGGCTCCTTCCAGAGCAACTTGTCAGTGTCTAGATTGCACCTCACGACCGATCTTGTCAATGACTAGATCACTCGCGTAGGGTCGTCGCATGGCCTACCACCACGGCGACCTGCGCGCGGCCCTCATCGAAGCCGCCGTCGAAGCGATCGAAGCCGACGGCGTCGACCGGCTGAGCCTTCGCGACCTCGCGCGCCGCGTCGGCGTCTCGCACGCCGCGCCCGCCCACCACTTCGGCGACCGCACGGGCCTGTTCACCGCCATCGCCGCCGACGGCTTCGCCCGGCTCGTGCGCGAGCTCGAGGCATCCGGCGACGACTTCGCCGAGGCGGGCGTCGCCTACGTGCGGTTCGCGACCTCCGAGCCGGGCCGCTTCGCCGTCATGTTCCGGCCCGAGCTGGTGCGCGAGGACGACCCCGCGCTCGTCGAGGCGCGCGATCGCGCCGGCGACCTGCTGCGCGCCGGCGCGAGCGCGGCGGCCGGAGATGCGCGCGCGAACACCCTCGCCGCGTGGTCGCTCGTGCACGGCTTCGCCACCCTCTGGAACGCGGGCGCGATCGAGGCGCCCGCGGGAGCCGCGCCCGACGACCTCGCGCGCGCCGTCGCGTCGCGGCTGTTCCGCTGAGGACGGTCGGGGCGTCCGCCCGGCGGGGGACCGGGCCCGCGCCCGGGCCGACCGGTAGGGTGGAACGGTGAGCCAGGAGATCGAGATCGGCCGCTCCAAGCGGGGCCGCCGAGTGTACGCGTTCGACGACATCGCGATCGTGCCGAGCAGGCGCACGCGCGACCCCGAAGACGTCTCGGTCGCGTGGTCGATCGACGCCTACCAGTTCGACATCCCGTTCCTCGCGGCGCCGATGGACTCGGTCGTCTCGCCGCAGACGGCGATCACGATGGGCAAGCTCGGCGGCCTCGGCGTGCTCGACCTCGAGGGCCTCTGGACCCGGTACGACGACCCCGAGCCCGTGCTCGCCGAGATCCGCAACCTGCCGTCCGACCGGGCGACCGAGCGCATGCAGCAGCTCTACGCCGCCCCGATCAAGCCCGAGCTCGTCGCCGCGCGACTCGCCGAGGTGCGCGCCGCGGGCGTGACCGTCGCCGGCGCCCTCTCGCCGCAGCGCACGCAGGAGCTCTACGAGACCGTCGTCGCGGCGGGCGTCGACCTCTTCGTGATCCGCGGCACGACCGTCTCGGCCGAGCACGTGTCCAAGAACCAGGAGCCGCTGAACCTCAAGAAGTTCATCTACGAGCTCGACGTTCCCGTCATCGTCGGCGGCGCGGCGACGTACACCGCGGCGCTCCACCTCATGCGCACCGGCGCGGCCGGCGTGCTCGTCGGCTTCGGCGGCGGCGCCGCCTCGACGACGCGCGCGACGCTCGGCATCCACGCCCCGATGGCGACGGCCGTGGCGGATGTCGCGGGCGCACGCCGCGACTACCTCGACGAGTCCGGCGGCCGCTACGTGCACGTCATCGCCGACGGCGGCGTCGGCACCGCGGGCGACATCGTGAAGGCGATCGCGTGCGGCGCCGACGCGGTCATGCTCGGCGCGGCCCTCGCGCGCGCGACCGACGCGCCCGGCGCCGGCTACCACTGGGGCGCCGAGGCGCACCACCCGAAGCTTCCCCGCGGCCGTCGCGTGCAGGTCGGCCAGGTCGCCCCGCTCGAAGAGGTGCTCTACGGCCCGGCCCCCGCGGCCGACGGCACGGCGAACCTCGTCGGCGCGCTCAAGAAGTCGATGGCGACGACCGGGTACTCCGACCTCAAGGAGTTCCAGCGGGTCGAGGTCATCGTCGAACCGTACCTGGGTTCGTAACCCGGCGGCAGCCCCTCCTCACGGCGACGGTGTTCGGGTAGCGTGGAAATCGATCACGCGGCCGGGCCTCGACGCCGCGGGGACGGGGTGGGACGATGGCGAAGCTCAAGTCGGTGACGCGTTCGCAGAAGCTCGGACCTGAGGAGCGCGAGGCGGCGATCGCCCGCCTCAAAGAGAAAGAGCTCGACATCCTCGTCGTCGGCGGCGGCATCGTCGGCACCGGAGCGGCGCTCGACGCCGTGACCCGAGGGCTCTCCACGGGCCTCCTCGAGGCGCGCGACTGGGCCTCGGGCACCTCGAGCCGCTCGTCCAAGCTCGTGCACGGCGGCATCCGCTACCTCGAGCAGCTCGACTTCCGGCTCGTCCGCGAGGCGCTCATCGAGCGGGGCCTGCTCCTCCAGCGCATCGCCCCGCATCTCGTGAAGCCCGTGCGGTTCCTCTACCCGCTGAAGCGCCGATTCTTCGAGCGCTTCTACGTCGGCGCCGGCATGATGCTCTACGACATCTTCAGCTACACGGGCGGCCGTCCGCCGGGGGTGCCGCACCACCGGCACCTGTCGAAGCGCCAGGTGATGCGGGCCATCCCGTCGCTCTCGAAGGACGCGCTCGTCGGCGGCCTCACCTACTACGACGCCCAGGTCGACGACGCCCGCTATGTCGCCTCGCTCGCCCGCACGGCGAGCTTCTACGGCGCCCACGTCGCGAGCCGTGTGAAGGTCGAGGGCTTCATCAAGGTCGGCGAACGGGTCGTCGGCGTCAAGGCCCACGACCTGCAGTCCGACGAGCACTTCGAGATCCGCGCGAAGCAGGTCGTGAACGCGACGGGCGTCTGGACCGACGACACCCAGCGCATGGTGGGCGAGCGCGGCACGTTCAAGGTGCGGGCGTCGAAGGGCATCCACCTCGTGGTGCCGCGCGACCGCATCCAGTCGGCCATGGGCATGATCTTCCGCACCGAGAAGAGCGTGCTGTTCGTGATCCCGTGGGGCCGGCACTGGCTCATCGGCACGACCGACACCGACTGGAACCTCGACAAGGCGCACCCCGCCGCGACCGCGGCCGACATCGACTACCTGCTCGAGCACGTGAACCGGGTGCTCTCGATCCCGCTGACCCGTGAAGACGTCGAGGGCGTCTACGCCGGCCTGCGGCCGCTGCTCGCGGGCGAGAGCGACCAGACGTCGAAGCTCTCGCGCGAGCACCTCGTCGCGCACACCGTGCCCGGGCTCGTCGTCATCGCGGGCGGCAAGTGGACGACGTACCGGGTCATGGCGAAGGACGCGATCGACGCCGCCGTCGACGCGCTCGACGGCAAGGTTCCGGCATCCACCACGCAGGACATCCCGCTCCTCGGCGCCGAGGGTTACCAGGCGGCGTGGAACAAGCGCGGGAAGATCGCGCGCGCGTTCGGCGTGCACAAGGTGCGCATCGAGCACCTGCTGAACCGCTACGGCACCCTGACCGACGAACTGCTCGACCTCATCCGCGCCGACCCCGAGCTCGGCGAGCCGCTGCCGGGCGCCGACGACTACCTCGCCGCAGAGGTCGTCTACGCGGCCTCGCACGAGGGCGCGCTGCATCTCGACGACGTGCTCGCGCGCCGAACCCGCATCTCGATCGAGGCGTGGGACCGCGGCGTCTCGGCCGCACCCGTCGCGGCGAGGCTCATGGGGCGCGTACTCGGCTGGGACGAGGCCCGCGAGACCCTCGAGGTCGAACGCTACCTGCAGCGCGTCGCCGCCGAGCGGGCGTCGCAGGAGCAGCCCGACGACGAGTCCGCCGACCGCGTGCGCCTCGAGGCACCCGACATCGTGAAGGTCGACTGATCCGGCGGGGGCCGGTGGTCTCGATACGGCGCTGCGCGCCTACTCGACCGGCCGGCGGCGGCGCTGCGCGCCTACTCGACCGGCCGGCGGCGGCGCTGCGCGCCTACTCGACCGACCGGCGGCGCTGCGCGCCTACTCGGCCGACCTCCCAGCCGTGCGCGGGTAGGCTTGTCCATCGTGTCCGCCGACTCACGCCGCGCCGTCGTGCGCATGATGCTGCGCCCCCGCTGGATCGCGGCGCTCGTGCTCGCGCTCGCCGTCGCCGCGGGCTTCGCGCTCCTCGGCCAGTGGCAGATCGAGCGCGCCGTCGAGCAGGCGGTCGTGATCGAGCGCCCGACCGAGGAGGTGCTGCCCTTCGACGGCATCGCCGAGCCCGACGCACCGACCCGCCAGGTCGTCACCGCACAGCGCGTCGAGGTCACGGGCACCTACGTGCCGGGCGACACGGTCGTGATCGAGGGGCGCGTGAACGACGGCGTCGAGGGCTACTGGGCGGTCGCCCACCTCGAGGTCGCGGATGCCCCGGCCGGAGGCATCCCCATCGCCCTGGGCTGGGCGCCCGACGGGGCGTCTGTGCAGGCGGCGATCGACGAGTTCGAGGCGGGGCTCGACGGCACCGAGCAGGTCAGCATCGTCGGCCGGTTCCTGCCGACCGAGGCGCCGGTGCCGCCCGACACCGATGCCGACCCGTTCACGATGAACACCGTCGCCGTCGCGCAGCTCATCAACCTGTGGGCGGACTACGACGACCGCCCTGTCTACTTCGGGTACGTCACGGCGGCCGACCCGGTCGCGGGGCTCGACGCGATCTCGTCGCCGCCGCCCGAGCAGGCCACCGAGCTGAACTGGCTCAACGTCTTCTACGCGGTCGAGTGGGTCGTGTTCGCGGGCTTCGCGATCTACCTCTGGTACCGGCTGGTGCGCGACGCGGTCGAGCGCGAGCGCGACGCGGCCGAGGCGGCGGCGGCCGCGGGCTCCGCTGATCGAACGCCCAGCGACGCCACGTAGACTGTACGCATGCCCCTCGAGCCCAAACTCGCCGATCTGCCGCGCATTCGCGGGGCGCTGAAGTTCTACCAGGTGGCCTCGGTCATCACGGGCGTGATGCTGCTCCTGCTCTGCGCCGAGATGCTCCTGAAGTACGTCTGGCACTACGAGCTCTTCGCGTTCGGCCCGAACGGGCTCGTGAGCCTCGAGCCCGTGCTCGAGACGGCCTCGGGCCTCGAGTCGACGGGTCAGGGCGTGAACCTCTCGACCGGCATCCTCATCGCCCACGGCTGGTTCTACGTCGTCTACCTGTTCAGCGACTTCCGCCTGTGGAGCCTCATGCGCTGGCCGTTCACGCGGTTCATCGTCATCGCCCTCGGCGGCATCATCCCGTTCCTCTCGTTCTTCCTCGAGGCGCGCATCGGGCGCGAGGTGCGTGCGTACCTCGACCG
This sequence comes from Agromyces solani, assembly GCF_058349925.1. Taxonomy (NCBI): domain Bacteria; kingdom Bacillati; phylum Actinomycetota; class Actinomycetes; order Micrococcales; family Microbacteriaceae; genus Agromyces; species Agromyces solani. The sequence goes on from NZ_JBYRER010000001.1 coordinate 698,235, forward strand.
GCGCGAAGCCGATGCGGCGACCGCCGGCGATGACGTCGCCGTCGCGGGTGCCGCCGCGCCCGAGGCATCCGACCCAACCCCCGACTCCGTGGAGGCACAGCAGTGACCGATCAGCAGACCGAGCAGCGCCCGGTCCTCGTCGTCGACTTCGGCGCGCAGTACGCGCAGCTGATCGCGCGGCGCGTGCGCGAGGCATCCGTCTACTCCGAGATCGTGCCGCACACGATCTCGGCCGACGAGGTGCGCGCGAAGAACCCGATCGGCATCGTGCTGTCGGGCGGGCCGAGCTCGGTGTACGAGCAGGGCGCCCCGCAGCTCGACGAGGAGATCCTCGAGCTCGGCGTTCCGACGCTCGGCATCTGCTACGGCTTCCAGGTGATGGCGCGCCACTTCGGCGGCGAGGTCGCCGAGACCGGCGCGCGCGAGTACGGCGCGACCGACGCCACGGTCACGGATGCCTCGGGCAACGCGCTCCTCGTCGACCAGCCCGCTTCGCAGACCGTCTGGATGAGCCACGGCGACTCGGTCGCCCGGGCGCCCGAGGGCTTCGAGGTGCTCGCGTCGACCGAGTCGACCCCGGTCGCCGCGTTCGCGAACGACGAGCGCAAGCTCTACGGCGTGCAGTGGCACCCCGAGGTGAAGCACTCGCCGTTCGGCCAGGGCATCATCGAGAACTTCCTGCACCGCGCCGCCGGCATCCCCGCCGAGTGGAACTCGGGCAACGTCATCGCCGAGCAGGTCGCTCGCATCCGCGAGCAGGTCGGCGACGCCCGCGTCATCTCGGCGCTCTCGGGCGGCGTCGACTCGGCCGTCTCCACCGCACTCGTGCAGCGCGCCGTCGGCGACCAGCTGACCGCGGTCTTCGTCGACCACGGGCTGCTGCGCAAGGGCGAGCGCGAGCAGGTGCAGAACGACTACGTCGCCGCGACGGGCGTTCGCCTCGTCACGATCGACGCCGAGGAGACGTTCCTGAACGCCCTCGCCGGGGTCACCGACCCCGAGGAGAAGCGCAAGATCATCGGCCGCGAGTTCATCCGCGCGTTCGAGGCCGCGGAGCGCGACCTCATCGCCGAGGCCGCCGCCGACGGCAAGCCGATCAAGTTCCTCGTACAGGGCACGCTGTATCCCGATGTCGTCGAGTCGGGCGGTGGTTCGGGCACCGCGAACATCAAGAGCCACCACAACGTCGGCGGCCTCCCCGAAGACCTGCAGTTCGAGCTCGTCGAGCCGCTGCGCACCCTCTTCAAGGACGAGGTGCGCGCGATCGGCCGCGAGCTGGGCCTGCCCGAGGCGATCGTCGGCCGCCAGCCGTTCCCCGGCCCCGGCCTCGGCATCCGCATCGTCGGCGAGGTCACCCACGACCGGCTCGAACTGCTTCGCGACGCCGACGCGATCGCCCGCGAGGAGCTGAGCAAGGCCGGCCTCGATGGCGAGATCTGGCAGTGCCCGGTCGTGCTGCTGGCCGACGTGCGCTCGGTGGGCGTGCAGGGCGACGGCCGGACCTACGGTCACCCGATCGTGCTGCGCCCCGTCTCGTCGGAGGACGCGATGACCGCCGACTGGACCCGCCTGCCGTACGACGTGCTCGCGAAGATCTCGAACCGCATCACGAACGAGGTGCGCGAGGTCAATCGGGTCGTGCTCGATGTCACGTCGAAGCCGCCGGGGACCATCGAGTGGGAGTGACCGCTCCCCGCCCCCTCGCGTTGTGTGAAGGGGAGTGCGCGAAGGGCGCCGGCCGTGAGGCCGGCGCCCTTCGGCGTTGCGGCAGGGGGTCTGCGCACTCGGAGGTCAGCCTGTGAGCGCCTTGAGCTGCCCCTCGACCTTGGTCGAAACGGCGCCGATGCCGCCAAGGACGACGATCCGCTGTGGGCGAAGTCGCTTCAACTCGGCGACGACGGAGCTCGGCAGCCGGTCTCTGGGAGAGAGGAGAATCGATCCGCTGCGGAGTCCGGCGATGGGAGCAGCGGCGAGTGCGTCGGGATACGAAGCGCTGTTCGCGATGTACGCCACTTCGACACCCGGTAGGAGCTCTGCGGACACTCCAACCGCGGTCTCGTATCGATCGGCGCCGTCGGTTCGGAAGACCATGTCGTCGAATTTCGCGCGCAACGTGTTCTCGATTGGCCAATCGATCGCACCAGCTCCGCCGAGTATTTCGATGCGTTCCGGGCGAAGCCGGTTGAGCTCAGCGAGCACCGACGCCGGGAGCGAGGTTCTCCCGGTGAGGAGAATCGGCCCGCCAGCGACTCCCGAGGCGGGCGCTCCGGCGAGGGCGTCGGGGAAGTCGGCCCCGCTGGCTAGATACACCGCGGGTACGCCCGGCGAGTAGTTCGCTTTCGAGATCGCGACGGAAGTCAGGTATCGATCGGCGCCCGCGAGGCGCGTCACGCCGCCGCTCGTCAGCGACGAGAGTTCTCGGGCGACTCCGGCGGAGACTGAGCCGGTCCCGCCGAGCACCACGATCCGTGCGGGGCGAAGTCGTCTCAACTCCTCCCGTACCGCTGAGGGAAGCTGGCCGGGCTCCGTGAGCAGAACCGGACCCGCATTCTTGGTCGCGACGGGCCCCGCGGCGAGCGCGTCCGGGAAGGCTCGGCCACTCGCGACGTAGGCGACTGACACCCCTGGAGCGAACTGCGACTTCGAGACGGCCGCGGCCGTGGAGAAGCGGTCAGCACCGGAGATTCGACCGACTGCGCCCCATGGGGCCTTGAGCGACTCGAGTGTGAGTCGGGCGTTCCTCCCGGCGACGTGATGGCCGCTCAGCACTTGGACCCCGTCCGCAGACCAAAAGGTTTCCTTGTCGCTCCAGGATTCGGCTCGGTAGGGGCTGTCTGTCAAAGGCTGAAACTCGACAAGCCAGTTCCCCGGAGCGAGGCCTCGTACGAGGTACCTTCCATCGGCGTCGGTCGTCGCCCAAGCCCAATCCGCCGTCTGGGCGTATCCCCGTGAATCGAAGTAGGGGCCGAGCCTGAGATTGACGCTGATGTTCGGAAGCGGTTTGCCGTCGTACGACGTGACGACGCCCGAGATCGCTCCGCTCTTCTGAAGGCTGGCATTGCGCCCGCTGAGTTGCTGGCCTTCCGCCAGCTCGATCGGGACCGCCTTGTACTCGAATGGAGTGTCCCCCCAGAACTCTTCGACGTAGTCGAGTCCGGCGCTGAAGGTCAGGAGGTAGCGGCCGCGTGGAAGATCGACGAGGCGATAGTCGCCGGTCGAAGACGAACGGGTGGTGAAGGTTTGGTCGTCGTCTGTGGTGGCCGAGATCCACGCTCCGTTGGCGGGCGTTCCCCCCTCGAGCGTCACCCGCCCGGAGATCGAGGCAGTTCCGTCGGTCGAAGCAGCAACGCTCGCGGTGGTGGCATCGGTTGACGCCGTCGGTCCCGCGATCGCCGGCTGCGCGACCGAAATGGTCATCAGGACCGCGACCGTCGCCGCAAGCGACAAGGCGGACAACAGGCGTGTGGATCGTGCGCCGTGGTTGGCGGTCAGGCGGGGCAATCGGTCTCCAGTGTGTTCGGGTCGCAGGGGACGGGCTGCCGCCATGCGCGAGGCCGCGGGATGCCTCCAGAGATTTCAGCACACGGGAGACCCCGTTGGGAAGATTCGAGTGCGGCAGACTGGCCGCATGGGAGTCGTCGAGAACAGCAAGCTGACCGTCGTCGGGGCCGGAGCGGTGGGATCGAGCCTGGCCTATGCCGCGCTTATCAGGGATTCTGCCGCGGAGATCGTGCTCTACGACATCGCCGCCGAGAAGGTCGAGGCCGAGGTGCTCGACCTCGCGCACGGGACCCAATTCACTCGTGCGCGGGTCACCGGCGGTTCGGATCTCGGCGTCGTCGAGGGCTCGCACGCGATCGTCGTCACAGCCGGGGCGAAGCAGGCTCCCGGCCAGACGCGCATGGACCTCGCCGGCACGAACGTCGGCATTCTCGAACGGTTGCTGCCCTTGCTCCTCGAGCGGGCGCCGGGTGCCGTGTTCGTCCTCGTCACCAATCCCGTCGACGTGCTGACGCTCGTCGCCCAGCGCATCACGGGGCTGCCGCCCGAGCGCGTCTTCGGTTCGGGCACGGTGCTCGACACGTCACGCCTGCGGTGGCGGCTCGCCGAACGGGCGGGGGTGGCGACGTCGAGCGTGCACGCGAACATCGTCGGCGAGCACGGCGACACCGAGTTCCCGCTGTGGTCGGAGGCGCGCATCGGTCCGGTGCCGATCCTCGACTGGGCGGGCGGTGAGCGGTTCACGGTCGAGGAACTCGATGGTATCGCCCGCGAGGTGCGGGAGGCGGCATACACCGTAATCCGCGGCAAGGGCGCGACGAACTACGCCATCGGGCTCACGGGCGCCCGCATCGTGGAGGCGGTGCTCCGAGACGAGCACGCCGTGCTGCCGGTGAGCACGGTGCACGGCCTCGGGTTCCCCGAACTCGAGGGCGTCGCGCTGTCGCTGCCGAGCGTTGTCGACGGCGAGGGTGCGCGACCGATCGTCGGCACCCCGTTCTCCGATCGCGAGCGGGCGCAGCTCGCGGCATCCGCCGAGGCGATCAGGGCCGCCGCCGCGGCATTCGGGTACTGAGACGGAGCAACCCGATCAGCCGGAGATGGCATTGAGCTGGGCTTCGACCTTGGATGACACCGCGCCGGTGCCGCCGAGGATGACGATCTTGTCGGGGCGCAGGCGCTTGAGCTCATCTGCGACGGACTTGGGCAGGCTGTCTCGTGAGGTCAAGAGGACGGATCCACTCCTGATGCCGGCGACCGGGCCGCCGGCCAAGGCATCGGGGAACTCCATGCCGTTTGCTACATATGCGACCGAGACGCCGTAATCGAACCGCGTCGACAGAAGTGCCGACGTTTCATATCGATCGCGGCCGCTGATGATCTCCGAGCCGTCCGCCGCCGAGAGCGAGTCGAGTTGTGTATAGGAGTACGGGCCGACGGTGCCACCCCCGATGATCCTGACTTCCTCGGGCTTCAGGCGCTTCAATTCGGCGACGATGGCGGCCGGGAGTTGGCCACGACCATCAGTCAGGAGGATCGGTCCGTCGCTCAGGGCCGCCTGTGGGGCAGCCGAAAGCGCGTCCGGGAACTTCGATCCGCTCGTGATGTAGGCGACCGGCACACCCGGCACGAATTGAGCTTTCGAGAGCGCGGCCGAAGTGGCATACCGATCAACGCCGCCGATCCGCGTCACACTTCCCGACGTCAACGAAGCGAGCTCGCGTTCGATCGAAGCGTTCACCGATCCGACGCCGCCAAGAACGACGATGCGCTTCGGCTGTAGCCGTCGGAGTTCGTCGGAGACGACACCGGGAAGCCTCGTCGGCGCCGTCAGTAGCACTGGTCCACGATTTGCAGCGGCGACCGGTGCGGCAGAGAGCGCGTCGGGAAACGTCACCCCGCTGGCGAGGTACGCCACTGGTACGCCTGGTGAGAATTGCGCGGCTGAGACTCGGGCTGCGGTGGCGTAGCGATCACTCCCGGCGATGCGGGAGACCGCGCCCCACGGGTGTGTCTTCGATTCGTACGTGAGTTGTAGGTTCCTGCCGTACAGGTCTTGGTTCGCGAGCAGGCGGATCGGGTCGCCGTTTCCGATGCGTCGGTCGCTCCACCATTCATGGCGGAGCCCGGAACCCTCCGGCGGATAGGTGTACAGCGTCCATAGGCCGGGCGCGACACCGTGCACGGTGTATGAGCCGTTCGCATCGGTCGTCGCACCGAGCGTCAGCTCCTGCCGGTCGACCCCGGTGGCCCAGCTGTGGGCACTGTCGAGCATGACCGAAACGTCGGCGAGCGGCTCGCCCGCGGGGCCGGTCAGCCGGCCCGAGATCGACCCGCCGCGAATGAGTTCGGCGTTCATGTTCGTGCGAACACCGCCCGCGGCAACAGTGAAGTATGTTGCCTGCGAACGGTAGGGCTTGTTGCCCCAGTACTCGGGCATGTAGTGCCTGCCGTAAGTATCGTGGCACCAGTACTCGAGTGTCCATGTGCCGGGAGGGACCGCACGGATCGAGAACGTGCCGTCCGCCGACAGCTCGCCCGAGTTGCCCCGCACCGCGGAGAACCCGTCGGCATTCACCACGTTGACCAAACCGACTCCGAACGGAACGCCCCCGGCGAGGTCGACCCTTCCTGAGATCGTTGCACCGCGCCCGAGCGTCGCATTCATGCCGGTGCGACTCTGGCCGGCCGTGAGGTCGAAGTACGTCGGGTCTTGGAAGACGTACTTGTTGTTCCAGTATTCGGGAACGTAGTCCGCCAGGTCTTCGCGCCGGGGGTTGAACAGCAAGGTGTACTTGCCCGGCGGTAACCCATCGATGCGGTAGGTCCCGTCAGCGGCGGTCCGCGCGGATCCGTCTCCTGGGCCGGTTGCACTGACCGAGCCCTCTGCCAGTGGACTGCCGTCGCTCAGCGTGACCTTGCCCGAGATCGAGGCGGTTCCGATCGAGGTGGCGCTGATTCCGTCGGCACGGGAAAGGACGGCGGGCGCCGCGGAGGCGGCCGTTGCTACCGGTGCCGCCGAGGCAATGGCAAGAAGCGCGACGACAGCGAGCGAGAACGATCGACCCGTTCGACGGGCACGTAAGTGAGGTGAAGCGGGGCGGATCAATCGGGTCTCCGGGGCGTTCGGGTCGCAGGGGACGGGCGTACCGCCTGCGCAATGCCGCGGGATGCCTCGAGCGATTCCATCACACTCGCGACCCACTGGGAAGACTCCTGATTCGCTCAGCGCCGGGTGCGCCCGAAAAACGCCGAACGGCCGCCTCCTCGACAAGCGAAGGGGCGGCCGTTCGGGTCTCGATACGGCGCTGCGCGCCTACTCGACCGGCGGAGCGACTAGTCGCGCGCGATCGCGAGCATGCGCAGGATCTCGAGGTAGAGCCAGATGACGGTGACCATGATGCCGAAGACACCGGTCCACTCGTACTTCTTCGGGGCGCGGTTGCGCACGCCCTGCTGGATGAAGTCGAAGTCGAGCACGAGCGAGTACGCCGCCATGAGCACGACGAGCACGCCGATGATGAGGCCCCACTCGATGCCGAAGAACGGGCTCGGCTGCGAGCGCACGTCGCCGATCACGCCGAAGAGCTGCAGGCCCCAGGTGACGAGCGAGAACACGAGGTAGCCGACCATCGCGATGAGGAAGACCTTGGTCGCGCGCTTCGAGGCGCGGATCTTGCCCGAGGCGAAGAGGGCGAGCGTCACGCCGAAGACGACGAGCGTCGCGATCACGGCCTGTGCGACGATGCCGCCGCCGAAGGCCATCTCGTACCAGGCCGAGATGCCGCCGACGAAGAGGCCCTGCACGCCCGCGTAGGCGAGGATGAGGCCGGCCGACGGCTCGCGCTTGAAGGTGTTGACGAGTGCGAGCACGAAGCCGACGATGCCGGCGCTGATCCAGAGGAACGGCACGCTCTCGACCGTCATCCAGCCGATCGCGGCACCGACGAGCAGCAGGCCGAAGCCGGCGACCGACTTGGCGAGCGTCGTCTCGACCGTCATCGTCTCGCCGGCGGGCGGCGTCGACGGCTGGTTGTACATCTCCTGCAGCTGCTGGGCCGAGAGGTCTTGCGCTGCGGCCACGGCTCCCTGCGAAGAGAAGGCGGAGTTCCGCGAGAATGCGGGGTTGTCGAGAGCCATGGATTCCTCTGCTTTCGGCTGTCGTCGGATGCGGGGGATCGGCGACCGGATGCGGCATCCGTGCCAGGTAACAAACCTACCCGACTTCTTCGTGACAACGCCGTGAGTTCTCGCGGAATTCCGGGGCGGCCGACGACCGGCCCCTGGGCCGCTGGCTACGCTGGGCAGATGCAGCCCGACCTGGCCTCGAGTCCGCTCGTCATCGGACACCGCGGCGCGCCGGGCTACCGCCCCGAGCACACCCGGTCGGCCTACGAGCTCGCCTTCGCGCTCGGCGCCGACGCGGTCGAGCCCGACATCGTCTCGACGCGCGACGGGGTGCTCGTGCTGCGGCACGAGAATGAGATCTCGGGCACCACGGATGTCGCGGCGAGACCCGAGTTCGCGGGTCGGCGCACCACGCGGGAGATCGACGGCGCCCCGCTCACCGGCTGGTTCACCGAGGACTTCACGTGGGCCGAGCTCTCGACGCTGCGCGCCCGCGAACGGCTCGGGTCGCTGCGGCCGGCGAGCGCGAGCTTCGACGGCCGCTACCCGATCATCCGGCTGCGCGACCTGTTCGACCTCATCGAAACGGCCGCCGACGAGCAGCGCCGTATGATCCGCATGGTCGCCGAGTTCAAGCACGCCGCCCATTTCGACGCCCTCGGCCTGCCGCTCGACGAGCTGTTCGCCGCCGAGCTCGACGCCGCCGGCTGGGGCGCGGGCGACGAGCGGCTGATCATGGAGGCGTTCGAACCGACGCTGCTCGATCGGCTCGCGGCACGAGGCATCCGTGGCAAGCGCATCGCCCTCGTCGAGGAGCACGGCGCGCCGTGGGACCTCGTGCTCGAACACGGGCGGCGGGCGCCGCGGTACGACTCGTTCGTCACCGCCGACGGCCTGCGCGACCTGGCCGGCCGCTTCGACGGCGTGAGCGTCGGCAAGGGCCGCCTCGTCGGGCCGCCCCCGAAGCCGGTGAGGGATGCCTCGGCGCCGCCCCTGCGCGGAGCGGCGCTCGTCGCCGCGGCGCACGCGGTCGGTCTCGAGGTCTACACGTGGACGCTGCGGCCCGAGAACCGGTTCCTCGTCGCCGCGAACCGGAGGGGTTCCGCCCGGGCCGGTTACGGTGACTGGGCGACGGAGTTCGCGGAGGTGCTCGCGACGGGGGTCGACGGGGTCTTCGTCGACCATCCCGATCTCGGCGTCGAGGCGCGGGCGGACTTCGCGAGGTCGGCCGAGTAGCGACGAGGAGCGTATCGGGTCCGCCTCCGCGGCGTGGTCTCGACACGGCGCTGCGCGCCTGCTCGACCGACGGGTGGCGGCGGACGTGGTGTCGGCGGCCGCGCCTAGACTTGAAGGCGACATGACGCTGATCCTCGACCCCGACGACCCGGCCGGCTGGCGCGAGGCGCCGCCCGCACGTTCCGCCGACGCATCCGGCCCCGGTTCCCGCCTCACCGACGGCCTCAACCCGCAGCAGAAAGAGGCCGTCGAGTACCGCGGCCCGGCGCTGCTCATCGTCGCGGGCGCGGGCTCGGGCAAGACCCGGGTGCTCACGCACCGCATCGCCCATCTCATCGAGACGCGCGAGGCCTGGCCGAGCCAGATCCTCGCGATCACCTTCACGAACAAGGCCGCCGCCGAGATGCGCGAGCGCGTGCAGGCGCTCCTCGGCGACAGCGCGTCCGGCATGTGGATCTCGACGTTCCACTCGGCGTGCGTGCGCATCCTGCGCCGCGAGGCCGAGTCGCTCGGGCTCTCGTCGACGTTCACGATCTACGACTCCGCCGACCAGCGCACGATCCTCAAGCGCATCATCAAAGAGCTCGACGCCGACACGATGGGCTTCACGCCCGCGAGCGCCCAGGCGAAGATCTCGAAGCTCAAGAACGAGCTCGCCGACGTCGAGACGTACGCGCGCAACGCGAACACGAACGACCCGCAAGAGGTCATGTTCCTGGAGATCTTCCGGCAGTACACGCGGCGCCTGCGCGAGGCATCCGCCCTCGACTTCGACGACCTGATCGCCGAGACGGTCTACCTGTTCCGCGCCTTCCCGAAGGTGGCGGCGCTGTATCAGCGCCGGTTCCGGCACATCCTCGTCGACGAATACCAGGACACGAACCACGCGCAGTACGCGCTCATCCGAGAGCTCACCCGGCCGATCGAGCCGGCCGTCGTGCGCGAGCTCGACGAGCACGGCATCCTCGTGCGCGGGCTCGTGGATGCCTCGGGGTCGATCCCGGGCGCCTCGCTGACGGTGGTCGGCGACTCCGACCAGTCGATCTACGCGTTCCGCGGCGCCGACATCCGCAACATCGTCGAGTTCGAGCGCGACTTCCCCGGTGCGCGGGTCGTGCTGCTCGAGCAGAACTACCGGTCGACGCAGAACATCCTGTCCGCGGCGAACGCGGTCATCTCGAACAACTTCGACCGCAAGGACAAGAAACTCTGGACGGCCGACGGAGACGGCGATCAGATCGTCGGCTACACCGGCTACACGGCGCACGACGAGGCGCAGTTCATCGCCGACGAGATCGAGGCACTGCACCGCGACGGCATCGCCTACCGCGACGTCGCCGTGTTCTACCGCACGAACGCGCAGACCCGTGCGCTGGAGGAGATCTTCGTGCGCTCGGCACTGCCGTACCGCGTCGTCGGCGGCACGAAGTTCTACGAGCGCGCCGAGATCAAGGACGCGATGGCGTACCTCATCTCGGTCGCGAACCCGCTCGACGAGCTCGCGCTGCGGCGCATCCTCAACACGCCGAAGCGTGGCATCGGCCCGGCGACCGAGACGGCGATCGCGACGTTCGCCGAGCAGAACGAGGTGAGCTTCCGCGAGGCGATGCGCGCAGCGGGTGGGCTCGGGCTCGGCCCGAAGGTGACCGGTGCGATCCTCGCACTCGCCGACGTGCTCGACGAGGCGGCGGCGATGCTGGCGACGGCGGGCGGCTCGACCGACGCCGAGGGCAACCCGACCGCCGGCGCCTCGGCGGGCGCGGCGACGGGCGTCTCGGGCACGAAGGTCTCCGACGTGCTCGTCTTCCTGCTCGAGCGGTCGGGCCTGCTCGACGCGCTCCGCAACAGCCGCGACCCGCAAGATGAGACGCGTGCCGAGAACGTCGAAGAGCTCGTCGCGCAGACCCGCGACTTCGACCGTGAGAACCCGGGTGCGACGCTCGTCGACTTCCTCACCCAGGTCTCGCTCGTCGCCGCGGCCGACGAGCTCGACGACGCGTCGGGCACGGTCTCGCTCATGACGCTGCACACCGCGAAGGGGCTCGAGTACCACGCCGTGTTCCTCACGGGCATCGAAGAGGGGCTGCTGCCGCACCAGATGTCGGCGTCCGAGCCCGGCGGACCGGCCGAAGAGCGACGCCTCTTCTACGTCGGCATCACGCGCGCCCGCAAGCGCCTCTACCTCTCGCTCGCGATGAGCCGGGCCCAGTTCGGCGAGGTCGCGGTCGCGATGCCGAGCCGCTACCTCCAGGAGATCCCCGAGGGGCTCATCGACTGGCGGCAGTCGCCCGGCATGGCGACGAGTCGCGGCGGCACGCAACCCCGCGCGCTCAACGCCCGCCGCGACGGCGGCGCGTGGGGCACCCGCGACCGCGATCTCGAGCGGTTCAGCGTCACCCGCAGCGCGAAGCCGAAGACCGAGTGGGCGAACAAGGTCACGGGCACGGTGCGCGACAACGGCGACCTCACGCTCGAGGCCGGCGACCGCATCCGACACACCGACTTCGGCGAGGGCAAGGTCACCCAGGTCACGGGCGAGGGCACGAAGAAGATCGCGCACGTCTCGTTCGATCGCGCCGGCCAGAAGAAGCTGCTCATCAAGATCGCCCCGATCGAGAAGATCTGAGTCCGGGTCGAATGGCCTGGCCGACGCGCTCATCACGCACCGTCTACGAGAACCGGTGGATCCGGGTGATCGAAGACGAGGTCGAGCGACCCGACGGCGACGCCGGCATCTACGGCGTCGTCGAGATGGCGCACCCGGCCGCCTTCGTGGTCGCGCTCACCGACGACGATGAGGTGCTCCTCGTCACGGTCGACCGGCACACCGTCGGGGCGAGCGTCGAGGTGCCGGCCGGCGGAACCGACGGAGAAGACCCGCTCGTCGCCGCTCAGCGCGAACTCGCGGAGGAGACCGGGTACGAGGCATCCGAATGGCGTGAGATCGGCCGTATGACCGCGCTCAACGGCATCGCCCGGGCGGTCGAGCACGTCTATCTCGCGACGGGCCTCAGGCGGGCGAGTGACGCGGATGCCTCGCGCGAGACCCGGCTCGAAGAGGGGATATCGGCCGTGCGCGCCGTGCCGTGGGCCGACGTCATGCGCATGGTGCGCGAGGGCGAGATCTCCGACGGCGAGACGGTCGCGGCGCTCATGTACGCGGCGCTCGCGCTCGGTCGGGTGGGCTGAGCGCGCGGGCGAGGCGCCGGCGTCAGGGCAGTTGCAGCAGCAGCGTGTCGCTGAACTCGCCCCCGCGATACCGCACGGTCACCTTGAGGGGCACCTGCTTGCCCGGCTTGCCGCGCACGCCCGAATAGCGCAGGTGCGCCCGCAGCTCCTCGCCGTCGTCGATGACCCGTGGGCGAGTGGGCAGGGAGTGCGCGCGCGGCGCCCGCCCGCCGAGGGTCGCGACGTTGATCTCGGCCTCCTCGGCCGGGCTGAGCCCGTAGTTGGCGACGTCGATGCGTGCGACGATCTCGCCGATCGCGTCGCGCTCGAGGCGCACCCGCAGGGCGAGGTCGACGCCGAGCGGCCGTGGCGGGTTCGGCTTGTCGGGCTTCTGCGGGGTTCCCTTGCTGCCGCGGGCGGTGGCCTTGCCCGATGCGGCTGCGGTCGTGGCGAACGTGCTGCCGACGGTCGGCGAGACGGCTCCGGCGGTGCCCGCCGCGAGGGTGCCTGCGCCGAGGGCGCTCACGGCGGTGCCGGTGGTGTCGGCATCGGGGCCGAACGTCCATGGGGCGGCGACGTCGGAGCACCCCGTGTAGATGCGCTCGGTCGCCGCGCTGCCGAGGCGTGGCCACCCGTGACGCGCGGCGATGATGTCCTCGACGGGAACGGAGTACGACGTGATCGTGGCGTTCGACGGCCCGACCACAAGGGAGAGCGGGTTGTCGTCGATCAGCGTGTAGGTGCCCTGCACGAGCATGTAGAGGCCGCAGTAGTACGATTCGGGGTCGTCGTCGGGCACGGTCGCCCAGAGCCAGCCGTTCGTCAGGTACTTCTCGTACGGCGTGCGGGGGACATCGACGTCGAGACCCCACACCGACCACTTCCAGCCGACCGGGATCACCAGGGCCTGGCAGGCCGAGACGTTGAACGATCGCTGGCTCGCGTCGGACATAGCGTTCTGCGCGGGCCCGCTCCACGACCAGGCGAGGTTCGCGCTCGCGATCTGCTCGGCGATCGCCGTCATGAGCCCGTAGTCCTTCGTCGCGCGGGCCGACTGGTCGGCGCTCTCGTCGAGTGCGGCTCGGTATCGGGTGCTGAGCTCTTCGTCGAGGTTGGCGATCGTGTTCTGCGCGGCGTCGCTCGCGCCGCCCGTCGCCGCGGCACCGGCGCCGAAGGCGGAGCTGACGAACCCGGCGGCGCACGACGCCACGTCGAAGTCGCCGAGGGTGAGTGCCGACGCGGCGGCGTTCGCGAGGGTCGAGATGATCGACAGGGCCAGCGAGGTCTTCGAGGTGTCCTTGAGCTGGAGGCTTGCGGCGACCGCCTGGAGCGAGAGGTCGTCGCCGATGGAGGTCTGCGTGATCAGATGGTTCACGTTCGTGTACCAGCCGTTGACGCCACCGGCCCGTCGCAGCTCGACGGCGAGCTGGGTGCACGTGGCCGTCCAGGTGCCGAGCGAACCCGTGTACTCGGCGGGCGGCGGCGGCACCGGACTGTCGAGCTTCGACGCGTCCTTGTCGAGATCGCGGTCGAGCTCGTAGAGGTCGCGCACCTGCCGTCCGTCGGTGAGACCGAGCGCGATCGCCGCCGCCGCGTAGGCGCCGGCGTCGAGCGTGGGCCACGGCGCGCTCGTCTCCGCCCAGTCGCCGTCGCTCTGCAGGCAGTAGGTCTCGATCGCGAGCGCCGAGCGACCGATCAGCACGTCGACCGTGCCCGACTGGTTGGCGGGCACATGCGGGTTCGACTCGTTGTCGCTCGTGCGCACTCGGGCGGTCTGGATCGTGCTGTAGTACTGGACGCGGTCCCAGCCGTTGTCGTCCGACCAGGCGGGGTGACCGGCCTCGAACTCGATCCATTCCGCTCCGGTGAACTCCCAGACGACGATGCCGGCCCATGCCCGGGCGAAGACCATGGCGTGTCCGCCCGCCAGTCGCGCGGTCTGGATCGTCATCGTGTACTGCGGTTCGCTCCACCCGTTCGCGTCGGTGAGCATCGGGCCGGCGCCCGGCGCCAGTTCCTCCCACCCGGAGAGCCGGTGCTGCCACACCCTGAGCTGCTGGCCGACGCGCGCGAGGAGGTTCAGGCTGCCGAAACCCGTGAGGTCGGCGCACTGGATGCAGTCGTCGTAGAGCACGTCGCCGAGGGAGGTGTCGTCCTCCTTCAGATCGGCGAGCACCGGATGAGGTTCCGTCCAGCCGCCGTTCGCGTACTTCCAGGCATGGAGGCCCGCGGCGTCGCGGCCGAGCACCCACGCCACGCCCGTGAGGTCGAGATCGGCGCACTGGATCGTCGGGAACCGGCTCATCAGGTCCCAGCCGTTCGTATCCGACATGACGGTGAGCGTCGGCATCTTCGTCCAGGCCGTGCCGTCCAGCTTCCACACGTGGAGGCCATCGCTGAAGCGGACGAGGAGCTCGTCGCGACCGTCGCCGTCGATGTCGGCGCACTGCATCGTGCCGGAGTAGAAGGGGGCCTCGAAGTTCTTCTGGGTGATCGGGTTCGCCACATCGAGGTCGCTCCAGCCCTCCGCATCGGAGACGTACCGGTAGACCTCGATGCCCGCAGGCCCCCACCCGATGAGCTCGGCGCGACCGTCGCCGTCGAGGTCGGCCGTCTGGATCGTCGCGAAGTGGTTGTTGCGCGCCCAACCTCGGTTGTCGCTCCATGCCGGTCCGTTGCGCAGGCTCCACCACTGGCCGGTGCCCGGGTCGAAGCGGTAGGCGAGGATGCCGCCGGAGCCCCGGGCGATGAGCTCGTCCTGCCCGTCGCCGTCGATGTCGGCCGTCTGGTGCATGCGGTTGTTCGGCCGTCGGCCGGCCTGGATCGTCTCGTAGCATTCGGGCCGGCTGAAGTTCAGTGCGTCGCTCAGCATCGGGAGGGCGACCCCGGTCGGCGTCGTCGGCGCGGCGTACCCCGAGGGCAGCGCCGTCGAGGTCGGTGCGGCGATCGCGCCGGGCGGCGCCTGCAGCAGCTCGGGCAGCCCGAGGAGACTGATTCCGGCGACGGCCGCCGACCCCTGCAGGAACGTGCGCCTCGAGAAGGCCTGGCCGACTCCGGACATCGTGCACCTCGCCGTCCGCCCGTCCCCGCGGGCCGTCGAGGCGCACTCTACGCGCGGCCCGGTGCGCCCACACGGCCCCAGTTCGGAGGGCGACGCCCGTCAGACGACCCCGCCGAGCAGCCCGCCGATGACCCACGTCACGACGAGCGCGAGCGCTCCGCCGATGACGACGCGCAGCACGGCACGTCCGCGCGGCGCCCCGCCGATCCAGGCCGAGAGCCACCCGGTGATCGCGAGCGCGACGACGACCGCGACGAAGGTCGTGGCGATCCGCCATTCGGGGGGCGGCAGCAGGATCGCGAGCATCGGCAGCACGGCGCCGACGAGGAACGACAGCGCGGATGCCCCGGCCGCGTGCCACGGGTTCACGACATCGTCCGCAGCGATGTGGAGCTCCGCCTCGAGATGGGCGGCGAGCGCGTCGTGCTCGGTGAGCTCGCGTGCGACCCGGTCGGCGGTCTCGGCCGAGAGGCCCTTCGCGCGGTAGATGCCGGCGAGCTCGGCGAGCTCCTGGTCGGGCATCTCCGCGAGCTCGCGCGTCTCCTTCGCGATGAGCGCGTGCTCGGTGTCGCGCTGCGTCGACACCGACACGTACTCGCCGAGACCCATCGAGATCGCCCCCGCGACGACCGAGGCGACACCGGCCACGAGGATCGCGCCCACGTCCGTCGTGGCGGCCGCGACGCCGACGACGAGCGCGGCCACCGAGATGATGCCGTCGTTCGCGCCGAGCACGCCCGCGCGCAGCCAGTTCAGCTTCTCGTGCACCTTCGCGTCGTGCGGGTCGGCGCCGTGCTGCGGTTCGGTCGAGGCATCCGTCATGCGCGAAGTCTTGCAGCGGGCGTCGCTCACCGCCAGCATGGCGAGGCTCGCCTCAGCCGGGGCGGGGGAATCGCCCGATGAACGCCATCGCGTCGAACGGCGCGCGCACCTTCACGTCGTTGTCGAAGAAGAGGTAGGCGTCGCGGCCGGCGGCGAGCTGCTCGCCCGCCCAGCGGGCCCAGCGGTCGAGTGCCTCGTCGTCGTACCCGGAGGCGTAGAGCTCCTCCTCGCCGTGCAGGCGGGCGTAGGCGAAGTCGGCGGTCACCCGGTCGATCCGGGGGTACCGTCCGGCGGTGTCGGCGACGACGCTCGCGACGCGATGCCGGTCGAGCAGGGCGGCCCACTCGTCGGCTGCGGCTTCGAACGAGGGATGCCGCACCTCGACCGCGTGCCGGATCGGTGCGTCCTCGCCGACCCGGTACGAGCTTCGTCCGCTCATCCGGTCGTCGTGCCGGGCGGCGAGGCGCGCCGCCTCGGCGCGAGTGTGCGGCAGCTTGCCGAGGAAGCGGTCGAGCAGCCCCCGCTCGTAGGGGAGCGTGGGCGGCAGCTGCCAGAGGATCGGCCCGAGTTTCGCCTCGAGGTCGAGCACGCCCGAGGCGAAGAAGTTCGCGAGCGGCGCGTCGGCCTCGCGAAGCCGCTTGATGTGCGTGATGAATCGCGGCGCCTTCACGGCGAAGATGAAACCGTCGGAGACGGTGTCGCGCCACCGCGCCCAGCTGGCCGGCCGCTGCAGCGCGTAGAAGGAGCCGTTGAGCTCGATCGCCGTCATCCGGTCCGCCGCGTACGCGAGCTCGTCGGCCTGTCGGAGCCCCGCCGGGTAGAACTCGCGGCGCCAGCGCGGGTACACCCACCCCGAGATGCCGATCCGAACCTCCGGGCGACGCGTTCGCGCGGCCGCCTGTGCCATCCGGCAAGTCTTCCGAACAGGACCCGGGGCGCCAAGGGGGTTGCCGTCCGGTCGGCGAGACACCGAGGCATCCCGCCCGATTCTCGGCCCGTCGAGGCGGGGAGTAGCATAGTAGACGGCCCACTTGTCTTGACGTCGAGATGTTTTTCGTCGCCCTCCGGGCCGAAACCCACCAGCCCCTGTACGCGATCGCGCGTGCGGACCGATTGGAAGTAGAGCGTGGATCTTTACGAGTACCAGGCCAGAGACCTGTTCGAGCAGTACGGGGTCCCGGTCCTTCCGGGCATCGTCGCCGACACCCCCGACGAGGTGCGCGCGGCGGCCGAGAAGCTCGGCGGCGTCGTCGTGGTCAAGGCCCAGGTGAAGACGGGCGGCCGCGGCAAGGCCGGCGGCGTCAAGGTCGCGAAGACCCCCGACGAGGCGTACGAGGCCGCGAAGGCGATCCTCGGCCTCGACATCAAGGGCCACGTCGTCAAGCGCGTCATGGTCGCCGGCGGCGCCCGCATCGCGCAGGAGTTCTACTTCTCGGTGCTGCTCGACCGCGCCAACCGCTCGTACCTCTCGCTCACGAGCGTCGAGGGCGGCATGGAGATCGAGCAGCTCGCCGTCGAGAAGCCCGAGGCGCTCGCGCGCATCGAGGTCGACCCGATCGCCGGGGTCGACGCGGCCAAGGCCCGCGAGATCGCGGTCGCCGCGAACTTCCCGGCCAAGCTCGTCGACAAGGTCGCCGACGTCTTCGTGAAGCTCTACGAGGTCTACAAGGGCGAGGACGCGACGCTCGTCGAGGTCAACCCGCTCATCCTCGACGAGGACGGCAACATCATCGCCCTCGACGGCAAGGTCTCGCTCGACGAGAACGCCGAGTTCCGTCACCAGAACCACGCTCTGCTCGAGGACAAGGCGGCGGCCGACCCGCTCGAGGCCGCTGCGAAGGCCCTCGACCTCAACTACGTCAAGCTCGACGGCGAGGTCGGCATCATCGGCAACGGCGCGGGCCTCGTCATGTCGACGCTCGACGTCGTCGCCTACGCGGGTGAGAACCACGGCAACGTGAAGCCCGCGAACTTCCTCGACATCGGCGGCGGCGCCTCGGCCGAGGTCATGGCCAACGGCCTCGGCATCATCCTCGGCGACCCGCAGGTCAAGAGCGTGTTCGTCAACGTCTTCGGCGGCATCACCGCGTGCGACCAGGTCGCCAAGGGCATCGTGGGCGCGCTCGCCGAGCTCGGCTCGGCCGCGAACAAGCCGCTCGTCGTGCGCCTCGACGGCAACAACGTCGTCGAGGGCCGCCGCATCCTCGAAGAGGCCGCGCACCCGCTGGTGACGCTCGCCGAGAACATGGACCAGGGCGCCGACAAGGCCGCCGAGCTGGCGAACGCGTAAGGGGCGTAGAAGTAATCATGACGATCTTTCTTGACAAGGACAGCAAGGTCATCGTCCAGGGCATCACCGGCGGCGAGGGCTCGAAGCACACCGCGCGCATGCTCGCGGCCGGCACGCAGGTGGTCGGCGGCGTGAACGCCCGCAAGGCCGGCACCACGGTGCTGCACACGGATGCCTCGGGCAACCCCGTCGAGCTCCCCGTCTTCGCGTCCGTGGCCGAGGCCATGGCGCAGACCGGCGCCGACGTCTCGATCGCGTTCGTGCCCCCGGCCTTCACGAAGGACGCCGTCGTCGAGGCCATCGACGCCGAGATCCCGCTCCTCGTCATCATCACCGAGGGCGTGCCCGTGCAGGACTCGGCCGAGTTCTGGGCCTACGCCAAGGAGAAGGGCGGCAAGACCCGCATCATCGGGCCGAACTGCCCCGGCATCATCAGCCCCGGTGAGTCGCTCGTCGGCATCACCCCGGCGAACATCACGGGCAAGGGCCCGATCGGCCTCGTCTCGAAGTCGGGCACGCTGACGTACCAGATGATGTACGAGCTGCGCGACCTCGGCTTCTCGACGGCGATCGGCATCGGCGGCGACCCGATCATCGGCACGACGCACATCGACGCGCTCGCCGCGTTCGAGGCCGACCCCGAGACCAAGGCGATCGTCATGATCGGCGAGATCGGCGGCGACGCCGAAGAGCGTGCGGCCGACTTCATCAAGGCCAACGTCACGAAGCCGGTCGTCGGCTACGTCGCGGGCTTCACCGCCCCCGAGGGCAAGACGATGGGCCACGCCGGCGCGATCGTGTCGGGCTCGGCGGGCACCGCGCAGGCCAAGAAGGAGGCGCTCGAGGCCGCCGGCGTCAAGGTCGGCAAGACCCCGAGCGAGACGGCGAAGCTCCTCCGCGAGGTGTACGCCGCGCTCGGCGAGTAAGCCGCGCGCCGAGGCATCCTCGGCTGAATCGACAGAACCCCGCAGACCATGGTCTGCGGGGTTCTGCGTACGGCGGGCGAAATCGGGGGTGCCCGCCGGGTCCTTACCTCATCTCGGGTTCAGCGCCTCCGATCACGGATCGATGACGACCGTGCACACGTAGGTGCCAGGCTCGAGGTCCTCGACGGTGACGCTCGGGTCGTCGACCTTGTCGGTGATCCCGTCCTTCGAGCCGATCTCATTGGGCGGGGCCGCCGAGTCCGTGCAGACGATACTCGAGAACGTGCCGCCCGGCACCAGCGAGTCGACGCTCACGGTGAGATCGGTCAGCGGCGTGTTCACGAAGTTGACCGTGGTCGAGTCGTCCGTGCCGTCGCAGCCGTCGCCCAGCAGCACGTTGACGTCCTTCGACGCGTCGTCGGACACGTAGCCAGCCGGCACGTCCTCGGTCACCGTGTAGGCTCCCGCGATCGACGAGATGATCAGGTCCGGAATGCACACCGTGCCGTCCGCCCCGGTCGTCACCTCGATGTCGGCCGACAGGTCACCACCCGAGACCGTGAAGTCCACACCCGCATGCGGGTGGGTCTCACCGGTCGTGAGTGGGTCGTCATCGTTCGAGGCCGCGTGTTTGCGGTCCTTCACGATGAGCAGCGAGCCCGTCTGCAGCGTGTTCGTGTACGTGCAGTCGAGGACGTCGTTCGAACTGTCGAGATCGAACGTCACCGTCCCGGTCGCGAGGTTGATGTCGCCGGCCGCGACCGTGACCCCCGTACTCGCCGTGCAGTCGATGGAGGTCAGCGCCCACCCGGTGGCCAGCGGCTGCGTCTCGGTCACGCTCTGGTCGTTCCCCAGGAGGACGTCCGAGTAGGTCTGGTCCTCGCCGTGGCTCAGCGAGAACGACGGGTTGTCGTTCGCTGTTCCGACGCGGTTGAGGACCGACGTGTAGGCGAACTCATCGGGTTCGCCCGCGGGGACCGTGACCTTGCGGATGATGACCTTCGCGCAGTTCGACAGCTCCGGCGTCGGGAGGGGTGCGATGAAGTCCTTCAGCGCCGACGTGAACGAGTCGGAGGACCGGCTCTTCAGGTATGCGCTGCCGAACGAGATGCACGTGTCACCGAGGATCGCCGAGAAGTTGACCGTGGCTTCACCGAAGGTGCGTGGCGAGACCGAGTTCTGACCGGTGGCCAGACCGTCGGACTGCGCCGCCGGGATCGCACTCGTGTTGATCGACCCCGTCGCGAAGCCCGCAGCCGTCAGGCTGCTCTTGTCGCTCCAGCACGGCACGCTGTTCGACGCCTCGCACTGGCTGCTCGAGCCGGTGGTGACCCAGCGGGAGACCCACAGCACGGGGTTGACGCCGCCCTGCGAGAGGTCGTACTGGATCAGCACGTCGCCCGCGGTTCGAACGGGTGTCACGCCGTTGCTCGAGAGGGTCTTGCTCTGGTTGAACTCGAAGTCCATGTTGGTGGTGCCGTTCGGCTCCTGCACCCGATGCCAGAACAGGTGGAGCAGGTCGTCCGACTTCACGGTCGGGGTGGGATCGGTGTCGACGTTCTCCTCGAGGTACACGCCGAAGTTCAGCAGATCGCTCTTCTGGGGAGGGATGCTGCCCGAGACGACCGAGGGCACGGCGTCGTCTTCCTTCGTGCCCTGACCGAACGAGTTGTCGTTCTGGCCGCTGGGGTTGTCGGCCTTGCGGTTGTCCGCGACGTTCGCCCAGTCGAGCGAGGGGGCGGCGTCATCGACCTTGAGGTTCGCGTCGGTGTCGATCTCGAAGTTCGAGCCGGAGAGGCTCACCTCGGGGTGGCTCGCGAAGGCCGGTGCCATCGCGAGGCCGGACAGGACGAGTCCGGCGGCGGCGGCCACGGCCAGGATCGGGGAGCGCCGGCGTCGCCTGCGCTCGAGGGGAGTGGGACAGTTCTCGGGTTGGTTGCGCAGTGGCATCGTCGCCTCCGGAGTTGCGCATCGTCATCCGATCCGGGCGGACCGGACGGTCCTCCGCGGAGGCGATGGGTTGCGAGGCGGCAGGCGCGGGCGTGGCAGGGCGTGCGGGTGAGAGTCGTCGGGCCCGTCGTCGCGGGTAATCGACGGCGGGAGTCATCGGACCGAGGGGGAGTCTCAGGGCTCAGGAGCGACGGTACTCCGACTTCGACGGCGGGAGAAGAGCATTTGAGCAATCCTCAATAACCCAGAACGGGGGGTACCCGGAAGGCTCGAGACCCCGAACCGCGACGATCACGCGATCGGGTGGGCCTCATGTCCCGGAACAGGGGGTACCCCGGTCGCTGTGAGAGAGTTGCGGACATGGACATCGATGAGGGGGATGCCTCGCGCGGGGGCTCCCGCCGGAAAGTGCCGACCGAGCCGCGCGAGAGCCTCGTGCGCACGGCGTTCGTCACCGAGGAGTCGATATACGGCGTGCTGCTCGTCTCGGGCATGATCGTCGTGGCCGGCTCGCACGGGTCGAGCTCGTGGCAGGTCTTCTGGACCGTCGTGATCACGGTGCTCGTCTTCTGGGCGGCGCACGTCTACGCGGGCACGGTCGCGCGGCACGGCCTCGCGGTCGGGCACGTGATGGGTCTGCGCGACGCGTTCGCCGAGTCGTTCCGGCGTTCGCTGGGCCTCCTCTTCTCGGCGCTCATCCCCTCGGCGATCCTGCTGCTGGGCGCGCTGAAGGTCGTGCCCGACCTGCTCACGATCTGGATCGCGCTGTGGGCCGGCGTGGTCGTGCTCGCCGTGCTCGGGTTCGTCGCCTACCGGCGCCGGGGGGCGCCGCTCCACCTGCAGCTCCTCGGGGCCCTCGGCACCGCCGCGTTCGGCATCGTCATGATCCTGCTCAAGGCGATCATCCACTGATCTGCGTGATGAACCGCGGCCCCCGAACCGCTATCGTCATGCCAAAGGGGGCATGATGCCGAAGATGACCAATGCCGAGCTGCAGGCTCGGATCGCACAACTCGAGGGCGAGAACGAGCGACTGCGCGAGCTGGCCGACGCTGCATCGGCCGCGGCCACTGAGGCCGCGGTGGCGGCCGAATCGGCGGCGCGTGCCGATGAGTCGGGCGCTCCGCGGGCGAAGCGGGGTCGCGGTCGCGGCCGCACCGCGGCCGCGGTCGTCCTCGTCGTGATCGGCCTCCTGCTCGCGCCGGTTGCGGTGGTCACGAGCTGGGCGCGCGCAGAACTCGTCGACACCGACCAGTTCGTCGCGACGGTCGCACCGCTCGCCGAGGATCCCGCGGTGCAGAGCTACGTCGCCGACCAGGTCACGACGGCCATCGAGAATGAGGTCGACATTCCGCAGCTGACCTCCGACGTGTTCGACGGAATCCGCTCGCTCGACCTGCCGCCGCGGGCCGAACAGGCGCTCGGCCTCCTCGAGGCGCCGGCCGTCCAGGGCCTGCAATCGCTCGTCGCGGGGGTCGTCGACCGCATCGTGACGAGCGAGGCGTTCGCCGACATCTGGGCGAACGCGCTGCGGGTCACGCACAAGCAGTTCGTCGCGGCGATGCAGAACGACCCGAACGCCGCCCTCGAGATCGGTGACGACGGCTCGCTGTCGGTGCAGCTCGGGCCGATCATCGAGGCGGTGAAGCAGCGCCTGGTCGAGAACGGGGTCGGCTTCGCCGAGCAGATCCCGGTCATCGAGAAGAGCATCGTGATCGCGCAGGACGACGCGTTCGTCTTCGTGAGCACCGTCTACGCGCTCGCGGTGGCCGTCGGCACGTGGCTGCCCTGGATCGCCGTCCTCTTCCTCGTCGCGGGGATCTTCGTCGCCAAGCGGCGGCCGGTCGCGCTCTTCTGGACGGCGGGCGGGCTGACCCTCATCATGGCGCTCCTCGCCGCGGGGTTCGACGTCGGCAGGCTCGTCTTCCTCGGGGCGGTCAGCCCGACGATCATCCCCGCGGGGGCGGCGACCGCGATCTACGGCTACGTCACCGAGGCGATGGCGTCGACGACCGCGGCGGTCGTGGTGCTCGGCCTCCTCGTCACGATCATCGCCTGGTTCGCCGGGCCGTGGCGCCCCGCTCGCGCGGTCCGCGGGTTCGCCGGCTCCGGCTTCGCATCGCTCCGCCGCACGGCGGCCGCTCACGGCA
The DNA here is from genome assembly GCF_058349925.1 of Agromyces solani. Classification (NCBI taxonomy): domain Bacteria; kingdom Bacillati; phylum Actinomycetota; class Actinomycetes; order Micrococcales; family Microbacteriaceae; genus Agromyces; species Agromyces solani. Next base: position 721,467 of record NZ_JBYRER010000001.1, read on the forward strand.
TCACGACCGGCGGCTTCGGCATCGCGCTCGACCGCGCGCGCGGATTCGTCTACGGCGCGATCGCGCTCATCGCCGCGGCCGTGCTCATGTTCAACCGGCCGGTCACGACGGGCGCCATCTGGGGCACCGTCATCGTCGCGCTCATCGCCGTGCTGCTCGTCGAGCTCCTGCGCCGCCCGGCCGACGAGATCGAGGCGGATGCCTCGGCGCCGGCCGCCGACGCCGACCGGGTCGCTCTCGACGGCGACGTCGAGGGCGACGAGCCCGACGGCGACGCCGACACGGCCGTGCTCGACGTGGACCGACAGGAGACGGAGCCGCTGGACACGTCGCCGCGCGCGTGATCGACCGCGCCGCCGCGGCGGCGGGCGAACCCCGCCCGCGGCGGTAGGCTCGACGGCGTCATGAGTCGCACGACGATCGCCCTGCTCGCCGCCCTCGAAGCCGCTGTCGCCGCCCTCATCGGGCTCGGTATCGCGCTCGTCCCGCTGCTCGTCGTGTGGGCGGTGCACTTCGGGCTCGCCGTCGACGCTTCGGCGTTCTTCCGCGCGGCGGCCGACGCCTGGCTGCTCGGTCACGGCGTCGACGTCGTCGTGCGCCTCGACGAGGTGACCGCGGCCCGCACGGGCGTGCCCGGGGCGGGCGACCCGTTCCCCATCACGATCGCCTTGCTCGGGTTCGCGCTCCTCACGGTCGTCGCCGGGCGCCGCATCGGTCGTCGTTCGGCCATCGGCGGGCATTCGATCACGGGATCGATCGCGGCGGTCGCCGTCGCCGCGCTCGTCGGGGCGGTGCTCGGCCTGGCCGCGACCACCGACGCCGCGCGCGTGTCGTTCTGGCAGGCGCTCCTGCTGCCCCCGTTCGTGATGGCGATCGGCGTGGTGATCGGCGCAGTGCTCGAGACGATGCGAGCGGCGAACACCGACGACCTCGGCGGCGGGTGGCTGCGCGACCGCGTCGCGGCGCTGCCGAGCGACCTCGTGGGTGCGGTTCGGCAGGCGGTGCGCATCGGTGCCGGCGCCGCGTTCGGCGTGCTCGCCGTCGCGGGCGTCCTCGTCGCCGTGCTCATCGCGCTCGACTACGCCACGATCGCGGGTCTCTCGCAGGCGCTCGGCACCGGCGTCGACGGTGGACTGCTGCTCTTCGTCGCCGAGCTCGCCTTCCTGCCGAACTTCGTCGTCTGGGTCGCCGCCTGGCTGCTCGGCCCCGGCTTCGCGATCGGCGCGGGCACCACGGTCGCCCCGGGCGGCACCGTGCTGGGCCAGATCCCCGGCATCCCGCTGCTCGGCGCGCTGCCGGGCGAGGCGCCCGCGCTCGCCGCGCTGTGGCTCCTGGTGCCCGTGGTGCTCGGATTCGCCGGCGCGTGGCTCGTGGGTCGCGACCGCATCCCGGCGGACGACCGCGACGACGCGTGGTGGCGGCCGCTCGCGGTGGGGGCGGGAGCCGCCGTCGTCGCGGCGACGGTGCTCGGGCTGCTCGCGTGGTGGTCGGGCGGCGCGGTCGGGCCGGGACGGCTCGCGGTCGTCGGTCCCGACGGCTTCGCCGTCGCCCTCGTCGCCGGCGCGACCGTCGGCGTGGGCGCGATCGCGGGCGGCATCGCCGCACGCCTGCAGCAACGGACCGGCATCGGGGTCGAGCCCGCGACGTCACGGCCCGATCCCGGCCGGTAGGCTCGAGGGGTGCTCAAGCTCGTCGTCCTGATCTCAGGTGGAGGCTCCAACCTCCGGGCCCTGCTCGAAGCCGCCGAAGACGCCGAGTTCCCCGCGCGCGTCGTGGCGATCGGCGCCGACCGCGAGGCATCCGGTCTCGTGCTCGGCGAGGAGTTCGGCGTGCCGACCTTCACGGTGCCGTTCACCGCGTACGACGACCGCGACGCCTGGGGCGACGCGCTCATCGAGCAGGTGCGCGCCTGGGAGCCCGACCTCGTCGTGCTCTCCGGGCTCATGCGCCTCGTGCCGCCCGCGGTCGTCGACGCGTTCTCGCCGCAGCTCATCAACACGCACCCGGCGTACCTGCCCGAGTTCCCGGGCGCGCACGGCGTGCGCGACGCGCTCGCCGCGGGCGTCGCGCAGACGGGGGCGAGCCTCATCGTCGTCGACAACTCGGTCGACGGCGGCCCGATCATCGCGCAGGAGCGCATCCCGGTGCTGCCGGGCGACACCGAGTCGAGCCTCCACGACCGCATCAAGCCCGTCGAGCGTCGCCTGCTCATCCAGGCCGTGCTCGACATCGCCAATTCGCACCTCGACCTGAAGGACCTCGCACGATCATGAGCGGCCACGCCATCGACCCCAGCCTCTACCGCGAACGCGACGTCGTACCCGTGCGGCGGGCGCTCATCGCCGTGAGCGACAAGCGCGGCCTCGTCGAACTCGCGACCGCGCTCGTGGGCGCGGGCGTCGAGATCGTCTCGACGGGCGGCACCTCGAAGGCGATCGCCGACGCCGGCCTGCCGGTGACCCAGATCGCCGAGGTCACGGGCTACCCCGAGCACCTCGACGGCCGCGTGCGCACGCTGCACCCCGCCGTGCACTCGGGGCTCCTCGCCGACCTGCGTCTCGAGTCGCACGAGCAGGAGCTCGCCGGCCTCGGCATCGCGCCGTACGAGCTCGTCGTCGTGAACCTCTACCCCTTCGTCGAGACGGTCGCCTCGGGCGCCGAGCCCGACGCGGTCGTCGAGCAGATCGACATCGGCGGACCCGCGATGGTGCGCGCCTCGGCGAAGAACCACGCGAACGTCGCCGTGGTCGTCTCGCCCGACCGCTACGACGAGCTCGTCGCGGCGGTCGCCGCGGGCGGCACGACGCTCGCGCAGCGACGCGAGCTCGCGCGCGAGGCGTTCCGGCACACCGCCTCCTACGACGTCGCGGTCGCGAGCTGGATCGGCAGCGTCGTCGCCCCCGACCAGCCGGTCGACGTGTCGCCGTTCCCGGCCTGGGTGGGCGGCACCTGGCTGAAGGACGCCGACCTGCGCTACGGCGAGAACTCGCACCAGCGGGCGGCGATCTACGCCTCGCAGGGCGGTCGCCCGGGCATCGCCCAGGCCGTGCAGCTGCACGGCAAGGAGATGAGCTACAACAACTACGTCGACGTGGATGCCGCGGTGCGGGCCGCGTTCGACTTCGACGAGCCCGCCGTGGCGATCATCAAGCACGCGAACCCGTGCGGCATCGCCGTCGCCGCGCCCGGCGCTGCCGACCCCATCGCCGACGCGCATCGCCGGGCGCACGAGTGCGACCCGGTGTCGGCGTTCGGCGGCGTCATCGCCGCGAACCGCATCGTCACGCGCGAGATGGCCGAGACGGTCTCGGGCATCTTCACCGAGGTTCTCGTCGCGCCCGCGTTCGAGGCCGAGGCGGTCGAGCTGCTCACGCAGAAGAAGAACATCCGCCTGCTCACCCTGCCCGAGGGGTTCGCGCCGACCGCAGTCGAGCTCAAGCAGGTCTCGGGCGGCATGCTCCTGCAGCAGGCCGACCGCCACTTCGCGCCCGCCGCCGAGTGGACGCTCGCCGCGGGCGAGCCCGCCGACGAGGCGACCCTCGCCGACCTCGAGTTCGCGTGGCGCGCGTGCCGCGCCGTGAAGTCGAACGCGATCCTGCTCGCCTCGGGCGGCGCTTCGGTCGGCGTCGGCATGGGCCAGGTCAACCGCGTCGACTCGTGCAAGCTCGCCGTCGAGCGGGCCGGCGACCGCGCGACCGGTTCGGTCGCGGCATCCGACGCGTTCTTCCCCTTCGCCGACGGCCTGCAGATCCTCCTCGACGGCGGTGTGAAGGCCGTCGTGCAGCCCGGCGGTTCGGTGCGCGACGAAGAGGTGATCGAGGCGGCGAAGGCGGCCGGGGTGACCATGTACTTCACGGGCGAGCGCCACTTCTTCCACTAGGCCGTCTGCACGAGGCCGCCCGGTCCACTCGCTCGATCGGGAGGAGATCGCACGATCGGGAGGGCCCGATCTCGCGAACGCTCCTCCCGATCGTGCGAACTCCTCCCGACCGGGGCGACGGCGGGTGTCACGGCTGGCCGCATGCGCCCCGGAGCATCCGCTCGGCGGTACCCTTGAATCGACCCTGCGCACACCACGCGCGGGCCAGGTTCCGCCCACGAAGCGGATGATTCGAGGAGAACGATCGATGTCGATCACCCACGCCCCGGCGCGCGCCGCCGAGGTCAGCGCCACCCTGCCGAGCGACGCCCCCGACCACGAGCGGGTGCTCATCACCCGCGGTCCCCGCTCCGGCCTCACCGTCATCGTCGCCGTGCATTCCACGCGGCTCGGCCAGGCGCTCGGCGGTGCCCGCGTCTGGAACTACGGGCACTGGACCGACGGCCTCGCCGACGCGCTGCGCCTCTCGCAGGCGATGACCATGAAGAACGCGGCCGCCGGCCTCATGCGCGGCGGCGGCAAGTCGGTCGTCGTCGTGCCGTCGGGCGTCGTGCTCGACGAGGCGCAGAAGCGCGACGCGATGCTCGACCTCGGCGACGCCGTCGAGTCGCTCGGCGGCGCCTACATGACGGCCGAAGACGTGGGCACGAGCGCCGAGCTCATGGCCGTCGTCCACGAACGCACCGAGCACGTCTGCGGCCTGCCGCCCGAGCAGGGCGGCGTCGGCGAGCCCGCCGATGCGACCGCCGCCGGCGTGCACGCCTCGATCCTCGCCACGCTCGGCCAGGTCTTCGGCTCGCGCGACGCCGCGGGTCGCCACTTGGTCATCTCGGGCCTCGGCCAGGTGGGCGGTCGCCTCGCGCGCAGCCTCGCCGCCGCGGGCGCCCGACTCACCGTGACGGACGTCGCCGAGTCGAAGCGCGCGCTCGCCGACGAGCTCGGCGCCGCCTGGGTGGAGCCGGCCGACGCCCACCGCGTCGAGGCCGACGTCTTCGTGCCGTGCGGGCTCGGCGGCGTGCTCACGCCCGAGGTCGTCGCCGAGCTGCGGGTCGCCGCCGTCGTCGGCGCTGCGAACAACCAGCTGGCCTCGCGCGACGTCGCCGAGCTGCTGCGCGACCGCGGCATCGTCTGGGCGCCCGACTTCGTGGTCAACGCGGGCGGCGTGATCTACCTCGACGTGGCCGGTCAGCCCGGCGCCGACCAGGCCGCGCTCGACGCGCGCATCGCCGGCATCGGCGACGTGGTCGCCGCCGTGCTGCAGGACGCCGAGGCGACGGGCACGACGACGCTCGACGCCGCCGAGCGCCTCGCCCGCGCCCGCCTCGACGCCGGGCGCTAGTCCCGGCGTCGCCCCGCTCGATCTGCGGGGATCGACCCCACGCGTATCGAGTGGGCGGTGGTTGTCCGATACCGGCCCGGAACTGGACCACCATCGCCCACTCGATCGATGAGGAGCGCGGGAGAGGGCTGCCGTGCGGCGGTCGCAGGCCCGACCGCCGGGCCTCCGACCGGCCAGTAGGCTCGTCTCCATGACGTCCCCCGCCTCACCGTCTTCGACCGCGCCCGCACGACCGACGGCGAGGTTCACGCCCGCCGCGAGCCGGGGGCGGCGCGTGGCGGCGGTCCTCGTCTCCGCGGCGGTCGTCGCCGTCGTCGCGATGTGCGCCTCGACCCTCGCGTTCTTCATCGGCAACGGGCAGTCGCCCGCCGTCTTCACGCAGGTGTTCGGCCACTTCGCGCTCGCCGCGTTCTTCGCGTGGGCGCTCCTCTCGATCGCGAACGCGCTCGGCGCCACGCGGGCCTGGTTCCTCGCGCTCATCACCGGGCTGACCTCGGCCTGCCTCGCCGCGCTCATCGCGACCACCGTGATGGTCGTGGCCGCCGCCCGCTCGCCGTTCGGCCCCGCGCTCCTGTTCGTGATCGGCTCGCTCGTGAGCCTCAACCTCATCTTCGTCGTCGCGGTCGTGCTCGCCGAGGTGTTCCTCGCCCCGCGCGTGATGCACGGCATCCTCAACCACCGCGCCGAGCGCGCGCCCCGACGGCTCGCGCTCGTGCGCATTCCCGCCTCGAACCTCGACGAGGCCGAGCTCACCCACCTCGAACGTCGCCCGGTCGACCAGGCCCGCGCCGACGAGCAATGGGACAACTACTGCGCCGCGCTCGTCGCCGAGGGCTGGGAGACCGTCGAGGTCGACGCCGCCCCCGAGATGGCCGACTCGGTCTTCGTCGAGGACGCGGTCGTCATGTTCGGCGACCTGGCCGTCCTGACCCGCCCCGGGGCGGAGTCGCGGCGCGGCGAGGTCGACGGCGTCGAGCGGGCGGTCCGCTCGATCTCGGGGCTGACCGTCGAGCGCATCGCGGAGCCGGGCACCCTCGACGGCGGCGACGTGCTGAAGGTCGGCGACGTGGTGTACGTCGGGGCGTCCACGCGCACGAACGGCGAGGGCATCCGGCAGTTGCGCGAACTGCTCGCGCCGCACGGGTACCGGGTCGTCGGCGTGCCGATGACGAAGGCGCTCCACCTGAAGAGCGCCGCGACCGCGCTGCCCGACGGCACGGTCATCGGCGATCCCGGGCTGCTCGACGCCGCGACGGTGTTCGACCGATTCCTGCCGGTGCCCGAGCCCGAGGGCGTCGCCGTCGTCGAGGTGTCCGAGACGTCGCTGCTCATGTCGGCGGCGGCCCCGCGCACCGCGGAGATGCTCGCGGGCCTCGGCTATCGCGTGGTCACCGTCGACATCTCCGAGTTCGAGAAGCTCGAGGGCTGCGTGACCTGCCTGTCGGTGCGCGTGCGCTGACGCGCGCGCGGCGCCGGGCACCGCGGCCCGGGCGCGCTCGGCGGCTCAGCCGGCGTGCGACGCCTCGAGCGGCTCGCGCGCGCGCCCGTCGTGCAGCTCGATCACCCGGTCGGCACGGCTCACGAGCGCCGCATCATGGGTGGTCACGACGGCGGCGACGCCGCGTGCGTGGACGAGATCGCCGATGAGGTCCATGACGGTCGCCGCCGTGCCGCTGTCGAGCTGGCCGGTCGGCTCGTCGGCGAGGAGCACCTGCGGACGCGCCGCGAGCGCGCGTGCGATGCCGACGCGCTGCTGCTGCCCGCCCGAGAGCTCGTAGGGCCGCTGCGCGGCGTGAGCGCCGAGCCCCACGAGCTCGAGCGCCTCGGCCACGCGGACGGCGCGCTCGCGCGGGTCGGTGAGCTGGAGTCGCAGCGGCACCTCGACGTTCTCGGCGGCCGACAGCACCGGGACGAGCCCGAAGGACTGGAAGACGTAGCCGACCCGATCGCGGCGCACCGCGGCGAGGGCCTCCTCGCCCAGCGCGGAGAGGTCGTCGTCGCCGAGCAGCACCCGCCCCGACGTCGGCCGGTCGAGCCCGCCCAGCAGGTTGAGCAGCGTCGTCTTGCCGGCGCCCGAACGCCCGGTGACGACGACGAGCTCGCCAGGGGAGACCTCGAGCGAGACGCCGTCGACGGCGTGCACGGCACCGCCGCGGCCCTCGAAGACGCGGCTGACCGAATCGGCGCGCAGCGTGGTCATCGTTCCTCCTCGGATGCTTCGGCGTCGTGCCCTCCGGCGGCATGGCGCCCGTGGCGCGGGGGCGCCGGGCGAGGCCCGGCGTCGGCGTCGGCCGGTTCCGCGCCGTCGGCGTCGGCCGCATCGGCGCGGCCGTCGGTCGGTGCCGTCGCCGAGGCATCCGCCCGGGGTTCGTGGCCGGGCCAGACGCCGACGTGGTCGCTCTCGAGGGCGAGCCGCACGCGGTCGCGCAGTTCGAGGCTCTGCATGAAGTCGTGCGGGAGCTGCAGGCGACCGACCCGGTCGAGTACCGCGAACTCCTCCGCGACGTGCTGCTCCTCGCCGTGCTCGTCGACCCTGGTCGAGCGCAGCACCTCGGTCGACGTGCGGCCGTCGCGGATCTGAACGGTGCGACGGACGTGACCCGACACCGCCGGGTCGTGGGTGACGATGAGCGTCGTGACGCCGAGCTCGTCGTTGACGCCCCGCATCGCGTCGAGCACCGCCGACGACATGGCCTCGTCGAGCTCGCCGGTCGGTTCGTCGGCGAGGAGCACGAGCGGATCGTTCGCGAGGGCGACGGCGATCGCGACTCGCTGCTGCTGCCCTCCGGAGAGCTCGCCCGGACGGCGGTCGCGCTCGCCGCCGACCTCGAGCAGGTCGAGCAGCTCGTCGACGCGCCGTGCCCGCTCGGCCCCGCGGCGCGTGCGCGCGACGTTCATCGCGAGGGCCACGTTCTCGGCCGCCGTGAGGTAGGGGAGGAGGTTGCGCGAGGTCTGCTGCCAGACGAATCCGACCGTCCGGCGGCGGTAGGCGACGCGCTCGCGGGCACCCATCGTGAGCAGGTCGTGCCCGGCGACCCTGGCGACGCCCGCCGTGGCGGTGTCGAGTCCGGAGAGGATGGTGAGCAACGTCGACTTGCCGGAGCCCGATGCGCCGACCACGGCGACCATCTCGCCCGCGTCCACGCGGAGGTTGAGCCCTTGCAGGGCCTGCACCTCCACGCCGTCGGCGGTGAAGATGCGCACGAGGTCGGTGCACAGGATGTGCGGTTCGCCCGGAGGGGAGCCGTGCGCCGTCGTCGCGGTCGTGCGATCGACGACCCCGCTCTCGGCATTCGTCGTCTCGGCCATGATTCAGCCCTCCTCCTCTTTGCGCATCGCGCGCGCCGCGCTCGCCTCGCCGCCGACCCGGGCGGCCAGCAGCACGGCGATTCCCGCGACCACCACCGCGCCGACGAGCACGGCGGAGACCAGCCAGGGGTCGAACACGACGACGGGCTGCTGGTCCTCGCCCGTGAACGGTCTCAGGTCGATGCCCTGCAGCACGACGAACGGCAGCGCGGCGCCGAGCGCGGCGCCGGCCACGAGGGCCGCGACCACGACCGGTCCGATCTCCCAGGCGACGAGCGCGCGCTCGCTGCGGCGGCGCAGGCCGAGCGTCGTCATGAGCGGCAGCAGCCGTTCGCGCGCCGGACGCCCGACCACGAGCGTGAGCACGATCGCGAGCGCCGTGAGCAGCGACGACAGCACGATCGCGCCCACGAGCGAGACGACGAGCCCTCGGGTCGCGGCCGTCGCGCCCAGCTCGGCGCGGACCATCTCGGGCGTCGTCACGATCGAGTCGTCGCCGGCGATGTCGGCGAGCTCGCCGGTGACCGCGTCGACGTCGGCGCCGGGCTCGAAGCGCACGAGCACGCGTTCGGGGACGAACGTGCTCGTATAGCTCTCGGCGTTCGCCTTGTCCATGAGCACCCAGCTCGCGCGCGGGAGATACGCCGTTCGGCCGTCGACGACACCGAGCACCTCCCACGGATGGTGGTCGAGCTCGACCTCCTCGGCGCCCTCGATCGAGTCCGCGATGACCTGGGAGACGACGACGGGCACGGCGTCGCCGCCCGTCTCGGCCAGGCCGTCGGGCAGCGGGGTCGCTCCGGTCACGCCGGCCTGGACCTCGCGCATCTCGCCGGAGTCGACGACGATGAGCGTCGTCGTCCTGAGCCGTCCGTCGATGTCGACCTGGATCGACGAGGTCGAGTACACCGGCGCGGTCGCCTCGACACCGTCGACCTCGGCGAACGCCTCCTGCTGCTCGCCCGTGAACGGGCCGCCGACGATCGCGGCGTCGGCGCCGACCCTCGCGTCGGCGGCGCGTTCGACGCCGGTCTGCACGGTGCCGAGGAGGACCGCCGAGAACATCGCGATCGAGACGCCCACGACGACGGTCAGCACCGGGACGACGCCGGCCGACGGGTCGCGGAGCGCCCGCGCCGAGCCGAGGAAGGCGACGAGGCCCCGGCCCTTCGCCGCGCTGCGCACGATGGCCGCGAGCGGGAACGGGTAGAGCCGCAGCACGATCAGGCACACGAGCAGGGCGAGCAGCAGCGGGACGGCCGCCAGCAACGGGTCGACCCCGACCTCGGCCGCCTGCGTCGCGAGCCCGCGTCGCAGCAGCAGCACGACGGCGGCGACGGCGACGAGCGCGACGAGCGCCTCGAGGATCCACCGGAACCGGCCGCCGCCGCTCGGCGCGAAATCTGCTCGCGCGCGCCGCAGCGGGCTGAGCGAGGGCGCCGACGCGATGAGCAGCACGGCGGGGGTGACGGCGAAGAGCGCGGCGATGAGCCATCCGAACGTGCCGCCCTCCGCGGGGACGGCGATCGTGCCGGCGACGGCGCCGACGATCGCCGCCGGCAGCCCGATCAACACGCCCTCGATCGCGAGGGCGCCCTGGAGCTGCCCGTTCGAGGCGCCGCGAGCGGCGGCGAGCTCGAGGCCCGTGCGGCGCCGTTCGAACACCACCCGGGCGCCGAGCACGAGCACCGCGACCATGACCCCGATCGGTCCCGAGGCCACGGTCGCGAGCACGGCGTCGCTCGCGCCGGCGGCGATCGCCGCATCGGCCAGCGCGTCGCCGAGGCCGCTCGAGAACCCGGCGACGCCGATCGTCGCGAAGTAGTAGCTGAACTCGCCCGATCCGACGGGGTAGGCGATGCTCATGAACTCGTCGAGGTCGGTGCGCAGCTCCGCCGAGCGGTCGGCCCGGATGCGGTCGGTGTCGACGGGGTACCAGAGCTCGAGCGTCGACGGCAGCTGGGCGCGTTCGAGCGCCTTCCAGGAGTTCGGGTGGGTCAGGCCCAGGCCGGTGATGCGCAGCGTGCCGTCGGGCGTGAAGCCGACCGACGGCTCGAGCGGCACCGGCACGTGGGTCCAGAAGCCGTCGTCGGGATCGATCGCGTCGAAGGTGCCGACGAGCTCGACGGGTTGCTCCTCGGTGCCGACCGCGATCGTGCGCACCTCACCGAGGTCCCAGTCCATCTTCTCGGCGAACGCCTCCGAGCCGACGAACTCGAGCGGCTCGTCGGTCACGACCGAGGTCGGCACGATGATGCCCTCGGGCTGGTCGGGGTCGGGCGGCGACTCGGGGGCGGGTTCGAGCGCGGTCGGCCATTCGCCGCTCGTGAGTTCGATGTGCTCGGCGAGGCGCGGATCGAACGCCGCGTACAGCACGTAGTCGGTCGAGCCCGGCGCGGCGCCCTCGGGCAGCGCGGAGTTCGGCCCGGCGACCACGGTCGCGAGCGGGCCGTCGGTCACCCGGTGCAGTTCGTCGGGCATCTGCTCGCGGATGTCGAGCAGTGCCTCCTCCTGGGCGCCCCACATCGCGTCGATGTCGTCGGGCAGCGTCGTGCCGCCGGTCGACGGCCCGAGCATCGGGAGGGTGGACCGGTTCGGCGACGACACGTCGAGCTCGCGCGCCGGGAACTGGGCGAGATGCTCGTCGAGCGCCGCGGTGTGCTGGGCGGCGACGGCGCGCGGCACCGCCGTCGCGAGGAACGCGCCGCCGGCGACGAGCAGGGCCAGCATGATCGAGGCGACGGGCGCGGCGAAGAACTGGCGCCGGAGCAGCCCCGTCGTCGACAGGCGCGAGTGGTGGCGGCGGGCGCTCATCGTTCCTCCTCACGGAGTCCGGGTCGCGAGGCCGTGCGGCGCACCGCCCGGGCGGCGAGGCCGGCGACGAGGGCGGCGGCCGTCATGAAGCCGACCACGCCGATGAGCCAGGGCCACCAGTCGAGCGCGAGCGGGGCGTGCAGCGACGACGGGGCGTCGGCGATCGTGGCCCGCGCGAGCTCGCGCGCGGTGAACCACGCCGTGACGGCGCCGACGGCCGCGCCGACGACGACGGCCCCGGCGATCGTCGCCGCGAGCTCGGCGAAGCGCGCACGGGCCTGGACGCGCGGGCCGACGCCGAGCACGCGCAGCACGACGATCTCGCCGAACCGGCTCGTCGAGAGCGCGCTCGTGAGCGCGACGAGCGCGATGAGGGCGAAGAGGACGGCGCCGGCGGCGCCGGCCCACAGCGCCGCGACGGCCGGTGAGATGAGCGGCGCCGTCGACCAGTCGCCTCGCGTCGTCGAGACGTTCGCGACGCTCTGGTCGCGCTCGATCTCGGCGGCGGCCGCATCGGGGTCGGATGCCGCGAGCCATCGCTCGTCGAACTGCGGAACGTCGCTGCCCGAGTCGAAGGCGACGCGCTCGAGCGCGCCGAGGTCGGCGAGCAGCGAGGTCGAGCCCGCCGTCGGCACGGCGGGCACGATGCCGGCGACGACGGCCTCGACCTCGACGCCGGCGACGATCGTGCGGAAGTCCAGGGGGTCGCCGACCTCGGCGTCGACCTGTGCGGCGAGGGCCGAGCCGATGACGACGGGAAGCCGCTCGTCGTCGCCGGGCAGCGAGGCCCGGGCCGTCGGCGCCGTCGACGAGAGCTCGACGGCGTCGAACCGACCGGCGAGCTCGTCGGTCGGCGTCTCGTCGTCGATGCCGATGCCGCCGAACGAGACCTGCACGCCGCGAGCACCCGGTGCGTCGACGAGGCCGGCCTGCAGGCCGAGCAGGCGCAGGTTCGGGGCATCGGGGAGGTCGAGCGAGACCGTGCCGCCGCCGTCGGCGATCGCGATCCCGGCGGCGGGCAGCGGTGACGCCGCACCGCCCGCGGACAGGAGCCAGGCGGTGACGGCGATCTCGCCGGGCGTGCCGCCGGGCGCGCGGACGCCGACCTCGACGTGGAGCGTCGCGGCGCCGTCGGGCAGCGCGACGCCCGCGTCCTCGCCCGAGGCGGCGAGGGCTGCGCCGGCGCTCGAGAGACCGGTTCCCGGGGCGATCTCCCCGAGCCCGTCCGCCGGTGCCGCCACGAGCGTCGCCGGGTCCGACCCGAGCCGCACCTCGCCGCGGAACACGGGCGCATCGACGGTGACGCCGGGAACGGCGGCGAACGTGTCGTCGAAGGCGAGGGGATCGGGTTCGGTCACGATGTCGCGCCCCGGCAGGGCGACGCGCAGCTCGGCGCCGTTCGAGAGGGCCGCGGCCTTCGCATCGACCGCCTGCCAGGCGCCCTCGAAGGCCGCGGCCAGGGTGAGGCCGCCGATCGCGAGCATCGTGACGAGCGAGGCCGATGCGAACAGGGAGCTGCGACGGGCGAGCTGCCGCATGGGGAGGGCCGGTACGAGGGCCGGACGGGCGGCGGCGATGCGCTCGAGCAGGGCGCCGATGGGCCGCGCGAGCCCGAGCCCGACGAGAGCGAGGGCGAACAGCACGAGCACGGGGGCGAGCACGGCGAGCGGATCGACCTCGACGGTGCCCGAAGCGCTCGTGACGAGCGGTGAACCGTAGAGGGTGAACTGCCAGAGCGAGAGCGCGGCGATCACGATGACGAGGAGCACCCCGCCCGCGACCGCGGTGCGCGGCACGCGACCGACCTCGTCGCCGGAGCCTCGCTGCACGGGTCGCGTCGCATCGACGAACGCGCGGCCGGACACGAGGACGACCGCGGCGGCGACGGCCGTCGCGGCGATGAGCAGTGCCGTCAGCGGGTCGCGGGCGTCGTCGGGGCGCACCAGCGCCAGGGCCGTCTCGGCCGCCAGGGCGCCGACCGCGGCGGCCGGCACGCCGACCGCGAGCACCTCGATCGCGCTGTCGCGGGCGAGCCGCGTCGCCGAGGCGCCGCGGGCCCGGAGCAGCAGCGTCTCCGAACGCCGGGCGGCGCCGAGGAGGGCGGCGAGGCGCCAGAGCGTCGCGAAGCCGGTGATGGCCAGCAGCAGCACGGGCACGGGGGCGAGGGCCCGCACGGCGCCGATGCCGGCGAGCAGGCGGGTGAGCGTCTCGGAGAGGCCGCCGGCGGCACCGAGCCCGCTCTCTCCCATGTCGGGCTGGTCGCGGAGGGCCGGCTCGACGTCGGGGATCTCGGCGCGGAGCGCCGACGCATCCTCGATCGTCATCGCCGCCGGGTCGACGGTGGCCGTCCACCGGACGAACGCCGCGGCCGGAACGTCGGCGGTCGTCGCCTCGGCGACGAGGAACGGCCCGGCGCCGTCGGCGACGGAGCCGGTCGACACGACGGGCTCGCCGAACCAGCGCGGATCGCGGGTGTCGTCGGGGCGCCACACGCCGACCACGACGAGCTCGATCCCGCCGTCGAGCTCCACGACCGAGCCCGTCTCGAGTCCGAGTGCGTCGGCGGCCGCGGCGTTGACGGCCGTCGGCACGGCGTCGCCGTCGGGCGAGGCGTCGTCGGGCCATTCGCCCGCGACGAGCTCCGCCCGCTCGGCGAGACCGGGGTCGGCGGTCAGCACCGCCCCGAACGTCGTGCCGTCGGCGTCGGCGGCGACCGGCGTCGTCTGCACGCTGCGCTCCCAGGCGGCGCCGTGGGGCACGATCAGACGGTCGAGCACGTGGGCGGCCTCGTTCGCCTGCGCCTCGGCGTCGCTCGCGACCCTGATCTGCCAGCGCATCGCGCCGCTCGCGCCGTCGGCCGCGGCGAGGCCGGCTCGAAGCCCGCTCGTCGCGGAGCCCGTCAGCGCGTCGACGACGGTCGTGCCGAGTCCCGCGAGGAGCAGCACCACGGCGGCGACGCCGGCCAGCACGCCGCGTCGGGCGTTCGCGCGGGCGAACGCCGTCCGTGCTGCTCCCACGCGTGCTCCTCATCGAATCGGGTCCGAGCACGCGGGCGGTGCAGGGCCGGGCGCGCGACCGAACGGGAGAGCGGTTGCACGCGAACCCGCGTGACGACGAATCCGCACAGCCTACTCCCGCAGGTGGTCTTGCGTGCCACCGCGAAATGCCCCTAGTCTGTAAGGCTGGCCGACGCCGCCCTACTGCGCGGCCACGAGGGTTTCGAAGACGACGACGCAGGAGGACACCATGCAGACAGACATCCACGCCCGCACCGCGGCCGGTGGTGCTGCCCGCACCCGATCCCCGCTCGTCGAGGCCGCCGCTGGGCGCACGCCCGGCGGCGAGTACGCCGGGTAGCGCGCTCCACACGCCCGCAGGCATCGCCTGCGCAACCCCGCGGCACGTCCGCGCATCGACGCCGAGTGCGTCGCAGACCTTCAGATCTCCGCCGCCGAGGCTCGGTCGACCGAGCCCGCGGCCACCCCTCTCGAGAGGACCCGGCTTTGTCCGAACAGCCCACACCCGACGGCGCTGACCAGAACCGAATGGGCACCGTCCGCGCGCTCTGGCGCCTGCGCGAGTACGCCGGGCCCGCGATGCCCGCCTTCCTGGCGAGCATGGCGACCGCCCTCGTCGCGCAGCTCATCGCGTTGAGCATCCCGCAGGTGCTCGAGCAGATCGTCGACGGCCCGCTCGCCGACGGCGATGCGGATGCGATCGTGCCGCTCGCGCTGCTCGTCTTCGGGCTCGGCGCCGCCGAGTCGCTGCTCTACGCCCTGCGCCGCTGGCTCGTGGTCGGGCCGGGCACCAAGGTCGAGGCTCGCATGCGCAACGCGCTCTACGCGAAGCTGCAGGACCTGCCGGTCAGCTTCCACGACCGCTGGCCGAGCGGCCAGCTGCTCTCGCGCGCCGTGAGCGACCTCGGCCTCATCCGGCGCTGGCTGAGCTTCGGGCTCGTGCTCACCGGGGCCAACATCGTCATCATCGTCGTCGGCGTCGGCATCCTCATGTCGATGAACTGGATGCTGGGACTCGTCTTCTTCGTCTGCATGCTGCCGCTCTGGTGGGCCGGCTGGCGGTTCGAGGGCCGCTATTCCGAGAAGTCGCGCCTCAGCCAGGACCAGCAGGGCGACCTCGCGACGGCCGTCGAGGAGTCGGTGCACGGCATCCGCGTGCTCAAGGCGTTCGGCCGCGGCAAGTACGCGCTGTCGAGCTTCCGCGCGCAGGCCGAGTCGCTGCGCTCGACCGAGATCGAGAAGGCCCGCCTCGACGCGAACATCTGGGTGTGGATCATGGTCGTGCCGACCGTGGCCCTCGCGCTCTGCCTCGTGATCGGCATCTGGCTCGCCGCGAACGGCCAGCTCTCGGTCGGCGAACTCGTCGCGTTCTTCGCGACCGCGACGGTGCTCGCGTGGCCGATCGAGTCGATCGGCTTCATGCTCGCGTTCGCGCTCGACGCGCGCACCGCGACCGACCGGTTCTTCGACATCATCGACAGCGAGAACACGATCGTCGACCCGGCCGACCCGAAGCACCTCGAACGGCCGCGCGGTGAACTCGCCTTCGCAGACGTGCACTTCCGGTACCAGGACTCGCCCGAGCGCTTCGGCGACCTGCTCGACGGCGTCGACCTCGTGGTCGAGCCCGGCGAGACGATGGCGCTCGTGGGACTCACGGGTTGCGGCAAGACGACGATGACGGCGCTCACGACGCGGCTCTACGACGTGACCGCAGGCGCCGTGACGCTCGACGGCGTCGACGTGCGAGCGTTCTCGCGCGAGGAGCTGCGCACGCACATCGCGATGGCGTTCGAGGACGCGACGCTGTTCAGCGCCTCGGTGCGCGAGAACGTGCTCCTCGGCCGGCCCGAGCTCGCGGGCGACGATCCCGAGACCCGGGCCGAGGCCGAGCGCGTGCTCGACGAGGCGCTGCGCATCGCCCAGGCCGGCTTCGCCCACGACCTGCCCGAGGGCGTCGACACGAAGGTCGGCGAGGAGGGCATGAGCCTCTCGGGCGGCCAGCGCCAGCGGCTCGCGCTCGCGCGCGCGGTCGCGGCCAAGCCCGCCGTGCTCGTGCTCGACGACCCGCTGTCGGCGCTCGACGTCGCGACCGAGGCGAGGGTCGAGGCCGAGCTCCGCACGGTGCTCGCCGACACCACGGCCCTCATCGTCGCGCACCGCCCGTCGACGGTCATGCTCGCCGATCGGGTCGCGCTGCTCGAGGCGGGCCGCGTGACGGCGGTGGGCACCCACTCCGAACTCCTCCGCGAGAGCGAGCACTACCGCTTCGTCATCTCGAGCCTCGAGGACGAGGAGCGGCGGGACCTCGAATCGCGTCCGCACCCCTCGCCCGCATCCCGGCCGGCCGACGGGGGCGATGCCGACGAGGCATCCGAATTCGAACGAGAGGAGGCCGCATCATGAGCGTCACCGGCGTACAGGGTGAAGAGCGCGACCAGTACTCGAAGGCCGAGTCGCGTCATATCCGCATCCGTTCACGGCGCCTGCTCGGGTCGCTCCTGCGACCGCTCACGGGCAAGCTCTGGCTGACCGCCGCGGCGGTCGTCGTCTCGTCGGCGGCGCAGGTCGCGGGCCCCGCGATCATCGCCTACGGCATCGACCAGGGC
Source organism: Agromyces solani (assembly GCF_058349925.1). Lineage (NCBI taxonomy): Bacteria > Bacillati > Actinomycetota > Actinomycetes > Micrococcales > Microbacteriaceae > Agromyces > Agromyces solani. The sequence goes on from NZ_JBYRER010000001.1 coordinate 738,435, forward strand.
ATCCCGGCGCTCATGGCGCAGGACTGGATGCCGGCGGCGTTCGCCGGCCTCGCGTACCTCGTGACCGGCCTCGTGGGGGCCTTCCTCATCGCGGCGTACATCCGGCTGTCGGCGCGCGTCGCCCAGGCGGTGCTCATCGACCTGCGCACGCGCGTGTTCCTGCACACGCAGAAGCTCTCGCTCGAGTTCCACGAGACGTACACGTCGGGGCGCATCATCTCGCGGCAGACGAGCGACCTCGACGCCATCCGCGAGCTCATGGACGAGGGCCTCACGCTGCTCGTGCGCGGGCTCATGTACATGGTGTTCACCGCGATCATGCTGTTCGTCCTCGACGCGCCGTCGGGGTTCGTGCTGCTCGTCGCGCTCATCCCGCTGGGCCTGCTCACGCGGTGGTTCCAGGTGCGCTCGCAGACGCTGTTCCGGCGTTCGCGGGTGGCGTCGGCGAAGCTCATCGTGCAGTTCGTCGAGACCATGACGGGCATCCGCGCCGTGCAGGCGTTCCGGAAGGAACGCCGCAACGAGCGGGAGTTCGGCGGACTCGTCGAGGACTACCGCGACGTCAACGCGAAGGTGCTCGGCCTCTTCGTGGTGTTCAACCCGGGCCTCGCACTCATCGGCAACACCGCGGTCGCGGTGACGATCGTGCTCGGCGGCTTCCGCGTCATCGACGGCAGCCTCGAGGTCGGCGTGCTCCTCGCGGCGGTGCTCTACACGAAGCGCTTCTTCGACCCGATGGAAGACCTGGCGATGTTCTACAACGGCTACCAGTCGGCCTCGTCGGCGCTCGAGAAGATCTCGGGCGTCCTCGAGGAGGAGCCGAGCGTGCCCGACCCGGCGCGCCCGGTCGACCTCTGGAAGGCCGAGGGCCGCGTCCGGTTCGACGGCGTCGAGTTCTCCTACGTCGAGGGGCGGAGCATCCTGCCCCGGTTCGACCTCGACATCCCGGCCGGCCAGACGATCGCGCTCGTCGGCTCGACCGGCGCCGGCAAGTCGACGCTCGCGAAGCTCATCGCGCGGTTCTACGACCCGAGCGACGGGGTCGTCTCGCTCGACGGGGTCTCGCTCGCCGAGCTCCACCCGAAGGACCTGCGCCGTGCGATCGTCATGGTCACGCAGGAGGCGTACCTGTTCTCGGGCTCGGTCGCCGACAACATCGCGCTCGGCAAGCCCGACGCGACGAGCGACGAGATCGTGCGTGCGGCCATGGCGGTCGGCGCGCACGAGTTCATCGAGGGCCTGCCGAACGGGTACGACACCGACGTGAACAAGCGCGGCGGACGGGTGAGTGCCGGCCAGCGCCAGCTGATCTCGTTCGCACGGGCGTTCCTCGCGAACCCGGCGGTGCTCATCCTCGACGAGGCGACGAGCTCGCTCGACATCCCGAGCGAGCGACTGGTGCAGGAGGGCCTCACCAAGCTGCTCGCCGACCGCACCGCGATCATCATCGCGCACCGCCTCTCGACGGTCGCTATCGCCGACCGCGTGCTCGTCATGGAGCACGGCCGAATCGTCGAGGACGGCGCACCCGCCGACCTCATCGGCGGTGAGGGCCGGTTCGCCGCGCTCCACGCGGCGTGGCGGGACTCGCTCGTCTGAGCCTCGCGACCGCGTTCATGAGGGGGATGCCTCGAGCCCGCGCCGGGCTCGAGGCATCCCCCTCGCCGTGGTGCGCGCGCCCGGTCGCCCGCCGCACTCAGGCCGCCCGGCGGGCGACGACGCGGTAGCGACGGGCGGCGCCGCGAACGGCGGTGCGGAGGCCGCGGGTGGCCGCGACCTCGGACCAGGCCGCGTCCGGGCCGCCGAAGTCGAGGTCGAGTGTCTCGAATCCGAGTCGTTCGCGGCGTTCGAGGCGGCGCATGAGGGCGAGTGCGCGGCGGATCCGGCGGCCGCGCACGACGGCGGGCCCGCGCGAGAGGTCGAGCGTGAAGCCCGCGACCCTGATGCCGGCGGCGCGGCAGGCGCCGATCGTGCGGGCGGCGGCGTGCGGTGCCACCCCGCGCTCGGCGTCGCGGGTCCGCGGGAACGAGCCGGCGAAGTCGAGCTGGACGAGCACCGTCACGTCGGGCAGTTCGCGGAAGTCGGCGAGCTCCTCCGCGCCGCCGATCACGAACATGCGCACGCCGCGGAGGTAGGCGCCGGTGATCTCCGCGACCGAACGCGTCCGGCGGGTACGGATGCAGCCGTCGAGCGGCACGCCCCGGCGTTCGAGCAGGTCGATGTCGCGGTGGGAGTCGACGGCGATCGCGGGGGTCATGGGGAACTGGATCGTGGACATGTCCGCAGTCTCGCCGCCGCTGAAGCGCGCCGGATCAGGAGCCGCCACGAATCCCGGGCAGGGCTCACCCTGATCCGACGGACGCGCGCACGTCGCCCGGGCAGCCTGCCATGCTTCCGGGCGCGCCGGATCCGGGTACCCCCTGAATCGGGGGCGCGGCGCGGCGACCCGACGCGGTACCGTCGAATCAGGCGGGGGCGACCGGTTCGGTCGCCCGTGCCGTTTTGAAGGAGAGGTGCGATGGTCGAGGCATCCCGGCCGCTGCGGGTGGCCATCGCCGACGACGCGCTGCTGCTGCGCGAGGGCATCGCGAAGGTGCTCGAGGGCGGCGGGCTCGAGGTCGTGGCCTCCGTGGGCACGGGCGACGAGCTCGTCGAGGTCGTGCGCGCGGGCGGCATCGACGCGGCGGTGCTCGACATCCGCATGCCGCCGAGCTTCCGCGACGAGGGCATCCTCGCGCTCGAGGAGCTGCGGGCGGGCGGGTCGACCATCGGCGTACTGCTCCTCTCGATGTACGCGACCCCCGAGTACGCGCTGCGCGTCATGGGCGCGGGCAGCGGCACCGGGTACCTGCTCAAGGAGCGCGTCTCCGAGCCGCAGACGCTCGTGCGGGCGGTCGAGACGGTCGCCTCGGGCGGCTCGGTCGTCGACCCCGAGGTGGTCGAGCAGCTCGTGCACCGCACCCGCGCCGACGACCCGCTGTCGCGCCTCACCGAGCGCGAGCGCTCGGTGCTCGAGCTCATGGCGCAGGGGTACTCGAACGGCGGCATCGCCCAGACGCTCTTCCTCGGCCTGAAGACGGTCGAGACCCATGTCCGGTCGATCCTGCAGAAGCTCGACCTCGAGGAGTCGCCCGAGCACCACCGTCGCGTGCTCGCGGTGCTGACGCTCCTCGGCGCGAGGTGATGGCTCCCGGCCGCAAGGGCCGGATCGTCAGACGCAGCATCACGATCGCGGTCGTGGTCGCACTGAGCCTCACGATGGAGGTCACGGGCTACCTCGCGACGCCCGCCGAAGCGCGCCTCGAGGTCAGCTACACCACGCTGCACGCGATCGTGCCGCTCGTGTTCGCCGCGTGCGCCGGGGTCGCCTGGGCGATCGGGCCGTCGCGTGCGCCCGCCCGGCTCATGGTGCTCTTCCCCGTGCTGTGGATCCCGCTGTCGTTCCTCCGCGTCATCGAGGACATCGCCTGGCTGTGGCCGCTCGTCTTCGGCGTGCACCTCTGGTGGGGCCTGCTCACGGGCATCCTCGTGCTGCTGTACCCGCGCGGCGACCTCGTCGACCGCCTCAGCCGGGTCATCGCCGGCATCGCGATCGTCGCGTCGCTCGTGTACCTGCTCGGCGCCGTGCTGCTCGCCCAGCCGCCCGCGGAGATCTGCGCGTGCGCGCCGAACCCGTATCGCATCGCCGACCTCCCGGCCGTCTACGGCGCGATCGACATCGGCTACCGGCTCGTCGGCGTGGTGCTCGCCCTCGTGATCGCGGCGCGGCTGCTCGTGCGCTGGGTGCGCGGCAGCGTGCCCGCCCGCACGGTCGCGTTCCTGATGCCGCTCGCCCTCTTCGCCTGGGCGACGACCCTCGCGGCGCAGGCCGTCACCTACGCGACCCGCAGCGCGGCCGACCAGGTGCTGACGACGGTCTCGCTCGTCGCGATCGCGTCGATCCCGGTGAGCTACGTCGCGGGCATCTCGCACACGCGCAACATGCGGGCCCGGGTCGCCGACCTCATGCGCATCACCCGCGAGGGCGCCGACCGCGGGCTGTGGGCGGAGTCGCTCGCCCGCACCCTGCGCGACGCCTCGGTGCGCGTCTACTGGTGGGACGAGGAGCGGGGCCGGTACGCGGATGCCGCGGGCGAGCCCATCGTCCACGACCCCGCCGACCGGCACGGCGACCACAGCCTGCTGCCCGTGGCATCGCCGACGGGCATGCCGATCGCGCTCATCCGCCACGACCGGGTGCTCACCGACAACATGCGACTGCTCGACGGCGTGTCGAGCGCCCTCCGGCTCTCGGTCGACAACGGCCGCCTGCGCTCCGAGATCGAGCGCACCCTCGAGCAGGTGCGCCAGTCGCGGGCGCGCATCGTCGAAGCCGGCGACGAGGCGCGTCGCCGCATCGAGCGCGACCTCCACGACGGGGCGCAGCAGCACCTCGTCTCGCTCGCGATGCGACTGCGGCTCGCGGCGAACCAGGCGCGCGACCGCGGCGTCGAGCAGCTCGGCGTCGAACTCGACGGCAACATCGCGATGCTCGGCCAGGCGCTCAAAGAGCTGCGCGAGCTCGCGCACGGCATCCACCCGTCGCTGCTCTCGTCGGGCGGGCTCGCGCTCGCCGTGCCCGAGCTCGCCGGGCGGTGCCCCGTGCCGGTCGAGATCGACGTGCAGGCCGAGGGGCGGCTGCCCGAGGTCATCGAGTCGACGGCGTACTTCGCCGTCGCCGAGGCGCTCGCGAACGTCGCGAAGCACTCGCGGGCGACCCGCGCCTGGGTGCGTGCGCACCTCGTCGACGGGGTGCTCGAGCTCGTCGTGCGCGACAACGGCGCGGGCGGGGCCTCGCCCGAGGGCAGCGGCATGCTCGGCATCGCCGACCGGGTCGACGCCGTGGGCGGCGAGCTCGCGGTCGACAGCCCGCCCGGCGCGGGCACGACGATCACGATCCGCATCCCGGTGGCCGGAGCGAACTGAACGCTAGGGCCGCCAGCGGGCTGCGGCGAGGTCGATGCGGTAGCCGTCGTCGTCGCGCGTGGCGATGAGCGGCGTTCCCTCGCGCTCGTAGTGCTCGCGGGCGCGCTCGGCGTGGCCCGACGGCGGACGGCCGCCGGCGCGGATCACGCGCCACCACGCGACATCCGCCCCGTACCTGGCCATCACCTGCCCGACCGCGCGGGCCCCGCGCGAACCGAGGAGCGCGGCGATGTCGCCGTAGGTCGCGACGCAGCCCGGCGGGATGTCGCCGACGACGGCGAGCACCGCGTCGACGAAGCCCTCGGCCGGCCCGGCGAACGCCTCGGGAACCTCGTTCAGAGCTCGATCGCCCCGATGACGTCGCCGTACTGGGTCTCGCCGACGTCGACGAAGCCGACGCGGTGGAAGAACTTCTCGGGACCGAGCTCGCCGGGCTCCCACAGCACGGTGATGCGGTCGAAGCCGCGGCGCTTGGCCTCCTCGGCGAGCGCGCGGGTGAGGAAGCGGCCGACGCCCTTGCCCTGCACCTCGGCGTCGACGTTGATGCGCCAGATGCAGGCCCGGAACTCCTCGTGCACGTTGTCGGGGTCGAAGTTGCCGTGGATGAAGCCGACGACCTTGTCGCCCTGGAGCGCCACGCGCTGCCACGCCGTCTGCGGATTCACGACCGAGGCCTCGGCGGAGTAGGTGACGGGAGCGATGAACTGCTCCTGGCCGGGCTTCAGCGACAACGTGTTCGCCGCCACGATGTTCGAGGCGGACAGTTCTTCCAGTCTCAGCTCAGCCATGCGCCAAGGCTAACCCGTCGATCCCGGGGCACGGTAGCAGGGATGACCCCGATTCGACCCTGAGCGTCGCGCCCGGGTGCCGGCGAGGCATCCGGAGTTCTCTCGATGTCGAGATATCTCCGCGACGCGGTAAGCTGGCAGACGGCGTATCCGCCCTACGAGACTTCCTCAATTCCCCGAGAGATCCAAGGAGAACTCAACTTGTCCAAGATCAAGGTTGAAGGCACGGTCGTCGAGCTCGACGGCGATGAGATGACCCGCATCATCTGGCAGGCCATCAAGGACCAGCTCATCCACCCGTACCTCGACGTGAACCTCGAGTACTACGATCTCTCGATCCAGAAGCGCGACGAGACCGACGACCAGATCACGGTCGACGCGGCCAACGCGATCAAGAGGCACGGCGTCGGCGTCAAGTGCGCGACGATCACCCCCGACGAGGCGCGCGTCGAGGAGTTCGGCCTCAAGAAGATGTGGCGCTCGCCGAACGGCACGATCCGCAACATCCTCGGCGGCGTGATCTTCCGCGAGCCGATCATCATCTCGAACATCCCGCGGCTCGTCCCCGGCTGGAACAAGCCGATCGTCGTCGGCCGTCACGCCTTCGGCGACCAGTACCGCGCCACCGACTTCCGCTTCGAGGGCGAGGGCACCCTCACGATGACCTTCACCCCGAAGGACGGCTCGGAGCCGCAGTCGTTCGAGGTGTTCCAGGCGCCGGGCGCCGGCGTCGCGATGGGCATGTACAACCTCGACGAGTCGATCCGCGACTTCGCGCGCGCCTCGCTCAACTACGGCCTCTCGCGCAACTACCCGGTGTACCTCTCGACGAAGAACACGATCCTCAAGGCCTACGACGGCCGCTTCAAGGACCTGTTCCAGGAGGTGTTCGACACCGAGTTCAAGGAGCAGTTCGACGCCGCCGGCCTCACCTACGAGCACCGCCTCATCGACGACATGGTCGCCTCCTCGCTCAAGTGGGAGGGCGGCTACGTCTGGGCCTGCAAGAACTACGACGGCGACGTGCAGTCCGACACCGTCGCGCAGGGCTTCGGCTCGCTCGGCCTCATGACCTCGGTCCTCGCGACGCCCGACGGCAAGGTCGTCGAGGCCGAGGCGGCGCACGGCACGGTCACCCGCCACTACCGCCAGCACCAGCAGGGCAAGCCCACCTCGACGAACCCGATCGCCTCGATCTACGCCTGGACGCGCGGCCTCGCGCACCGCGGCAAGCTCGACGGCAACCAGGAGCTCATCGACTTCGCCTCGACCCTCGAGGACGTCGTCATCAAGACCGTCGAGTCGGGTGCGATGACGAAGGACCTCGCGCTCCTCGTCGGCCCCGAGCAGGCGTACCAGACGACCGAGGAGTTCCTCGACACGATCGACGCGAACCTCAAGGCGCGCCTGGCCGCGTGAGGCCGGGCCGCGATCGCGGCCGCCCGGTGAAGGGGTGGATGCCCGGGGCATCCACCCCTTCGTCGCGTCCGCGGGCCGCGCGGGGCAGGATGGACGCATGGCTCGCCTCATGAAGCTCGCCCGTCGGTACTGGGTCGTGACCCTCACGCTCGCGATCGGACTGGTCGGCCTCGGGCTCGCCCTCGCCGGCGCGGGGGAGGCCGTGCAGTGGCTGTTCAGCGGCTACGCGCTCGCGATCGCCGCATGGCAGGCGGCCCTGATGGTGCGCGACATCCTGCGCGGGCACTGGGGCCTCGACATCCTCGCGGTGACCGCCATCGTCGCGACCGTCCTCGTCGGCGAGTACGTGGCGGCGCTGCTCGTCGTGCTGATGCTCACCGGGGGAGCGGCGCTCGAGGACTACGCCAACCGCCGGGCGAAGCGCGAGCTCGATGCGCTGCTCACCCGTTCGCCGCAGCTCGCGCACCGCGTCGAGGGCGACGAGCTCGTCGAGGTGCCGGTCGACCGCGTCGTCGCGGGCGACGTGCTGCTCGTGCGCCCGAGCGAGATCGTGCCGGTCGACGGCGAGCTGCGCTCGCACGAGGCGGCGTTCGACGAGTCGTCGATCACGGGCGAGAGCGTGCCGGTCGAGAAGCAGGCCGGCGACGCGGTGCTGAGCGGCTCGGTGAACGGGCAGTCGGCCGTCGAGATCACCGCGACGGCGACCGCCGCCGACAGCCAGTACCAGCAGATCGTCGCGCTCGTCGCCGGCGCCGCCGAGTCGAAGGCGCCCGTCGTGCGGCTCGCCGACCGATACGCCGTACCGTTCACGCTGTTCTCGCTCGCGCTCGCGGGCGTCGCGTGGTGGGTGTCGGGAGACCCCGTGCGGTTCGCCGAGGTGCTCGTGCTCGCCACGCCCTGCCCGCTGCTGATCGCCGCACCGGTCGCGTTCATCGGCGGCATGAGCCGGGCGGCCCGCAACGGGGTCATCGTGAAGGCGGGCGGCGTGCTCGAGTCGCTCTCCGCGGCGAAGTCGGCCGTCTTCGACAAGACCGGCACGCTCACGCACGGCGAGCCGACGCTCGTCGCGATCCGGCCGCGAGGCGGCTTCGCCGACGACGAGCTGCTCGGTCTCGTCGCCTCGGCCGAGCAGTACTCGTCCCACGTGCTCGCGGCGTCGATGATCGACGCGGCCCGCGCGCGGGGGCTCGTGCTCGCCGAGGCCGACGCCGCACGCGAGGAGGCGACGAACGGCGTCGTCGCGACGATCGGCGGACGCGAGGTCGTCGTCGGCAAGTTCGCCTTCGTGCGGGCGCACGCCGCCGAGGCGGAGCGCACCGGGATCGCGCCCGGGGAGCTCGCCGTCTACGTCGCGGTCGACGGCCGCTACGCGGGGGCCCTGCTCGCGAGCGACCGGCTGCGGGAGAACGCCCGGTCGACGCTCGAGCGACTGGGCGAGCTCGGCGTGCGCAACACCATGATGCTCACCGGCGACGCGCAGGCGACCGCCGATCACATCGCCGCCGAGCTCGGCATCACGAAGGTGCGCGCCGAGTGCCTGCCGGCCGACAAGGTGCGCGAGGTCGCGGCGATCGCCGAGCGGCCCGTCATCATGGTGGGCGACGGCGTCAACGACGCGCCCGTGCTCGCCGCCGCCGACGTCGGCATCGCGATGGGTGCGAAGGGAGCGACGGCGGCGAGCGAGTCGGCGTCGGCCGTCATCCTCGTCGACGACATCTCGCGCACGGCGAAGGCCGTGGAGATCGGCCGCGACACCGTGCGCATCGCCCTGCAGAGCATCTGGATCGGCATCGTCGTGAGCGTCGGGCTCATGCTCGTCGCCGCGTTCGGCGTCATCCCGGCGACCGTGGGGGCGCTCCTGCAGGAGGTCGTCGATCTCGTGACGATCCTCGCCGCCCTGCGCGCCATCGGCGGGCGGTTGGATGCCTCGGCCGACGCGCGTGCGCGGGCCGCCGAGCCGGTCGCGCAGACGGCCTGAGCAAGGGCCGCCGCCGCAGGTCACAGCTCGGTAACGGGCCGAGAAAATCCGAGCGAACTCTTGCGCGAGGTTTGTTCGTAATGTTTACTAACAAACGTGACTGCAACGGAAGCGCAGCGAGGCCCGGTCACCACGGAGCCGACGCACCCCGCCTCGGCGGGTGCTTCCGACCTGCTCACCGTTCCCTTCGTGGGTGCCCCGATCTTCACCCGCTCGCGCGCCCTGCGGCCGACGAGCAAGGTGCTGCCCGAGCACGCCCGCAGCCACAATCGCGCGCTCGTGCTGCAGACGCTCTACACGGCCGGCGCGCAGAGCCGGGCCGACGTCGCGCGTGAGACCGGGCTGACCCGCGTCACCGTCTCCGACCTCGTCGCCGAGCTCATCGCCGAGGGCCTCGTCGTCGAGCTCGGCCAGCGCGAGGGCGTCCGCCCCGGCAAGCCCGCGACCATCATCGACGTCGACCGCGGAGCCTTCCAGATCCTCGGGCTCGACCTCTCCGAGCACGAGGTGTTCCGCGGCGTGGTCACCGCACTCGACGGCACCATCATCGAGCGCGTCGCGCTCGAGCGCGGGGGTGCGACCGGCGAGCAGGCGGTCGGGCTCGTCGAGGCGATCGTCGACCGGCTGCTCGGCCTCTCGACCGCCCCGGTGCTCGGCATCGGCGTCGGATCGCCCGGTGTCGTCGACCCGCTCGGAGTCGTGCGCTCCGCCCCGAACCTCGGCTGGTTCGACCTGCCGCTGCAGGCGCGGCTCGCCGCCCGCACCGACCTGCCCGTGCACGTCGCCAACGACGCGAACGTCGCGGTGCTCGCCGAGCACGGCGCGACCGCGCTCGACGAGCTCCTGCTGGTCAAGATCGGCCACGGCGTCGGCGCCGGGCTCATCGTCGGCGGCCGTCCCGTCATCGGCGGCGGATTCGCCGCGGGCGAGATCGGCCATGTCGTCGTCGGCACCGACGGCGGCCCGCGCTGCGCGTGCGGTCGCGACGGCTGCCTGGAGGCCTGGCTCGCCGTGCCGCGCCTGACCGCGCAGCTCGACGCCCTCTCCGGTGACCCCGCGACGGTGCAGGCCGCGCGCGACGAGATCCTGCGCGAGGCCGGCCGGCGGCTCGGCATCGTGCTGGCGCCCGTGGTCGGCGCCCTCAATCTGACGGAGGTCGTCCTCAGCGGCCCCGCCGAACTGCTCGACGGTCCGTTCCACGACGCGACCGTCGACACCCTCCGGCAGCGGACGATGGCGGTCGTCAACCGTGATCTGAGGCTCCGGATGTCCGAGCAGGCGGAGGACGTCGTCCTCCGCGGCGCGGCCGTCATGGTCCTCTCCGGACAACTCGGGGTCTCGTGAGGGACTCCACGCACCAAGGGTGACAGCGAACCCCCGCTGCCAACCCCATCCCCATGAAAGGAAACGACAAATGAGGAAACTCGGCATTGTGGCCCTCGGTGCCGCGGCTGCCCTGACCCTCGCCGGTTGCAGCACCGGTGGCGGCGACAACGGTTCCGCCGACGGCGGCGAGATCACCGTCTGGGTCGTCGGCAGCGACACCCCGAAGGAGGCCCGCGCCTACCTCAAGGACACCTTCGAGTCCGAGAACGAAGGCTGGACCCTCAACGTCGAGGAGAAGACCTGGGCCGACGTGAGCGACACCTACGCCGCTGCGCTCCAGTCGAACGACTCGCCCGACGTGGTCGAGGTCGGCAACACCCAGACGGCGAGCTTCGCCGACCAGGGTCTCTTCCAGCCGCTCGAGGACTTCGACAGCTCCGCCTACCTGCCGGGCCTCGTCGACTCGGCGACGTACGACGACGAGCTCTACGCGGCGCCGTACTACGCGGGCGGCCGCATCGTGTTCTACAGCGAGCAGGTGCTCGGCGACACCGCCATCCCGACGACGCTCGACGAGTACGTCGCCACGGGCGAGGCGCGCAAGACCGACACCGTCTCGGGCATCTGGGCTCCGGGTCGCGACTGGTACAACGCGCTGCCCTACGTCTGGTCGCACGGCGGTTTCATCGCCGAGCAGGAGGGCGACGCCTGGAAGGCCGGCTTCTCGAGCGAGGGCGGCATCGAGGGCCTGACGCAGCTGCAGCAGGTCTACGAGAAGGCCTCGAACGCGCCGAAGGACGGCGACGAGACCGACCCGCAGGTGCCGTTCTGCGCCGGCGAGATCGTCTTCCTCTCGGCTCCGGCCTGGGTGCAGTGGTCGATCACCGCGCCGGCCGACGCCGAGGCTCCCGGCTGCGAGGACACGTACGGTTCGGACCTGCAGGCCTTCCCGCTGCCCGGCCTCGAGGCCGGCGAGACCGCGCCGATCTTCGCCGGCGGCTCGAACGTCGCCGTCGCGACGAAGAGCGCCAACCCCGAGCAGGCTCGCGCCGCGCTCGACATCATGACGGGTGAGGGCTACCAGCAGCTCCTCGCCGAGGCCGGCCTGACCCCGGGTCTGACCGCGGCCGCCTCGTCGCTGCCCGACACCCCGATCGCGAAGGCCCAGGCCACCGCGCTCGAGAACTCGAAGGTCACCCCGACCACCCCGAAGTGGGCCGAGGTCGAGGCCGCGCAGATCATCCCCGAGGCGCTCGTGAAGATCGCCCAGGGCGGTGACGTCGCGGCCATCGCGGCCGACCTCGACGCGCAGATCGAGGAGATCCTCAACAGCTAGCCTGTTGAGCCCCGCGGGGGCGGAGTCCCACACAGCTCCGCCCCCGCAATCCACCCGGCACGTCCCCGGGAAGAGCTCGAGCGGCGCCGGTGCCGCGAGTCGTACCATCAGTCATACCCGCGTCCCCCCGCGGTCCCCCGGAGGAGCAGCCATGAGTGCAACCCTCACCGAGCCTGACGCAGCGCCGCGCACGCCGACCACGAAACCACCCCGTCCCCCCAAGGGCTCGCAGGGCCCCCGCAAGAAGAAGCCGCTGCCCTGGGCTCCCTGGGTGCTGCTCGGCCCGAGCATCGCCCTGCTCGTCGTGATGGTCGTCTACCCGACGATCGTGATGTTCATCACCTCGTTCACGAACCTCGAGATCAAGAACAAGATGCTCGGCACCCCGGCCGACTTCGTCGGGTTCGACAACTACCTCGAGATCTTCACCGACTCGCAGTTCCCGCAGGTGCTCGTCCGCAGCCTCGGCCTCATGGTCGTGCTCACGGTGCTCATCGTGCTCTTCGGCATGCTCATCGCCCTCGCGATGACCAAGCTGTCGAAGGGCTGGCGGCTCGCGGTGTCGGTGTCGCTCCTGTTCGCCTGGGCGATGCCGCCGCTGACGGCGACCGTCGTCTGGGGCTGGATGTTCGACACCGACTACGGCGTCGTCAACTGGGCCCTCAACACGATCACCGGAACCCAGGACTGGCGCGGCCACGGATGGCTCGAGAACCCCTGGTCGTTCATGATGGTGCTCGTCATCATCGTCACGTGGCAGAGCGTCCCCTTCGTGGCGATCACGTTCTACGCCGGTCTCGGCCAGGTGCCCGGCGAGGTCATCGAGGCGTCCTCCCTCGACGGTGCGAACGCCTGGCAGCGGTTCCGGCTCATCGTCCTGCCGTACATGCGCAACGTGATCACGGCGGTGCTCGTGCTCGAGACGATCTGGAACCTGCGCATCTTCACCCAGGTGTACTCCCTGCAGCAGCAGGGCGGCCTCGCGAGCGAGACGAACGTGCTGCCGACCTACCTGTTCCGGCAGGGTCTCGGCGAGTTCGGCACGACCGCCGCGATCGGCGTGTTCATGATGATCCTGCTCATGGGCCTCTCCTACTTCAACGTCCGCAACTCCCTGAAAGACGAGGACGAGCTGTGAGCATCAGTCCCGGAATGCAGCTCGCCGAAGAGCCCGACTCGATCGCGACGTCGACGCGCGCCGCGACCACGGTCGGAGGCGGCCGCGGTGGTCGCCGCCCCGGCCGGCGCAAGGGGCTCGTGGGCCGGCTCGGCCTCAACCTCTTCGCGCTCGTCGTGATCATGTGCTCGGTGTTCCCGGTCTACTGGATGGTGAACATGTCGTTCACCCCGTCGAACCAGATCATCAGCCGCAACCCGAACCTCCTGCCGCTGGACTTCACCTTCAAGAACTACGTCACGGCATGGACCCGTGAGGCGGCGCCGGGGCAGACCGACTTCCCGCACGCGCTCGGCTCGAGCCTCGTCGTGGCGCTCTCGGTCGTCGTCGTCGGCGCGATCTTCGCCTTCCTCGCCTCGATCGCCCTGACGCGCTTCCGCTTCGGCGGCCGGGTGTTCTTCATCGTCGCGGTGCTCGTCGTGCAGATGGTGCCCGGCGAGGCCATGATGTTCACGATCTACAACATGATCGACGACTGGCGCCTGATGAACACGCTGCTCGCCCTGTTCATCGTGCACCTCGCCGCCGTCGTGCCGTTCACGATCTGGATGCTCCGCGGTTTCGTGAAGGGCGTGCCCGAGGAACTCGAAGAGGCGGCCATGATCGACGGCTGCACCAAGGCGCAGGCCTTCTGGAAGATCACCTTCCCGCTCATGGCCCCCGCGCTCGTCTCGACCGGCATCTTCGCGTTCATCCAGAGCTGGAACGAGTTCCTGATGGCGCTGCTCCTGCTGAAGGGCTACAACCTCACCCTCCCGCCGTGGCTGAACGCGTTCCAGTCGGCGACCGAGGCGACGAACTGGGGCGCGGTGATGGCCGGCTCGACCCTCATCACGCTGCCCGTCGTCATCTTCTTCCTGTTCGTGCAGCGCCGGATGGTCGGCGGCCTCGTGTCGGGAGCCGTCAAGGGATGAGCGCCGCGACCCCGACCGGTGACGCCTCGACGCTGCACCGGGACATCCTGACGACCCTGCTTCCGGCCTTCACGGGGCCGGTGGCACCCGAGTGGGTGCTCGCCCGCCTGCGCGCCGGCCTCGGCGGCATCTGCCTCTTCGGCGAGAACGTCGTCGACCCCGAGCAGCTGCGCGCGCTCAACGCGAGCCTGCGCGAGGCGAACCCGCTCGCCGTCATCGCGATCGACGAGGAGGGCGGTGACGTCACGCGGCTCTTCTACGACCGCGGGGCACCGTTCCCGGGCAACGCCGTGCTCGGGCGCATCGACGAGGTCGACCTCACCCGCCGGGTCGCGGCGGAGGTCGGCCGCGCGCTCGCCGCGACCGGCTGCACGGTGACGTTCGGACCCGACGTCGACGTCAACGCGAATCCCGACAACCCGGTGATCGGCGTGCGCAGCTTCGGCGCCGATCCCGAGCTCGTCTCGCGGCACTCGGCCGCATGGGTCGAGGGGCTGCAGCAGACGGGCATCGCCGCGAGCGCCAAGCACTTCCCCGGCCACGGCGACACCGCGACCGATTCGCACCTCGCCCTGCCCGTCGTCGACGTGCCGGTCGAGACGCTGCGCGAGCGCGAGCTCGCGCCGTTCGAGGCGGCGATCGCGGCGGGCACCCGCACGATCATGACCTCCCACATCCTCCTGCCGCACCTCGATGCGGAGAATCCGGCCACCCTCTCCCCGCGTATTCTGCACGGCCTGCTCCGCGGGGAGCTGGGGTTCGAAGGCGTCATCGTGAGTGACGCCCTCGACATGAAGGGGGCGAGCGGCGTGCACGGCATACCCGAAGCCGCTGTGCGCGCCCTCGCCGCCGGGTGCGACCTGCTGTGCATCGGGGCCGACAACACCGACGAGCAGATCGGCGAGATCGTCGAGGCCGTCGCGCAGGCCGTCGGCTCCGGACGGCTGCCCGCCGAGCGGGTGCGCGACGCCGCCGCGCGGGTGCGCGCGCTCGGCACGACGGCGCCGGCGGTGCCCGCCGGGCCGGCGGCCCCCGAGGTCATCGAGCCGGCCCACGACGACGAGGAGATCGCGCGCGTGGTCGCGGCCTTCGAGGTGTCGGATGACGCGCGCGCACGCCTCTCGCACGCCTCCGGCATCGGCACGGTGATCCGCGTCGACACCGTCGCGAACATCGCGATCGGCATCGCCCCCTGGGGGCCGTTCGCGGCCGAGGCGGTGGCCGAGACCCCGTCGTGGCTCGGCCGGGCCAGGGTCGTGCCGATCGCCGAGACCGCCGGTCTCGCCGACGCGGCCGCGCTGCCGGGTTCGGTGCTCGTCATCGGCAAGGACCTGCACCGGCACGCGTTCGCCCGCGCGGCGATCGACGAGCTCCGCGCGCTCCGCGACGACGTCGTGACGATCGACATGGGCTGGCCCTCGCACGACCGCGCCTACGCGGACGTCGCGACCTTCGGCGCCTCGCGCCTCGTCGGCGACGCGGTGCTCGCGTTCGTCGACGGCGCGCTCGCGCCGGTGGCGGCCCGGTGAGCATCGGTGGCGCCGTGCGGCTCGGTATCGACATCGGCGGTACGAAGACGGCGGCGGTCGCGATGGGCGACGGCGGCGAACTGACCGACCAGGTGCGCATGCCCACCGGCTTCGGCGCCGAGGCGGTCCTCGAGACCGCCCTCAGGACGGTCGAGCGGATGGCGGAGCTCTCGGGGCTCGGCATCGGCGCGTTCACGTCGATCGGCATCGGCATCCCCGGCGCGGTCGACCACGAGACCGGCCGGGTCGCGCATGCCGTCAACCTCGGGCTCGAGGGGCTCGACCTCGGGCCCCGGCTCGCCGACCGGCTCGGCGTCGACGTGCGGGTCGAGAACGACGTCAAGGCGGCGGCGCTGGGCGCCCGGCACCTGCTCGGCCTCGGCGGCAATTCCGTCGCCCCCGGCGACGACCGGCCGGGCGAGCAGCGATCGATGGCCTACCTCAACCTCGGCACGGGACTCGCCGCGGGCATCGTGCAGGGCCGGCGGCTGCTTCGCGGCGGTCACGGCGTCGCGGGCGAGATCGGGCACATCCCGGTCGACCCCGCCGGCGACCGGTGCGGGTGCGGGCAGCACGGATGCCTCGAGACGTTCGCCTCGGGCTCCGCGATCGCGAGGACCTGGCCGACGCCGGCCGAGCTGCCGGCCCGGGATCTCTTCGAGGCCGCCGGGGCGGGCGACGCCGAGGCGATCCGGGTGCGGGAGCGCTTCCTCTGGGGCGTCGCCGCGGCGGTCCGGCTGCTCGTGCTGACCGCCGATGTCGACGACGTCGTCATCGGGGGCGGGCTCGCCGCGCTCGGCGAGCCGCTGCTCGACGGCACGCGCCGTATCCTGAACGAGTGGGCCGCCGATTCGGCGTTCCTGGCCTCATTGGACCTCGCTGAGCGGGTCCGGGTCATCCCCCTCGGTTTTCCGGCAGCAGCGGTCGGCGCTGCCCTGGTTGGAGTAGAGCAATGGCAGAAGTCGTAATCGTCGACAGCGAGCAGGCCGCGGGCGACCTCGTCGCCGACGCCATCGTCGCGCTGATCCGGAGGAAGCCCGACGCGGTGCTCGGCCTCGCCACGGGCTCGACCCCGCTCGCGAGCTACCGGGCCCTCGCCGATCGCATCGCCGCGGAGTCGATCGACGTCCGCGGAGTCCGCGGGTTCGCGCTCGACGAGTACGTGGGCCTTCCCGCGGGACATCCCGAGAGCTACCGAGCGGTCATCACGCGCGAGGTGGTCGAGCCGCTCGGCCTCACGCCCGAGCTCGTGCGGGTGCCGAACGGCGACCCGTCGACGATCGAGCACGCGGGTGCCGACTACGAGGCGGCGATCGAGGCTGCGGGCGGCGTCGACCTGCAGATCCTCGGCATCGGCCGCACCGGGCACATCGGGTTCAACGAGCCCGGATCGTCGCTCGCGTCGCTCACCCGGGTGAAGACCCTCACCGAGCCGACCCGCATCGACAACGCGCGATTCTTCGACGCTCCCGACGACGTGCCGATGCACTGCATCACGCAGGGCATCGGCACGATCCTGCGGGCGCGCCACCTCGTGCTCCTCGCCTTCGGCGAGGCCAAGGCCGACGCGGTGGCCGCGGCCGTCGAGGGCGGCGTCTCGGCGAGCCAGCCGGGCTCGGCCATCCAGCTGCACCCGCACGCGACCGTCATCGTCGACGCGGCCGCGGCCTCGAAGCTCGCGAACCTCGACTACTACCGGCACGCCTGGGCGAACAAGCCGGCCTGGCAGGGCATCTGACCCCTGCCGGGATCGAACGGATGCCTCGGGCGCACGTCGCTCCGAGGCATCCGCCGTCTTCGGGGCCGCAGCCCGCGCCGTCGGGGCGGCGGACCGCCCTCAGTGCGGGAGGAGCTCGGGCAGTGCCGCGAGGTACCCTTCCTCGTCGAAGCCGTCGACGAGCTCGCGCTGCACGACGAATCCGGGGCCGAGGGCGATGAGCACGGGGGTGAGCCGGTCGGCCCACGCCGACGGGTCGCCGTCGACGCGGTCGGGGTTCGCCTCGGCCCACTCGACGAGCTGGTCGTGCAGCGTCGCGCGCAGGCGCGCCAGCACGCCCTGCACGAGGCCGCGGACCTCGGGGTCGTGCGCCGCCTCGGCCCACAGCTGCACGAGGATCCGGCTGAACTTCTCGTGACGCATGCCGTCGACGACGGTCGCCATGACCTCGCCGGGGGAGAGGGGGCGCCCCTCCGCCCTGCGGGCGACGAGCTCGGAGCGCCGGGCCTCGAGGGTTCTGGCGGCCACCGCGGCGACGAGTTCGCGCTTGCCCGCGAAGTGCCCGTAGATCGCCCCCGCCGACAGCCCCGACTCCGCGATGATGTCGGCCATCGAGGTGCGCTGGAAGCCCTGCTCGGTGAACGCGCGGAGCGCTGCGTCGAGGATCTCGTCGCGGCGGGCGGCCCGGTACTCGGCGGTCACCTTCGGCATCGGCATCCCCCTCGGTCGCAAACAGAATGAACGTTCTTGACAAGCATAGGCGCCGAGAGCATTCTTATAAAGAACGAACATTCGTTTTGAGTAGTCGTCATGCGACCGTCGGCCGACCCGGCCGCGCACGGGCGCACCAGGGCGGAGGAGACCATGCCACACACCGATGCCGAGAACCGGCACACCCCGATCGGCCGAGTGATCGGCCTGGGCGTCGCGCTCGCCGCGGTCGTCGCCGTCATCGTGCTCGCCTTCTCGTGGCCGTCGGTCACCGCCGAGGCGAAGGACCTGCCGATCGCCATCACGGGTCCCGCCGAGGCGGTCGCCGCGGCCGAGTCCGCCGTCGACGAGCAGCAGCCCGGGGCCATCGCGTTCACCGAGGTCGACGATCGCGACGCCGCAGTCGACGCGATCGAATCCCGTGAGGTGTACGGCGCCGTCGTGCTCGGCGAGGAGCCCGAGGTGCTCACCTCGTCGGCCTCGAGCCTCGTCGTCGCGCAGCTGCTCGGCGGCGTGGCATCCGGCCTCGAAGAGGGGGTCAACGCGCAGGCCGCAGCGGCCGCGGCAGCCGCGGGCGCGCCCGCGCCGCCGCCGCACATCACGGTCGCCGTGACCGATGTCGTGCCGCTCGCCGACAGCGATCCGCGCGGTACGGGCCTCGCGGCCGCGCTCTTCCCGCTCGTGCTCGGCGGCATGATCGGCGGCATCGCGATCTCGCTCGTCGTGATCGGGGCGATGCGTCGCGTGCTCGCCGTCGTCGTGTACTCGGCGGTCGGCGGGCTCGTGCTCGCCGGCATCCTGCAGGGCTGGTTCGGGGCACTGCAGGGCGACTACTGGCTCAACGCCGCCGCGATCGGGCTCGCGCTCGCGGCCATCGCCGCGCCGATCACCGGGTTCGTCGCGCTGTTCGGCCGGGCGGGCATCGCGGTCGGGCCCGTCGTCATGCTGCTGTTCGCCAACCCGATCTCGGCCGCGACCGTCCCGAAGGAGTTCATCGCCGAGCCGTGGGGCGACGTGGGGCAGTGGTTCCCGCCGGGCGCCGCGGCGACGCTCGTCCGCGAGCTCTCGTACTTCCCGGCGGCCGACACGACCTTCCCGTGGCTCGTGCTCGCCGGCTGGGCCGTCGGCGGCCTGCTGCTCTCGGTGCTCGGGCACTTCCGCACCGCGGGCGGCGCGGAGCCCGACGACGAGGCGGCCGCGGAGACCTGACGCGCCGCCCACGACGCACCCCGCCCGGCGGACGCCGGTGCGGGCCGCGTCAGCCCGCGAGCTCCTTGCGGCCGTTGATGATGCCGCTCACCGCGGCGACGACGGCGAAGACGACCGCGACGATCGGCTGGCCCATGATCCACCACGCGATCGCCGCCGACGAGAACACGGCGATCTCGACGAGTGCCTTCACGAACGCGTCGACCCGGAAGACGGCCTTGGGCGATCGGAAGAGCCCCCACAGGAGGATCGCGAGCGCGGGAGCGCCGATGCCGATGAGCAGGCCCGGCCACGGCAGCGCGAACTCGGTGAAGCCGAAGATGCCGAGCGAGACGATCGCGAACAGCTCGAGGAAGAACCGGAGGATGTCGTTCGGCCCGATCTTCGGCTGGGCGGGCTCGGCCGGCTGGGGTGCGGCCGGCTGGGGTGCGTTGCTCACAACCCTCGAGTCTACCCGCGCCCGCTCAGCGGGTCCGCGCGGCTCAGCGGAAGATGATCGTGCGGGCGCCGTCGAGCAGCACCCGGCGTTCGGCGAACCACTTCACGGCCTGGCTGAGGGTGCGGCTCTCCTCGTCCTGGCCGATCGCGACGAGCTCGGCGACCGATCGCGAGTGGTCGACCCGCACGACGTTCTGCTCGATGATCGGCCCCTCGTCGAGGTCGCTCGTCACGAAGTGCGCGGTCGCGCCGATGAGCTTCACGCCGCGGGCGTGGGCCTGCCGGTAGGGGTTCGCGCCCTTGAAGCCCGGCAGGAACGAGTGGTGGATGTTGATGCACCGGCCGGCGAGCGTCTCGCACAGCTCGGGGGAGAGGATCTGCATGTACCGGGCCAGCACGACGAGCTCGATGTCGTGCTCGTCGATCGCCTCGAGCAGGCGACGCTCGAACGCGGCCTTCTCGTCGGGGCTCGTCACGGGGGCCGACTCGAACGGCACCCCGTAGAAGTCGACGAGGTCGCGCAGCGTGCCGTGGTTCGAGAGCACGAGCGGGATCTCGACCGGCAACTGCCCG
Organism: Agromyces solani; assembly: GCF_058349925.1. NCBI lineage: Bacteria > Bacillati > Actinomycetota > Actinomycetes > Micrococcales > Microbacteriaceae > Agromyces > Agromyces solani. The sequence continues at coordinate 758,515 of NZ_JBYRER010000001.1, forward strand.
GCGCGCTGGCGGAAGAGCAGGTCGTTGACGCAGTGCCCGGCGGTCGAGGCGAGCACGAGCGTGCGCAACGGCCGCCCGACCTCGTCGAGGTGCCACTGCATGCTCCAGCGCTCGGTCACCGGCTCGAGCGCCGCCTCGAACTCGCGGCGCGTGGCGGGCGACTCGACCTGCAGGCGCATGAAGAACCGACCTGTGTCGAGGCTCGCGAACTGCTGGCTCTCGGTGATGTTGCCGCCCGACGCGACGATCGCCCCCGAGATCGCGTGCACGATTCCGGGTCCGTCGACGCAGCTCAGGGTCACGACCCAGTGGTACAGGCGTTCGGGCGCGGCAGCGGTCGTCATCCGCCCAGATTACCGGCCCGGGATGCCTCAGCCGACGCTCGGTGCCGCCGTGACGGGCTCGTCGCCCGAGAAGACGGCCTGTCCGGCCGGGCCGACGCGTTCGCCCAGGCGATGGCGCACCGTCATCGTCTGCACGTCGTCGAGGTCCTCGGCGAGCCAGAATCGTGCGGACCCCCGCCGGTCGAGCTCGAACGAGTGCCAGGTCGCGCCGTCGACGACGAGGTCGGCGTCGACGCCGGCGATGCCGTCGGTCACGTCGATGCGCCAGACCACGCCCCTCCAGACGAACAGCTTCAGGCGGGGCGGTTCCGCGAGGTGCACGGCGAACTCGGTCGCCTCGGACCGGTTGCCCGCCACGTCGACCTGCACGGCCCGGAAGACCGAATCGCCGGCGGGCACGCCGTCGAGCGTGAGCGACCACGCGCCGTCCGCGTCGGCGGTCGTCTGCCACCCGGAGGTCGTCAGCGCCGTCATCGCGAATCCGGCAGTCGCCGCACCGTCGCTCACGGTGATCGAGGCACCGGGCTCGGCGGTGCCGGAGACGACGGGTTCGACGAGTCCGCCGCCGGTGTCGGGCTCGAAGACCGCCGGTGCGAGCGCCTCGGTGTCGACCGGGGTCGGGGTCGGGGTGGGTGTGGGGGTCGGCGTCGGCGGCGGTGCGGGCGACTCGGTCGGCGCCGGAGGCGGGGCGGTCGGCGACGGGGTGCCCGGTGCGGGCACGGGGTCCGCGACAGGGGCATCGCCCGGACTCGGAGCGTCATCGGCCGGCTCGTCCGCGGGCGGAGCCACGGCGGCGGGCGCCTCGACCGGGCCGGCGGCGGGCGCCTCGGCGACGGCCTCGTTCGCCGGGGCCGCGGCCGGAGCCTCGGTCGGGACGAGGCTCGGCACGATCACCGCCGCGGCGACGGCCGCCGCGGCGAGCACGAGCACGCCGGTGCCGATCGCGATGCCGGTGCCGCCGACCGTTCCTGCGACTCCCGTCCCTGCGGCCGTGCCGCCCGCGCCGGAGGCGCCCGCGCCGCTCGCGCCGGCGGTCCCGCTCGCGCCGGCCGCGCTCGCTGCGCCGACCGCGCCCACGCCGCCGGCGCCCATCGCGACGTTCGTCACGGGCACGCCCTGCGAGAGCCAGGCCGAGTAGGCCGTCGCCCCGCCGATGCCCGCCGCGAGCGGCAGGAGCACGAGTGCGAGGCGCGAGCCGACCTCGCGCGCCTCGGCCGCGACGATCGTGCAGCGGGCGCAGTCGTCGAGGTGCGCCTCGAGCTTGGTCGTGTCGCGCGTGCGCAGCTTTCCGCGGGTGTAGGTGCCGAGGCGGTCGATCGTCCACCGGCATTCGGGTTCGACGGCGTTCTTGAGGTGGGCCTGGATCCACGCCTGGCGGAGGCCCTCGCGCGCGCGGTAGGCGAGCGCCGCCGTGGCGTTGGCGCTCATGCCGACGAGCGGCGCGATCTGCTGCGGAGTCATGCCCTCGACCTCGCTGTACCAGAGCACCTCCTGCCATCGGGTCGGGAGCGACCGGAACGCCTGCGCGGTCGTCGAGCGGTCGAGCGCCTCGAGGGTCGCCGCCTCGTTCGTCTCCGGGTCCTCGAAGGACTCGAGCGTCTCGAGGTTCGTCTCGTGCCTGGCGCGGCCCCAGCTCGCGGCGGTGTTGCGGATCGTCGTGAAGAGGTACGGCCGGAACGCGGCCGTCGGGCCCTTGCCGGCGAGGATCGCGTCGTAGATCCTGGTGAACGACTCGGCGACGAGGTCGTCGGGGTCGAGGGAGCTGTACGAGCGCGCGACCGTGCGTCCCGAGGCCGCATGCCGCTGCCAGAGCTCGCCGTAGGCGGCGGAGTCGCCCCGTCGAGTGCGCTCGATGAGCGCGGCGTCGGCGGCGTGATCGGTGCGCACGGGCGGCACGCGCGGCTCCTTCTGGTCGGTGGGGCGGATCGGTGGTTCGGGTCGTCGCCCGGCGCGGGCGAAAGGTCGTCCACTGAAGAGACGCGTCGCAGGGGAATTCATGACGCGGAACGGCGAACCCACCAATTCCACCAGATCCCGGCCGCGAATTGGGTCACGATCGTCACCGAGGAGCAGCCGGGACGCGGCCGACGCCCGAGGTTTCCGGCGGTTCACCGCCCTCCGATTCGTGGTCGGGATCATTCCGAAGAAAAAATCTCCGGAAGTCGCGTCATGGAACCGTGATCCCCCCGTCTCATGTGGTGAGGGCATGAACACGCCCTCGAGACCGCCGTCTCGGCGACCCGAACACCGAGATGGCCGCCGGGTACCCGCCGGCGGGGCAGCGGTGGCGCCGGGGGAGGCGCCGTCGCTCGAACGGGCAGGGGTCCGGAGGCGATGGGGAACACGCCTCGGGGCCCCGCCCCACGCCCCACCCTGCAGGGAACACGCCACTGGGAACACCCCGAGGGGGAACACGGCAGCGCGCCCTGGCAGTCCCGCCCCACGCCCCACGCTTCAGAGGACACGCCACTGGGAACACCGCAGGAACACGGCAGCGTGCCCTGGCGGAGCGGTGAACGCCGATCAGACCAGGCGCGCGCCCGCGGTCCAGACGGCCTGCACGTCGAGTTCGTCGCCGAGCAGCACCGCGTCGGCGGCGAAGCCGCGGTCGAGACGGCCGAGGTCGTGCGCGCGCCCGATGGCGGCGGCCGGGACCATGGTGAGCGCCGCGATCGCCTGGTCGAACGGGATGCCGCAGTCGACGACCGTGCGTCGCAGCGCCTCGTCGAGGGTGAGCGTCGAACCCGCGATCGAACCGCCCTCCCGCAGTCGCGCGACGCCTTCGGCCACCACCACCTCGAGCGAGCCGAGGATGTAGTCGCCGTCCGCCGCTCCGGCGGCGGCCATCGCGTCGGTGATGAGCGCGACCCGCCCGGATGCGCCGGAGAAGGCGAGCTTCACCACGTCGGGGTGCACGTGCACGCCGTCGTTGATGATCTCGAGCGTGACGTGGTCGGCGTGCATCGCCGCGACCACCGGTCCGGGAGCGCGGTGGTGGATCCCGCGCATGCCGTTGAAGGCATGGGTGAGGATGGAGGCCCCGGCCTCGAACGCCGCGAGCGCCGTGCCGAAGTCGGCGCTCGTGTGGCCGACCGCGACCACGACGCCCGCATCGACGAAGCGGGCGATCGCCCCGGCCGCGCCCTCGTGCTCGGGCGCGATCGTGATCTGCCGCAGCGTACCGGCGGCCGCGGCGAGCAGCGTGTCGACCGCGTCGTCGTCGGCCGTGCGCAGGAGCGCCGGGTCATGCGCGCCGCGGAAGCCGTCGTCGAGGAACGGCCCCTCGAGGTGCGAGCCGAGCACACGCGGATCCCGCGCCGCGAACCGCTCGATCGCGGCGACCTGCTCGGCGAGCCGATCGACCGGTGCGGTGACGAGCGAGAGCACCGTGCGCGTCGTGCCGTGCGCGTTGTGCACCGCGAGGATGCGCTCGATCGCCTCGTCGCCCTCGTCGGCGGCCGCGCCGCCGGCGCCGTGGCAGTGCAGGTCGATGAATCCGGGCACGAGGAACCGACCCGAGGCATCCGTGACGCTCGTGGAACCGTCGATCGCGGCGCGCCATCCGTCGCCGAGTCCGCGCTCCGCGATGCGGTCGCCCTCGAACCGCACCCATGCGTCGGGGACGCTGTCGAAGCCCGACACGAGACGCGCCGAGTGGATGACGGTGGAAGGCGAGGAAGCTTCGGGGGTGCTCACCTAAGCAACGATAACGTCGTACCCGTGGTCGGCGAGACGCGCCAACTGCTCCTCGGTGACGCCCGAATCGGTGATGAGCGTCGAGAACAGCCGGCGGGGCCCGATCTGCGCGAAGGCGCGCTTGTCGAGCTTCGACGAGTCGGCCACGAGCACCGGGTGCGTCGCGCGCGACGCCATGAGCGCGTTGACCGCGGCCTCGCGTTCATCGTGCGACGTCGGTCCGATCGCGGGGTCGATGCCGTTCACGCCGATGAAGGCGTAGTCGAGGGTGACGCTGCCGAGCACGGCGTCGGTGTACGCGCCGACGAGCTCGTACGAGCGCGCGTGCACGACGCCGCCCGTGACGACCGTCTTGATCTGCGGCCGGATCGCCAGCTGCATGGCGATGTTGATCGCGTTGGTCACGACGGTGAGGCTCGGATCGGTGGCGGGTTCCATGATGTCGGCGCGCGACATGAGCGCCTCGACGATCGCCGTGGCCGTCGTGCCGCCGCAGAGCCCGATGACGGCGCCGCGCGGCACCATCGCGCTCGCCGCCCGGGCGATCGCCGCCTTCGACTCGGGGTTCTGCTGGTTCTTGTAGCGGATCGGCAGGTCGTACGCGACCGAGTGGGCGACCGCGCCGCCGCGCGTACGGGTGAGCAGCTGCTGACTCGCGAGGGCGTCGAGGTCTCGTCGTGCGGTCGCGGGCGACACGTTCAGCCGGTCCACGATCTGCTCGACCTCGACCTGACCGCCGTCGGCCAAGAGGTCGAGCACGGCGCTCAGCCGTTCAGCGCGGTTCATCCGTTCCCGTCCTTCCCGGCCTCGGCCGAGGCGAAGAGCCGCAGCATCCGGCCCGCTTCGATGCGCACCGCGTCGCGACCCGCCGCGACGTACTTGCGAGAGTCTACGGCGGTCGGGTGTTCCGCGAGGAACTCGCGGATCGCGCCCGTGAACGCCTTGTTCAGGTGGGTCGACACGTTGATCTTGGTGAGGCCCGCCGCGATGCCGGCGACGATCGTCTCGTCGGGCACGCCCGACGAGCCGTGCAGCACGAGCGGCACGGGCACGGCCGCGCGCAGGCGTGCGATGAGCCCGAGGTCGATCGCGGCGACGCGCTCGGTCATCGCGTGCGACGAGCCCACGGCCACCGCGAGGGCGTCGACGCCGGTCTCCGCGACGAAGCGCACGGCCTCGTCGGGGTCGGTGCGCACGCCCGGGGCGTGGGCGCCGTCCTTGCCGCCGATCTCGCCGAGCTCGGCCTCGACGAGCACGCCGCGCTCCGCCGCCGCGGCGACCACCCGCTGCGTGGTCGCGACGTTGTCGCCGAAGTCGAGCTTCGCGCCGTCGTACATGACCGAGCCGAAGCCGAGGTCGATCGCGCGCAGGGCGAGCCCGGCGTCCTCGGCGTGGTCGAGGTGCACGGCGATCCGCGCGCTCGACCCCTCCGCGACGGCGAGCGTCGCACGGGCGATCGGCTCGAACGCGCCGTGGTAGCGCACGCAGTTCTCCGACAGCTGCAGGATGACGGGCAGGCCCGTGTCCTCCGCCGCGCCCACGAGGGCCTCGGCCGTCTCGAGGTGCAGCACGTTGAAGGCGCCGACGCCGGTGCCGGCGGCCGCGGCCGCCTCGAGGATGGTGCGGGTGGGCGTGAGCGTCATGCGGTGGCTTCCGGGTCGATGGCGGGGAGGACGTCCACCGGGTCGCCGTCGATGTCGACGACGACCCGGGACTCGAGGCTCGCGTGCTCGGGCGAGAGCGCGCCCGCGAGCGGCATGAGCACGGCCGACGCCGACCACGCGGTGGCGCGGCGCGCGAGGGCGACGCGTGCGTCGCGCTCGGCCGGATCGGTCGCGAGGGTCGGTGCGGCGGCGAGGGCGGCCGCGATCGCCGCGACGGCGGCGTCGCCGGCGCCGGTCGCGTTGCCGCGCAGCGGCTCGGCGAGGCGGGCCCGGATGCCTCCGGCCTCCGCCGCCGCGACGACCATGAGCCCCTCGGCGCCGAGCGAGACGACCACGAGCTCGGCGCCGGCCTCGATGAGGGCGTGCGCGCCCGCGACCGGGTCGGCGATGCCGGTCACCTCGGCGAGCTCGTCGCGGTTGGGCTTCAGCACGGTCGCGCCAGCACGTGCCGCGGCGACGAGGGCCGGCCCACTGGTGTCGACGATGACGGCGGCGCCCGCGGCGGTCAGCTCGGCGACGAGGGCGGCGAGATCGGACGGGTCGAGGCCGGGCGGCAGGCTGCCCGAGATCGCGACGACGGATGCCGTGCGCCCCAGGCGGGCCGCCTCGGCGAGGAGCGTCGCGGACTCGGCGGTCGCGAGCGGTGCGCCCAGTTCGTTGAAGATGGAGGTCTCGCCGGTCGCCTCGTCGACGAAGGCGAGGCTGCGACGGGTCTCGCCGGCCACCGGTACGACGCGATGCGCGATGCCGCTGCGCTCGAGGTCGGCGACGAGGCGGTCGCCCGCGCTTCCGCCCGCGGTCGTGAGCGCGAGCACGTCGTGGCCCTGGGCGGCGAGCACACGGGCGACGTTGAGGCCCTTGCCGCCCGCTCGCGAGACGCCGGCCGGCACCCGATGGGTCTGGCCGGGGCGGAGTTCGTCGACGTGCCAGGTCAGGTCTTCGGCGGGGTTCGGGGTGACGGTGAGGATCACGAGACCGGCTCCCCGGTGCGGGTGGGGGACGTGCCCGCGCCGCGGCTCGATCCGCCCGACGCGACGAGGTCGCGGGCGGCGAGCACCGTGCCGAGCAGGCCCGCGTCGTCGCCGAGCGAGGCGCGCACGAGCACGGGCCGCCGGTGGAAGCTCAGCAGTGCGTCGAGGCGCTCGCCGAGGGGGTCGAACAGGGCGGGCCCCGCCTGGGACAGCCCGCCGCCGATGACCACGGCCTCGGGGGCGAGGTTCGCCACGAGCCGCGCGAGTGCCTGGGCGAGCGCCTCGACGGCGTCGTCCCAGATGCGTCGCGCCGTGGAATCGCCGGCGGTCGCCGCGTCGAGCACCTCCCGCGCACCGCCGACGGGCTCGCCGGTCGCCGCGGCATAGCGCCGCGCGATCGCCCCAGCCGAGGCGATCGTCTCGACGCAGCCGATGGCCCCGCACGCGCAGCGCTCGCCGGCGGGGTCGGCGAGCGAGTGCCCGAACTCCCCGGCGTAGCCGCCGCCGGCGTACGGACGCCCGCCGATGAGGATGGAGCTCGCGATGCCGGTGCCGATCGCGAGCACGACGGCGTCGTCGTAGCCGCGTGCGGCGCCGAGCCGGTGCTCCGCGTCGCCTGCGGCGCGGACGTCGTGGCCGAACGCGACGGGCAGCCCGAGGGCGCGCTCGGCGAGCTCGCGGATGGGCGCGTCGCGCCAGCCGAGGTTCGACGAGAAGATGCCGATGCCGCTCGCCTCGTCGACGAGCCCCGGCACGCTCACGCCCGCCGCGACCGGCACGACGCCGGGCGAGTCCGTGCGGAGCGCCGCGGCGAGCTCGGCGAAGGAGGCGACGATCGCGCCCGCCGGGTCGGTCGCATCGAGCGGCGTCGGCGTGCGCCGGAGCCCGAGCACACGGCCCGAGGCATCCACGAGGCCCGACTTGGTGTCGGTGCCGCCCACGTCGAACGCGAGCACCGCGGCACCGGGTCCGAGCGGAGGCGGGCCGTTCCTCGTCGGCTCAGCGGTCATGGGGTCAGCCCTCGAGGATGACGGAGCGCGTGAGGTTGCGGGGCTGGTCGGGGTCGAGCCCGCGGGCGATCGCGCGGGCCAGGGAGACGCGCTGCGCGCGCACGAGGTCGGCCATGGGGTCGAGCGAGCTCGTCTCGAACCGCGCGCCGGTCGCGGCGACGTCGGCGGCGAGCCCCTCGGGCGCCTCGCCGAACTGCCAGGTCACCCGGCCCGGGGCGGCGATCGCGATCGGGCCGTGGCGGTACTCCATCGACGGGTACGACTCCGTCCACGACTGCGAGGCCTCGCGCATCTTGAGCGCCGCCTCGTGGGCGAGTCCGACGCCCCAGCCTCGGCCGAGGAAGGTGTACTGGTCGGCCTCGACGAGGGCGGGGTCGAGCTCGGCCGCGAGGGCTCGCTCGGCGTCGGCGATCGCGGGGGCGAGGTCTTCGCCGAGGGAGGCGCGGAAGAGGGCGAGCGCGGTGGTGGCGAACCGGGTCTGCACGACCGACTGCTCGTCGGCGAAGGGCAGCGTGATGGCATCGTCGACGAGGTCGACGAGCGGCGACGAGGCGTCGCCGATGACGCCGATCGTGCGCACGCTTCCGCGCAGCTGCTCGACGAGCTGGAGCACCTCGGTGGTCGTGCCCGAGCGGGTGAGCGCGACGACGGCGTCGTAGTCGCGGAGCGCGAACGCCTCGGAGGCGGCGAACGCGTCGGTCTCGCCGTGGCCGCCCGACTCGCGGAGCCACGCGTAGGACTGCGCCATGAACCAGCTCGTGCCGCAGCCGACGACCGCGATGCGCTCGCCGCGGCGGGGGAGTCGCGACTGCTCGTCGTGCAGCTCGGCCGCGCGTGCCCACGTCTCGGGCTGCGAGGCGAGCTCGGCGGCCATGTGGGCGGCGGGTGCGGATGCGCTGGGCACGGTCACGGGGATCTCCAGTCGATGGGCGAGCCCGGCGGAGCAGGGCACTGACGCAGCAATGATTGCAGATGACTGCAATCCGTGTCCACCGATCATGGAAAAGATCGTTTCCCAATGCCATCCCGCAAAAGGGGGGTTTGTGAGGGATCTGAACAAAATCTGATAACAAATGGCTCCCGCGGCTTGACGGCCGTGAGGCATCCGGAATAGATTGCCCAGCGTCGAATGAACGCACCTGATCGTTTGTTCGACGAAACGTTCATGAAACTGCAACTGATTTCACGATCGCTGCAGCTTTCGAGCGAACGCACCGGCGCGTGACCCTTCGCCGCTGGTGCACCGACCACCAGAGTGAGGAAGCATTCAATGAAGAAGTCACTGCGCCTGGGCGCCGCGGTCGCGCTCGCGGCCACCGCGTCGCTGACGCTCGCGTCGTGCGGTTTCGGCGGCGGCAACGGCGACGGCGGCGACGCCTCCGGCGAGACCACGCTCAACATGCTCGTCCCGAGCTACTCCGACGCCACCCAGGCCAACTGGGACACGGTCATCGAGGGTTTCGAGGCGGAGAACCCCGACATCGACGTCGAGCTCGAGGTCCAGTCGTGGGACAACCTCGAGTCGGTCATCACGACGAAGATCCAGGGCGGTGAGGCGCCCGACATCTACAACGGCGGCCCCTTCGCCGGCTTCGCCGCCGACGGCCTGCTCTACGAGACGAAGGACGTCGTCTCCGACGACACCTACAGCGACTTCCAGGACTCGTTCCTCGCGAACGCCGAGGTCGACGGCACCGCGTACGCCCTGCCGCTCATCGCGTCGGCGCGCGCCCTGTTCGTCAACAACGACCTCCTCGACCAGGCGGGCGTCGAGGCCCCGACCAACTGGGACGAGCTGCTCGACGCGGCGACCAAGATCTCGAAGCTCGGCGGCGGCGTGGCCGGCTACGGCATGCCCCTCGGCTCGGAGGAGGCGCAGGCCGAGGCGGCCGTGTGGCTCTGGGGAGGCGGCGGCACCTTCGGCGACGCCGAGGAGATCACGGTCGACATCCCCGAGAACCTGCCCGGCGCCGACCAGATCAAGAAGATGATCGACGCGGGCGCCACGCAGGCCGACCCGGGTTCGACCGACCGCACCCCGCTCATGGAGATCTTCGTCCAGGGCAAGATCGGCATGCAGGTCGGCCTCCCGCCGACGGTCGGCCAGATCGAGGACGGCAACCCCGACCTGAACTACTCGATCGTCCCGATCCCCACGCAGGACGGTTCGCCCTTCACGCTCGGCGTCATGGACCAGCTCATGGCCTTCCAGAACGACGGCGACAAGCAGGAAGCGATCAAGAAGTTCTTCGACTACTACTACTCGGCCGACGTGTACGTGCCGTGGGTGCAGGCCGAGGGCTTCCTCCCCGTCACCAAGTCGGGCGCCGAGCAGCTGCAGGACGACGAGGCGCTCGCGCCGTTCCTCGAGGTGCTGCCCGACGCGCAATTCTACCCGAGCTCGAACCCGAAGTGGCAGGCCACCGACGGTGCGTTCAAGGCCCTGTTCGGCCAGATCCAGTCGAAGCCGGCCCAGGACGTGCTGACCGAGATCCAGGCGCAGGTCGACGCGAGCTGACGCTCGTCTCGATCGCACACGGAAAGGGTTCGGTGATCCTCGCACCATGAGCTCCACGACCGACGCATCACCGAACCCGACGGGGGCGGCCGCAGGCCGCCCCCGTTCCGGGGGATCGCCGGCAGGCGGGAAGGGCGCGAAGCCCGCTCGCCGCGGCAAGCCCGGCGGCCGCGACCTCGCGGCCGCGCTTCCCTGGATCACCCCCGCGCTGATCCTCATCTTCGGCGTCGTGCTGTTCCCGGCCGTCGTCATGTTCTACAACTCGACCCGCGACATCTCGCTGTCGGGGCTCGACAAGGGATCGGTCGGCTTCGACAACTACGTCGAGGTCTTCCAGTTCCCGTACTTCTGGCCGATCTTCTTCCGCACGATCGTCTGGGTCGTCGTGGTCGTCGCGTTCACCGTCGTGATCTCGCTCGGCCTGGCCCAGATCCTCAACAAGGCCTTCCCGGGCCGTCAGCTCGTGCGCCTCGTCGTCATCATCCCGTGGGCGGCCTCGGTCGTCATGACCACGATGGTCGTCTACTACGGCCTCGAACCGTACTTCGGCATCATCAACAAGTTCCTCGTCGACATCGGGCTCGTCGACACCCCCGAGGGCTACGGCTGGACGAAGAACCCGACCACCGCGTTCATGTGGTCGATCATCGTCGCCATCTTCGTGTCGCTGCCGTTCACGACGTACACGATCCTCGCGGGCCTCGCGACCGTCCCGGGCGACACGCTCGAGGCCGCGAAGATGGACGGCGCGGGCTCCGTGCGCACCTACTTCACGATCGTGCTGCCGCAGCTGCGCGGCGCGCTCAGCGTCGCCGTGCTCATCAACATCATCAACGTGTTCAACTCGCTGCCGATCCTGAGGGTGATGACCGGCTCGATCCCCGGCTACGACGCCGACACGATCATGACGATGATCTTCAAGTACATCCAGAACCAGCACAAGGTCGACGTGGCCTCGGCGCTCTCGGTCGTCGCCTTCGTGATCGTGATCGTGATCGTCGCGATCTACGTGAAGGTCGTCAAGCCCATGAAGGAGGTCGGCGAGTGACCGTCACCGAAACCCGCGCGATGCTCGCGAGCGACACCGGCCGTGGGGCATCCGGCGGTCAGACGCCGCCCCGCAAGCGTCGGTACACCGAAGACCAGGTCTCGCTCGGCCGCGTGCTCCTGCGCATGTTCGCGGGCCTCATCGTGCTCGTGGTCTTCATCGTGCCGTACCTCATCATGTTCTTCGGCTCGGTCAAGACGAAGTCGCAGATCCTCTCGGTCGATCCCACCTACTTCCCCACGGAGTGGCACTGGGAGAACTACATCGACATGTGGTCGACCCCCGAGACGCCGCTGCCGCAGAACATGATCTCGACGATCGTGATCTCCGTCTTCGCGACGCTGCTCGTGCTCGCGGTGGCCCTGCCCGCCGCGTACTACACGGCGCGCTTCAGGTTCCCGTTCCGCTTCGTGTTCCTGTTCCTCGTGATCGTCACGCAGATGCTGCAGCCGGCCGTGCTCACCTCGGGCCTGTTCCGGCAGTTCACGACGCTCGGGATGATCGACACCTGGGCGGCGATGATCTTCATCAACGCGGCATTCAACCTGTCCTTCGCGGTGTGGATCATGCACTCGTTCTTCGCGGGGATCCCGAAGGAGGTCGACGAGGCCGCGCAGATCGACGGCGCGGGCCGGCTCACGGTGCTCTTCAAGATCAACCTGCCGCTCGTGTGGCCCGGCATCGTGACGGCGATCGTCTTCACCTTCGTCGCGTGCTGGAACGAGTTCGCGGCCTCGCTCGTAATTCTGTCGACGGCGGGCAACCAGCCGATGTCGGTCGCGCTCACGAAGTTCGTCGGCCAGTACTCGACGAGCTGGCAGTACGTGTTCGGCGTCTCGATCGTGGCGATCATCCCGGTGGTCGTGCTCTTCATGCTCATCGAGAAGCGCCTCGTCGGCGGCCTCACGGCGGGCAGCGTCAAGTAGCGCGCGCCGCGCACACGGCAGGCGGATGCCTCGGGCCCCGAGGCATCCGCCGTCGTCGTTCCTGGCGGCGACCCGGTGCGGGCCACCGAGCTCACGCCGATCGGGAGGAGAACGCACGATCGGGAGGACCCGTTCGCCGATTCCGTCCTCCCGATCGTGCGATCTCCTCCCCGCGCACGCGCGTCACCCGCGGTGAAGCCCTTGGGCGATCGCCGTGCAGACCTCCAGCTCGATGCGATCCCAGTCGAAGAGCACCTCCTGGTAGTCGTAGCGGAAGACCGTGTAGCCCATCAGCCGGAGTCGCCGGTCGCCGGCGATATCGCGTCGCCGTTGCTCGGCCGACCGGTGGAATCCGTAGCCGTCGATCTGGAGCACGAGCCGGTCGCCGATGAGGCCGTCGACCGGGTGCCCGTCGATCGCAACCTGCTGCCGAACGATGACGCCGATGCGCGCGAGCCTCGCGACCGGGAGCGACTCGATGCCCGAATCCGACAACTGCGAGCACGCCTCGAGGACGCGCCGCCCGGACGCACTGCGCATCGGCAGCCGCTCGAGCAGGTCGACGGCGACGAGACGCTTGCGGACCGCGGACTCCCACGTCGCGAGCGCGGATTCGAACGGTTGGCAGTCGGCGAGTTGCCAGAGCGCATTCGCGATCGGCTCGACGAGCGCGTAGCGACCGACCGCGAGCGGGCGTGAGCTCCAATGCACGATTGCGTCACCCGGGCGCGCGTGACCCGAGTGCGGGGGCACGGCGAGGTGGAAGCGGCCGTCCTCGAGCGTCCACACCCCGTGATGCGCGGCGGCGGTCAGGCAGGCGAGCCGACCGCCCGAACCGGCGGCGCGCAGCAAGCCCGGTTTCGGGCGGGCGGTGCGCAACCAGTCGCGGCGCACCCGCCCGATGCTGGTGGACGCGATCGCCGAACGGATCGCATAACGCGTGAAGCCTGCTCGGAGGGCGTCGTGCACGTGCGCGACGCCGCCCCGCCGGTCGATCCAGTGCTCGAGCTCCATCCCGCAATCATCGGTCGCGTCGTCCGCCGCGACCGTCGCAGGGCGCGTACTGAGGAGAATCTGCGCGGATCATCGTTGTCGAGGACGAGCGGGGAAGCCGGACGGGAGGAGATCGCACGATCGGGAGGACCCGATCGCCGATTCCGCCCTCCCGATCGTGCGATCTCCTCCCGAGCGAACCGACCGCGGCAGCAGGGGCGCGGGCGCACGCGACGCTGGCCGGGGCGACTCGGCCCAGTCGGCCCCGCCGACCTGGCCGCGGCTACTCCGCCCAGTCGACCCCGCCGACCTCGCGGTAGGCGACGCCCAGGCCGTCGAGGTGGGCGCCGAGCGTCGGCAGCCGCGACCGGAAGCCCTCCTCGTCGCGCGCGTCGGCGGGCGACCACCCGACCTCGGCGATCGCGGCGATGCGGGGGAACACCATGAACTCGAAGTCGGCCGCGTTCGAGAGCGTCTCGGTCCAGACCGAGGCGACGACGCCGAGGATGTCGGCCTCGTCGAGCCCCTCGACCGTCTCCTCGGGCTGCCACGCGTAAGCTTCTTCGAGCGTGATCGTCGAGGCCCAACGCGTGCCGAGCTCGGTGCCGAGCGGGCCCACGGGCCGGTCGGGATACATCATGTCGAGGTACGTCGTGTCGGCCGGCGCGAGCACGAGCCGGCCGCCCTGCTCGAGGAACGATCGCGCCTGCCCGGCCGACTCGGGGTACGGGCGCACGGGTTCGTCGCGGCGGTTCGCGGGCATCTCGTGCGCGGCGGTCAGGTCCCAGTAGTGCCCGATCGTGCCGGGCGGCAGCTCGCTCGAGGCGCCCATCTCGTGGTACGCGATCACGGTCTTGCCCGTCGCGGCGGCAGCGGCGGTGATGCGTCGCGTCAGGTCGAGGAAGTCGGAGGGCTCCGTCGCGAGCGGCTCGTCGCCGCCGACGTGGATCCACGGGCCGGGCGTCATCTCGGCGACCTCGCCGAGCACGTCGGCGAGGAAGCGGTCGGTCGCCTCGGCGCGCGCCGGGTCGGCGCACAGCGTGGAGAAGCCGACCTCGATGCCCTCGTACGGTGCAGGCGCGACGCCGTCGCAGTTGAGCTCGGGATACGCGCTGAGCGCGGCGTTCGTGTGCCCGGGCAGGTCGATCTCGGGCACGACCGTGATGAACCGCTCGGCCGCGTACTCGACGATGCGGCGGTAGTCGTCCTTCGTGTAGAAGCCGCCGCCGTCGCCGCCCACCGAGGTCGAGGCGCCGATGCCCGTGAGCTCGGGCCACGAGTCGATCTGCAGGCGCCAGCCCTGGTCGTCGGTGAGGTGCAGGTGCAGCACGTTCAGCTTCATGAGCGCCATGCGGTCGAGGTGCTGCAGGACGTACTCCACCGGGAAGAAGTGGCGTGCGACGTCGACGAGCGAGGCGCGGTAGGCGAACCGCGGCCGGTCGGCGATCGACGCGGCCGGCACCCGCCAGCCGCCCTCGGGCGCGTCGGCGCCGACCGCCTCGATCTCGCCGGGCAGCATCTGCCGGAGCGACTGCGTGCCCCAGTAGAGTCCGGCGGGCGCGGAGGCGGCGATCCGCACGCCGTCGGCGCCGCTCTCGAGCGTGTACCCCTCGTCGCCCTGCACCTCGGGGTCGATGACGAGTTCGATGTCGGATGCCTCGGCCGAGCCGGTCTCGACGGGCAGGTCGTAGCCCGTCGCGGCGCGGAGCGGCGTCGCGAACGTCTCGGCCACGGCGGCGGCGCCCTCGCCCGAGACGATGAACCGCGTGCGCTCGCCGAGCGTGAAGTCGCCGCGGTCGGTCAGCTCGAACCGGGCCGGGGCCGGGACGATGCCGGCGAACCCGGTGTCGCCCGGGTCGGCCGAGCAGCCGGAGAGCACGAGGAGCGAGGCGGCCACGGCGACGGCGGTGCGGACGGTGGCGCTCGGCATCGGTGCCTCCTGGACGCGAAAGATAGGAATCTTGACGAAAAGGTCTCGGGGGACATCCTGCCACGGAACGGCGAGCGGGCGGAAGACCGACGGGCCGGTCGTCCGCCGCCTCCCGACCGCGCCGGCCCCGCGAACGGGCGGCGGCCGGAGGCATCCGTTGCTATGCTTGCTCGCGTCGCGACTGGCGTTGAGATGGATTCCCATCGGGGAGCGACTGGTACGGACCGACCGCACGCCTGGGCCGGTACGCCTTCCTCCGCGCGAGTCGCAGAGGCAGCACCCCTTAAGGTCCGTACGTCATGAAGGAGCCAGTCTTGGCCGAATCCGTCTTCAACGCGCCCCTCTCCGAGGTCGACCCCGAGATCGCCGAAGTTCTCGAGCTCGAACTCGGTCGCCAGCGCGACTACCTCGAGATGATCGCGAGCGAGAACTTCGTTCCCGTCTCGGTGCTGCAGTCGCAGGGCTCCGTGCTCACCAACAAGTACGCCGAGGGCTACCCCGGTCGCCGCTACTACGGCGGCTGCGAGTACGTCGACGTCGCCGAGTCGCTCGCGATCGAGCGCGCGAAGTCGCTCTTCGGCGCCGAGTACGCCAACGTGCAGCCGCACTCGGGCGCGACCGCGAACGCGGCCGTGCTCTCCGCGATCGCGACGCCCGGCGACACGATCCTCGGCCTCGAGCTCGCCCACGGCGGGCACCTCACGCACGGCATGAAGCTCAACTTCTCGGGCAAGCTCTACAACGCGGTCGCGTACGGCGTCGACCCCGAGACCTTCCTCGTCGACATGAACGTCGTCCGCGAGAAGGCCCTCGAGCACCGCCCGCAGGTCATCATCGCCGGCTGGTCGGCGTACCCCCGCCAGCTCGACTTCGCGGCCTTCCGCGAGATCGCCGACGAGGTCGGCGCCAAGCTCTGGGTCGACATGGCGCACTTCGCCGGTCTCGTGGCCGCCGGCCTGCACCCGAACCCCGTGCCCCACGCCGACGTCGTCTCGTCGACGGTGCACAAGACGATCGGCGGCCCGCGCTCTGGCTTCATCCTGTCGCGCGACATGGAGCTCGCGAAGAAGCTCAACTCGAACGTGTTCCCCGGGCAGCAGGGCGGCCCGCTCATGCACGTGATCGCCGCGAAGGCGACCGCGTTCAAGATCGCCGCATCGGCCGACTTCAAGGACCGCCAGGAGCGCACCCTCCGCGGCGCGAAGATCCTCGCCGAGCGCCTCACCGCCGACGACTCGCGCGCCGCCGGCGTCGACGTGCTGACGGGCGGCACCGACGTGCACCTCGTGCTCGCCGACCTCCGGAACTCGAAGATCGACGGCCAGCAGGCCGAAGACCTGCTGCACGAGGCGCTCATCACGGTCAACCGCAACGCGGTGCCCTTCGACCCGCGCCCGCCGATGGTCACCTCGGGCCTGCGCATCGGTACGCCGGCGCTCGCGACCCGCGGCTTCGGCGACGCCGAGTTCACCGAGGTCGCCGACATCATCGCGCTGACGCTGCAGGGCGAGGCGGATGTCGCGGCGCTCCGCGCCCGGGTCGAGGCGCTCACGGCCGCGTTCCCGCTCTACCCCGGCCTGCAGCAGTAGGCCATCGCGCCGGGGCGGCGATCGTCGCCCCGGCGCAACGCCCGCCCCGAGGCATCCGCCCGTTCGCCCACCCGCTCGCCCACCGAGGAGCCCCATGACCGCCATCACCCTCGACGGGGTCGCCACGGCGTCCGCCGTGAAGCACGAACTCGCCGGCCGCATCGCGCAGCTGAAGGCGCGTGGCGTGACGCCCGGCCTCGGCACGCTGCTCGTCGGCGACGACCCGGCGTCGCGCTCGTACGTCGCGGGCAAGCACCGCGACTGCGCCGAGGTGGGCATCGAGTCGATCCGCGTCGACCTGCCGGTCACGGCGACCGAGGCCGATGTGCGCGCGGCGATCCGCGACCTCAACGCCGCCCCCGAGGTGACCGGGTACATCGTGCAGCTGCCGCTGCCCGCGGGGCACGACGAGAACGCGATGCTCGAGCTCATCGACCCCGACAAGGACGCCGACGGGCTCCACCCCACGAACCTCGGTCGGCTCGTGCTCGGCATCGAGGGCGAGCTGCACTCGCCGCTCCCGTGCACGCCTGCGGGCATCGTCGAGATGCTGCAGCGCTACGACGTGCCGATCCGCGGGCGCCACGTCACCGTGATCGGCCGAGGCCTCACGGTCGGCCGTCCGCTCGGACTGCTCTTCACGCGCAAGGGGCTCGACGCGACCGTCACGCTCACGCACTCGCGCACGCAGGACCTGGCCGCTGAGGTGCGCCGTGCCGACATCGTCGTGGCGGCCGTCGGCGTGCCCCACCTCGTGAAGCCCGAGTGGATCAAGCCCGGCGCGGCCGTGCTCGACGTGGGCATCACCCGCGTGCAGGACGAGGAGACCGGCAAGGGCCGGCTCACGGGCGACGTCGACCCCGGCGTCGCGGCGGTCGCGGGCCACCTCTCGCCGAACCCCGGCGGGGTCGGGCCGATGACCCGCGCGATGCTGCTCGCGAACGTCGTGAAGGCCGCCGAGCTGCGCGTCGCCTGAGGCAGGGACCCCGCGCGCCGATCCGGCCGCGCCCGCGCCAGGTGGCGAACCGTTCACCCACGCGCCACTCCGGCGCCACCTCGGCTCCGTAGCCTGCCCGCATGGCCGAGTCGAAGACCGATCAGCGCGGCGCCGCCGTCGCGATCATTCCGGCGCGCGGCGGGTCGAAGGGCCTGCCGGGCAAGAACCTCATGCGGCTCGGCGGGGTCTCGCTCGTCGGCCGCGCCGTCGCCGCCGCCCGAGCCGCGCGCAGCGTCACCGCCGTGGTCGTCTCCACCGACGACGAGGAGATCGCCCGCGTCGCGCGGGCCGCCGGCGCCGCCGTCGTCGACCGGCCGGCCGACCTCGCGGGCGACACCGCGGCGAGCGAGTCGGCACTGCTGCACGCGCTCGACGAGCTCGAGATCGAGGGGCCGCTGCCTCCGGTGACGCTCTTCGTGCAGGCGACATCGCCCTTCATCGATCCCTCCGACCTCGACGCGGCGGTCGCCCGGGTCGCGAGCCACGAGGCCGACAGCGTGTTCGCGGCCGTCGAGAGCCACGCGTTCGTGTGGCGGGCCGCCGGAGACGGCTCGGTCTTCGGCGCCAACCACGACGCCGCCGTGCGGCACCGGCGGCAGGAGCGCGAGCCCGAGTTCCGCGAGACGGGGGCCTTCACGGCGATGCGCACCGCGGGCTTCCGGGCCGCCCGGCACCGGTTCTTCGGCCGCATCGCGCCGCAGGTCGTGCCGCCCCTGCACGGCGTCGACATCGACACGGCGGCCGACCTCGTCATCGCGCGGGCGCTCGTCGACCTCATCGACCGGCCGGCCCGGGTCGTCGACGTCGACGCGGTCGTCACCGACTTCGACGGCGTGCACACCGACGACACCGCGTGGATCGACACCGAGGGTCGCGAACTCGTGCGGGTGAGCCGCAGCGACGGGCAGGGCGTCGCCCGCCTGCACGCGGCCGGCATCCCGGTGCTCGTCCTCTCCGCGGAGACGAACCGCGTGGTGGCCGCGCGCGCGGCGAAGCTCGAGGTCGACGTGCTCCAGGGCATGCACGACAAGGCGCCGGCGCTCGCCGAGTGGGCCGAGGCCCGAGGCATCCCGCTCGATCGCATCGCGTACCTCGGCAACGACGTCGGCGACCTGCCCGCCATGGCGCTCGTCGGCTGGCCCCTCGCCGTGGCCGACGCGGTGCCCGCCGTCCGCGATGCCGCCCGCCTCGTCCTCGAGGCGCGGGGCGGCGACGGCGCCGTCCGCGAGCTCGCCGAACTCGTGCTCGCGTCCCGCGAGCGGGGCGCCGCGCCCATCGACGGGGACTCAGCCCCGATCGCACCGTCCGCAGATCGATCGACACCGCAGGGAGCCCTCGCATGAACACCGTCCGCATCGGCCGATCGCTCATCGGCCCGGGTCAACCGGTCTACGTGATCGGCGAGATCGGCCTCAACCACAACGGCGACGTCGAGGTCGCCAAGCGCCTCATCGACGTGGCCGTCGAGGCGGGCGCGCAGGCGGTCAAGTTCCAGAAGCGCACTCCCGAGATCGCGACGCCCGAGCACATGCGGGATGTCCCGCGCGAGACCCCGTGGGGCACGATGAGCTACCTCGAGTACCGCCACCGGGTCGAGTTCGGGGAGTCGGAGTACCTCGAGATCGCCTCGTATGCGATGCGCTCGGGCCTCGACTGGTTCGCCTCGCCGTGGGACGTGCCCTCGGTCGCGTTCCTCGAGCGCCTCGACGTCGTCGCGCACAAGGTCGCGTCGGCATCGATCACCGATCTCGCGCTGCTCGAGGCGCTCGCCGCGACGGGCAAGCCCGTCATCTGCTCGACCGGCATGTCGACGCTCGAGGAGATCGACCGGGCCGTCGAGGTGCTCGGCACCGAGCGGCTCGTGCTCATGCACGCTACGTCGAGCTACCCGATGCCGCCGGAGGAGGCGAACCTGCGCACGATCGACACGCTGCGCCGGCGCTACCCGGGCGTGCCCGTGGGGTACTCGGGGCACGAGCGCGGCCTGCAGATCTCGCTCGCCGCGGTCGCGCTCGGCGCCGTCGCGGTCGAGCGCCACATCACGCTCGACCGCGCGATGTGGGGCTCCGACCAGGCCGCCTCGCTCGAGCCGGCGGGCTTCGAGCACCTCGTGCGCGACATCCGCGTCATCGGCGAGGCGATGGGCGACGGCGTGAAGCGCGTCTTCCCCGGCGAGGAGGCGCCGCGAGCGAAGCTCCGCCGCGTGCCGGCGCTGTGAGCGAGACGTCCGCGTCGGGGCGTCCGTCTGCGCCGCGCGGCGCGCGCCGGCGGCTCGTCGTCGTCGCGGACTCCGATTCGTACGTCAAGTGGGGGGCGTCGTTCGCCTCGCGCCTGCCCGACGGCTGGGGGGCGGAGCTCCTGCTGGTCACGACGCCCGTCCTGCCGAGCGACCGTCAACTCGGCGCGGCGCTGGCCGGGTCGACGTTCCACCCGAAGAGCGTGCGTCGGATCAGCCTCGCCTCGCTCGAGCGCCGGCTCCTCGCACGGCGCCCCGACGCGGTCATGCTCGCCCTGCGAGGACCGCTCGTGCGGGTGGTCGCCCCCATGGTCGGCGCGCTGCCGGACCGCCCGGTGATCATGAGCGGGTTCCCCGGCCTCACCATCCCCGCGGTGCCGAAGGCCGTGATCTACCGCGAGCAGGTCGACCTCGTCGTGCTGCACAGCCGCCGGGAGGTGCGCGAGTTCGAGGCGCTCGCCGACGCCCTCGGCATCGACGTCCGCTTCGGTCTCGCGACACTGCCGTTCCTCGCGGTCGCCTCGCACGCCGACGGGGCGACCGGCGACGGGGATGCCTCGGCGCCGGAGCGGCCGGCCATGTCGCCCGCCGACGGCGACCTCGTGTTCGCCGCGCAGGCCAAGGTCCCGGCCGAGCTCGACGACCGCGTGCGGATGCTCGGCTGGCTCGCCGACGCGGCCCGTCGGCGACCGGGGCGACGCGTCGTCGTGAAGGTGCGTGCCCGCCGCGGCGAGGCCCAGACCCACGCCGAGGCGCACGACTACGCGGACCTGCTCGGCGACCCGGCCGTGCGGAAGCGGCTGGGCGGCAGCCTGCCGCCGAACCTCGTCGTGGAGGACGGCCCGATGGCGCGGCAACTCGAGCGCGCGGCCGTGCTCGTCACCGTGAGCTCGACCGCCGTGCTCGAGGCGGTGGCGTCAGGGGTCCCCGCGATCCTCGTCGACGAGTTCGGGGTCGGCCCGCAGCTCATCAACACCGCGTTCGAGGGCAGCGGCCTGTTCGGCGACGGCCGGGCGGTCGCCGAGTGGGCGGGCCGGCGGCCCGCTCCGGGATGGCTCGACGACAACTACTTCCACGGCACCGGCGCCGACGACTGGGCCGGAGCCCTCGAGGCGCTCGTCGTCGAGCGGTCCGACGGCCGGCTGCCCGTGCGGGTGCGCCGCTACGACCTCGCCGGCGGCGCCCTGCGTCGTGCGTTCGAGCGCAAGCGCATGCTCGGGCGCTACGACCGCTCGGTCGCCGGGGCGGTCTCGATGGCGGTCGCGATCCCGTCGCGGTGGGCGGTGCGCCGGGCACGGGCGGTTCGGCGACGGTTCGCCGGTCCGGAGCCGGCTCCCGTCCTCGTCGACGCGGCGTGAGTCGGCCCGCCGGGGGACCGCTCGAGCCCCGCAGGGCTCGACCGCTCAGTCGCCGGCGGTGTGCTCTCCGACGTGGGTCAGGTAGGCGGCGGCGTTGCGCCGGATGCCCTCGCGTTCGGCCTCGCTGAGCTCCCGCCGCACCTTGGCGGGCACCCCGGCGACGAGCGAGCCGGGCGGCACGATGGTGCCTTCGAGCACGACGGCGCCCGCGGCGACGAGCGAGCCCGCCCCGATGACGGCGCCGTTCAGCACGGTGGCGTTCATGCCGACGAGGCTGTCGTCCTCGACGGTGCACCCGTGCAGCACGGCGCCGTGCCCGACCGAGACCCGGCGGCCGACGGTGAGCGGGAAGCCGGCGTCGACGTGGCAGACGACCGTGTCCTGCAGGTTCGAGTCCGCGCCGAGCACGATGGATTCGGCCTCGGCGCGCAGGACCGCGTTGTACCAGACGCTCGACCCCGGCTCGAGGCGGACGTCGCCGACGATCACGGCGCCGGCGGCGACGAAGGCGTCGTCGGCGAGTGCGGGGGCGGCGATGCCGGCCAGGGTGATGATGCGTGCGCTGGGATCGACGGACATGGCGACAGCCTAGCGGCGGCCGTCGCGGCGCCTGAGGAGCGCCCGGACGACGAGCCGCCACGCGATGCCGACGGCGAAGACCGCGGCACCGGCCGCGATGGCGACGGGCGGCAGCGTGACCACGAGCACGACGCAGCCGATGGCGCCGAGCGCGGAGAGGGCGCGGGGGACGCGCCGTTCGTTGGCGGGCTGCGTGATCGCCGCGAGGTTCGCGACGAGGTAGTAGCCGAGCACGCCGAACGAGCTGAACCCGATCGCATCGCGCAGGTCGACGGTCAGCACGAGGGCGACGACGGCGACGGCGACGGTGATCTCGGCCACGTGCGGCACCCGGAACCGCGGATGCACCGCCGCGAGGGGGCGCGGCAGTTCGTCGTCGCGCGCCATGGCGAGGGCGGTGCGGCCGATCCCCGCGATGAGCGCCAGGAGCGCGCCGAGGGCGGCGGCCGCGGCGCCGATGCGCACGATCGGGGCGGCCCAGCTCCAGCCGACGTCGTCGACGAGGTCGACGAGGGGCGCGGTCGACGTCGCGAGCGCGTCGGCGCCGAGGGTGGCCAGCAGCACCGAACCGATGAGGGCGTACAGGGCGACGGCGATGCCGAGGGCGATGGGGATGGCGCGGGGGATCGTGCGCTCGGGGTCGCGCACCTCCTCGCCGAGGGTCGCGATGCGGGCGTAACCGGCGAACGCGAAGAACAGCAGGCCGGCCGACTGCAGGATGCCCGGCCACCCGGCGTCGAGCAGGCCGTCGACGGGGATTCCGCCCTGGAGGAGCGGACCGGCGCCCGCGGCGACGACGAGCAGGAGCACGCCGAGCACCGCCGCGACGATGACGCTCGCCGCGCGCGCCGTTCGGGTGATGCCGCGCAGGTTGACGGCGGCGAGCACGATGACGGCGACGGCGGCGACCGGGCGCTGCCAGGCGGGCGGCACGAGATAGGCGGCGAAGGTCATGGCCATCGCGGCGCAGCTCGCGGTCTTCCCGATGACGAATCCCCAGCCGGCGAGGAATCCGGGCCAGGCACCGAGCCGCTCGCGCCCGTACCGGTAGGCGCCGCCCGACTCCGGGTATCGGGCCGCGAGCTGCGCCGTCGAGCTCGCGTTGGCGAAGGCGACGAGGGCGGCGATCGCGAGTCCGATGAGGAGGCCCGATCCCGCGGCGGCGGCGGCAGGGGCGAAGGCGGCGAAGACGCCGGCGCCGATCATGGCGGCGAGACCGATGACGACCGCGTCGCGGAGTCCGAGTCGGCGGGCGAGGGAGGGCTGTGACACGCGCGAACTCTACGCCATCGGGATGTCTCGTTCGTGGCCGCCCGTCGCGCGGCACCGCCCGGCGGGGGAGCCGTAGGATCGGGAGATGAGCTCACCCTCGTCCGCACCGTCGCATCAGGCCGTCGACCGCGTCGCCGCCGCCCTCGCCGCGCAGGGGCTCGAGCCCGAGATCGTGTGGTTCGACGACGCCGTGACGACGGCCCAGCTGGCCGCCGAGGCCCTCGGCGTCGAGGTCGGGCAGATCGCGAACTCGCTCGTCTTCACGCTCGACGGCGAGCCGATCCTCGTGCTCACGTCGGGCGCCCACCGCGTCGACACGGAGTGGTTGGGGTCGGAGCTCGGTGGCGTCATCCGCCGTGCGTCGAAGGAGACGGTCAAGGAGGCGACGGGCCAGGTCATCGGCGGTGTCGCCCCGATCGGCCATCCGGCCCCGGTGCGCACGATCGTCGACACCGACCTCGCCGCCCATCCGGTCGTCTGGGCCGCCGCCGGGCACGCCAAGACCGTGTTCCCGACCACGTTCGCCGACCTCGTGCGCATCACCGGCGGCACGCCCCGCGCGGTCGAGCCGGCCCGCGAACCGTCGCCCGTCGACTGACCGCGGGGCGGTCTCCCGGCGCCGCACCGCGCCGAGACGACCGGACGGGCGCGGCACTTGGTACGGTCCGGGGAGGACGCCGTGCTCGCATCGAGGGAGACGACGAGATGAGACCACTCCGATATTCGATCAACGTCACGCTCGACGGCTGCTGCCATCACGAGGCGGGGCTCCCGCCCGACGAGGAGTCGATGCGCTACTGGACCGCGGAGCTGGAACGGGCCGATGCCCTGCTCTTCGGCCGGGTGACCTACGAGATGATGGAGTCGGCCTGGCGGAAGCCCGCCACCGGTACGTGGCCCGACTGGATGGACGAGTGGGAGATCCCGTTCGCCGAGACCATCGACCGGGCGAAGAAGCACGTCGTGTCGAGCACGCTGGGCGGGGTCGACTGGAACGCCGAGCTGGTGCGAGGCGACCTGGGGCAGGCGGTCCGGCGTCTCAAGCAGGAGCCGGGCGAGGGCCTGTTCGTGGGCGGCGTGACGCTCCCGCGCGCGCTGGCCGACCTCGGACTGATCGACGAGTACGTGTTCGTCGTGCAGCCCGTGCTCGCCGGGCACGGGCCGACGCTGCTCGCCGGCCTGCACGAGCGCGTCCGGCTCGAGCTCGTGGAGCGCCGTGAGTTCCGGTCGGGCGCGGTCGCCGTGCGATACAAACCACGCGAGTAGCGACTCGACGCGGCCACGGGCGCGGGCCGATGCGGGCCCGCCGTGAGTCATGCGTCGCGGCGGGCGCCCTCCGAGGCGCGGACCGTGAAGATCACCGGCTCGCGACTTCCGTGTTCGGCGAAGGCGGCGGCGACGGCGCGGGTCAGCTCCGGCACGAGGGCGTCGGGCACGAGCGCGATCGCCGCGCCGCCGAACCCGCCACCCGTCATGCGGGCGCCGATCGCGCCCGACGACTGCGCGGTCGCGACGGCGAGGTCGAGTTCGGGCACCGAGATCTCGAAGTCGTCGCGCATCGAGACGTGCGAGGCGTCCAGCAGGGGGCCGATCGCGCCCGCACCGTGCTCGCGGAGGGTGCGCACGGTGTCGAGCACGCGCTGGTTCTCGGTCACGACGTGGCGCACCCGGCGGAACGTCTCGTCGTCGAGCAGCTCGGCCGCGCGGGGCAGGTCGTCGACCCGCACCTCGCGCAGCGACTCGACCCCGAGGCCGTGCGCGCCCGCCTCGCACGACGCCCGGCGCGCGGCGTAGCCCCCGGACGCGTGGGCGTGCGCGACCCGTGTGTCGACGACGACGATCGACAGGCCCTCGGCGGCCAGGCCGAGGGGGATCACGTCGGCATCGAGGCTGCGGCAGTCGAGGAAGACGGCCGAGTCGACCTCGCCGAGCAGCGATGCGGTCTGGTCCATGATGCCGGTCGGGGCACCCACCACGCGGTTCTCGGCGAGGCGGCCGACCTTCGCGAGCGTCGGCCGGTCGAACCCGAGGCCCCAGTGCTCGTCGAGTGCGAGCGCGACGGCGCACTCGATCGCCGCCGAGCTCGACAGGCCCGCGCCGATCGGCACGTCGGAGGTGATGTAGAGGTCGACGCCTCGGGCGTGGTCGAGGTCGGCGCCCGACTCGCGCAGCGCCCAGGCGACGCCGAGCGGATACGCGGCCCAGCCCGACACGGCGTCGGGCGTGAGGTCGTCGAGGCGGATCTCGACCGCCTCGGGCTCGTGGCTCGTCGCCACGCGCAGCACCCGATCGTCGCGGTCGCCCAGCGCGACCGCCGTGCGACGGTCGATCGCGAACGGGAACACAAAGCCGTCGTTGTAATCGGTGTGCTCGCCGATGAGGTTCACCCGGCCAGGCGCCGACCACACCCCTGCCGGTCGTCGGCCGAACCACTCGGCGAACCCGTGGGCGGCGTCGGCGACGGTCATTCTGCGGCTCCTTCGATCGCGGCGCGAAGCGCCTCGGCCTGTGCTTCGGGCGGGACGTCCCCGACCCATGCTCCCATCGCGGCCTCCGAGCCGGCGAGGAACTTCAACTTGTCGGCGCCGCGCCGCGGGCTCGTGAGCTGCAGCATGAGGCGCACCTCGTCGCGGCGCTCGTGCGCGGGCGCCTGGTGCCACGCCGCGATGTACGGCGTCGGCGTGTCGTAGAGGCGGTCCACCCCGCGCAGGAGGCGCCGGTACAGGACCGCGAGCTCGTCGCGCTCGTCGAGCGTCGTCGCCGCGAGGTCGGGGACCTGCCGATGGGGGAGCAGGTGCACCTCGATCGGCCACCGTGCCGCGAACGGCACGAAGGCGCTCCAGTGCTCGCCCGCGAGGACGACCCGCGGGCCGCCGAGTTCGCGGTCGAGCAGGTCGGCGACGAGGGTCGGGCCGTACGCGTCGATCGACGCGAGCAGCCGCTCGGTGCGCGGGGTCACGTACGGGTAGGCGTATATCTGGCCGTGCGGGTGCCCCAGGGTCACCCCTATCTCGCGACCGCGATTCTCGAACGGGAACACCTGCTGCACGCCGGGCAGCGCCGAGAGCTCGGCGGTGCGGTGCGCCCACGCCTCGATCACGGTTCGGGCCCGCGAGACCGTCTGCGTGCCGAAGGAGCCCTCGTGCTCGGGGCTGAAGCAGACGACCTCGCACCGGCCGACCGACGGCAGGCGGCGCTCGAGCCCGACCCGGCGCAGCTCGGCGAGCGAGTCGTCCGGTGCGTGGGGTCCGGACGGGTCGGCCGTCCCGGCGAGCTCGGGGCCGAACGACGGCGAGCGGTTCTCGAACACCGCGACGTCGTACCGGCTCGGGATCTCCGACGGATTGCCCGGCGCCTGCGGGGCGAGCGGATCGAGCTCGGCGGGCGGCAGCACGACGCGGTGCTGGCGGGCCGCGGCGATCGAGATCCATTCGCCCGTCAGCACGTCCTGCCGCATCTCGGCCGTCGCGGGGCGGGGGCCGAGCTCGCGCTCGTCGATCGCCCGCTCGGCGGGCAGTTCGGTGTCGGCGTCGTCGAAGTAGATCAGTTCGCGCCCGTCGGCGAGCCGCGTGCGCTGCACGGCGATGCGCGGGTCGGAGGCAGGGGTGTCGGTCACGCCGCACACCCTACGCGACTTTCGTTTCGCAAACAAACCGCTTTCGTATTGCAAAGTCGCCGTCGAGAACGGATGATTCCGGTATGGACGAGCAACCCCGCCTCGACGCCCAGGTCGATGCCCCTCGGCGTCGTGAGCTCGCGCGTGCGCTCGTCGCCGAACGCGGGTTCGTGCGTGTCGCCGAACTGAGCCGGGCGTTCGGGGTGACGACGGTCACCGCTCGCGCCGACCTCGACGCGCTCGAGCGTCAGGGCGTGATCCGCCGCGTCCACGGCGGGGCCGTGCCCGCCGGGGCGCCCGGCGTCGACCGGCCCGAGCGCGAGCCGAGCTTCGAGGAGGCGCTCGAGGCGTCCGTCGAGCCGAAGCGACGCATCGGCGCGCACGTGGCCGGGCTCGTGCGCAGCGGCCAGAGCCTCATCCTCGACGTGGGCACGACGACGCTGCAGGTCGCCCGCGCCCTCACGCAGCGCACCGATCTCGACGACGTCGTCGTGTTCACGAACGGGCTCTCGATCGCCTTGGAGCTCGAGAGCGAGATCCCCCGGTTCCAGGTCGTCGTCACCGGCGGCACCCTGCGCCCGCGCCAGCACTCGCTCGTCGACCCGCTGGCCGGATCGATGCTGCGCGACGTGCACGTCGACCTCGCCGTCATCGGCTGCAACGGGGTCGACCCGGTGCACGGCGTCACGAACGCGAACCTGCCGGAGGCCCAGGTCAAGGCGCTCATGCTGCAGCGTGCCGCGCGCGCCATCGTCGTCGCCGACGGGTCGAAGGTCGGCGAGGTGCACCTCGGCCGCGTCGGCCCCGTCGACGCGTTCGACGAACTCGTCACGGATGCCTCGGCCCCGCGCCCGGTCGTCGCCGAGCTCGAGGAGGCGGGGCTCGCGGTCGTCACCGCGCACGCGCCCGACGCAGACCCTAGAGTTGGTCCATGACCCTTCCCACGGGCGAGCAGTTCGAGCTCGAGACGACGACGTCGAGCGGCGAGATCCGGGCCACCGTCACGGCCGTGGCCGCCGGGCTCCGCGGCCTCAGCATCAACGGCATCGACCTCGTACCGCCGTACGGCGACGACCAGTCGCCGCCGATGGGCGCCGGCATCGTGCTCGCACCGTGGCCCAACCGCATCCGCGACGGCCGGTGGAGCCACGACGGCGTCGACCACCAGCTCGCGATCACCGAGCCGGCCCGGGGCAATGCCATCCACGGCCTGCTGCGCTACACGGAGTACACGGCCGTCGACCGCGAGCGCGACTCGGTGACGCTCGCCGCACGCATCTACCCGCAGCTCGGCTACCCGTTCCTGCTCGGCACGGCCGTGCACTACGAGCTCGTCGCCGACGGCCTGCGGGTCACGCACTTCGTCGAGAACCTCGGCGCCGACGCCGCCCCGGTCGCGCTCGGCACGCATCCGTACCTGAAGATCGGCGGCGTGCGCACCGAAGACCTGGTCCTCCGCCTCGACGCCGCGAGCCACATCGAGGTCGACGAGCGGCTGCTGCCGACGGGCGAGGTGCCGGTCGACGGCACCGAGTGGGACTTCCGCGAGGGCCGGCGCGTCGGCGACGTCCGCCTCGACGACGCCTTCGGCGAGCTCGCGAGCGACGACGGCCGGGTGCTGCACACGCTCACGGCGCCCGACGGACGCAGCGTCTCGGTGTGGGCCGACGACGAGTTCGGCTACGTGCAGGTGTACACGTCGCGCGAGTTCCCGGGCGAGAACGGCGACGTCGCGATCGCGATCGAGCCGATGACCGCGCCTGCCGAGGCGTTCAACTCGGGTCGCGGCCTGCGCTGGCTCGACCCCGGCGAGGAGTGGCAGCTCAGCTGGGGCATCCGCTTCGAGGGCTTCACCGCCGACTGACCCCGCGCAGCGGTCGGTTCAGGCCGCGCACGCCCCCGAGTCCACGGCATCGTCGAGGGCGGATGCCTCGGCCGCGAGCGGCGCGAGCGTCGACACGGGAACGGCGAACCCCACGGTCGCGACCGTCTCGGAGCGGGCGAAGACGACGCCGGCGACCTCGCCGTCGGCGTCGAGCAGCGGCCCGCCGGAGTTGCCGTGGTCGACCTCCGCCGAGAGCGTCACGATGTCGCGGGTCGACGTGGCCCCGTCGGTCGTGATCCTGACCGGGCCGCTCGCCGCGACGCGTCCGGGCCGCAGCTCGAGCGGCCCGCCGAACGGGTATCCCGCGACCGCGACCTCGTCGCCGACGGCGGGCTCGTCGATCGGCAGTGCCGGAGCGTCGAGCCCGTCGACCGCGATGATCGCCAGGTCGTGCTCGGAATCGAACGCGACGACCCGGCCGAGGACGGCGGGCAGGCCCGGCGCCTCGACGATCGGCTCGTCGACGCCCGCCACGACGTGGGCGTTCGTCACGATGCGGTCGTCGGCGACGACGAATCCCGACCCCGAGACGTTGCTGCCGCACTGGAACGCGGTGCCGGTGATGCGCACGACCGACCGCGACGCCTCGGCGATCGCCGGCGAGTCGACCCCGCCCTGCGGCGGGGGATCGGTCGGCAGTGGCGTGTCGAGCACGTCGACGAGCCACGGCAGTCCTTCGCCCAGTGCCGCAGCACGGAGCTCCGCGAGGGCCGACTTCGCCGGGGGCGGCGTGACCTGGTCGAGCGCACGGACGACGGTCGACCCGGCGACGGCGGGCGACAGCACCGGCACGCCCATCGCCGAGACGCCGGAGGCGACGAGCGCGATCACGAACGCGGTCACGATGAGGTTGCCGAGCACGCCGAGCACCCGGTCGAGCACGCCGAGCTTGGCCTTGTGCGCACCGCGGCGCAGCGACCGCCCGACGACGGCGCCGAGCCAGGCGCCGAGCGAGAGCAGCACGAGCGCGGCGGCGATCGCGACCGTCGCGCGCAGCTCCGGCAGCGGCATGAGCCCCGCGAGCCACGGCATGACGAACCAGGCGGCGACCCCGCCCGCGACGAGGCCGATGAGCCCCGCCGCGCTGCGCAGCAGGCCCGCGCGCCACCCGTTGACCGCGGCGCCGATGAAGACGAGCACGAGCACGATGTCGAGCACGAGGCTCCAGCTCACGGATCGCCCTCCCATCGAGTCGTTGCGGCAGTCGTTTGGAGTCCAGCCTGCGGCATCCGACTCGGAGCAACCTGAGGGTCGTCGGAACCCCACAACCGGCGAGGCCGCGCCGCGGGCGTTCGATAGCCTCTGAGGTGCCCGTGCGCACGTCGCCGGGCGCTTGCACGAACCCCACACGATGAGGAGTGACGGATGCGCGTCGGCATGTTCCTGAACTACGCGGGCGGCTTCCGCGAAGCGGCCGACGAGGTCGCCGAGCTCGAGGCATCCGGCGTCGATCTCGTGGCCGTGCCCGAGGCGTACTCGTTCGACGCGGTCAGCCAGCTCGGATTCCTCGCCGCGCGAACCGAGCGGCTCACGCTCATGAGCGGCATCCTGCAGCTGTACACGCGCACGCCGACGCTCACCGCGATGACCGCGGCGGGGCTCGACTACGTGTCGGGCGGGCGGTTCGAGCTCGGCATCGGCGCGTCGGGTCCCCAGGTGATCGAGGGCTTCCACGGCGTGCGCTACGACGCGCCGCTCGGCCGCACCCGCGAGATCATCGACGTCTGCCGCATGACGTGGCGGCGCGAGCCCGTCGTGCACGAGGGCCGCAACTACACCATCCCGCTGCCGGCGGGCGAGGGCACGGGGCTCGGCAAGCCGCTGAAGCTCATCAACCACCCGGTACGCGAGCGCATCCCGATCACGGTCGCGTCGCTCGGCCAGAAGTCGGTCGAGCAGACCGCCGAGATCGCCGACGGCTGGCTGCCGATGTTCTACCACCCCGAGCGAGCGGGCGACGTGTGGGGCGCCGCGCTCGCCGCGGGCGCCGCGAAGCGCGACCAGGCGCTCGCGCCCCTCGACGTGTTCGCGAGCCCCGCGCTCGCGATCACCGAGGACCCGCAGCTCGAGGCGATGGCGCTCGCCGCGGCGAAGCCGCAGCTCGCCCTCTACGTCGGCGGCATGGGCGCGCGCGGCAAGAACTTCTACAACGACCTCATCGCGAGCTACGGATTCGAGGCCGAGGCCGCGCACATCCAGGACCTCTACCTCGACGGTCGCAAGCCCGAGGCCGTCGCCGCGGTGCCCGACGAGCTCGTGCGCGCCATCTCGCTCATCGGACCGGCGTCGTACGTCGCCGAGCGCGTCGCGGCGTTCGCCGCGAGCGGGGTGACGACCCTCGCCGTCACCCCGCTCGCGCGCGACTCGGCCGAGCGCGTCGCGCTCATGGCCGGGTTCAGGCGCCTGGTCGGCTGAGCTCCCGGCGCCACGCCGCGTACGCCCACACGGCCAGCGCGAGCGTCGGCCCCCAGAACCAGAACGGCAGGACGAGGTCGAACACGACCGCCTCGCCGAGCGTCGGGCTGCCCGCCGCGACGATCAGCATCGGCACGGCCGAGATCGTGATGGCGGTCGCCGCGGCGAGCCCGGGCACGATCGCGAGGCGTGCCGGTACCGGCCGGCCGCCGATCCGGGGCATCCAGGCGGGGAAGACGAGCCCCCACGGCAGGATCAGTCCGAGCGTGAGCACGCACGCGGCGACCGCGCCGGCGCCGAGCATGAGCCCGGTCGTGAGCATGGCGGGCGAGAGCTCGTCGGCCGCCGGTGCGAACAGCGGCCATGGCGTGAGCCAGCTCGCGCGGACGACGGCGTACGGCACCGGCCCGAGTGCGGCGAGCACCGTGAGCACCCGGCGGTGCCGCACGAGCCACCGTTCGAAGTGCCGCACCTCGCGGGTGCTGCGGCCGACGATCACCGCGATGGCCGTCCACGCGAGCACCGCGACGACCGAGACCGCCGAGATCGCGATGAGCCCGGCGTTCGCGACGAGCGCGGTGCCGAACTTCTCGAGGAAGGCGGCGACGCCCTCCCACGTGAGGCCGGCCCACGACACCGCGACGGCGAGGAGCGCGACGAGCAGCACGAGCAGCGGGACGCCGAGCTTCGGCGCCCGGACGAGCAGCACCGCGGTCGTCGCGACCCCCGCGACGACCGAGCAGAATCCGAACACGTAGCCGGCGAACGTGATCGTGCCGGCATCGCCGAGCACGAGCGTCACGGCGAGGGCGAGCAGTGCGGCGATCACCGCCGCGGTGAACGGGGCCGAGGGCTCGCGCGGGCCGCGGGCGAGGAGCGCGACGGCGGCGACGACGCCGACGATCCCCGTCGCGATCGTGGCGGCCGCGAACTGCATCGGGTCGAGCACGGCGCTCGCGAGGCTGCGCGACGAGGCCGTGACGAACGGGTCGGACTCGGGCACGAGCCACCAGGCCGTGCCGAGCGCGGCGATCGCGAGCGACGCGACCAGCGCGCTCGCGGCGAGCCATCGCTGCGGCCGCGCCGTCGCGGGCACCGATGCGGTGCCGGTGGATTCGCGGAGGGAGGTCATCATGTGCTCCTGTACCTCGTCGGATGGGGGCCGTTGCGGCGCCCGCCGAACGCGGTTCGCGGTCCGGCTCCGCCAGCCTCGCGGCTGCCGCGCGCGGCCCGCCTCACCCGCTCGGGTGAGATGCGCGCGAATCGCGGCCGGTAGCGTTGGCCCGGTGATGGATGCCTCGGGGGAGTCGCGTGCGCCGGGAACGGCCGACCTCGTCACGGCGGCCGTCGTCGCGGGCGCGCTGCTGCCGTTCACAGTGGTCGAAGTACTCGGCGAGGCCGGCGGAGGTCACGGCACGTGGGCGGCGATCGTACTCGCGTGCTACGGGATGCTGCACCTGGTCGTCGTCGTCCGGCGACGGCTTCCGCGCACGTCGATCGCGGCGGCATCCGCGCTCATGCTCGCACTCGCCGCGCTGAGCCTGCCCGGCATGCCGGGGCTCGCCGTGCTGCAGGCGAGCTCGCTCGCCTACCTCGTGTTCGTGTACGCGGCTGCGGCCGGTGACGACCTCGTCGCCGGCCGTGCGGCGCTCGGGCTCGGCCTCGCCGGCGCCGGCGTCATCACGGGGGTCGTGGTCGTCTCGGAGCGCTCGAGCGATGCGGCGATGGTCGCGAGCCCCGGCACGGCGTTCGCCCTCGCGGGCTCGCTCGCGGGCGGCATCGGCGTCGCCTGGGCGCTCGGGCGGTACCGGCGCGAGACGCTGCGCAAGCGGGAGGCGGAGCGGATCGCGATCGCCCAGGCCGCCGAGCTGCGGATCGAGGCGCAGTTCCGTGCCGCCGCGGAGGAGCGCCGCCGCATCGGCCGCGAGCTGCACGACGTGATCGCCCACTCGCTCGCGGTCATGGTCGCGCAGGCCGAGGCCTCGCGCGTGCTCGTCGGTCGCGACGACGACCGGGCGCGGGTCGCGGTCGGGCACGTCGTGACGACCGGACGCGCGGCGCTCAGCGACATGCGCGGGCTCCTCGGTGCGCTCGTCGAACCCGGCGACGAACGAGAAGGTGAGCCTGGCGCCGGGTCCGCCCTTCGCGAGCCGAGCCCGCGGCTCGACGGGCTCGACGCGCTCGTCGAGCGCGCCCAGGCGCCCGGGCGCACCGTCGAACTCGTCGAGACGGGCGACCCCGTCGACGTGCCGCCGGGCCTCGCGCTCACCGTCTACCGCGTCGTGCAGGAGGCGCTCACGAACGTCATCCGCCACGCACCCGCGCCGACCCGCACACGCGTCGGGCTCGACTGGGGCGCCGAGCTCGTCGTGACCGTCGAGGACGACGGCGCGCCGATCGCGGGCTCGGCGGCGGCGACCCCTGAGGCCGGCGCGAATCCGGCCCGTGCCGGCACGGCGGGCGGACGAGGCATCCCGGGCATGCGCGAACGCGTCGCACAGCTCGGCGGCAGCCTCGACGCCGGCCCGCGCGTCGACGGACCCGGGTGGCGCGTGCGCGCCCGGTTGCCGCTCGGCGCACCGCCGACCGACGGTGGTGCGCGATGACGGCGACGGGCGACCCGCGCGTGCCGCGTATCCCGCGCATCCCGCGCGTCCCGCGCATCCGCGTCGCGCTCGCCGACGACCAGGAGCTCATCCGCTCGGCCCTCGTCGTCATGCTCGAGCCGCACGACGACCTCGAACTCGTCGCCGAGGCCGCCGACGGCGCCGAGCTGCTCGAGCGACTGCGGGCGCGCCGCGCCGACGTGATCGTCATGGACGTGCGGATGCCGCGGATGGACGGCATCGAGGCGACCCAGCGCGTTCGCGCGGAGCACCCCGGCGCCCGGGTGCTCGTGCTCACGACGTTCGACCTCGACGAGGTCGTGTTCGCGGCGATCCGGGCGGGTGCGAGCGGTTTCCTGACCAAGGATGCCTCGGCCGACGAGCTCGCGGCGGCGATCCGGGCCGTGCACGCCGGAGACGCGACCCTCGCCCCGCGCGCGACGGCGAGCCTCGTCGACTTCGTCGCACGGGCGCCCGCGCCGGTCGACCCCGAGGTGCTGCTCGAGCCGTTCACCGGCCGGGAGCGCGACGTCCTCGCGCTGCTGGTCACGGGCGCGTCGAACGACGAGATCGCCGAGCGGCTCTTCCTCACGGGCAACACCGTGAAGACGCACGTCAAGGCGATCCTCGCGAAGCTCGACCTGCCCGATCGCGTGCACGTCGTCATCTGGGCGTACGAGCGGGGGATCGTGCCGCGGTGAGCGGACGCTCGCCGCCGATGCACTGAAGTGCCCCCAGAGAGGCTCGAACTCTCGACCCACGGATTAACCTGCTGCACTGGGTCTCCCCAGCCACCGCTCGCGCGGCTTGCAGTCTGGACTATCTCACCACCTTCGGCCGAGCCGGTCAGGTGCGCCGCGTATAGTCTCTGAGGTTCCCTTTCGGTTACCTGCTGATCGCCCAATCCCTCGGATTGTCACTGCCTTTCGGCGAGTACCTCGGGCTCTCAGGGTGTTCCAGCATACAGCGGCGTTCATTCGGCGCATTTCGGCGCCGACGCTCCTATTTTCTGTTGAAGTCCGTTGCTCTAACCAACTGAGCTATGGGGGCGTCAGTCAGCCTAACAGCCCGCCGGGCGAGGCTCGCCGTGCGGGGCGTGCGCAGGGTCGCGACGACGTCGGCGGTGCCCGATAACGTCGCGACATGAAGCAGTGCACGTTGTGTCGACGGTTCTACGACCGCTCGTCGTTCAACGTGCGACGGGCATCGCCCGACGGTCTGCAGAACGTCTGCCGCGAGTGCAACCGAGCCCGGGCGAAGCGGTACTACCGCGAGAACCTCGACCGGCATCGTGCCGCGGTGGCGGCTCAGGTGGCGAAGACCCGTGCCGCGAACATCGAGCGCATCGGCGAGTACCTACTCGCACACCCCTGCGTCGATTGCGGTGAGGCGGATGTCAGAGTGCTCGACTTCGACCACCGTGAAGACTGCGAGAAGTCCGCCGAGGTCATGAAGCTGGCCAAGGCTGCGTACTCATGGGACCGCGTCCGGCGGGAGATCGCGAAATGCGACGTGCGCTGCCGCAACTGCCACGCGAAGATCACGTACGAACGGATGGGCGACAACTGGCGATCGGCGCTCATGCGCCGGCTGGAGGGCGACGGCCTCGCCTCGTAGCGGACGGCGATGCGGCCGGCCGCCGGTCGTCCGGCGTCCGGCCGCTCGCCATCTCGGAGGCGAGGGGCACGCTCGCCTCAGCAGCGGTGCACGGTGCCCTCGAGCGGCATGACGGTCAGCTCGGCGCTCGCCCCGAGAATGCTTCGGGTGTGCATGTCCGGCAGGCTAATGCCGATCGCGTAGCGGCCGAAGCCCCCAGTGCGGGCGGCCCCCGCCCGGGGGAGCCGATCGCGGCGGCGCCGCACCGACCGGAGTATCCTCTACCGAATGGCCGCAGACTTCCCCCGACCGACGAAGTTCCCTCCCGGCATGTTCGACGGGTTCGTCGGCGGAGCGGATCCGGCCCTCCTGAACCGTGCGGCGCACGACACCGCGCAGGCGCTGCTCGCCCGGGTCCGCTCCGATCCCGACCCCGAGATCGTCGACCGGCTCATCGCCTACACCGACGAGCACGGCATCGACGCGATCGCCGAGCTGTGGTCGGGGGCGTCGGCGAAGAGCCTGCCCGGGGCGCTCTGGCGCATCTACCTGCTCCGCACGCTCATGGGCCAGGACGCCGAGATGCTGAGCCTCGCCTACCGCCGCGGCACCGAGGTCTCGCACACGATCGACCAGGTCGTCGCCGGTGCGGCGGCCCCGGCCGGCCCGGCCGAGATCCGCGACCTCGCCGACCGCGTGCTGCGGGGCGTCTTCACGGGCGACTTCGCCGTCGCGCTCGAGCGCGCAGCAGCGTTCGCGCGCGTGAGTGCGACGGGCTTCACGAGCCTCGCCGACGATGCGGATGCCTCGGACTCGGTGCACCACGACCGGTCTGCGTCCCTCACGAGACGTGCGCTGCGCCTGACCGAGCTCGCCGACGAGCTCACGTCGTGTGCGAAGCTCTGGCGACGCGACGCGCTCGACTGATCGTCGGCGTGGTCGTCGAGCGTGGCCGATCCGACCGGGCGTCGCCGCGCGAACGGGCACGTTCAGCGGGATCGGCGGCATTCGGAGGCGGGAAACGCTCCGGCACGACGAGCGGGGCGCGGGCGGCGGGAATGAACCGCCCCCCGACGTCGTTTAGACTGTCTGAGGCCGGCCGCAGTAACCCCGGGCTCCAATATTCGCCGCTCCGAGCGGCCTCGCGCCGAGAGGCGTTCTGCGGCCGGCCTTTTCACGTCTCAGGGCTCGCCCATTCGGTCGCCCGGGTCTCGAGATCGGTCGTGCCGAAGCCCCT
This sequence comes from Agromyces solani, assembly GCF_058349925.1. Taxonomy (NCBI): domain Bacteria; kingdom Bacillati; phylum Actinomycetota; class Actinomycetes; order Micrococcales; family Microbacteriaceae; genus Agromyces; species Agromyces solani. The sequence continues at coordinate 795,001 of NZ_JBYRER010000001.1, forward strand.
CACCGGCGAGAACGTCGTCACGATCCGCCCGGGACGAACCCGTTCGTCGGTGCGCCAGATCTCCGCGAGGGTCGACTCGGCCGAGGCATCCCCGTCGTCGGCGGCGACCGTCAGCCGGGCGACCCGGTCGGCGAGTTCGAGCGCCTCGGCGACGAGCGGCGCATCCGGGGCATCCATGACGCCCCAGCCGTCCCAGAGCAGCAGTTCGGTGCGCATGCGGTGCGCGAGGTCGCCGAGGACGTAGCCGTGCACGATCCAGGGGCCGGCGATGGGATGCCCCGGAGCCACGCCGTACGCGGCGACGTCGGTCGCGCCGGTGCGATACGAGAGCCACGCCTCGGCGGCGGTCTCGAACGGCGCCCCGACGCCCGTCGGCATGTCGTGGACGTCGAAGCCGTTGTCGGCCGGGTCGAGCTCGGGGTCGAACCGCACCCACCGGCCGTCGCGCAGGGTCTCGACGACGACGTGGTCGTGCCGGTACCCCGGCGTGAAGTACCCGGCGAACCCGAGCCGCGTGCGGGCGGGCAGCCCGTGCTCGCGGAGGATCGACACGGCGAGGAGCGAGTGGTCGCGGCAGCAGCCGCCGACGCGGCGGTCGGGCGGCCGGGGGGCGTCGAGCGGCCCGTCGGCGCGTTCCGCGGCGGCGTCGAGGATCGACGAGATCCAGCGCCGATCGATGTCGGCGAGCTGGTCGGGCGACGCCGGCACGGGGTCGGCGCGGTAGTGGGCGATCGTCGCGGTCGCCGCGCGGTGGATCGTCGCGAGGTCGGGCGCGATCGCCCGGACGAGGGACCGGTGGGCGCCGGGGTCGGAGAAGGGCGAGTGGGCGGCGTGGTCGGCAGGCGAGGGGGATGCGGTCATGCCGACATCCTGGGGTCGGCCCCAGGGGCAGGGGCAAGCGTCTCGCGGTGATCGGCGACCGGCATCGCGATCCGGACGGCCGTCGCCCCGGGATCGTCCGGCCAGGCGTCCCGGTACCACTCGCGGGGCGAGCCGGTCGGAACCGCACCCTCGCCGCCCTGCTCGTCGACGCCGCCCGGGCGAGCCGCCGCGCGCACCGCGTCGTAGAAGCGCAGCAGCAGCGGATAGGCCACCTCGCGGGCGGCGACGTCGACGACGGCGTAGCGGGCGGCCGCCTCGACCCGAAGCCCGATGCCCCTGGTCGGCGCCGCACGCCCCGTGAACGGCACCGCGGTCTCGATGCGCCCCGGCAGTTCGACGCCGACGGGGGAGTGGAAGATCACCCAGTGCCCGGCCCCGGCGACGGCGCCCTCCCGCTCGAGGTGCCGGCGGAGCTCGACGACGTCGGCGACCAGGGTCGGAACGAGTCCGGCCTGGTCGACGGTGCGCGTGATGCTCGCGATCGCCGTGTCGGGCAGCGACTCGAAGCGGAGCCGGTCGCGTGAGACCGAGTCCGCCCCATCGAGGTCGACCGCGTCGGGGGCGATCCCTTCGGCCGACGCCGCGATCCGGTCGATCGCCTGGCTGCGCGCGGCGAAGTCGTCGCGCTGCGACGCCCACCACCCGAGCAGTCGTTCCCGCGCCTCCGCGGGCGGCGCGTCGAGCAGTTCGCCGATCTCGGCGAGCGGGAGGTCGATGCGGCGCAGCGTCGCGATGGTGCGGGCACGGACCACCTGGCCCGGCGCGTAGCGCCGGTGGCCCGTCCGCGGGTCGACCTCTGCCGGCACGAGCAGCCCGCCGGCGTCGTAGAGCCGCAGCGCCTTCAGCGACAGGCCCGACGCCCGGCTCATCTCCCCGGTGCCGAGCGCGTGCATGCACCGTACGGTAGCGCATGACGGCGAGGCGTCGGCGCCTACCATTGGTGCATGCCCGACACCGTCACCCTGCTCATCGCACCGCTCCCCGCCGACGCTCCGGCGGTCGACCTCGACCGCACCTTCCATGCGGTGGATGCCTCGGAGCCCGCGTTGCGCGTCGGCGAACTGTCGACGCAGCGGGGCGACGGTATCTTCGAGACCCTCGCCGTCGTCGACGGGCACCCGCAGGAGGTCGAGCCGCACCTCGAACGGCTGCGCAACTCGGCGGAGATCTGCGAACTGCCCGCGCCGAACCTCGCGCAGTGGCGGGCGGCGATCGCCGCGGCCGTCGCCGAGCTGCCGACGTCGGGGGAGTTCGCCCTCAAGCTCGTGCTGAGCCGCGGCGTCGAACACGGCCCGGCGCCCACCGCGTGGCTCGCCGCGTCGCGCGCGGCCGACCGCACCGCCGAGCGCGAGCGCGGCATCCGCGTCGTCTCGCTCGACCGTGGGCTCGCGCACGACGCCGCGGCGACGGCGCCGTGGCTGCTGCTCGGGGCGAAGACGCTGAGCTACGCGACGAACATGGCGGCGATCCGCGAGGCGAAGCGGCGAGGCGCCGACGATGCCCTCTTCGTCTCGAGCGACGGCTACGTCATGGAGGGGCCGACGTCGAGCGTCATCCTGCGTCACGGCGACGTGTACTCGACGCCCGAGCCGAGCGGTGCGATCCTGCGCGGCACGACGCAGCAGAGCCTGTTCGAGTTCCTCGAGCGCGAGGGGCGCACGACCGTGTACCGCGACATCCCGGCGGCCGAGCTCGCCACGGCCGACGCGATCTGGCTCGTCTCGAGCGTGCGGCTCGCGGCGGCCGTCACGGCGCTCGACGGGGTCGCGGTGCCGTTCGACGCGGCCGAGACCCGCCGGTTCAACGAGTACCTGCTGAGCCCGCGCGACTGAGCGCACGTCGCCCCCGAACGGGGAATTGCGCGGCGGCGCCGAACCTCGCACCCACTTTGTAAATGTTGCTAACATAACCCCACGCGACCGACGGAGCGAGCGGAGGGGCTATGCCGACCACACCCGAGCATCCCCGAGCGCCCGCGCGGCACCGGTCGCCGATCGAGGCCTTCGAAGACACGCGCGCCGTGGTCGACCTGCTCGCGCGGCACCGGCTCGTGGTCGCCCCGCACGTCGCGGCACGGCTCGGTCTCGCACTCGGCGGCGACGCCGACGCGATCATCGAGGTCGCCGGCCTGCTGCGCGTCGCGCAGCGGCTCGGCCACGCCGTGCTGCCCGACCCGCTGCCGTCCGTGCCCGCGATCGAGGTCGCGATGGCGTCGAGCGGCTCGCGGCTCGCCCCGTGGGAGCGCAGCCTGCTCATCGTCGCCTCGGTCTGCGTCGACGACCGGATCGACGCGTTGCTCGCCGCCGCCGGGCGGCCGATGGCCGACCTCATCGACGGCGAGGTGAGCCGGCACCTGCTGCTGGTCGCGGGGCACTTCGCGTTCGCCGACCCGCGCATGCGGGTCTGGGTGCACGGGGCGGCGACCCTCGCCGAGCGGACGGCGGCGCACGCGACGCTCGCCGACGCGTGCGCGGTGCTCGGCGACGCCCGCCAGGCGGTCTGGCATCGCTCCCTCGCGACGCTCGAGGGATCGCGCGAACTCGTCGCCCCGCTCATCGAGATCGCGGAGACGGCGGATGCCGCGGGCGAGTCCGAGTGGGCGCACGCGGTCGCGCGCGAAGCGGCGAGCCACGCGGGCGGGGCCGAGGCGGTCACCGCCTGGAGCATCGCCGGCCGTGCCGCGCTGCACGGCGGGCACGTCGACGACGCCCGCGCCTGGCTCGACCGGGTGCTCGAGCACGGCGACGAGACGGCCCGGACGGCGGTGCTCGCGGACTACCTGACTGCACGGGCCGGGCTCGAGGGCGACGTGCCCGAGGTCGAGCTCGACGATCGCGTCGCGGCGCTCGCCGGCGGACTCGGGTCCGGCTCGGACGCAGCCGACGACCCGGCGCTGCGTCCCCTGCGCCTCCACCTGGCGCGGGCTGCGGCGACGGCGGCGGGCCTGCTCGCGGAGCGCGGGGCCCTGGCCGCGGCGCGACGTCGACTCGACCAGGCCCGGGTCCTCACCGAGCGGTACGGCCTCGACCGTGCGCCGCTCGACGCGGGCTCCGCGTGGTGCGCGCTCTTCGGTCTCGACCTCGGCCCGGACGCGGCCGACGATGCGGTCGTGCCGGCAGCGACGGGCGCGATCCCGGTGATCGGCGGAGCGCGGGCGGTCGCGGCGGCCCTCGAACGCGGCCTCGCAGGCGACGCACCGGGTGCCGTGCGGTGGCTCGGCGCGGTTCGCGAGACCGCCGCCGATCCGGCGATCGCGCGCGACGATCGCTCGCCGCTCATGCGCGCCGCTCGTGCGGTCGCGACGTGCCTGCTCGAACTCTGGTCGGGCGACGTGCGCCGGGCCGCGCAGGTGCTCGCCCGGGGCGCCGCGGACCTGCCGATCGCCCTCCCGCTCGGGGGCCTCGGCGCGGCGCTCGCCCGGCGCATCGACATCATCACGACCGGCGAGGTCTCCGCCTTCGCACGAGCGATCGAGGCCGCCCGGCCCCCGTCGGCCGGAGCCGTGCGCTACGAGGAGCTCATCGATCGTGCCATCGTCGCGCACCTCGGCGGTGCGCGTGCGGAGGCCGCGACGCTCGTGGCGCTCGCCGGGGAGTTCGATCGCAGCTGCGGCGGACTGCACGTGCCCGGCCTCGACGCCGCGGTCGGCTGGGGCTCGGCCGATTCGGTCCGGACGGCCGGCGACGCCGCGGTACGTCGACCTCCTGACGCGCGCCTCGCGAGCGAGCTGCGCCGGCGCATGCGGAGCACCGGCCGGCATCGCTTCGAGGCCGACTACCTCGCCGCCGTCGAGGGCGGTCGGCGGATCGGCTCGGCCTACGAGCGCGCCCGCACCGAGCTCATGCTCGCGCGGGCCTGCGTCGAGGCCGGGGCCCCCGACCGCGCGGCACGCCACCTGCTCGCGGCCGAGCACCTCTTCGGCGAGTGCGGCGCCGGGGCCTGGCTGGGCGCCGTCGCCGTCGAGCGCCGGACGATAGGGGCGCTGCCGGGCGGGGTCGCCCGCGCGGGCGCCGAAGCGGCGGACGCCGGTCGCGCGGCCGAACCGTCGAATCCGCGAACGTCCCGCGGGGGCGACGCCGGCACTGCGGTGCCGATTCCGGGTCCGCCGGGCGATCCGACCGGCGACGCACGGGGCTCCGCCCACGCGGACATCGACCGCGCGTCCGGCGGCCCGACTCCCTCGCCCGGCGACGACGACCCGCTCGCCCCGTGCCGCGCGGCCTGGGCCGAGGTGCTGACCGAACGCGAGCTCGAAGTGGCGATGCTGGTCGTCGAAGGCGCCTCGAACCGAGATGCGGCGGGGCGGCTCTACGTCTCGGTCCGGACCGTCGAGGTGCACGTCGGCCGGGTGTTCCAGAAGCTCGACGTCCACTCGCGGGTCGAACTCGCCGTGCTCGCCCATCGCATGGCCCACGCCGCGCGCGGCGCCCTGCGCTGAACTCGGGCCCGCACGGTCCACGCGTACGCAGTCCTACGTATGCGGGGTCGTACGGACGCGCGCGCCATGCCCGCGCGGATAGCGTCGAGCCGCCGGGCGGCCTCCCGCCGCGGCATCCCCAGTCAGTGAGGACTCGAATGCGCACACTCTCTTCTCGCGCCCGCTTCCGTGCGGGCGCGCTCATCTCGGGCCTGGCGCTCCTCGGCACCCTCGGGTTCGCCGGCGCCACGGCCGCGACCGCGGCGACGACCGCGTGCGAACCCGCCTGGTCGGCGTCCGCGACCTACACGGGCGGCCAGCTCGCCTCGTACCAGAACGTGAACTACAAGGCCAAGTGGTGGACGCAGAACAACGTGCCCGGCGCCGAGCAGTGGGGTCCGTGGGAGGCCCTGGGCGCGTGCGGCACGGTCGACCCCACCCCGACGCCGACCCCCACACCGACCCCCACCCCAACCCCCACACCGACCCCCACGCCGACGCCGACTCCCACCCCGACCCCCACCCCGACGCCGGACCCTGGCGGCACCCCGTGGACGACGAACCCCGACGAGAAGTGCCGCCCCGACGGTCTGTACCAGACGCCCGGCGTGAACGTCCCCTACTGCACCGTCTACGACGAGCAGGGCCGCGAGCGGCTGCCGAACGGGCTCGAGCACCGCGTGATCGGGTACTTCACCAACTGGCGCACGGGCCAGAACGGCCAGCCGCGGTACCTCGCGAGCGACATCCCGTGGAAGAAGGTCAGCCACATCAACTACGCCTTCGCCCACATCGACGGCCAGGGCGAGGTCTCCGTCAACCAGGATGCCGCGGGCAACGCCTCCACGAAGATGACGTGGCCAGGCGTCGCCGGCGCCGAGATGGACCCGTCGCTGCCGTACCAGGGCCACTTCAACCTGCTCACGAAGTACAAGCAGCAGAACCCCGGTGTGAAGGCGCTCGTCTCGGTCGGCGGCTGGGCCGAGACCGGCGGATACTTCGATGCGAACGGCGACCGCGTCGCGGACGGCGGCTTCTACACGCTCACCGACTCGCAGGCCAAGATCGACGCCTTCGCCGACTCGGCCGTCGAGTTCATCCGCACCTACGGGTTCGACGGCGTCGACATCGACTACGAGTACGCCAACTCGAACGGCAAGGCCGGCAGCCCCGACGACTTCTCGTTCTCGGAGCCGCGTCGCGCGAAGCTCTGGGCCGGCTACGAGTCGCTCATGAAGACGCTTCGCGAGAAGCTCGACCGCGCCGGCGCCGCCGACGGCGAGCACTACCTGCTCACGGTCGCCGCTCCCGCCTCGGGCTGGCTGCTGCGCGGCGCCGAGATGTACCAGGTGACCCCGTACCTCGACTACGTCAACATCATGAGCTACGACCTGCACGGCTCGTGGAACGACTACGTCGGCGGCAACGGCCCGCTCTTCGACGACGGCAAGGACCCCGAGCTCGCCGCGGGCGGCGTCTACGGCGCCTACGACGGCATCGGCTACCTCAACGCCGACTGGGCGTACCACTACTTCCGCGGGGCGATGCAGCCCGGCCGCATCAACGTCGGCCTGCCGTTCTACACCCGCGGATGGGACGGCGTGCAGGGCGGGACGAACGGCCTCTACGGCAAGGCGCCGCTGCCCGACCAGACGAAGTGCCCGGCCGGAACGGGTCCGTCGCTCGGCGGCACCTCGAAGTGCGGCAACGGCGCGGTCGGCATCAACAACCTGTGGCACGACCTCGACAAGACCGGAGCCGAGGTGGGCGCGGGCGCCAACCCGATCTGGCACGTGCTCAACCTGCAGAAGGGGGTCGTGGGCGACTACACGGCGAGCTACGGTGCACCGACCACCATCACGGGGGGTTACACGCACCACTTCGACTCGGTCACGAAGACCGAGTGGTGGTGGAACGACACGACGAAGACCTTCCTCTCGGGCGACGCCGACCAGGCGATCGGCGCGAAGGCCGACTACATCGCGCAGAACGGCATCGGCGGCGCCATGATCTGGGAGCTCGCGGGCGACTACTCGTACAACGCCCAGAAGGGCCAGTACGAGATGGGCTCGACCCTCGTGTCGCTGCTGCACGACCGGCTCGCGGCGTCGCAGCCCTATGACGCCGCGAAGGCGAACGTCGCGATGCCCGCGAAGGCGATCGACCTGCAGGTGGAGTACTCCGACTTCGCCCTCGGTGACAACAACTACCCGATCAACCCCAAGGTGACCTTCACGAACAACTCGACGACGGCGATCCCCGCGGGCTCGACGATCACGTTCGACACCGCGACGAGCGACACGGGTGCGATGGGCGAGCAGAACGGCTGGGGCATCACGAAGGTCTCGAGCGACCACACCGGCTCGAACGTCGGCGGCCTGAAGGGCGACTTCCACTCGTACACGATCAAGGTGCCGGCCGGCGGCATCCCGGCCGGCGGCAGCGTGTACACGAAGCTCAGCTGGCGCCTCCCGATGGCCGAGCTCTCGAACCTGCGGGTGAAGATCGGCACCGAGACGTACGCGACGCTCTACGACCTGCCCCGCGGGGCGACCGTCGTGGCGCCCGGCGCCGGCTCGGGCGGCGGTACCGGTGGCGGTGGGACGGGCGGCACGTGCGACGCGTCCGCCTGGAGCGCGTCCTCGGTCTACACGGGCGGCCAGCAGGTGAGCTACGGCGGCTCCGAGTACACCGCGAAGTGGTGGACGCAGGGCGAGACACCGGGCACGGCGGCCGTCTGGGGCGACCCGTCGGCCTGCTGATTCGAATGGATGCCTCGGGCGGGGATTCCGGCGACCGGAATCCCCGCCCTCGGCGTCTCCGCCCGCCCGCCGACCTACGTAGTCCTACGTACGGGCGGCACCTGCCGACGCCGATCATGTGGATCGTGCGGACGCCCGGCCGAGACATCCGTCCCTAGCGTGAGAGCGTCCAAGGGCGTGCACCGTGCGCGTCCGGTTCCCCACACGACGAAGGACATCATGGAGAATCAGCAACGTACGCGACGGGGCCTGCGCACAGCGCTCGCCGCCGTCGCCACCGGCGCGATGGTCGCCGGGCTCGCCGCCCTCGGGGCGGCCGCCCCGGCGGTCGCGGCCGAGCAGGCGCCGAGCGCCGTGAACGGCTACCGCAACGTCGGCTACTTCGCCCAGTGGGGCGTGTACGGCCGGGCGTTCCAGGTCAAGCAGCTCGAGACGTCGGGCGCCGCGGACGACCTCACCCACATCAACTACGCGTTCGGCAACATCCACTACCAGGACCTCACCTGCTTCATCGCGAACAAGGCGCAGGGCACCGGGCCCACGGGCTCCGACGGTGCGGGCGACGCGTGGGCCGATTTCGGCATGGGCTACACCGCCGCGAACTCGGTCGCCGGCGTCGCCGACACGTGGGACCAGAAGCTCGCGGGGTCGTTCAACCAGCTCAAGCAGCTGAAGCAGAAGCACCCGAACCTCAAGGTCATGCTGTCGATCGGCGGCTGGACCTGGTCGAAGAACTTCTCGAAGGCCGCGGCCACCGACGCCTCGCGCAAGAAGTTCGTGAAGAGCTGCGTCGACCTCTACCTGCGGGGCGACCTGCCCGTGATCGACGGCCGTGGCGGCACCGGGGCGGCGGCGGGCGTCTTCGACGGCATCGACATCGACTGGGAGTGGCCGGGCTCGCAGAACGGCGAGGTCGGCAACTACGTCGACGAGGTGAACGACAAGGCGAACTTCACGCTGCTCCTCAAGGAGTTCCGCACCCAGATGGACGCGCTGACCGCTGAGAACGGGCACCCGTACCAGCTGTCGGCGTTCCTGCCGGCGAACCCGGCCGACATCGCCGCGGGCGGCTGGAACAACCCCGAGAACTTCCGCTACCTCGACTACGGCAACGTGCAGGGCTACGACCTGCACGGCGCATGGGACCCGAGCCTCACGGGCCATCAGGCGAACCTCTTCGACGACCCCGCCGACACGCGACCGGCGTCGAAGAAGTTCAGCGTCGACAAGGCCGTCAAGGAGTACCTGAAGACCGGCATCTCGCCGAAGCAGCTCGGCATCGGCCTCGCCGCCTACGGCCGCGGCTGGCAGGGCGCGACCTCGGTGAACGCCTGGGGCCCCGCGACGGGCGCGGCCCCCGGCACGTGGGAGAAGGGCAACGAGGACTACGACAAGCTGAAGACCCTCGGCACCGACCACTACGACGCCGCGATCGGCGCGGCCTGGCGCTACGACGGCAATCAGTGGTGGAGCTACGACAACGCGCAGTCGACGACGCGCAAGGCGCAGTACATCGCCGACCTGGGCCTCGGCGGCGGCATGTGGTGGGAGCTCGACGGCGACCGCCAGGGCGCGCTCATCGGCACCCTCGCCGACAAGCTCCGCGCGGCGAAGGCCGGCCCCGCGTCCGACCCGGTGTACACGCCGGGCACGGGCGGCGGCACCGACCCCGGCACGGGCGGCGGCACGGGCGCATGCACGGCACCGGCGTGGAGTGCGACCGCGGTCTACACCGGTGGGCAGAAGGTCTCGTACGACGGCAAGGAGTACTCGGCCAAGTGGTGGACGCAGGGCGAGCAGCCCGGCACCGCCGCGGTCTGGGCCCTCGCGGGCACCTGCTCGACGGGCGGCACCGACCCCGGCACGGGCGGCGGGACGGACCCCGGCACGGGCGGCGGCGGGGTCGCGGCGTGGAGCGCCACGACCGCCTACGTCGGCGGCAGCGTCGTGAGCTACAACGGCGCGACCTACAAGGCCAAGTGGTGGACCCAGGGCGACACCCCCGGCGCGTCCGAGTGGGGCCCCTGGGAGAAGCAGGCCTGACCCGAACCGGCCCATCACCCCGGCATGAGACACGGATGCCCCGGAGCGAGCTCGCTCCGGGGCATCCGTCTCGTCGTCGGCAGGCGCCGATCAGGCGCCGATCACCCGAAGCGGCCCGAGACGTAGTCCTCGGTCGCCTGCACCTGCGGGTTCGAGAAGATCGTCGTCGTGTCGGCGTACTCGATGAGCTTGCCCGGCTGGCCGGTGCCCGCGATGTTGAAGAACGCGGTCTTGTCGCTCACGCGCGAGGCCTGCTGCATGTTGTGCGTCACGATCACGATCGTGTACTCCTGCTTGAGCTCCTCGATGAGGTCCTCGATGGCGAGGGTCGAGATCGGGTCGAGCGCCGAGCACGGCTCGTCCATGAGGATCACCTCGGGCGAGACCGCGATCGCGCGGGCGATGCAGAGTCGCTGCTGCTGGCCGCCCGAGAGGCCCGAGCCCGGCTTGTCGAGACGGTCCTTCACCTCGTTCCAGAGGTTCGCACCACGCAACGATCGCTCGACGAGGTCGTCGGCGTCGGACTTCGCGATGCGCTTGTTGTTGAGCCGCACGCCCGCGAGCACGTTCTCCTTGATCGACATCGTCGGGAACGGGTTCGGGCGCTGGAACACCATGCCGACCTGCCGGCGCACGAGCACCGGGTCGACGCCCGGGCCGTACAGGTCGTTGCCGTCGACGAGGACCTTGCCCTCGACGCGGGCACCCGGGATGACCTCGTGCATGCGGTTGAGCGTGCGGAGGAAGGTCGACTTGCCGCAGCCCGACGGGCCGATGAACGCGGTCACCGTGCGGGGTTCGATCTCGAGCGTGATGCCCTCGACGGCGCGGAAGTTGCCGTAGTAGACGTTGAGGTCCTCGACCTCGATGCGCTTGGACACGAGTGGTGCTTCTCTCTGTACGGGGGTCGGCAGGTTCTGGGGGCGCTCAGCGGCGGCCGGTCTTGGGGGAGAACGCCTTCGCGACGATGCGCGCGATGACGTTCAGCAGGGCGACGATGAGGATGAGCGTGAGCGCACCGGCCCAGGCGCGCTCGACGTAGGCCTCGGGCGGGTTGCCCTGGTTCATGTACTGCGTGTACACGAACACCGGCAGCGTCATCATGCGGTCGGCGAAGAGGTTGTAGTTCATGCTCGTCGTGAAGCCCGCGATGATGAGCAGCGGCGCGGTCTCGCCGATGACGCGGGCGACGGCGATCATGATGCCCGTGATGATGCCCGCGATCGAGGTCGGCAGCACGACCTTGACGATCGTGAGCCACTTCGGCACGCCGAGCGCGTAGGAGGCCTCGCGCAGGTCGTTCGGCACGAGCTTCAGCATCTCCTCGCTCGAGCGCACGACCACGGGGATCATGAGCACCGACAGCGCGACGGCGCCGCCGAAGCCCATGCGCACGCCGGGGTCGTCGGTGATGAGGGCGAAGAGGGCGAACGCGAAGAGGCCGGCGACGATCGAGGGGATGCCGGTCATGACGTCGACGAAGAAGGTGATGGCGTGCTTGAGCTTGCCGCGGCCGTACTCGACGAGGTAGATCGCGGTGAGCAGGCCCACCGGCACCGAGATGAGCGCGGCCATGCCCGTGATGAGCAGCGTGCCCATGATCGCGTGCAGGGCTCCGCCGCCCACGCCCACGACGTTCCGCATCGACTGCGTGAAGAAGTCGAGATCGAATCGGGGCAGGCCGTTGACGAGCGTCGTGAAGGCCACCGAGATGAGCGGCAGCAGCGCGATCGTGAACGCGGTCGCGACGAGCGCGGTGACGAATCGGTCGGCGGCCTTGCGCGCGCCCTCGACGAGCCGCGAGATCAGCCAGATCGAGACCGTGTAGAGCACGACGCCCCAGAACACCGCGCCCACGATGTCGAACGTCGACCCGTTCGTGACGGCGATGAGCCCGAAGATCGCGCTCGTGACGGCGAGCGAGCCGACGAGCACGTAGATGGATGCGTAGCGGGGGAGCTTGCCCGCCGTGAGCGAGTTCGAGATGCCGTTCGGCGCGACCGGCGCCTGCTGGGGAGTGGCGGTGAGACTCATCAGTTGGCCCCCGAGAATTCCTTGCGGCGCTCCACGATGTAGCGGGCGATCATGTTGACGGCGAGCGTGATGGTGAAGAGCATGAGGCCCGTCGCGATGAGGATGTTGACCCCGAGGTCGTGCGCCTCGGGGAAGTTGAGCGCGATGTTCGCGGCGATCGTGGTCGGGTTCTGCGACTGCAGCACCGCGAAGCTGATGATCGCCGACGGCGAGAGCACCATCGCGACGACCATCGTCTCGCCGAGCGCGCGGCCGAGGCCGAGCATCGAGGCGGAGATGATGCCGGGGCGGCCGAACGGCAGCACCGCGAGCTTGATCATCTCCCAGCGGGTCGCGCCGAGCGCGAGCGCCGCCTCCTCGTGGAGCACGGGGGTCTGCAGGAAGATCTCGCGGCAGAGGGCGGTGACGATCGGCAGGATCATGACGGCGAGCACGATCGCGACGGTGAGGATCGTGCGGCCCGTACCCGACACGGGCGGCGCGAACAGCGGGAACCAGCCGAACCACTCGGTGAGGGTCGTGTAGAAGGGCTGCACCGCCGGGGCGAGCACCGTGATGCCCCAGAGGCCGAAGACGACCGAGGGCACGGCGGCCAGGAGGTCGATGATGTAGCCGAGGCCCTGCGCGAGCTTGCGCGGGGCGTAGTGCGAGATGAAGAGTGCGATGCCGAGCGAGAGCGGCACGGCCATGATGAGGGCGAGGGCCGCCGCCCAGATCGTGCCGAACACGAGCGGGCCGACGTACTGCCAGAAGTTCTCGGCCTCGCCCTTGAACTCGTCGGAGACGGCCGTGAACGCGGGCAGCGACTGCGCGACGAGGAAGATCGCGACGGCCGCGAGGGTGACCAGGATGAGCACGCCCGCCACCAGCGTGGCGGTCGAGAAGATCCGATCGCCGGGGCGCTGTTTGGCGGTGATGGTGGATGCCTCGGGGGGCGTCATGTGGCGGTGGTCTTCCTGGTCGTTCGAATGGGGAGGGCGCGAGCCCGGCTCGCGCACCGAGCCCGCCCGGCCCGATCGGTCACCCTGCGGTGCGATCGGGACGGGCGGGCGCCGGATTACTTGACCGTCTCGAGGGCGGCCTGGACCTTCTCGCTCAGCTCGGTCGAGAGCGGGGCCGAACCGGCCTGCTCGGCGGAGAGGGACTGGCCCTCCTCGCTCGCGAGGTACGAGACGTAGCTCTTCACGAGCTCGCCCTGCGCCGCGTCCGCGTACTCCTGGCAGACGATCGCGTAGCTCACGAGCACGAGCGGGTAGTGGCTCGGGTCGGTCGTGGTGCGGTCGAGCGCGATCGCGAGGTCGTTGGCCTCGCGGCCCTCGACGAGCGGCGACTCCGCGACGACGGCCGCGGCGGCCTCGGGCGTGTAGCCGACGAACTCGTCGCCGACCTTGATCTGCGCGACGCCGAGGTCGCCGGCGCGCGACGCGTCCGCGTAGCCGATCGTGTTCACGCCGTTGGTGACGGCGTCGACGACGCCCGAGGTGCCCTGGGCGCCCTCACCGGTCTGGTACGGGAAGGTGTCGCTCGGCTCCTCGGCCCACACGTCGGCGGCCGTCTGGTTGAGGTAGTCGGCGAAGTTCTTCGTGGTGCCCGAGTCGTCCGAGCGGTGCACGGCGGTGATGGTCGCGTCGGGGAGGGCGGCGCCCTCGTTGAGCGCGGCGATCGCCGGGTCGTTCCACTTGGTGATGTCGCCCTTGAAGATCTTGGCGAGGGTCGCGGCGTCGAGGTTGAGCTCGTCGACGCCCTCGACGTTGAAGATCACGGCGATCGGCGAGATGTAGACCGGCAGGTCGATGGCCGTGGTGTCGGGGGCGCACGCGGCGAACTCGCCCGCGAGCTCCTCGTCCTTCAGGTACGAGTCGCTGCCGGCGAAGTCGACGCCGCCCGCGATGAACGCCTCACGGCCCGCGCCCGAGCCCGACGGGTCGTAGTTGATCGTGACGTCGGGGTTCGCGGTCTGGAACGCGGCGACCCACGCCTCCTGCGCCGAGCCCTGCGACGAGGCGCCGGCGGCGTCGAGCGTGCCCGAGAGCGTCGAGGTCGTCTCTTCGGGGGCGGCCGAGCCGCCTTCGTTGGTGGCGCAGGAGCTGAGCGCGAGCGCCGCGGTGACGGCGACGACGGCGGGCACGCCGAAACGCTTGAAGTTCACGTGAAGTCCCTTCCGGGGTTCGATTGCAGGTGTGGGTCGGTGCCGACCCGCCTGCGACGCTAATGAGCGCGCCTTACGAGCTTCCGCCACGTCGGTGAACGGGAGGTGAACGACCGCTGAGCAGGTGGCAGAGACGGGCGACCACCAGGACGTGCCGTCAGGAGGGGCGAAGCGACGTCTCGAACCCGGCGGGCGTCAGGCGCGCGGGGCGTGCGTCTCGATCGAGATGATGCCCGAACCCTGGTTCGTCGCCGACAGGTGGACGACGCTGAAGGCACCGGGCTCGAGCTCCGCCGCATCGGTCGCGTAGGTGCCGAGCGGGGTGCCCGTCGCGAGCGCGAGCTCGCGCATGATCTCGGGCAGCACCGGTCCGTGGCTGCAGAGGACTGCCGACTTGGCCGCGCGCACGCGCTTGCCGACGACCCGTCGCACCTCTCCGTCGCCGGCCTCCCAGGCGTCCTGGCTGATGCCGACGTCGCGCTTGATCTCGATGCCGGTGGCCGCGGCGAGCGGCGTCACCGTCGTGACGCACCGGACGGCGGGGCTCGACACGATGCGCTTCGGCCCCCACGCGGTGAGGGTGTCCACGAGCCCCGCGGCCTGGTCGACGCCGCGCGCGCTGAGCGGCCGCGAGGCATCCGGCCCCTCGAACCCGCCCCGGCCGACGGCCTTGCCGTGCCGCAGCACGGTGATGCTGAACGTCTCGGTGACGCCCTGCTCGACGAGCGCCGTGAAGTTGTCGAGGATCTCGACGTCGGGTTCGTAGGTGAGGTAGCCGCGGGCGCGCTTGGGGGTGACCCACTCGAGCGCGGCGACCTCGGCGTTCGGCTTGAACGTCGAACGCTGCACCGCCTTCTCGCTCACCTCGGCCGCCCAGTAGTGCACGATCTTCTCGCGGCCCGAGGGCAGCGGGTAGCGGGAGACGCCGAGCGGCACGCCGAGGTGGACGGCGAGACCGGTCTCCTCCGCGATCTCGCGCACGGCCGTCTGCGGCAACGACTCGCCGGGGTCGACCTTGCCCTTCGGGATCGTGACGTCGCCGTAGACGGTGCGGTGGATGACGAGCACGTGCAGCTTGCCGTCGATGCGGCGCCAGCAGACGGCGCCGGCGGCGTAGACGGCCGTCGTCACCGGCGAGACCCCGATCGGCTGCGCTGGCCCGGCCGGGTGCGCTGGGCGATCTCGAGCATGAGGCCATTCTGCAGGTCGGTGAGCGGGCGGCCCTCGTCATCGACCGATCGGCGTGTCCATGCGCCGTCCCCGTCGAGGTGCCACGAGCTCGTCGACGGGTCCATCGCCTGGTCGAACACGTGCTCGATCTCGGCGAGGTGCTGCGGGTCGGTGAGCCGCACGAGCGCCTCGACGCGGCGGTCGAGGTTGCGGTGCATCATGTCGGCGGAGCCGATGTAGACCTGCCGGTCGCCGTCGTTGGCGAACGAGAAGATGCGCGAGTGCTCGAGGTAGCGGCCGAGGATCGAGCGCACCCGGATGTTCTCGCTGAGCCCGGGGATGCCCGGGCGCAGGCTGCAGATGCCGCGCACCCACACCTCGACCGGTACGCCCGCGTTCGAGGCGCGGTAGAGGGCGTCGATGATGGCCTCGTCGACCATCGAGTTCACCTTGATGCGGATGCCGGAGGGGCGCCCCGCCTCGGCGTTGCGGATCTCCGTCGCGATGAGCTTCAGCAGCCCCTTCCGCAGGTGCAGCGGCGCGACGAGCAGTCGCTTGAACTTCTTCTCGATCGCGTAGCCGGAGAGCTCGTTGAAGAGGCGGGTCAGGTCCTTTCCGACCTGGTCGTCGGCGGTGAGGAGCCCGAGGTCCTCGTAGATGCGGCTCGTCTTCGGGTTGTAGTTGCCCGTGCCGATGTGGCTGTAGTGCCGCAGCACGCCCTTCTCCTGGCGGATCACGAGCGCGAGCTTGCAGTGGGTCTTGAGGCCGACCAGGCCGTAGACGACGTGCACGCCGGCCTTCTCGAGCTTGCGGGCCCAGGTGATGTTCGCCTGCTCGTCGAAGCGCGCCTTGATCTCGACGAGTGCGAGCACCTGCTTGCCGGCCTCGGCGGCGTCGATGAGCGCCTCGACGATCGGGCTGTCGCCCGACGTGCGGTAGAGGGTCTGCTTGATGGCGAGCACGTCGGGGTCGGCCGCGGCCTGTTCGAGGAACGCCTGCACGCTCGTCGCGAACGACTCGTACGGGTGGTGCAGCAGCACGTCCTGGCGGGAGACGGCCTTGAAGACGTCGGCGCGCAGGTTCGATTCCGAGGGCTGGAGCTGCGCGGCCGTGGTCGGGACGTGCGTCGGGTAGTGCAGCTCGGGACGGTCGAGCCGGGCCAGGTCGAAGAGCCCGCCGAGGTCGAGCGGCGCTGAGAGCCGGTACACCTCCTGCTCGGTCACGTCGAGCTCGCGGACGAGGAGCCCGAGGGTCACGTCGTCCATGTCGTCGGTGACCTCGAGGCGGATGGGCGGGCCGAACCGGCGCCGCAGCAGTTCCTTCTCGAGCGCCTTGATGAGGTTCTCGGTCTCGTCCTCCTCGATCTCGACGTCCTCGTTGCGGGTGACGCGGAACACGTGGTGCTCCACGATCTCCATGCCCGGGAAGAGGTCGCCGAGATGATTCGCGATGAGGTCCTCGAGCGTGATGTACCGCGCGTCCTCGACGGACTCGCCGGGGTCGACGCGGACGAACCGCGGCAGCATCTGCGGCACCTTGACGCGCGCGAACTCCTGCCGGCCGGTGCGGCTGTTGCGCACGCGCACCGACAGGTTGAGCGAGAGGCCCGAGATGTAGGGGAAGGGGTGCGCCGGGTCGACGGCGAGCGGCATGAGCACCGGGAAGATCTGCGACGAGAAGAAGTCGTGCAGGTGCGCGCGCTCCTCGTCGCCGAGCTCGGTCCACGAGGCGATGCGGATGCCGGCTTCAGCGAGGGCCGGCTTCACGAGGTCCCGGTAGGCGGCCGCGTGGCGCTCCTGCAGCTCGTGGGCCGTGCGCGAGATGTCGCTCAGCACGTCGACGGGGGCGCGCCCGACGTTCGTCGGCACGGCGAGCCCGGTCATGATGCGGCGCTTGAGCCCGGCGACCCGCACCATGAAGAACTCGTCGAGGTTCGAGGCGAAGATCGCGAGGAAGTTCGCCCGCTCGAGGACGGGAACGGCCGGGTCCTCGGCGAGCTCGAGCACGCGCTGGTTGAAGGCGAGCCAGCTGAGCTCGCGGTCGAGGTAGCGCTCGGCGGGCAGCTCGGGCGCGCCCTCGATGTCGAGCGGTTCGAAGTCGTCGTCGAAATCGCTCGCCGTGCGATCCGACATCCGGTCGTCCTCGAGGATGCTGTCGGGGCTCATCCACTCATCATGGCACGCAGGCGTTTCCAGTCGATGAGCGCCCGGTCAACGGGCGGTGACCGGTGCGCCCTCGTCATCCTCTTCGTGCACGTTGAATCGGTAGCCCACGTTGCGCACCGTGCCGATGAGGCTCTCGAGGTCGCCGAGCTTCGCGCGGAGGCGCCGCACGTGCACGTCGACCGTGCGGGTGCCGCCGAAGTAGTCGTAGCCCCACACCTCGCTCAGCAGCTGTTCGCGGGTGAACACGCGCGACGGATGCGCGGCGAGGAACCGCAGCAGCTCGAACTCCTTGTAGGTGAGATCGAGCGGCCGGCCGTGCACCTTCGCCGAGTAGCTCGCCTCGTCGATGACGACGCCCGAGGTCTGGATGCGCTCGGAGGGCTGGCTCTGCGCCGCCCGGCCGATCGCGAGGCGGATGCGCGCATCGATCTCGGCCGGCCCGGCGGTCTCGAGCACGACGTCGTCGACGCCCCAGTCGGGGGAGACGGCCGTCAGCCCGCCCTCGGTGACGACGAGCACGAGCGGCGCCGAGAGCCCGGTCGTGCGGAGGATCTGCGCGAGCGCCTTGGCGCCGACGAGGTTCGTGCGGGCGTCGAGCAGCACGAGCTCGGCATCGGGCGCGTTCACGAGGCGCTCGGGCGAGGCGGGGATGACCCGCACGCGATGCGTCAGGAGTGCGAGCGCCGGGAGTACGTCGTCGGCCGCCGGCGTCAGGATGAGCAGCTGCGCCACGCCACACCCTCCAGTAGTAAGGTGCGGTCAATACTACGGGACGGCCGGGGCCGCCTCGCGAACCGAACGGAGCGGCATGACGGACGAGACCGAGACGCGCTACGGCTGGCCGGGCATCGTGCTGATCTGGATCGTCGCCGCAGCCGGTTGCGCGATCGTGGCGGCACTCGCGCTCGGCGGGCTCGAGGTCTGGTTCGAGGATGACTCGTGGCTCGGCGTGTTCGGAGCGCTCGGCGTCGTGCTCGCGATCGCGGTGCTCGGCACGCTCGTCGTCCAGCTCGCGACGCGACGGCCGGCGGGATTCGTCGGCCGCGTCTCGGCATCGATCGCGGGCGCGTTCGTCGTGGTCGCGGTCACCGCGGCGATCGTCGCCCCCGTCGCCGCGGGCTAGACTCGAGGCATGTCTGAGCTGCTCGCCCTCGAACTCCTCTTCATCGGCCTGCTCGGCCTCGCGAGCCTCGCGATCGCGTGGATCAGCGGCGTCGTCGTCTACAAGCTCTTCAAGGGTCAGCGCTAGGCGCTGGTGAAGGCGTGGCGATGATCGAGCTGCCCGTCGACCTTCCCGCCGAGCTCGTTCCGCTCTCGTGGCTCCTCGGCGTGTGGGAGGGCTCGGGCGTCATCGACTACAAGGTCGGCGACGAGTCGATCACCCACGAGTTCGGGCAGCGTGTGAGCTTCAGCCACGACGGGCTGCCCCACCTCAACTACACCTCGTACACGTGGCTGTTCCCGGCCGAGGAGGGCGGCGAGCCGACGCCGCTCGCGACGGAGACCGGCTACTGGCGGCTCGCGCGCGAGCAGGGCGACGGCGACCCGGGTCCCGCGATGCTGCCGGCGGTCGGCGAGCCGCGCTACGGCGACGCCGAGTCCGTCGAGCAACTGCGCAACGCCGACGGCGGATTCGACCTCGAGGTGTCGATCGTGCATCCGGGCGGTGTGAGCGAGCTCTACCTCGGCCAGGTCAAGGGTCCGCGCATCGACCTCGCGACCGATGCCGTGATGCGCTCGGCGGGGGCGAAGGACTACGCGGCGGCCACGCGCCTGTACGGGCTCGTCGAGGGCCACCTGCTGTGGGCGTGGGACATCGCCGCGCTCGGGCAGGACCTGCGGACGCACGCGTCGGCCCGCCTCGCGAAGGTCGACTGATGTCCGGGTCCCCGTTCCTCGCGCTGCCTGGGGCCGTCGCCCTCGAGGTGTCGCCCGGCGTCGCCGGCCATTACGGCGAGCCCATGATCGAGCAGCGTCGCCTCGAGCGCGGCGAGGCGGTCGTCGACCTCTCCGACCGCGGCGTCGTGGCGGTCACGGGGCCCGACCGGCTGAGCTGGCTGCACTCCATGGCGAGCCAGTCGTTCACCGGGCTCCGCCCGGGGGAGGGCGTCGAGGCGCTGCTGCTCGACGCCTCCGGACGGGTCGAGCACGCCGTGCACGCCGTCGACGACGGCGAGTCGGTCTGGCTCGTGGTCGAGGGCGGCGAGGCGGCCGACCTCGCGGCCTGGCTCGACCGCATGCGGTTCATGCTCCGCGTCGAGGTCGCCGACCGCAGCTCCGACGTCGCCGTCATCGCGGCGATGTCGATCGACGCGCTCGATGCCGCCGCGCCGGCGTACGCCCCGGCCGGCGTCGCGCTCGACTGGGTCGACCCCTGGGCCGCGCCGCGACCGGGTGCCCACCAGTACGCCGCTGCCGCGGGGCATCCGGGGGCCGACTGGCGGTGGATCGAGCGCCTCGTCGCCCGAGCGTCGCTCGCCGACGCGGCCGGGTCGGTGCGGGCCGGGCGGGTGGCCGCTGCCGGTGCGCTCGCCGCCGAGGCGCTGCGCATCGCGGCGTGGCGTCCGCGCCTGGCCACCGAGGTCGACGAGAAGACCATCCCGCACGAGCTCGACTGGCTGCGCAGCGCCGTCGATCTCGGCAAGGGCTGCTACAAGGGCCAGGAGACGGTCGCGAAGGTGCTGAACCTCGGCCGCCCGCCCCGGCGGCTCGTGCTGCTGCACCTCGATGGCAGCGACACGGTGCTGCCCGTGCCGGGCGACGACGTCGTCGGCGAGAAGGTGCGGCCCGAGCCGGAGGCCGGCGAGGCGCCCGAGCGCAAGGTCGTCGGCCACGTCACGTCGAGTGCGATCCATCACGAGCTCGGCCCCATCGCGCTCGCCGTCGTGAAGCGTGCGGTGCCCGCCGATCTCCCGCTCATCGTCGAGAGCCACGGCGTCGACGTCGCGGCCTCGCAGGTCGAGATCGTCCCGGCCGACGCCGGTGCCGCCGTCGAGGTGCCGCGACTGCCGCGCCTCGGCGTGCGCAAGCCCTGACGCCTCGCGCGGTGGGGCACGCATGACGACGGCCCCGCCGCGGGAGCGCCGGGGCCGTCGTCATGCGATCACCTGCACGTGGCCTTGGCGTACGACGCGCGCGCCTCTGCCTCGTGTTCGCCGTCCGCATGGCGGACGGTCACCAGGAGCGTGCCCTTCTTGAGCTTCGCCGCACCGGTGTCGAAGAGGTGGTACACGGCCGAGCCCGCCGCCACGTCCGCGATCTCGTGGTCGCCCCACGGGGTCGTGATCACGAGGTCGACCGGCGTGTTGCCCGTGTTCGCCGCATAGACGGCGACCTGCGCCGTGCCGGCGAGGCACTGGGTCTCGGCGGTCGCCGTGACGCCCATCTCGATGGGCAGGGGTTCGTCGATCGTGAGCTGCGCCGTCTGCTGGTCCTCGACGTTGCCCGCGGCGTCGACCGAGCGGTAGTCGACCGTGTGCTCGCCGGGTCCGGTCACGACGAACGGGTCGGCGTATGCCGCCCACTCGCCGCCGTCCACCCGGAACTCGGTGCCGGTCGCACCCGACGTGTCGTCGGTCGCGCTCAGCGTGACCCGGGCGTCGCCGTCGCCCGCCTCGACCGTCGCCGTGGTGACGGGCGCCACCGTGTCGATGGCGACGGTCGACGATCCCGCCTCCTCGACGTTGCCGGCGGTATCGGTCGAGCGGAACGCGACGGTCACCTCGCCCTGGGTCGCGACCGAGACCGGCTCCGAGTAGGCGGTCCAGTCGCCGTCGCCGATCGCGTACTCGGTCGTCGCGACGCCCGATCCGTCGCCGTCGCCCGCCGAGAGCTCGAAGCTCGGCGCGGACGTGTACCAGCCGGCATCGCCGTCGGGCTCCGCGGGCGTCCACGAGAGCCCGGTCGTCGGCGCGGTCGTGTCGTCGGACTCGGCGTCGAGCGCGAACGAGTCGAACTCGACCACCACCGGCTCCTCCTGCTGCGGACCGATCGCCATCAGGCCGAGCCCGCGCAGCGGCCGGTCGAAGGTGATGCCCGCGCCGATCGAGGTCCAGTTGATGCCGCCGTCGCTCACCTCGGCCGTGTACACGTCGCCCGTCTTCGTCACCCGGATGTACCAGTACCCGCTCTCGCTCGAGTTCGCGATGTCGATCTGGCGGTTGCCGATGCCCTGCGCGGCGACCTCGCCCGCGAGCTCGGCCCGCAGGTCGAGGGCCGTGCCCGGGTTGTTGTAGGCGACGACGTCGGCCTTCACATAGTTGTCGTCGTCGGTCCACATCATGAGCCCGGCGAGCTGCCAGCGGTGCTTCAGCGGTGCCCTGAACCTCGTCGTCGCCACCCAGTCGCCCTCGGGCGCCTCGGTGAGGATGAAGTTGCGCGGCGAGATCGGGTTCGTGCCGTTGACATCGCCCGGCTGCGTCTCGATCTTCAGGTGGCCGTCGGCGACCTCCACGTGGTTCGAGTCGTAGCGCACGGTCTCCGACCAGCGGCAGCCGTCGAGCGACGCGCCGTCGAAGTCGTCGTTCGGCGTCACCGGCTCGCCGGGCGCGGGCTCCGGCGCGAACCGGAACCAGTCGGCCTTCGCAACCACCGGCGTGCTGCCGAGGTCGCCGGCCGCCATGATGCCGATCCGGGCGTTCGCCTTGAGCTGCAGGCTCCCCGCGAGCGGAGTCCAGCTCGTGCCGTCGGCGGAGTACGCACCCGTGAGGGTGGTGCCGTCGCTCGTCAGCTCGAGGTGGATCGTCGACGGGAAGTCGGCGGGCAGGGTCGGCGCGGCCGGCGTCGAACGCGAACCGCCCGTCTCGGACTGGAACTCGACGAAACGGTTGCCGTTCTGGTTCCGTACGAAGGCGAGCTTGTTGTACTCGTCGTCGCTCTGGTGCACCACGAGACCGGCCCACTGCCAATGCGAGGTGTGCGCGAGCGTGAGCTTCGTCGTCGCCTTCCAGGCACCGGTCGGCAGCGGCTTGCCCGCGAAGCTCACGGGGCCGGTCGACGCCTCGTTGATGTCGGCCGTCGTCACCGGCAGGTTGAGCGCCCCGTTCGACTGCGTGACGGGCAGGGCGCCCGATCGCAGCGCCCACGAGGCGGCGACGACGGGGCCGTCGAACTCGTCGGAGAGCGGTGCCCCCTCGCACATGAGCGGTTCGAGCGGCAGCTCGGGCTCGGGATCCGTCGGGTCGGTGTCGATCGCGAAGTCGGCGAAGTCGACGGTGCCGGGTCCGCTCGCGTGCGACACCATGAACATGCCGACGTCCTGCGTGTTCGCCGCGCCCGTGAGGGCCACGGCGCCGCCGACCTGGGTCCAGCTCGTGCCGTTCTTCGAGAAGTACGCCGTGTACGAGGCATCCGAGCGCTTGAGCTTCACCCAGACGGGGTAGCTCGTCGTGCCGCCCGCGACCGACGTGTTGAGCTGCCCGTTGCCGTCGGGATCGGCGAGGAACTCGACGCCGCCCGAGGGGCGGATGCCGACCATCGCGTATCCGGGCGAGGTGCCGGGCTGCGTGAGGTCGTTGCGCACGATCACGCCGGCCTTCGCCGACCCGTTCGTGTTCTGCTGGGCGTCGACCTTCACGACCGCCTCCCAGTCCTCGTCACCGGCCGCCGGCGCGTACAGGGTCGAGTACTCGTCGACGCCCTGCCACGTGTCGTCGCCCGCGCCGGTGATGCGGAACCGGCCGTCGCCGAGACGCTCGAACACGCCGTCGGCGTTCGTGAACGGCACGAGGTCGCCGAAGAGCTCGCCCACCTGCGCGACGACGGTGCGCGAGGTGCGCGACTTGCCCGCCTCGTTCGTCGCGACGGCGGTGAGCTCGTAGAGCCCCTCCTCCGGAGCCGCGAGCGTCGCCGCGTACGGTGCGGTGTCGTCGATGCCGATCGACTCGCCGTCGACGAAGAACTCGACGGCGGTGACGGTGCCGTCGGCGTTGTACGGGTCGCCGGCCTCGGCCTCGATCGCGACGTCCTGCCCGGGCTCGAGCTCGACCCCCGCCGCCGGTGCGGTGATCGCGACGTCGGGTGCGGAGGTCGGGGAGGACCCTCGCCCGAGCGCCTCGATGAAGTTGAGCTTGGTCTCGCCTCCGCGGAACACGAGGTAGAGGTCGAGCGAGTCGCCCGGCAGCGCGCTCACGTCGACGACGACGTCGACGAACTTCGTCGACCCCGTCACCGGCACGTCGGCGGTCGCGAGCAGCGCGCCGTCGGCGGCGCCGTCGCGGAGCTCGATCGAACCTTCCGCGGTCGCCGAGACCCGGAGCGCGAGCTTGTCGACGCGGTGGAAGCTGACGGGGTCGTAGTGGACCCACTCGCCGTCGCTCGCGGCGACGACTCGGTCGGCTTCGCCGCCCTCCGTGTCGCGGCTCGGGGACACGTCGACCCCGGGCGCCGAGCTGTCGAAGAACTCCGCCTGCTTGAGCTTCGGGAAGACGAGCGTCGTCGCCGAGCCCGTGAGCGGGTTCTCGCCGCCCTCGTCGCCGTGGTCGGTGTAGCGGGCGTCGATCGCGAAGAAGATGTCCTCATCCGGCGCGTGTCCGCCGAGGCTCGTCTCGGTGGTGCCGGTGAATCCGCTGAGCGGCGTCAGCGGGTGGGCGTGCTCGTCGTGCCCGAGCGCGGGTTGGATGATGAGCTCCGATCCGTCGACGGTGCCGTCGTCGGGGTCGGTCACCTGCGCCGCCCAGGACAGGTCGTCGCCGAAGTCGAAGAATGCTCCGTTCGGCGGCAGCGAGATGTCGACCTCGGGCCGGGTGTTGCCGACGGTGATCGGCGCGGTGGTCGTGCCCGTCTTGCCGGCCGGGTCGGTCACCGTGAGGCGCGCGTCGTAGACCCCGGTCTCCGCGTAGGCGTGGCTCGCCGTCGGGGTCGTCGCGTCGGTCGTGCCGTCGCCGTCGAAATCCCACGCGTACGCGAGCGCTGCGTGCTCGGGGTCGGTCGAGGCCGAGCCGTCGAACGAGACCTCGAGCGGAGCCGGGCCCGAGTCGCGGTCGACCGAGATCTTCGCGATGGGCGAGCGGGATCCCTGGATGTAGTCGATGCGGTGGAGCCCGGAGTTCGGGTTGTCACGCCCGAAGCCGCCGCCCCAGTCGAGCACGTAGAGCGATCCGTCGGGGCCGAACTTCGAATCGATCGGCGCGAGGAACTGCTCCTGCGGCAGGAAGGCGTTGACCTTCTCGACCTGCGATCCCGATCCGGCCGCCGGATCCTTCAGTTGGATCGAGTACATCCTGTTGCGCGCCCACTCGTAGAAGAACGGCTTGCCGTCGTACGACTCGGGGAACTTCGTGTCGGACACGAGGTCCGGGTCGTAGTCGTAGACCGGCCCGCCCATGGGGGCGAGGCCGCCGCCCTCGGGGATCGTCTCGGGCACCGACGACCGGTTGTAGCCGTACCACATGTCCGCAGCGCGGGCCGCAGGCAGTTCGGTGAGGCCCGTGTTGCGCGGCGAGTCGTTGACCGGCGCGTCGCAGTCGAAGAAGCCGCCGACCGTGACCGGGTCGGTCGTGTAGTCGACGTCGCGGAACGGCTCGTTGTCGCCCATGCAGAGCGGCCAGCCGTAGTTGCCGGGGCTCTTGATGAGGTTCCACTCGGCGATGCCGGCGGGTCCACGGGTGTCGGGCGCGTCCGTGCCGTTGTCGGGGGAGTAGTCGGCGAGGCTGATCCAGCCGGTCCGCTGGTCGACCGAGAAGCGGAACGGATTGCGGAAGCCCATCGCGTAGATCTCGGGACGGGTCTTGTCGCCCGCGTCGTCGGCCTCGGGGAAGAGATTGCCCTCCGGGACCGTGTAGCCCGGGCCGTCGGCCTTCGGCGTGATTCGGAGGAGCTTGCCGCGCAGGTCGTTGGTGTTCGCCGAGGTCGCGCGGGCGTCGTGGAAGGTGCCGTCGCGGGTCGACAGCGGTGCATAGCCGCCCGACGGCTCCGAGTGGGGGTTCACGTCGTCGCCGACGCCGAGGTACAGGTTGCCGTCGGCGTCGAAGTCGAGCCCGCCGCCGGTGTGGCCGGGCTCGTCGGGAAGGCGTCGGGCCGGCACCTCGATGATGAGTTCCTCGGAGGCCGGGTCGATGACGCCGTTCTCCATCGTGAAGCGGGAGACGCGGCTGAAGAAGTTGGCGGGGTCGGCGTCGTCCGCCGAGCCGGGCGACCGGTAGAGGTACACGCGGCCGTTGTCGGTGAAGTCGGGGTCGAGCGCGATGCCGAGCAGGCCGTCCTCGCCGCCGGAGTAGACGTCGAGCTCGAGCGCGGTCGTGACGCTGTTCGTCGTCGGATCCCACACGCGCACCTGGCCGCGGACGAGCTCGGTGTAGAACACCCGGCCGTCCTCGGCGATGTCCATCGCGAACGGTGCCGACGTGTTCTCGTCGAGCACGACCTTCTCGAAGTTCTTCCAGACGGTGCCGCCGCAGTCGCCGGGCTCGATGCCCGCGGCGTACTTCACGCCGCCGACGATGTGGGCCATGAAGTCGGGCTCCAGGTAGTGCGAGCCGAAGTGCCCCATCGCGGTCGCCCAGGCGCGCCCGCCGTCGTAGGGCTTGCACCACGAGATCGGGTGGTCGTAGCCCATGGCGTTGCCGCCGGCGTCGTACGTCGACTCGTCCATCGAGGCGAGCACGTGCGCGGTGCCGCGCACGTTGTTCGAGAAGTTGTACCACTCGTCGGAGCGTTCCCAGCGCGCGTCGTCGAAGTGCGTCGTCGAGGGGTGCGTGTCGTCCTCGATGCGCACCGTGCCCGGCTGGCCCGGGTCGGTGCCGGTCGCCGCATGCCCGGGCATGAGCGAGCCGACGAGCTGGTCCCACCACGGGTAGTTGCCGCGCATGTCGGTCGCGTTGTGGATCGCGACGATCCCGCCACCGGCCTGCTGGTAGCGCTCGAGCGCCGCCTTCTGCTCCCCGTTCCACGGGTCTCCCGACGCCTGGAACATGATGAGCGCGTCGAAGCCCGCGAGATCGGTGTCGTTGAAGATCGTCGAGTCCTCGGTGTGCGTCACCTCCATGCCCTCGGCTTCGAGCGCGGCCGTGATGAGCGGCGTGCCCGTGTCGATCGCGTCCGTGTGCCGGAACTGCGTGGTCTTGGTGAAGATCAGCACATGGGCGCCGTCGTGCGCGTGCGCTGGCGCGGCGGTCGTCGCGATCGTGCCCGCGGCGAGGATCGCGGCGACGGTTCCGGCGAGAAGCCGGGCGAGGACGTGGTGCAACTTCGACAGCATGAGACCTCCGTTGGTTTCGAATGCTGGACACGCGAACCATCACGAATCGAGTGCGAGCCCGGTCCTGAACCTAGGGAGACTTTTGTCGTCCGTCAAGCAAAAGATGTGTCGAGTTCGCCGTCTTACTCGATGAGCATGTTCTGTAATGCGCGATCAGGCGCAGAACTCGCGATTTCGGAAAGGTCGCTGAATATGGGCCTGAACGGGGATTCGTCACCCGCTCGAGGCGGGGGCGACCGCTGACCACGGCACCGTGAGTTCACCGAGCCGACTGCGACGCGGGCCGCCGATCACGGGCCACCCCTCGTGCCGCAGGGTCGCGACCATCGCGATCCAGCGCTGCGAGGGTCCGTAGACCGCGAGCGGAGCATGCATCCGCCACGACGTGTCGAGCGCCTCGAGCAGCTCGTGGACGCGCTCGCCGGGGACGTTCCGGTGGATCAGGGCCTTCGGCAGCCGCTCGGCCACGATCGACGGATGCTCGAGCCCCGAGCGGCGCAGGCTGATCGTGAACGTGCGCGGCCCCTCCGCGCCGAGCCCGACCCAGCTCGAGACGCGACCGAGTTCGTCGCACGTGCCCTCGACGACGAGGCCGCCGGGCGCGAGGCGCGAGGTCATGAGCCGCCAGGCGCCCGGGACGTCGGCCTCGTCGTACTGGCGCAGCACGTTGAAGGCGCGGATCACCGCGGCCCGACGGCTGCCGGGGGTCGGCACCTCGAAGCCCCCGACCGCGAAGTCGACGGCGAGTCCTGCGTCGAAATGGGCGTCGCCCGCTCGCACCCGCGCGAGCTGCTCGCGGGCCACGCGCACCCGGTCCGGCTCGATCTCGAGGCCGAGCACGTGCACGTCGGGCCGCACGTGCGAGAGCCGCGAGGCCAGTTCGAGCGTGGTGACACCGCTCGCCCCGTACCCGAGGTCGACGACGAACGGGTCCGGTGCGTGCACGAATGCCGGGTGCGCCGCGATCCAGCGGTCGATCCGGCGAAGCCGGTTGGTGTTCGTCGTGCCGCGGGTCACCGTGCCCACGCGCTGCCCGGGCCGCAGGCGCCGGGGGTGGGGCGAGGCGTCGGGCATGCCTCCAGTCTGTCAGGCGCTCGGCCGAGGCATCCGGTCACGGGGCTTCACGCGACGGGGCGCCGGATGCCTCGCCGGTAGGCTGTTCGCATGCCTCACACCCTCGTGCTGCTCCGCCACGGCAACAGCGAATGGAACCAGAAGAACCTGTTCACCGGTTGGGTCGACGTGCGACTCTCCGAGCTCGGCCGCACCGAGGCCGCGCGCGCCGGCGAGCTGCTGCGCGAGTCGGGCCTGCTGCCCGACGTGCTGCACACCTCGGTGCTGACCCGGGCCATCCAGACCGCGAACATCGCGCTCGACGTCGCCGACCGCGCGTGGATCGACGTCCGTCGCACGTGGCGCCTCAACGAGCGCCACTACGGTGCGCTGCAGGGCCTCGACAAGGCCGAGACGCTCGAGAAGTACGGCCCCGAGCAGTTCCAGCTCTGGCGCCGTTCGTTCGACGTCCCGCCGCCCGTGCTCGCCGACGACTCCGAGTGGTCGCAGGTCGGCGACCCGCGCTACGCGTCGCTCACCGACGACGAGCTGCCCCGGACCGAGTGCCTGAAGGACGTCATCGCCCGCATGCTGCCGTACTGGGAGGAGGGCATCGTCCCCGACCTCGCCGCGGGCAGGACCGTGCTCGTCACCGCCCACGGCAACTCCCTGCGTGCGCTCGTGAAGCACCTCGACGGCATCAGCGACGACGACATCGCCGAGCTCAACATCCCGACCGGCATCCCGCTCGTCTACGAGCTCGACGACGACTTCCGCCCGGCGAAGCCGGCGGAGTACCTCGACCCCGAGGCCGCCGCCGCGGGCGCCGCCGCCGTCGCCGCACAGGGCAAGAAGTAGGCGCGAGCCGCGCCGAGACGAACGAGGGGGATGCCGTCACGGCATCCCCCTCGTCACGTCTGCGCCGCGCTCAGAGCGCGGACTTCTCCGGGTCCCAGTCGCCCGTCGCGAGGTACTGGACCTTCTTCGCGATCGACACGGCGTGGTCGGCGAAGCGCTCGTGGTATCGGCTGGCGAGGGTCGCGTCGACCGTGTCGACGGTCTCGCCCTTCCACTTCTCGCCGAGCACCTTGTCGAACACCGAGAGGTGCAGGGCGTCGACCTTGTCGTCCTCGTTGCGGATCGCCTCGGCCAGGTGCACGTCCTCCGTGCGGAGGAGCTCGACGAGCTTGCGCGCGATCTCGACGTCGAGCCGGCCCATCTCCGCGAAGGTCGGGCGCAGCGACTTCGGCACGACCTTGTCGGGGAACCGGTAGCGGGCGAGCTGCGAGATGTGGGTCGACATGTCGCCCATCCGCTCGAGCGACGCGCTGACCCGCAGTGCGCTCACGACGATCCGCAGGTCGCGGGCGACGGGCTGCTGGCGGGCGAGGATCGTGATCGCGAGCTCGTCGAGCTCGACGGCCGCCTGGTCGATCTTGTCGTCGTCGGCGATCACCTCCTCGGCCAGGCTCACGTCGGATTCGTTGAACGCCCGGGTCGCCTTGTCGATCGAGACGGCGACGAGGTCGGCGATCTCGACGAGTCGCTCCTGCACCTCGGCCAGCTCCTGCTGGAACACCTCACGCATGTTCGGAATACCTCTGTCTCTCGTCGTCCGCGCGCACAGCACGAATCGGCCGGGTCGGTTCCGGCACCCGCGACATCTTCTCCGGCGGAGGTGAACAACAGGTGCCGGCTCCGTGAACACTCCCCAACGTACCGCGCGACGGCGGGCGAGACGGCGGATCGGTCCGTCGCGGCGTCGTTAGTCTGGACCCATGGACTCCACGTGGGCGGTGCTCACCGCGCTCGCCTTCGGGCTCTTCCTGGGCGCCGCCTTCATGATCGTTCTGCACATGGCCGAGCGCCGCGGCTCGAGCGCGGCGATGGTCGTCGCGCCGACGATCCCCGACGGCATCGACCAGGTGCTCGAGGTCCTCGAGTCCGCCGGCATCGTGCTCGACCCGTCGAACAACGTGCTGCGCGCCTCGCCCGGCGCCCTCGCCATGGGCCTCGTGCGCCATCAGGCGCTCGTGCACCCCGAACTCGTGGAACTCGTCGCGACCGTGCGCCGCACGGGCGAGCCCGTCGCCGAGGAGCTCGCCGTCGCGAGGTCGCCGCAGGGCGAGGTGACCATGCGCCTCCGGGTTCGGGTCGCACGGCTCGGCGCCCGGTTCGTGCTCCTGCTCGCCGAGGACCGCACCGAGGCGCACCGCCTCGACGAGGTGCGGCGCGACTTCGTCGCGAACATCAGCCACGAGCTCAAGACCCCGATCGCCTCGGTGAGCCTGCTCGCCGAGGCGCTCGACCAGGCGGCCGACGAGCCCGATCAGGTGCGGCGCTTCGCGGGGCGCCTCTCGGTCGAGGCGAGCAGGCTCGCCCACATCACGAGCGAGGTCATCGAGCTCTCCCGGCTGCAGGCGAAGGACGCCCTGCGCCCCGACACCCTCGTCGACGTCGACGAGGTCGTCGCCGCGGCCGTCGACCAGAACCGCGTCGTGGCGGGCGGCAAGCACGTCGAGGTCGCCGTCAAGGCCTCGACGGGGGCGAAGGTCTACGGCGACCGTGCGCTCATGGTCGTCGCGGTGCACAACCTCGTGGCCAACGCGATCGCCTACTCGAACGAGGGCGGCCGGGTCGGCGTCGGCACGAAGGTCGTCGACGACGCGGTCGAGATCGCGGTGACCGACCAGGGCATCGGCATCGACGCCGACGAACTCGATCGGGTCTTCGAGCGCTTCTACCGGGTCGACCAGGCGCGCTCCCGCAACACGGGAGGCTCGGGCCTCGGGCTCAGCATCGTCAAGCACACCGTCCAGAACCACGGCGGCGACGTGCGCGTCTGGTCGCAGCCCGGCCGCGGGTCGACCTTCATGATCACGCTGCCGCTCGCCGGCGAGGCACCCGGGGCTGCGGACACGGTTGCCGGCGAGTCGACCTCGGCGCCCAAGGCGCCCAAGGCGCCCAAGGGGGCCAAGGCGTCGAAGGCGTCGAAGACATCGAACGCGGATGCCTCCGGCGACCGCCGACGCGCTGCGAAGGCCGCAGCATCCGACCGAGGAGAACACCAGTGACCCGCATCCTGCTCGTCGAAGACGAGATCGCCCTCTCCGACCCGCTGAGCTTCCTGCTCGAGCGCGAGGGTTACGAGGTCGAGGTCGCCGCCGACGGCCCCGCGGCGATCGCCGCGTTCGACCGAGCGGGCGCCGACCTCGTGCTCCTCGACCTCATGCTGCCCGGACTTCCGGGCACGGAGGTGTGCCGGGAGCTCCGCAACCGCTCGAGCGTGCCGATCATCATGCTGACGGCGAAGGACTCGGAGATCGACATCGTCGTCGGGCTCGAGCTCGGCGCCGACGACTACGTGACGAAGCCGTACAAGACGCGCGAGCTCCTCGCGCGCATCCGGGCGGTGCTGCGCCGGCGCACCGAGATCGAGGACTTCGACGAGTCCGTGCTCGAGGGCGGTCGCGTCCGCATGGACGTCGACCGCCACACGGTCGAGGTCGACGGCGTGCAGGTGCCGATGCCGCTCAAGGAGTTCGAGCTCCTCGAGCTGCTCATGCGCAATCCGGGCCGCGTGCTCACGCGCGGCCAGCTCATCGACCGCGTATGGGGCTCCGACTACTTCGGCGACACCAAGACGCTCGACGTGCACATCAAGCGCATCCGCTCGAAGATCGAGACGCAGCCGTCCGAGCCCGTGCAGCTCGTGACGGTGCGCGGGCTCGGCTACCGATTCGAGGGCTGAGGGCGGGGGGGAACGGACGCCGTCACCGGCGGATCCCCGTGGTGCGGTCACCGGCACGGGCGCTGCGGGCGCCCGTGCCGGAAGCCGGGCATGAAGAAGGGCGGACGCCCCGGGCGCGTGGCCCGGGACATCCGCCCTCGTTCGACGGTCTCTGGGAGGTCAGCCGGCGATCTCCGCCTCGATCTCCGCGTCCTCTGCGGCGACCTCGGCGTTCTGCGCGGCGACCTCGGCCGGGAGGAGGCCGGCGTACTCGGGGAGGCGCCCGTCGAGCACGGGGACCTCCTTCTCGACGCCCTCGGCCGTGCCGTACTGGAAGTAGATGGGCAGCAGCGCGCCCGGCATGGTGTCGATGTTCTCGAGCACGAGCGGCGTCACGATGTCGAGCTCGTCCTCGTCGGCGACGCCGAAGGCGACGGTGGCGCCCGCGTCGACCGGGATGACGCGCGTCTCGCCGCCGCCGACCTGCACGCCGAGGTCGACGTCGTCGGCGCCGTCGTTCACGATCGTGAGCACGAGCGTGCCGTCGGTGCCGTCGTCGCTCACGACGAGCACGTTGCGCAGGTGAAGGTCGCCGACGTTCACCCCGACGCCGTCGCTCGCGTCGTAGGGTTCGGTCGTCGCCTGATAGGTGACCATCGAGCAACCGCTCGCGCCGAGCGCGATGCCGAGGGCCAGAGCGGCCGATGCCGCGAGACGCGCCTTCACAGAACCTCCAAGTGCGAGCGTGCGCACGCGCGCCCGGTGGCGCACGCGATCGAGTCCGAGCATATCGCACGGCGGAGGTGCGCCCGTGAAGGGGAGGCGAACCTTAGCACGATCGTGAATGTGATATCCTGAAAGTTGCCGAAAGGACTATTATTCATGCTTTTTGAGGTTGGCGAGACCGTCGTTTACCCCCACCACGGAGCCGCAACGATCACCGAGGTGAAGAAACGGATCATCAAGGGTGAAGAGAAGCTCTACCTCAAGCTGAACGTCACGCAGGGCGACCTCGTCATCGAGGTCCCGGCCGAGAACGTCGACCTCGTCGGCGTGCGCGACGTCATCGGCAAGGAGGGGCTCGACAAGGTCTTCGAGGTGCTGCGCGCGCCGTTCACCGAAGAGCCGACGAACTGGTCGCGCCGGTACAAGGCGAACCTCGAGAAGCTCGCGTCGGGCGACGTCATCAAGGTCTCCGAGGTCGTCCGCGACCTCTGGCGCCGCGACCAGGACCGCGGGCTCTCGGCCGGCGAGAAGCGCATGCTCGCGAAGGCCCGCCAGATCCTGATCTCCGAGCTCGCGCTCGCCGAGAAGACCGACGAGGAGGCGGCCTCGACCGTCCTCGACGAGGTCCTCGCCTCGTAGCACCCGGTCGGTCGAGCAGGCGCGAAGCGCCGTATCGAGACCACCGTCCGGAACGACCCGGCGGGCGCGGCTACGCTCATGACATGAGCACCCCGCGCACCGCCGTCATCGTCGTCGCCGCAGGCAGCGGAACGAGACTCGGCCGCGACGAGCCGAAGGCGTTCGTTCCGCTCGGCGACGGAACCGTGCTGTCGACCGCGGTCGCCGGCGTGCTCGCCATGCGCGTGCCGCCGGCGATCGTCGTCGTGGCGCCCGCCGACCGGGTCGACGCGGTACGCGACGACCTCGCCCCGCTCGTCGCCGCGGCGGGAACCTCCCTCGAGGTCGTCGCCGGCGGCGCCACGCGGCAGGAGTCCGTCGCCCGGGGCCTCGCGGTCATCGGCTCGGCCGTCGACACCGTGCTCGTGCACGACGCGGCCCGCCCGCTCACCCCCGCGCTCGTCTTCGACGAGGTCGAGGCCGCCGTGCGCACCCGGGGCCACGGCATCGTGCCGGCCCTCGAGGTCGTCGACACCATCAAGCGCGTCGCCGCGGGATCGGTGGTCGAGACCGTCGACCGCGCCGAGCTCCGGGCCGTGCAGACGCCGCAGGGCTTCCCGCGCGGGGCGCTCGACCACGCCTTCCGCACCGCCCGCGCCGAGTACACCGACGACGCGGCGCTGGTCGCGGCGGCCGGGCTCGTCGTCGACACCGTTCCCGGTGACGTGCGCGCCTTCAAGATCACCGTGCCCGCCGACCTGCACCGGGCCGCGCAGCTGCTCGCCGAGTCGGCTCAGCAGGCGGTCGGCGAACCCGCGCCGCAGCGCCCCCCGGTGCCGCGCATCGGCACCGGCACCGATGTGCACGCCTTCGCCGGCGACGACACCCCGCTGTGGCTCGCCGGCCTCGAGTGGCCGGGGGAGCGCGGGCTGTCGGGCCACTCCGACGGCGATGCCGCCGCGCATGCGATCTGCGACGCCCTGCTCGCCGCGGCGGGGCTCGGCGACGTCGGCAAGATCTTCGGCACCGCCGACGCCCGCTTCGCCGGCGCCCACGGCGAGGTCTTCCTCGCCGAGACACGGCGACTCGTCGAGGCATCCGGGTTCGTGATCGGCAACGTCACCGTGCAGGTCGTCGGCAACCGGCCGAAGCTCGCGCCCCGCCGGGCCGAGGCCGAGGCGCTGCTCTCGCGGGTGCTCGGCGCCCCCGTGAGCGTCGCCGCGACGACGAGCGACGCGCTCGGGTTCACCGGGCGCGGCGAGGGCGTCGCCGCCGTCGCGACCGCGCTGATCGTGCCCGCCTGAGCCGAACGACGTTCTCGGCACCTCGCCGGTAGGCTTGGCGGGTGACCGTGCGACTCTACGACTCGAAGGCCCAGACGCTGCGCGACTTCGTGCCCCTCCGCGAGGGCCACGTCGGCATGTACGTCTGCGGTCCGACCGTGCAGTCGAGCCCGCACATCGGGCACCTCCGCAGTGCGCTCGTCTACGACATCATGCGTCGGTGGTTCGCGTACCGCGGCAACGACGTGACCTTCGTGCGCAACGTCACCGACATCGACGACAAGATCCTCGACGCCGCGCACCGCGAGCAGCAGGGCGGCGAGGAGTGGTGGGCGCTCGCCTACCGCGTCGAGCTCGAGTTCACGGCGGGGTACGCCCAGCTCGGCATCCTCCCGCCGACCTACGAGCCCCGGGCGACCGCGAGCGTGCAGCAGATGCAGGAGCTGATCGCCCGCCTCATCGAGTCGGGGCACGCCTATCCCGCCGCCGACGACTCCGGCGACGTCTATTTCGACACCTCGAGCTGGCCCGCCTACGGCGAGCTCACCCGGCAGTCGCGCGACAAGATGGAGGCGGCGGCCGACGCCGACCCGCGCGGCAAGCGCGACCCCCGCGACTTCGCCCTGTGGAAGGGGCGCAAGGCCGACGAACCCGCCTCGGCGGGCTGGCGCTCGCCGTGGGGCGAGGGGCGGCCGGGCTGGCACATCGAGTGCTCGGCCATGGCCGCGCGCTACCTCGGTGAGGAGTTCGACGTCCACGGCGGCGGGCTCGACCTGCGCTTCCCGCACCACGAGAACGAGCTCGCCCAGTCGACCGCCGCGGGGCAGGCCTTCGCGCGCTACTGGGTGCACAACGGGCTCGTGAACGTCGGCGGGCAGAAGATGTCGAAGTCGCTCGGCAACTCGGTCTACGCGGCCGAGCTCCTCGGGCTGGCCTCGCCGATCGCCGTCCGTTACATGCTCGGGCAGGCGCACTACCGCTCGACCCTCGACTACACGCCCGGCTCGCTGGCCGAGGCCGAGGCCGCCGTCGATCGCATCCGAACGTTCCTGCAGCGCGTCGAGCGGCGGCTCGCCGGCACGCGCTTCGCGGGCGTCGGCGCCCCCGAGGTGCCGGCCGCGTTCGCCGAGGCGATGGACGATGACCTCGGCGTCCCGCAGGCACTCGCCGTGCTGCACGACACCGTCCGAGCCGGCAACCAGGCGCTCGACGACGAAGAGCTGCACGACGCCGCGGTCGCCCACGGCCAGGTCGGCGCCATGGTCGGGGTGCTGGGCCTCGATCCGCGCGACCCGCACTGGGCCACGGCCGACGCCGGCCCCGCGGCATCCGCCCTCTCCTCACTCGTCGAGCGCCTGCTCGACGACCGTCGCGCGGCCCGCGACGCGAGGGACTGGGCGAGCGCCGACCGCATCCGGACCGAGCTCGCCGAGGCGGGCATCACCATCGAAGACAGTCAGACCGGCACGCATTGGAGCTTGGGATCATGAAGGGCAGCAGCGGCAAGTCGCGCGCCGGAGCCGTGCGCAAGGGCGGCCACGGAAAGCAGGCCGGGACCGGCGGGCACGGGCGGAAGGCGCTCGAGGGCAAGGGACCGACCCCGAAAGCGGAGGACCGGGCCTGGCACCCCGCCGGCAAGCGCAAGGCGGCGCAGGAGCGCTACGCCGCGGCGGGCGGCAAGGGCAAGCCGGGCGGCCGCGTCGCGGGCCAGAAGGCCGGCGCACCGCGCGGGGCGTCCGGCGCCTCGCGCCGAGCCAAGTCCGGCGACGAGTCCGAGATCGTGACGGGCCGCAACTCGGTCGTCGAGGCGCTGCGCACCCGCATCCCCGCGACGACCCTCTACATCGCCGCGCGCATCGAGATGGACGACCGCGTGAAAGAGGCCGTCAAGATCGCGACCAACCGGGGCATCCCGATCCTCGAGGTCATGAAGCCCGAGCTCGACCGGCTCGCCGGCGAGGGCGGCGTGCACCAGGGCCTCGCGCTCAAGGTGCCGCCGTACGAGTACGCGCATCCGATCGAACTGCTCGACGAGGTGATCGCCCGCGACGAGACGCCGCTGCTCGTCGCCCTCGACGGCATCACGGACCCGCGCAACCTCGGCGCCATCCTGCGCTCGACCGGAGCCTTCGGCGGACAGGGCGTCATCCTGCCGCAGCGCCGTTCGGTGGGCGTCAACTCGGCCGCGTGGAAGACGTCGGCCGGTGCCGCGGCGCGCGTGCCCGTCGCGATGGCGGCGAACCTCACGCAGACGCTCAAGAGCCTCAAGGAGCGCGGCGTCTTCGTGCTCGGCCTCGACGGCGACGGCGACGTGTCGCTGCCCGGCCTCAGCTGGGCGGATCGCCCGATCGTCATCGTGGTCGGCAGCGAGGGCAAGGGCCTCTCGCGGCTCGTCGCCGAGACGTGCGACGCGATCGTGTCGATCCCGATCAGCGCCTCGACCGAGTCGCTGAACGCGGGCATCGCCGCGTCGGTCACGCTCTACGAGATCGCCAAGCTGCGCGCCGCCGAGTAGCCGCGCCGGCGGCGGCCGGCGGCCGGCGCGTCAGACCTTGAGGCGCCAGTCGTCCTCGTCGTCGGGGTCGATCGCGCTGATCGCCGCCGTCTCGGTCGGCACGACCTCCATCGCCGCCGTCACGGCGCCGGTCGGCGGGCCGATGACGGTCGCCTCGTCGCGCCGGTGCCGCAGCACCTCGTTGACGTAGGACGTCACGGCCTCGGCGAGCGGGATGTCGTGCCCGGCGCGCTGCGCCATGAACCACCGGTGCTCGAGCAGCTGGTGGAACACCTCGGCCGGCTCGAGCTTGCGGCGCAGCTCGATCGGGATCGCCCGGACGACCGGCTCGAACACCCGCATGAGCCACTCGTGCGCGACCATCTCCTCGTCGAGATCGGCCTTGCCGTACGCGGCACGGTACGAGTCGAGGTCGTTGAGCAGGCGCCGCGCCTGGTTCTCGCCGGCGTCGAGCCCCGTGAGGCGCAGCAGCCGTCGCTGGTGGTGGCCGGCGTCGACGACCTTCGGCTGGATGCGCACGGTCGTGCCCGAGGCATCCGTCTTGATCGCGAGCTCCTCGACGTCGAAGCCG
The DNA here is from genome assembly GCF_058349925.1 of Agromyces solani. Classification (NCBI taxonomy): domain Bacteria; kingdom Bacillati; phylum Actinomycetota; class Actinomycetes; order Micrococcales; family Microbacteriaceae; genus Agromyces; species Agromyces solani. The sequence continues at coordinate 832,315 of NZ_JBYRER010000001.1, forward strand.
AGCTCGTTGAGCCGGTTGACCCGCTCGGTGATGCGCCAGCGCTCGGCGCCGGGGAACGACTCGGAGCCCGTGAGTTCGCTCCAGAGCTTGCGGTAGGCGTCGACGATGCCGTTCGAGATGCGCACGGGGTCGAGCTCGTCGGCGACCCGGCCGCCGGCCTCGAGGTCGAGGAGCTCTCCCGCGATGTTGACCCGGGCGATCTCGAGGTCGTTCTCTCGCTGCCCGTTGGAGAGGCCGCCCTCGTAGAGCTTGCCCGTCTCGGCGTCGACGAGGTACGCCGCGAACGCGCCGGCGTCACGACGGAACAGGGTGTTCGAGAGCGACACGTCGCCCCAGAAGAACCCGACGATGTGCAGGCGCACGAGCAGCACCGCGAGGGCGTCGACGAGGCGGGTCGCGGTGTCGGGGCGCAGCGTCTGCGAGAACAGCGCCCGGTAGGGCAGCGAGAAGCGGAGGTGCCGGGTGACGAGCACGGGCTTGAGCTCGTCGCCCTCGTCGTCGGTGCGGTTCGTGATGACCGCGACGGGCTCGACGCAGGGGATCTCGAGCCGCTGCAGGGTGCGCAGCATCTCGTACTCGCCGCGCGCCATCTCGGCGGTCGTCTCCTTGATGGCGACGACGTGGCCGCCGAGGTGGGCGAAGCGCACGAGGTGGCGCGAGATGCCCTTCGGCAGCGCCGCGATGGCGTCGCTCGGCCAGGCCTCCAGCGGCAGGTCCCACGGCAGGTCGAGGAGCGCCGGGTCGGTCATCGCCGAGGTGATCGAGAGGGAACCGCTCATACGTCGATCCTTCCAGTGCGCGCACCGTTTCAGGAATTCGTACGCGATTCAGGACGGAATCGCGGGGATCGCCCTGACGAGCGGCTCATTTCCTGAAACGCGGATGCCGCGGGGCGGCGCGGCGTCTCAGGCCCGGGCCATGCCCGCCGGAGACGACGATGCCGGCCGGGCCGAGGCCCGACCGGCATCGATCGTCATGGATGCGTCAGCTGACGACGGCCTTGTTGCCGAGGCGGTCGCCCGACTCCGCGTCGAAGAGGTGCACGTGGTTCGGCGTCGCGGTGAGGTACACCTTGTCGCCGGCGTTCGGGTGCGCGCGGCCGTCGACGCGGGCGACGATGTCGGTGCGCTTGCCCTCGACGGTCGAGTGGCCGTACAGGTAGCCGTCGGCGCCGAGCTCCTCGACGAGGTCGACGTCGACCTCGAGGCCCTCGCCGGGGGTCGACGACACGACGATGTCCTCGGGGCGGACGCCGATGGTGGCGATCGTGTTCGTGGTCTCGGCGAGGATGTCGCGGTCGACCGGCACGACGGCCGAACCGAACTTGACGCCCGCCTCGGCGAGGTCGGCGTGGAAGAGGTTCATCGCGGGCGAGCCGATGAAGCCGGCGACGAACACGTTGTTCGGCTTCTCGTAGAGGTCGCGCGGGGTGCCGACCTGCTGGAGCACGCCGTCCTTCAGGACCGCGATGCGGTCGCCCATGGTGAGCGCCTCGGTCTGGTCGTGCGTGACGTAGACCGTGGTGACGCCGAGGCGGCGCTGGAGCGACGCGATCTGGGTGCGGGTCTGCACGCGGAGCTTGGCGTCGAGGTTCGACAGCGGCTCGTCCATGAGGAAGACCTGGGGCTGGCGCACGATGGCGCGGCCCATCGCGACGCGCTGGCGCTGGCCGCCCGAGAGGGCCTTCGGCTTGCGGCTCAGGTACGGCTCGAGGTCGAGCAGCTTCGCGGCCTCGAGGACGCGTGCGGCGCGCTCCTCCTTGCCGACGCCCGCGATCTTGAGCGCGAAGCCCATGTTCTCGGCGACGGTCATGTGCGGGTAGAGCGCGTAGTTCTGGAAGACCATGGCGATGTCGCGGTCTTTCGGGGGCACGTCGGTGACGTTGCGGTCGCCGATGAAGATGTTGCCGTCGTTGACCTCTTCGAGGCCCGCGAGCATGCGGAGCGACGTGGACTTGCCGCAGCCGGACGGGCCGACGAGCACGAGGAACTCGCCGTCGGCGATCTCGAGGTCGAGCTGGTCGACCGCGGGGCGGGTGCCGCCCGGGTAGAGGCGGGTGGCCTTGTCGAACGTGACTGACGCCATGTTGATTTCTCTCCTTCACCGGCAGGTACGTGCCGGACGATCCGTAGTGAATGGAAGCGCGTCGACGATGACGCCTCCTCAGTATCGCATGCGCGAGCGTGTGCTCCGTCCACGGAGGCGGATGCCTCGGGGCCGCGTGCGCGGGGGAGTCGACGCGGCAGCCGTGGTGACGCGAGGGCGTGTGCTCGGCCGGCGTCCGGCTCCCGTTTGGGTGATTCCCAGACGCCGCTCCTACTATCGTGTTCACGTGCGCCCCTCGGTTTGGCGCGCCCACACAGCGACCGGAGTGACCATCGATGAGCAATGGCGGATCGAACCAGCCACGCCCCACCCGTAATCAGCAGCGGGAGGCTGCGCGCGAGAAGGCGCGCGAGCTTCGCGAGGCGCAGAAGAAGCGCGACCGCCGCAACAAGGTGCTGCTCCAGGGCGGAATCATCGTGGCGGTCATCGCCGTCGCAGCCCTCGTGGGCACGCTCATCTTCAACAGCGTGAAGCCGGCAGGCCCGGGCCCCGCCAACATGGCGAGCGACGGCATCCTGCTCACGGGTGCCGACGGCACGATCACCCCGGTCGAGACCCCGGCGCTCGCCGCCGGGGCGACGCCGACGCCCACCGAACAGGACGACAGCGGCACCGTCGCGAACATCGTCGTCTACGTCGACTACCTGTGCCCCTTCTGCGGCCAGTTCGAGACGACGAACGGCGAGGCCATCCGCACGATGGTCGAGCAGGGCGCCGCGACGCTCGAGACGCACCCGCTCGCCATCCTCACGAACCGCTCCGCCGGCACCCAGTACTCGCTGCGGGCGGCGAACGCCGCCGCGTGCGTCGCCGACTCCTCGCCCGAGGCGTTCCTCGACTTCAACGCGCTGCTGTTCGAGAACCAGCCCGAAGAGGGCACGGCCGGGCTCACGAACGACGAGCTGAAGGAGTACGCGAAGCAGGCCGGCGTCGCGTCGCCCTCGACCGTCAACAGCTGCATCGACGACAAGCAGTTCCACCCGTGGGTGCAGAAGGCCACCGAGCGGGCCCTCACCCAGCCGGTGCCGAACTCCGAGCTCGAGTCGATCAAGGGCACGCCGACCGTGCTCGTCAACGGCCAGCAGTACGTGGGCTCGCTGACCGACCCCGCCGAGTTCCAGTCGTTCGTGCTCCAGGCGACCGGTCAGGCCTTCTCGGAGTCGAACTCGACCCCGACGCCCACCCCGACGCCCGCGGGCTGATCGGTCCCGATCCCGCGGAGGCCCGGCGCATGCGCGCCGGGCCTCCGTCGTCTCCGCGCGCCGAGTAGGATTGTCGAGGCCCGGCGTCGACGGGCCATGCCGGCTTGGCGCAATTGGTAGCGCACCGTACTTGTAATACGGGGGTTGCGGGTTCAAGTCCCGCAGTCGGCTCTTGACCGAGCATTCCGCCGACGTGCACCAGCCGCACCAGCACGCCGAGCGCACGCGCATGCCGCGCTGGATCGCCGTCGTGCTGGCGATCGTGTTCGGTGCCTGCACCGCGTTGCAGTCGCGGGTCAACGGAGCGCTCGCGGCCGACCTCGGCGATCCGTTCGCGGCGGCCGCGATCTCGTTCGGTTCGGGACTCGTGATCCTCGTCGTGGCCCTCTGCGTGTGGCGTCCGGGGCGGCTCGGGCTCGCTCGGGTGACGGACGCGCTCCGTACGCGCCGGCTCGCCTGGTGGATGGTGCTCGGCGGGTTGAGCGGGGCCTGGTTCGTCACGACGCAGGGGCTGTCGGCCGGCATCCTCGGCGTTGCGATGTTCACGGTCGCGATCGTGGCGGGGCAGACCATCGGCGGCATCGTGTTCGACCTCGCGGGGCTCGGCCCGGGCGGGCGCCGGCCGCTGTCGCCGACGCGGGTGCTCGGTGCGCTGCTCGCACTGGCCGCGATCGGCTGGGCCGTCTCGGCGCAGCTCGCCCACGACGTGCCGCTCGCCCTCATGCTGCTGCCATTCGCAGCAGGCCTCGCGGTCGCCTGGCAGCAGGCGGTCAACGGCCGCGTCAAGGCCGAGGCGTCGAGCGCCCTCACCGCGGCGTTCGTCAACTTCGCGGTCGGCACGGTCGCCCTCGTCGTCGTGGCGGTCGCGCACGGCACCGCGGCCGGCTGGCCCGAGCGCATGCCGAGCGAACCCTGGCTCTACGCGGGCGGCGCGATCGGGTGCGTGTTCATCGCGGGCCAGGCACTCGTCGTCCGCGTGGTCGGCGTGCTCCTGCTCGCCCTCTGCGGCGTCGCCGGGCAGCTCGCCGGCGCACTGGCGCTCGACCTCCTCCTGCCGACCGGCCGCGCCGTCGACGCCGCGACGATCGGCGGCACGCTGCTCGCGCTCGCCGCCGTCGCGGTCGCCTCGATCCGATGGTCGCGTCACCGGCACCGCTCCGAGGGTGTCGCGCGGCCCGGCGAGGTCAGTCGAGCGAACTGAACCGAGGCGGTTCCGACGGTCGGCGGGGCGCCCGCTCACCGTCGCGGCCGCCGACGTAGAGCCACCCGAGCAGCTGCTCGTTCGGGGCGAGCCCGTGCATCTCCGCGACGGCCGGATGCCTCGTATGGGGGCCGGTGCGCCACATGACGCCCCATCCGGCCTCGTCCAGCAGCAGGCTCAGCAGGTGCCCGACCCCGGCCGCCGCCGCGTCCTGCTCCCACTCGGCCGCCTTCGGGTGCAAGGTCCGTCGAACGACGAGCGCGATCAGGAGCGGCGCCCGAAGCGGCTTGGCCGCGAGCTTGTCCGCCGCAGGCCCCTCCAGTCCGGACGCCGCGGCGAGCGCGGCGCCGAGCCGTTCGCGCGCGGCACCGCGGAGCGCGATCGTTCGCCAGGGCCGGAGCCCGGCATGGTCGGCCACCCGCTCCGCCGCCTCGAGCAGCGCGAGCAGTTCCGCGTCGTCGGGCGAGGCATCCGTCACCTTGGGGGCCGAGCGGCGCTGGAGCGCCGCCCGGCGAGCCGAACCCGTCGTCACCGCGGCTCGGGGGTGAAGCCGAGCGCGAGCGAGTTCATGCAGTAGCGGTCGCCCGTGGGCGTGCCGAACCCGTCGGGGAAGACGTGACCGAGGTGCGAGCCGCAGGCCGCGCAGCGGACCTCCGTCCGCACCATGCCCAGCGAGCGGTCCTCGATGAGCTCGACCGCCTCGGGGCGCACCGACTCGTAGAAGCTCGGCCAGCCGCAGCCCGAGTCGAACTTCGTGCCGCTCTTGAAGAGCTCCGCGCCGCAGGCGCCGCAGGTGTAGACGCCCGCGCGCTCCTCGTCGAGCAGTTCGCCCGACCACGGCCGCTCGGTCGCCGCCTCGCGGAGCACCGAGTATCGCGCGGGGTCGAGTTCCGCGCGCCACTCCTCATCGCTCTTCTGCACGGGGTGTGACATGGGCGCTCCTCTCGTTCGCGTGATGGTTCCATCGTCGCAGTTCCCGGAGGGTGCGACGACATCCGATGCAACGCCCCACGACGGCCGGGTGTTCCACGAGGACACACGTCGCCGTGCGGCGGCCTCCCGGCGCGCGTTGCCTAGGATGTGCTGCAGGCGGGCCGCCCCGGCTCGCGCGACGGGAGGATCGGATGAGCGCCGAGCGCGTGCCGCACCGCCCCGACGACGACCCGCTCGACGATCGCCAGGTGCGCGTGCTCGCCTTCGAGGCGCGCGCATGGCAGCAGCCGGCCCGCAAGGCCGAGGCGATCCGCGAGGAGTTCGGGATCTCCGCCGCCCGTTACTATCGGATCCTCGGCGAACTCATCGATTCGCCGGCGGCCCTCCGCCACGACCCGATGCTCGTCAAGCGACTGCAACGGCTGCGGTCGGCGCGCCGGGCGGCGCGATCGCAACGTTCGCTCTCCCTCGGCCGACCGCTCGACTGAGCGCGGCCCCGACCCGATCTGGACCCCATGGCGCAGAAGTTCCCCCGCGACCGCTTCGACTCGATCCCGCACGGCATCGACCGCGTCGGCGCGCACCGCGCTCCCGCCCGCCGGGGTGCGAAGTGGATCCGGTTCGGCTGGGCCGTGCTCGCGACCGTCGTGCTGGCCGGCATCGGCATCGTCGCCGTCATGGTCTTCAACGACCGGTTGAACATGTCGGGAGGACCCGAGGCGACGCCCTCGGCATCGCCGGTGGCGACGGCCGAGCCGACGATCGCCCCGATCCCGGTGACCGTGCTCAACGGGACGACGACGGCGGGACTCGCCGCCAAGGCGAGCGAGGCCCTCACGGCCGGCGGCGTCACGGTCGGCGCCGCCGCGAACGCCAGCGAGAACGACCTCACCACCACCGTGGTGTACTACGCGACGGCCGACCTCGAGGGAGCGGCCCGCGGGGTCGCCGGGCTCCTGCCCGGCGCCGACGTGCGACTCTCGGAGACGTTCGCCGAGACGGGGACCCCGCTCGTGGTCGTACTCGGCTCGGACTACGCGGAGGCGTCGGCCGGCTGACCGTTCGGTCGAATCGTTGCCATTCTGCGACCATTCGTTGCGGCACCCCTCTTGTGCACGGGATGTCGCGTCTGTGAGTATCTGGAATTGGTCGCTCGAGCCCGTGCGGATGCCAGGAGCCTGGCGTCGCGCGACAGCGTGCCGAGTCGGCCCGGTACAGGCGACAGGCACGTGCTGATCGACACACTGCAGTTATGGGAGCAACGCATGGCGAACGGAACCGTCAAGTGGTTCAACGCTGAAAAGGGATACGGCTTCATCACCGTCGACGACGGCGGCCAGGACGTCTTCGTGCACTACTCGGCCATCGACATGGCCGGCTACAAGGTGCTCGAAGAGGGCCAGCAGGTCGTCTTCGAGGTCGGCGCCGGGGCGAAGGGGCCGCAGGCCGAGGCGGTGCGTCCCGCCTGAGCGACATCCGAGCGTTCCGAACGCGTCGCCGGATCGGCGGCGCGTTCGGTGCGTCCGGGGCCGGAACTCGCGGCGTTACGCAGGCGCCGGCTCCGGCGTGTCCGCGTCCGATCGTGGGCCTGGCGACGGCGCCGTGGCTACGATGACGGCATGGTGAAGGGGGTTCGCCCTGGCGCTCGACGCACGGTCGTCGCCGTCGTGCTCGCGGCCGCGGCGCTGCTGACCACGGCCTGCCAGGGGCCTCGGCCTGAACCGACCGAGACGCCCGCGCCGACCGCCGAGCAGCGCCCCGCCGGGAGCTCGGAGGCCGTCCCGATCGCGTTCTCGCCGCTTCGCGGCACGCCGACCGATCCGGCGGCGCCCCCGCGTCCCTCGCTCGCGGTGAAGATCGACGACCACGAGGAGGCGCGCCCGCAGATCGCGCTCAATCGCACCGACCTCGTCTTCGAGGAGCTCGTCGAGGGCGGCCTCACCCGCTACTTCGCCGTCTGGCATTCCGACGTGCCCGACACCGTCGGGCCGGTACGGTCGATCCGCCCGATGGACCCCGACATCGCGACGCCGCTCGGCGGGATCATCGCGTACTCCGGCGGACAGGACCAGTTCGTCGCGATGATGATGGCGACGCCGCTCGAGAACATCGTGTTCGACTACGACGAGACCGGGCTCTTCTTCCGGGCGGACGAACGGCCGGGACCGCACGACGTCATCCTCCGCTCGAAGGAGGCCGTGGCCCGCAACGCGAAGCTGTCGCCGCCCGACGTGCAGTTCGCCTACGGCACCGCCGACCCGCTCGCCGACCCCGCCCTCGAGGCGGCGCCGACGTCGAAGATCGCGCTCGTGTTCTCGGAGGCGCGCAACCCCTCGTGGGACTGGGATGAGGGGGCCGCCATGTGGCTGCGCTCGCAGGAGGGGACGCCCGACACGCAGGAGGGCGGCGAGCGCGTGCGCGCGACGAACGTCGTCACGATGCGCGTCGGCATCGACTGGCGCTATGGCGAGGTTCCGAAGACCGTCATGGTCGGCTCGGGGGAGGCGTGGGTGTCGGTGGCGGGCCGTACGGCGCACGGCACCTGGAAGAAGGACTCGAGCGCCGCCCCCATCGTGCTCACCGCCGCCGACGGATCGCCCATGCGGCTCGCGCCGGGCAACACGTGGATCGAACTGGTGCCGGAGTCGGGTTCGGTCGGCTTCTCGCAGTGAGTCGCCGGCGCGCGGCGGACGTGTTCGCCCGGAGCGTGCTGCGCGGCCCCGTGCTCGCTTGCACTCCCAGCACGAGAGTGCCAGAATCTTCTTAGCACTCACTCGTTTTGAGTGCTAAACCACGAATCTTTGAAACGTCCGAGAAGGGACGAGAGACACACATGGCAAAGATCATTGCTTTCGACGAAGAGGCCCGCCGCGGCCTCGAGCGTGGCCTCAACACGCTCGCCGACGCGGTCAAGGTGACCCTCGGCCCGCGCGGTCGCAACGTCGTGCTCGAGAAGAAGTGGGGCGCCCCCACGATCACGAACGACGGCGTGTCGATCGCCAAGGAGATCGAGCTCGACGACCCGTACGAGAAGATCGGCGCCGAGCTCGTCAAGGAGGTCGCCAAGAAGACCGACGACGTCGCTGGTGACGGCACCACGACCTCGGTCGTCCTCGCCCAGGCGCTCGTCCGCGAGGGCCTCCGCAACGTCGCCGCCGGCGCCGACCCCATCTCGCTGAAGCGCGGCATCGAGAAGGCCGTCCAGGCCGTCGAGGCCGAGCTGCTCTCGAGCGCGAAGGAGGTCGAGACCAAGGAGGAGATCGCCGCCACGGCTTCGATCTCGGCCGCCGACGAGCAGATCGGTGCGCTCATCGCCGAGGCGATCGACAAGGTCGGCAAGGAGGGCGTCGTCACCGTCGAGGAGTCGAACACCTTCGGCACCGAGCTCGAGCTGACCGAGGGCATGCGCTTCGACAAGGGCTACCTGTCGGCGTACTTCGTCACCGACCCCGAGCGCCAGGAGGCGGTCTTCGAGGACCCGTACATCCTGATCGTCAACAGCAAGGTCTCGAACATCAAGGACCTGCTGCCCATCGTCGACAAGGTGATCCAGACCGGCAAGCAGCTGCTCATCATCGCCGAGGACGTCGACGGCGAGGCCCTCGCGACCCTGATCGTGAACAAGATCCGCGGCATCTTCAAGTCGGTCGCCGTCAAGGCCCCGGGCTTCGGCGACCGCCGCAAGGCGCAGCTCCAGGACATCGCCATCCTCACCGGCGGCCAGGTCATCTCGGAGGAGGTCGGCCTCAAGCTCGAGAACGTCACCCTCGACCTGCTCGGCCAGGCCCGCAAGGTCATCATCACCAAGGACGAGACGACCATCGTCGAGGGTGCCGGTGACGAGGAGGCCATCGCCGGTCGCGTCGCGCAGATCCGCAAGGAGATCGACAACACCGACAGTGACTACGACCGCGAGAAGCTCCAGGAGCGCCTCGCCAAGCTCGCCGGCGGCGTCGCCGTCATCAAGGCGGGCGCGGCCACCGAGGTCGAGCTCAAGGAGCGCAAGCACCGCATCGAGGACGCCGTCCGCAACGCGAAGGCCGCCGTCGAGGAGGGCATCGTCGCCGGTGGTGGCGTCGCCCTCATCCAGGCCGGCAAGACCGCCTTCGAGAAGCTCGAGCTCTCGGGCGACGAGGCGACCGGTGCGAACATCGTCCGCGTCGCGATCGACGCGCCGCTCAAGCAGATCGCGCTCAACGCAGGTCTCGAGCCGGGCGTCGTCGTCGACAAGGTGCGCAACCTCCCGACCGGCCAGGGCCTCAACGCCGCGACCGGCGAGTACGTCGACATGCTCGAGGCGGGCATCAACGACCCGGTGAAGGTGACCCGTTCGGCGCTGCTCAACGCGGCCTCGATCGCCGGCCTCTTCCTCACCACCGAGGCCGTCGTCGCCGACAAGCCCGAGAAGAACCCGGCTCCGGTCGGCGACCCGACGGGTGGCATGGACTTCTAAGCAGTCCGAGCATCAGCGCGAAGGGCGCCTCCTCCGGGAGGCGCCCTTCGTCGTGCGTGCCCGCCGGGGCAGCTCGACCGGCTCGTGGCTGAATCGTGATCGGACGAGGGCCGGCTCGGCGTGTCGTCCTCAGTAGGGTGAGGCCATGCACAGCACCGCCCTGCGGCGGCGACCCGGCGTCGTCGTGGCCACTGCGATCGTCGTCCTGCTCACCGGCTGCACGGTCGCGGAGTCCGCGGAGCCCGCCGAGACCGTCGAGCCGTCCGCAACCGGGTCGGCATCGCCCGCCCCGGCACCGATCGACGCGCCGATGCCGCGACTCGGGATCGACTGCGACGAGGTGCTGCCGCTCGAGACGATCGCCGGGTTCCTCGGCGACGGCGTCGCCGAGGTTCGATCGGTCGACCTCGGTGCGATCGCATCGCCCGACGCCTCGGCCGGTGCGCAGCTCGGCGCACTGGAGTGCACCTGGGACGACGGAAGTGCAGCCGGCACGTGGACGGGGCCGGCCGAGCGGGCGCAGTCCGCGAAACTGCAGATCCTCCCGGGCGCCGAGGAAGCCGCGCTCGACTACGTGTCCACCTATGCGGGCTCCGGCCTGCCTGCCCCGTACGGCGCGACGGCGCTCGGCCCCCGCTGCGTGCTCTTCGAGGTCGACGGGTTCTGCGAGCTGCACGGCTGGCTCGCCGGATCGTGGATCGTGCTCCAGGTCGACGGCATCGTCCTCGACGAGCACGACACCGAGGCATCGCTGGCCGCGGAGTTCACCGCGATCACCGACGACGTCGTCGACGCGGTCGCGGCGGCGGGCGAACCGTCGGCCGTGTGGAAGCCGCCGACGTCCGCCGTCGACATCTCCGAGTGCGGACGACTCGAGACTCCCGAGGAGGTCGAGCAGATCACCGGCCTCCCGGGGCTCCGGTTCGGCCCGAACTGGGACGGGCCCCGCATCGGCCAGTACTGGTACGCGATGACGACCGTCGGTGCCCTCCGGTGCTCCATCGGTTTCGCCGACCGGGATGCGGACTTCGGGCGGGTGGCATACCTGCCCGGCGGCGACTGGCGCTACCTGCTCGAGCGCGAGGCATGGCTCGCCGCGGGTGGCACCGCGGTCGCGGTCGAGGGGCTCGACGAGGACGACGCCGTGCTCCGCTGCGCCGACGAATCGGAGCCCTGCGTGCTCGACCTGCGGCTCGACCGGGACTGGCTGCGGATCTCGTTCCCCGAGGTTCCGCCCGACACGGTGACCTACCTGCCCGAGGGCGTCGACTTCGCCGCCGCCCGGCAGTCGATCGTCGAGCTGGCGAACCACCTCGTCGCGACCGCGGGCTGAGCCGGGACGAACGGCTCGCCCGCGGGAGCGGAGTCAGCGCAGGAACAGCCGGGCGTTCGCCTGCTCGGCGTCGGCGTACTGGGTGGCGGCGAGGCCGAGGGCCTGGTTGAGGCCGACGAGGCTCTGCTCCACCTGCGACTGGGTCGCCCGCCAGTCGGCGACCGCGCCCTGGAAGGCGGACGAGGCCTGGCCCGACCACGACGACTGCAGCCCGGTGAGCTGCGACATGAGGGCGGCGACGTCGGACTGGATGCGACCGATCGTGCCCTGCACGGTCCGGGTGGCGGCGGCGACCTGGTCGGCGTCGACGTGGTAGCTGGTCATCGGCATTCCTCTCGTTGGGTGTACCCCAACGCTAGGCGGGCGTCGAGGCGGTCCCGAGGGCGCGCGAGCGACCGTGGACCGATCGCAACCGGTGCCGTCTGTCGAGGACGGGTCGTCGAGCGGATCAGTCCTCGGTGATCGGCTGCGGCGCTGCGGCGGACCCCGCCAGCGGAAGCATGACGCGGAAGGTCGCACCGCCCCCGGGGGTCTCCACGACGTCGACCGTGCCGTTGTGCGCGGCGACGATCGACGAGACGATCGCGAGGCCGAGACCGGAGCCGCCCGTCTCGCGCGTGCGGGAGGTGTCGGCGCGCCAGAAGCGCTGGAAGATCTTCTCGCGGATCTGCGGCGGGATGCCCTCGCCGTGGTCGATGACCTCGACCATCGCCCGCTCCTCGACCGGATCGATGCTCACCCGGATCTCGATGGGCGAGCCGTCGGTCGTGAACCGCATGGCGTTGCCCATCAGGTTCGTGATCACCTGGCGGATCTTGTTCTCCTCGGCGAGGACGATCGCGCGCTGCACCGGAGCAGGGGCACCGGAGCCGATCGGCACCGGCATCGTCGGTGCGGGACCCGTCGATCCGGCCGCGTCCGTGCGCGCCTCGGACGCCTCGCGGTCGACGCCGGCGGCGTCGAGCTGGCGACGGCGCTGCGCCTCGCGCCCGGCCCCTCGCGAGGACGTGCGCCGGGCGGCCGGAGCGAGCCGTCGTCCGCGGAGCCGCGCGAGGGTGGCTCCGGCGAAGGCGATCGCACCCGTGGAGCGCATGGGCGACTGATCGAGGTCGACGGCGAGCTCCACGGGCTCCGAGGCATCCTCGACGGTGCCCGCCTCGGGCGCGATCACGGTGACGGTGCGGTCGGGATGCGCCGCCATGGTGTCGAGGGCCGCGTCGCGGGCGAGGGGGACGAGGTCGACCTCGGCGAGTTCGAGCGGCTTCGCCTCGTCGAGGCGGGCGAGGGCGAGGAGGTCCTCGACGAGGCCGCCCATGCGGATGGCCTCCTTCTCGATGCGCTCCATCGCCTGGCCGACCTCTTCGGGCGACTGCAGCGCGCCCATGCGGTAGAGCTCGGCGTAGCCGCGCACCGAGACGAGCGGCGTGCGCAGCTCGTGCGAGGCGTCGCCCACGAAGCGGCGCATCTGGTCGATCGTGCGCGCGCGGTCGCGGAACGCGCGGTCGATGCGGTTGAGCATCGTGTTGAGCGAGCGGTTCAGCCGGCCGACCTCGGTGTTCGGGGTGGCACCGCCGAGTCGCTGGCTGAAGTCGCCGTCGGCGATGGCCGCGGCGGTGCGCTCGACCTCGCGCAGCGGCGCGAACGTGCTCGTCACGAGCATGCGGGTGAGCAGGGCTCCGACGAGCACGACGCCGAGCCCGAAGCCGAAGAAGATGGTGAGGTAGACGGCGAGGAGGCGCTCGGTGTCCTTCGACGAGATGGCGATCATGATCGGCACGAGGGTGCCGTGGGAGTCGGCGGTCATGAGCGTGCTCACGGCGCGGAACGTCGCGTTGTCGTCGGCGTCGTCGAGCGCGAAGATCTCGTAATGGCCGTTGTTGAGCGAGGTGACCTTCGCCTGGGTGAGCGTCGACGGGATCTTCGGCCACTCCGCCTCGGGGCGGTCCTCCCAGTTGCTGCGGAGGAACTCGCCGCTCGACGTGTAGATCGCGACGAACACGTCGTCGCTCGCGCTGAAGTCGAGCTGGTTGAGGTTCGTCTGCGCCCTGGGCCGGTCGCTGTCGATCTCGAAGTACTTCGAGAGCCCGTCGCCCGACGCGAGCGACTGGAGCTTCGACTCCATCTGGTCCTCGACGTACGAGCGCAGCATCGCCGCCGTGCCGATGCCGGAGACGAGCAGTCCGAGCGTCAGCATGAGCACCGTCACACCCGTGATCTTGGTGCGCAGTGAGATGCGGTTCCACCGCTCGAACATCGTCTGATTCATGGCTGGGCGAGTCTAGGCGGCGGAACCTGAGTCAGGGCTTGGAGCTCTTCAGCATGTAGCCGAAGCCGCGCTTGGTCTGGATGAGCGGCTCGGTCGAGTGCTGGTCGAGCTTGCGACGCAGGTAGGAGATGTAGCTCTCGACGATCCCGGCGTCGCCGTTGAAGTCGTACTCCCAGACGTGGTCGAGGATCTGCGCCTTCGACAGCACCCGGTTGGGGTTCAGCATGAGGTAGCGGAGCAGCTTGAACTCGGTGGGGGAGAGCTCGACCGGCACGTCGCCGACGAGCACCTCGTGGGTGTCCTGGTCCATCGTCAGTTCGCCGGTGCGGATGACCGCGTCCTCCTCCGCGTGCATCGTGCGGCGCAGGATGGCCTTGATGCGGGCGACGATCTCGTCGAGCGAGAAGGGCTTGGTCACGTAGTCGTCGCCGCCGACGGTGAGGCCGGTGATCTTGTCCTCCGTGTCGTCCTTCGCGGTGAGGAAGAGGATCGGCGCCGTGTAGCCGGCGGAGCGGAGGCGCTTGGTGACGCCGAAGCCGTTCATGTCGGGCAGCATGACGTCGAGGATGATGAGGTCGGGCTCCTCCTCGAGCACGGCCGAGATGGTCTGCGCACCGTTGCCGACGGCGCGCACCGCGAAGCCCGCGAATCGCAGGCTGGTGGTGAGGAGGTCGCGGATGTTGGGCTCGTCATCGACGATGAGAATGCGAGGTCCGTCGCTCATGGCTCGATTCTCTTGACGTTTGCTGAAACCTGCCTGTGAGTCGTGTGGACGGTGCTTCAATGCGGCGCGCCGACGATGCGGATGCAGCACGCCCCCGCGCCGGGATCGAGCCGTACGCGTGCCGGGTCGGAGCCTGTCGAGCCCGCCATGCCGCACACGAGGGAGTGGTTGAGTTCGCACACCACGCCGGGATGCGCGCGCGCCAGCCGGTGGAACGGGCAGGTGCCGAGCACGACGCCGTCGTCGCCGTCGGTGCGCGGTTCGAACCCGGCGTCGCCGAGTGCCACGGTGAGATCGTCGGATGCCTCGGCCAACCGCCGCCCGGCCTGCTCGGCCGCTTCGCGGAGCGCGTCGCGCACGGGTACCCCGTCGTCGACGGCGCGGCCGATGGCCTCGGCCATGACACTGCCGCCGAGCTCGTACAGTCTCGTCGGAATGGTCAGGGCGATCTCGTCGTCGGCGCGTCGATAGAGCTTCGCAGGGCGACCGGCGCCCGGCCCGGTGCGTCCGGTGAGGCGGCGGGACTCGGTCGTGAGCAGCCCCGCGTCGACCAGCCGGTCGAGGTGGAAGGCGGCGGTCGACCGGGGCAGGTCGAGGGCCTCGGCGACGTGATCGCGCCCGACCGCCTCGGGAGCCGACGCGACGAGGTGGTACACGCGGCGACGGGCCGGGTCGGCGAGTGCGCCGGCCGCCCGGATCGCCTCGGTCTCGCCCTGCGCTGGGGTGGCCATGGCTCGATCCTATCTCTAAATGCAGGAAATATTGACAAAAGAATGGCACCGGCCTAGCCTCGGCATCGAGGGGCCCGGGAGGAACACACATGTCGTCGATCGAATTCGCCGCCGAGGCGCCGAGGCTCCACGCCGTCACCGCCGACGAGGCGGCGCACGCCATCGATCGCGACGGCGCGATCGACGCCGTGCGGGCACTGCTCGTCGCGCTCGGGCGCGACGTCGAGAGCGAGCATCTCGCCGAGACCCCCCGCCGCGTGGCGGACGCCTACATCGAGCTGCTCTCGCCGCGCCCGTTCACGCCGACGACGTTTCCCGGCGAGGGGTACGGCGAACTCGTCGTCGTCCGCGACATCCCGTTCGACTCGCTCTGCGAGCACCACCTGCTGCCCTTCCGAGGGGTCGCCCACCTCGGGTACGTCCCGGGCGACCGCATCATCGGCCTGTCGAAGCTCGCTCGCGTCGTCGAGCAGTACGCCCGCGACCTGCAGGTGCAGGAGCGGCTCACCCGGCAGGTCGCCGACCGGCTCGTCGAGGTGCTCGAGCCCGAGGGCGTCGGCGTCGTGATCGAGGCCGAGCACCTGTGCATGTCGCTGCGCGGCGTGCAGGCGCCCGGCACCCGCACGGTCACGAGCGCGCTCGCCGGCGTCGTGCGGGACGACGACCGCATCCGCCGTGACTTCCTCGACCGCTGCGGCATCGGAAGAACGGAGCACTGAGATGCCTGATGAACGAATCGTGATCGTCGGCGGCGGCCTGGCCGGCGCCCGGGCGGCGGAGGGCGCGAGGCGGGCCGGTCACACCGGTCCGATCACGATCGTCGCCGGCGAGGACGCGATGCCCTACATCCGGCCGCCGCTGTCGAAGGAATACCTGACCGGCTCGGCCGAACGCGACGTCGTCGACGTGTTCCCGGTCGAGTGGTACGACGACGAGCAGGTCGAGGTGCTGCGCCGCGCCCGCGCGACGGAGCTCGATCCCGACGCGCACCGGTTGCGGCTCGGCGACGGCCGGACGCTCGCCTACGACCGGCTCCTCCTCGCGACGGGTGCGAGCGCACGGCGGTGGCGGGCGCCGGAGGGCGAGCTCGACGGCGTGCACGTGCTGCGCACGTTCGCCGACTCCGAACGCCTCCGGGCCGCGCTCGCGGGCGGCGATCGACGCATGGTGGCGATCGGCGCGGGCTGGATCGGCCTCGAGGCCACGGCGGCCGCGCGCGGCTACGGCGACGAGGTCACCGTGATCGCACCCGAGGCGGTGCCGCTCGCCGCCGCCGTCGGCAGCGCGGTCGGCGAGGTGTTCGCCGAACTGCACCGGTCGAACGGGGTCGACCTGCGCCTCTCGACCGGCGTCGCCGGCATCCGCGGGGCCGGCGGGCGGGTGACGGGCGTCGAGCTCGACACCGGTGAGACCGTTCCCGCCGACCTCGTCCTCGTCGGCATCGGCGCCGTCCCCGAGACCGGCCTCGCGGAGGCGGCCGGCCTCGAGGTCCTGGGCGGCATCGTGACAGACGCCTCGTTCCGCACGAGCGCGGACGACGTCTACGCCGTCGGGGACGTCGCGAGCGTCTACCACCCCGTGCTCCAGGCCCACCTGCGCATCGAGCACTGGGCCAACGCCGAGAACGCCGGCCGGGCGGCCGGCCGGGCGCTGGCGGGCGAACGGGTGCGGTACGACGAGATCCCGTACTTCTACACCGACCAGTACGATCTCGGCATGGAGTACTCGGGGTACGGCACGCTCGCCGACGGCGTCGAGCCGGTGTTCCGCGGCGACCGCGCCGCGCGCGAGTTCATCGCGTTCTGGCAGCGGGAGGGCCGTGTCGTCGCGGGCATGAACGTCAACGTCTGGGACGTGAACGACCAGGTGCAGCGGCTCATCCGCTCGGGTTCGCGCATCGACCCGGTGAGGCTCGCCGACGCCTCGGTGCCCCTCGAGCAGCTCGTGGCCGAGGCATCCGCGTGACGTCGGAGCCGGCCGGCTGGGTCGACCCGAACCTCGCCCGGCCGGTGCGCGCGATCGCCGGTCGGGAGGTCGACTTCCGGCGCGAGATCGCCGTCATGGCCGTCGTCAACCGCACGCCCGACTCCTTCTACGACCGTGGCGCCACCTTCGGCCTCGACGCCGCGGTCGCCGCAGGTCGCCGGGCGATCGAGGCGGGCGCCGCCTGGATCGACATCGGCGGCGCCAAGTTCGGGCCGGGGCCGGCCGTTCCCGTGGCCGAGGAGATCGACCGGGTCGTGCCCGTCGTGGCTGCGCTCGCGGGCGCCGGTGCCGCGCTCTCGGTCGACACCTTCCACGCCGAGGTCGCCGCCGCCGCGATCGCCGCGGGCGCCGACGTCATCAACGACACGACGGGCGTGCACGACCCCGCGCTCGCCGAGGTCGTGGCCGACTCCGACGCGACCCTCGTCATCACGCACAGCCGTGCCGAGCCGCGCCAGTGGTTCCCGATGCCGCAGTACGACGACGTCGTGGGCGATATCAGCGCGTTCCTCGAGCAGCGGGTCGCCCTCGCCGTCTCGCGCGGCGTGCCCGAGGAGCGAATCGTGCTCGACCCGGGGCACGACCTCAACAAGAACACCCTGCAGACCCTCGAGCTCACCCGCCGGTTCGGCGAGTTCACCCGGCTCGGCTTCCCGCTCGTCGCCGCCGTGTCGAACAAGGACTTCATCGGCGAGAGCCTCGACCGACCGCGCGGCGAGCGCCTCGCGGGATCGATCGCCGCCGCCGTGTTCTGCGTCGCCCAGGGGGCGCGCATCCTGCGCATGCACAACGTCGCCGAGTCGGTCGACGCGGCGCGCATGGTCGAGGCGATCATGGGATGGCGCGAACCCGCCTACCTCGCGCACAACATGGTCGACGGACCGAACGAGGAGACATGACCGAGACGACGGACAGCGGCGGGCACACCGAGGCGCCCGGCGTCGACCGCGAGGGGTTGCTCGAGGCGTACGCCCTCGCCGACCGGGCGACGCCCCGCGTGCGGATGAACTTCGTCTCGAGCCTCGACGGCGCCGTCACGATCGACGGCCGGTCGGGCGGGCTCGGCGACGCGGCCGACCGGCTCGCCATGGGCGTCATGCGCACGCTCGCCGACGTGCTGCTCGTCGGCGCCGGGACCGTGCGGGTCGAGGGATACGGCGGCGTGCGGCTGAGCAGGGCGAACACGGCCTGGCGGCGCGCGCACGGCCTGCCCGGCCAGCCCCGGCTCGCCGTCGTGTCGTCCGCGCTCGAGCTCGAGCCGCAGCATCCCTTCTTCGCCGACGCGAGCGCCCGCCCGCTCGTCGTGACGCACGGGGCATCCGATGCGGGGCGACGGGCCGCGCTCGCCGAGGTCGCCGACGTGCTCGTGTGCGGCGACGACGCGGTCGACCTGCGTGTCGCGGTCGACGCGCTCGCCGCGGCCGGGCTGCCGCAGGTGCTCTGCGAGGGCGGTCCCCACCTGTTCGGGTCGCTGCTCGAGGCCGACCGCGTCGACGAGCTCTGCCTGAGCCTCAGCCCGACGATCGTCGGCGGCGACGCGGGGCGCATCGTGCGGGGCGTGCCCGAGCAGGATCGGCCCATGCGGCTTCTGCACGCCATCCCGGCGGGCGACCTGCTGCTCCTGCGCTACGAGCGGGCGCGCTGAGCCGTCGCGACGAGCGCCCGGTCAGGCCGCCTCGAGCGCGTGCGCGTCGAGGATCGTGTAGCTGTAGCCCTGCTCGGCGAGGAACCGCTGCCGGTTCTGCGCGAAGTCCTGGTCGACGGTGTCGCGCGCGACGAGCGTGTAGAAGTTCGCGCTGAGGCCCGACTCCTTCGGCCGCAGCAGGCGCCCGAGCCGCTGTGCCTCCTCCTGCCGCGAGCCGTACGACCCCGACACCTGGATCGCGACGGTCGCCTCGGGCAGGTCGACCGAGAAGTTCGCGACCTTCGACACCACCAGCACCGGTGTCGTGCCGTCGCGGAACTCCTGGAACAGGCGTTCGCGTTCATCGACGGGAGTCGCGCCCGTCAGCTGCGGGGCGTCGAGGGCGTCGGCGAGCTCCTCGATCTGGTCGAGGTACTGGCCGATCACGAGGATGCGCTCGCCCGCGTGGCGGGCGACGAGCTCCTTCACGACGCCGAGCTTCGCGGGCGCGGTCGCCGCGAGCCGGTAGCGCTCGTCGTCGGCGGATGCCGCGTACGCGAGCCGCTCCGACTGGGGCAGGTCGATGCGCACCTCGTAGCAGGCCGCGGGGGAGATGAAGCCCTGCGCCTCGATCTCCTTCCACGGGGCGTCGAAGCGCTTGGGGCCGATGAGGCTGAAGACGTCCCCCTCGCGCCCGTCCTCCCGGACGAGGGTCGCGGTGAGGCCGAGCCGGCGGCGGGCCTGCAGCTCGGCGGTGAGCTTGAACACGGGGGCCGGCAGGAGGTGCACCTCGTCGTAGACGATGAGGCCCCAGTCGAGCGCGTCGAGGAGGGACAGGTGGGCGTACTCGCCCTTCCGCTTCGCGGTGAGGATCTGGTACGTCGCGATCGTGACGGGCTTGACCTCTTTCACCTGCCCCGAGTACTCGCCGATCTCGTCGGCCGTGAGGCTCGTGCGCTTCAGCAGCTCGTCGCGCCACTGGCGGGCGCTCACCGTGTTCGTCACGAGGATGAGCGTCGTCGTCTTGGCGGTCGCCATCGCGCCGGCGCCGACGAGGGTCTTGCCGGCGCCGCACGGCAGCACGACGACTCCCGACCCGCCGTCGAAGAAGTTGTCGACGGCCTTCTGCTGGTAGTCGCGGAGGTGCCAGCCGTTCTCGACGAGGTCGATCCCGTGCGGCGTGCCAGGCGTGTAGCCGGCCAGGTCCTCGGCCGGCCAGCCGAGCTTCACGAGCTCCTGCTTGAGCTGCCCGCGCGCCCAGGGCGCCACGAGGAAGCTCGTGTCGTCGATGCGGTCGCCCACGAGCGGGGCGATCTTCTTCGCACCCACGACCTCGGTGAGCACCGCGAGGTCGCTGCTCGCGAGGCGCAGCGCCCCGTCGTCGGTCCGATCGATCACGAGCCGGCCGTAGCGGCCGACGGTCTCGCGCAGGTCGACCGCGACGGTCTGCGGCACCGGGAACTTCGCGTAGCGCTCGAGCGTGCCGAGCATGTCGTCGGCGTCGTGGCCGGCCGCCCGCGCGTTCCAGAGGCCGAGCCGCGTGATGCGGTAGGTGTGCACGTGCTCGGGCGCGCGCTCGAGCTCGGCGAACACGGCGAGGTCGTGCCGCGCGTCCTCCGCGAGAGGGTGCGCGACTTCGAGGAGGACCGTGCGGTCGCTCTGAACGATGAGTGGGCCGTCCGACATGACCGTCCAGTCTACGCCCGCTCCGTGCGAGGCCGGCCGGTGCGGATGCCTCGGGCTCGTGGCGCCGGGCGGCGCGACCCGCTCGGCTACAGCTCCGACGCGGGGGCGGGCGCGACCGCGGCGATCGCGGACAGCGGCAGCGTGCGCTCGATGTCGGCCCTGTGGTCGCGGGCGCGCAGGCGGCCGTTCGCGACGCTCGCCGGTGCGAGGAGGTAGTCGGCGGTGTCGCCCCCGGGCATCCTCACCGTCACGGTCAGCACCTCCTTCGAGCGCGCGGCCGCCTCGAGCTGTCGGGCGAGCCAGGCCTGCTCGGTGCCGTCGCCGCCCTGCGCGGCCTCGAGCCGGTCGAGGAGTGCCGCGACGGGGTCGGCGCGCGGCGCGACGACGGGCGCGGGCGCGAGCCGGTGGCGCTGCAGCCGCACGATCTCGCCCTCCGCGTCTTCAGCGGCGACGGGGTACTTCGCGTCGGAGAGCGCCCAGAAGACGACGTCGGGCGCGAATCGCGTCAGGAGCCGGTGCGGGCCGGTGCGGCGCAGGGCGAGCGAGGCCAGCGCCTGGTCGACCGCGAGCGTGCCGACGAGCTCGGGGTCGTCGGAGCGGATCGATGCCTGCGCCGGCGCCTCGGACTCCGCGGCGGCGGAGACCCGGACGGCGCCGAAGCGTTCGGCCGCCTCGGAGACGAGGTAGGCGAGCGGCTGCGGGATGCCGGTGAGCGAGATCGACGACAGGAAGTCGAGGATCGTCTCGGCGCGTTCGCCGCCCGCGAGCGCACGGTTCACGGATGCCGCGCTCACGCGATAGGTCGAGGCGAGGTCGCGGGCTTCGACGTCGGCGATGCCGCGGAGCCGTGCATCGAGTTCGGGTTCGAGCGGGCCGGGCGCGACGATCGAGAGGTCGTGCTGGAGGTAGACGCGGTCGACCTGCGCGGGGAAGTGCGCGGCGACGAGGTCGGCGGCCCGATCGAGGTCGCCCGCCAGCACGAGACGCGCGGCCTCGACGGGTTCGCCCGAGACGGCGAGTCCGAGCGCCTCGGCCTCGTGGAGCAGGCGCTCGAGGCCGTCCTCGAGCCAGACGCCGCCGGCAGGGTACAGCCAGCGCACGTCGTCGCGGAGGGCCCCGGAGGTGAGGGGTTCGCTGCGCCGGGTGACGAGGTCGCGCAGCGTCTCGGGGATGCGATCGCGCCAGCACGACGCGAGCAGGAGCCAGCGGCCCCGGGCCGATTCCATCGACCAGGCGGCCCCCCGGTCGGATTCGAGCCAGTACGCTCCGTCGCGGACGACGAGTCCCGCCTCGTCGGCGCGATGGAACAGGCGGGGGAGCGCCTCGAGCGCGGTGCCGCTCGCCTCGGCGAGCCGCTTCGAGTCGGGCAGTGCGAGACCGCCCTTCGCGAGCTCCCGCGCGGGCTGCGCGCCGAGGGCCGCGAGCAGCTCCGCGGTCGCCGCGACCGTGGCGTACGCCGCGTCGGACGAGTGGCGTTCGAGCAGGCTGCGATCGACCGGGTCGTCGCCGACGAGCACGGGGGGAGCCGGGGCGGCGAGCTCGGCGGCCGTCGGCAGGTCGACGCCCAGTCGGGGCACGAGCCGCGTCGCGACGCCCGCCGGCACATGCACGTGGTCGCCCTTGCGCACCACGAGGAGCGACTCGGCGAGGCGGTCGATGATCGGCTCCGCGGCATCCACCGTGGAAGCCGGTGCGCCGAGCTCAGCGAGCGTGCGTCGCACGTCCTCGACCGTCGCACCCGGGTCGGAGGCTGCGGCGAGCACCGCCAGCCGGTGCCGGTCGAGCCGGGCGATCGCCCGATCGACCGAGTCGGGTGCGAGCAGGGTCTCGGCGAGATCGAACAGGTCGTTCACGCCCGAGGCGTCGAACTCGCGCGTCCGGAGGGCTGCGGCGAGGTCGTCCCGTGGCAGCTCGCGAAGTCGTCCGGCGAGTTCGAGCATCGTCTCCGCTCAGCTCGATCCGGCCCGGGCTTCGCGGGAGCGACGCACCGCATTGACGATCAGGAGCGCGATCAGCAGGAGGAACGCGATCGGCAACCCGAACCACGGGAACATGATGACGAACGGCCAAGCGCCCCGGCTGAAGCCGTCGTCGGCGGCGGCGCCTGCGGCGCTGCCGATGATGACGGCGAAGAACGCGACGATCGAGCAGCCGATGATCGCCGCGAACATGACGGCCAGGATGCGTTCGGCGCGATGTTCGGTGATAGGGCCGGAATCGCTCACTCGTCAAGGATAGGGCAGCGGGGCCGCGCGTGGGTCGGCGGGACTCTAGACTGGAGGTTGAACGGCGCGTTGCTCTCGGCGCGCCGTGCGACGTATAAAGCGAGGTTCTGCGATGCCCACCGGCAAGGTCAAGTTCTACGACGAGGAGAAGGGGTTCGGCTTCATCAGCTCTGATGACGGCCAGGAGGTCTTCCTCCACGCTTCCGCTCTTCCCGCCGGCGCGACCGTGCGTGCGGGCTCGAAGGTCGAGTTCGGCATCGCCGACGGCCGGCGCGGGCCGCAGGCCCTCTCGGTGCGCGTCGTCGAGACGCCGCCGAGCCTCGCGAAGATGAATCGCCGCTCGGCCGACGACATGGCCGTCGTCGTCGAAGACCTCGTGAAGTGGCTCGACGCGGCCGGCAGCGACCTCCGTCGCGGCCGCTACCCCGACAAGGCGCGCGGCCGCCAGATCGCGGCGCTCCTGCGCAAGGTGGCTGACGAGCTGGATGCCTGAGCCGCACGAATCCGAGACGGCGGTCGACGAGACCGCCACCGAGGCGACGGTCGAATCGGCCGGGCCCGACGCCATCGCCGACGAGGTGCTCCTCGCCTCCGCCGCACTCGCGCAGCGGGCGCTGCTCGAGGTGACGGCGCCCGAGACGGTCGGGTCGGTCGTCGGCCACGTCGTCGAGGGCGAGCACGTGCTCACCCTGCAGTTCGCGGCCGACCTCGCGGGCTACCCGGGCTGGCACTGGAGCGTCACGATCGCCCGCGTCGACGAGTCGGAGCCCACGGTGCTCGAGACCGAGCTCATGCCGGGCGAGCGCGCGTTGCTCGCGCCCGAGTGGGTGCCGTGGTCGGAGCGGCTGGCCGAATACCGCGCCGCGCAGGCCGCGGCGGCCGCAGAGGCGGCCGAGGCCGACGACGAGGAGTTCGACGAGACCGCGGTGGACGACGAGGTCGACGACGACGAGGACGAGCTCGACGACGATGAGGACGAGCTCGACGACGACGAGGACGACGAGGGTCTCGACGGGGAGCTCGAGGGCGACGACGCCTTCGACGGAATCGACATCGACGCGCTCGACGAGGCCGACGTGCAGTCCGGCCATGACGGCGACGTCGATGACGGCGTCGACGGGCCCGATGCCGAGTCGGCTCAGGCCCTCGAATCCGGCGAGCCCGCTCGCGACTGACGCTCGCGACGCCGCATCGTCTGCACGACCGCGAGGCCGATGAGGCCGAGCACGGCGCCGACGGCCGCTGCGGCGACGAGCCAGTCGAGACCCGCGGCCTCGAGCCGGTCGCGGGCCACGAGGCCGACGCCGAGCAGGGCGACCCAGCCGAGCGTGCCCGCGAGGAGGGCCTTGCGGGCGTCGGCCCTGGCCGGCGCCGGATCGGGCCGGCGCTCGCTCTCGCTCAGCCAGAGCCGCACCGGTCAGCCGATCTGCTCGAGCACGTGGTCGATCGAGGCGATGAGCGCCCGCACGTCGTCGGGCTCGATCGCGGTGAAGGTCGCGATGCGCAGCTGGTTGCGGCCCAGCTTGCGGTACGGCTCGGTGTCGACGACGCCGTTCTCGCGGAGCACCTTCGAGATCGCCGATGCGTCGATGCGCTCGTCGA
The DNA here is from genome assembly GCF_058349925.1 of Agromyces solani. NCBI lineage: Bacteria > Bacillati > Actinomycetota > Actinomycetes > Micrococcales > Microbacteriaceae > Agromyces > Agromyces solani. The sequence continues at coordinate 856,387 of NZ_JBYRER010000001.1, forward strand.
AGTCGATCGTGACGACGACCTGCGAGCGGTCCGCGGGGTCGGCGACGAACGGCGTCGCCACCTCGCTCGCCTCGGCCCACCGGTAGAGCAGCGACGACGACTCCCGCGTTCGGGCATCGGCCCATGCGAGCCCGCCCGAGGCGTTGATCCAGTCGATCTGGTTCTCCATGAGCAGGAGGGTCGCGAGTGCCGGGGTGTTGAGGGTCTGGTTGAGCCGCGAGTTGTCGATCGCGTTCTTGAGCGACAGGAACTCGGGGATGTAGCGGTCGGTCGCCGCGAGGCGCTCGACGCGCTCGATCGCGGCGGGCGAGAGGATCGCGAACCACAGGCCGCCGTCGGCGGCGAAGTTCTTCTGGGGGGCGAAGTAGTAGACGTCGAACTCGCGCGCGTCGACGGCGGCGCCGCCCGCCGCGCTCGTCGCGTCGATGACGGTCAGGGCGCCCTCGTCACCCACGACGCGGGTGACCGGAGCCTGCACGCCCGTCGACGTCTCGTTCTGCGGCCACGCGTACACGTCGATGCCCGCGGCGGCTTCGGGGCGTGCGCTCGACCCGGGGGCCGCCGTGCGGACGTCGGGGGCCTCGAGCCACGGCGCCCCCGCCGCCTTCGCGAACTTGGCGCCGAACTCGCCGAACGAGGCGAGCTGCGCGCGACGGTCGATGAGGGAGGCCGACGCGGCATCCCAGAACGCGGTCGAGCCGCCGTTGCCGAGCACGACCTCGTACCCGTCGGGCAGCGAGAACAGCTCGGCCAGGCCGGTGCGCACACGACCGACGAGGTTCTTCACGGGCGCCTGCCGGTGCGAGGTGCCGAGGATGGCCGGACCGAACTCGGCGAGGTGCGCGAGCTGCTCGGGCCGCACCTTCGACGGACCGCAGCCGAAGCGTCCGTCGGCGGGCAGCAGGGAAGCGGGGATCACGAGGCTCGGCATGCGACGAGTCTAGCGAGAGGGTGGCGGCCGCTAGGCTTGATGACGGGCCGCGACGCAACGGGAGGACACGCGTGACCGATCTGATCGACACCACCGAGATGTACCTGCGCACGATCCTCGACCTCGAAGAAGAGAACATCGTCCCGCTGCGTGCGCGCATCTCCGAGCGGCTCGGTCACTCCGGTCCGACGGTCTCCCAGACCGTCGCGCGCATGGAGCGCGACGGGCTCGTCGTGGTGACCGGCGACCGCCACCTCGAGCTCACCGAATCCGGCCGGTCGAAGGCCGTGCACGTCATGCGGAAGCACCGGCTCGCGGAGCGGCTGCTGGCCGATGTGATCGGGCTCGAGTGGGAGTACGTGCACGACGAGGCGTGCCGGTGGGAGCACGTGATGAGCGAGCAGGTCGAGCGTCGCATCATCGAGATCCTCGGCAACCCGAAGGAGTCGCCGTACGGCAACCCGATTCCCGGGCTCGAAGAGCTGGGCCTCACCCCGGCCGACCCGTTCCTCGCCGGCGTCGTGAGCGTCGTCGAGTTCGTCGCCGATCGCGACGAGCCGGTCCGCGGCACGGTCCGGAGGCTGGGTGAGCCGGTGCAGTTCGACCCCGAACTGCTCGGCCAGCTCAAGCAGGCGGGCATCGTGCCCGGCGCCGCCGCGACCTTCAGCCGAACCGGCGGGTACGTGCTCGTCCGGGTCGACGGCGCCAGCGGTGCGCTCGAGCTCCCGACCGAGGTCGCGAGCCACATCTTCATCGCGGAGTGATCCGGTTCTCGGCGCTGATCGGGTGATCTTCGACGCGCCGTGATCAGAATGTGACATTCGGGCGGCACTCGCGTACCCTCGTACGAGTCCGTTGGCGAGAAGCCCGCCGGCGGTCCAAGGGTCGAGACGCCTCCCGCGTTCCACCGCTCGATCCGGTACCCGTGAAGCGCCGCGTGCGCAAACAGGTGGAGCGGCACCCCCGTGCCGCGGGGCGACGGAGGTACACGTTTTGGCTCGACTCTCACGGCGTCGGCTCGCGAAGAGCCGCACCCGCGGGGCCGCGACGAAGGCGATCATCGCTTCGAAGCCGGCCCAGAATCCCCCGACCACCCCAGACCTGGCGAAGGCCGTCGCAGCGAAGCCGCTGCCGTCGACCCGTCCGCTCCGGCGAGGCGGCGTGGCGAACATCCTGGTGATGACCGTCGCGGCGGGCATCGTCGGCACCCTTGCCATCCCGGCCTATGCGATCGCCCCGGGCAGCATCGGCCCGCAGTTCGGCGAGACCGACGCGACCAAGCTCTCGAAGGCGCAGGCGCAGACCGTCGAGGTCACCGACGACGTCATCGCGGCGCCCGTCACCGAAGACGGCTACAAGACGGTCACGGGCGAATCCATCCGTGCCGCCGAGCGCGCTGCGGCCGAGGCCGAGGCCGCCCGCATCGCCGCGGAGAACGCGATGGCCTCGTACGCGGCGTCCTACGACGGACCGAGCGCGTCCGACCTGCTCGCGAACCCGCCGTACCCGAACTTCGACCTCGCGAGCGTGTACGACGTGGCCACCCAGTACATCGGCGTGCCCTACGTCTACGGCGGCGCGACGCCCGCCGGTTTCGACTGCTCGGGCTTCGTCATGTACGTCTACGCCCAGTTCGGCGTCAGCATGCCGCACTCGTCCTCGGGCCAGGGCGCCATGGGCACCGTCATCTCGGAGGCCGACGCGCAGCCCGGCGACCTCGTGATCATGGACGGCCACGACGGCTTCTACGCCGGCAACGGCATGATCCTGCACGCACCGTACGAGGGCGCCTCGGTGCGCGTGCAGCCGATCTGGACGAGCGACTACTACATCGTCCGCATCGGTATCTGAGCGATGAACGGCGTGTGACCACACGCGGACGACGGCGCGCCGGGAGTACCCGGCGCGCCGTTCGTGTTCTACCCTGAAGCCCTGACGACTCCGAGAATCCGAGCAGGGGGAGGGCGATGGGAAGCCGGCGCAGCATCCATTCCACGGATGAGCGCGCGCACTTCGACCATCGGCCGAGCAGTCAGCCGAGTACGATCCGGGCGAGCACTTCGACGGGCACTGTCTTCATGACGGTGCCCGTTTCTCGTTCTCGGGGCGTCGGCTGCACCGCCACCGCCGGTTCGGCCCTGAGGGCCGACGAGGGGTCGCCGAACCGTCCACGCGGCTGGAAGCCATCCAGCACCGAACGAAAGGCCCCCCATGCGCACTCTCGTGCTCAACGCCGGATATGAACCGCTCGCCGTCGTGTCGTTCAAGCGCGCCCTGCTGCTCGTCATGAACCAGAAGGCCACCGTGCTCGTGCACGAGGAGGGCAATCCGGTGTGCGCCGCGAGCGGATCCTGGCAGCGGCCCAGCGTGATCCTGCTCACTCGCTACGTCCGCGCACCGCGAGCGCACCGCGTCCCCGTGACCCGGAGGGGCGTCCTGCGCCGCGACGAGCATCGCTGCGCCTACTGCGGTCGCAGTGCCGCGACCATCGACCATGTGCTCCCGCGGTCGCGCGGCGGGCGCGACACGTGGGAGAACCTCGTCGCCTGCTGCCTCCGCTGCAACAACGTGAAGAGCGACCGGACGCCCGCCGAGATGGGATGGGAGCTGCGCTTCACGCCGAAGATGCCGAACGGCCGCAGCTGGGTCGTGCGCGGCGTCGAGCGACCGATGCCCCAGTGGAACGAGTTCCTCGCCACCGCCGCCTGAGACGACCGCTGCACGCCGCCGCGGGACACGCGGGTGCCCGCGTGCGCGCCGTCGTGACAAAGGCCCGCGGCGTGCCCTAGGGTAGGTCGGGTGCGGAGCCGCCCCCGAGAACCCGAGCACGGTCGTCGTGCTGCCGAGGCGCCGGTCGCTCCGCGAGCATCTCGCCGGGCCGGGGCTTCGAAACCGGCGAACGCCGCGTCGACCACGACCCGCCCGCGGGATCGACGGCTCCGCGTGCTCTCGACGATCCTGATCGTTCCGGCGATCGTCGGCACGGTCGCGCTTCCGGCCTACGCGATGGTTCCGACCGGCACCGAGTTCGGGGCATCCGGTGATTTCAGCCGCACGGTCGCGGAGGCGCAGGGTCTCTCGGTCGCGGCCGAGGCGAGCGACGCACCCATCACCGCCGACGGCTACGCGGTGACGACGAAGGTCGAGATCGACGAGGCCGCGCGGCTCGCCGCAGAGGCCGAGGCTCGCGAGTGGGCGTCCGAACTCGCGTCTCGGGGCAGCGGCGAGTACGCCAAGCCCAAGGTGCGCGCCCAGGGCGACGACTACCCCTGGTGGGACCAGTTGCCCGACGACTACGGCGGCGGCCTCTCGCCGCTGCGCTACTACTACCGCGAGTGCGTCGACTTCGTCGCCTGGCGACTCAACCGCGACGCGGGCGTCACGAGCGCGCCGTGGAAGTGGGACTGGTCGAACCTCGCCTCGGGCAGCGCCTACGCGTGGGCCGACGAGTGGGTCGCGCACGGCTGGCCGACCTCCTCGACCCCGGTGGTCGGTGCGGTGGCCTGGTTCCCGTACAACCACGTCGCGTACGTGCAGTCGATCAACGCCGACGGTTCGGTGAACCTCGAGGAGTACAACCAGAACTCCGATCACTCGTACCACCGCCGCACGATTCCGGCTGGCGACGCGCTCTACCTCTACCCGCCCGTCTGAGCCGACGGCCCGTATCGGGGCGCTACGGCACCCGCGCCAGGCAGGCGGGTGCCGGCGTCGCGAGCGTGGTGACGACCTCCACCGGGAGTCCTTCCGCGTCGAGTGCGACGATCGCGATCGAGTCCGACCCCTGGTCGGCGACGAGGGCGAAGCGCTCGTCGTGCGTGAGCTCGAGGTCGCGCGGGTGGCGCCCGCCGGTCGGAACGGTCGCGACGAGCTCGAGCGTGCCGGCCGAGGGGTCGAGGCGGAGTCCGCGCAGCGCGTCGGCGTCGCGGTCGCCGATGAGCACGATGCCGCCCCGGGTGAGGCGGATCGCCGAGCAGCCGAGCCCGCGCGCCGGAGTCTCGGGGCCGATCGGGAACCAGCCGAGCTCGCGGCCCTCGACGAGGTCGATCACGCTCGCGGTGCGGTCGAGCTCGTTGGCGGTGATCGCGAGGTCGCCGGTGACCACGAGGTGGCGGGGCCCCGCCCCCGCGTGCAGCGCGATGTCGTCGCCCGGCGCGTGGCCGAGTGCCTCGGGCAGGCCCGCGAGCCCGATGATGCGGACCCGGTCGGCGCCGAGGTCGGGCACGAGCAGCCGGTCGCGCGCGGTGTCGAGCACCGCCTGGTGGGGATGCGACGACTCCTGCCGGGTGGTGTCGGGGCCGGTGCCGACGAACTCGGCCTCGAGGATCGAATCGCCCGAGGCATCCGGTGAGACGTGGTGGACCGTGAGCCGGCCGCCCGAGTAGTTCGCGGCGAACGCCAGCTCACCGGACTCGTCGAAGGCGATGTGGCAGGGGTCTCCCGAGGCGGCGCCCGGCTTGCCGAACGCGGCGAGCCCGTGGCCCTCGAGCGTCCAGGTCGAGACGCGCCCGTCTTCGAGCTCGTGCACGATGCCGAGCACGCCGTTGGCCGGCGAGATGGCGAGGAACATGGGATTCTCGCCGACGTCGACGGAGTCGCCGAGCGTCGCACGGCCGTCGGCGTCGACGTCGAGCGGGCGGATCCCCGCGGCCGGCGACCCGAGCGCCCCCGTCGTCGAGGCACCCACCCAGAACCTCGTCGTGCGATGCGCCATCCGTCCGCCTTTCGCGGCCGAGCCGCAACCCGGCGCGCCCGCTGCGCGCCGCCGACCACGTTACCGGAGCGACGCCGATCGGCATCCTGCTGGAGGCCGGTGACGTCGGCGGTCGCCGATCGCGTGACGACATGGATCGCGAGGTGCTGGCACGGCATTGCGATGCCGGTGACATGCGGCGCGCCATCGCCGAGCAGGGCTCCGCTGCCCGAACGGTCATGCCCGGACGGAGACCAGCCACCGCAGGAAGTAGACTCGGACGGCGCCCTCGTAACTCAGGGGATAGAGTGCCGACCTCCTAAGTCGGAAGCGCAGGTTCGAATCCTGCCGGGGGCACCATCACGGTGCGGCGCCGCCTCGAATTCGGGACGATCGGCACGTGTCGTACCCCGGATCGGGGTACGACACGGGATAGCATCGAAGGACTTCGCGACGCGGCGGCGGCGATGATTCGGGTTCATCGTCTCCTCGTTACCGCGGCAGCGGAGTGCGACGTGGGAGGAGCAGGGGGCGAACGCTTCTTCCTCGCCTATGCGACGCGCGTGCCTTCAGGCGTGCGCCGTCGGCGGGTTCACGACCTCACCCGCGTGGGGCCGTCGACGGCCGGGCCGGTGATTCCCCCTCACCGGCCCGGCGGCACAACCCATCGGGTGGCGCTCACGGCTGGATGAGCCCGCGGAGGTCCTCCGCCGTCAGGGTCGTCGCGAACAGCTCCTCGTCGTCCATGACCGACGAGACGAGCGCGGCCTTCTTCTCCTTGAGCGCCATGACCTTCTCCTCGATCGTCTCCTCGGCGACGAGCCGGTACACCATCACGGTGTTCGCCTGGCCGATGCGGTGCGCCCGGTCGACCGCCTGCGCCTCGCTCGCGGGGTTCCACCACGGGTCGAGCAGGAACACGTAGTCGGCCTCGGTGAGGTTGAGGCCGAAGCCGCCGGCCTTCAGGCTGATGAGGAAGACGGGAGCGCCGCCGGTGCGGAACCGATCGATGACCTCGCTGCGGCGGCGGGTCGCGCCGTCGAGGTAGGCGTACGGCACCCCGGCGGCCTCGAGCCGCGCGGCCGCGAGCTGCAGGAACGACGTGAACTGGCTGAACACGAGCGCGCGGTGGCCCTCGGCGACGACCTCGTCGAGCTGTTCGAAGAGCGCGTCGAGCTTCGCCGACGGCACGTCGGCGTACTGCTCGGAGTCGATGAGCGCGGGGGAGAGGCTGAGCATCCGCAGCAGCGTGAGCGACCGGAAGATCGTGAACCGGTTGCGGTCGAGGTCGTCGATGAGGCCGAGCAGCTTCTGCCGTTCGCGCTGCAGGAACGTGTCGTAGATACGGCGGTGCGCGGGGTCGAGCGCGACCGTCAGCACCTGCTCCTGCTTCTCGGGCAGCTCGGGTGCGACGAGTTCCTTCGTACGGCGCAGCACGAGCGGCCGGATGCGGCGGCGCAGCGTCGCGAGGCGCTCGGCGTTGCGATCGTTCTCGATGGGGCGGCGGTACCGCTCGGCGAACGCCCGCGCGGAGGGGAAGAGCCCGGGGGCGACGATCTTCATGAGCGCCCACAGCTCCATGAGGTTGTTCTCGACGGGCGTGCCCGTCACGGCGAGCCTGAACGGCGCACGGATGTCTCGGGCCGCCTGGTTGGCCTTCGAGTTGCCGTTCTTCACGAACTGGGCCTCGTCGAGCACGAGCCCGGCCCACTCGGGCTCGGCGAAGGCCTCGGCGTCGAGGCGCAGGATGGCGTAGCTCGTGACGACGAGGTCGGCGCCCGCGATCGCGTCGGCGAGCCGGACCCGGCTCGCCGCCTGCGTCGTGGTGACGGTCGCGACGCGGAGGCCCGGTACGAACCGTGCGGCCTCGCGCGCCCAGTTCGACACGACCGAGGTCGGTGCGACGACGAGGAACGGCGGCTCCGAGTCATCCGCCTGCTCGCGGGCGTGCGCGACGAGCGCGAGCGTCTGCGCGGTCTTGCCGAGGCCCATGTCGTCGGCGAGGATGCCGCCCAGCCGATGCTCGTAGAGGAAGGCGAGCCAGCGGTACCCCTCCAGCTGGTAGGGGCGGAGCTCGAGCGCGAGGTCCGCGGGCGGCGGGACCGGGTCGATCCGATCGAGCGAGCGCAGTCCGGCGACGGTCTCGCGCCAGGACACGGCGGCCTCCGACTCGTCGGCGAGGTCCTCGAACTCGCTCCAGAGCGCCGTCTGGGTGCGGTGGATCGCGAGTTCGCCGGTCTCCCACTCGTCGAGGGAGCCCGCCTCCTCGAGCAGTTCGCGCAGCGGTGCGAACACCTCGTGGTCGAGCGACAGGTAACTGTGGTCGACGAGCAGGAGCTTCTTCTGCCCGCGCGAGAGCGCCCGGAACAGGGGGCCGAACGGCACCTTCTTGCCCTCGACGGTCACGATCACGCCGAGGTCGAACCAGTCGGTGCGCTCGCTCTCCACGGCGGTGACGGCCAGCCTCGGCGCCTCGGTGAGCTCGCGGTACTCGGGCGCCTCGCCGACCTCCTCGACGCGCAGGCGATCGACGTCCCGCAGGCGGGGCAGCACACGCGTCGAGAACTCGGCGGACTCGATGCCGCGCAGCACGGTCGTCGGACGCAGCGACGGCTCCGAGCGGGCGTCGCGCGCGGAGTTCCGGAGCAGGGGCGCTCCCGCGGGCTCGTCCGCGGCCACGGCGGCCGCCGCGAGCGCCGGCCGGCGCTCGCCCGCCGGGTCGTGGAACTCGGCGTCGGGCACGTCGAACGGCAGGCGGCGGCCGCCGTCCGCCTCCCACTCCCAGCCGACCCGGAGCACCTGGCCCGGTTCGTGCGTCAGCGTCACGACGAGCGTCGCCGGCGGCAGCTCGGGGAGCTCGACCGACGGGTCGGCGCTCGAGATGCGCAGGGAGCGCGCGAGCACCGGGTACTGCTCGCGGGTGAACGCCGCGACCTCCTCGGCGGGAACCACGATGGGGTCGCGACGCCGCATCGCTAGCCGGGCGGCCGGGCGCAGCGGCGCCGCGAGGGGTGCCAGCACGATGCGCCCGACGGCGAAGTCGAACGCGTAGACGCCGTGATCGCCGATGAGTCGCACCCGTCGGCCGGGGAGCCGTTCGCCGTCGATCGTGACGCTCGACGCGAGTTCGAGCGGACCCCCGCCGTCGGGATCGTTCGCGCCGGCATCGCCGTCGCCCCCCGTGCGCGCTCCGCCGTCGTCACCGCCGCCGTCACGGCCCTCGTCGCGGGCGTCGCCCGCGGCCCGACGCACCTCGAGGCCGATGTCGGCGGCGCCCGCCATCGCGACCTCCGTGCGGGCGGTCGTGCCGACGAACTCGATGCCGTGGTCGGGTGCGGTGGCGAGCAGGGCCCACAGGGTCGCACTCTCGTAGTCGTCGAGCGAGATCCACGCCGAGCCGTACTCCGCGAAGCCGGCGTGCCGCGCGCCCTTGAGCATCGAGAACTCGGCGAACCACCGCGCCTGCCGCGGGTCGAATCCGCCCGCGCGACCTTGGAAGCCGACGTTCTGCCAGGTGAGGTTCGCCTTGATCCAGCCGCCGCGCGCCCCGCGCGTCACCGGGCGGACGGCGAGGCGCTCGACGGCGTCCTCGTTCGTGGCCGGCTCGTCGCGAGCGGCCTGCCGGGGTCCTCCGCGCCGGGCGACCCGCTCGCGCAACTCGAACTGCAGCGCGAGGGGCTGGCGGGGAGCGGGGTCCGCCTCGGGCGTGCTCGCCGTGAGCGCGGTGAGCGCCGCGCGCCACTCGGGCTCGGCGGGGTCGGCGGGGGCCTCGGGCGACGGCGGGGCGTCGTCGAGGCGGTGGCGCTCGCCGGAGGCGAGCAGGACCGCGGCGACGTGCTTGCAGTTGCGGGCGACGGGGCAGGTGCAGGTGCCCGAGAGGATGGTCGTGCGCCCCGGGACGCCGAGATCGAGCCGGACGTCGACCCGATAGGGCGCGGGCGCGGTGCCGTCGACGACGGCCGAGAGGCGGAAGCCCGAGGCATCCCACGAGAGGTCGTGCACCGCGCCGGCGCGCTCGACGGTACGCCCGCGACTGAGGCTCAACGGGCCGACGAGACGGGCGATGGCGAGTTCCTCGACGAGTGGGAACGAATCGGCGGGCATCCGTCTATCGTCGCACTCCGAGCAGGCCCTGCGCACGACGGCCGGTGCACCGGCCGTCGTGCGGTCTCGAGGCTGTGACCCCGACCCGGCTCAGGTCCAGTCGACCGCGTGCATCCAGCCGGCGATGTACGCGCGCTGGTTCTCGTCGAGGTGGACGCCGATGCGCGGCGCGGGTCCGGGGTCGAGCTCGCACAGCTCGAAGATGCGGCGCACGACGACGGCCCGCAGCGGTGCGCCGAGGTCCTCCAGGATCTCGCGGCGCAGCGTGCCCTCGAGCATCGGCCACCAGATGCCGATCGCCGGGAGCACGAGGTCGGGGTTCCCGTCGCGCCGATGCACGGGCCGGTCGATGATCGAACTCATGTCAGCTCTCCTCGCGCCGACGTCGTCGTCGGACATTTACGAACGTAGGCGCGGCGGCGCCGCCGCACGAGGGATTGACCCCCCGCGCGGCGAGTGCTACCGCTCGCGGGCGGCCGGGTGCAGGATGGTCGGATGGACCTCCCGGTGATGCCGCCCGTCGCGCCCATGCTCGCCAAGTCGGTGAAGGAGATCCCCGACGTCGGGCACGTCGAGCCGAAGTGGGACGGCTTCCGCACGATCGTGTTCAAGGACGGCGACGAGGTCGAGCTCGGCAGCCGCAACGAGAAGCCGATGACGCGGTACTTCCCCGAGCTCGTCGAGGCGCTGCGGCGCGAGCTCCCCGATCGCTGCGTCGTCGACGGCGAGATCGTGCTCGTGCGCGGCGGCCGGCTCGACTTCGACGCGTTGCAGCAGCGCATCCACCCGGCGGCGAGCCGGGTGAAGCTGCTCGCCGCCGAGACGCCGGCCTCGTTCGTGGCATTCGACCTGCTCGCGCTCGGCGACGACGACCTGACCGGTACGCCGTTCGGGGAGCGGCGCGGCCGGCTCGAGTCGGTGCTCGCCGAGGCATCCGACCCCGTCTTCGTGACCCCGGCGACGGCCGACCTCGACGTCGCCCGCGACTGGTTCACCCGGTTCGAGGGCGCCGGCCTCGACGGCGTCGTCGCGAAGCCGCTCGACGGCACGTACCAGCCCGACAAGCGCACGATGTTCAAGATCAAGCACGAGCGCACGGCCGACTGCGTCGTGGCGGGGTACCGGTGGCACAAGTCGGGCGACGTCGTCGGGTCGCTGCTGCTCGGGCTGTACGGCGACGACGGCCGGCTGCACCACGTCGGCGTGGTCGCCGCGTTCTCGATGGCCCGGCGCGCCGAGCTCGTCGCGGAGCTCGCGCCGCTCGTCGCGACCGACCTCGCCGACCACCCGTGGGGGGAGTGGGCCGAGGCCCGGGCCGCCGCGCCGTCAGGGTCCGGCACGACCCGGATGCCCGGGGCGGTGAGTCGGTGGAGCGCCGGCAAGGACCTGTCGTTCGTGCCGTTGCGGCCCGAGCGCGTCGTCGAGGTCGCGTACGACCACATGGAGGGCGACCGGTTCCGCCACACGGCGCAGTTCCGGCGGTGGCGACCCGACCGGGATGCCTCGAGCTGCACCTACGCGCAGCTGGAGAGCCCCGACGGGCTCGACCTCGGGGAGATCCTGCCGCTCGGCGGTTGAGGCCGATCGGCCGGGTGCGCCGGTGCGCCTCAGAGCACCGCGCGGAGTCCCGCCGACATCGCGGTGTGGTGCTCGAACACGAGGTTCGTCTCGGTGAGGGCGACCGCGGGGTTGGCCGAGAGGTTCTTCAGCACGAACTGGCGCACGTGGTCGCTGTCGCGCACGCGCACGTGGATGAGGAAGTCCTCGGTGCCGCCGAGGAAGAAGAGCTGGGCGACCTCGGGCTCGCGGCGCAGCTCGTCGGAGATCTGCTCCATGAGGTGCCGGGCGCCCGGGCGGATGCGCACGCTCACGAGCGCCTGCAGGTGATAGCCGAGCGCGGCGGGGGAGATCTCGGCCGTGTACCGGACGATGACGCCGCGCTCGCGCAGCGACCGCACCCGCGCGAGGCACGTGGACGGCGAGACGCCCACGGCGCGGGCGAGCTCGACGTTCGGGATGCGCGCGTTCTCGTGGAGGAGGGCGATGATCTGCCGGTCGATCGCGTCGAGCGCGACCGCCGCGGGGTCGGCGCCGGGAGCGCTGATGTGCGGTGCATCGGTCATCGGGCGGGCGCCTTTCGCACGAATGAATGGTGTTCGTCGATTCTACCGAATGATCCACGGTGGATCTTTGATCGTGACGAATTTGCGGCGACAATGGTGCCGTCACCCCACATACCATTCGGCCAATGGCCAAGACGGAGCAACCCATGCGCATCGGCGTGCCTGCTGAGATCAAGAACAACGAATTCCGCGTCGCGATGAACCCCGCGGGCGTTCACGCGCTCACCCAGCGCGGCCACTCGGTCCAGATCGAGGCCGGCGCGGGCCTCGGCGCGGGCTACACCGACGCCGAGTACGCCGAGGCCGGCGCGACGATCGTCGCCACCGCCGCCGAGGCGTGGTCGAACGAGCTCGTGCTGAAGGTGAAGGAGCCCATCGCGAGCGAGTACGGCTACCTCCGCGACGACCTCACCCTCTTCACCTACCTCCACCTCGCGGCCGACCTGCCGCTCACGCAGGCGATCCTCGACTCGGGCGTCACCGCCATCGCGTACGAGACCGTGCAGCTCGCCGACCGCTCGCTGCCGCTGCTCACCCCGATGAGCGAGGTCGCCGGCCGACTCGCGCCGCAGGTCGGCGCCGCCGAGCTGCACGCCTCGAAGGGCGGCCGCGGCGTGCTGCTCGCGGGCGTGCCCGGCACCGCCCCCGCCAACGTCGTCGTCATCGGCGGCGGCGTCGCCGGCGAGCAGGCCGCGGCGACCGCGCTCGGCCTCGGCGCCGACGTCACCGTCTTCGACATCTCGCTGCCGAAGCTGCGCGAGATCGACGGCCGCTATCACGGCCGCATCAAGACCATGTCGTCGTCGTCGTACGAGATCGCCCGCGCGCTGAAGACCGCCGACCTCGTCGTGGGCGCCGTCCTCATCCCTGGCGCGGCCGCGCCCAAGGTCGTCACCGACGAGATGGTCGCCTCGATGAAGCCGGGCGCCGTGCTCGTCGACATCGCGATCGACCAGGGCGGCTGCTTCGAGGGCTCGCGCCCGACGACGCACGCCGAGCCCACCTTCAAGGTGCACGACGCGATCTACTACTGCGTCGCGAACATGCCCGGCGCGGTGCCCGCGACGTCGGCGCCCGCGCTCATCAACGCGACGCTCCCGTACGCGCTGAAGATCGCCGACCTCGGCTGGGAGGCCGCCCTCGACGCCGACCCGGCGCTCGCCAAGGGCCTCAACGCCACGGCCGGCAAGCTCACCTACGAGCCCGTCGCCGCCGCGCACGGCCTCGAGTACACGGCCCGCTGACCGACGAGGCCGGGCATCGGGGCGCCGCCGCGCACGGCCTCGAGTACACGGCCCGCTGACCGACGAGGCCGGGCATCGGGGCGCCGCCGCGCAGGGCCTCGAGTACACGGCCCGCTGAAGCCCATCGGCGCGGATGCCTCGGCCGAGGCATCCGCGACCGTGATCGTCACCCCTCGCAGCCGATCGGCCGCCACTGCACAGGCGGCCGCGAGGGGTGCACCACCGTCATCGCCGGCTCGCTCCCGGTCCGGTGGTGACCGGAGGCCCCTCCCGCGAACGCGGGAGGGGCCTCCGTCGTCTCAGGCGAGGCTGAGGAAGAGCCGCTCGAGCTCGTCGACGCCGATGCGTTCACGGGTGATCGCGTCGCCGTCGCCGACTGGTTCGTCGTCGGCCCCGCTGCGGGGCGCGGCTTCGTCGGCGAGGCATTCGCGCAGCGCCGTCGAGATGATCGCGAAGCCCGCCTTGTCGAGCGCGCTCGAGACCGTCGCGAGCCGCGTCACCACGGTGCGGCAGTCGGCGCCCGACTCGACGGCCTCGATCACCGCGGTGAGCTGGCCGCGAGCCCGCTTCAGCCGGTTGGCGATGCGCCGCTGCTCCTCGAGGGCGGTGCTCACGACGCACCGCCGAGCTCGACGGGCAGGCCCTCGCGGTACCAGCCCACGATGCCGCCGTCGATGTTCACGGCGTCGACGCCCTGCTGCTCGAGGTACATGACCGCCTGCGCGCTGCGGCCGCCGACGTGGCAGAGCACGTAGACGGTGCGGTCGCGGGGCACCTCGTCGAGTCGGGCGACGAGCTCGCCGAGCGGGATGTGGTGGGCGCCGTCGATGCGCGCCTGGGCGAGCTCGGCCTCGTCGCGCACGTCGATGAGGTAGGCGTCGTCGGTGGCGTGCACCTCGGCGGGGGAGAGGGTTCGCATTCGGGCTCCTTCGTCAGGGGATGGTCGGTCAGGCGGCGAGTTCGCCGTCTGCGGGTTCGGATGCCGCGGCCGCGGCCAGCTCGCGGGCACGCATGCCGTCGCGCCAGGTGAGGAAGCCGCCGTCGAGGTTGACGACGTCGTGCCCCAATCGCGCGAGCAGGCGCGCGGCGGTGTGCGCACCCTGGCCGACGCGGCAGTGCACGACGACGCGCCGACCGGCGAACTCGGCGTGCCGCTCGCGCAGCCCCTCGACGGGGATCCAGGTCGCGCCGGGGATGCGGCCCTCCTCGAGCTGCGCCTCCGCGCGCACGTCGACGAGCACGGCGCCGTTCGAGAGCTCGTCGTCGAGCTCGTGCCACTGGACGACGCGGTCCTCGCCGCTCGCGAGGTTGCCCGCGATGTAGCCGAGCTGGTTGATCGGGTCCTTCGCGTGGCCGTACTGCGGCGCATAGGCGAGTTCGAGGTCGGCGAGCTCGGAGGCGGTGAGTCCCGTCGAGATCGCCGTCGCGAGGACGTCGATGCGCTTGTCGACCCCGTCGGTGCCGACCGCCTGGGCGCCGATGATCCGGTCGGTGGCGGCGTCGACGACGAGCTTCAGCGACATGGGTGCCGCTCCCGGGTAGTAGCCGGCGTGCGACGCGGGATGCGAGTGCACGACGCGCACCGACCGGCCGTCGTCGCCGGCGCGCCGCTCGGTCCACCCGGTCGATGCGACCGTGAGGCCGGCGGCGTCCACGATCGCCGTGCCGAGCGCCGGACGAGTGGGGCGCGCCGTGCCGGCGATGACGTCGGCGACCGCCCGTCCGTGGCGGTTGGCGAGGCCGGCGAGCGGGGCGAGCCGCGCCGAGCCGTCGATCGCATCGCGCTGCTCGACGACGTCGCCCACCGCGAAGATCGACGGATCGCTCGTGCGGTGCGCGTCGTCGACGACGATGCCGCCGGTCGGGCCGATCTCGAGGCCCGCGTCGGCGGCGAGGCCCGATTCCGGCCGCACGCCCATCGCGGCGAACACGATGCCGGCCGGCAGCCGGGTGCCGTCGTCGAGCTCGACGTGGTCGCGGGCGACGCGGCGCACGTCGCGGCCGAGCACGATCGCGATGCCGTGCCGGGCGAGGTGATCGGCGACGGGGGCCGCCATCTCGGGGTCCAGGGCGGCGAGCACCTGCGAGCCGCGCTGCACGAGCGTCGTCGCGACACCGCGTCGCACGAGGTTGTCGGCGAGCTCGATGCCGATGTAGCCGCCGCCGATGACCACGGCCGGACCGGCGTCGGCGAGCGAGTCGAGGCCGGCCATGATGCCGTCGAGGTCGTCGAGCGTGCGCAGCACGTGGAGCGGCGCGCCCGGCTCGACGTCGTCGGGACGGCGGGGTGCTGCGCCCGTCGCGAGCACGAGCTCGTCGTACGCGACCGACTCGACGCGACCGCTCGCGAGGTCGCGCACCGCGACGGTCCGGGCGGCGGGGTCGACGGCGATCGCCTCGTGGTGCACGCGCGCATCGATGCGGAAGCGGGCGGCGAGCCGCTCGGGCGTCTGCAGGGCGAGGTCGTCGCGCTCGGCGATGATTCCCGACACGTGATACGGGAGGCCGCAGTTGGCGAACGAGACCGCGCCGCTGCGCTCGAGCACGATGATCTCGCGCGCCTCGTCGAGCCGGCGCAGCCGGGTGGCGGCGGACATGCCGCCGGCGACGCCGCCGACGACGACGGTCACGGGCGGGCGGGGGGTCGAGCGTGGGGCGGGGTCGTGGATCTCGTGCACCCGACGACCGTAACACGGATACCCATGGGGTATCCGGGAGAATGCTGAACGGCGCCGATCGCGGCGATGCTCCGAGGATTTCGCGCGTTTCGCCTTAGGGTGTCGATGTGCAGCGGCTCGATCGGAACCAGGACGACGAGGACGAGATCCTCGGCGACGGGCCCGACGCCGCCGCCGACCGACTCACCCCGGAACCCATGCAACAGGACATCACCCGCCCCGACGGCCTCAGCCTCGGCGATCCCGCGCTCGTCGCCGGCAACGTCGCCGAACCCGCCTGGCGGCGCTGGAACTCCGAGCTCGGCGCGGTCGGCGGACGTTCGCCGCTCGTCCGGTTCATCGACACCCCGCGCACCCGGATCGAGCTCTCCACGACCCATCCCGGCGGCCTGCCGCAGTTCATCACGGGCAAGTCGACGCTCCTCTCGAGCCTCATCCGCGACGAGCTCGCCCTGCGGAACGCGCGGCTCGCGGCGGCCGAGATCACGCAGAAGGGCATCGAGCTGCGGAGCGTTCGCGGCATCGAGTCGGTGCACCTCGCCATCGGCCTCGCTTCGTGGCGCAACGGCGGCGAGGAGTTCCTCGCTCCGGTGCTGCTGCGCCCCCTCGCGATCCGCCGCTACGGCCGCGACTTCGAGCTCAAGCTCAAGGGGCAGCCGTTCCTGAACCCCGCGCTCGCCCGCGAGCTGCGCGACCAGTTCCAGATCACGCTCGACGCCGACGCCTTCGTCGCCCTCGCGATCACGAACGGCGTCTTCAAGCCCCAGCCGGTGATCGACCGCCTCCGCGGGCTCACGAGCCACCTGCCCTGGTTCCAGGTCGCGCCCCGCCTCGTGGTCTCCTCGTTCGCCGAGGTCGGTCCGAGCATGGCGATCGACGCGGCGAAGCTCGACCACCCCGTGATCGACGCGCTGGCCGGCAATCCGGCCGCGCGCGCCGCCGTGACCGCAGCTCGCGGCGAGCGGGCGAAGCCCGTCGGCCAGGATGAGCGGCCGCCGTCGACCGACACGCTGCTGCTCGACGCCGACCCCGAGCAGGAGCAGGTCGTCGCCGAGATCGAACAGGGCGCATCGGTCGTCGTGAAGACGCTGCCCGGCACGGGCGGCACGCAGACCATCGTCAACGCGATCGGCGCGCTCGTCGCGAACGACAAGCGGGTGCTCGTGGTCGGCTCGCGTCGCGCGAGCCTCGACGGCATCGCGCACCGGTTGGGGCAGGTCGGGCTCGGCGGCGCCGCCGTGACGACCGGAGGACTCCGTCGTGAGCTGATCCAGTCGATCTCGCGCAACGAGAAGGCCGAACGACCGCGCGTGGCCGACGTCGACGACGCGCTCGTGCGGTTGCGCAAGGTGCTGCTCGACTACCGCACGGCCCTCACCCGCCCCGACCCCGAGTTGCACGTGTCGGTGCTCGACGCGCTCAGCGAGCTCGCGCGACTCGCCCTGCTGCCGACGTCGCCCTCGACGACCGCCCGGCTCGACCGCGGCGCCCTCGCGCGGCTCGCGAAGGGTCGCGACGCGGTCGCCCGAGACCTCGCGCGCGCCGCCGAGCTCGGCGAGTTCCGCTACGGCCCCGGGGACTCGCCGTGGTACGGCGCTTCGTTCGCGTCCTCCGCCGAGGCGACGAACGCGCACGAGCTCGCCAAGCGGCTGAGCTCCGTCGAGGTGCCGAGGCTCCTCGAGCGAGGCCGCGCCCTCATCGCGCAGACGCGGCTCCGCGAGTTCGAGTCGATCGCCGAGCTCGGCGTGTTCCTCCGGCTGCTGCTCGACGTGCGCGAGACCCTGGACCGGTTCCAGCCGTCGGTCTTCGACCGGCCGCTCGGCGAGCTCATCGCCGCGACCGCCCCGCGACGCGAGTCCGGCATGTCGGGCGCGAACCGTCGCCGCCTGCGCCGCCACGCCCTCGAGTTCGTGCGACCCGGGGTGCACGTCACCGACCTCAACGCGGCGCTCCGAGGCATCCAGCAGCAGCGAACCTTGTGGCAGCGCTACTCCGACGCCGGGGCGATCCCCGGCGTGCCGGTCGGCATCGACGATGTCCACGTCGCCTACCAGCACGTCTCGACCGACCTCGCCACCCTCGACGCGCCGCTCGACCTCGTCGGAACGCCGCGTCAGCTCGGCGCCCGGCCGATCCGCGACCTCGTCGCCACCCTCGCCGGGCTCGCCGCCGACTCCGAGGTGCTGGCCAACCTGCAGGAGCGCACCGCGATCCTCAGCCGGCTCCGCGACCTCGGGCTCGACCCGCTGCTCGTCGACCTCGCCAAGCGCCACGTGCCCGAGCCGAGGGTCGCCGACGAGCTCGAGCTGGCCTGGTGGCAGTCGGTGCTCGAACAGGTGCTCGCGGGCGAGAAGGCGCTGCTCGGCGCCAACACGACCGTGCTCGACCGGCTCGAGGGCGACTTCCGCCTCGTCGACGAGGCCCACGCGTCCGCGGCCGGTCCGCTCCTCGCGTGGCGGCTCGCCGAGAACTGGAAGGTCGCGCTCGTCGACCACCCCGAAGAGGCGGCCGTGCTCAAGCGGCTCCTCCGCGGCGACCGGTTGCGCGCCGAGGCGCTCGTCACGGGGGCGCCGAACCTCTTCCGCGTGCTCGCGCCCGTGTGGCTCGCCTCGCCCTACGAGGTGTCGGCCGTCGACGACCGCATCGACTTCGACACCGTCGTGCTCGTCGATGCGGGGGCCACGACGATCGCCGAGAACCTCGGCGCCATCCGGCGGGCGAAACAGGTCGTCGCCTTCGGCGACCCGGTGACGCAGACGCCGACGCTCTTCGAGACCGGCATCGACGACGGCGAGACGCCGCCCGACCACGGCCACGACCACGGCGGGGTCGACGCGCTGCACGCCGACTCGGCGCTCGCCCGGCTCGGCGAGCTGCTGCCCACCCTCACGCTCACCCGCAGCTACCGCGCCGGCGGCGAAGACCTCGCCGAACTCGTGAACCGGCGCTTCTACGGCGGTCGCATCGTCTCGCTGCCGTGGGCCGGCAGCTTCCTCGGGCACGGCAGCCTCGGGCTGCACTACGTCTCGGGCAACGGGCTCCCCGACTCGGTGACCGGCACCGTCGAATCGATCGACTCCGAGGTCGCGAAGGTCGTCGAACTCGTCATGGAGCACGCCGTCAAGCGCCCGCGAGAGTCGCTCATGGTGATCACCGCGAGCACGCGGCACGCCGCGCGCGTCCACCAGGCCGTCCTCGCGGCGTTCGCGAAGCGGACCGACCTGTCGGACTTCATCCTGAAGGACCGCGCCGAGCCCTTCACGGTGCTGACGCTCGAGCAGGCGGTCGCCCAGAGCCGCGACCGCGTGATCTTCTCGATCGGCTACGGCCGCACGCCGCACGGGCGCCTGCTCTCGAACTTCGGCTCGCTCGGCGAGCCGGGCGGCGACCGGCTGCTCGCCGTCGGCATGACCCGCGCCCGCCGTTCGATGGACATCGTGTCGGCGTTCCGGCCCGACGACATCGACGAGTCGCGGCAGAGCCACGGCGTGCTCGCACTCGCGAACGTGCTGACCCAGACCGAGGAGCGCGCGGCCGACTCGGGCGAACGCATGGTGGTCGGCTCGATGCTGCGCGACCTCGCCGCACGCCTCGAACGGCGAGGCATCCGGGTGAGCGTCGGCTACCGCGGACGCCTCGCGCTGGCCGCGGCCCACGCGGGCAAGGCGGTCGTGGTCGAGACCGACGACGCGTTCGCCGGGCAGAGCCTGCGCGAGTCGCTGCGCCTGCGACCGGATGTGCTGCGCCGGCTGGGATGGCACTACCTGCGCGTGCACAGCTTCGAGCTGTTCGGCAATCCCGACGCGGTCGCCGCGCGGGTCGCGACCGTGCTCGGCAAGCCCGACGCGACCGCCGACGACGGCGCGGCGGTCGGCGCCGCCGGCGTCCGGCCGTGACCGACGAGCCCGAGCCGCGCCAGCGCGTGGAGCGCGCACCCGGTCGGGCGCGCCGGGCGAAGCTCACGCCCGCGCCGGGATCGGATCCGTCGCCGGAGGCGCCGGTCGCACCCGCCGAGGGCGATGAGCCGGCCGATGCGACGGGGATGCCTCGGCGCACCTCGCCCGACGACGAGCGCCTGCTGCGCGACCGGCCGCCGCACTGGCGGCGCGACTGACCGGCGCTACTGGTCGCTGTGGCGACCGGAACCGGCCGTCGTGCCCTGTTCGGCGAGGAGGTCGCGGATCTGCGCGAGCACGGTGAGCTCGGTCTCGGGCTCCTCGGGGTCGGGCTGCCCGGCCTTGCGCTTCGCCTCGGCGCGCTCCTTGAAGTGGTTCATCGGCATGACGAACACGAAGTAGACGACGGCGGCGACGGCGAGGAACGAGATGATCGCGCCGATGACGCTGCCGTAGTAGAACGTCGCGGAGCCGAGCTCGAAGGTCAGGTCGTTGAGGCTGTTCGCCTTGAACAGCAGGCCGATGAGCGGATTGATGAGCCCGTCGACCACCGCGTTCACGACCGCGGTGAACGCCGCGCCGATCACGACCGCGACGGCGAGGTCGATGACGTTGCCCCGCATGATGAATTCCTTGAAGCCCTTGATCACGGCCTCCCCCTCCGGTTTCGGTTTCGGACGGGCACCACGCTAGCCGAGGCTCAGGACGAGGCCGAAGCGCCCCCGCCGCTCGACGCGGGCTTCGACGAGCCCGACGAGCCCGAGCCGGACGAGGACGACGACGACGAGGCATCCGCCCCGCCCTTCGAACCCCCGGAACCCCCGGCGCGGGAATCGGTGCGGTAGAAGCCCGAGCCGTTGAAGGTCACGCCGATCGTGTTGAAGAGCTTGCGAAGCCTGCCGCCGCACACCTCGCACACGGTGAGCGCGTCGTCGGTGAAGGCCTGGTGGATGTCGAAGGCGTTGTCGCACTCGGTGCAGCGATAGGAATACGTGGGCATTGCGGTCTCTCGGTGGGGTGGGCGGCGGTGCGCCGGCTCAGAAGGCGATGATGCGCGTGGGGGTGACGACGCCGTTCACCGGCTGGTCGTGCACCTCGCGCGGCACGTGCTCGACGAACTCGCTGTCGAAGACCACGGCGTACACCGGAGGACATTTTCCCATCGATCCGAGGGTCTTGTCGAAATAGCCGCGTCCCCACCCGAGGCGCATGCCGGTCGCATCGATCGCGGCGGCCGGGACGACGATGAGGTCGACGTCGTTGATCGCCATCGGGCCGAGCAGCTCGCCGACGGCCTCGGGCGTGCCGTGGAAGCCGAGCGTCTCGGTCGCCTCCTCGCCGACGGTCCAGTCGAGCAGCCCGTCCTCGCGGGTGATGGGGAACAGCACCCGGATGCCTCGGTCCTCGGCCCAGTTCACGAACGGCCGGGTGTCGGGCTCGGAGGGCATCGAGAGGTAGCACGAGATCGACTCGGCACCCGTCGACCCGATGAGCTCCTGGAGCCGGGCGGTGAATCCCTCGGTGGCGTGCGTGCGCTCGTGCAGCGACATGTTCTGGCGGCGCTCGCGGAGCTCCGCCCGCAGGATGCGCTTCTGGACGCCGGGATCGTCGGGCATGGCACACATCCTAGGCGGAGACGGCCCGCCGGCCGCGGTGAGCGACTCGGGGCCGAACCGGCGACCCGGAAGGAAGGAACCCAGCCGGTACGCTTGAGCGCATGACTCAACGAATCACGAAGGCGGTCATTCCGGCTGCTGGTCTGGGTACGCGGTTCTTGCCGGCGACGAAGGCGATGCCGAAGGAGATGCTGCCGGTGGTGGACAAGCCGGCGATCCAGTACGTGGTCGAGGAGGCGGTTGCCGCGGGTCTGACGGATGTGTTGATGATCACGGGTCGGAACAAGAACGCGTTGGAGAATCATTTCGACCGGGTCGCGGAGTTGGAGGCGACGCTGGAGAAGAAGGGTGATCACGCGAAGCTCGAGAAGGTGAACGAGTCGACCCAGCTGGCGGACATGCACTATGTGCGGCAGGGCGACCCGCTCGGGCTCGGGCATGCGGTGCATCGGGCGCACATGCATGTGGGGGATGAGCCGTTCGCGGTGCTGCTGGGTGATGACATCATCGACGCCCGGGACGAGTTGCTGACCCGGATGCTGGATGAGCAGGTCAAGCGGGATGCGTCGATCGTGGCGTTGTTGGAGGTGGATCCGGATCACATCCACCTGTACGGGGCGGCGCAGGTCGAGGCGACGGATGACCCGGATGTGGTGCGGATCACGGGCCTGGTGGAGAAGCCCGCTCGTGAGGTCGCGCCGTCGAACTACGCGGTGATCGGCCGGTACGTGCTCAAGCCCGAGGTGTTCGGGGTGCTGGCCGACACGGCGCCGGGCAAGGGTGGTGAGATCCAGTTGACCGACGCGTTGATGACGATGGCGGAGGATGTCGAGGGCACGGGCGGGGTGTACGGGGTCGTGTTCCGGGGGCGCCGGTACGACACGGGCGACAAGCTCGACTACATCAAGGCCGTGATCCAGCTCGCCGTCGACCGTGACGACCTCGGCAGCGACCTCAAGCACTGGCTCATCGACTACACCGGCACCCTCACCGAACCCACCGCCTGACGATGGCCGCATCGCCCCTGCCCACGCTCCGCGACGGCGAGGTCGTGCTGCGGCCCATCCGGGTGCGCGATGCGAAGCCGCTCGAGCGGGTGCTCCTCGCGAATCGCGGGTGGCTGAAGAAGTGGGAGGCGACCTACCCGGGCGGCGGTTCGTTCATCGACGCCCGGGCATCGATCCGCAACCTGCTCGCGCACGCGCGCAGCGGGCACGGGCTGCCGTTCGTCATCGAGGTCGACGGAGAACTCGTCGGCCAGCTCAACGTCTCGTCGATCAGCTACGGTTCGCTGTCGTCGGCGACGATCGGGTACTGGGTCTCGGAGCGGGTCGCCGGACGCGGTATCACCCCGACGGCGGTGGCGCTCGCGACCGACTACTGCTTCGGGGTGCTGCGGCTGCATCGCATGGAGATCTGCATCCGCCCCGAGAACGGGCCGTCGCTGCGCGTCGTCGAGAAGCTCGGCTTCCGCTACGAGGGGCTCCGGCGCCGATTCATCCACATCGACGGCGCCTGGTGCGACCACTTCTCGTTCGCGCTCGTGAGCGAGGAGGTGCCCCGCGGGGTGCTCCGTCGCTGGCGCGACGGTCGGGCGCCGGCCGACGCCGCGCGCATCCCCGACGAGGACCGTGCGGCCGCGGCCGAACCGCTCCGCCTGACAGATCGCTGAACACGCCCGCGCCGATTCGAGCGTGCGGTCGCGCGTGTCCTAGCGTTATCGCATGGATGTGATCGGCGGGGGGATCCTGATCGCGGTGGCGGCCGCGCTGTGGATCGCGTACCTGCTGCCGAGCTGGCTGCGCCGCAGGCAGTACCTCGCCACCGAGCGGAACGCCGTGCGGCTGCAGCAGACGCTGCGCATCCTCGCCGAGACCGCCGAGACGCCCGAGCCCGTCGTCGTCGAGGCGACGGCGCGCGAGGTCGCGGCCCAGCAGCGCATCCTGCACGAGCAGGAGGAGACGGCGCGGCTCGCCGCCGAGGCCGTCGAGCAGGAGGCGATCGCCGAGCGGCGGGCCGCTGAGGAGGCGGCCGAAGCCGCGCGTGCCCGTGCGGCGGCGGCCGTGGCGAGCGCGCCCGTCACCGAACCCGTCGCAGCCGTCGACGGCACCGCGGGTACGCCCGACGCCGCACGCCGTGCCGCGCGCGCGGTGCGCCGCAGGCGGGCCGCATGCACCTTCATCGCCCTCGCCGGACTCATCGCCGTCGTCGTCGGCCTCGTCGCCGCGGCGTTCGGAGCATCGCTCCTGATCGCTGCGGCCGGAGGCGTCGCGTTCGTCGGGGCGGTGCTCGGCCTCGTCCGGCTCGCGAAGTCGCGCACCCCGCAGGTCGCGGTCGCCGCGTCGGTCGCGCCGGTCGCGCAGGACTTCGAGCCGATCGAGTTCGCCGAGCCGGAGGCGGAGGCCGAGGGCTGGACGCCCCGCCCGCTGCCGAAGCCGCTCCACCTGTCGCGCGGCACGATCGCCGCGACGGCCATGGCGTCGATCGAGGCGGCGGCCGAGCTCAAGCGCGTCGAGAGCGAGGCGCTGCTCGCCAGGCGCGCCGAGCGGCTCGCCCCGCGGGTGCCGAACATCGCTCCCGCGGCATCCGCGCCCGAACCCGCCGGACGCGAGGCCGCTCGGACCGCCGATCGCGCCGCGAACCCGTACGCGCGCATGGGCATCGTCGACGACGCCCGGCCGGGCATCGACGACCTCGACGCCGTACTGCGTCGACGTCGTGCGGCGGGCTGATCGGGCCGAGTGGTCAAGACCACCCCTCGGGGGATGATAGGCTCGTTCACGGCTCGGGCCCATGGCGCAGTTGGTAGCGCGTCTCGTTCGCAATGAGAAGGTCGGGGGTTCGAATCCCCCTGGGTCCACCATAAGAGCCTTACTAGAATCACCGACGTCGTAGATGCCGGTGAGGATAGCGTCAGTAAGGCCAAATAGATCTGATCCCGAGAAGCCGCCCGAAAGGGCGGTTTCTTGTTGTTGTGGCCCTGTGTGACGCACCAGCGCGGCCTGGGCGCTTGATCCAGCCACTATGCGCGGTACGTCGGCGCTGTGTGCCATCCAGCCGCGCTGCGCGGCAAGTAACATGCACACATCAGCGGGAATGTCACAGTCGCTGCAATCGTGCGTGACTACCACGTGACGCGGATCATCTGCAGAACGTCGTCAAGACCGAGATCGTCCCCCTTGGCGGTCTCTACCAAGCGGCGTGCGGCAACCGCCACCGAGGAAGAGACCGCGGATGCTTCACGGCTCACTCGGGTACCTGCGCCGATTCGACTCTCAAGAAGTTGCTCCTCTTCGAGCTGCTTGTAGACCTTGGCGATGGTGCCAGGGGCGACTCGCAGGTCGCCGGCCAATTGTCGAACCGAGGGGAGGCGTTCGCCAGCAACCAACCCGCCCGTTGTAATGAGACCACGTATCTGACCGTGTATTTGCTCGGCGGGCGATCCGCCGCGGCTGGCCAGGGTGATGCGCATCAGGTTGCCGCCACCCGGGCTCGGCGGGCCTGCGTTGGGACGGGTACAGCGGAGAGCGCGACGCAGAGGCACAATGCCACGCCAGCGCATGCGAATGCGAAGCTGCTCACATAGAGAAGTGGTGTCATCGCTGCGAAGGGAGCCTGTACGGCGACCTCCCCGGCCCGTTCGGTGCTAAACCCGCCCTCCAAGGTCGAGGTCCCTGCAAGCGATCCAAGGATCTGCGCAAGGTGAAGCGAGATGACTCCCGAGGCGATCGCAGCGATGTTCCGGCTTCGCATACGCCGGTCGGCAACGTCCCGGCCATACGGGACGCTCAACGCCCGCCGCGCGATGCGATTGAGAGCGGCCCAAGAGGCGACTGCAAGAAGCACGACGAGAGCAAGCGTAGGCAAGGAGTAGTACCAGCCGTAGATCGTCGTAGCGACGGTCATAGTTCCGATGCTGAAGCCGAACTGCGTGTAACGCCCTGCATGATCAGGGACGGACGCCATCCCTGCCGCACAAGTCACAGTGAGCGTGATCGTGAGCAGCACGATCAGCGTCACTACCCAACTCCTGGCGAGGTACGTCAGGGTTGTGCGACGAGTCACCTCTGCCGTGAACGGTCCAGGAGTTGGGGCAGAGTCGTGATTGGGGACCGAGAGCAGTCCGACTGCGATCAATCCTGCGACCAAAGGCACGATGTACTGCAGATCCCAGAGCGCGCCGATCGCATCCAGGCCAAGGGTCGGTTGGAGGGCGAGGAGGGTCATTCCCCCCGCGTAGAAGGCGGTCACCAGCGGGGGCAGTACCCCGGCACCGAGGGAAAGCCACCGCAGCCGACCCGCAAGCGAGTCACCACTGCGGCCCCAGATCAGCCAGACCACCACGCTCGCGAGTGCTCCGATGATCACCGGAGAAAGCGAGAGGAGAAGAACCGTGCCCACCGCAACCTCCCAGGAACAGATGAGTTGTCGGGAGTGTATCACCTGACTGGTACGGCGGTGATGCGTATCGCCGAGTGGCCTGGCGCGCCAGGTGGTGACTACCACGACCACTGAGCGACGAACCGCGCGCCGACCCCAGGGCCCATTTCCAATCAACCTGAGACCGACGCCTCTCTGAGTTGACGGAGCAGTGGTATGCCTGCCGGGCGTCTCATTACCTTCGGCAGGCATACCACTGCGATTTACGACTCTCGAGGGACTAGACGCGGACGGTGCGTTGCTCGCCTTAGCCACGCCAGCGTGAAGGCGACGCCCGTCACGACGTACACCGCAACCGAGGCTGACGCCTCAACAACCAGGGCGAGTATGGAGGCTCCTGGATAGGAGAGCATCTCTGCCATCGCTGGCCCGGCGAGCACCCAGCCAACGACGATGGTGGTTACGCCGGCCACCGCAAATCCCAGCCAGAACCAGGAATTGGCGACGGTTCGCCCCCGACTCACGCCGAGCCCAAACGCGACCGTGACGAGCATCACGATCAGCGTCAAGACGATCGGTGCGTATCGATCGCCGACTCCGACGGCCGACCCGGCCAGGTCGATCAGAACACCCTGGGCCGCCGCATCAGCGAATTGCTGTGCGTAGCCCAGGAACAGGCTTGCCGCGAAGCCGGCAGCAGCCCCGACAAGGAAGGTCCAGTACCTCAAGTCACGCCCTTCGTCAGAAGGCCGAGAGGCTGGGGAGCTTGAGAGCGGCTCCCCCTGAAGCTGACAGAGTGACGTCCTCTGAAGTGTCAGCCAATCCACTCAGAACGAAGAGTCCCGACGGCGCGACATCGATACCCTTCGCGGATGCCCCGGCGAACTGCGACGGAAGCAGGTAGGCGTATGCCGTGGGCTCGTCCGACGTGCCTCCCAGCGCGACCCCCACGCCGTCCTTCGCGAAGTCCTTGGCCGACACGCACGCGCTCGCGTAGCTTTGCGCGCTGTCCACTGTGGCAACGACACAGATGTCTCCTGCGCCGTTCGCACCGCGCCAATACGTGGCGTTGTCGAACGTGCCGAGATTGACAAGCGAACCAGCCTTGAACTGTCCACCGAACTCGCCCGCAGCGTAAGCCGGAAGCGGGGAGGCACCGCGCGAAGCTCCTGGGACTTCGACCTCGGAGTTCGCCGCCGCTGCGAGTTCGGAGCTCGCTCCGGCGGCAATTTCAGACGTCGTCGGTTCCTCAGCCGTGGCAGCGAAGGTTGAGGCTGTGGTCCTGCTGCACGTCTCGAGCACATAGCTGTCGACAAGGCTCGGAATCGTCGAAGTCCATCGACATTGCGACTTCGCAACGGCCGTGCTTGGAGTGGCCGCGTGACCGAAACTCACGGTGGCATTGCCGGGCCCAGTACCCCATCCATATCGATACGACGCCTGCGTCGAAACGGTCTGGATGAGGAACGTCGATGCCGTGCCTGTGCCCGCGTACGCCTTGCCGGTGCCCCCGGTAATGCTCCCGGCAGCCGTACTGTTGTACCAGGTCCCCTGCTTACCGTCAGAGTTCTTGTAGCTCGTGGTTCCTGCGCTTGCTGGGCTCGCGGCGACCAGAACTGCCAGAAGCACGCCCAATCCGGCCAACGGGACCCATGTCTTTCTTCGCACGCTAATTTCATCCTTCCCATCACGGCCTCGATTAAGTCAATCGATTGGACGTGAGAGTATGTCGTCCGTTTCGCCGTCGTCAATGAATCGTGCGACGCCCCGTCACTTACTGAAACACGCTGTTCTCTCGGCCCGGCTGCAGAGCTCCTCAGCCGACGGTCAGATCGCGACGATACGAAGAATGACACGATGATCAGGGTCTAAAGCGGCAACAATCGTGCTGGAACCGGCGAGGTCGGGAATCTCGGGGAGGTAGCCAGCCGGCCGAGGCGAAGCCTGACGCGGCGGCGGGCTGCCCTGCCAGTGGCAACAACGTGAATCGGTTCCAGCAGAGGCAACCCGTGCATGGCCGTCGTCTGGGGCGTTAACACCTACAAGGTTGGCGACCCCATCCTGTTCAACCAGACCGAGCGGTTCAACCGCTTCATCTACAACAACCTCAAGGGTCGAATCGTCGACATCGTCGTTCACCTGGACCGCATTCAATTCGACGTCTGGCTCGACCGAGCCGTGACTGCGATTGACGTCGATGGAGGCGACTTGCGATACGTCGGAGATTCCACGGTTAGCTTCGACGTCTACCACCGCGCGAGCACCGACGATGACGACGAGACCGCCTATACGACCGTGCCGTTCCAGGTCGCGTACGCCGTGTCGATCCACAAGGCTCAGGGACTTGAGTATGACTCGGTGATGATCGTCATTACGGAGGCGAACGAGGACGACATCACCCATAACATCTTCTACACGGCGATCACGAGAGCGCGAAAGGAGCTCAAGATCCGACCTCGCGCGCGTACCTCTAGGTGGGGGTACTGGCCGGCCCGGCCCACTGTCAGACTGCTGCCGTACGTGCGCTGCGATTCAATGAGGAGTCGACATGGCTGATATGGGATTGGGGCTCAGTTACTGGTTGCCCCGGACTGAGTTCACGGTTGACGTAACCCTCCGCTCGTCAGTGGTCGCAGATACCTCGGGAAGTCACCTTGTTGACACGCATGATGTGGTCCTGAGCTACACCACCGTCGAAGATCCGGGCGGTCGCAAGACGCTTACGGTCGATGCGGGAATTCTCGAGAAGATCGACCTGACGATCACCCTTGATGACCGAGGCTTCATCCAATCCATCAACAGCGAGGCGTCTCGCGATCTGTCGCCGATTGTCAGCCTGCTTGGGAAGGTAATCAGCCTCGGCGCTGTTCTTTGGGCGGAGGAAGTTCCGACGGAGCCGGCCGGTCCCTCACTCGAAGAGGCATGGGCTGCCGCGCATGTTGACTTGGCGGCGCTCCTCGACGCGCTCGCCGAGAAAACTAGGGGCCTCCTTCAGCTGGTTGCTGACGGGGCGCAGTCGCCGGAGGCAACCACTATCGCTGCGACGGCGCTGGACGCCGTCCAAGCTCAACTCGCCCTCGTTTCCCAGATGCGGCGCGAGTGGATTGCAGCTCAGGCAGCGGTCGTGGACGCGGGCGTCTTCCGTCTACCGCCGGTCGCGTTGCATGCGGTCGACGGTCCGGAGCTCCCACTTTCTCTTCCGCAAGATACCGCGTTCGCCGACCCGAGATTGGAGGAGATTGCCCTCCGCTACGGCGTCGCGGTCGCGATCATCGATCACGTCGTCGAGACCCCGCCAGACGACGCAGGCGACGACCTCGTCGACTTCGTAGCCTTGCGGCGGTCCCGCCCGGTGACGGTGGGAATCTACCGGCAAGGGTCGGTCGGCACTTGGGAGCTGGAAGCTGATACCGTCCGTCACCTCGATATCGTCGATGACCGTAGCGCTACCGACTACCTCTCGCTCAATGGAAGTTGGCTGCGCGAGCGTTCGTTCGAGCTGTCGTACCACCCCGACATGTCGCTCAAGGCCTTTGGCGTCGGGTCAGCATCGACGGTCTCGGCAATCGCCAGTTCGGCGGGTGACGTGCTCGACGCTGTCGGCGCGGCCAAGACAGCGCAGGCGTCAAAGAAGTCTGAGGAGCTGCGCGCACTCGAGTCGGCTAAGACGCAACTCGAGCTACTCCAGACCGCGAACGACTTCGAGGTGCTCTCAGCGACCAGAGCGCGCTCCGTGGAACTCGCCTTGCTCGAGCAGCAGCGAAAGATCCTAGGCGAGGCGACGTAGAAGCAACCGTGCACCCCCTCGCATGTCGTGTGGGTGGTTCGAGAGTGCGCTCGTGTGGACCTCATCGGCGGCTATTGGCGCATCAACCGCTCCAGGTGACGGACGAACTGTGTGCGGACTTCCTCGCGGTTCTTGAGCCCGCTGGCGGCAAATCGATACGAGTCATCCTGCCCAGTGAGGAATAGATCGACGTAGTGGTTCCGTCCAACGTGCCACTTGCCGTTCTCCTTGATCGTGACAAGGACGTCAGCGGATGTGTCCGTGACGGCCCAGTCGATATTGACTATGTCAACTTGAATCAGGACCGGGGTGACGGTTTGATTCGAGACCACCTTGATGTGGACTGGACCGGCCAGTTCAGTGCCGGATGCCCGACCGCCTGGAGTTGTGCGGCGCAGGCTCAGGCGGCGGGGTTTGCTTGGGCCGCCGACGATCTCCGGCGGGGTGGATGAGTTTCCTTTTCCCGAGGGTCGCACGGGGGTCGTGCTCAGTGAGCTGGTGAAGGGGGCGAGCCGATCGGCTCGCCCCCTTCATGTGCAGGGCTCGTGTTGGGGCCCTACTGCTCGACCGCGAAGGTGATTTCTACGCCTCCGTCGGCGGTGGACTTCAGCGATACGCCCTCGGGGAGAGGTTTTTCGCTTGTCCACTGGCCGGCGCTCGGCGAAGCGGATGCCATCAGGGCATTGCCGCAGGCGACTGCCTTCCAGGGCGAGTAGATCGTGTTCGCTGAGTAGGCGGGGTTGGTACCAGGCGGCGAGGTGATCGCGTACGAGACACGTGTGCGGAAGGTTCCGGGACCGTTGGAGCACGAAGCGTTTGCGAAGCTGCTGTAGGTCTTACCAGCGACCGCGTTGATCCAGGATTGCGAGTTGCCAGTCCAGCTGGCGCCGGTCGACTTCTGTAGATATGCCTGAACGTAGATCTCGGGCATCCCGAGGGAACACACGAGAGACCCTTCGGAATTGATCATCCCACTGACGTGACCCGAAGGATGGGGGTCGTTGGCCTTGATGGTGCAGACTCCCACAATCACGGCGTTGGCTGGCGCGGCGGTGATCGACAGGCCGGTCACAGTCATCACGACTGCCAGCAGCGCTGCTGCAGCCGCTCGTCGTCGACTACGCGACCGGGTTAGCTTGCATATCGCTTCTTTGCGCATGTGCAACCTCATTCCTCTTTCAGTTGCGTCAGGTGCGAAGGATGACGGTTTCCTGAGTGCCGCCACCGTCAGCTGGCTCCCCCGCCAACCGATAGAACTCGGCCGAGCCCGCTCGAACGAACAACTCGAACGGGTTCGGCCCCGAGCGCTCTCTCGCCCACTCCAGTACGTCCCAGAGATCGCATTCGGTAAGTTCCCAATCATCGACGAACCAGGCGGCGTTGGCTGCGACCGGCGGGGACCAGAGACGAACCCGAAACACCGCGCCCTCCTGCACCCCCGTCGGGTTCACTAGAACGGCCTTCAACTCGCCCCCCAGCACTGACTCCATTTCGTATCCGCGCCTACGAATCGTAAGCGCGCGTGAGCTGATCCGCCGTCCACACAGGCGACCGAGCAGTTCATAAAGAGATATGTCCGGGTCGCTTCAAAAGGTTCCCGATTCGACGAGATTGACCTATCCGGCGAGCTGCTGGCGGGTGTGGTTGAGAGCCGGCTGGCCGTAGCAACCTGCGCTGATGAAATCGTCCGAACCCGAACGGGTTCACCTGCACGATCCAGTGCTGCACGAACAGTGGTCCGATGAACCTCAAACGCTCGTGCAAGCTCCTTCATCGAAGCTCCCGCCCGGTACCCATCGACGATGGCCTGCTGGACCTCAACGGGTAGTTCTTTCGGCGGACGAGGCTTGCGAACACGAGACGGTTCACGCGAAACCCGTTCTGAGTGCGCTTTCTCAAGTACAGAACGAATTTGACGAGCTGTCTCATTTGTTTTCGAGTAAGCACCCAGGACGCCCACCGAGAGAAGGCCCCCGCTCCGGCGGGGGCCTTCGGCATTTCCGGCGCACGGCACCGGGGCGGGGCGGGCATAGGCTGGAACGGATGTCTCAGCCGCCCGTGACCCGTTCCATTCCGCTGTCCGACGAGCATCGCTGGCGCGCCTACTGGGTGTGCGTCGCCGTCGCGGCGCTCACGATCCTCGACCTCTCGAAGGTCAACGTCGGCCTGCCGTCGATCGAGGACGCGTTCGGCGCCACCTCGACGGAGCTGCAGCTCATCGTCGCGGGCTACGTGCTGACCTTCGGACTGACGCTCGTGCCGGCCGGCCGCATCGGCGACCAGCGGTCGCGCAAGACGCTGTTCGTCGTCGGCCTGAGCCTGTTCACCCTCACGAGCCTCGTAGCCGCCCTCGCGCCGAACGCGACGGTGCTGCTCGTCGCCCGCCTGCTGCAGGGCGTCGCCGCCGGCATCCAGATGCCCCAGGTGCTCGGCATCATCCAGGAGCTCTTCCACGGCAAGGAGCGCGGCAAGGCGTTCGGGCTGTTCGGCGCGACGATCGGCCTCGCGACGGCGTTCGGGCCGACGCTCGGCGGCCTCATGATCGCCATCGGCGGGCCCACCGACGGGTGGCGGGGCATCTTCTGGATCAACGTCCCGCTCGCCCTCATCGCGATCGCGCTCGCGATCTGGCTGCTTCCCGTGACCCGCCGCCCCTCCGACAAGCCGCTGTCGCTCGACCCGGTGGGGCTCCTCCTGTTCGGCGTGACCGTCGTCGCCCTGATGTGGCCGTTCCTGCTCACGACGGGCTCGCCCGACGACGACCCGGCGCGCTGGTGGGTGCTCGTGCTCTTCGTGCTCGGCCTCACGGCGTTCATCGCGTGGGAGCGCCACTACGCGGCATCCGGTCGCCACCCGCTCGTGCCGCTCGGCCTCTTCGGCGTGAGCTCGTTCCGCAACGGCATCTCGCTCGCGAGCGTGTACTTCGCCGCGATGCCGTCGATGTTCCTGCTCACGACGCTGTACCTGCAGCACGGCCTCGGCCTCGAAGCCGTTTACGCCGGCATGGTGGGCATCGGCTTCGCGCTGCTCAGCGCGCTCACCTCCTGGATCGGCGGCAACCTCGTGAACCGCCTCGGCCGCCCGCTCGTCGTCTGGGGCCTCGTGCTGCTGCTCGCCGGCATCGGACTGCTCGTGCTCGCCGCGCTCACGACCCCGCCCGCGGTGACGCCGTGGGCGATGGCGGGCGCGATGGTGATCGGCGGAGCGGGCGGCGGCCTCGTCGTCTCGCCCAACCAGACCCTGACGCTCATGGACATCCCCGTGAAGCAGGGCGGCCTCGCCGGTTCGGTCGGTCAGCTCGGCCAGCGCATCGGCACGGCGATCGGCACCGCGGTCACGTTGTCGCTCTTCTACTCGACGATCTTCCGCGAGTCCGACGGCGATCCCGATCTCGCCGTCTACCACGACGCCTACGGCCTCGGCATGCTCGCGGTCGCCGTGTTCGTGGCCATCGCGTTCGCGATCGGCGTCGCCGACCTCGGCGCGCGGCGACGCGAGCGGCGCCCGCTCGGCGAGCCGCCCGCGGCGGCGGCCGAGGGCTGACCGGCGGGCGCGTCCGCGCCGTCGCCCGGATCCGCGCTCAGCGGATCGCGAGCACTCGTGCCCGCTCCTCCTTCGGCAGGTGCTCGATCGCGGCGCGCAATGCGACCCGCGGCATCGTCGCGGCGTGCGCCTCGACGACGGCGAGGTGACGCTCGGGCGCGAGATCGCCGGCGGACCGCAGCACCCATCCGACGGCCTTCTGCACGAACGGTGCCTCGTCGTCGGCGAGCCGCTCGGCGATCGAGAACGCGTCGTCGGTCTCACCGCGTCTCATGAAGGCGAAGGTCGCGACGAGGGCGGTGCGGCGCTCGGGCCAGAACGCGGAGGCGGCGAGGTCGCGGAGCGGGGAACGATCGCGGGCGACGAGATGGCCGCCGACGACGTCGCGCGCGGCGAGGTCGACGAGGTCCCACTGGTCGATGCGATCGTGCCGGGCGAGGTAGAGCTCGTAGAGCTCGGTGCGGCGGTCCTCCGCGGTCGCGCGGCGGGCCGCGGACTTGCCCATGATGCTGCAGGCGAGCGCGCGCACCTCGTGCGTCGGTTCGGCGAGCAGTCGTTCGAGCTCGGCGACCGGCAGGTCGAGTGCGGTCTTGGCCAGCTCGAAGACGGCGCCCATGCGCACGCCGATGAACGGAGCCGATGGGTCGTCGGGGAAGTACCGTCGGTACTTCTCCCGCTCGGCGTCGCTCGCCATCGCCTCGAGTGCGGTGATCAAGCCCGCGGCATCCGTCATGGCCCCCGCCCTTCGCCCGTGCTGGGTTCAGGCTAGCGGGTGGGGCCCGCGGGGTCAGGCCGCGAGGTGGGCGGCCGGCG
This sequence comes from Agromyces solani, assembly GCF_058349925.1. Taxonomy (NCBI): domain Bacteria; kingdom Bacillati; phylum Actinomycetota; class Actinomycetes; order Micrococcales; family Microbacteriaceae; genus Agromyces; species Agromyces solani. The sequence goes on from NZ_JBYRER010000001.1 coordinate 890,195, forward strand.
TGAGCAGCGCCGCGAGCTCGGCCGCGCTCAGTTCGCGACCGAACGCCGGATGCCCCGGCTCGAGTGCGACGCCGTGCTCGAGCGCTCCGCCGTCGACGGGGTCGAAGCCGATCGCGTCGATGAGGGCTGCGACCTCGGCGCGGGCCCCCGGGTCGTCGCCGACGACCGCGAGGGCACGGCGCAGCGGATCGCCAGCGGGCAGGCTGTCGTCCTCCATCTCGTGGTAGCCGAGGTGGTTGAGCGACTTCACGACGCGGGCGCGGGGGTTGCGTGCGGCGTTCTGCTCGCTCGTCGTGCGCGGGTCGACGTCGACCTCGGCGAGGTTGCCGTCGACCGGTGGCCAGTAGTTCATGGCGTCGACGACGATGCGGCCGTCGAAGGCGGCCCAGGGCACGGTGCCGGCCTTGCCGAACGGCACCGCGACGATGATGACGTCGGACCGCGCGGCGAGCTCGTCGGGCGCGACCACGTGCGCGCCGGGCGCGACGACGCCGACGAGCAGCTCGAGGGCGGTCTGCCGGGGCGACCCGGCGATGAGGACCTCGTACCCGGCGCCGACGAACAGCCGGGCGAGTGCGGTGCCCACCTTCCCCGCGCCGTAGATGCCGATCACCGGGCGATCCGTCACAATCTCCATGCTCCCATCCCGGTCGACGCCTCGCTCGTTCCATGCGTCGACATGAATCTCAACGCGGCGGCCGGTTCCGCCATTCCCGAGCCGACGGGTGCGGGAATAGTCTCGGCGTGGAGCGGGTTCCGACCAGTGCATGCGTACGCATGCACTCGAGCAAATCCGACGGGTGGTCCGCACCCGACGACGACGGGAGAGGCCGGCATGACCGAGCGCTACGAATTCGGACTCGACACCTTCGGCGATGTCACCGTCGCCGGCGACGGCACGACGCTGTCGCACGCGCAGGTGCTGCGCAACGTCGTCGACGAGGCCGTGCTGGCCGACCGGCTCGGGCTCGACTTCTTCGGCATCGGCGAGCACCACCGCCACGAGTTCGCCGTCTCGGCGCCCGAGGTCGTGCTCGGCGCGATCGCCGGCCGCACCGAGCGCATCCACCTGGGCTCGGCGGTCACGGTGCTCTCGAGCGACGATCCCGTGCGTGTGTTCCAGCGGTTCGCGACGCTCGACGGCCTGTCGGGCGGACGCGCCGAGGTGATCCTCGGGCGCGGCTCGTTCATCGAGTCGTTCCCCCTCTTCGGGTTCGACCTCGGCCAGTACCAGGAGCTCTTCGAGGAGAAGCTCGAGCTGTTCGCCGCGCTTCTCGAGCAGGAGCCGGTCACGTGGGAGGGCCGGCTGCGCCCGGCGCTCACCGACCAGCTCGTGTACCCGCCCGTCGAGCACGGGCACCTGAAGACCTGGGTCGGCGTCGGCGGCAGCCCCGAGTCGGTCGTGCGGGCCGCGCACTACGGGCTGCCGCTCGTGCTCGCCATCATCGGCGGCAGCCCCGCCCGGTTCGCTCCGCTCGCCGACCTCTACCGCAAGGCGCTCGCCCAGTTCGGCAAGCCGGCCCAGCCGGTCGCGATCCATTCGCCGGGCTTCATCGCCGACACCGACCGGGAGGCGCTCGACACGCTGTGGCCGCACTACCAGGTCATCATCGACCGCATCGGTCGCGAGCGCGGCTGGGGCCCGGCGACCCGCGAGCACTTCGAGGCCGAGGCGTCGTCGCACGGCGCGCTCTACGCCGGCTCGCCCGAGACCGTCGCGCAGAAGATCGCCGCGGCGATGCGCTCGATCGGCGCGGTGCGCTTCGACCTCAAGTACTCGAACGGCACCCTGCCGCACGAGGCGATGATGGGCAGCATCGAGCGCTACGCGACGGAGGTCGTGCCGCGCGTGCGCGAACTGCTCGCCGAGGCCGACGCGGCCGACGCCGAGCTCGACGAGCCGGCGGCGCTGGGACGCGCCGACCGCGCCGACGCCGCGGCCTCCGCCGAGGGCTGATCGGCCGGGCCGCGCGGCATCCGGATCAGGCAGCCTGGCGCGCCCGCTGCTGCCGGCGCCGAACCGCCTGCCGGAACCACATCGCGTCGGGGAGCCGGGCGAGGAACGTGCCGGCGATGATCGTGATGAGGACGTAGTCCGTCGCGAGCGACGCGAGCGCCGGTTCGACGCCAGAGGTCACCGCCAGGCCGGCGATCACGATCGAGAACTCGCCGCGCGGCGCCAGCGAGAACCCCGCGCGCCACCGGCCGAGCGTACCGACGCCCGCGCGCGCGGCCGCGTACGCTCCCGTCGCGAGCTTCGTCGCGATCGTGATCGCCGCGAGCAGCAGGGCGGGCAGGATCATCGTCGCGAGCTGCGACGAATCGGTCGTGAGGCCGAAGAACACGAAGAACGTCGCGGCGAACAGGTCGCGGAGCGGGGTGAGCACCTGGCTCGCGTTCACCGCGACCCGGCCCGACAGGGCGATGCCGACGAGGAACGCCCCGACGGCGGCCGAGACCGAGACCTCCTGCGCGAGGCCCGCCACGAGCATCGTGAGTCCGAGCACCCCCAGCAGCAGCGGCTCGGCATGATCGGCGGGGAAGAGGCGCGAGACGAGGTGGCCGTGCCGGAGCGCGATGTAGAGGATGACCACCACGACCGCCACCGCGACGGCGACGGCGACGGCCCCCTGCACGAGGCTCACCCCGATGACGATCGCCGAGAGCACGGGCAGGTAGAACGCCATGGCGAGGTCTTCGATGACGAGCACCCCGAGGATGGCCGGCGTCTCGCGGTTGGAGAGCCGTCCGAGATCGCGCAGCAGCTTCGCGATCACGCCCGACGACGACACCCAGGTGACCCCTGCGAGTGCGACCGCCGCGACGGGGCCCCAGCCGAGCAGCAGCGCGAGCGCGGCCCCGGGCAAGGCGTTCAACAGGCCGTCGACGACACCCGGCATGCGCGCCGACTTGAGGCTGTCGAAGAGCTCGGACGCGGTGTACTCGAGCCCGAGCAGGGCGAGCAGCAGGATCACGCCGATCTCGGAGCCGGTCTGCAGGAACTCGATGCTCGCGTCGAACGGGAAGATGCCGCCCGACCCGAACGCGAGGCCGAGCAGGAGGTAGAACGGGATCGGGGAGAGGCCGATCAGCAGGGCGAGCCGGCCCAGCAGGCTCATGCCGAGGAGCAGCGCGCCGACTTCGATGAGGAGGAGCGTCGTCTCGTGCATGCGGGGCCCGGCGTCAGTCGGGTCCGTTGGCGAGCAGTCGCGAGACGCCGTCGACACCTTCGCGGGTGCCGACGACGACGATGACGTCGCCGGCGCGCAGGGGCTCGGCGGGCGTCGGGGAGGGGATCACAGCACCGTCGCGCACGATCGCCACGATCGAGGCGTGCGTGCGCGTGCGGGCCTTGGTGTCGCCCAGGGTGCGGTTGAGGTACGGGGAGTCGGTGGGCAGCGCGATCTGCTCGGTGTAGAGCCCGGCCGTCTCGTCGGAGAGGCTCGTCAGGCGGCTCAGCATGACCGACGCGCCGAGCACGTCGGCGAGCGCCGCGGCCTCGTCGTCGTTCAGCGCGACCGTGTCGCGGCAGGCGTCGGGGTCGTCGATGTCGAAGACGCCGAGATCGCGCTCGCCGTCGCGGTGCGAGACCACGCTGATGCGGCGCCCGGCTTCGGTCACGAGGTCGTGACGCACGCCGATCCCGGGCAGATCGACCTTCTCGATGCGAATACCCACGCCCGTAATCGTAACCCCGTTGCGACCGGTCGCGGCCGGGCTCGCGGCGTCAGGCGTGAGCGGCGACCCGGGTGCGCATCTCGAGCACGGGGGTGCCCGCATCGTCGACGAGCCCCAGTTCGACCTCGATCCCGCCGAGCTCGGCGAGCGAGTCCACGTGCGTGCCGCCGCAGGCGATGCTGGCGGTGCCCTCGGGGAGATCGGCGACCCAGCTGCGGCGATCGGTGAGCCGGTCGCCCTCGCGGTCGATGCGCACGGCCGACCCTGCGGCGATCCACTCGCCGACCGTGCCGGTGACCGCCTCGGCCAGCGCGTCGAGCTCGTCGCCGAGGCCGGTCGCATCGAAGCCGGCCCGTCGCAGCGACTTGTTGAGCCGGTAGCGGTCGACCGAGCCGAACGGCTCGATGCGGCTCGACGCGATCGCGATGCCGTCGAAGTCGGGGCGTCCGAGCGCGTCGGTGCGCGCCGGCTTCGACCAGCGCGACTCGACCGCACGGTTCAGCGCGAGGGATGCCGCGTGGCAGGCGCTGTGCCCGAGCGAGAGGGCGCGTCGCGCCGAGGCATCCGCGGTGATGACGACCTCGTCGCCCTCCGCGATGCCGGCGCCGTCGTCGATCAGGTGGGCCACGACGAACGCCCAGCCCTCGGTGCCCTTGCGCACGGGGATGTCGGCGCCGAGGTGGAACTCGGACCCGTCGGTCGCCGCGACGACCGCGTCGCGGATCGGCATCTCGAGCTCGCCGGCGCGCAGCGCGCCCGTGTCGGCCGCCTGGTCGGGCCACGCGGCGTCGACGGGGTGGAACGGGGTCGTGTCGGTCACGACGGCGAGGAGGCCGTCGCCGGCCGGTGCGGTGTGCACCACGACGGCGCGCTGCTCGAGCTCGCCGGCCGGGTACGTGACGATCGTGTCGTGCGCGGGCAGCGTCATGCGACCGGCGTCAGTCGTCGGCGCGGCCGAGCAGGTGGAACGGGATCGCGAGCGAGAGCGCGACCGCGAGGATTCCGGAGAAGAAGACGAGCGCCTGGAACTCGGCCAGCTCGGGCGCGGTGCCCATGATCCACATGCCGAAGACGAAGAGTCCCAGGGCGATGACGGTGGCGACGACGTTCACAACGACCTCCAGAGTGCGCGGGCGACGATCGCCGCCGCGGCCAGTCTATCCATCGGGCCGTTGGCGGGTCGCGCGCGGGCCGGTCAGTCGGGCACCGGCCCGAGCCAGGCGTTCGCGACCGTCGCGTGCGCCGATTCGTCGTCGGAGGGGTGGAAGACGCCGGCGAGGACGTCGCGGTAGAGCCGGCCGAGTTCGGAGCCCGCGAAGTAGCTCGACCCGCCGGCGACGCGAACGGCCTGGTCCACGACGTGCTTCGCGGTCTCGGTCGCGCGCACCTTGACGCCGACGAGCTTCGCGAACCAGGCCGCGCCGTGGTCGACGAGCTCGTCGAGATCGCGCGCGACGGCCTCGAGCTGCGGCGGGATCGCGTCGTAGGCGATGGCCGCGTCGGCGACGCGCCAGCGGATGTCGGGGTCGTGCGCCAGCGGGCGACCGTCGTGCTTCATCGAGGTGCGGCGCCCGGCCGCGGCGACGGCGAGGTCGAGCGCCCTCCGCCCGATGCCCGTGTAGACGGCGGCGAGCAGCAGCTCGAAGTTCGCGAAGATGCCGAAGACCAGCGGATCGGCGTTGGGACCGGGGTCGAGCCGGCGCACGATGCGGTCGGGCGCCGCGTAGGCCCCGTCGAGCACGGTCGTGCGGCTCTGGCTCGCCCGCATGCCCATCGTGTTCCAGTCGTCGAGGATGCGCACGTCGGGGTCTTCGCGGTCGATGAAGCCGTAGACGAGTTTCGGCGCGTCGGGCGACACGGAGTCGAGTCCCATCGTTCCGAGACGCGTCCACGCGGGCGAGAGCGAGGTGAAGATCTTGCGCCCCGCGTACCGGTAGCCGCCGTCGCGCTGGGGCTCGGCCGTCGTGCGCGAGCCGAAGAGCATGAGGTCGTTGCCGGCTTCGGAGATGCCGAAGCCGAAGACCTCGCCGGCGCCCGCCTCGCGCAGCACGAAGTCGAGCGAGTCGTCGCCGCGGTCGCGCAGCACTTTCGCGACGCCCGTCCACACGAGGTGCATGTTGACGGCGAGGGCGGTGGCCGGTGCGGCACCCGCGAGCCGCATCTGCGCGTGCACGGCGTCGACGAGGCTCCAGCCGAGCCCGCCGTGTTCGACGGGCACGAGTGCCGTGAGGTAGCCGGCCGCACGCAGTTCGTCGAGGTCGTCGTCGAAGAAGGCGTTGTCGCGGTCGTACTCGGCGGCGCGAGCGCGGAAGCGCTCGAGGAGATCGTCGTCGAGGAGGGCTTCGGGCGTCGTGGTCTCGGTCGTCGCGCTCACGTCGCCAGACTACGCCCGCGGGCCCGGCTCGGTGGGAGCGGGTTCCGGGGAGGCCGGCTCGGCGCCGCCGTCCGCTCCGGGCGCGGGCGGGGACGCGGTCGCGCCGGGCGTGGCGGGCGAGGGCGCCGTCGAAGCCCGTCGTCGACCACGCGTGGCGAGCACCACGACGAGCGTCGCGATCGCGGCGATGACGAGGAGCAGCCCGAACCACGGCAGCAGGACGCCGAACGCGACCGCGAGCGACGACAGGAATCCGGTCAGCGCCGTCCAGCCGGCGACGATCCCGCTCCAGAAGTCGTCGGGTGCCGGGGCGGGCGCCGCCTCGACCGTCGTGAGCTCGAGCGTGAGGGTCGAGTAGTCGACCTGGTCGACGAGCAGGTCGCGCTGCTGCGTGAGGCTGTCGAGCTCGGCCTGCCTGGTGGTGAGCTCGGACTCGATGGCGATGAGGTCCTCGATCGACTCCGCCTGCGCGAGCAGCTGCTCGAGCCGGTCGACCGACGCCGAGAGGGCCTCGATCCGCGCGTCGAGGTCGGTGCGCTGCTGCGTGACGTCGGAGGCCTGCATCGAGACCGAGTCGACGCGCCCGAGTTCGCGCAGCTCGTCGACCACGTCGTCGAGCTCGTCGGCGGGCACGCGCAGCACGAGCTGCGCGCTCGCCGGCGATGTGTCGGTGCCCGGCTGCTCCGTCCGGCTGTCCGTCCGGCCGCCGGCCCGGTCGACGATCGCGGCGGCCTCCTCGGCGGCGTCGATCGGGTCGTCGACCGTGACGGTGATCCAGCCGGTCGTGATGACGCTGCGGTCGGCGACCTCGGGGCCGGAGACCGCTTCGTCGGCCGACTGCCCGTCGGTGCCGGCGTCGCCCCCGCCCTGCTCGGGTGCCGGCATGCCGGGCTCGCCGACGCCGGGGGAACTCTCGCCGCCCGCCCCCATCGAGCAGCCGGCGAGCAGGAGGGCGATGATCGCGGCGGACGCCGCCGCGGGTGCGAGTCGTCTCATGCGGTCAGGGTATTGCCGCGGCGGGAGCGCATGTCTGAAGGTCCGCTGGGAGACCGGTCACGATCGGATTGCGCTGTGACCGGACCGTGATCGACCCGTGACCGGGCCGTGATGGAGCGGCCTCCGCCCCGGGCGTTTCAGTCGTCGTCGGGGTCGCGACCGGTGCGCTCGCCGGTCGCGAGCGAGGCGATCGCGGCGAGGTCGTCGGCGCCGAGCTCGAAGTCGAAGACGTCGAGGTTCTCGCGGATGCGCTCGGGCGACGATGCCTTCGGGATCACCACGTTGCCGAGCTGGACGTGCCAGCGCAGCACGACCTGCGCGGGGCTGCGCCCGTGCTCGGCTGCGAGCCGGGCGAGCACGGGGTCGTCGAGGAGCCGGCCGCGGGCGAGCGGTGACCAGGCCTCGGTGCGGATGCCTCGTGCCGCATGGAACTCGCGGAGGGCGGCCTGCGGCAGCCGCGGATGCAGCTCGACCTGGTTGACGACCGGGGAGACGCCCGTGTCGCCGATGATGCGCTCGAGGTGGTGCGCGTGGAAGTTCGAGACCCCGATCGAGCGCACGCGTCCCTCGTCGCGAAGCCGCACGAGCGCCCGCCACGTCTCGACGTAGCGATCGGTCGAAGGCACCGGCCAGTGGATGAGGAGGAGGTCGAGCCGGTCGAGCGCGAGCCGGCGCATCGAGGCGTCGAAGGCGCGGAGCGCCTCGTCGTAGCCGTTGTCGTCCTTCCACACCTTGCTCGTCACGAAGAGCTCGTCGCGCGGCACCTCGGCCGCCCGCACCGCCTCGCCGACGCCCCGTTCGTTCTCGTAGAACGCGGCCGTGTCGAGGTGGCGGTAGCCGGTCGCGATCGCGGCGCCCGCGAGGCGCGCCGCGTCGCCGGCGGGCACCTTGTAGAGGCCGTAGCCGAGCTGCGGGATCGCGTGGCCGTCGGAGAGCGGCACGAGCGGTGCGAGGGGGAGCGGTCGAGGCATCCTGGCGCCCTTCGTCAACTGGGCTGGAGCGGCACTGGTTCGGTGTCGGGGATGGGGCTCGCATCGCGGCCGCGGAGGTCGGGATGCCATGGACGGCCGATCACCGCGGCCAGCACCCCGAGGAGGGCGATCGCCGCCGCCGCCCAGAACGCGCCTTGCGCGCCGAAGCCGTCGATGAGGAAGCCCGCGAGCGCCGAACCGAGCGCGGCGCCGATGAGCTGGCCCGTGCCGACCCAGCCGTACGCCTCGGCCGTGTCGGAGAACTTGACGCTCGCCGAGACGATCGAGAAGAGCACCGCGAGTGCGGGGGCGATGCCGATGCCGGCGACGAAGAGGGTGATCGAGAGCCACCAGAAGTCCATCACGAAGGCCGCGAGCGCCGTGCCGACGAAGACGATGAACATGCGGCGGGCGGTCGACCACGGTCCGATCGGCACGTGGCCGAGGAAGAGGCCGCCGGCGAGCGAGCCGATCGAGAAGATCGCGAGCACGATGCCGGCCTCGCCGCCGTCGTGGCCGAACACGGCGACGACTCCGGCCTCGATCGCGGCGCACGCGCCGATGAGGAGGAAGCCGACGATCGTCGCGAGCAGCACGGCCGGCCGCGCGAGCACCGTGCCGAAGCGCCGCTTCGACCGCGGGATGCGCACTCGGCCGAGCTCGGGTGAGGAGATGAACCAGGCGCCGCCGACGACCATCAGGAAGGCGGCGAGCAGGATGCCCCAGACCGTGCCGATCTGCGTGGAGACGAAGGTCGTGACGACCGGGCCGACGACCCAGATGATCTCCTGCGCCGACGCGTCGAGGGAGTACAGCGGCGTGATCTGGCGCGCGTTCACCATCTTCGGGTAGATGGTGCGCACCGCCGGCTGGATGGGCGGCGTCGCGAGACCGGCGACGAGGCCGACGATCATGTACAGCGGGACGGTGAGCGGCAGGACGCCGATCGCGACGATCGCGGTGACGCAGATCACGAGGGTGACGACGAGCACGGGCCGCATGCCGAAGCGGCCCATGAGGCGGCTCGTGAACGGGCCCGCGACGGCCTGGCCGATCGAGGTCGCGGCGAGCACGAGGCCCGCCGCGCCGTACGAGCCGGTCTGCTGCTCGACGTGCAGCAGGAAGGCGAGCGAGAGCATGCCCGCAGGGAAGCGCGCGGTCAGCTGGGCGGCGATGATGCGCGCGACGCCTCGCGACTTCAGCAGTTCGGAGTAGGTTCCCACGGTGCGCCAAGCCTATCGAGCGGGCGGCTCGGCCCCCGGGCCGGCGAGGCGGAGCGGCATCCGGTGCGGCATCCGGTGCTGAAAAGACGGAATCTTGCGTCTCGAGGTGATCCGGCGGTGATTTCGAATCGCGGCCGAATCGTGATCTGCCGGAATGCGTGCGTCGCGACCGGGGAGGACTAGGCTCGGTCTACGGCGACGGAGCCTCACTTTGCGCTCAGTCGTTTGTCCCCATCATCGTGTGACGACAGAGGTAACAACATGAACATCCGCCGACTGCTCCTGCCGGCCGCCATCGCCTCCGCCGCGGCCCTGCTCTTCACCGGCTGCGTCAACAACTCGGAGAGCGAGGGCGGCGGCACGTCGAGCGAAGCCCCCACGACCGAGATCACGGCCGACGACGCCGCGGTCGCCCTGCTGCCCGCCGAGGTCAAGGACTCGGGCGTGCTGCGCATCGGCACCGACGCGGAGTACCCGCCGAACGAGTACAAGGACGACGCCGGCAACCCGGTCGGCTGGGGCGTCACCCTCGCCGAGGCCGTCTCCGCCAAGCTCGGCCTCGAGCCCGAGTGGGAGATCCTGAGCTTCGACAGCATCATCCCCCGCATCCAGGAGGGCGCGCTCGACATGGGCTCGTCGTCGTTCACCGACACGGTCGAGCGCCAGGCGTCGGTCGACTTCGTCGACTTCCTGAACGCGGGCAGCCTGTGGGCCGCTCCCGCCGGCAGCGACATCACCCCCGACACCGCGTGCGGCAAGGTCGTCGCCGTGCAGTCGGGCACCATCCAGCACACCGACGAGCTGCCCGAGCGCAGCCAGGCGTGCGTCGACGCGGGCGAGGAGCCCATCGAGATCCTGCCGTTCGAGGGCCAGCCCGAGGTGACGAACGCCGTCGTGAACGGCAAGGCCGACGCCTTCTCGGCCGACCTGCCCGTGACGGGCGACGCGGTCTCGAAGCTCGAGGGCCAGCTCGAGACGGTCGGCGAGATGTTCGACGCCGCGCCCTACGGCTTCGCCACCCAGAAGGACAGCGAGATGACCGCCGCCGTCCAGGCCGCGCTGCAGTCGCTCATCGACGACGGCACCTACCTCGAGATCCTGACCGCCGCGGGCATCGAGTCGGGTGCGGTCGACGAGGCCGTCATCAACGGCGCGACCAACTGATCAGGCTGATCAGGTAAGTCACCGCAGTCATGTCCGACATGCAGTCCCGGTCGGCGGGGTCCGAGACCCCGCCGACCGGCACCGAAACGCCGCCCGAGGCGATCAAGGCCATCAAGCTGCGCCACCCGTGGCGCATGGTCCTCGCCGTCGTGCTCATCGTCCTCGTCGTCCTCTTCGTGGTCGACGCAGCCCTCAACCGGCCCGTCTACAACTGGCCCGAGGTCGGCAAGTACCTCTTCGACACGCGCGTCGTCGAAGCCGCCGGGTACACCCTGCAGCTGACGGTGTACTCGATGGTCATCGCGATCATCCTCGGCATCGTGCTCGCCGTCATGCGCCTCTCGCCGAACCCCGTCGTGAAGTCGGTGGCGTGGGTGTACCTCTGGCTCTTCCGCGGCACCCCGGTGTACGTGCAGCTCGTGTTCTGGGGCCTCATCGGCGTCATCTACAAGTCGATCGACGTCGGCATCCCGGGCAACGAGCCGTGGATCTCGATCGTCACGAGCGACCTGCTCAGCTACTTCGCCCTCGCGATCATCGGCCTCGCGCTCAACGAGGCCGCCTACATGGCGGAGATCGTGCGCGCCGGCCTGCTCGCGGTCGACCGCGGCCAGGAGGAGGCGGCCACGGCGCTCGGCCTCGGCTGGTGGCACACGATGAGCCGGGTCATCCTGCCGCAGGCCATGCGCGTGATCATCCCGCCGACCGGCAACGAGGTCATCTCGATGCTGAAGACGACCTCGCTCGTCATCGCCGTGCCGTTCACGCTCGAGCTGTTCACCCGCACCCAGGACATCGCGGCCAAGACGTACCAGCCGGTGCCGATGCTCATCGTGGCGTCGATCTGGTACCTCGCGATCACCTCGATCCTGATGGTCGGCCAGTACTACCTCGAGAAGCACTACGCGAAGGGCATCGACCAGCGGCCCGCGCCGCAGAAGCCGACCGTCGAGACGAGCGCGGTCGCCGCGGTCGACCTCGACGCCGACGGCGGCACGGTCCCGCCGTCGAACCACCACGCGGGAGGAGGCGCATGAACGCCGTGGAGACGCCCATGGTGAAGGCCGAGGCGGTGTCGAAGGCGTACGGCTCGAACACCGTGCTCCGCTCGATCTCGCTCGAGGTCAAGCGCGGTGAGGTGCTCTGCCTCGTGGGCCCGTCGGGCTCCGGCAAGTCGACCTTCCTGCGCTGCATCAACCACCTCGAGACGGTGAGCGCCGGGCGGTTGTCGGTCGACGGCCAGCTCGTGGGCTATCGCCAGCACGGCGACAAGATCTACGAGCTGCACCCGAAGGACGCCGCGAAGCAGCGTCGTGACATCGGCATGGTGTTCCAGCGCTTCAACCTCTTCCCGCACATGACGGCGGTCGAGAACGTGATGCTCGCGCCGACACTGCTGAAGAAGGGCCTGCCGAAGGCGCAGCTGAAGGCGCGTGCGCTCGAACTGCTCGCGCGCGTCGGCCTCGCCGAGCGCAGCGACTATTACCCGTCGCAGCTCTCGGGCGGCCAGCAGCAGCGCGTCGCGATCGCCCGGGCGCTCGCGATGGAGCCGAAGCTCATGCTCTTCGACGAGCCGACCTCGGCGCTCGACCCCGAGCTCGTCGGCGAGGTGCTCGAGGTCATGAAGGAGCTCGCGAAGAGCGGCATGACGATGATCGTCGTGACGCACGAGATGGGCTTCGCCCGTGAGGTCGCCGACACGCTCGTCTTCATGGACGGCGGCGTCGTCGTCGAGTCGGGCGACCCGCGCGAGGTGCTCTCGAACCCGAAGCACCAGCGCACGAAGGCGTTCCTCTCGAAGGTGCTCTGAGTCGCATCCCCCTCGGAAGGCGCTCGTCGGCTCAGCCGGCGAGCGCCTTCTGCACGCGTTGCACCGACACGGTCTCGGCGGTGCGGAGCTCCTGGGCGAAGAGGCCGACGCGCAGCTCCTCGAGCAGCCATCGCACGCGCACGAGCGCCGGGTCGGCCTCGGGGTCGACGGGCAGCGTGCCGCCGGCCTTCTCGTACGCCGTGCGAGCGACGCCGAACTCGTTCATGAGCTGTCGATCACGTCCCGGGTTGTCGACGAGCCGGCGCACGCGCGCGGTGATCGCCTCGAGGTAGCGGGGGAGGTGCCGCAGCCGGTCGAGGCCGGTCGCCGAGACGAATCCGTTCGGAACGAGCGCGGCGAGCTGCTCGCGCATGTCGGCGAGGGCCGTCATCAGCTGGATGCTCGAGGCGCCGGAAACGGCACGGTCGGCCTCCCTGGCCGCGCGGAGGATCCGGGCGACGAGGGACACCGTCTCGAAGAGCCGGTCGACGATCGTCGCGGCGACGGCGTCGCGCACCTCATCGAACTCCGCCCTGGTGCGCAGGATGCCCTCGGGGTGGCGGGCGCGGAGTTCCGCGTCGACGCACGCGGCGAGGCAGTCGTCGAGGAGCGCCCGCGTCGACGGGTACGCGCTCGAGGCGAGCGCGAGCTTCTCCTCGTTCGAGAGGTGCTCCTGCACGTAGGCGACGGGCGTCGGGGTGGCGAGCACGACCAGGCGGCGGATGCCTCGGCGAAGCGCCCGATCGCGCTCCTCGCCCGTCGCGACGAGGCGGAGTGCGACGGCGTCGCGCTCGTCGACGAGGGTCGGGTACGCGCGGATGACGTTGCCGGCCTGGCTCGTGTCGAGGTGCTCGGGCAGGGCATCCCATTCCCAGGATGTGATCCCGCCGCGCTCCGCGAGCTCGGGCGGCGCGGCGGCGGGCTGCGGGCGACCTCGGCCTTCCGAGCCTCGGGCCGGGCGTGCGTCGCTGCGCTCGACGTCGGCTCGTTCGGTGCGCCGGCCGGCACCGCCCACGGCGCGCGCGACGGCGTCGCGCGTGCGATCGGCGAGCCGCGCCTGGAGCTCGGCCAGGTCCTTCGAGCTGCCGAGCGCGCGCCCGCGCTCGTCGACGGCGCGGAACGTCACGCGCAGGTGCGGCGGCACCCGGTCGAGGTCGAAGTCGCTCGGGTCGACGGGCGTGAAGGTGAGCCGGCGGATCGCCCGCCCGACCTCGGCGACGAGCGGCTCGCGCTCCTCGCCCGTCTCGGGACCGCCCGGCAGCTCCGCGGCGATCTTCGCCGCCCACTCGGCCGCGGGCACGACCTGGCGCCGAAGCACCTTGGGCAGTGCCCGGAGCAGCGCCGTGATGAGCTCGTCGCGGAGCCCCGGCACCTGCCAGTCGAAGCCGGCCGACGTGAGGCGCGGCAGCAGCACGAGCGGCACGACGACCGTCACGCCGTCGTCGTCGGCGCCGGGCTCGAACCGGTACGAGAGCGACAGGGTCTGGTCGCCCTGCTTCCAGCGGTCGGGGAAGCCGTCATCGCGTCCGCGGTCGGCGTCCTCGCCGAGCAGGTCCTCGCGCCGCATGGTGAGGAGGTCTGGCGTCGATCGCTGCGCACCGCGCCACCACCGCTCGAACGAGCGCACGTCGGCGACGTCGTGCGGCACCCGCGCCTCGTAGAAGGCGACGACGGCCTCGTCGCCCGCGAGCAGGTCGCGGCGGCGCGTGCGCTCCTCGACCTCGCCGAGCTCGCGGCGCAGGGCGCGGTTGCGCTGCACGAACGAGAACAGCCGGCGATCGAGCCGCGAGGTGTCCCAGTCCTCCTCGACGAGGGCGTGCCGGATGAAGAGCTCGCGGGCGAGCTCGGCGTCGACCCGGGCGAGCTGGATGCGTCGCTTCGCGACGATGGGCACGCCGAAGAGCAGCACCTTCTCGTCGGCGACGGCCGAGCCCTGCCGGCGCTCCCAGCGCGGCTCGGAGTAGCTGCGCTTCGCGAGGGGACCGGCGAGCTGCTCGGCCCAGGCCGGGTCGATCGCCGCGTTCGTGCGGGCGAAGAGCCGGCTGGTCTCGACGAGCTCGGCGCTCATGAGCGCCTGCGGCGGCTTCTTCGCGAGGGCGGAGCCGGGGAACACGACGAAGCGCGTGCTGCGGGCGCCGAGGAACTCGGCCCCGCGCCGTCGGCCCCGGCGGTCGGCGTCGCGGGCCGCGCCCGCACCGCCGCGCCCCGTCGGCGTCTTCGCGTCGTCGCGGAGCCCGATCTGGGAGAGCAGCCCCGCGAGCAGCGCCCGGTGGATGCCATCTCCGTCGGGCTCGCCGGCCCGCTCGGCGACGTGCAGTCCGAGCGGCTTCGCGAGACGAACGAGCTGGCGGTACAGGTCCTGCCATTCGCGCACGCGCAGGTAGTTGAGGAACTCCGACTTGCACATGCGGCGGAACGCGCTGCCCGAGAGCTCGCGCTGCTGCTTCTCGAGGTGGTTCCAGAGGTTGAGCAGCGTCAGGAAGTCGCTCGTCGGGTCGACGAACCGCGCGTGGAACCCGTTCGCCTCCTCGCGGCGTTCGAGCGGGCGCTCGCGCGGGTCCTGGATCGTGAGGCCCGCCACGATCGCGAGCACCTCGCGCGAGACGCCCTGGCCCTTCGACTCGAGCACCATGCGCGCGAACCGCGGCTCGATCGGCAGCCGTGAGAGCTGCCGGCCGATGCGGGTCAGCTGGGGCCCGTCGCCGGTCGCGCCGTCATCGAGCGCCCCGAGCTCGCGCAGCAGCTCGAGGCCGTCGCGGATGCCGCGGGCGTCGGGCGGGGTGAGGAACGGGAACTCCTCGATCTGCCCGAGCCCGAGCGACGCCATCTGCAGGATGACGGCGGCGAGGTTCGTGCGCAGGATCTCGGGGTCGGTGAACTCGGGACGGCGCTCGAAGTCCTCCTCGGAGTAGAGCCGGATCGCGATGCCGTCGCTCGTGCGGCCCGACCGGCCCGAGCGCTGGTTCGCCGACGCCTGCGAGATCGCCTCGATCGGCAGCCGCTGCACCTTCGAGCGCACCGAGTAGCGGCTGATCCGCGCGGTGCCGGCGTCGACGACGTACCGGATGCCCGGCACCGTGAGGCTCGTCTCGGCGACGTTGGTCGCGAGCACGATTCGTCGGCGCAGGCCCGGCACCTTCGACGGCTCGAAGACCCGGTGCTGGTCGGCGGAGGAGAGCCGGCCGTAGAGCGGCAGCACCTCGGTCTCGCCGCCGCGGCCGCCCGCGTAGCGGGCGCGCACCGCCTGCTCGGCATCGCGGATCTCGCCCTCGCCCGAGAGGAAGACGAGCACGTCGCCGGATGACTCGCGGTCGAGCTCCTCGAGCGCCTCGATGATGCCGCGCTGCACGTCCTTGTCCTCGGCGGCGGCGCCCTCGTCGTCCTCGTCGTCGCCCGCGCCCGCCTCGGCGACGAGCGGCCGGTAGCGGACCTCGACGGGGTAGGTCCGCCCGGAGACCTCGATGACGGGCGCGGGCTCGCCCGAAGCATCCTCGAAGTGCCTCGCGAAGCTCTCGGGGTCGATCGTCGCGCTCGTGACGATGACCTTGAGATCGGGGCGGCGCGGCAGCAGCCGCTTCAGGTAGCCGAGCAGGAAGTCGATGTTGAGGCTGCGTTCGTGCGCCTCGTCGATGATGATCGTGTCGTATCGGCGCAGCTCGCGATCGCGGTGGATCTCGTTCAGCAGGATGCCGTCGGTCATGACCTTGATGCGGGTCGCGTCGCTCACCCGGTCGGTGAAGCGCACCTGGTAGCCGACGAGCCCGCCGAGCTCGACGCCGAGCTCCTCGGAGATGCGCTCGGCGATCGTGCGCGCGGCGATGCGCCGGGGCTGCGTGTGCGCGATCGAGGTGCGGCCGAGCTCGAGGCAGATCTTCGGCAGCTGCGTCGTCTTGCCCGATCCCGTCGCGCCGGCGACGATCACGACCTGATGCGACTCGAGGGCGCGCGCGATCTCGTCCCGCTGCGCGGAGACCGGCAGCTCGGCGGGATAGGTGATCACGGGGATCGGCGCTGGCGTCGACATAGCCCTCCATCGTAGGACGTGCGCGTCGTCCGAGGTCGCGCGTCACCGAACGGGCCGCGACGATCGCTACCGTGGAGGCATGACGAGCGAGCGCTTCGAGTCCGACTGGCGAACCTGGCACCTCGCGCGCGAGGCGCGCGCGACGGCCCCGCACGGGCTCGCCGCGCTGCGGCACACGCACTGGCTCGGCACCGAGCCCGAGGCGGTCGAGGGCGCGCCGGGTCGGTGGTCGGCCGACGACGGCGCGGTGGTCGGCATCGGTCTCGCGGATGGCTCGGGCGCGGTGCGCCTCGAACCGGGCGACGAGCTCGCGGCCGGCGCGGTCCTGCTGCGCGCCTTCGAGCGCGACGGCGCGCTCGCGCTGCGGGTGCTCGACCCCGACGCCCCGACGCGCACCTCGCTCACGGGCATCGACGTCTTCCCGCCGTCGGCCGCATGGCTCGTACGGGCGCGCTTCGAACCCGCGGCCGAGTCGACGCTCGACGTCACGAGCGTCGACGGTCACTCGTCGACCGAGCACGTCGCGGGCGTCGCCCGGTTCGAGGTCGAGGGCACCCCCGTCGAGCTCACCCTGACCCGTGACGCGGGCGGTCTCGGCGCGGTGTTCGCGGATGCGACGAGCGGCGTCGAGTCGTACCGGTTCCGCTTCCTCGCCGTCGGCGAGCCCGACGAGGGCGGCACGCTCGAGCTCGACTTCAACCGGGCGTACCTGCCGCCGTGCGCGTTCAGCGACCAGTACGTCTGCCCGCTGCCGTCGGCCGGCAACCGGTGGCCGGTCGCCGTGCGCGCGGGGGAGCGGCTGCCCGTGCGCCGTGCCGACGAGGCGGCGTCGCCTGCGGCCTGATCCACGGCGCGAAGCGCGAACCGCCCGCGCTTCGCGGGCAGCGAACCGGCCTGTCGCGGTCGCGGCTCGTCGTGATGGGATGGCGGCATGACGGTTCCCCGCATCCAGCTCAACGACGGTCACTCCATTCCGCAACTCGGCTTCGGCGTCTTCAAGGTCGACCCGAACGAGACCGAACGCATCGTCACCGACGCGCTCGAGGTCGGGTACCGGCACCTCGACACGGCGCGCATCTACGGCAACGAGTCGGGTGTGGGCCGTGCGATCGCCGCGTCCGGCCTCCCGCGCGAGGAGCTGTACGTGACGACGAAGCTCTGGAACGACGACCAGGGCACGCAGTCGGTGCACGACGCCTTCGACGCCAGCATCGACCGGCTCGGGCTCGACTACGTCGACCTCTACCTCATCCACTGGCCGAGCCCCGCCCGCGACCGCTACGTCGAGACCTGGCGCGAGTTCGAGAAGATCCGCGACAGCGGCCGCGTGCGCTCGATCGGCGTGTCGAACTTCCTCGTGCCGCACCTCGAGCGGTTGCTCGACGAGACCGACGTGGTGCCGGCGGTCGACCAGATCGAGCTGCACCCCGCCCACCAGCAGCCGGCGACCGCCGCGTTCGCCGAGGAGCACGGCATCGCCATCGAGGCGTGGGGGCCGCTCGGGCAGGGCAAGTACCCGCTGTTCGAGCTGCCGGAGATCGCCGGCCCGGCGGCCGCGCACGAGAAGTCGCCCGCCCAGGTCGTGATCCGCTGGCACCTGCAGCGCGGGCACATCGTCTTCCCGAAGTCGACCCGACGCGAGCGCATGGCCGAGAACTTCGACGTGTTCGACTTCGAGCTCGGCGACGCCGAGATGCAGGCGATCACGGCGCTCGAGCGCGAGGGCCGGGTGAGCTCCCACCCCGACGACGTGAACTGAGGAGGGCGACATGGGCCGACGCCTCGCCGATGCGGTCAGCCCGTACCTGCGGGCGCACGCGGGGAACCCGGTCGACTGGTTCCCCTGGGGCGACGACGCCTTCGACGAGGCGCGCGCCCGGGACGTCCCGGTCATGATCTCGATCGGTTACGCGACGTGCCACTGGTGCCATGTCATGGCCCGTGAGAGCTTCAGCGACGCCGCGACGGCGCGCGTGCTCAACGAGCGGTTCGTGTCGATCAAGGTCGACCGCGAGGAGCACCCCGACGTCGACTCGAGCTACCTGGCCGCGGCGTCGGCCTTCACGCGCGAGCTCGGCTGGCCGCTCACGGTGTTCGCCACGCCCGACGGGCGGGCCTTCTACGCGGGCACGTACTTCCCGCCGCAGCCGCAGCGCGGCATGCCGTCGTTCCGGCAGGCGCTCGCGGCGGTCGACGAGGCCTGGCGGGAGCGCCGGACGGAGCTGACCGGCACCGCGGACGCGGTCGCCGGTGCGCTCGCCGCGGCGGCGAGCGCACCCACCGCCGGGGCACTGCCGACCTCCGCCCGACTGACCGAGGCCGTCGAGGCCCTGGCGGTGCAGGAGGACCGGGTGCACGGCGGCTTCGGCGGCGCGCCGAAGTTCCCGGTGGCGCCCGTGCTCGGCTTCCTCGCGCGGAGCGGGGCCGACGGGCGTGCCCTCGCCCGACGGACCCTCGCGGCGATGTCGGCGTCGCCGCTGCGCGATCCGGTCGACGGCGGGTTCTTCCGCTACGCCACGCGGGCCGACTGGAGCGAACCGCACTACGAGCGCATGCTCACCGACAACGCCCTGCTCCTCGCGGTGGGCGCCGACCTGGCCCGCGACGATCCGGGCCTCGTCGAGGTCGCCCGGGGCGTCGCAGCGTTCCTCGTGGACACCCTGCAGCTGCCGGACGGCGGGTTCGCGGCCGCCCAGGACTCGGAGAGCGTCGTCGACGGCGTGCGCACCGAGGGCGGCTACGCCCGCGCCGATGCCGGACGACGCCGGTCGCTCGAGCCGCCCCCGCTCGACGAGAAGGTGCTCACCGGCTGGAACGGCCTCGCGATCGGGGCGCTCGCCCGGGCGGCGGGGGTCCTCGGCGGGCAGGACGGCGATCGGGCGCTGAGCGCCGCGCGCCGAGCCGCCGACTTCGTGATCGGCCACCATCTCACCGGGGACGGGAGGATCGTCCGCGCCTCGCTCGACGGCCGGGCTTCGGCCGCCGCGGCCGCGCTCGAGGACGCGGGCATGCTGGCGGCGGGTCTCGTCGACCTCGCGCTCGCGAGCGGCGAACCGAGCTACGCCGAGGTCGCGCGCGAGCTCGTCGATGCCGTGATCGAGGCGGCCGCGCCGGGAGGGCCCGTGCCGTTCGCGGTGCCGGGAGGGCCCGACCCCGTGCTCGCCGCGAGGGGGCTCGCGCTGCCGAGCGATCCGGCCGAGGGGGCGACCCCGTCGGGCGTGACCGCCTGCGCGGAGGCGGCCTGGCGGCTCTGGCTGCTCGGCGCAGGGGAGCGGTACCGGTCTGCCGCCGCCACGGCGATGGAGAGCGTCGCCGCGATCGCCGTGGAACGTCCGATCGCATTCGGCGGGGCGCTCGCGCTGATGGCCGAACTCGCCGCGCCCGTCGTGCAGCTCGTGACCGTGGTGCCCGACGAGACGCCCCGTCGGGCGACGCCCGACGACGCCGCCGGCGCGGCACTCGTCGCCGAGAGCCGTCGGCACGAGGCATCCGTCACGGCGGTCGTCACCGCGCAGGAGGCGCGCCGCTTCGCCGACGCCGGCTTCGAGCTGTTCGCCGGGCGCGACCTGCGCGATGGCGCCGCCGCGGCCTACCGCTGCCGCGAGTTCGTCTGCGCGCTGCCGGTCGCCGACGCCGGCGCGCTCCGGGCGATGGCCGTGCTGCCTACGATGGGGGGATGAGCGGAACCGGCGCCGAATCGGCGCGCCCCAGCGGGCCGGGCACGAGCACGATCCTGGTGAGCCTCGCCGTCGACCTCGTGCTCGTCGTCGGGTTCGTGCTGATCGGCCGACGCAGTCACGCCGAGGGGCTCGACGTCGCGGGCATCGTCGCGACCGCCTGGCCGTTCGTCGTCGCCGCTCTCGCCGGATGGGGCGTCGCGCGGGCGTGGCGCTCACCCGCGGCGGTGTGGCCGACCGGGGTCGTCGTCTGGGCCGTGACCGTCGCCGGAGGGCTCGCCCTGCGGGTCATCACGGGCGACACCGCACAGCCGGCGTTCATGGTCGTCGCAGCGCTGACGCTCGCCCTCTTCCTCATCGGCTGGCGCGCGATCGCCGCGCTCGTGCGCCGTGGCCGCCGACGCGTGCGGACCGCGCCATGATGCTCGAGGCCGCAGCCGAGCCCGGCCCGATCGAGTGGCTCTTCGATGCGCAGCTCGTGATCGGCGGACAGGTGATCCTCTGGCGCGAGATCATCGGCAACCTCTTCGGGCTCGCGTCGGCGCTCGGCGGCCTGCGACGCAAGGTCTGGGCGTGGCCGGTCGGCATCATCGGCAATGCCCTGCTCTTCACGGTGTTCATGGGCGCCGTCTTCGACACCCCCAACCCGGTCAACCTGCTCGGCCAGGCGGCGCGCCAGCTCATGTTCATCGTCGTGTCGATCTACGGGTGGATCCAGTGGTCGCGGCACCGCCACGAGTCGGCGAACGCCGTCGACCCCCGCTGGGCGACGGGTCGCGAGCGCGTGCTGCTCGTCGTGCTGCTCGTCGGCGGCACGCTCGTGCTCACGCCGATCTTCCGCGCGCTCGGGTCGTTCGAGCCGGTCTGGGCCGACGCGTGGATCTTCATGGGATCGCTGCTCGCGACGTGGGGCATGGCGAAGGGCTGGACGGAGTTCTGGCTCATCTGGGTCGCCGTCGACATCGTGGGCGTTCCGCTGCTCGTGTCGGCCGGCTACTACGCCTCGGCGCTGCTCTACCTGTTCTACGGGGCGTTCACGCTGCTCGGGTTCTTCACCTGGCTGCGGGTGCAACGCCGTCGCGAGGCGGCGTCGACCGGACTCGCCTGACGACGAGCGGGGTGGGTCGCCGGCTGAGGCGGCGGCCTCACCAGGGGGCGGGCACGCGATCGAGCAGTGCCCACACGGCGCCGCTCAGCTCGGGATGCTCCAGTGCGATGCCCCGCAGCAGCTCGAACTCGAATCGGGCGGCCTCGCCGGGGCGGGCCGCCGGATGGTACGCGCGCGACCTGGCGGGGCCCCACGCCTCCGACTGGAGTCGTTCTTCGCGCAGGGTCGCGACGACCTGCTCGTCGACCGAGGGCAGGTCGGGCAGGAACATCCACGGGTCCTCGCCGAGGCGGCAGCGCAGCTCGATGAGTGCGGCGAGCTCGTCGCGCGCGTCTTGACGCAGGCGTTCGAGCGCCGGTGACTCCGTCATATGCGACCCTCCCTCGCCTGCCACGATCGTACGCCCACGCTACGCGCACCGTGTGACAGGCGGGTTACAGGGCGCAATGCCAGATGGCGCGCAGATGACGGGTGTGTGACATCGGGCGAGCGGACCGCCGCGCGAGGCGCTTGAATGGTGGCCGCGGCCGACGGCCGCTGCGCGGACGAAGGAGGCGACGTGGGCGAGGTGCTCATCCTGCACGGCTGGCAGAACCATCGGCCCGAGGGCCACTGGCAGCGCTGGCTCGCCGGCGAGCTCGGGGCGCGCGGCCACCGGGTGCGGTACCCGCAGCTGCCGGAGGCCGACACCCCGGAGCGCGCCGACTGGCTGGCGGCGCTCGAGGCGGAGCTGGCAGGCACGAGCCCCGCCGACCTGACGGTCGTCGCGCACAGTCTGGGCTGCTCCCTCTGGATCGCCCACGCGCTCGCCCGCGCCGAGGCGGGGCTCGGCGGACCTTCCGCGGCACGGGTCGTCCTCGTCGCCCCTCCGTCCGAGGGCTTCCTCGCCGGCATCCCGGAGATCGCCGGGTTCGTCGCGGGGAGGTCCGACGAGGCGGAGCGCGAGCGGCTCGGGGCTGCGCTCGCGGACGCGAGCACGGCCGCGCCGCTCGTCGTGCAGAGCGATGACGACCCGTGCAGCCCGGCCGGCACGCTGGGCATCGCCGATGCGCTCGGGCTCGACCGGATCACGGTCGCCGGTGCCGGGCACTTCACGATCGAGGAGGGATTCGGGCCGTTGCCGATCGTGCTCGACCTCGTCGACGGCCCGGGCGCGGCCGGCGTCGACCGCGACGCCGACACGGCGGCCTGACCGGATCGCACCGCGTGCTCGGAGCGCCCGCTGCTTGAATGGTCGGGTGGACTCCGAACGCACTCCGACGCCCCTGCTCCGCCTGGCCGCCGACCTGCGCGCCGCCGACTTCACGGTCGACGTGCTCGACGAGCTCTGGGGCGAGGCGGCCTCGGCGGCGTTGCACCGCGGCGAGCGCGTGCCCGCCAGGCGCGTGCTCGACGCGCGGCGACGTCGACCCGGCACGACGGCGGCGCTCGCCGCGCTCGCGGAGCTCTTCGTGCTCGGGCTGCCGGTGCCGGCCCACGAGGTCGCCGAGGCCCTGCCGCGACTCGGTCTCGACGACGCGGTCGGGCTGGGGCTCGTGCGCCGCGACGGCGAAACGGTCGTCGCGGCACTCGACCTGCGCCCGTACGAGTTCACCGACGCCCGCGGCGAGGCGCACTGGTGGGTCCTCTCCGACCTCGGAGAACTCGCCCTCGGGCACGCGCTCGGCGAGCACCACGTGCTCGGGGTCGGCGGCGCCTCGACGACGCTGTCGGGGCTCATGCTGCCGACGCCCGCGGGCCGCGTGCTCGACCTCGGCACCGGCTGCGGCATCCAGGCGATGCACGCCTCCCGCTTCGCCGAGGAGGTCGTCGCGACCGACATCTCGGAGCGGGCGCTCGCGCTGGCCCGGATGAACCTCGAGCTCAACGGCATCGAGGGTGTCGAGCTGCGCCTCGGCAGTCTGTTCGAGCCGGTCGCGGGGGAGCGGTTCGACCGCATCGTCTCGAACCCGCCGTTCGTCATCACCCCGCGCACGGAGGGCGTGCCCGAGTACGACTACCGCGACGGCGGCATGGTCGGCGACGCGCTCGTCGAGGCGGTCGTGCGCGGCTGCGCCGACCACCTCGAACCGGGCGGAACGGCGCAGCTCCTCGCGAACTGGGAGTACCGCGACGGCGCCGACGGCCTCGAGCGCGCGGCCGGCTGGGCCGCGGCGCTCGACCACTGGATCGTCGAGCGCGAGGTGCAGCCCGTCACCGAGTACGCCGAGACGTGGATCCGCGACGGCGGCACCCGGTCGGGCACCGCCGCCTTCGATCGGCTGTACGACGCCTGGCTCGACGACTTCTCGGCGCGGGGCGTCACCGAGGTCGGGTTCGGCTATGTGCTCGTGCGGCGCCCGCTCGACGTGGATGCCTCGGCCGCGACATCCTCGACGGCTCGACTCGCCCGCGTCGAGCGACGGCACGGTGCGATCGGATCGAATCCCGCGGGCCTGGGCGGGCACCTCGCCCGGTGCCTCGATGCGCACGACCGGGCGGCTGCGCTCGATGACGCGGCGCTCGGGGCCGTGCACCTGACCGTCGCCGGCGACGTCACCGAGGAGCGCCACTACTGGCCCGGCGACGCCGACCCCACGGCCATGCTGCTGCGGCAGGGCGGCGGGTTCGCGCGCACGATCTCGCCCGGCACCGCACTCGCCGCGCTCGTCGGCGCGTGCGACGGCGAACTCGCGGTCGGCGCGATCGTCGCGGCGCTCGCGCAACTGCTGGAGGTCGACGAGACGGCGCTCTCCGCCGAACTGCTGCCCGAGGTGCGGGAGCTCATCGACGACGGGCTGCTGCTGCTGCCGGTGGAGTGACGCACCGATCGGCGCGAACGGAGAATCACCTCCGGTTGTGCCGGGGAGTTCGCACTCCCCGGGTCCGGCGACGCCGACGCGCGGATGACGGCCGGCTCCCCGATTTCGGAGGGCCGGCCGATTCGTGCGCGGTATTCTCGTGCTCGCAACGAAAGCGAGCCAATGCCCGAGAGCCCCCTGTCAGCGTCGCCGTACGAACTGCTCGGCGTCTCAGCCGATGCCGACGAGGCGACCCTGCGCGCCGCCTACCGTCGCGCCCTGCGCGAGGCGCACCCCGACACGGGCGGCGATCCGGCGAAGTTCCACGCCGTGCAGTCGGCATGGGCGCTCGTGGGCACCCCGACCGCTCGGGCCGCGTTCGACCGGGGTCGCGGCACGGCCGGCACCGCGCCGAGCCGTGAGGCATGGGCGCCCGCCGCACCCCGCCCCCGACGCGACTCGCGCCCGCTCGCGAGATCGTACGGGCACCCGGGCGGGCTCTCGCGCGAGCGATACCTGGAATCCATCCGCGAGTGGGTCGGTCGCGGGGCCGAACTGCCCGATCCGTACGACCCGGCGCTCGTGCGCGGCGCGCCCCGCGACATCCGGCACCTCCTCGCCGACGCGCTCGCCGAGGAGGCGACCGCGCGGTCGCTCTCGACGCTCGGCATCGCCTACACGATCTGGCACGACCTCGCGACGGATGCCGCGGGGCACGGCCTGCCGCCGAAGCTCGACCACCTCGTGCTCGGGCCGACCGGGCTCTTCGCGATCCAGTCGGAGGACTGGGGCGGGCCGGTCGCGCTCAAGCGCGGCGAGCTCGTCGGCGAAGCGCTCGCGGGCGAGCGGCCGTTCAAGGCGCTCGCGGCGCGGGCCAAGGCCGTCGGGCGGGCCGCGAAGGCCAGGCCGACGGCGCTCATGATCGTCGTGCCCGACGAGCACGCGGCGGAGCCGCTGGAGCTCGGCGGGTCGGTGCGCGGCGCGGTCGTCGCGCTGGTGCGGCGCTCACGGCTCGCGAGTGCGATCCGCGAGGGGCTGCCCGGGTCGGCCCACCTCGGCGGCACCGAGGTCATGGAGGTGCGTTCGCGCCTGCAGGCCGTCGTGCGGTTCGCCTGACCCCCGCACGTCCGATGGCACCCGGCGTTCGATCGCGCCGACCTCGATCGTGCGCGGTCCACGGTCGCCTCCGGTTCGCCCGCGCGCGCCTCGCAGTGTTGGATGGAGGCATGCCGACCGACACCGCCGCATCCCGCTCCCTGCCCGACCTCGACGACTACATCGTCGACTTCGCGAGCTTCGTGCAGGCCTCGCCCTCGTCGTACCACGCCGCCGCCGAGGTCGCCCGTCGCCTCGAGGAGGCCGGGTTCGAGCGCCTCGACGAGACCGCGGCCTGGCCCACGGGGCCGGGCCGCCGCGTCGTCGTCCGCGACGGGGCGGTCATCGCGTGGGTGCAGCCCGAGGGCGCGGGTCCGACCACGCCGTACCGCATCCTCGGCGCCCACACCGACTCGCCCTCGTTCAAGCTCAAGCCGAACGGCCAGACCGTCAGCGAGGGCGTGCTGCAGGCCTCGGTCGAGGTGTACGGCGGGCCGCTCCTCAACAGTTGGCTCGACCGCGAGCTCGAGCTCGCCGGACGCATCGCGACCGCCGACGGCGGCGTGCACCTCGTGCGCACCGGACCGATGCTGCGCATCCCGCAGCTCGCCATCCACCTCGACCGCGAAGTGAACTCCAAGGGGCTCCACCTCGACAAGCAGCGACACACCCAGCCGATCTGGGGGGTCGTCGCCGGCGACGAGGAGGTCGACCTGCTGGCGGAGCTCGCCGCCGCGGCCGGCGTACCCGGCATGGACGTCGTGGGTCACGACGTGCTCGTCGCCGACACCGCCGCACCCGCGCGGTTCGGGCGCTCGGGCGAGCTGTTCGCCTCGGGCCGCATGGACAACCTGACCTCGGTGTACGCGGGGCTCGTCGCGATCCTGCGGGCCCCCGCCGATGCCGGGCACGTGAGCGTGCTCGCGGCGTTCGACCACGAGGAGCTCGGGTCCGAGTCGCGGTCGGGGGCGAGCGGTCCGTTCCTCGAGGACGTGCTCGGACGCATCGCCTCGGGGGTCGGCGCATCCGACGACGAGCGGCGCCGCGCGTTCGCGGCGAGCTGGATCGTCTCGTCCGACGCCGGGCACGCCGTGCACCCGAACTACCACGAGCGCCACGACCCGGCGAACCGACCCGTGCTCGGCGGCGGGCCGCTGCTGAAGCTCAACGCCAACCAGCGGTATGCCACCGACGCGGTCGGGGCCGCGCTGTGGGCGGGCGTGTGCCGCCGCGCGGGCGTGGAGGCGCAGCCGTTCGTCTCGAACAACGCGATCCCGTGCGGGTCGACGATCGGGCCGCTCGCGGCGACCCGGCTCGGCATCCGCACGGTCGACGTCGGCGTGCCGCTGCTCTCGATGCACTCGGCGCGCGAACTCGCCCACGTCGACGACCTCGCCGCCCTCGGCGCGGCCGTGACGGAGTTCTTCGCCGAGGACTGAGCCGCGGCGGTTTGGCCGGAAGTCGCGCCGCGTTGGCGCGATTTCCGGCCCGCCGCCGACGTCGCGCCTGCCAGTCTGGGCGCATGACCGCAACGATCACGACCTCACCGCTCTTCGCCCACGTGGCCGACGCCGCGACGGCGGTCCGCCACTTCGAGGGGCGGCTCGCGTTCGAGACCGATGTCTCGGACGTCGCGGCCGGACTCGCCGCGGGCGACCCCGGGTTCGTGCTCGTCGACACCCGCAACGACGCCGCCTGGGCGCAGGGCCGGGTGCCCGGCGCCGTGCACCTGCCCGGCCGCCGCATCGCGGAGGAGGCGCCCGGGAGGCTGCCCGCCGGCACCCCGGTCGTCGTGTACTGCTGGGGTCCCGCGTGCAACGGGGCGACCCGGGCGGCGCTCGAGTTCGCCCGGCTCGGCCACCCGGTCAAGGAGATGATCGGCGGGTTCGAGTACTGGGTGCGCGAGGGGTTCGCCTATGCGACCGACGACGGGCTCGTGCAGCGCCCGGCGGACCCGCTCACGAACGTCGCCGCGGAAGGACCCGGCGGTTCGCCGGTCACCCCGGCCGAGGCATCCGGCATCACCTGCGCCTGCTGAGCCGCACGCGAGCCGGCCGGGTCAGCGCAGCGGGCCGCGCCGGCTCTCGAGCCAGAGCGTGTGCTCCTTGAGGCCGTTGCGCACGGCCGCCTTGATGATGAGGTAGCCGATCCACAGCATCAGGCCGAGCACGGCGAGGTAGATCACCAGGCCGATGACGAGGCCGATCAGGCCGGCGCCGAGGAAGTAGTTCGGATCGATCGTCGGGTCGCTTTCCATGGGGCCACCATGGCAGAAACGCGGCGGGTCCGGGAGAGCCCCCGAGTGGGGGACACGCGGTTCAGCACTCGATGACGTTGACGGCGAGGCCGCCCTCGCTCGTCTCCTTGTACTTCGTCATCATGTCGAGCCCGGTCTGCCGCATGGTCTCGATGACCGTGTCGAGCGAGACGAGGTGCGTGCCGTCGCCGTGCAGGGCGAGCCGCGCCGCCGACACGGCCGTCGACGCGGCGATCGCGTTTCGCTCGATGCACGGCACCTGCACGAGCCCGGCGACCGGGTCGCAGGTGAGCCCGAGGTGGTGCTCCATCGCGATCTCGGCGGCGTTCTCGATCTGCCGCGGGGTACCGCCGAGCACGGCGCACAGCGCGCCGGCGGCCATCGCACAGGCCGATCCGACCTCGGCCTGGCAGCCGCCCTCGGCACCCGAGATGGAGGCGTTCTTCTTCACGAGGCTCGCGATGGCCGAGGCGGTCAGCAGGAACCGGCGGATGCCCGCGCGGTCGGCGCCCGGCACGAAGCGCAGGTAGTAGTGGCCCACCGCGGGAAGGATGCCGGCGGCGCCGTTCGTCGGCGCGGTCACGACCCGGCCGCCCGAGGCGTTCTCCTCATTGACGGCGAGTGCGAAGGCGTGCAGCCATTCGGTGGAGGTGTCGCGCTGGGCGGTCGACTCGAGCTCGTTGCGGTCGTACTCCTCGAGGCGCCGGCGCACCTCGGGGGCGCGGCGCTTGACGCGGAGGCCGCCCGGGAGCGTGCCCTCGGTCTCGAGCCCGTGCTCGACGCACTCGGCCATCGCGTCCCAGATGGCGTCGAGCCCGGCGTCGATGCCGGCCTCGCCGTGGACGGCGACCTCGTTGTGGCGGGCGACGTCGCAGAACGAGACGCCGTGCTCCTCGCAGAGCGCGAGCAGCTCGGCGGCGTTCGAGTAGGGCAGGGGATGCCGCAGCGCCTCGGCCTCGGCGGCGGGGTCGCCGTCGCGACGGATGAAACCGCCGCCGACGGAGTAATAGGTCTCCTCGGCGATCGGCAGCGGACCCTCGCCGAACGCCTGCAGGGTCATCGCGTTCGGGTGGCCGGGGAGGCGCGTGCGCGGCTCGAGCGAGATGTCGCTCTGGCGCAGCCGGATCGGCTGCGTGCCGAGCAGGGCGATCTCGGCGCCGGCCTCGCCGGCGTCGGCGAGGCGGGTCCAGGCGTCGCGCACGTCGTCGGGATCGCAGTCGTGCGGCTCGAGGCCGGCGAGGCCGGCGACCACGGCGTCGGGCGTGCCGTGACCGAGGCCGGTGGCGCCGAGCGAACCGTAGAGCGAGCACGACACGCGCGTGACGTCGCCGAGCGCACCGCGGGCCGCGAGCGACTCCACGAACATGCGGGCCGCCCGCATGGGGCCGACGGTGTGCGAACTCGAGGGGCCGATCCCGATCGAGAAGAGATCGAGGGCAGAGACGAACGCTGTCACGCTTCAAGGGTACGTCCCCCGGCGCGCACGGATGCCGCTCCGGGTCGAAGAATCGTGCGTCCCCGGGTGCCGGCGCGCAATTCGGCGACAGCTTCCTCGACGACACGGCCGGGGCGGCCCGGGTCGCGGCCTCCGTGACAGCGCCGTGCCAGCGCCGCGACAGCGCGCCGGAAGCACGTGCCGCGAGCATGATCGGCATGGACATCACCACACGAGCCCAGAGCGACTGGGCGATCGAGGCCGACGGCCTCGTCAAGGTCTTCGGCGAGAACCGCGCGGTCGACGGCGTCGACCTGCGCGTCGCGACCGGGACCGTCTACGGCGTGCTCGGCCCGAACGGGGCCGGCAAGACGACCACCATCTCGATGCTCGCGACGCTGCTGCGCCCCGACGCCGGCTCGGCGCGCATCTTCGGCCACGACGTGCAGGGCGAGGCGCAGGTCGTGCGCCAGCTGATCGGCGTCACGGGGCAGTACGCCTCGGTCGACGAGACGCTGTCGGCGACGGAGAACCTCGTACTCTTCTCGCGGCTGCTCGGCCTCGGCCGACGCGAGTCGAAGCGCAAGGCGTCGGAGCTCCTCGAGGAGTTCGGACTCACCGAGGCGGCGAAGCGCCCGCTCAAGCAGTTCTCGGGCGGCATGCGGCGCCGACTCGACCTCGCGGCGAGCCTCATCGCCCAGCCGCCGCTCATCTTCCTCGACGAGCCGACGACGGGCCTCGACCCGCGCACCCGCGCCCGCATGTGGGAGACCATCCGCCGGCTCGTCGCGACGGGGTCGACCGTGCTGCTCACGACGCAGTACCTCGACGAGGCCGACCAGCTCGCCGATCGCATCGCCGTCATCGACCGCGGACGCGTCGTCGCCGAGGGCACGGGCGACGAGCTCAAGGCCTCGGTGGGCGAGTCGAGCCTGCAGCTGCGGCTCGTCGACCCGCGCGACCTCGGCGACGCCCGGGCCGCGATCGAACGCGTGCTGGGCGTGCGCGCCACCGCGAGCCCCGAGGCCGCGCGGCTCACCGCGCCCATGCAGGACGCCGACCTCGTCGCGGAGCTCCTCGTCACGTTCCGCGACGCGGGCATCCACCTCGCCGAGCTCAGCGTGCAGAAGCCGACGCTCGACGAGGTCTTCCTCACCCTCACCGGCCACACCGCCGAGTCCGAGCAGGACGGCGGCGAGGCATCCGAACTCGAACTCGAAGGGAGCCGCGCATGACCACCGCGACCATCGTGCCGGGCGCCGCCCGCACGCTCAAGAACCACGTCTCGTTCGGCCAGACGGTGCGCAACTCGTTCAGCATGGCCTGGCGCGGCCTGCTCAAGATCAAGCGCACGCCCGAGCAGCTCATCGACGTCACCGTGCAGCCGATCCTGTTCACGGTCATGTTCACGTTCATCTTCGGCGGTGCGATCGCGGGCGACGCGATGACGTACCTGCCGTTCCTCCTGCCGGGCATCCTCGTGCAGACCGTCATCACGACCTCGGTCGTCACGGGCGTGCAACTGCGCGAGGACATGGACAAGGGCGTCTTCGACCGGTTCCGCTCGCTGCCGATCGCGCGGGTGGCCCCGCTCGCGGGGGCACTGCTCGCCGACACCGTGCGCTACGGCATCGCGACCGTGCTCACCTTCGCCACCGGGTACGCGATGGGCTACCGGCCCGAGGCCGGCCTCGGCGGCGTCGTCACGGCGAGCCTCGTGGTCGTCGTCGCGGCGTGGTCGCTCAGCTGGATCTTCGCGTTCTTCGGCGTGATCGCGCGCTCGGCAGGGTCGGTGCAGGGCATCTCGTTCCTGATCCTGTTCCCGCTGACGTTCCTCTCGAACGCGTACGTGCAGGCCGACACGATGCCCGACTGGCTGCAGTGGTTCGTGGACGTCAACCCGGTCTCGCATCTCGTGACCGCGGCGCGCGGCATCACGATGGGCACCGACGTGACGGGCGAGCTGCTCGCGACCCTCGTGGGGGCGGCCGTCGTCGTCGCGATCTTCGCCCCGCTCACGGTGCGCGCGTACATGCGCAAGGCCTGAAGGGCGGATGCCTCGGGGCCGGCGCTCCCACCGTGCCGACGCCCGCACGGCGGGTGAGGGTCAGGCCGAGGTCCCCGGGCCGCCGGGCGCGACGGGCGCTGCGAGCAGTCGCAGGGCCCGTTCGGCGCGCTCGGGCTGGGTGAGGTCGGCGTTCCCGGCCCGCGCCTGCTCGAGGGCCGCCGCGCCCGCGAGGCGCTCGGCCGCGGCGAGGTGGGGTTCGAGGCGGAGCGCCGGGAGGTCCTGCCGGGGGTGCAGTCGTTCGGCGAGGGCGAGCAGTTCGACGGCGCGCGCACGCAGGGGCGGATGGTGCATCGCCCACGCCGACCAGCCGAGCGCGGCCGTGCCCAGCACGGGCTTGTCGGTGAAGGCCGGCCAGGCGCGGTGGAGCGCGACCGTGCGGTTGCGGACGCGGGCCGCCCAACGGCCGGCGTCGTCGGCGTCGCGACCGTCGAATGCGGCCGCCGAGACGACGTCGGCGAGCACCATCAGGTACCACGGCGTCGAGCGATCGTGGACGCCGAACGAGTCGACCGCCTCCCGGGCATGCCGGCCGGCGTCGGCCATACGTCCCTCGGCCCGCGCGAGCTCGGAACGGCCCAGCGCGCCGACCGTGGTGAGGGCGAGGCCGTCCGCGGTGCGCCGCTCGCTCGCCGCCAACTCGTCGAGCAGCGTGCGCGCCTCGTCCAGCCGGCCCGCCGAGAGCAGGTTGCCCGCGCGCATCCACTCGAGCTGGAGCAGGTCGGGCTCCGCGTCGAGTGCGACGAGGCCCTCGGCCGCGACGTCCGACCAGTGCAGTGCCCGCTCGGGGTCGCCCGACTGGCTCGCGAGCTGCGCGATCATCATCGAGCTCATCGACTCGGCCCAGCCGTCGCCGAGGCGGCGCGCGAGCCGGTGGGCGCGCTGGGCGTACTCGATCGCGAGGGCGGGCTCGCCGGCGTTCTCGTCGAACTGGCAGCGCAGCAGCGCCCCGAGGAGCGCCGTCCCGTCGTCGGCCGAGTCGGACATGACGACGACGTCGTCGAGCGCGCCGTGGAGATCTCCGCGACCGATGACCCGCGCGATCGCGGTGAGCCACGGCGGCAGCGGCCACCCGTCGTCCAGATGCGAGCGCAACCGGGCGAGCGCCCGCGCGGCCCCGGGAGTGCTGTACGCGAGGGAGGTCCCCGCGGCGAACACCGCCGACATCGTCGCCGGCACGGCGAGCTCTCGTTCGTGCGCGCCGTGCCGGGTCGCCTCCAGCATCGCCTCGCCGAAGACGAGGATCTCCTCGTGCGCGCTGCGCACCTTCCAGAGGTAGCCGAGCGCTGCGTACAGCCGGAGCGCCGTCGGCACGCGCCGAGCGGCGTTGGCGTGGCGCAGGATCTCGACGAGGTTCTCCTCCTCGAGGCGCAGCACCCGCAGCGCCGCGAGCTGCGTCGCACCGCCGCCCACGTAGGGGAAGTCGGAGAGCCGCTCGGCCCAGCGGGCCATGGCGTCGCGCACGTCGGCGACCTCGCCGGCCCGCTCGAGGCGGAGCTGGCCGAACTCGCGCACCGTCTCGAGCATGCGGTACCGGGAGGCGCCCGTGAGCGGATCGTCGCGCACGGTGAGCAGCGATTGCTCGACGAGCCCGTCGAGCGCGTCGACGGCGGCCGTGCCGAGCGGCGCGGAGTCGAGCACCGCCTCGGCCGCGTCGAGGCCGAATCCGTCCACGAATCCCGAGAGGCGGGTCAGCGCGCGCTGCTCGTCGGGGGTGAGCAGCGCCCAGCTCCATTCGATGACGGCTTCGAGCGTGCGCTGCCGCGGCGGCGCGCTGCGGTCGCGCCCGGCCAGCAGGGCGAAGCGGTTGTCGAGACGCGACTCGATCTCGGTGACGGTCATGCTGCGCATGCGCGCTGCCGCGAGCTCGATCGCGAGCGGCAGGCCGTCGAGGCGCGCGCACAGCCGCTCGACGACGTCGCGGGGGAGCGCGGCGTCGGGGCGCACGGCGAGGGCGCGTTCGATGAAGAGCTGCACCCCCGGGCCCGGCTCGTCGTCGATGCGCACCGGCAGCGGTTCGAGCGGGTAGACCTGCTCGGCGCCGATCGCGATCGGGCTGCGGCTCGTCGCGAGCACGCGCAGCGTCGGCACGGCTGCGAGCAGGTCAGCCGTCCAGGCGGCGACGCCGTCGATGACCTGCTCGCAGTTGTCGAGCACGAGCAGCGTCGGCGCTTCGGAGAGGCGCGCCTCGATGCGCCGCCGCAGGTCGGGCCGGCCGGCGGCGTCGGACAGGCGCGACGACCGGGCCTCGCGCAACCCGAGGGCGGAGCCGAGCGCGAGCTCGACGTCGTCGTCGTCGCGGACGCCCGCGAGCTCGGCGACCGCGACGGCGGGGAGGTCCGAGCGTTCGGCGACGGCCTGCGCGACCCGCGTCTTGCCGAGGCCGCCGGCTCCGAGGATCGTCACGAGGCGATGCCCGGCGAGCAGCGCGGCGACCGCGTCGAGGTCGGTGTCGCGGCCGATGAGGCGGTTCGGGGCGGCGCGCAGGCCCAGCCGGGTTCGGCCGTCGGCGACGGGATCGAGTGCGCGGGTCAGCTCCACGGTGACGGATGTCCCGGGGCGGGCGTCCGGCTCCGGCACGAGCACGGTCGCGGGTGCCGGAGCGGCTGCTGACGGTTCGGCGCCGTCGTCGAGCAGTCGTGCATTGAGGTCGACGAGGTGCGCCCCGGGCGAGACGCCGAGCTCGTCGCGCAGCGCCGCACGGATCCGGGCGAACACCGCGAGCGCATCGGTCCGCCGGCCGGCCGCGGCGAGGGCCGAGATGAGCGAGCCGTGCAGCTGCTCGTCGAGCGGGGCGGCCGCCGCGAGCGGGGTGAGCGCGTCGATCGCGGCCTCGGCGTCGCCGGCGTCGAGCAGGCAACGTGCGCGGAACTCGAGCAGGCCGATGCGACGGGCCCCGGCACGACCGGCCAGCTCGGCGCCGATCGGTGCGGAGCCGAGGTCGAGGCCCGGCTCGCCCCGCCACAGTGCGAGGGCCTCGTCGAGGACGTCGATCGCGGCACGCGGGTCGCCGGACCGCGCGAGCTCGGCGGCGCGCAGGCCGAGGTCGCCGGCGAGCCCGAGGTCGGTCTCGTCGAGGTCGACGTCGAGCGCGTACCCGCCGGGGCGCGACACGACGAGCCCAGGGGCGCTCGCGGAGCGCACGCGCGACACGAGTGATTGCAGCGCGGCGCGCTCGTTCGCCGGGCGTTCATCGCCCCACACGTCGTCGGCGATCGCGTCGATGCCGTGGGTGCGTCCGGCCCCGCGGCCGTCGGGGCCGACGAGCGCGGCGAGGAGAGCCTTCGCGAGCGCGCCGGCGGGCTCGGTCGGCTCGCCCGACCGACCCTCGACGAGGACCGGGCCGAGCAG
Organism: Agromyces solani; assembly: GCF_058349925.1. NCBI lineage: Bacteria > Bacillati > Actinomycetota > Actinomycetes > Micrococcales > Microbacteriaceae > Agromyces > Agromyces solani. Next base: position 924,203 of record NZ_JBYRER010000001.1, read on the forward strand.
CGCGACGCGGAGGTCGCGGCGGTCGGTCAGCACGCGTCGAGCCTACCGGCGGCGACCGTCGTCGGGCCGTCGTGCGGGCGGGTGGGCCTAGGCTGGCTGACGATGTCGAACGCCGCCCGGACCTCGCCCGCCTCCGCGACCATCCGCCCGGTCCGGGCGGAGGAGTCCGCCGCCGAGACGGCGGTCATCGCGCGCGCGTTCGCCGCCGGGCCCTACGGGCACCTGCCGAAGGGTGCCGAGCGCGCGGCGTTCGAGGCCGACACCGCCGGGCGGGCGGACGACGGCGCGGTGCTCGTCGCGATCGACGCCGGCGGCGCCGTCGTCGGCACCGCGAGCGTGCTGCGGGCGGGCACTCGCTACTCGCGCGTCGCGAGGCCGGGCGAGGTCGAGGTCCGGCTGATCTCCGTCGACCCGGCCGCGCAGGGTGGCGGTCTGGGCGCCGCGCTCACGCGGGCGAGCCTCGAGGTGGCGCTCGAGTGGGGCGCCTCCGCCCTCGTGCTCGACACCGGCCGCCGCAACACGCGGGCCCAGGCGCTCTACGAGCGACTCGGCTTCGATCGCTCTCCCGATCGCGACGCGGCCGTCGGCGCCGACGTCGACTCGGTCGTCTACCGGTACCCGCTGCAGTCGCGCGACGACGTCGTGGTCCGGCTCATGCGCGTCGACGAGGGCGACTCGGTCGCCGCGCTCGTCGAGAACGCCTACGCGGCCGACTTCGAACTCAGCGAGGGCTACCGCGCCGACATCGTCGCCGTCGCCGAGCGGGCGCGCGACCACCGGGTGTGGGTCGCCGTCGACACGGCGACGGGCGGGCTGCTCGGCACGGCCTCCACGCCGCGCGCGGGCGCGACGATGTCGCCGGTCGCGCAGCCGGGCGAGCTCGACTTCCGCTTCCTCGGCGTCGCGCCCGACGCGCGCGGCCGCGGCGTCGGCGAGACGCTCGTGCGGCACGTGCTGCTCCTCGCCCGAATCAGGGGCGTCGAGCGGGTGGTGCTCAACACCGGCCCCGACATGCTGGCCGCCCAGCGGCTCTACGACCGGCTGGGGTTCACCCGCCTGCACGAACGCGAGTACCGCTTCGTCCGCCCCGACGGCACGGGGTTCCAGATGCTGGCGTACGGGCGGGACGCTGCCTGAGCAGCCGCCCGCCGCGCGGGCGTCCGCCGTCAGACGTTCGGGTCGGGCCCGACGCGCGCCAGCCAGTCCTCCGTGCGTCCGATCGGCGCGAAGCCTAACTTCTCGTACAGCCCGTGCGCGTCGCCCGTGATGAGCAGCACGCGCTTGAGGTGCAGCGGGTCGAGCTCGGCGAGCACGTACTCGACGAGGGAGACGCCGAGCCGCTCGCCGCGCGACTCGGGGTCGACGATCACGTCGCAGAGCCAGCCGAACGTGACCCCGTCGGTCACGACGCGCGCGTAGGCGAGCTGCGCCCCGGTGCCCCGGTCGTACACGCCGAAGTTCATCGACCCGTCGATCGCCGCGTCCTGCGTCTCGCGGGGCCGGCCGAGCGCCCAGTACGCGTGCTCCGAGAGCCAGCGGTGAACGAGCCCGCGGTCGAGTCTGGCGGGGTCGGTCGAGAACTCGAGGTCGCGGGGCATCGACCCAGCGTAGCGAGACGCGGCACGGGCGGGATGCCTCGGCCGAGGCATCCCGCCCGTGAGCGAGTCAGCGCACCGTCTTGCGCGACGTGATCTGCCCGGTGTCGAAGCCCAGCAGGTGCAGGCCGCCGTGGAAGCGGGCGTGCTCGACCTTGATGCAGCGGTCCATGACGACGGTGAGCCCCTGCTCCTCGCCGTAGTACGCGGCCTCCTCGTTCCAGATGCCGAGCTGCACCCAGATGGTCTTCGCACCCGCGGCGACGACCTCGTCGACGACCTTGGGAATGTCGCTGCCCTTGCGGAACACGACGACGACGTCGGGCACCTCTGGGAGGTCCTTCAGGCTCGCGTACGCCGGCTGCCCGAGGATCTCGGTCTCCATCGGGTTCACGAAGTACAGCCGGTAGTCGCTCGACTGCTGAAGATACGTGCCGACGAAGTAGCTCGAGCGCTGCGGCTTCGGCGAGGCGCCCACGATCGCGACCGACTTCGCGGCGTCGAGGATGCGCAGGCGCGCCTTCGCGTCGGGCCCGGTCCACGTGCGCTGCGAGCGGAGCAGCTTCGCGAGCGGCGAGTCGGCGGGAAGGTCGCAGCTCAGCCCGTTGACGAGACGCACGGTCTCCAGGTCGGATGCGTCGGCCGAGGCATCCCGGTCGATCGAAGCGGTGATGGTGTCGGTCACAGCGTGCCTCCTGTCGCAGCGGTGAGCGCCTGGTCCAGATCGTAGATGATGTCGTCGACGTCCTCGATGCCGACCGAGAGGCGCACGACGCCGGGCAGCACGCCCGCGTCGACGAGCTGCTGCTCGGTGAGCTGCGCGTGGGTCGTGGACGCCGGGTGGATGATGAGGGTCTTCGCATCGCCGATGTTCGCGAGGTGCGAGGCGAGGTTCACGTTCTCGATGAGCGCCTGGCCGACCCGGCGGCCGCCCTTCACCTCGAAGCTGAACACCGAGCCGGGGCCCTGCGGCAGGTACTTCTTCGCCCGGTCGTGGTGCGGGTGGTCCTCGAGGCCGGCCCAGAACACGCGCTCGACCCGCGGGTCCGCGGCGAGCCACTCGGCCACCGTGCGGGCGTTGTCGACGTGCGCCTGGATGCGGTACGGGAGCGTCTCGACGCCCTGCGCGAGCAGGAACGCCGAGTGCGGCGCGAGGGTCGGGCCGATGTCGCGCAGCTGCTCGGCGCGCAGGCGCGTGAGGAATGCGTACTCGCCGAAGTTGCCCGACCACTCGAGGCCGCCGTAGCTCGGCACGGGCTGGCCGAACAGCGGGAACTTCTCGGAGTGCCAGTGGAACCGGCCCGACTCGACGACGACGCCGCCGAGGGTCGTGCCGTGCCCGCCCAGGAACTTCGTCGCCGAGTGCGTGACGATGTCGGCGCCCCACTCGATCGGCCGGTTGAGGTACGGGGTCGCGATCGTCGAGTCGACGATGAACGGGATGCCGTGCGCGTGCGCGACGTCGGCGAGCGCCTCGAGGTCGGCGATCTCGCCCGAGGGATTCGCGATCGTCTCGACGAAGAGGGCCTTGGTGTTCTCCTGGATCGCAGCGGCGTAGTCGTCGGCGTCCGCACTCGCGACGAACGTGGTCTCGATGCCGAAGCGGCGGAGCGTCACGTCGAGCTGGGTGATCGAGCCGCCGTACAGGTTCGCCGACGCCACGATGTGGTCGCCGGCCCCGGCGAGCGACGCGAAGGTGATGTACTGCGCGGCGAGGCCCGAGGCGGTGGCCACCGCGCCGAGGCCGCCCTCGAGGCTCGCGACGCGCTCCTCGAAGCTCGCGACGGTCGGGTTCGCGAGGCGCGAGTAGATGTTGCCGTACTTCTGCAGGGCGAAGCGGGCCGCCGCGTCGGCGGTGTCGTCGAAGACGAAGGCGCTCGTCTGGTAGATCGGCAGCGCGCGGGCGCCCGTCACCTGGTCGGGGATGTTGCCCGCGTGGATGGCGCGGGTCTTGAAGCCGTATTCGCGGTCTGCCATGGAACGAACGCTACGCGTTCGCGGCGGTCGCCTCGCGGGCGAGTCGTAATGAACGGCAACGGATGCGTGCACAGGGGGTGATCAGGCCCGGTTGCTACCCTGAAGACCGGTCGCCCGATCCGCGACCGACCGGACGAGGGAACCCAGTACCCGGACACGACGACTGGCACTCAAGGAGTGAACAGTCATGGCATGGGTCATCCTCATCGCGTCCGGTGTGCTCGAGGCCGTCTGGGCCACCGCGCTCGGCAAGAGCGAGGGCTTCACGAAGCTCTGGCCGTCGGTGATCTTCTTCGGCGCCCTCGTCCTCTCGATGGGCGGGCTCGCGTGGGCGATGCGCGACATCTCGACCGGCACGGCCTACGCCGTGTGGGTCGGCATCGGTGCGGCGCTCACCGTCGTCTGGGCCATGGTCACGGGCGATTCGGATGTCTCGTGGCTGAAGCTCGCGCTCATCGCGGGCCTCGTCGGCTGCGTCATCGGCCTCAAGTTCGTCGACGGCGGTGCCGGTCACTAGTCGGCGTCGCCGATCAGGCCTCCGGGACCGGCTTCCAGGCGAGCGCCACCCAGATGACGAGCGCGTTGAAGGCGAAGCTCACGACGATGAGCACGTTGTCGTAGAGGCCCTTGTAGGGCAGGGCGGTCAGGTTGAACACCACGAGCGCCGCCGAGACGATGACGGTGATCCACTTGAGCGGCGTCGCGGGCACCATGAGCGACACCGTGATCATGACGATGGGCACGAGCATGATGAGCGCGGCAAGCAGCCACATCCAGCTTGCGGCGGGCTTGTCGTCGATCCGGCCCGGCTCGGCATCGCCCGAGAAGATGCGCAGCACGTCGCCGAGCAGGTAGACGAGCATGAGCGAGATCCAGCCGCCGGCGAGGATGATGCGGGTCGGGTCCATGGTCATGCCGCCTCGTCGGCCGAGCCGGCATCCGCGCGCGCGGACTCCTGCGGATGCAGCACGAGGTTGCCGACCTTTCGGCCCGAGTCGACGCGCGCGTGCGCCTCGGCGAGGCGGTCGAGCGGCAGCGTGTCGTCGATGACGACCCGCAGCACGCCTCGTTCGACGAGGTCGAGCAGCGTCGCGAAGTCCTCGGCGCGCTCGGGGGAGGTGCCCGTCTTCACCGGGCCATGGGAGGTGATCATCTCGCCGAGGCTCGCGACTGCGAGCAGCAGCCTGCCGCCGTCGGTGAGGAGCGGTCGCCCGGTCGCGGGGCTCAGCACGCCCACGGTGTCGAACACGACGTCGAAGCGCTCGCCGCTCGATGCGAGTGACTCGAGCGGCGTCGCGCGGTAGTCGACGACCCGGTCGGCGCCGAGCGCGGTGACGAGTTCGGCGTTCCGTGCGCTCGTGACGGCCGTGACCTTCGCCCCGAAGTGCTTCGCGAGCTGCACGGCGTTCGTGCCGACCGCGCCCGATGCGCCGACGACGAGCACGTGCTCGCCGGGCCGCAGCGCACCCTTGTCGCACAGGTAGTGGAGCGCCGTCGCGCCGCCGAACAGCACGCCGGCCGCGTCGTCGAACGGCACCGCGTCGGGGAGGCGCGCGAGCCGTGCCACCGGCACCGCGACGAGCTCGGCGTGCGCCCCCATGCGCGCGCCGGTCATGCCGCAGACGCGGTCGCCGACGGCGAACCCGGATGACGCGGCGCCGGTGCCGCCCGCGTTCGGGGCGCCGCCCGCGGCATCCGCACCGAGCGCCTCGACGACGCCGGCGAAGACGACGCCGAGCACCCCGGCGCGGGGGCCCTTCACGCCGAGGGCGAGCTTGCCCGGCAGGGCGAACCCGCGCGGGAATCGGGCGCCGCGGATGCGCGCGTCGCCCGAGTTGACGGTCGCCGCCATGACGCGCACGAGCGCCTCGCCGCGCTCCGCGACCGGGTCGGCCACGGTTTCGATCCGCACGACCGACGGCGGCCCGTATCGGTCGACCACTCCTGCACGCATGCTGCTCCCTTACACCTGTAAGTCTCTGTGTCGTTCACGATAGCCTTACGGTTGTAAGGACGCAAGTGGTGCGGGAGAACGGGGGCGAGGAATGTCGAGACGCGAACCGCTCAGCCGCGAGCGCATCATCGCCGCCGCCATGCAGGTGGCCGACGGCGGCGGCCTCGCGGCCGTCAGCATGCGCAGCGTCGGCAAGGCCCTCGGCGCAGAGGCGATGTCGCTCTACCACCACGTCTCCGGCAAGGAGGAACTGCTCGATCTCCTCGCCGACGCCGCGTTCGACGAGATCCCGCTGCTCGAGATCGGCACGCCGTGGCGCACCGCGATGACGTCGCGCGCCGACGCCATGCGGGCCGTGCTCAAGGCGCACTCCTGGGCGCTCGGCCTCCTCGAGTCGCGCTCGAATCCCGGGCAGGCCGTCATGCGGCACCACGACCGCGTGCTCGGCGTGCTGCGGAACGACGGCTTCGACCTCGCGCTCGCCGCGCACGCCTACTCGGCGCTCGACGCCTACATCTACGGCTTCGTCCTCACCGAGGTCAGCCTGCCGTTCACTCCGGAGACGGGCCCGGAGGCCTTCGCCGAGGGGCTCGAGCTGCCCGCCGACGAGTACCCGCACCTCGCCGAGATGCTCGAGCAGATGGTCCTCGGGCACGACTACGACTTCGGCGACGAGTTCGGCTACGGCCTCGACCTCGTGCTCGACCAGCTCGAACTGCGCCGCGCCGCGCTCGGCGCGGCGGGGCGCGCCGACTGACCTGTCGTCCGCCCGACGCTGCAGCGACCGGCGCCGTCCGGGCTCACCCCCAGGTCGGCAGCCAGAAGTGCAGCTGCCTGAGGATCGGCGCGAGCGGCACACCCGTCCAGATCGGCAGGAAGAACGCGGAGACGGCGATGACGACGGCGAGGTAGACACCGACCGTCCAGAGTCCGCCCTGCCGTCGCCAGCGCGGATCGGTCGGACGGCCGGCGACGATGCCGATGACGTACACGAGCGCGAGCACGAGGTACGGCTCGAACGCGATCGAGTAGAACTGGAAGACCGTGCGGTTCAGGTACATGAGCCACGGCAGGTAGCCGGCCGCGAGGCCGACGAGGATCGCCGCCGCCTGCCATTCCCGGTACCTCGCGAAGCGGTAGACGAGGTAGACGGCCGCGATCGCCGCCGCCCACCAGATCAGCGGATTGCCGACCTCGATGATCGACGAGACGCTGCCGTCGGCACCCTGGTCGTAGTACATGTTGGTGGGCCGGATCATGAAGAGCCACGTGAGCGGGTTCGACTGCCACGGGTGCTCGCTGTGCACGCCGACGTGGTAGTCGTAGGCGCTGTCGTGGTAGTGCCAGAGGCTCTGCAGCGACGTCGGCACCCAGGCGAGCCCGCCCGTCCAGGCGTTGCCCGCCTCGTCGGCCCAGTGCCGGTAGTAGCCGCCGTCGGTCGTGAGCCAACCGGTCCACGACGCCAGGTAGACGACCGCGGCCACCGGCACGAGCAGCACGAAGGTCGCCGGCGCCTGCTTGAGCAGCGCCGCGCTCGCCCAGAACGGCACGCCGGCGCGGCGACGGGCGAGCGCGTCGACGACGACGAGGTAGACCCCGAAGGCGGCGAGGAACCAGAGGCCCGACCACTTCACCGCCGTCGCGGCCCCGAACGCGGCGCCGGCGGCGACCACCCAGGGCCGGGCCCAGAGCGCCGGCCCGAAGTGCGGGTCGCGACCGGCGCCCCACTCGGCCGCCAGCCGACGGTCGAGGGCGCGTTCGGCGTACCCCCGGTCGAGCAGCACGAACCAGAAGCCGAGCAGGCAGAAGAGCATGACCCAGTTGTCGAGCAGCGCGACGCGCGACATCACGATCGCGTTGCCGTCGATCGCGAAGAGCAGGCCCGCGACGACCGCGAGCGACGTCGACGTGAAGAGGCGGCGGGCCACCATCGTGATGAGGAAGACCGCGATCGTGCCGGCCAGGGCCGTCGTCGCCCGCCACCAGAACGCGTCGCCGGCGCCGAACGCCGCCATCCCGAGCCCGATGAGCCACTTGCCGAGCGGCGGGTGCACGACGTAGGAGGGATCGTCGAGGTAGGTGTTCGGATCGCCCGCGGCGAAGTCGGCGTCGGCGCCGTCCGGCCAGGCCGACTCGTAGCCGTTGTGCCAGAGCGTCCACGCGTCCTTCACGTAGTAGGTCTCGTCGAACACGATCTGCTGCGGGTGGCCGAGCCCCCAGAAGCGCAGCACGGCGGCGACGAGCGTGACGAGGACGGGGCCGCCCCACGTCCAGAGCGCCCGGCGCCGCGGCGTCGCGGTCGCGGCCGCCCACCACTCGTCGAGCCGTGAACCGCGCGGCTCGTCGGCGTCGTCGACCTCGTCGAGTCGGGACCCCTTCGGCTCAACCGACTCGTCGACACTCATGCGCCCAACCCTAGGCCAGACTGGAACGCATGATCATCCTCGCGGCGACCCCCATCGGCAATCTCGGCGATGCGTCGGCGCGACTGCGCGAAGCGCTCGCGACGGCGACCGTCATCGCCTCCGAGGACACGCGCGTGACCCAGCGCCTGCTCTCCGCGCTCGGCATCGAGAACCGGCCGCGGCTCATCGCCCTGCACGAGCACAACGAGCGGCAGAAGTCGGCCGAGCTCGTCGATCTCGCCCGCGACGGCGACCTGCTCGTGCTGAGCGACGCCGGCATGCCGACGGTCTCCGACCCCGGCTTCCCGCTCGTCGCCGCCGCGGCTGCGGCGGGCGTCGTCGTGACCGCGATCCCCGGACCGTCCGCGGTCGTCACCGCGCTCGCCGTGTCCGGGCTGCCGACCGACCGCTTCGCGTTCGAGGGATTCCTGCCCCGGAAGGCGGGGGAGCGGTCGCGCCGGCTCGCCGAACTCGCGGGCGACCGCCGCACCCTCGTCTTCTTCGAGGCGCCGTCGCGGCTCGCGGCGAGCCTCGACGCGCTCGCCGAGGCGTTCGGCGCCGACCGCCCCGCGGCCGTCTGCCGCGAGCTCACGAAGCTCCACGAGGAGGTGCGCCGCGGTCCGCTCGGCGAGCTCGCGACGTGGGCCGCCGACGGCGTGCGCGGCGAGATCGTCGTGGTCGTCGGGGGTGCGGGCGAGGCGGTCGTCGACGCCGGGGCCGCCCTCGAGCGGGTGCTCGGCCTCGCCGCCTCGGGCACCCGTCTGAAGGACGCCGCGGGGCTCGTCGCCGCAGAGACGGGCCTCGGCAAGCGCGAGCTCTACGAGGCCGCGCTCGCAAGCCGCGACGGGCGCTGACACGGTACCTTCCCCGAAACCGGCTCGACGGGCAACCCCTGTCGCTCGACCCCCCGAGAGGGGGACAATGGAACCGTTCGCACGACCCAGGAGGTGCGAGATGGCAACCAGAGACGAGTCGCGGGCGTTCACGGCCCGGGCGGTGCGATACACGGAGTACGGCGGCCCCGAGGTGCTGCACGTCGACGACGTGCCGATGCCGGTGCCGGGCGAGGGCGAGGTACTCGTCGAGGTCTTCGCGACGGGGCTCAACCCCGCCGAGAGCGCGGCCAGACGCGGCGAGCATGGCGGCGGCGCGGCCGGTTTGCCGGCGATGCAGGGGCGCGATCTCGCGGGCGTGGTCATCGCGACGGGGCCCGACGTGGGCCGTTTCGGTCGCGGCGACGAGGTCATGGGCTTCGTCGAACGCGGCGCACAGGCCACGCACGTCGCCGTGCCCGAGCGGCAATTGCTGCCGAAACCGGCCGGGCTCTCATGGGAGGTGGCCGGCTCGCTCTACGTCGCCGGCACGACCGCGTGGAACGCGGTCGAAGGTCTCGCGCTCGGCCCCGACGACACCGTCGTCGTGACCGCCGCGGCCGGTGGGGTCGGATGCCTCGCCGTGCAGTTCGCGCGGATGCGCGGCGCGACCGTCATCGGCACGACCACCCAGGAGCGCTTCGACTTCCTGCGGCAGTTCGGCGTGATCCCGACGCGTTACGGGCCCGGGCTGGCCGATCGCGTGCGGGCGATCGTCGAGGCGACCGAGCATGCGCGGCCCGTGAGCGCCTTCCTCGACTTCCTCGGCGGCGAGACCGACGCCGCCGCCGAGCTCGGGGTGACGAGTTCGCGAACGCTCACCGTGCTCGACCACGACGCGATCGAGGCGAGCGACGCCGTCGCGGCCGGCGCGGGCGACGTCGTCGCGATGGGCCGCGTGGCGGCGCTCGTCGCGGCCCGGCGGGTCCGCCTGCCGATCGCCGACGTGTTCGGACTCGACGGCATCGTCGACGCGTACCGGGCCCTCGACCGCCGTGACGCGCCGGGCAAGATCGTGCTCGGGTTGCGCGTCGTCGACTACCCGGGGCAGAAGGTGCGCGAACCCGCCATCAAGGAGCAGGACGTCACGCTCGGCGTGCCGACCCCGCACGCGCACCTCGACGTGACCGAGGCGATCCCGCCCGCCATCGGCGACGGCAGCGTGCGCCGCCGGCACCGCGAGGAGCACGAACGGCAGCAGGCGGCGGCGACCGAGTAGCTCCCCGAAGCCTCCGCAGTAATGGTGCTCCGTGCGCCCATGGGATTGAGCGGCTGTCCGGGTGAGCCCGAAGCCTCCGCAGTAATGGTGCTCCGTGCGCCCATAGGATTGAGCGCATGGCCGAAGCCTCCTCGTTCTACATCACCACGCCCATTTTCTACGTGAACGACGTGCCCCACATCGGGCACGCGTACACCGAGGTCGCTGCCGACGTGCTCGCGCGCTGGCACCGGCAGGCGGGCGACGACACGTGGATGCTCACGGGCACCGACGAGCACGGCCAGAAGATCCTGCGCACCGCGACCGCGAACGGCGTCACCCCGCAGGAGTGGGCCGACAAGCTCGTCGCCGACGCGTGGATCCCGTTGCTCGAGACGGTCGGCATCGCGAACGACGACTTCATCCGCACGACCGACGCCCGCCACGAGGCGAACGTGCAGAAGTTCCTGCAGAAGCTCTACGACGACGGCCACATCTACACGGGCGAGTACGAGGGCTTCTACTGCGTCGGCTGCGAGGAGTACAAGCAGGAGTCCGACCTCGTCGCGGGCACGGGCGAGTACGAGGGCCAGCAGGTCTGCGCGATCCACTCGAAGCCGGTCGAGCTCCTGCACGAGAAGAACTACTTCTTCCGCACCTCGGCGTTCGCCGACCGCCTGCTCGCCCTCTACGAGGAGCGCCCCGACTTCGTGCAGCCCGAGTCGGCCCGCAACGAGGTGCTCGGCTGGGTGCGTTCGGGCCTGGCCGACCTGTCGATCTCGCGCTCGACGTTCGACTGGGGCGTCAAGGTCCCGTGGGACGAGACCCACGTCGTCTACGTGTGGTTCGACGCGCTGCTCAACTACATCACCGCGGTCGGCTACGGTCAGGACGACGAGGAGTTCGCGCGCCGTTGGCCCGCCCAGCACATCGTCGGAAAGGACATCCTGCGGTTCCACGCCGTCATCTGGCCGGCGATGCTCATGGCCGCGGGTCTCGACGTGCCGAAGGGCGTCTTCGGCCACGGGTGGCTCCTCGTCGGCGGCGAGAAGATGTCGAAGTCGAAGCTCACGGGCATCGCGCCCGAGCAGATCACCTCGACGTTCGGCTCCGACGCGTTCCGCTACTACTTCATGCGGGCGATCGCGTTCGGCCAGGACGGCTCGTTCTCGTGGGAGGACCTCGCCGCCCGCTACCAGGCGGAGCTCGCGAACGGCTTCGGCAACCTCGCGTCGCGCGTCGTCGCGATGATCAACCGCTACTGCGACGGCGTCGTGCCGAAGCAGGGCGCGCTCGAGGCGGCCGACATCGAGATCGGCGCGGTCGAGCGACGGGCGACGGATGCCTCGTGGCAGGCGATCGATCGCGTCGCGATCCACGACGCGATCGGCGCGGCGTGGGAGCTCGTCGACGCGCTCAACGGCTACCTCACGGCCGAGGAGCCGTGGGCGCTCGCGAAGGACCCGGAGCAGCGCGACCGGCTCGAGACCGTGCTCGCCACGGCGTACCGCGGGCTCGGCACGCTCGCCGTGCTGCTCTCGCCGGTACTGCCGAAGGCGACTGCCAAGCTGTGGACGGCGCTCGGCGCCCCCGGCACCGTGCAGGAGCAGCGCATCGACCGCGCCCACGAGGCCGAGCTCGGCGAGCGGGTCGCGCCGCTCGAGGCGCTGTTCCCGCGGGTCGAGGTCGCGGAGTAGGCCGGATGCCGGAGTATCCGCCGCTGCCCGAACCGCTGCCGGTCGCGGTGTACGACAACCACACGCACCTCGAGCCGTCGGAGGACGCGCCGCCCGGGCGCCCCGAGACGCTCCTCGGCGTGCACGAGCACCTCGAACGGGCGGCGGCCGTCGGCGTCGCCGGGGCCGTGCAGGTCGGCACCGACGTCGCCACGAGCCGTTGGTCGGCCGCGGCCGCCGCGCGCGAAGCGCGGCTGCTCGCCGCGGTCGCGCTGCACCCCAACGAGGCGCCCGAGCTCGAGGCATCCGGCTCGCTCGACGACGCGCTCGCCGTGATCGACGAGCTCGCGGCGCAGCCACGGGTGCGGGCCGTCGGCGAGACGGGGCTCGACTTCTTCCGCACCGGCGACGACGGCCGGCCGGCGCAGTTCCGCTCGTTCGAGGCGCACATCGAGATCGCGAAGCGGCACGGCATCGCGCTGCAGATCCACGACCGCGACGCCCACGACGACGTCGTCGCGACGCTGCGGCGGGTCGGCGCTCCCGAGCGCACGGTCTTCCACTGCTTCTCGGGCGGCGAGGACCTCGCCCGCCTCGCGGCCGACGAGGGCTGGTACTGCTCGTTCGCCGGCAACGTGACGTTCAAAAACGCGGAGAACCTGCGCGAGGCCCTGCGAGTCGTGCCTCGCGATCGCATCCTCGTCGAGACCGACGCCCCGTACCTCACGCCCGTGCCGCTTCGTGGTCGGCCCAACGCGCCCTACCTCGTCCCGCACACAGTGCGGTTCATGGCCGACGTACTCGGCACCCCGCTCGACGAGTTCTGCGCGCAGCTCGCGGCGAACACGGTCGACGTGTACGGGTCGTGGACCGTCGACATGGCAGGATGAGCGGCATGCACCGCCACGAGGCCGAGCCCGCCGACGGCGCCGAGTCGCCCGCGCCGCGCCTGCTCGGCCCCGCGGAGATCCGCGACCTCGCGGAGCTCCTCGACGTCACCCCGACGAAGAAGCTCGGGCAGAACTTCGTGCACGATGCGAACACCGTGCGGCGCATCGTGCAGACCGCGGGCGTGCAGCGCGGCGAGACGGTGCTCGAGATCGGTCCGGGGCTCGGGTCGCTGACGCTCGGCCTCCTCGAGGCCGGCGCCGACGTCGTCGCCGTCGAGATCGACGGCCGGCTCGCCGAGCAGCTGCCGCACACCGTGGCGATCATGCAGCCCGGCACCTCCCTCACCGTCGTCCATCAGGACGCGCTCAAGGTGGTCGAGCTTCCGGCCGAGCCCGTGCGGCTCGTCGCGAACCTGCCGTACAACGTCTCGGTGCCCGTGCTGCTGCACCTGCTCGAGCACTTCCCGTCGCTCGTGTCGGGCGTCGTCATGGTGCAGGCCGAGGTCGGGCACCGACTCGCCGCCGAGCCCGGCTCGAAGGTCTACGGCGCGCCGAGCGTCAAGGCCGCTTGGTACGGGCGCTGGCGCACCGCCGGGCAGGTGTCGCGCATGGTCTTCTGGCCCGTGCCGAACGTCGACTCGGTGCTCGTCGGCTTCGAGCGCGGCGAGGCGCCGGGGTCCGAGGCGGAGCGCGTCGCGACGTTCGCGCTCGTCGACGCGGCCTTCCAGCAGCGCCGGAAGATGCTGCGCCAGTCGCTCTCCGGCGTGCTCGGCGGCAGCTCGGCGGCCGCCGCCGAACGACTCGCCGCCGCGGGCGTCGACCCGCAGGCGCGGGGCGAGCAGCTCACCGTCGACGACTTCCTCCGCGTCGCCCGCGCCGCCGGCACCGCCTGACGCCGAGCTCCTTCGCATCACGCGGCGGTGGCCTGCGCCTGGCGTTTCGCGCGGCCTCTGGAGCTCTCTCGCGCTTCGTATCGCAGGCAACTTCAGGCGACACGCCGAGCGGGCGGCCTCGGCGACGGCGTGTCGCCCGGAAGTGCCTGTAGTCGGGCGGTCGTGCGGCGAGCCGAGCGGTGGTGCGCCGGGCGGGGGCGGGAGAACCGCGCCGCCGGATAGTCTCGTCGCATGGCGAAGACGGCGGTGGGGGCGAATGCCGACGGCGTCGGCGACGACGCGGTGCTGGCGGCGACGGGAAGGCCGCGCGACGAGTGGTTCGCGCTCCTCGACGAGGCGGGCGCCCGGCAGATGACCCACAAGGATGTCGCGACCCGACTCGTCGCCGAGCACGGCGTCGACCCGTGGTGGGCGCAGAACGTCACGGTCGCGTACGAGCAGGCCCGAGGCATCCGCCGGCCCGGCCAGCGGCAGGACGGCACGTACGAGGCGAGCGTCACCCGCACCGTCGATCTCGGGAAGACCGCGGCGCTCGAAGCGCTCGCGGCCGTGGTCGAACGTGAGCTCGGCACTCCGCCGCTCGCGCTCAACCTCGGGGCGAAGCATCCCACCGCCCGGTTCCCGATCGAGGGCGGCGAGTTCGTGCTCGCCTCGTCGAGCGATCGCGCCGGCGGCCGCAGCTCGATCGGGCTGACCTGGGGCCGCATGCCCGACGGCGAACGCCTCGCCGACGTCAAGGCGCGCATGCGGGCGTGGCTCGCCGAGGTCGGCTGAGATCGGAGCCCCGATGCCGTCGGGTAGCGTGGTGGCATGACGATCGCCTGGGCCGACGAGGCAGTGCACGTTCGGGCGCCCGGCAAGATCAACCTCTTCATGCGCGTCGGAGCGGTGCAGCCCGACGGCTACCACGACGTCGCGACCGCGTACCAGGCCGTGTCGCTCTACGAAGACGTGCGGGCGTGGCCCGACGACGAGTTCAGCGTCGGGTTCAGCGGCTCGATCGACGTCTCGGGGCTCCCGACGGACGGCTCGAACCTCGCGATCAAGGCTGCGAAGCTGCTCGCCGGCACGGTCGGGGTGCCCGGCGGCGTGCGCCTGGAGATCGAGAAGCACGTGCCGATCGCGGGCGGCATGGGCGGCGGCAGCGCCGACGCCGCCGCGACCCTCGTCGCGTGCGACGCGCTCTGGGGCACCGGCCTCACCAAGGACGAGCTGCACGCGCTCGCGGCGAAGCTCGGCGCCGACGTGCCGTTCGCCCTCTCCGGCGGCACCGCGATCGGCACCGGTCGCGGCGACCGCCTGAGCCCCGCGCTCGCGACGGGCTCGTTCCACTGGGTGCTCGCCGTCGCCGAGTTCGGCCTCTCGACGCCGGGCGTCTACCGGGAGCTCGACCGCCGGCGCGAGGCCGACCCCTCGGCCGACCCGGGCGACGAGAGCCCCGTCGTCGACGCCGAGGTGCTGCAGGCCCTTCGGGCGGGCGACGCGCGCCTGCTCGCCGGCGCCCTGCACAACGACCTGCAGGCGGCGGCGCTCGGGCTGGCGCCCGGGCTCGGCGGCATCCTCGAACTCGGCGAGGCGCACGGGGCGCTCACGGGCATCGTCTCCGGGTCGGGCCCGACCGTCGCCTTCCTCGTCGACGACGCCGATGCCGCCATCGAGTTGCAGGTCGCGCTCTCGGCTGCGCGGCTCAACGCGGTGCACGTGCACGGGGCCGTGCACGGGGCGCGGCTGATGCACGCGTAGGGCGCGCTCGGGCGCGGTCTCGATCCGCGGGTTCGCCGCTGCGCGACCGACGGACGTGTCCGGCGGTTCCGGGCGTTAGGCTCGTTCGGTCATGGCACACCTCCTCGGCGCCGAGCGCCTGCATCTCGAGTTCCCGACGCGCACCGTCTTCGACGAGGTCACCCTCGGTATCGACGAGGGCGACCGCATCGGCATCGTCGGCCGCAACGGCGACGGCAAGTCGACCCTCCTGAAGCTGCTCGCGGGCCGGCTCGAGCCCGACGGCGGGCGGGTCACGCAGCGCCGGGGCCTCCGCATCGGCATGCTCGACCAGGCCGACGTCGTCGACCCCGGCAAGACGGTCGCCGAGGCCGTCGTCGGCGGCATCGACGAGCACGTGTGGGCCGGCGACGCGAAGGTGCGCGACGTCATCGCGGGCCTGCTCGCGGATGTCCCGTGGCAGGCGCCCGTCGCGAGCCTGTCGGGCGGGCAGCGCCGCCGGGTCGGGCTCGCCGCGCTCCTCGTCGGCGATTGGGACGTGCTCTTCCTCGACGAGCCCACGAACCACCTCGACGTCGAGGGGATCGCGTGGCTCGCCCGCCACCTGAACGCCCGCTGGCCCGCGACCGCCGGCGCGGTCGTCGTCGTGACCCACGACCGCTGGTTCCTCGACGAGGTCTGCACGGCCACGTGGGAGGTGCACGACGGCATCGTCGAGCCCTTCGAGGGCGGCTACGCGGCGTACATCCTCCAGCGCGTCGAACGCGACCGGATGGCCGCGGCGAGCGAGGCGAAGCGGCAGAACCTCATGCGCAAGGAGCTCGCATGGCTGCGGCGCGGCGCGCCCGCGCGCACGTCGAAGCCGAAGTTCCGCATCGAGGCGGCGAACCAGCTCATCGAGAACGAGCCGCCGGTGCGCGACACGGTCGAGCTCAGCCGGCTCGCGGTGTCGCGCCTCGGCAAGGACGTCGTCGACCTGCTCGACGCGACCGTCGAGTACCCGGGTCTCGACGGCGAGCCGCGCACGGTGCTGCACGAGATCGAATGGCGCATCGCACCGGGGGAGCGCACCGGCATCCTCGGCGTCAACGGGGCCGGCAAGTCGACCCTGCTCGGCCTCGTGACCGGAGCGGTCGAGCCGACTGCGGGGCGGGTCAAGCGCGGCAAGACCGTGAAGATCGCGACCCTCAGCCAGGAGCTCGCCGAGCTCGCCGAGTGGGGCGACGAGCGGGTGTCGGCGGTCGTCGCCGAGCAGCGCGCGAGCTACACGATCGGCCAGGGGTCGAAGGCCGTCGAGCTCACGCCCGGGCAACTGCTCGAGCGGCTCGGCTTCACGAACGCGCAGCTCTCGACGCCCGTGAAGAATCTCTCGGGCGGACAGAAGCGGCGCCTGCAGCTGCTGCTCATCCTGCTGCAGGAGCCGAACGTGCTCATCCTCGACGAGCCGACGAACGACCTCGACACCGACATGCTCGCGGCGATCGAGGACCTGCTCGACTCGTGGCCGGGCACGCTCCTCGTCGTCTCGCACGACCGGTACCTGATCGAGCGCGTCACCGACCGGCAGCTCGCGGTCGTCGACGGGCACCTGCGCGACCTGCCGCGCGGCATCGAGCAGTACCTCGAGCTGCGGGCCGGTGCGGATGCCGCGCGGCCGGCGACTGCGGCGGCACCGGGCGGTTCGGCGGGCGGCCCCGGCAGGCTCGCCCCCGCGGGGGATGCCGCGCCCGTCTCCGGCTCGACCGTTGCACCGTTGCTCTCCGGCGCCGACCGCCGCGCCGCGGAGAAGGAGCTCTCGTCGATCGACCGCCGGCTCGAGAAGCTGCAGGGGGAGATCGCCAGGCATCACGAGCAGCTCGCGCGCCACGACCAGTCCGACTACGTGGGCCTCGGCGTCCTCGGCGACGAACTGCGCGGGCTCGAGGCATCCGTCGCCGATCTCGAAACCCGCTGGCTCGAAGTATCTGAAGCGCTCGAAGGATGACGTCGCAGAAGCTGTGACGCATTGTGACCATGCGGTCAACAGGGCGAAGAACCTTCGCCTAACGTGGAGTTGCGCCCGCGTTCGCGGCATCGAAGCCCCCACCGACATCCTCCGTGGCGGAGCCATGCCGGCATGCAGCCGATCAGGCCCTCGATCGCGTGCGCCCACCGAGAGAGGAATCCCATGTCACGTCGTACCCGCATCACCTCAGTCATCGCCGCGCTCGCCGCGGTGCCCCTCGTCGCGTCGCTCGCGGCCTGCGCCTCGAACGGCTCGGGCTCCGAGGCGGGCGGTTCCGACGAGGTCGTGAAGATCGGCGTCGTCGGCGCGGGCGACCCGCAGTGGGACGCCTTCGAGCAGGCCGCCGCCGACGAGGGCATCACGCTCGAGATCATCGACTTCGGCGACTACACGCAGCCGAACCCCGCGACGACCGAGGGCGAGCTCGACCTCAACCAGTTCCAGCACATCGTGTACCTCGCGGACTACAACGTGTCGGCCGGTGAAGACCTGACCCCCATCGGCGCGACCGCGATCTACCCGCTCGGCCTCTACTCGACGAAGTACGAGTCGGTCGACGACATCTCGGAGGGCGAGACCGTCGCCGTGCCGAACGACGCCTCGAACCAGGCTCGCGCGCTTCTCGTGCTGCAGTCGGCCGGCCTCATCGAGCTGAAGAGCGGCGGCACCATCTTCAGCGACCTCGCCGACATCGACGAGGCGAAGTCGAAGGTGAAGGTCACCGCGCTCGAGGCGTCGCTCACGCCGACCTCGCTGCCGGACGTCGCGGCGGCCGTCATCAACAACGACTTCGTCGAGGACGCGGGCCTGACGTTCGAGGACGCGATCGCGCAGGACGACCCGACCGACCCGAACGCGCTGCCCTACGTCAACATCTTCGCCACGCGCGCCGAGGACAAGGACAACGCCACCTACAAGAAGCTCGTCGAGATCTTCCAGACCGACCCCGAGGTGCAGGCCGGCCTCATCGAGGCATCGGGCGGCACCGGTGTTCCCGTGACCACCCCCGTCGCCGACCTCGAGTCGTCCCTCGCCAAGGTCGAGGCCGACACCGAGGCCGCCAAGGGCTGATCGTTCCGGCAGGAACGATGGATCGTTCGTCGCACGGGCGGCGGGCACCGCGGTCACCGCGGGCGCTCGCCGCCCGATGCGGCGTTCCGGGAGGAGACCCATCATGGCGCTCGTCGCGCTGAAGAACGTCACCAAGACGTACCCGGCACCCGATCGTGCCGGGGCCGAGATCGTCGCCGTCGACGACGTCACCCTCGACATCGAGCCGGGCGACGTCTACGGCATCATCGGGTACTCGGGCGCGGGCAAGTCCACGCTCCTGCGGCTCGTGAACGCCCTCGAGCCCGCGAGCTCGGGGTCGATCGAGCTCGACGGTCGCGAGATCGTCGGCCTGCCCGAGCGCGAGCTCCGGGGCATCCGGCTCGGCATCGGCATGATCTTCCAGCAGTTCAACCTGTTCGAGGCGAAGACGGTCGCCGGCAACGTGGCCTACCCGCTCAAGGTCGCCGGCTGGTCGAAGACGGAGATCACCGCCCGCGTGGCCGAGCTGCTCGAGTTCGTGGGGCTCGCCGACAAGGCGAAGGCGTACCCCGACCAGCTCTCGGGCGGCCAGAAGCAGCGCGTCGGCATCGCCCGGGCGCTCGCGACCTCGCCGCGGCTGCTGCTCGCGGACGAGGCGACGAGCGCGCTCGACCCCGACACGACGCAGGAGGTGCTCGAGCTCCTCAAGCGGGTCAACCGGGAGTTCGGCGTGACGATCATCGTCATCACGCACGAGATGGACGTCATCCAGTCGATCGCGACGAAGGTCGCCGTCATGGACGGCGGTCGCGTGATCGAGAACGGCGACGTCTTCGACGTGTTCTCCGATCCGCGGAACCCGTCGTCGCAGCGCTTCGTCGCGACGGTCGTGAAGGGCGTGCCGTCGCCCGCGGAGCTCGCGGTGCTGCGCGAGCGCCACGATGGCCGGATCGTCACGATCTCGTTCCGCGACACCGACGCCTCGCAGGCGTCCGTCTTCCTCGAGCTCGCGAACGCCGGGCTCGACTTCGAACTCGTCTACGGCGGCATCAACGACATCCAGGGGCGGGCGTTCGGTCACCTGACGCTCGCGATCAGGGGGGCGGATGCCTCGATCGATACGGTGCTCGCCTCGATCGGCTCGCGCGCGGAAGTGACGGAGGCCCTCTGATGGATCGCCTGTTCGAACTCGGCCCCGACTTCTGGATCGCGGCCGCCGAGACGCTCTACATGGTCGCGCTGACCCTGCTCATCGGCGGGTTCGTCGGCCTCGTGCTCGGCATCGTGCTCTACGCGACGCGGGCCGGCGGACTCATGCCGAACCGCGTCGTGTACAACGTGCTCAACGTCGTCATCAACTTCTTCCGGCCGATCCCGTTCATCATCTTCCTCGCCGCCGTGCAGCCGCTCGCGCGCTACGTGATCGGCGTCGGCATCGGCAACGACGCGCTCATCTTCTCGCTGTCGATCGCGGCGTCCTTCGCGATCTCGCGCATCGTCGAGCAGAACCTCATCACGGTGTCGCCCGGCGTGATCGAGGCGGCGCGGTCGATGGGGGCGGGGCCGGTGCGGATCCTCCGCACCGTCGTCATCCCCGAGGCGCTGGGGCCGCTGATCCTCGGCTACACGTTCATCGTCGTCGCGATCGTCGACATGACCGCGATGGCCGGGTTCATCGGCGGCGGCGGCCTCGGAAACTTCGCCCTCGTCTACGGGTTCCGCCAGTTCCAGCCGGCGATCACGTGGGCGGCGCTGCTGCTCATCGTGATCTTCGTGCAGGTGCTGCAGTTCCTCGGCAACTGGCTCGCCCGCAAGGTCATGCGCCGGTAGGGCGCGGTCGGCGGCGCGCCGCTCGTTTCGTTCGCGGCAGAGGGATCGGGCGCGAGCGCGGCGAATCGGCGCGGTGCGGCGCATCGGCGCGGTGCGTCATCGGGGCGGTGCGGCGGATGGGGTCGTCGGACCTGCTCGGGACGTCGATGGACCCGGTCAGAACGGCGCGTTCGGCGGGTACTCGGCGCGGCCGTGCTCGACGTTCGGCAGGCTCGGTGCATCGGCCACCCGACCCGGCGCGTCCGGCCCGCGGCGATCACCGGGTTCGACCGGATACGGCGGTGTCGGTATCGGCTCAGCCGGATGGGTCGTATAGGCCCGCCCCGAGGGCGAGCGCCACTCGAGCACGCCGGCGCCGCCGTGCACGACCGACCAGGCCGTCTCGTGCTTCAGGTGATGATGACCGGTGCAGAGGTGCGCGAGATTGTCGTGCGCGGTCGGATTGCCGTCGGCATAGTCGCGGGTGTGATCGATCTCGCTGCGAACCGCCGGCCGGTTGCAGCCAGGGAACCGGCAGGTGCCGTCTCGCACGCGCAACCAGCGGCGCAGGTCGGCCGGCGGTCGGTAGCTCGCGCGATCGACGTCGAGCACGGTGCCCGTCACCGGGTGAGTGAGCAACCGGGTGAACGAGGGAGCGTTCGCCGCGAGGCGACGTGCGGTGTCGGCGTCGATCGGCCCGTAGCCGTCGAGGTGCCCGGGCGCGTGGTCGAGCCCCATGAGCGTGAAGACCGGAACGGTGACGTGCACCGTCGCACGAGCCGCAGCGATCGCCTGGCCACCCGGGTCGCCATCGGGGAGGAGGCCGACACGAAGGAGGTCGTCGGCGAAGTCGGCTCGAAGTCGCTCCCGGGTGCGGTGGTCACCGGCGTCGGCGGCGGCGCGCGCGGCGCCGTCGAGCCGCACGACGATGCTCAGTGCGTCAGCCGCCGGGAGGAGCACGTGCACCCAGGCCATGCCGTCGGCGGCGGGCTCGAACTCGACTCGCCGCGTGTCGCGCGCGGCTCGATGCCGTTCGGAGGTCGTCTCGGCGAGAAGCTCTTCACGGAGGCGACGGGCCTTGACGCGCAGCTTCGCCGCAGTGAGCTCGGCCCCGAGTGCGGCGAGGCGTTCGTCGAGCTCGGCACGCACGCGCGGCTGATCGGCGAGGTCGCAGCCGGCGCCGATGATGACGCGAGCGTGCTGCATCGTGAGTTCGCCGCGGCGCAGCGCCGACAGGGTGGCCGGCAGCAGGTTCGACAGCGCCCATGCCTCGTCGATCTCGCGCTGCATCGTGCGCTCGGGGGTTCGCAGTGCGACCGCGAGCTCGGCCACGACGCTGCGGCGCGCCATCTCATCGCGACGTGCGGTCGACAGTGAGGCCGAAACGAAGGCGCCGGCATGGCGCAGCGCGAAAGCGACCGTCATCGCGATCACATCGATGTGCATCGCCCGATGCATCGCCTCGATGCGCTGCGCCCGCACGGCGGCGTCGACGAGCACGGCGAGACCCTCCTGTGCGCGCGCGAACGGGGACATCTCAGCGGGTGGCGAGAACGCTGCGGGTGGCGGCGTGACGTGCTCCGCGAGCGCTCCGGAGGAGGGGGTCGTGCGCTCGTCGAAGGTCATGCTCCATGGTACCGAAGTTCGAACGAATGTTCGAGTGATTCGGTGGATGATGGCGGGCCCGGATCCGCCGCTCGTGCCCTGCCCGCGGATGGACCGCCGGTCGTGCGGCGAGACGCTTGATGCACGACCCGTCCTCCACAGGGCGCTGTTCCGCGGCATCCCTCACGATTCGTGCTCGCGTCGCGCGGCACCTCGCGGCGCGCCCGCAGGATCGATGAATGACCGACCGAGACGCCGAGACCGAACCGACGAGCGAGCGAAGCACCGACCCGAACCTGCCCGACGTGCCCGTCATGACCGACGCCGCACTGCAGGACCGGGTAGAGGTGCTCATCCAGCAGGCGTTCCGCCGCCAGTGGTGGACGCTCTTCTTCGACGACGAGGGCCACCAACTGCTCATGATGCCGATGGCCGACTATCCCGGTGCGCCTGACGAGCCGACCCCGGAGGGCACGGCCGCGCAGGTCCTCGCGAACCGCGTGGCGTACGTGTGCGACTTCGTCGGCGCGACGCGGGTGGCCTTCGCCTGGGAACGCTGCGGTCCCGAGCAGAGTACGCCGGTCGACCGCGAGTGGGCGCGCGAACTGGCCGCGGCCTGCCGAGCCGAGCACGTCGAGGTGTGGTCGCAGTTCATCGTGCACGACGGCGGCGTCCGCTGGTTCGCGAGCGACGACTACGCCTGACGGCGGCACCGGTGAGCGAGGGCCGCCTCGGGCGAGGCTCACCTCGGAGCGAGGGCCGACTCACGACCAGCGGGCAGCCCCCGTGCGTCGGTCAGCCTTCGTCGAAGCCGAGGCTGAGCTTGCGCAGCAGGCCGGCGAGCCGCTTCTGCTCGGCCGCCGGCAGCCGGGCGAGCAGTTCCGCCTCGGCGTCGACGAGCCGCGTGATCGCGGCGTCGACGCGGGTGAGCCCCGCCGGGCTCATCTCGACGAGGATGCCGCGCCCGTCGTTCGGGTCGGTCTGGCGACTCACGAGCCCGCGCTCGACGAGCCGGTCGATGCGGTTCGTCATGGTGCCGCTCGAGACGAGCGTCTGCTGCAGCAGCTGCTTGGGGGAGAGCCGATACGGCGAACCGGCGCGGCGGAGCGCCGAGAGCACGTCGAACTCGCTGGACTCGAGCTCCGACCGGGCGAACGCCTGGCGGCGCGCGCGGTCGAGGTGCTTCGACAGGCGCGCGACGCGCGAGAGCACCTGCAGCGGGGCGAAGTCGAGATCGGGACGCTCGCGCTCCCAGTCGTCGACGATCCGGTCGACCTCGTCAGCATCTCTCACCCCGCCATTATCCCGCCGGTCGCGGCGGCGCCCGGTGAGGATGCCTCGGCCGGGCGCGCACGGCCGCCCGGGCGCCGATCGGGCCCCGGCCGCCATGGCAGACTTGATGTCGCGCGCGACGCGACCGCTCGCGCGATCCGCCATGGTGTAACGGCAGCACGACAGCCTTTGGAGCTGTGAGGACCAGGTTCGAATCCTGGTGGCGGAGCCCGCCCGGCCACGATCGGGTTCGAGCGAACTCGTGGCCGACGCCGAAGCATCCGCCAGCAACCGACAGGAAGCCCGCATGACCGACCAGAACCTCGCGATCATCGTCCTCGCCGCCGGCCAGGGCACCCGCATGAAGTCGTCGCTGCCGAAGATGCTGCACCCGCTCGCGGGCACCCCCCTCGTGGGCCACGTGCTCGCGACCGCCCGCGCGCTCGACGCGGCCCACGTGCTCGCCGTGGTGCGACACGAGCGCGACCGCGTCGCCGCCGCCGTCGAGGCCGAGTTCCCCGGCATCGTCATCGTCGACCAGGACGAGGTCGACGGCACGGGCCGCGCCGTCGAGCTCGCCGTCGCCGCGCTGCCCGACGACTTCGACGGCGACGTGCTCGTGCTGAACGGCGACGTGCCGCTGCTCGACGCCGACACCCTCGCCGGGTTCCTCGCCCAGCACCGGGGCACCGCGTCGGCCGCCTCGGTGCTCTCGGCCGTCTACGACGACCCGACCGGCTACGGCCGCATCGTGCGCGGCGAGGCCGGCGCCTTCGACCGCATCGTCGAGCAGAAGGACGCGTCGGACGACGAGCGCGCGATCGCCGAGATCAACGCCGGCATCTACGCCTTCGGCGCCTCGGCGCTGCGCGACCAGCTCGCGAACCTCACGACCGACAACGCGCAGGGCGAGAAGTACCTCACCGACGTCATCGGGCTGCTCCGGGCCGCGGGGTCCGAGGTCGAGGCCGTGCCCGTGAGCGAGCCGTGGCTCGTCGCCGGTGTCAACGACCGGGCCCAGCTGTCGGAGACGGCGGCGCGGCTCAACGCCCTCATCGTCCGCGGCTGGCAGCTCGCCGGCGTCACGATCGACGACCCGGCGACGACCTGGATCGACCTCGCGGTGAAGATCGAACCCGACGTGACCATCCGCCCCGGCACGCAGCTCAAGGGCGCGACCGTCATCGAGACCGGCGCGATCGTCGGCCCCGACTCGACCCTCGTCGACTGCGAGGTCGGCGCGGGCGCGCACGTGAGGCGGACCGACGCCACGCTCGCCGTGATCGGCGCCGGCGCGACCGTCGGCCCGTGGTCGTACCTGCGCCCCGGCACCGTGCTCGGCGCCGACGGCAAGATCGGGGCCTTCGTCGAATCGAAGAACACCACGATCGGCGATGGCAGCAAGGTGCCGCACCTCTCGTACGTCGGCGACGCCACGATCGGCCGCGGCGTCAACCTCGGCGCCGGCACGATCACGGCCAACTACGACGACGTCAACAAGCACCGCACCGAGATCGCCGACGAGGTGCACACGAGTTCGCACACCGTGCTCGTCGCGCCCGTTAGGCTGGGTGCCGGAGCGAAGACCGGCGCCGGCGCGATCGTCCGCAAGGACGTTCCCGCCGGGGCACTGGCCCTCAGCGTCGCCCCTCAACGCAACATCGAGGGGTGGGTCGAAGAGCATCGGCCCGGTACGGAGGCGGCTCGTGTCGCCGCCGAGGCGCGGTCCGTCGAACGAGGCGAGTGAGCAGAAGGCGAACCATGGGGCGCAAGAAGAAGGTCGTTGACCTGGACCGAGAGAACAACATCGCACCCGGCCTGCAGGCGAAGACCAAGAAGCGTCTCGTCGTCGTGTCGGGCCGCAGCGATCCGGCGCTCGCCGCGCAGGTCGCCGCGACGCTCGGCACCGAGCTCGCGCCGACCGAGCACCGCACGTTCGCGAGCGGTGAGATCTACACCCGCTTCGAGGTGTCGGTCCGCGGCTGCGACGTCTTCGTCGTGCAGTCGTTCGGCCCGCCCGTCAACGAGTGGCTCATGGAGCTGCTCATCATGCTCGACGCGCTCAAGCGCGCCTCCGCGAAGCGCATCACCGTCGTCGCCCCGTACTTCCCCTACTCGCGGCAGGACAAGAAGGGCCGCGGCCGCGAGCCGATCTCGGCGCGTCTCGTCGCCGACCTGCTGAAGACGGCGGGCGCCGACCGCATCATGAGCGTCGACCTGCACGCGGCCCAGATCCAGGGCTTCTTCGACGGCCCCGTCGACCACCTGTTCGCGAAGCCCGTGCTGCTGCGCCACTTCCAGGAGAGCCTCTCGGGCGACGACCGCACCAAGCTCACGGTGGTCTCGCCCGACATGGGCCGCGTTCGCGTCGCCGACACGTGGGCCGACGATCTCGGCGCCCCGCTCGCGATCATCCACAAGCGTCGCGACCCGAAGGTCGCGAACCAGGTCACCGTGCACGAGATCGTCGGCAACGTCGACGGCCGGGTGTGCCTCCTCGTCGACGACATGATCGACACCGGCGGCACGATCGTGAAGGCCGCCCAGGCGCTCAAGGCGAACGGGGCCGAGAAGGTCATCGTCGCCGCGACCCACCCGATCTTCAGCGACCCGGCGACCGAACGCCTGCAGGACCCGGCGATCGACCAGGTCGTCGTGACCGACACGATCCCGCTGCCGCCCGAGAAGCGCTGGGAGGGGCTCACGATCCTGCCGATCGCGCCGCTGCTCGGTCGCGCCATC
This sequence comes from Agromyces solani, assembly GCF_058349925.1. NCBI lineage: Bacteria > Bacillati > Actinomycetota > Actinomycetes > Micrococcales > Microbacteriaceae > Agromyces > Agromyces solani. The sequence continues at coordinate 949,850 of NZ_JBYRER010000001.1, forward strand.
CGCGAGGTCTTCGAAGACGGCTCGGTCACGAGCATGTTCAACGGCGAGGCCTGATCGTGCGCTCGGCCCTGCCCGGCCGTCCGTGGGTCGCGAGCTACGCCGACGGCGTGCCCGACGAGGTCGAGCCGCCCGAGGGGTCGCTGTACGACCTGATCCGCGCGTCGGTCGAGCAGTACCCCGATCACGTCGCGCTCGAGTTCTTCGAGCGCACGATGACCTACCGCGAACTCGGCGACGAGATCGAGCGCGTCGCCGAAGGGCTGCGGCTGCTCGGAGTGCAGAAGGGCGACCCGGTCGCGCTCGTGCTGCCGAACTGCCCGCAGCACATCGTCGCGTTCTACGCGGTGCTGCGGCTCGGTGCGATCGTCGTCGAGCACAACCCGCTCTACACGCCGCGCGAGCTCCGCCACCAGTTCGAAGACCACGGTGCGCGCGTCGCGATCGCGTGGAGCAACGTCGTCGCGACGATCCAGGCCTTCCCCGACGACATCGCGGTCCCGCACCTCATCTCGGTCGACGTGACCCGGGCGATGCCGTTCACGATGCGGGCGATGCTGCGCCTGCCGATCGCGAAGGCCCGCGAGTCGCGCGCGGCCCTCACGACGAAGGTGCGCGGGGCGATCCGCTGGGAGGAGCTCACCGCCTCGAAGCCGATCGACCCGCACATCATCGCGCCCGGCGTCGACGACGTCGCGCTCATCCAGTACACGAGCGGCACGACCGGCAGCCCCAAGGGCGCGACGCTCACGCACGCGAACCTCGAGGTGAACGCGGCGCAGGCGCGCGCCTGGGTGCCCGACGTGCCGCGCGGCAGCGCGGTCGTCTACGCCGTGCTGCCGATGTTCCACGCCTACGGCCTGACGCTCTGCCTGACCTTCGCGATGAGCATGGGCGCGCGGCTCGTGCTGTTCCCGAAGTTCGACCCCGATCTCGTGCTCAAGGTCGTGAAGAAGCGGCCGGCGACCTTCCTGCCCGCCGTCCCGCCGATCTACGACCGGCTCACGAAGGCGGCATCGGCCGCGGGGGTGTCCCTCGACGGCATCCAGATCGCGATCTCCGGTGCGATGCCGCTCTCGGCCGAGGTCGTCGAGCCGTGGGAGGCCGCGACCGGCGGGTACCTCGTCGAGGGCTACGGCCTGTCGGAGTGTTCGCCCGTGCTCATGGCGAACCCGGTCGCTCCGAACCGGAAGGCGGGCACGGTCGGCCTGCCGCTGCCGTCGACCGAGTGCCGCGTCGTCGATCCCGACGATCCCATGACCGACGTCGCCCCGGGTGCAGAGGGCGAGCTCGTGGTGCGCGGTCCGCAGGTGTTCTCGGGCTACTGGCTGAAGCCCGACGAGACCGAGGCCGTCTTCGTCGACGATCCGGCCGGCGGTGCGCGCTGGTTCCGCACGGGCGACATCGTCGCCATCGACGACGAGGGCTTCGTGCGGATCGTCGACCGGATCAAGGAGCTCATCATCACGGGCGGCTTCAACGTGTCGCCGAGCGAGGTGGAGGAGGCGCTGCGCGCGCACCCCGACGTCGAGGACGCAGCGGTCGTGGGCCTGCCCGACGAGCACTCCGGCGAGCAGGTCGTCGCGGTCGTCGTGCTGCGCGACGGCGCGACGTTCGACGAGCGTGCGATCCGCGAGTTCGCACGCGACGGGTTGACGCCGTACAAGGTGCCCAAGCGCATCGTGCAGGCCGACGACCTGCCGCGCTCCCTCATCGGCAAGGTGCTGCGCCGCGAGGTGCGCAACGGCCTCCTGAACGGCTGAGCGGGCGACGATCGTGTCGTTCCTGTCCGCCGAGACCGCGAGGGCGCTCGCCGAGCTCGTGGCCCTCGACGCGCTCGCCTCGGGCGACGGCGACGGCGACGGCGACGGCGAGGGGGATGCCTCGCCGCTCGAGCGGCTCCGAGGCATCCGCTCGCTCGTGGCCGCCCTCGAAGCCGAGCCCGCCGTGCTCGCGGCCGTGCGCGAGGCCGTCGCAGCGGGCACCGGCTGGGACGAGATCGCGGACGCCGCGGGCCTCAGCCCGTCCGCGGCGAAATACCGCTGGGCGGGCGACGACGCCGCGATCGCCGATCGGCAGGAGGCGAGCCGGCGCCGGAAGCGCGAGCGGCCGTCGAGCGTGCCGACCGACCTGCCCGGTCTCTCGGTCGCCGAGGCCGCGGCGAAGTTCGGGGTGACGGCGCAGGCGATCTACCAGCGGGTGAACCGGGGACAGCTCGAGGCGCGCACCGTCGAGCTCGCCGACGGGCGGAAGTACAAGCGCGTCTTCCCGGCCGACACCGCCGGGTGAACCGGCCGGCGGCCGCCTTCGCTCACGCGACCGGTTCGAGGAACTCGAGCCGGTTGCCGTGGCAGTCCTCACTGTAGAAACGGCGCATACCGGGGAAGTCGTCGTCGAAGCGCACGGGGTAGCCGGCCTCTCGGAGCCGTGCCGCCCACTCGTCGAGGCCCGTCACGAGCAGGCCCGGGTGCGCCTTGGTCGCCGGGCGGAAGTCGGGCTCGACGCCGAGGTGCAGTTCGATGCCATGGCCGCGGAACCAGCAGCCGCCGCGCGCCGCGAGAGCGGGCGGCTTCTCGAGCTCGGTGAGTCCGAGCACCCCCGTGTAGAAGTCGCGGAGCGCCTCCTCCCGGTGCGGGGGACAGGCGAGTTGGACGTGGTGCAGCATGCTGGCCTCCGAGATGTCTCGATATCAAGATATCTCCCTCGGCGTGCCCTCGCGAGCGAAGTCGGCGACGCTCGATCGCGGGTGTTGGAGCGGCGTTCGCGCGGGTGCTAGGTTGCGGCTGAGGCCCGAAGACGGGCCCGCCGGACGGCCGGGTCCGATCGCTCGATCGCACGTCCGGTCACCGAGCCGAGGGAGTGCGATGTCCACGTCGATCGCCAAGCTGCTGCGTCATCCGGCGGCGAGCACCCAGTCGCTCGAATCGGTCGCACTCCTGCTCGCCGGTGCGGTGCTCGTCGTCGTCGCGCCGATCTCCTGGCTGTTCTACCGCGACGGCGAATGGCCCATCTCGGGGCCGGGTTCGCTCGGCCAGGCGATCGCGATCACGTCGGCCGTCGTCGCCGGTGCCGCCTTCGTGTTCGGGCGGGCGGTGGTCGCCACCCGGGCCGGCCGGGCCGGTGTCACCGACGCCGCCGAGCGTCGCGGGCGGCTGCGCTGGTTCGACGTCGCCGCCCTCGCGATCGCGCACGCCGTCATCGCGCTGCTCGGCTGGACGGGACTCGCCTCGGTGCTGAGCCTCAGCTTCATCGACGCCGTCGTCTTCTCGGTGCCGGCCGCCGCCCTGACCGGCGTCGCCGTCGCACTCACCGCCTACGTCGTGTTCCTGTCGTCGGTGCACATGAGCCCGATGATGCTCTCGCTCGTGCTCGCCGTCTTCCTCGTGCTGGGCGCGCTCGCGAGCATGCTGAGCGCATCGGACCCGTACTGGTGGAAGATGAACCTCAGTTCGCTCGGCATGACCGACGACATCTCCGCGCTCGCCTTCAACCTGACGCTCATCGTCGCGGGCGTGCTCGTCACGACGATCGCGCACTACGCGGTCTCGTCGATCGCGGCGACGACGCCGAAGGAGATGAAGGGCCGGCGCAAGGTCACCGGCATGCTCGCCCTGCTCGGCGTCCTGCTCGCCTGCGTCGGCGTCTTCCCGGTCGACGAGTACCTGCAGGCGCACAACCTCGCGGCGACCGGCATGGCGATCGTCTTCACGGTGCTCGTGTTCGCGCTGCACCGCTGGCTGCCGGCGGTACCGCGCCCGTTCGTCATCCTCGGCTACGTCGACGTCGCGATCATCGTCGTGATGGCGGCGTTCTTCATCAACGGGTACTACAACCTGACCGCGGTCGAACTCGTCGTCGCGGTGCTCGTGTTCAGCTGGGTGATCGTGTTCCTCCGGAACCCCGGCGACCCGGCGCAGGCCGAAGGCGTCGGGTCGGCCGTCGGCGGGGCCGACGGGGCCGACCGTCCCGAACCGGTCGGCGACCCGACCGGGACGGGCGCGAACACGATCGCCTGACCGTTCCGCGGTCGATTCCCGACGTCAGGCCGGCCGCTCCTCGGGCTCGACGGGCGTCGGCGCCGACGGCAGCAGGCCGAGGTTCGCGAGCGGGGTGGCGACGCCGCCGGGGCCGATGGCCCAGCACTGCCAGCCGGGACCGCCCGCGCCGAACAGCTCGAGCGAGACCCGGAAGTCGAGGGCGTCGACGTCGTAGCGTTCGACGTAGACGGCGCAGGCGCGGGTCGCGGCCGACTGCGCCTGCCCGATGAGCGAGAGCACGAGCGGCAGCACGAGCGCACCGAGTGCGATGAGCACGGTGATGCGCAGGGCCTTCCGCCGGCGCTCGCCGTAGACCGGTCGTTCGTCGTGCGGGCTGTCGTCGAACCCGGGGTGATCGGCGATCATGCGCCGCTCCTGCCCACGACCGAGGCGATGCCCGCCGCTGCGGCGACGACCGTCACGGTCGCGATCGCGACGATGAGCCACGCGGGCGGCGCGAATCGCCCCGACTCGAGTTGCCGGCGCCGCACCGCGCCGACCGCGGCGACGGCGGCCGCCGCCCCGACGAGCACGACACCCGCGACGACGAGCCAGTCCTCTCCTTCGACGAAGCCGGTGCGCAGCGCGAGCAGCGCGTTCACCGCCACGAGGAGCGCGGTTCGACTCCACGACAGCGACGTGCGCTCCGGCTGCAGGCCGGGGTCGCGAACGGTCGCGTCGCTCATGGCAGGGCCAGGAAGACGGTGAGCACGATCGCCGCGACGAGGCACACGCCCGCGAGCACGGGCAGGGCCCAGCTGTACCCGAGCCGGCCGCCGTGGCGCATCGCGATCTCGTTGCTGCGCCAGCGGAAGTACGAGAGCAGCGCGAGGGCTGCGGCCGCGAGGCCGAGCATGACCGCCAGCAGGGTGACGACGGGACCCGGGCCGACGTTCGCCGCGAACTCGTGCAGCAGCACGCCGCCGGCGATGAGGGCGAGGGCCGTGCGGATCCAGGCGAGGAACGTGCGCTCGTTCGCGAGCGTGAAGCGGTAGTCGGGATCGTCGCCCTCGCTGCGCCACTTCGGTTCGGCCATGCGTCGAGCCTATCCGCGACCGCGCGGCACGCCGACGCGCGAGACGCGAATCGCCCGCCCCGGACGACGGGACGGGCGATTCGACTCGACTCCGAGGCATCCTGGGATGCCCCGTGCCGTCAGTGCGACGACGGCGTGGTCTCGATCTCGGAGCGGTCGCCCGACCACAGCGTGTGGAAGACGCCCGGCTTGTCGACGCGCAGGTAGGTGTGCGCGCCGAAGAAGTCGCGCTGGCCCTGCACGAGCGCGGCGGGCAGACGCTCGGCGCGGAGGCCGTCGTAGTACGCGAGCGACGAGCTGAACGCGGGCGCGGGGATGCCGGCCTGCGTCGCGGCCACGACCACGCGGCGCCAGGCCTCCTGCGCGCCCGTGACGGCGTCGCTGAAGTACGGGGCGACGACGAGCGCCACGAGCTCGGGGTTCTCGGCGTAGGCGTCGGCGATACGGTTGAGGAAGCGGGCGCGGATGATGCAGCCGGCGCGCCAGATGCGTGCGATGTCGCCCTTCTTGACGTCCCAGCCGAACTGCGCGGCGCCGGCGATGATCTCGTCGAAGCCCTGCGAGTACGCGATGATCTTCGAGGCGTAGAGCGCCTGCCGCACGTCCTCGATGAAGGCGTCGGGGTCGGCGACCGTGAAGTCGCCCGACGGGCCGGGCAGGTCGGTGGCCGCCGCGCGCTGGCCGCGCTGCGACGAGAGGCTGCGCGCGAACACGGCCTCGGCGATGCCGGAGACGGGGACGCCGAGGTCGAGCGCGTTCTGCACCGTCCAGGCGCCCGTGCCCTTGGCGCCCGCCGAGTCGAGGATGACGTCGACGAGGGGCTTGCCCGTCTCGGCGTCGACCTGGCGCAGCACCTCGGCGGTGATCTCGATGAGATAGCTCTCGAGCTCGCCCGTGTTCCACTCCGCGAAGATGTCGGCGATCTCGGCCGGCGACTTGCCCGTGCCCTGGCGGATGAGGTCGTAGGCCTCGGCGATGAGCTGCATGTCGGCGTACTCGATGCCGTTGTGCACCATCTTCACGAAGTGGCCGGCGCCGTCCGTTCCGACGTGCGTCACGCACGGCGCGCCGTCCTCGGGGGCGCGGGCGGCGATCGACGCGAGGATCGGGCCGAGCGTCTCGTACGACTCGGCGGTGCCGCCGGGCATGATCGAGGGGCCGTTGAGCGCGCCCTCCTCGCCGCCCGAGATGCCGGTGCCGACGAAGTGGATGCCGGTCGGCGAGATCTCCGCCTCGCGGCGGATGGTGTCGTGGAAGTTCGCGTTGCCGCCGTCGACGATGATGTCGCCGGGCTCGAAGCGCGCGACGAGTTCGGAGATGACGGCGTCGGTGCCCTTGCCCGCCTGCACCATGATGATCGCGGTGCGCGGCTTCGCGAGCGACGCGACGAAGTCGTCGTACGACTCGCTCGCGACGAACTCGGCCTCGGGGTGCTCGGCGACGAGCGTGCGGGTGCGCTCGGGCGAGCGGTTGAACACGGCGACGGTGTTGCCCTCGCGGCTCGCGAGGTTGCGGGCGAGGTTCGACCCCATGACCGCGAGTCCGACGACGCCGATGTTTGCTGAAGGGGTGACAGGCACGGAGTTCTCCTCGAGAAGGGTGTGGGGTCGGCTTCCAGCGTACTGTGAGCGGGCCTCACGGTTGCGCGACGTTGCGGTGAGACGGTGTGCCTCGTGGTGGGCGCAGGGGCTGGTAGACTTGCGGATTGGACTTCGGCGAGGGAGGTCGCGCCGCCGTGCGAACGGTGGGCGAGGCATCCGTGATCGACGCGGTAGGGGCAGGCTCCACGGCTTTTCCTCACGCTCTGCGCAGCACGCTGCGCGCGTTCGAGTCGAAACGACAGACACACGATCTGGGCCGCCAGGGCAGTACGCCCGGCCCCGCAAGGAGAAACATCATGGACGAGGACAACAAGGTCGTCGCGGAGGCCCGCGACAGCTTCGGCAAGGGTGCGGCCCGCAAGATCCGCGCCGCCGGCAAGATCCCCGCGGTCATCTACGGCCACGGCACCGACCCGCAGCACGTCACCGTGCCGGCGCACCAGGTCGGCCTGCTCATCCGCAAGGCGAACGCCGTGCTCGACCTGCAGATCGGCTCGAAGAGCCAGCTCGTCCTCGTCAAGGACGTGCAGAAGGACCCGGTGCACCAGGTCATCGAGCACCTCGACCTCATCGTCGTGAAGAAGGGCGAGAAGGTCCAGGTCGAGGTCCCCGTGCACCTCGAGGGCGAGTCGGCTGCGGGCACCGTCGCCGACCTCGACCACCACGCGCTGTCGCTCGAGGTCGAGGCCACCCACATCCCCGAGAACGTCGTCGTCTCGGTCGAGGGCCTCGAAGAGGGCACCCAGATCCACGCGAAGGACGTCGAGCTGCCCAAGGGTGCGACGCTCCTGACCGACGGCGACGCGCTCGTCGTCAACGTGCACACCCCGCAGAAGGTCGACCTCGGTGAAGAGGCCGCCCCGGCCGCCGAGGCCGAGGCCGCCGAAGAGGCGCCCGCCGAAGAGGCCGCCGCGGAGTAATCGCGCGACCTCCGGGGAATCCGGCATCCGAGGGCCCGCCCCGCGACCGTACGGTCGCGCGGCGGGCCTTCGTCGTTCTCCGGCGCGCGTGAGAGCGGTCGGGGCGCGGCGGCCGGCTCAGGCCTCGAAGAGCACGCGGGATGCCTCGGGGTCGATCTCGCTCGCGATGCCCCGCAGCGCGTGCTCGAGGAGTTCGACGATCTCGTCGTCGGCGAGCTCGTCGGCGAGCGCCGCGTCGACGAGGGCCTGCTCGGTGAAGGCGAGCCATCCGCGCAGGCCGATGCGGAGCTTCGCGCTCGGCTCGACGCCGAGCTCGCGGAAGAGCACGACGACGCGCTCGGTCTGCAGCACGCGAGCCTGCTCGACGACGGCGCGGATCTGCGGGTCGCCGCTCGCCGGGCCGCGGACGAGCGAATAGAACGTGCCCCCGTGTGCCCGTACGAAGCCGACGGTGCGTGCGAGCGTGTCGGTGAGCCGGGGGAGCGCGGTGAGCGACTGGTCGGGCTCGGTGGCGAGCAGCATGCTGTCGCGCGCGGTCTTCACGAGCTCGCGCTGGAATCCCTGCCGCGAACCGAAGTAGTGGAACAGCAGTGCCCGCGACACGCCCGCCTCGGCCGCGAGCCGCTCGATGTTGAGTTCGCCGAGGGGGTGCTCGGCGAGGGCGGCGACGCCGAGGGCGATGAGCTGGGCGCGCCGTTCGTCGGGCGAGAGCCGCGCCCGCCGCGCTGCGGGGATCTCATCGACGCGGGCGGCCATGTTCCGAGCCTAACGGCGCGAGGCCGGCGGACCCGCCGTCGAAGTGACCGGATCGTTATTGACTTCGAGTGAACAGCTGTTGACGGAGAGTCAATAGCCTCCGTAAGGTCGCCCGTGGCGGCGAACCGCCGCCCGCTTCAGCGCATCAAGGAGGATCCATGAAGTTCCGCTCACTCACGGGCTCGCGCCTCGGTCGTGTCGCCATCGCCGCCGTTCCGGTCGGCGTCGCCGCCAGCCTCGTCATGGCGGGCGTCGCGAACGGCGCCGTACCGGTGTCGTTCGCCGTCTCGGGCAGCCAGTTCAAGATCGCCGCATCCTCGCTCGACGGCAGCGGGTTCTCGCAGTACGCGGGCGTCGCCGCCGAGAAGAACGGCACCCCGCACCCCGTCGCGATCTCGAACATCGGCGAGGCGTCGCTCTCGAACCTCTGCCAGTCGGTCGTCACCGACACCCCGCTCGGCAAGCTCGGCATGCTCATCTCGGCCGGCGGCGGCGGCAAGCCGGCGACGGCGAGCGACCTGCAGATCGGCCTCACCGACCTGCAGGGCGACGCGACGTTCGGCAACATCCGAATCGGCGTGGATGCCTCGACGGTGAAGACCCCGTCGAAGGGCGAGGCGGGCGGCTTCGCGCAGGACGCCGACACGATCAAGATCTCGGGGCTCAAGCAGACCGCGTGGAGCACCCAGGCCGGCGTGTTCACCCTCAACGGCCTGCACCTGCAGCTGACCAACGGCAAGGAATGCTTCTGAGCCCGATCCCGGGCTGAACGCCGGAACGACCCGCGGGGCGGGTGCGCGACCCGACGCCACCCGCCCCGCGACCCTCACCGCCAGCACACGACGCGCCAGCACACGACGAAGGAGTCACCGATGCCCGCGACCCACGACCCGCAGACCGAACCCGACGAGACCGCCGGCGGCGACCTGCTCGCCGCACTCGCCTCGCCCGCGCGCGACGACGACGGGGCCGCGGCCGCCGACCCCGATGATGCGGCCGGCCCGGGCGGGTTCGGCGCCTGGTATCGATCGCGCCCCCTCATCGGCGGCATCATCACGGTGCTCGCCGGTGCGGCGATGTTCCTCTCCAGCCAGCTCGACCTCGGCAACCTCACGATCCACGTCGGCGTCGAGGGCATGCAGGCGACGATCCTGCCGATCATCGTCGTGCTGGCCGGAGTGCTCGCCGTCCTGATGCCCGCGCATCGCATCTTCTACGGCGTGATCGCGCTCGCCGCCTCGGTCTACTCGCTCGTCGCGGTGAACCTCGGTGGCTTCTTCGTGGGATTCCTGCTCGGCTGCATCGGCGGCATCATGGTCGTCTCCTGGGCGCCGCGGAGAGATCGGACCGCGGAGCCGGCCGCTGCCGAGGGGGAGCGGGCGGAGCCCGGTGCCGCCGACCCCGACACCGCCGCGACGGAGACCGAGGCCGAGGCGACCTCGGAGGCGGCCGCGTGAGCCGGGCTCGTCATCTCCGCGTCGGCGCGATCGGTGCGCTCGCGCTCCTCCTCGTCGCCGGCACCGCGCAGGGCGCCTCGGCCGTGACGGACATCCGGACGGCGGCGACCGACTGCACCGAGCCGAGCGCGATCGAGCAGTTCTTCGGCATCGACGGCTGCGACGACCCGGCAGCGACGCCCGTGCCGACCGCGACGCCCGAGCCGACGCCGACCCCGACCGCCGAGCCAGGCACGGGAGGCCCCGATTCGGGCGGCGCCGAGCCCGAGCCGTCCCCGACGCCGGAACCGGAACCGGCCGCGCCCGAGCCCGCCGCGCCGGCCACCCCGCCGCTCGCGCCGCTCGATGCGGGCGCGCCGGTGTTCACCGGCGACCCGGCGACGCTCTCGGGCGACTCGCTCGCGATCGAGGGGCTCTCGGGGATCGCGATCGTCTCGGTGAAGCTCGCCGACGGGTCGACCGAGCGCGCGATCCGGCTCACCGCCGACCGCATCGTGATCGAGGGGTTCCGGCTCGACGTGCCCGCGGGCGACGGCGGGCTCCGAAACACCGCGACGACCCTCACGGTCGAGGGCGACGTCGTCGTGTACACCCCCTCGATCTCCGGCATCCTCGAAGACGGCACCAAGCGGCTCATCGACACCCTGACGACGCCGACCGCCGACGAACTCGCCGGGCTGACCCGGCTCACGCTGCCGCTGCGCGGCATGCTCGCCGACTCGATCGCCTACGACGACTCGCATCAGGCGACGTTCTGACCGGGTACGCTCGTTGCGGGCCGGAGCGGCCCGGATCGACCCGAGCGGAGCACGAATGGCGTGGTTCAGGCGGGCACGCGCGCGGAAGGACGACGGCATGGCCGAGAACACCTGGCTCGTCGTCGGACTCGGCAACCCCGGAGCGCAGTACGCCGGCAACCGGCACAACGTCGGCCAGATGGTCGCCGACGAACTCGCCGCGCGCCTCGGGGCGAGCTTCAAGAGCCACAAGACGCCCTCGCGCGTCGCCGAGGGGTTCGTGCGCCCCGGCGGACCGAAGCTCGTCGTCGCGAAGCCCAACTCGTACATGAACACGTCGGGCGGGCCCGTGTCGGCGCTCGTCAAGTTCTACGGCGTGCCGCCCGAGCGCATCATCGTCGTGCACGACGAGCTCGACCTGCCCTTCGACACCGTGAAGCTCAAGCAGGGCGGCGGCCACGGCGGCCACAACGGGCTGCGCGACATCGCGAAGTCGCAGGGGCCCGAGTTCATCCGCGTGCGGGTGGGCATCGGGCGACCGCCGGGCCGACAGGACCCGGCGGACTTCGTGCTCAAGGACTTCTCGGGCACCGAGCGGCAGTCGCTGCCCAACCTCGTCTCGGATGCCGCCGATGCCGTCGAGGCCGTCGCGAGCGACGGGCTGCTCGCAGCGCAGCAGCGGTTCCACTCGCCGAGCTGAGCGTCCCGGCTAGATCACTAGATCAGCCCGCGGAGGAACTCCTCGGGGCTCTGCCCCGCCGCGCGGGCGCGTTCGACGAGCCTGGTGTGCTCGTCGACCGTGAGGTCGAGCGTCATCGTGAGCCAGTCGGCGGCCGGGTCGTCGAAGTCGAAGAGGGTCGCGTCGGCGGGGGAGCGGTCGTCGTGCGCCGGGCGCTCGAGCGACTCGGATGCCTCGACCGATGCCCGGGCGGCGGCCTCGTCGGTTGCGGGCACCGGCTCGGGCTCGGGAAGCGCCTCGACCACGGCGGTCGCCACCGCGGCGTCGCCCTCGCACGCGCCCGACCAGCCGGGGCCCGCCGGCACCGCGCCGCCGCTGCGGAACGCCTCGGCCGCGGCTCGGGCGCGCTGGTCGGCGGCCTCGTTCATCGGGTGGCCGACGTGGCCCTTCACCCATTCGAAGCGGTAGCGGCGCCCGACGAGGGCGGCGTCGAGCTCCTTCAGGATCTCGACGTTCATGACGGGCTTGCCGTCGGCCTTGCGCCAGCCCTTGCGCTTCCACCCGGGCATCCACTTCGTCACCGAGTTGATGACGTACTGGCTGTCGCACTGCACGAGCAGCTCGTCGTCGAGGTGGGCGGTCGCGCGGAAGAGCTCGAGCACCGCGGTGAGCTCGCCGACGTTGTTGGTGCTGTGCTTCCACCCGCCGGCCGCCCAGCAGTCGTCGGCGACGTACCAGGCCCAGCCGGCGGGGCCGGGGTTGCCGAGGGCCGAGCCGTCTGCGGCGGCGATGATCATGGGGTGGTCCTTCCGTCGGGGCGGAGTCATCGTATCGGGAGGTCCGTCGAGGAGGGCGGAGCCCGTGTCGGGTCGGTCGAGGTCGGTCGAGTAGGGCGCAGCCCGTGTCGGGTCGGTCGAGGTCGGTCGAGTAGGGCGCAGCCCGTATCGAGACCACCTCTGCAGGGCGTGGCCTCGATACGCGTCGACTCCGTCGCCGCTCCTCGACCGACCGGGGTGTCGGCGGGGCGGAATAGACTTCTCCGGTGAGCCTCAAGGGTCTGAACACGGCGCTTTCGCGCGCCTCCACGATCGAACGCGCCCTGGCCGAGGCCCAGCGCAACGCCGACTTCTCGGCACCGTCGGGGCTCGATGCGCCCTTGCTCGCCGCGCTCCTCGAGCGTCGTGCGGCCGCCGGTCTCGCACCCGCGCTCCTCGTCGTCACGGCGACGAGCCGCGAGGGTGAGGCACTCAGGGCGTCGCTCGCCCCGTACCTCCCCGACGCCGAGCTCCTCGAGTTCCCCGCGTGGGAGACCCTGCCGCACGAGCGACTCTCGCCGAGCGCCGAGACCGTCGGGCGGCGCCTGCACGCCCTCCGCCGCATGCACGAGTGGGCCGCCGCATCGGGCCCGAAGCATCCCCTCGTCGTCGTCGCCTCGGTGCGCGCCGCGCTGCAGCCGATCGCCGACAACCTCGCCGCCCTCGAGCCGATCGAGCTCGTCGAGGGCGCCCGCGGCCACGACCTGTCGCAGATCGCCCTGCGCCTCGTCGACCTCGCCTACGCGCGTGTCGACATGGTGTCGCGTCGCGGCGAGTTCGCGCTGCGCGGCGGCATCCTCGACGTCTTCCCGCCGACGGCCGACCACCCCGTTCGCGTCGAGTTCTTCGGCGACGAGGTCGAGGAGCTGCGCGCCTTCTCGGTCGCCGACCAGCGGTCGCTGCCCGAGCCCGTCGAGCGGGTGCGCCTCGCGCCGAGCCGCGAGCTGCTGCTCACGCCGGCCGTCAGGCAGCGGGCGCGCGAGATGGTGCACGAGTTCCCGAGCCTCTCGGCGATGCTCGAGAAGATCGCCGAGGGCATCCCCGTCGAGGGCATGGAGTCGCTCGCCCCCGCCCTCACCGAACGGCTCGTGCCGATCGCGCACTACCTGCCGCGCGAGGCGGCCGTCGCCGTCATCGCGCCCGAGCGAGTCGCCGGTCGCGCCACGAGCCTCGCCGAGACGAACCGCGAGTTCCTCGCGGCGGCTTGGAGTGCCGCGACCGTCGGCGCAGGCGCCCCGATCGACCTCGACGCCGGCGACTTCCTGACGGTCGCGCAGCTGCGCGATGCGACGCTGTTCAGCGCGCCCGGCGAGCCCGACCCCGGCCGCGTCTGGTGGACGCTGTCGGCGTTCGACGCCGGCGAGGCATCCGAAGACCTCGAGCTGGATGCCTCCTACGTGCGCATCGCCGCGAACGCGATGCCGAGCTTCCAGGGCAACGTCTCGGGCGCGGTCGACCACGTCGCCGAGCGCCTGCGCGACGGCTGGGCGCTCGTGGTCGCCGCCGCCGGGCACGGACTCGTCGAACGCGCCCGCGACGTGCTCGCCGAGGCCGGGCTCGCCGGCCGCATCGTCGACGAGGTGCCCGACGCGCTCGACGCCGGTGTCGCGTACCTCGTCCAGGCCGAGGCATCCCGCGGATTCGAGGTGCCCGAGGCGAAGCTCGGGCTCATCGCGGAGGCCGAGTTCTACGGGCGCTCGGCGGGCTACGATGCCCGCGCCGGCAAGAAGCTCGCGACGAGGCGGCGCAACGTCGTCGACCCGTTGCAGCTGAAGCCGGGCGACCACGTCGTGCACTCGACCCACGGCATCGGCAGGTTCATCGAGCTCGTGCAGCGCGAGGTCGCGACCGGCACCCGGCCGAAGGGCCCGAGCCGAACGGCGGGCATCGCGGGCCAGCCGACCACCGTGCGCGAGTACCTCGTGCTCGAGTACGCCTCGTCGAAGCGCGGGCAGCCCGGCGACCGCCTGTTCGTGCCGATGGACCAGCTCGACCTGCTGTCGCGATACGTCGGCGGCGAGGCGCCGTCGCTCTCGAAGATGGGCGGCAGCGACTGGTCGCAGGCGAAGTCGAAGGCCCGCAGGGCCGTGCGCGACATCGCGGTCGAGCTCGTGAAGCTGTACTCGGCGCGCATGGCCGCGAAGGGGCACGCGTTCGGGCCCGACACCCCGTGGCAGCACGAGCTCGAAGAGGCGTTCCCGTTCGCCGAGACGCACGACCAGCTGCAGACGATCGACGAGGTCAAGGCCGACATGGAGCGGCCCATCCCGATGGACCGGCTGCTCGCGGGCGACGTCGGCTTCGGCAAGACCGAGGTGGCCGTGCGAGCCGCGTTCAAGGCGATCCAGGAGGGCAAGCAGGTCGCGATGCTCGTGCCGACGACGCTGCTCGTGAAGCAGCACCTCGAGACGTTCAACGAGCGCTACGCGGGCTTCCCGGTGCACGTGCGGGCGCTCAGCCGCTTCCAGACCGACAAGGAGGCGCGGGAGACCATCGCGGGCCTCGCCGACGGCACCGTCGACATGGTCATCGGCACGCACCGCATCCTCACCGAGAAGGTGTCGTTCAAGGACCTCGGCCTCATGATCATCGACGAGGAGCAGCGGTTCGGCGTCGAGCACAAGGACGCGCTGAAGAAGCTCAAGACGAACGTCGACATCCTCGCGATGAGCGCCACCCCCATCCCGCGCTCGCTCGAGATGGCGGTCACCGGCATCCGCGAGATGTCGACCCTCGCGACGCCGCCCGAAGACCGCCACCCGATCCTCACGTTCGTCGGCCCGTACTCCGAGCAGCAGGTCGCCGCGGCGATCCGCCGCGAGCTGCTGCGCGAGGGCCAGGTGTTCTTCGTGCACAACCGCGTGTCGTCGATCAACCGCGTCGCCGCCCAGCTCGCCGAGCTCGTGCCCGAGGCGCGCATCGCGGTCGCCCACGGCCAGCTCAACGAGCACTCGCTCGACCAGATCGTGAGCGACTTCTGGGAGCGCAAGTTCGACGTGCTCGTCTCGACGACGATCATCGAGACGGGCCTCGACATCTCGAACGCGAACACGATCATCATCGACCGCGCCGACAAGTACGGCCTCTCGCAGCTGCACCAGCTGCGCGGCCGCGTCGGCCGCGGCCGCGAGCGGGCGTACGCCTACTTCCTCTACGACCCGGCGAAACCGCTCTCCGAGACGGCGCACGACCGGCTCTCGACGATCGCGGCGAACAACGAGCTCGGCAGCGGCATGCAGGTCGCCCTGAAGGACCTCGAGATCCGCGGCGCCGGCAACCTGCTCGGCGCCGAGCAGGCCGGGCACATCGCGGGTGTCGGCTTCGACCTGTACCTCCGCATGATCGGGGAGGCCGTGTCCGCGTTCCGCGGCGACGTCGCCGAGGGGCAGACCGAGCTCCGCCTCGAACTGCCGGTCGACGCGCACATCCCCGACGAGTACGTCGACAGCGAGCGACTGCGCCTCGAGGCCTACCAGAAGCTGTCCGCCGCGAGCGGCCCCGCCTCGAAGGACGGGCAGATCGACCAGGTGCTCGAGGAGCTCGTCGACCGGTACGGCACGCCGCCCGAGTCGGTCGAGCACCTCGTCGCGGTCTCGCGGCTGCGCCGCCAGGCCCAGCTCGCGGGGCTCGGCGAGGTCATCGCGACGGGTTCGAAGCTGCGCATCGGGCCGGCGCAGATCCCCGACTCCCGTCGGGTACGGCTCGAGCGCATGTACCCGGGGGCGAAGCACTTCGCCCAGAACGACGTCATCCTCGTGCCGTGGCCGACCCCGGGCGGCGAACCGCCCGGCGACGCCGATCTCATCGAGTGGGTGTCGCGGCTCATCGCGAACATCTTCGAGCCGGCGCCGGCGGCGGCCTGAGCCGCCGCGGCCCGAGCCGCCGCGGCCCGAGCCGCCGCGGCCTGAGCCGCCGCGGCCCGAGGCGTGGCCCGAGCCGTGGTGTCCCGACCGGCGGGTGGATCGGCGACCGTCGGCGATCGCCGCGCGTCAGTGCGCGAACGCGCCGCCGACGCCCGATTTCGCGCCGTGCCGTCGGTACCACGACGACCGCAGCGCGACGGCGATCGCCGACACGACGATCGCGATGCCCGAACCGAGCAGCACCGCGAGCGTGCCCTTGTCGGCGATCTCGGGCATGCCCGCGAAGGCGAGTTCGTTCATGAGCAGCGAGACGGTGAAGCCGACGCCCCCGAGGGCGCCGACGACGAGCAGGTCGACGAACGTGAGCGGCGTCGCGTCGGCGCGACGGTGCGCGACGAGTCCGCCGAGCCCGCCGACGAGCGAGATGCCGAGGACCTTGCCGACGGGCAGCGCCACGAGGATGCCCCAGAACGCCGGGTCGAGCTCGCTCGGCGCCATCTGCGGCACCGCGACCATCGCCGCCGACAGCGCGAACAGCGGCAGGATCACGCCGTTCGACCACGGCTCGAGGACGTGCGCCGCCCGGCCGCCTGGGCGGCGACTCATCACGAGGCCGAGCGCGACGCCCGCGATCGTCGCGTGCACGCCCGACCGGTAGACGAAGTACCACGCGACGACGCCGAGCACGACGAGCAGCAGCACGATCGGCCACTGCGGGCGCCGGCCGAGGATGTACGCCGAGCGCGGCTTCAGGAGCCGGCTCACCGCGCCGAACAGCACGATCGCGATACCCGCGAACCCGAGCGCGGCGAGGTCGGCGTCGCTCGTGAAGAAGAACGCGATGATGAGGATCGCGATGAGGTCGTCGAGCACGGCGAGGGCGAGGAGGAAGACGCGGACGCGCGTCGGGATCCAGGTGCCGAACACGGCGAGCACCCCGAGGGCGAAGGCGATGTCGGTCGCCGTCGGGATCGGCCAGCCGTCGACGGTCTCGGTGCCGGCCGTGAATGCGACGTAGATGAGCGCGGGCACGATGACGCCGCCGACCGCCGCGATCGCCGGCAGCAGCGCCTTCGACAGCGAGTTCAGCTCGCCGATCACGAGTTCGCGCTTGAGCTCGACGGCGACGATGAAGAAGAAGATCGCGAGCAGGCCGTCGCTGATCCAATGCCCGATCGACAGGTCGAGACCGAGCCACGGCAGGTCGAGGTGCTCGGTCTTCAGCTCGATGAGCGACGACCCGGCGGGCGTGTTCGCGATGATGAGGCCGAGCGCGGCGGCGATCAGCAGGAGGGCGGCGGCCCAGCGTTCGGAACGGAGGACGTTCATGCGGATCCTTCGGGTACGACGTACGTGTGCTGCCGACCAGACTTCCCGGCTCTCCGGGTCGATCCTATCGGCGGCCCGCCGCGCGACGGCGTCGCCGCACCGCGGTCCCCCGACGGCGGCGAGCACCGGCCCCTGCGCCGCCTAGGCTGGTGCGATGCCGTTCTCGCTCTGGATCACGCTGCTCGTCGCGTGCCTCGTGATCAGCTTCACCCCGGGCGCCGGCGCCATCAACACGATGGGCAACTCGCTCACCCACGGCTTCCGCCGCTCGATCTGGGGCATCCTCGGCCAGCAGGCGGCTCTGCTCATCCACATCGTGATCGTCGCGCTCGGCGTCGGCGTGCTCGTCGCCTCGTCCGAGCTGGCGTTCAACGTCATCCGGTACGCGGGCGCCGCATACCTCGTCTACCTCGGCATCCGGCAGATGCTCGCGAAGCCCACGCCGGCCGCGGCCGACGACGATGACGACGAGCCGGATGCCGCGGGGCCGGCGCTCGCCGCGACATCCGAGAGCCGATGGTCGATGTTCACGCGAGGGCTCTGGGTGAACCTGCTGAACCCGAAGGCGATCGTGTTCTTCCTGGCGTTCCTGCCGCAGTTCATCCGTCCGGGCGAGCCGCTGTGGCTGCAGTACCTCATCGTGACGATCACGGTCATCACGGTCGACATCGCCGTGATGTGGGGCTTCTTCGCGGCGGCCGCGCACGGCTTCCGCCGATTCACCCGCACCGAGCGCGGCCAGCGCACGCTCAACCTCGTGTTCGGCGGCCTCTTCATCGCCGTCGCGCTGCTGCTCGCATTCGTGCACTGAGCCGGTCGGGCGCGGGCCCGACGCGGTCCGCCCGGCATAGGCTGCCGGTATGAGCCAAGCCCACGCCGGTCTCGACGAACTCATCGCCACGGTCGCCCTGCTGCGCGCCCCGGGCGGCTGCCCGTGGGACGCCGACCAGACGCACGAGTCGCTCGTGCAGTACCTCGTGGAGGAGTGCTGGGAGCTGATCGACGCGATCGAGGCGGGCGACCGAGCCGAGATGATCGAGGAGCTCGGCGACGTGCTGTACCAGGTGCTCTTCCACGCAGACATCGCGGCGCACACCGACGGCGAGCGGTTCGACATCGACGACGTCGCACGCCACATGACGGCCAAGATGGTGTCGCGGCATCCGCACGTGTTCGGCGACCGCGAGGCCGAGACGGCCGACGACGTCGTCGCCTTCTGGGAGGACCTGAAGGCCGACGAGAAGCCGCACCGCACGAGCGTGCTCGACGGGGTGCCGCGCGGCATGCCCGCGCTCGCGCTCGCGCAGAAGATGCTCGGCAAGGCCGAGAAGGCGGGCGTCACCGCCGCGGCGATCGCGGATGCCTCGGGGCCCGCGCCGATCGCGCCGTCGACCGAGGACGAGCTCGGCCGCCTGCTGTTCGGACTCGCCGCCTCGGCCCGCTCGCAGGGGCTCGACGCCGAACGGGCGCTGCGGGGCGCGGTGCGCGCCTTCGAGGCCGAAGTGCACGGCGTCGAGCAGTCGGGCGCGGCGGGCGTCGCCGGCTGACGGCGGCCTACGCGATCCGGCTTCCGGCCGCGAGCCGCCTCGCCGGCACCTCGGTGCGCTTCCACGCCCAGACGAGCGCGCCGGCCCCGAGCAGCACGTGGATCGTGAGCCCGACGAACCACGAGGGAACCGAACGGTCGTAGATCTCCTGCGGGGTCGGATAGTCGTCGTAGACGCCTCCGCCCTTCGACCAGGCCGCGCACTCGTCGGTGACGACGTCGGTCTCGGGCGGCTGCTGCGCCTGGCGCACGCCGACGGCGATCCAGCCGAACAGGTCGCTCGGGTTGCCGTACTCGTCGAACGTCCCCGGTGCGGCGTCCGCGACGACGACGTACGGGTTCGCCGCGAGGAATCCCCACACGAGGTCGAAGCGCGGCGTCGTGCTCTCCCAGGTGCTCGGCGGGAGGCAGGGCACCTCGCCGCCGTCGGGCGCGAGGCCCTTCTCGTCGAGCCGGTCGTGGTCGACCGCGATGTACGTCTGCCGGACGGGGGTCTGGATCGCGGCCCCGCCGAGCCCGAAGGCGATGAGCGTGCCCACCGACAGCGCCGCGACGACGAGGTAGGTGACGACGACCGAGAAGAGCGGGCGGGTGATCACGCCCGAGAGCCCGACGCCGACGGCGGCGATGACGCCGAGCTCGATCGCGAGCACGAGCACCGAGGTGAAGACCGTCGCCGCGGAGACGTCGCCGAGCACGATGCCGAAGGTGAGGAACGGCAGCGACGCGGCCAGGAACGCGAGCGCGGTCAGCCACGCGGCGACCCACTTGCCGATCACGAGCTGCGCCGTCGTCACGAGGGTCACCTGGGTCGTCGCGAGCGTGCCAGCGTCGCGCTCGCCGTTGATCGCGTTGCCGCTGAGGGCCGGCGAGACGAGGGTGCCGAGCAGCAGCACGAAGAAGACCACCGTCGAGAACACGCCGCCGCCGCCCGAGGTCCACGCCGTCGTCGAGACGACGACGAGTGCGGTGACGGCCGCCACGAGCACGACGAACACGCCGAGCAGCACGTACCAGGCGACGCCGCGCACCCGCTGCTTGAGGTCGAGCACGACGATGAGCCACATGCCGCGCAGGAAGCCGCTCATGCCTCGCCTCCCGGGCGGTTGAGGTCGTGGAAGACGTGCTCGAGGTCGCCCACCGCCGGGGCGAACGACGAGATCGGCACCCCCGAGCCGACGAGGTGGGCGAGCATCTGCGCCGCGTCGGCCTCGCTCGAGAACGGCACGATCGCGCCGAAGCGGTCGAACGCCGCCACCTCGCCGTAGCCCGCGGCGCCGAGCACCGCGGCGAGCCGTTCGGGGTCGAGCGAACGGATGCGCCAGGCGCGCGCGGTGCGGCCGGCCCGCTCGACCTCATCGGGCGCGGCCGTCTCGCCGGCGGCGAGGTAGACCGCCGTGTCGGCCATCTCCTCGAGCTCGGCGAGCACGTGACTCGAGACGATCACCGTCTTGCCCTCCCCGGCGAGGCGCCGCACGAGCTCGCGCAGCTCGGTGCGGGCGGCGGGATCGAGCCCCGAGGCGGGCTCGTCGAGCAGCAGCACCTCGGGGTCGTGCACGAGGGCGCGGGCGAGGCTCAGCCGCTGCTTCTGGCCCCGGGAGAGCACCCGCG
This sequence comes from Agromyces solani, assembly GCF_058349925.1. NCBI lineage: Bacteria > Bacillati > Actinomycetota > Actinomycetes > Micrococcales > Microbacteriaceae > Agromyces > Agromyces solani. Next base: position 970,234 of record NZ_JBYRER010000001.1, read on the forward strand.
TGGGCTGGTCGGCGAGCGGCGCGAGCCCCACGAGCTCGATGAGCTCCTCGGCGCGAACGGATGCCTCGTCGAACGTCATCCCGTACATGCGCCCGCTCGTGGTGAGCGCGGTCCGGACGCTGAGCGCGGGCCAGGAGCCGAGTGCGTCGGGCATCCACCCCATTCGGCGCCGCACCTGGTGCGGTTCGGTCACGGGGTCGAAGCCCGCGACCCGGATGCGTCCGGCGTCGGGGGCGAGCAGGGTCGCGAGCATGAGGAGCAGCGTCGTCTTGCCGGCGCCGTTCGGCCCGATCAGCCCGGCGACCGAGCCCGCCGCGACCTCGAAGCTCGCGCGCCGTACGGCGCGCACCTCGCCGAACGAGCGGGCGACGCCCTCGACCGTGATGCCCGACATGCGGTCTCCCCCCTGCGACGCCGGGGTGGCCCGCCGGGCGTCGTCGGTCGAGTGTAGGGCGGCGCAGCGCCCGGGCGCGAGGGTCGCGCGCGAGGCGTTGCCAAGCCGTTGCGAAGCCGATGCCGGGTCGTTGCGGGTCTCGACGGGACGAGCCGGCCGCCTGCGACTGGAAGAATGGCACGCATGGCCCAGAACGTGACGCCCCCGCGCGGCATGCGCGACTTCCTCCCCGCCGAGAAGGCGCGACGCGAGCACGCCCTCGGTGTGATCCGCGGCGTCTACGCGGCGCACGGCTTCGACGAGATCGAGACGCCGGTCATGGAGGACTCGGCGCGACTGCACGCGGGCCTCGGCGGCGACAACGAGAAGCTCGCCTTCGCCGTCATGAAGCGCGGGCTCACGGCCGACGACCTGGCGGCGGCCGCGGCATCCGGCGACGCCCTCGCACTGGCCGACCTCGGCCTGCGCTACGACCTGACCGTGCCGCTCGCCCGGTTCTACGCGACGCACCGCGCCGCCTTGCCGCCCGTGTTCCGCTCGATCCAGATCGCTCCCGTCTGGCGAGCCGAGCGCCCGCAGAAGGGCCGCTACCGCCAGTTCGTGCAGTGCGACATCGACGTGATCGGCGACGCGACGCCGCTCGCCGAGCTCGAGCTGCTCACCGCGACCGTCGCGACGCTCGACGCGCTCGGCCTCTCGGGCTGCACGATCCGCATCAACGACCGGCGCATCCTGCAGGGCATCCTCGCATCGTGGGGCGTGCACGACGACCTGCGCGAGCGAGCGCTCATCACGATCGACAAGCTCGACAAGATCGGCACCGGGGGAGTGGCGGCCGAACTCGTCGAACTCGGCGTCGTCGGGGCCGACGCCCCGGTCGCGGCGGAGCTCGACGCGCTCACCTCCGCCGACTGGAACCTGGCGTCGGGCGTCGTGCCGCCGCCCGCCTGGCTCGACCGGGCTGCGTACGCCGACCTGCTCGCGATCCGGCAGGCGCTGCCGGGCGCGGCGATCGAGTTCGACCCGACGCTCGTGCGCGGCATGGGCTACTACACCGGAACGATCTTCGAGATCGCGCACCCCGAGTTCGGCTACTCGCTCGGCGGCGGCGGTCGCTACGACCACATGGTCGGGCGCTTCCTCGGCCAGGAGGTGCCGGCCTGCGGCTTCTCGATCGGCTTCGAGCGCATCGTCGACCTCCTCGAGGTGCGGGACGACGCGCGGCCGCGCGCCGTGGTCCTCGTGCACGACGGGGATGTCCCGGCCGACCGCCTGCTCGCGATCAAGGGCGAGCTCGTCGCCGCCGGAGCGCGCGTTCGCCTCGAGCGCCGCGTGAAGAACGTGCGCGCCCTGCTCGACCGCGTGACCGCCGACGGCTTCGAGGCGTTCGCCTCGGTGACCGCCGCGACGCCCGACGCCGCCTCCCTCGAGTTCCGCGAGCTCTCCGCGTAACGCCGGCCCACGCCCGCGAGCGTCGCCGTTCCGACCGAGCCCGCCCGCTTCAACGGGCGCTCCGGGCGCGAACGGCGACACTCGAAGCCAAGCTGCACATGGATCGCGCCAACCCGGCCCGCGGGCGTCACGCGGCGAGCACGAGACATCCTCGACCTCTAGACTCGTGAGCGGATCACGACGGCGTCGTCCACCAGTCACCCCCATCACAGAGGAGTCCACTGTGGCATTCATCGAAGCTGTAGGTGCGCGCGAGATTCTCGATTCGCGCGGCAACCCGACCGTCGAGGTCGAGGTGCTGCTCGACGACGGCACGCTCGCCCGTGCGGCGGTGCCCTCGGGTGCCTCGACCGGCGCCTTCGAGGCCTATGAACTGCGCGACGGCGACGCCGACCGCTACCTCGGCAAGGGCGTGCAGAAGGCCGTCGACGCCGTGCTCGACGAGCTCGGCCCGGCCATCGAGGACCTCGACGCGAGCGACCAGCGACTCGTCGACGCCGCCCTCATCGAGGCCGACGGCACCGACAACAAGAGCCGCCTCGGCGCGAACGCCATCCTCGGCGTGAGCCTCGCGGTCTCGAAGGCGGCGGCCGACTCGGCCGACCTGCCGCTCTTCCGCTACCTCGGCGGCCCGAACGCGCACGTGCTGCCCGTGCCCATGATGAACATCATCAACGGCGGCGCCCACGCCGACACCGGTGTCGACATCCAGGAGTTCATGATCCTCCCGGTCGGCGCGCCGACCTTCTCGGAGGGTCTGCGCTGGGGCGTCGAGACCTATCACGCGCTCAAGAGCCTGCTCAAGGCCAACGGCCTCTCGACGGGCCTCGGCGACGAGGGCGGCTTCGCGCCCGACCTCGCGAACAACCGCGCGGCGCTCGACCTCATCTCGGAGGCGATCGGCAAGGCCGGCTTCACGCTCGGCACCGACATCGCGCTCGGCCTCGACGTCGCGTCGACCGAGTTCTTCGAGAACGGCGCCTACCGCTTCGAGGGCAAGGACCGCAGCGCCGCCGAGATGAGCGCGTACTACGCCGAGCTCGCCGCCGCCTACCCGCTCGTGTCGATCGAGGACCCGCTGGCCGAGGACGACTGGGAGGGCTGGGCCGCCCTCACCGCCGAGCTGGGCGGCAAGCTGCAGCTCGTCGGCGACGACCTGTTCGTCACCAACCCGAAGCGCCTGGCCGACGGCATCGCCAAGCGCACGGGCAACTCGATCCTCGTGAAGGTCAACCAGATCGGCACGCTGACCGAGACCCTCGACGCCGTGTCGCTCGCGCAGCGCTCGGGCTACACCGCGGTGCTCTCGCACCGTTCGGGCGAGACCGAGGACACGACGATCGCCGACCTCGCGGTCGCCACGAACGCGGGTCAGATCAAGACGGGCGCGCCCGCCCGGTCGGAGCGCGTCGCGAAGTACAATCAGCTTCTGAGGATCGAAGAAGAGCTCGGTGAGGCCGCGGTGTACGCGGGCCGCACGGCGTTCCCGCGCTTCACGGCGTGATCGCGTAGCGACATCGCGACGGGGGCGGCCGGGTGGCCGCCCCCGTCGTCGTCTTCCGGGCCGTCATGAGGAGGGCGATGAACGGCGACTCCTCCCGCACCCCTCGCCGGCCCGCGAACCCGGCGGGCTCCCGCGTGCCGCGGTCGCGCCCGAAGCCCGGGGCGGATGCCTCGGAGCCGGCCACGACGAAGCGCGCGAAGCCGGCTTCGACCGACGCGAAGCCGGCGGTCTCGGGCACGAAGCCCGCGACGCCGAGCACGTCGCCGCGCGCGAAGCGCTCCGGCGGGCACCCGGGCGGCGCGACGCCGCGGAACGCGAAGCCGCGCGCGACCGCCCCGTCCGGCCGCGGGTCGGCGTCGGCGACGCGAGCGGGTTGGCTCAGCGGCATCCGATTCTCAGGATTCTCGCTGATCATGTTGGGCATACTCGTGCTCGCGGTCGTGGTGCTCGCGCCGACGATCGCCGCGTTCGCCCAGCAGCGTGCGCAGCTCGCGGAGCTCAGGGCCGCCGTCTCCGCCCAGGAGGAGGAGGTCCAGCGGCTCCGCGACGAGCGCGAGCGCTGGAACGACGAGACGTTCATCGTCACGCAGGCGCGTGAGCGGCTCTACTACGTGATGCCGGGCGAGGTGAGCTACCTCGTCATCGACGACCGCGACGCGGCCGCGAAGACCGAAGAGACGACGGCCGTCTCGGCCGAAGTGACCGAATCGAAGGGCGATTGGATGCGCACCCTGCTCGACTCCGTGATGACCGCGGGGCTCGCGCCCGAGGCGGGCGCGACCGACGCGCCCGCGACCGACGCCCCGTCGACGGAGGAGGGCCGATGACCCGCCCGCCCTTCGAGCCGGTCGCCGAGCGCGACCTCCGCATCCTCACGGCGCAGCTCGGCCGCCCCGTCCGCGACGTGGTCGGCATCGCCGCGCGCTGCGTGTGCGGCAACCCCACCGTCGTCGCGACCGCGCCTCGGCTGGCCGACGGGACGCCGTTCCCGACGTTCTACTACCTGTCGCACCCGGCCGCGACGGCGGCGATGTCGTTCCTCGAGGCCGGCCAGCTGATGGTCGAGTTCAGCGAGCTGCTCGCGAACGACGACGAGGTGCGCGCCGGCTACGAGCAGGCGCACCGCGACTACCTGGCCGACCGCGGGCAGTTCGGCGACGTGGCCGAGATCGCGGGCATCTCCGCCGGCGGCATGCCGACGCGCGTCAAGTGCCTGCACGCGCTCGCCGCCCACGCGCTCGCCGCAGGCCCCGGGGCGAACCCCATCGGCGACCTGGCGCTCGCCCGATCGAGCTGGTCGCCCGACGTCTGCAAGTGCCCCGACTACGGAGTCGACGAGGCATGACCCCGTCCAGCCGTGCCGAACGCGCGCGCGCGACCGTCGCGAGGTCGGCGGTCGCCGTCGTCGCGGCGGTCGCGGTCGCACTCGGCGGCGCGGCGCCGGCGCAGGCCGACACGGTGCGCGACTACGAGTACTGGCTCGGGGACTACGGATTCACGACGGCGTGGTCGACGACGCAGGGCAAGGGCGTCACGGTCGCGATCATCGACACCGGCGTGAACGGCAGCGTCACCGAGCTCCGGGGTGTCGTGAAGGGCGGCACGGATGTCTCGGGCCTCGGCACCCCCGATGGGCAGACGCCCGTCGGCGACCCCGAGGACAGCGCCCACGGCACGATGGTCGCCTCGCTCCTCGCCGGTCGCGGCACCGGCGAGGGGAACGGCGTGATCGGCGTGGCGCCCGAGGCCGACCTGCTGACCGTGTCGGTCGCGTTCGGCCAGGACACGGGCGCCGAGAAGTCGAACGACGAGCAGATCGCCGAAGGCGTGAAGTGGGCCGTCGACAACGGCGCCGACGTGATCAACATGTCGCTCACCCGCAACACCCGCGACTGGCCCGAGAGCTGGGACGACGCGTTCACGTACGCGTTCGAGCACGACGTCGTCGTCGTCGCGGCGGCCGGCAACCGCGGCAGCGGCACGACCGAGGTCGGCGCTCCGGCGACGATCCCCGGCGTGCTCGCCGTCGCGGGCGTCGACAAGGAGAAGAACGCGAGCCTCGACGCGAGCGCCCAGGGCATCACGCTCGGCGTCGCCGCCCCCAGCGAGGACCTCGTCGGCGTGCGGCCCGACGGCCGCGTCGCGATCTGGAGCGGCACGAGCGGCGCGGCCCCGCTCGTCTCCGGCATGGTCGCGCTCGTGCGCGCCGAGTACCCCGAGCTCGACGCGGCCAACGTCATCAACCGGGTCATCCAGACCGCCGACCCGAACGGGCACGCGGTGCCGAGCCCGCTGTACGGCTACGGGCTCATCGATCCGGTCGCCGCCCTCCAGGCCGAGGTCGAGAGCGTCGACGAGAATCCGCTCGGAAGCCTCGAGGAGTGGATCACCATCCACCGCCGCGCCACGTCGACGACGCCGACGCCCGAGGCGACGGAGCAGGAGATCGTCCCGATCGCCGATCCGCCCCCACCGGTCGACGAGGGCACGGCGACCATGCTGCCCACGCCGTGGACACTGGCCTACATCACGGTGCCGCTCTCGCTCGTCGCAGGATTTGGTACGCTAGCAGCGCTGTTGGGCATCGGCGCCATTCGGCATACCAGGCGGGCGGTACGCGCGCGCGACGACTGATCGCGAGCACCGCGTCGCATTCACCAGATACCAAGGAGTCCATTCACCGTGCCCAAGATTCTCATCGTCGGCGGTGGCTATGCGGGGTTCTACACGGCGTGGAAGCTCGAGAAGTGGCTTCGCCCCGGCGAGGCCGAGGTGACGGTCGTCGACCCGCTGCCGTACATGACGTACCAGCCCTTCCTGCCCGAGGTCGCGGCGGGTTCGATCGAGCCGCGCCACTCGGTCACCTCGCACCGCCGCCACCTCAAGAAGACGAACGTCGTCACCGCGAAGGTCACGAAGATCGACCACGCGTCGAAGACCGCGACGATCACCCCCGAGCTCGGCGAGCCGTGGGAGTTCGAGTACGACGTCGTCGTCGTCACGGGCGGTGCGGTGTCGCGCACCTTCCCGATCCCCGGCATCGCCGACAACGCGATCGGCCTGAAGACGGTCGAAGAGGCCGTCGCGATCCGCGACCGCGTGCTCACCAACTTCGACAAGGCGTCGAACCTGCCCCCCGGCCCCGAGCGCGAGCGCCTGCTCACCTTCGTGGTCGTCGGCGGCGGCTTCGCGGGCATCGAGGTCTTCGCCGAGCTCCGCTCGTTCGCGAGCGCGCTGCTCGAGTACTACCCGCAGCTGACGTTCGACGAGACGCACTTCCACCTCATCGAGGCCATGGGGCGCATCATGCCCGAGGTCTCGCTGCCCACGAGCCACTGGGTCATCAAGCACCTCGCGCAGCGCGGTGCCGAGATCCACCTCGACACGCAGCTCACGAGCGCCGTCGACGGCAAGATCGAGCTGTCGACCGGCGAGAGCTTCGAGTCCGACCTCATCGTGTGGACGGCCGGCGTCATGGCGAACCCCGCCATCGTCCGCTCGAGCGACCTGCCCGTCGAGGAGCGCGGCCGCATCAAGACCCGCGCCGACCTCCGCGTCGGCGGTGAAGAGGACGACGAGATCGTGGCCGACGCCTGGGCGGCCGGCGACATCTCGGCCGTGCCCGACCTCACGGGCGGCGGCGTCGGCGGCTACTGCGTGCCGAACGCCCAGCACGCCGTGCGCCAGGGCAAGCTGCTCGCGAAGAACATCGTCGCCGTGCTCCGCGGCGAGGAGCCGAAGCAGTACGTGCACAAGAACCTCGGTGCCGTGGCCGGCCTCGGCATCGGCTCGGGCGTGTTCCAGTCGGGCAAGATCGCGATCAAGGGCCTCTTCGCCTGGTTCGCCCACCGCGGCTACCACGGCCTCGCGATGCCCAGCTGGGAGCGCAAGTTCCGTGTGTTCTGGGGCTGGTGGAACAACTTCTGGCTCGGCCGCGACATCGTGTCGCTCTCGGCCCTGCAGCAGCCGCGTGCCCAGTTCGAACTGTTCGCCGCGCGCCCGAAGCCGCCGGCCGTCGAGGCTCCGGCTCCTGCGGCGGAGGCACCGGCCAAGGCTGCGAAATCGACGAAGAAGGAGCCCGTCGCCGCCAAGTAGCGGTTCGGCCCTGACTATGCTGTGACGCGGCGTCGCCCTTCGGGGCGGCGCCGCGTCGGCGTTCCGGCGCACGCCCCCATAGCCCAACCGGCAGAGGCAGGCGGCTTAAACCCGCCACAGTCTGGGTTCGAATCCCAGTGGGGGCACCGGGTCCGCGCCCCGACACGCCGGGCGTCATGCGATTCGAATGATGTGGCCGCGTCGGGCGGGGGAGTACGTTCGAGGCATCCTCGCGCAAGATGGTCTCGCCGAGTGACGAAAGGGGCACGCTGATGAACAGCTTCTGGGACTTCCTCGTCTGGCTCTTCTGGATCTACGTCATGTTCGCGTGCATCTGGATCTTCATCACCGTCATCATCGACATCTTCCGCGACCACACGCTCAACGGCTGGGCCAAGGCCCTGTGGCTGATCTTCCTGGTGTTCCTGCCGTTCCTGGCGGCGTTCATCTACCTGATCGCGCGCGGCAAGTCGATGGCCGAGCGGCGCATGCAGGAGCAGGTGGACGCCCAGGCGCAGGCCAACGCGTACATCCGGAGCGTCGCCGGTGGCGGCGGCAGCTCGGCGGCCGCCGACATCGAGAAGGCCAAGGGGCTGCTCGACTCGGGCGCGATCTCGCAGGCCGAGTACGACCAGCTGAAGGCGAAGGCGCTCGCCGGCTGATCCGAGGGATCCACCGACGGCGGTCGTGCATGGGGGTGCACGGCCGCCGTCGTCGTGCTCGTCGAGCAGGGCCCTCGGCCGGGGCGAGCGCCACTCACTCCATGAGGTCGAGGCGGCGCAGGATGAGGCCCTCGCGGAGCGCCCACGGCGAAACATCCAGCTCGGCGACGTCGAAGGCCCGCATCGCCTCGGAGAGCACCACCGCGCCGGCCACGATCTGGAACGTGCGGTCGGCCGTGATGCCGGGCAGCGCGGGGCGCGCGTCGGCGGGGATGCGGGCGAGCCGGGGGATCCAGTCGTCGAGCCCCTTGCGCCGCAGGATGCTGCGTTCGTCCGAGCCGACGCCGTCCTCCGTCCAGCCGGCGAGCCGGGCGAGGGAGCGGATCGTCTTCGACGACCCGACGACGTGGTCGGGCGCGGCGATCCCGGCGAAGTCGGCCACCGCACCGGCCAGCACCGCCCGGGCGTGCTCGCGCAGCCGATCGACCTGCTCGGCCGAGGGCGGGTCGTCGGGCAGGAACGCCACCGTCGAGCGGCCGGCGCCGAGCGGCAGCGACCGCGCGACCTCGGGCACCTCGTCGCCGCCCTGTGCGATCTCGAGCGATCCGCCGCCGATGTCGAAGAGCAGGATGCGGCCGGCCGACCAGCCGAACCATCGCCGCACCGCCAGGAACGTGAGACGCGCCTCGTCGTCGCCGCTCAGCACCGAGAGCCGCACGCCCGTCTCGCGCTCGACCAGGTCGAGCACGTGCTCGCCGTTGGCGGCCTCGCGGATCGCGGACGTCGCGAACGCGAGCAGCTCGTCGATGCCCGCCTCGCGCGCGGCCTTCGCAGCGTCGCCGACCGACGAGAGGATCGCTGCGACCCCCTCGCGGTTGATCGCGCCGTCGGGCTCGAGGTACCGCATGAGGCGCAGCACGGACTTGTGCGAGGCCGTGGGAATCGGTCGCGCACCCGGGTGGGCGTCGACCACGAGCAGGTGAACGGTGTTGGAACCGACGTCGAGAACCCCGAGGCGCATGATGCGAGCGTAGCGTCCGGCGTGGCGATCGCCCGCGCGATGCTGCATACTTATGCAACTGGGTCATTTGTCCCAGTCATGGCCGACGCATCGCCGCGCGGCCGTGCCCCGCGAAGGAGCAGGAGATCGCGATGACGCGGATGTCGGCGACCGAACGCCGTGAGGCGCTCACCGAAGCGGCGCTGCGCGTCGTCTCCCGCGAGGGCCTCGCTCAGGCGACGACCCGTGCGATCGTCGCGGAGGCGGGCATGAGCCTCGCGAGCTTCCACTACGCGTTCGAATCGCGCGACGAACTCATCGACGAGCTCATCGGCGTCGTCGTCGCCCGTGAGCGCAAGGCGATCGCGGTCGACGGGCTCGCCGAGGCGGCGGCGCAGGGCGCGAGCCTCGCCCAGCTGCTCGAGGCCGGGCTGCTGCGCTACTTCGACCACCTGCGCGACGACCCCGAGCACGAGCAGGCGATGCTCGAACTCACGCAGTACGCGTTGCGCTCGCCCGAGCGCCATCCGCTCGCGATCGCGCAGTACGCCCGATACGTCGAGCTGCTCGTCGAGGCGCTCGACGCCGCGGCCGAGTTCACCGGCTCGACCTGGCGCCTGCCGGTCGAGCAGGTCGCCCGCGTGCTCGTCGCCTTCAGCGACGGCCTCACCATCACCTGGCTGGTCGACCGCGATGACGCGGCGGCGGGCCGCGTCGCGGCTGCGGCCGCCGACGCCGTCTCGAGAATGGCAGACCCCCGATGACCCGAACCGATCCCGCCGTGCCCTCCGGCGGCGCCCGCACCGAGGCATCCGCCGTCTACGCGGAACCCACGCGCCGCGTGGGAGCCGGATGGATCGCCTCGTTCGCGACCGTCTGGCTGGGGGTCTGGATGGCGCAGCTCACGCCCGTGCAACTGCTGCTGCCCGCGCAGATCGACGAGGAGCTGCAGCCCGAGCACTGGGTCGACTCGGTCGTCGCGTTCGGCACCATCTCGGGCATCGCCGCCGTCGCCACGATCATCGCGTACCCGCTGACCGGCGCGATCTCCGACCGGACGACCAGCAGGTTCGGCCGTCGCCGCCCGTGGATCCTCATCGGCGCGCTCGTGTTCGCGGTCTCGCTCGTGCTGCTCGGGATGCAGACCGAGATGTGGGCCATCGGTGCGGCGTGGGTCGCGGCATCCATCGGGTTCTGCATCATGACCGCCGCGCTCACCGCGACGATCTCCGACCAGGTGCCGGTGAACCAGCGCGGCTTCGTCTCGGGGTGGATGTCGGCGCCGCAGGCGGTCGGCATCATCGTCGGCCTCATCCTCGTGACCGAGCTCGTCACCGACGCCTCGCTCGGCTACCTGCTGCTCGCGGTGCTGCTCGTCGTGCTCGCCGTGCCGTTCCTCACCCGGCACGACGAGCCGCTCGCGCCCGCCCTCCGCACGCCCATGACCCTGCGCACGATCATCGCGGGCTTCTGGATCAGCCCGCGCAAGCACCCCGACTTCGGCTGGACCCTGCTCAGCCGCGTGCTCGTCTCGACCGGCAACGCGCTCGGCACGAGCCTGCTGCTGTACTTCCTCATGTTCCAGCTGAACGACGAGCACGCCGAGGACGACCTCATCGTGCTGACGCTCGTGTACATGGTGTTCGTGATCCTCGCGTCGCTCGTCGGCGGCAGGCTGTCCGACCGGCTCGGGCGCCGCAAGCAGTTCGTGTTCGTCGCCTCGGCGCTGCAGGGCGCCGCCGCGCTGCTGCTCGCGCTCTTCCCCGACCTCACGGTCGCGATGATCGCGGCCGGCATGCTGGGCCTCGGCTACGGCTGCTTCCTGTCGGTCGACCAGGCGCTCGCGACCCAGGTGCTGCCCGACGCGGCGAGCCGCGGCAAGGACCTCGGCATCATGAACATCGCCTCGGCGGTGCCGCAGGCGGTCGCGCCGATGATCGGCGCCGCCGCGGTCGTCGTCTCGGGCTCGTTCATGCTCGTCTTCCTGCTCGGTGCGGCGCTCTCGACGGCGGGCGCGTTCGCGGTCGCGCGGGTGCGGGGCGTGCGCTGATGGCCGCCCTCGACCTGCGCAAGACCGGCACCCCCCTCGCGGATGCCTCGAGCTGGCGCCGGCCGTCGGAGTACTGGCCGCGGCTGACGGCGGCGACGCGGCACCTCGACGCGCCCGTGGGAGCGCTGCACCTCGGCGCGCTGCGGCACAACGCCCTCGACATGCTCCGCCGGGCGAACGGCACGCCGATCCGCGTCGCGTCGAAGTCGCTGCGCGTGCGCGGCGTGATCGAGGCGCTGCTCGCGATGCCGGGCTATCGCGGGGTGCTCGCGTACACGCTCGCCGAGGCGCTCTGGCTCGCCGACACCGTCGACGACGTCGTCGTCGGCTATCCGACGGCGGAGCGCGGCGGCATCCGTCGGCTGGTGACCGACCCCGACTTCGCCGCACGAGTGACCCTCATGGTCGACTCGCCCGCCCAGCTCGACCTCGTCGACGCGGTGCTGCCGCCGGCCCGGCGGGAGACCGTCCGGGTGTGCCTCGAGCTCGACGCCTCGTGGGACGCACCGGTGCTCGGCCACCTCGGCGTGCGCCGCTCGCCCGTGCACGAGCCCGCCGACGCGGGCGCGCTCGCCGCGTACATCGTGAAGCGGCCGGGATTCGAACTCGTGGGCATGATGTCGTACGAGGCGCAGATCGCCGGCGTCGTGAACCGGCCCGAGGGGCGGCCCGTCGACGGCGCGGTCAACCGCTGGATGCAGTCGCGGTCGATGCCCGAGCTGCTCGAGCGACGAGCCCGCGCGGTCGCGGCGGTGCGCGAGGTCGCCGATCTCGAGTTCGTCAACGGCGGCGGCACCGGATCGCTCGAGCGCACCTCGGCCGACCCGTCTGTGACCGAGATCGCCGCCGGATCCGGACTGTTCGGAGGGCACCTGTTCGACGGATACGAGCACTTCACGCCCGCGCCGGCCGCCGCCTTCGCCCTCGACGTCGTCCGTCGTCCGAGCGGGCGGCACGCGACGATCCTCGGCGGCGGATGGGTCGCCTCCGGCCCGCCGGCGCCCGACCGGCTGCCGCGCATCGTCTGGCCGGAGGGGCTCGTGATGGAGCCCCGCGAGATGGCGGGCGAAGTGCAGACCCCCGTGTCGGGGCGCGCGGCCCGCGGCCTCGCGATCGGCGACCGGGTCTGGTTCCGGCACACCAAGTCGGGCGAGCTCGCCGAGCACCTGAACGAGTTCGCCGTCGTCGACGGCGACGACACTGTCGAGATGATCCCGACGTATCGGGGAGAAGGGATGGCATTCCTGTGAGCGCGACCGGAGCGACATGGCGCAACTGGGGCAGGACCGAACAGGTCCGGCCGCTTCGGGTGGAACGGCCCGCCTCGGCGGAGGCGGTGCAGCGCGCCGTGCAGGCCGCTGCCGTGTCGGACCTGCGCATCAAGCCGGTCGGCTCGGGGCACAGCTTCACGGGCATCGCCGTGGCACCCGGTGTGCAGCTCGACCTGGCCGACCTCTCGGGCCTCGTCGACGCCGATGTCGCGACCGGACGGGTGACCCTCCGCGCGGGCACGAAGCTGCACGCCCTGCCGGCACTCCTCGCGCCCTACGGTCTCGCGCTCGCGAACATGGGCGACATCGACCGGCAGTCGATCTCGGGTGCCACCTCGACCGGAACCCACGGCACCGGCCTCGGGTTCGGCGGGCTCGCGACGCAGATCGTCGCGGCGAAGCTCGTCACCGGCACCGGGGAGCTCATCACGGTGAGCGAGAGCGAACGTCCCGAACTGCTGCCCGCGGTGCGGCTGGGCCTCGGCGCGCTCGGCGTGCTCGTCGAGCTCACCCTGCAGCTCGTGCCGCGGTACGTGCTGCATGCCGTCGAGCGGCCCGAGCCGCTCGTCGACGTGCTCGCCGGCTGGGAGGAGCGGGTGCGCGGAGCCGACCACTTCGAGTTCTACTGGCACCCGCACACCGAGGTCGCCATGACCAAGACCAACACGAGGCTGCCGGGCGAGGCGCCGCGCAAGCCGCTCGGCCGGGCCTCGCGGTGGCTCGACGACGAACTGCTCGCGAACGGGCTGTTCCGCGGCGTGTGCGCCCTCGGCACGGCCGCCCCCGGCGTCATCCCGTTCTTCGCCCGCCAGGTCGAGCGGTTGCAGAGCGGGCGCGACTTCGCCGACTTCTCGCCCGACGTGTTCGTGACGAACCGCACCGTGCGCTTCCGTGAGATGGAGTACGCGATTCCGCTCGCCGAGGTCCCCGACGCGCTCCGCGAGGTGCGCGCACTCATCGAGCGCAAGGGCTGGCGCATCAGCTTCCCGGTCGAGGTGCGGGCCGCCGCGGCGGACGAGAACTGGCTCTCGACGGCCTACGGGCGAGAGTCCGGCTACATCGCCGTGCACCGCTATCACCGCGAGGACCCGACCGAGTACTTCGCCGCCGTCGAGGAGATCATGCGCGCCCACGACGGCCGCCCGCACTGGGGCAAGATGCACACGCAGACCGCCGAGACGCTGCGCGAGGTGTACCCGCGCTTCGACGACTTCCTCGCGGTGCGCGACGAGCTCGATCCCGAACGGCGCTTCGCGAACCCCTACCTCGAGCGCGTGCTCGACGGCGTGCACGTCACGGCCTGAGCGGTCGCCCGGCGGGCCGCCGGGCACGGACGAGACGAACGGGCGGATGCCGGAGCATCCGCCCGTTCGCCGGGTCACGCGCTGTTCGCGCCTAGAGACCGAACTCGGCCAGCCATTCGTCGACGACGGGGATCTCGACGCGCTGGTATCCGCCGAGGTACCGGCAGTTCGAGGTGTAGCCGTAGCTCGTCACCGCGACGAGCTCGCCGTCGTGGAACACGGGGCCGCCGGAGTCGCCGAAGCACGTGCCGCCCGTGCCCCAGGGGTCCTTCTCGTTGCCGTTCGTCTGCAGGATCTGCGGGGTGAGCTTCTGCCCCGGCATCTCGACGTAACGACGCAGGATCGGGTAGCTCTCGGGCTCGGGCTTCATGTTGTCGCCCTCCTGGCGCACCTCCGTGCCGTAGCCGACCGCCGTGAACAGCGTCTTCGACAGCGACTTCTGTGCGATGCCGTCGAGCGTGCCGGTCGCCGCGATCTGCGGGTATCCGTCGCCGTGGGACGCGACCGGCTCGTCGAGCACGATCACGCCGACATCGTTCCAGTTCCGCATGTCGGTGAAGTCGGAGTACTGGGGGTGCGTGTACGCGGTGCCGGAGATGTAGCCCGCGTCGGCGAGCTCCTCGGCCGTGTACCCGGCCTCGGGGTCCTCCGCCGTCGGCAGGAAGCTCGGCGGGGCGTCGTCGAGGTAGGTGTCGAACGTGACGAGCGTCTTGCCGAGCGTGCCGAGCGTGCAGTGCGCCGCCGTGATGACGACCGTCGGCGACACGAGCGTGGCGCTGCAGCGGTAGCGGCCGGTGCTGTCGTAGAACGCGATCAGCCCGACATCGGGGTGGAGCTCGCCGTCGGCGGTGCCGCCGGTCGACGCATGGGCGGGGGCAGCACCGACGGCGAGGCCGCAGACGGTGGCGAGGGCCGCGAGGGCCGCGAATATCTTCTTGCGCATCGCTCTCTTCCGATCGAGGGACAGTGCCACGATCCTGCCCGTCCCCCGCGGGCGTTGTCGAGAGCTGCGCACGAAACCTGCGTCAGGGGGTGCGTCGACGCAACGTGATCGAACCGACGACGATGGAACCGACGATCCATGCGCCGATCGCGAGAATCCGCACCATGATCCACTCCGCGGACTCGCTGTCGGCGGCGACCGCCTGCAGCGCGTCGATCGCGTAGCTCAGGGGCAACCAGTCGCTGATCTCCTCGAGCCCGGCCGGCAGCTGGTCGCGGGGGATGAAGATGCCGCCGAGCAGGATCTGCGGGAAGACGATGAGCGGCATGAACTGCACCACCTGGAACTCGGTGCGCGCGAACGCGCTCGCGAGCAGGCCGAGGGCCGTGCCGAGCAGCGCGTCGGCGACCGCGACGCCGAACAGCAGCCAGATCGATCCCTCGATCTCGAGCCCGCACACCCAGACGGCGAACGAGACCACGATGGCGGTCTGCACGACCGCGAGCAGCCCGAACGCGAGCGCGTAGCCGAGGATGAAGTCCCCCTTGCCGAGCGGCATGGCGAGCAGGCGCTCGAGCGTGCCGCTGCGCCGCTCGCGCAGGGTCGCGATGCTCGTCACGAGGAACATCACGATGAACGGGAACAGTGCGATCATCGCCGGACCGATGTCGGCGAACACGTCGGTGTCGACGAAGATCCAGGCGACGAGCCCGACGAGCAGGCTCGGCACGACGAGCAGCAGTGCGATCGTACGGTGATCGTGCCGGATCTGCCCGAGCACGCGACCGGTCGTCGCAAGGGTCCGTGCGGGGGTCATCGCGACTCATCCTCGGGCGCGGGTGCCTCCGAGGACGCCGCTGCGTGCCGGCCGCCCCCGGGCGATTCCTCGTCGGGTGCGCGGAGGTCGGGTTCGCCGCGGTCGATGAGCCGGAGGAACGCCGTCTCGATGTCGTCGGTCCCGGTGACCTCGAGTACGCCCTGCACCGTGTCGTCGGCGAGCAGTGCGCCGTCGCGCATGAGCAGGAGCCGGTCGCAGCGCTTCGCCTCGTCCATCACGTGGCTCGAGACGAGCAGCGTCCTCCCCTCGTCGGCGAGACTGCGGAACATGCCCCAGAGCTCGACGCGGAGCACCGGATCGAGGCCCACGGTCGGCTCGTCGAGCACGAGCAGTTCCGGCTCGCCGAGGAGGGCGGCCGCGAGCGACACCCGGCTGCGCTGGCCACCCGAGAGCGTGCCCGCGAGCCGGCCGGCGACCGACCCGAGATCGGTGCGCTCGATCACCCGGTCGACGTCGCCGGCCGGCGCACCGAGGACATGGCGGAAGTAGGCGATGTTCTGCCGGACCGTGAGGTCGTCGTAGACGCTCGCCTGCTGCGTGACGTATCCGACCCGTCGCCGCAGGTCACGACTGCCGGCCGGCCGGCCGAGCACCTCGATGCGGCCCGCCTTCACGACCTGCACGCCGACGATCGATCGCATGAGCGTGGTCTTGCCGCTGCCGCTCGGCCCCAGCAGGCCCACGATCATTCCGCTCGGCACCGCGAGCGACAGCCCGTCGAGCACCGCGGTTCCGCCGCGGACCACGTGGAGGTCCTCGGCGATCACGGCGGGCCCGGAGCCCGCGATCGCATGCGCGCCCGAGCGCCGTGAGCCCGAGGCATCCGAGCTATTCATCATGTGTGGAATAATTCGCCGGTGGCGGCCGGATGTCAAGGCCCCGGGGGACGTCCGGTCAGGTGCCATTGCACCGACGGGCCGACGCGGGCGACGAGCTCCTCGGTCGGCAGCGAGGCGACCGGCTCGAACTCGAGCACGTAGCGCACCATGATGACGCCGACGAGCTGCGACGCGGCGAGTTCGGCACGGAGCTCGGCGTCGGCGGCCTCGAGCCGCTCCGCGATGCGGTGCATGATCTCGCGGCGCAGGAACTCGCGCAGCATCCGGGAGACCGGCCCCTGGCCGATCGCCGACCGCAGCGCGGCCACGGCCGCGGGGCGTACCGTCGTGGAGTCCCACGCCGTCAGCACCGCGCGCACGAGCCGCTCACCCAGGTCGTCGAGGGGGCCGTCGAGCGCGGCGGCCACCAGGCGGTCGGGCTGCAGCGGCACCTCGACCACCTCGGTGACGAGCTGCTGCTTGTCCTCGAAGTAGTGGTGCACGAGCGCGGGGTCGACACCCGCCCGGCGGGCGATGGCCCGCATCGAGGCGGCCTCGTAGCCCCGCTCGCCGAACTCCTCGGTGGCGGCCGCGAGGATGCGGGCCCGCGTGTCGCCCGGCTTCGCGCCCCTGGGGCGACCCGGGCGCCGTCGGGGGCTGCGCTCGGTCACAGTCCGAGCCTAGCCCTGCGCGCGAGCGGAGCGCCGCCCGTGGGCGGCGCAGCTGTCTATGCCCGGGCCCGGAGCCGGCCCGGGGGTTCCTCCGAGTCTCATGGGAAGGCCGGTCCGCGGAGGACCCGATCGGTAGGATTGTTCACGCCCCAGATCTGCTGCCGAACGCGCTAGGAGTCCGTGCCATGGAATGGCTCATCCCCGTCATCATCGTCGTCGCGCTCGTGGTGATCATCGGCATCTACCTCTGGGCCACGTACAACTCGCTCGTCACCCTCAACGTCCGCGTCGACGAGGCGTGGAGCGACATCACGGTGCAGCTCAAGCGCCGGGCCGACCTGATCCCGAACCTCATCGAGGCGGTCAAGGGCTACGCCGCGCACGAGAAGAGCGTCTTCGAGTCAGTCACCCGGGCTCGTGCCGAGACCCTGCAGGCGCAGGGACCCGCCGAGGCGGGCGTGGCCGAGAACCACATGCAGCAGGCGCTGAAGTCGATCTTCGCGGTCGCCGAGGCGTACCCGCAGCTGCAGGCGAGCCAGAACTTCCTGCAACTGCAGGCCGAGCTCGTCGACACCGAAGACAAGATCCAGGCCTCGCGCCGCTTCTACAACGGCGGCGTGCGCGAACTCAACACGAAGATCAAGGTGTTCCCGAACACCCTGTTCGTGCGCGGCCTCGGCTTCCACGAGCGCGACTTCTTCGAGGTCACCGAGGCCGCGGCGATCGCCGAGCCTCCGCGCGTCCAGTTCTAAGGGCCGGCCTTGTATCGCGCGATCGCCAGGAACAAGCGCAACACCGTCTTCATCATCCTGTTCTTCCTCGCCGTCATCGGCGGGCTCGGCTGGCTCGCCGGGGTCGTCTACCAGGACCTGACGATCGTCGTCGTGACGCTCGTCGTGGCGACCGGCTACGCGCTCATCCAGTACTTCACCGCCGACCGGCAGGCGCTCTCGATGTCGGGCGCGATCGAGGTCCGCTCGAAGGCCGACCACCCTCGGCTCTGGCGCACGGTCGAGAACCTGTCGATCGCGACGGGGACCCCGATGCCGCGTGTCTACGTCATCTCCGACCCGGCGCCCAACGCGTTCGCGACCGGCCGCGACCCGCAGCACGCCGTCGTGGCGGCGACCACGGGCCTCCTCGAGATCATGGACGACGCCGAGCTCGAGGGCGTCATGGCGCACGAGCTCGGCCACGTCCGCAACTACGACATCCGGCTGTCGATGATCGTGTTCGGACTCGTCGTCGCGGTCGGCTTCATCTCCGACATGTTCGTGCGCATGGCGTTCTTCGGCCGGGGCAACAACAACTCGAACCCGATCGTCATGGTGTTCGGGCTCATCGCGATGCTCATCGCCCCGCTCGTCGCGAGCCTCGTGCAGCTCGCGGTCTCGCGCCAGCGCGAGTACCTCGCCGATGCCACGGGGGCGATGACCACGAGACATCCCGACGCGCTCGCGCGGGCGCTCGTGAAGCTCGAGGCGTACGGTCGGCCCATGCAGCGCCAGAACTCGTCGATGGCGCACCTCTGGATCGCCGACCCGCTGAAGCCCGGCCTCATGAGCCGGTTGTTCGCGACGCACCCGCCGATCCCCGATCGGGTCAAGCGACTCGAGGAGATGGGCGGCAGCTTCTAGGCCGCCGCGGCTACGCCGCGACCGCGAGCTCGGCGGCGAGGGCGGGGGAGAGGTCGCCGCGGCCCACGACGAGCACCTCGTCGAGGCCCTGCCAGGCCGCCGCGCGACGGAGCACGGGCACGAGACGCGCCGCCGTCTCTGCCGGTGCATCGGCCTCCGACCAGGCCGCCTGCACCCGCAGCACGCCCGCTTTGCGGTCGCTCTTGAGGTCGACCCGGCCGACGACGCGGTCGTCGACGAGCAGCGGCAGGCAGTAGTAGCCGAACCGACGGTCGGGCTCGGGCGTGTAGATCTCGATGCGGTAGTGGAAGTCGAACATCCGCTCGGTGCGCGGGCGGAACCACACCACCGGATCGAACGGCGACAGGAGCGCGACGGCGTCGATGCGGCGGGGGCGTCGCGCGTCCCGGTGCAGCCAGGCCGGGGTGGGCCGGCTGCCGGTGCGCCAGCCCGGCACCTCGACCGGGAGCAGTACGCCGGCCGCCTCGAGTTCGGCGATCGCCTGCCGCACGGGCGCCCGCTTCATGCGCCAGTAGTCGGCGAGGTCGGCCTCGGTGGCGATGCCGTACGCGACCGCCGCGCGTTCGACGAGCGTGCGGACGGCCTCCTCGACGGGCGGCGCCGTCTCGAGCAGCTCGGCGGGCAGCGCCTGCTCGGGCAGCGCGTACACGCGCTCGAACCGCTGCCGGTCGACGCAGACGACGTCGCCCGTGCGGAACATCATCTCGAGCGTGCGCTTGACGTCGGACCAGCCCCACCAGGGACCGCGGCGCACGTTCGCGTCGTGCTCGATCTCGCTCGCACGGAGCGGGCCCTTCTCGGCGAGCTCGGACCTCAGCCAGCCCGCGAGACCGTGATCGTCGGCGACCCACCCGCCCCAGTCGTTGCCCGCGCGCCGGTACTCTTCGCGGCGGAACTCGAACAGCGGCCAGAGCTCGCGCGGGATGTACGCCGCCTGGTGCGCCCAGTACTCGACCATGCGCCCGCGACGCCCGGACGTGATGCGGTCGAGCTGCGCCCGGTCGTAGTCGCCGACGCGGCTGAACGCCGGCAGGTAGTGGCTGCGCTCGAACACGTTCACGGAATCGATCTGGAGCAGCCCCAGCCGGTCGACCACGCCGTTCAGGGCGCGGGTGCCGGCGGTCTCGGGCAGTGGGCGCGCGAATCCCTGGGCAGCGAGCGCGATACGGCGGGCGAGGGCGGGGCTGACGACGTCGACCATGATGATCCCGACGCTAGCGCGTGCCGCCGACATCGGCGAGCGCCGCCGGGTCGGAAGCCGACATGCCGGGGTGCGCATACGCGGTGCCTAGACTGGACGAATGGCGGACTCGGGCGGGGCGGAACGAGGCGGGCGGCGCGCGCGACGGTGGTTCGGATTCGGGGCTGCGCCCGAACCGGCGCCGGCGCCGGCGCGCGAGCCCGCGACCCGCGACGCGGACGCGAGCGTTCCGTACGGCATGCGGCTCGCCGGCGCCTGGTCGTGGCGCCTGCTGCTCATCGGCGGGGTCCTCGCCGTCGTCGTCTTCCTCGTGATCCAGCTGCGGCTCATCCTGATCCCGCTGCTCGTCGCCGTGCTCCTCAGCGCCCTGCTCGTGCCGTTCTCCGCCTTCCTGCAGCGGCACCGGTGGCCGAAGTGGCTCTCCGTCGCGGTCGCGATGCTGTCTGCGCTCGCGGTCGTCGGCGGTCTGCTCACGCTCGGCATCTGGCAGATCGTCCGGGGCGCCGACGAGCTCGCCGCCCAATCCCTCGTCGCCTGGGACGAGTTCCGGGCGTGGCTCCTCGACGGCCCGCTGCACGTCACCGAGGCGCAGCTGAACGAATGGGTCGCCCGGGCCGTCGAGGCCGTCCAGCAGGACATGGGCATCATCTGGAGCGGCGCCCTCTCGGTCGGTTCGACGCTCGGACACTTCCTCGCCGGCATGCTGCTCGCGCTCTTCGCGACCCTCTTCATGCTCATCGACGGCCGCGGCATCTGGAACTGGATGGTGGGCATCTTCCCGCGCCGGGCCCGGGCCGCCGTCGACGGCGCCGGCCAGGCGGGCTGGGAGACGCTGCAGAACTTCGTCCGCGTGCAGATCCTCGTGGCCACGATCGACGCGATCGGCATCGGCCTCGGCGCCTGGTTCCTCGGCCTGCCGCTCGCGATCCCGATCGCCATCCTCGTCTTCCTGGGCTCGTTCATCCCGATCGTCGGCGCCGTCGTCACGGGTGCGCTCGCGGTGTTCGTCGCCCTCGTCTACAGCGGATTCTGGCCCGCCGTCATCATGCTCGGCATCGTGCTGCTCGTGCAGCAGGTCGAGGGCCATGTGCTGCAGCCGCTCATCATGGGCACCGCCGTCAAGGTGCACCCGCTCGGCGTCGTCGTCGCGGTCGCGACGGGCTCGCTGCTCGCCGGCATCCCCGGCGCGCTCTTCGCGGTGCCGGTCGCGGCCGTCGTCAACGTGATGATCCTGTACGTCTCGAGCGGCGACTGGAAGGACGACGCCCCGCCGTCGACCGTCGCCGTGCGCTCGCCGCTGTGGCGCACCGTCCCGCAGCGTCCCGGCTTCCAGCGAGGAGAATGAACGAGTTGAACCACACGATCGCCGGCCCCGCGCTCGCCGACTTCGAGGCCGCCCGCGACGTCGTCGGGCGCGTCGCCCGAACCACGCCGATGGAGACATCCCGCTACCTCGAGCGCGTGCTCGGCGCCCCGGTGCGACTGAAGTGCGAGAACCTGCAGCGCACGGGCTCGTACAAGCTGCGCGGCGCGTTCAACCGCATGTCCTCGCTCACCGCCGACGAACGGGCGCGCGGGGTCGTCGCCGCATCGGCCGGCAACCACGCCCAGGGCGTCGCGTTCGCCGCCCGCGAGCTCGGCCTGAGGGCGACGATCTTCATGCCGGTGGGCGTCGCCCTGCCGAAGCTCGAGGCGACGAAGGCCTACGGAGCCGACGTCGTGCTCGCGGGCGCATCGGTCGGCGAGACGCTCGAGGCGGCCGCGGCCTTCGCCGCGGAGACCGGTGCGGTCGTGATCCCGCCGTTCGACCACGTCGACGTCGTCACGGGCCAGGGCACGCTCGGGCTCGAGATCCTCGACCAGGCGCCCGATGCGGCGACGATCGTCGTGCCGATCGGCGGCGGCGGCCTCGCCGCCGGCATCGCGAGCGCGGCGAAGCAGCGGGCTGCGGCCGAGGGGCGAGCCATCCGCATCATCGGCGTGCAGTCCGAGAACGCCGCGCCGTACGTCGCATCGCTCGCGGCGGGCGCCCCGCAGACCGTGCCGGTCGTGCCGACGATCGCCGACGGCATCGCCGTCTACCGGCCCGGCGAGCTCAACTTCGAGATCATCCGCGACGCGGTCGACGAGGTCGTGACCGTCACCGAGGACGACATCGCCCGCGCCCTGCTCGTGCTGCTCGAGCGTGCCAAGCTCGTCGTCGAGCCCGCCGGCGCGGTCGCCGTCGCGGCGATCATGAAGGGCGCCGTGCCGAACGACGGCCCGGTCGTCGCGGTGCTGTCGGGCGGCAACATCGATCCGCTGCTCATGCAGCGCGTCATCGCCCACGGCCTCGCGGCGTCCGGCCGCTACCTGACGGTGCGCGTGGGGCTGCCCGACCGACCCGGACAGCTCGTGCGGGTCGCCGAACTGCTGGCCGGCACCCACGCGAACGTCGTCGAGGTGCTGCACACGCGGCACGGGCGCGGCATGCAGATCTCGGAGGTCGAGATCGACATCTCCGTCGAGACCCGCGGTCCCGACCATCGAGCCGAGGTCGTCGAGGTGCTGCGCCGAGCCGGCTACGAGCCCGTCGTCCTCGACGACTGAGCTCGCACGGTTTCAGGAACTCGGCGCCGGTTCAGGACGATTCGCCCGGAATCGTCCTGAACAGCGCACTTCTTCCTGAAACGGTGGGGTTCGCCGCGTCATACGCGAAGAGCGGATGCCTGGGGCATCCGCTCTTCGCGTGCGTGGGGTCGTGGGGGACTACTGGCCGCCCCAGGTGTCGACGCTCGTGATCTCGACGGCGATCTCGCGCCCGTTGGGCGCGGTGTAGCTGGTCTTCTCGCCGACCTTGAGGCCCAGGATCGCGGCGCCGAGCGGCGACTGCTCGCTCCAGACGTCGAGCTCGGAGTCGCCTGCGATCTCGCGGCTGCCGATGAGGAACGTCTCTTCGTCGCCGGCGATGACCGCGGTGATCACGGTGCCCGACTCGACGATGCCCTTCGATGCGGGCGCCTCGCCGACCTCGGCGGTCTTCAGCAGTTCCTTGAGCTGGCGGATTCGGGCCTCGATCTTGCCCTGCTCGTCCTTCGCGGCGTGGTAGCCGCCGTTCTCCTTGAGGTCGCCCTCTTCGCGCGCCGCCTCGATGCGCTTCGCGATCTCCTCACGGCCCGTGGTCGAGAGCTGCTCGAGCTCGCCGGCCAGGCGGTCGTAGGCGTCCTGGGTGAGCCAGGTGACGGTGGCGTCCTGCGCCATGATGCACACTCCTGTTTCGGGATACCCGGTGCCGGTCGTCGCGAAGGGCTCGCGATGCTGCGCCGAATAGACGTGTCGCCCCGACATGGGTCGGGGCGAATGACCCATGTTAGGTGAGCCAGCAGCGGTAAATCAAACCGGTGTTCGCCTCCTGCGCCGTGCGAACGGTCTCCGTGAGCGCGCGGATGTGTTCGGTCGACGCCGGCACGATGATGGTCTTCCAGCCGACGATCGCGAAGTCCGCATTGAGCGCCTGCACGATGCAGGCGGTCTCGTTGCCGGGCGGAACCGAGAGGTTCCAGCTCACCTCGACGGCGCGCTCCTCGTTCATGAGGCGGTGGCCGGTGTCGGTCACCTCGACCTGCGGCTTCTGGCCGTCGAGTCCGGCCCAGACGACCCAGGCCACGAGGACCACGGCGACCGCGACGGCTCCGGCGATGAGCAGGAACCGATCACGCGAGCGGTTGCGGCGCGTACGTCCGTACCGCTCGTCGAGCGACGTGGTCACGGGGCTCCTTCGGAGGTGGATCGACTAGGCTGCTTCAAGCCTAACCCCGCCCCCTGAGGGGTGGATCCCTCCTCGAAAGGCCCTCGATGCTCGTCGACTCCGCCCGCTCCGTGCTGTACTCGGCGATCGAGATCGTCGCCGACGGCAAGGAGGAGTTCGACCCGAACACCGTCACGCCGGGTGTGTGGGGTTTCGTCATCACCTTCCTGATCATGGTCGTGGTGATCCTCCTCATCCTCGACATGGTGCGTCGCATCCGTCGCACGAACTACCGCGCCCAGGTGCGCGCCCAGATCGAGGCGGAGGAGGAGGCGGCCGCGCGCGACGCGGAGCTGGCCTCGTTCGACGAGGGCGACGGGCCGGATGCCTCGGGCGAGGCGCGCGACGAGGGCGACGAACCCTCGCGCTGATCAGCCCACGTGGTAGACGGGGTTCATCGCGATGAGCAGCGTCGCCGACCAGTGGCACATGAACGCGAGCACCGTGCAGACGTGGAAGATCTCGTGGAATCCGAACACGCCGGGCCACGGGTTCGGCTTCTTGAAGCCGTAGACGACGGCGCCGATCGTGTAGAGCACGCCGCCCACGCAGACGAGCACCATCATCGCCACGTTGGCGTTCACGAGATCGACGATGTACATCATCGCCGCCCAGCCGAGCAGCAGGTAGAGGGGCACGTACAGCCAGCGGGGCGCCGTGATCCAGAACACCCGGAAGCCGATGCCGAGGAGCGCCCCGCTCCAGACGATCGTGAGCAGCACCCACCCCTTGTCGGGCGGGAGCGCGAGGACCGCGAGGGGGGTGTACGTGCCGGCGATGAGCAGGAAGATGTTGGCGTGGTCGATGCGCTTGAGCACGACCTTCGTCTTCGGCTTCCAGTTGAAGCGGTGGTAGAGCGCCGAGTTGCCGAACAGCAGCATCGACGTGAGCATGAAGACCGCCGACGCCCATTTCGCGGGCGCGCCGTGGGCGAGGGTGATGAGCACGATGCCCGCGGCGATCGTGACGGGGAACGTGCCCGCGTGGATCCAGCCGCGCCACTTCGGCTTCACCTCCGCCTCGGCGTCGTGGCTGAGCGCGTCGTCGAGCAGCGGGATGTTGGGGAGGTCGGGGCCGTGCTCGTCGCGCGAGACCGCGAGGTCGTCGGGGTCGGCGGGAGCCACGGGGCGCGACATCTCCTCGGCGAGGTCGGCGGGTTCGTGCGGGCGCTCAGGGCTCATGGTGAAAGCGTAGGGCCTGCCTGATCACGGCAGCCTGTGAGTTCGAACGGAGGGCGAGGGGGTAGCGTAGTGCCGTGCAGACGAGCGATCAGCCCCTCGGTCGCGGGATCCTCTACCGGCTCTACCAGAACCGGCTCCGTCGCGGACTCGACCCCGCCGGCCTGCCCCGCCACGTGGCGATGATCATCGACGGCAACCGCCGCTGGGCGAAGCAGCTCGGCTACCGCACGGCCGCCGACGGACACCGGGCGGGCGCCGCGAAGATGCGGGAGTTCCTCGAGTGGTGCGACGACCTCGGCGTCAAGGTCGTGACGCTCTACCTGCTCTCGAGCGACAACCTCGGCAATCGGCCGAGCGACGAGCTCTCCGACCTCTTCGAGATCATCGCCGACCTCGCCGAGGAACTCAGCCACTACCGCGACTGGCGGGTGCAGCACGTCGGCAGCGACACGGGCCTGCCCGAGCCGCTCGTCGCGGCGCTCGACGCCGCCGAGCACCGCACGGCCGACAAGCGGGGCCTGCACGTCAACCTCGCCGTCGGCTACGGCGGCCGCAAGGAGATCACCGACGCGATGCGATCGATCGTCGCGGCGCATCACGCCGAGGGGCGCAGCCTCGAGGACCTCGCCGAACGGCTGACGCCCGACCTCATCGGCGAGCACCTCTACACGGGCGGCCAGCCCGACCCCGACCTCGTGATCCGGACGTCCGGCGAGCAGCGGCTCAGCGACTTCATGCTCTGGCAGTCGGCGCACTCGGAGTTCTACTTCGTCGAGGCGCTCGGGCCCGACCTGCGCAAGGTCGACTTCCTCCGCGCGCTCCGCGACTACGCGAAGCGCCACCGCCGGTTCGGCGGCTGACCACCCGTTCTCGCAGGAGCGCGCTGCGAGGCATCCACCCGTTCTGTCAAGATGTTCGACGGAGAAGGGGGCACGCAACGTGACCATCGACGATTTCAGCACCGGCTTCACCGAGGAGCCGGGCTACCTCGACTACGGCCGTGTGGGGCCGCTCTCGACGGCCGCCGCGGAGGAGGTGCTGGCGTTCACGCAGGTGCTGCAGCGGGCGCGCCACGGCAGCCTCGACGCCTTCGGCGAGCAGGACGCGCGCGTGCGCGCGGCCGCCTCGGCGCTCACGGGCTTCTCCGCCGAGCAGATCGTCTTCGAGCCGAACACGACGACCGGCCTCATGCACGCCATGTTCGGGCTCACCGGCGGGGTCCTGCTGTCGCAGGAGGAGTTCCCGAGCCTGCCCATCGCGGCCGTGCGCGCGCAGGAGGCGCTGCACACGGTGCAGCCCGTCTGGCTCGAGACCGACCACGGCAAGGTGACGCCCGGCCAGATCCGCGAACAGCTCGAGCAGAGCGTCGTCGCCGTCGCGGTGAGCCTCGTCGACTCGCGCACCGGCTACCTCTGCGACATCGAGGGCATCCGCCAGGTGATCGGCGACCGGCTGCTGATCGTCGACGCGATCCAGGGTTTCGGCGTCGTCGACGCCCCGTGGCAGGTCGCCGACGTCGTCGTGACCGGCGGCCAGAAGTGGTGCCGCGCCGGCTGGGGCACGGGCATCATGGCGCTCTCCGATCGCGCCCTCGAACGGCTCACGCCCGTCTTCTCGGGCTTCAGCGCGACCGAGGAGTCGGAGCCGTGGGGACATGTGCCCCCGCCCGCGCCCGACGCCCGCGCGTACCGGCTCTCGAACCCCGACCCGCTCGCGCAGGCGCGTCTCGCCGCGGCCTTCGAGGAGATCGCCGACACGACCGTGCCCGTGATCAACGCGGCCGTCGCCGAGCGGGTGAGCCGGGCGATCGAGCTCGCGGACGAGTACGCCATCCCCGTCTCGTCGTCGCGCGACGAGCAGGAGCGGGCCGGCATCGTCGTGCTCGAGCCGCCCGCCGACCAGGTGACGGTGCTCACCGCGTCGCTGCACAACCACGGCGTGACCGCGACGACGCGCCTCGGCACCGTGCGACTGTCGATCCACGCCGTGACGAGCGATGAGACGCTCGAGATGCTGCGGGCCGCGTTCGTCTCGTACTCGACCGCCGCGTCGTACTGAGCGCGGGGGGATGCCTCGGGGTCGGCGCCGGCCCCGAGGCATCCGGCGTTCGACCGACGCGAACGTGAACAGCGCGTGACGTTTCGCGTGTCGCTTCCGCGGTTCGCGTGCGGCGGACGTAGGTTCGGCTCAACGGGCAGATCGCCCGTTCGGGTCGGCCTCGAAACCGACTACGGGAGGGATCGGCGGCCGGAACGTGAACCGGGCAGGAATGCTCGGGGCGGGAGCGGTTGTGACGTCATCGGTTACTCCTGATTCGGTCGGTCGCCAGGACGCGCGCGCGGGGGAGCGCGCCGCGGAGGGCACGCACGAGGACCTCGCGCAGGCGGAGCGCACGTACGTGCTCGACACGTCCGTGCTGCTCAGCGATCCGCGCGCGCTCTTCAACTTCGCCGAGCACGCGGTGGTGCTGCCGGTCGTCGTGATCACCGAGCTCGAGGCGAAGCGGAACGACCCCGAGATCGGGTACTTCGCGCGGCAGGCGCTGCGCATCCTCGACGAGTTGCGCGTCGCGCACGAGCGACTCGACTTCCCGATCCCGGTGGGCGACGGCGGGTCGCTCCGGGTCGAGCTGAACCACTCGAGCCCGAAGGTCCTCCCGAGCGCCCTGCAACTCGGCGACAACGACTCCCGCATCCTCGCGTGCGCGGCCAACCTGCAGCAGGACGGCGTGCCCGTGACGGTCGTCTCGAAGGACCTGCCGCTGCGCGTGAAGGCCGCCTCGATCGGCCTCGACGCGCAGGAGTACCGGCACGAGCTCGCGCTCGACTCGGGCTGGACGGGCATGGCCGAACTCTCGCTCGGCTCGAACGACATGGCGAAGCTCTACGAGCACGAGTCGATGATCACGAGCGAGGTCGAGGGGCTGCCCGTCAACACGGGGCTCGTCATCCACTCCGATCGGGGCTCGGCGCTCGGCCGCGTCGTCGGCGACGGCGAGGTGAAGCTGGTGCGCGGCGACCGCGAGGTCTTCGGCCTGCACGGGCGCTCGGCGGAGCAGCGGCTCGCGATCGACCTGCTGCTCGACCCGGAGATCGGCATCCTCTCGCTCGGCGGTCGCGCGGGTACCGGCAAGTCGGCGCTCGCACTGTGCGCCGGGCTCGAGATGGTGCTCGAGCGCCAGCAGCACAAGAAGATCATGGTCTTCCGGCCGCTCTACGCGGTCGGCGGGCAGGAGCTCGGGTACCTGCCGGGCGACCAGGGCGAGAAGATGAACCCGTGGGGGCAGGCGGTGTTCGACACGCTCGGCTCGGTCGTCTCCGACAACGTGCTCGACGAGGTCGTCGACCGGGGCATCCTGGAGGTGCTGCCGCTCACCCACATCCGCGGCCGGTCGCTGCACGACGCGTTCGTGATCGTCGACGAGGCCCAGTCGCTCGAGCGCAACGTGCTGCTCACGGTGCTGAGCCGCATCGGGCAGAACTCGCGAGTCGTGCTCACCCACGACGTGGCCCAGCGCGACAACCTGCGGGTCGGCCGGCACGACGGCATCGCGAGCGTCATCGAGACGCTCAAGGACCACCCGCTGTTCGCGCACATCACGCTCACGCGCAGCGAGCGCTCGGCGATCGCGGCCCTCGTCTCGGAGCTGCTCGACGGGGCGGAGCTGGCGTAGGGCGTACGCGAGCGGCGGTTCACCCTCGTTCCCTGAGACGACGGATGCCTCGTGCCGAGACTCGGCACGAGGCATCCGGGTGACGGACCTTACTTCGCCTGCGGCGGACGCGTCATCGAGAGCAGGTCGAGGGCGGAGTCGAGCTGCGCCTCGGTCAGGTCGCCGCGCTCGACGTAGCCGAGGTCGATCACGGCCTCGCGCACGGTGATGCCCTTGGCGACCGAGTGCTTCGCGATCTTCGCCGCGGCCTCGTAGCCGATGAGCTTGTTGAGCGGCGTCACGATCGAGGGCGACATGCCGGCGAGGGCGGTCGCACGCTCGACGTTCGCCTCGAGGCCGTCGATCGTCTTGTCGGCGAGCACGCGCACCGAGTTGGCGAGCAGGCGGATCGACTCGAGCAGGGCGGTGCCCATGACGGGGATCTGCACGTTGAGCTCGAATGCGCCCGACGCACCGCCCCACGCGATGGTCGCATCGTTGCCGATGACCCGCGCGCACACCATGAGCACGGCCTCGGGCACGACCGGGTTGACCTTGCCGGGCATGATCGACGAGCCGGGCTGCAGGTCGGGGATGTGCAGCTCGCCGAGACCCGTGTTCGGGCCCGAGCCCATCCAGCGGAGGTCGTTCGCGATCTTCGTGAGGCTCACGGCGATCGTGCGCAGCGCGCTCGACGCGTCGACGAGGCCGTCCCGGTTCGCCTGCGCCTCGAAGTGGTCGGCCGCCTCGGTGATCGGCAGCTCGGTCTCGGCCTGGAGCAGCTCGATGACGAGCTGCGGGAAGCCGGCCGGGGTGTTGATGCCGGTGCCGACCGCCGTGCCGCCGAGGGGGACCTCGGCGACCCGGGGGAGTGCCGAACGCACGCGCTCGATGCCGAGGCGCACCTGGCGGGCGTAGCCGCCGAACTCCTGGCCGAGGGTGACGGGCGTCGCGTCCATCAAGTGGGTGCGGCCGGCCTTCACGACGCCGGACCACAGCTCGGCCTTCGCCTCGAGGGCGACGGCGAGGTGGTCGAGCGCGGGGATGAGGTCGTCGATGAGCGCGGCCGTCACGGCGATGTGCACCGAGGTCGGGAAGACGTCGTTCGACGACTGCGACGCGTTGACGTGGTCGTTCGGGTGCACCGCGCTGCCGAGCTTCGAGGTCGCGATCGTCGCGAGCACCTCGTTCATGTTCATGTTCGAGCTCGTGCCCGAGCCGGTCTGGTACACGTCGACCGGGAAATGCTCGACGAAGCCGTGCTGCCCCGCGATGACCTCGTCGGCGGCGGCCACGATCGCATCGGCGATGCCCTGGTCGAGCACGCCGAGACGGGCGTTGGCCTGCGCCGCGGCCTTCTTGATGCGGGCGAGCGCCTGGACCTGCTGGGGCTCGAGACCCGACCCCGAGATCGGGAAGTTCTCGACCGCGCGCTGCGTCTGCGCCCGGTACAGGGCCCGCGCGGGAACCCGCACCTCGCCCATCGTGTCGTGTTCGATGCGGTAGTCGGCGGCGTTGTCCACCACGGTGTGTTTCCCCTTCGGTTCTGCGATGCCGGACTCGCCGGCTGCGATGCCGCGTCGGCGGCCTGCTGCCGGCTCGGCGGATGCCGCTCGCGGCGGCGTCAGATGCGACCGATGACGATGTCGGTCTCGACGCGACCTTCGAACAGGCGGTAGTTCGCGCCGACGATAGCCAGCGTACCCGCTGCGACCGCGTCGCTGATCATCTCGGAGCTCTCGACGAGCTCGGTGACGGTGTTGCGCAGGTGCTCTCGACCGACGAAGCCGGCGTCGACGTGGCTCGGCTCGACCGGAGCCTCGCCCGCGACCTTGGTCACCGCGGGCACGATCTTCTCGACGAGCCCGGCGATGTGCGGGGGCAGCGGCGCGGCGTCGGCCGCCTGCGAGTCGATCGCCGCCCGCACCGCACCGCACTCGTCGTGCGCCAGCACGATGACGACGGGCACGTCGAGGATTCCGACCGCGTACTCGATCGAGCCGAGCGCCGACGGGGTCACGACCTGGCCGGCGTTGCGCACGACGAACGCGTCGCCGAGGCCGACGTCGAAGATGATCTCGGCCGAGAGCCGCGAGTCGCTGCAGCCGAAGATCGCGACGATCGGACGCTGCGCGTGCGCGAGCGAGGTGCGGCGGTCGATGTCCTGACGCGGGTGCTCGGGCTTTCCGGCGATGAAGCGTTCGTTGCCCCGCCGGAGCTCACGCCACGTGGCGGCCGGGGTGTCGGGGCGGGCGTTGGGCTCGTCGTTCGGCTGCTCGGTCACATGGCTCCTCGTGGTCAGTCCTGCGCCTCGATCGTCGGCGTGATCGCCGTCGCGAAGGCGGCGAACTCTTCGGGTGTGGCCGTGCCGAGCAGCACGAAGGTGCTGCCGCCCGACTCGGTGGTCAACGCGTACCGCGCGTTGCCGACGTCGTCGTCGGTCTCGCGGTTGTCGTAGATCGTCCAGTCGACGCCGTCGATGTTCACGGTGCCCGTCGCGAGGGTGCGGGCGAGCTGGTTCGCGACCCACGTCGGGTTGGCGTCGAAGCCCTGGTACATGCCGAGGTACTCGTTGCTCGGGGTGAGGTACCCGGCGTACCACGCGGTGATGCCGTCGGTCTTGTCGGTGCGGAGCTCGGCGGCGTTGGCGCGCCAGCCCTCGGGCAGGTCGGGCACGGCGATCGGCTCGTCGCGCACGGCCTGCACCTGCTCGGCGACGGAGGTGACGTCGATGTCGCGATCGATCGGGGTGTCGCTGCGCGGCACCATCAGCACGATGACGACGACGATCGCGAGGCTCGCGCCGAGCGCGAGCACGAGGTTCTTGAGGGTCTGCCGCTGCCGGTGCTTGAGCGAGGCGTCGGCCTTGCGGGCCGCGGTCTCCTCGGGCGTCTCCGGGCGGCCGAGTTCGGCGACGACCCGTGGTGCGCGTGCGGCCATCAGCGTTCGTCGCCTTCGACGTCGGTCGCGTCACGGCCGGCGGTGGATGCCGCGGCGCCGGCGCGGGCCGCGTCGAGCCGGGCCTTCGCGCCGATGAGCCACTCCTCGCAGCGGGCGGCGAGCGCCTCCCCGCGCTCCCACAGCGCGAGCGACTGCTCGAGGGTCGCCGAGCCCTGCTCGAGTTCGCCGACGACGCGCACGAGCTCGTCGCGCGCCTGCTCGTAGCTCAGCTCGGCGACATCGGAGGTGGAGGGCATGGCTCCCATTCTATTCGGCGGCGCCGACGGCCTCGTTCGCCGCCGCAGTGCCGGTGCGGACGCCCGACGGCACCTCGCCCTCCGAGCGCGCGGCGATCGCGCCGGCGGCCAGCGTCACGGTGAGCGCAGCGCCCGCGGGGGCGGCGGCCGGCGAGGTCACGACGTGCCCGTCGGACCCCTGCACGATCGCATAGCCGCGATCGAGCGTCGCCTGCGGCGAGAGCGCGCGGAGGTGGCCGCGGAGCTCGCCGACGCGGTGCGCCTGCCGTTCGATCGAGCGTTCGACGAGCTCGGCGCCGCGGGCGACCCAGCGGGTCAGGTCCTCGGCGCGGCGGTCGATGATCCACGAGGTGTCCGCGAGTGCGGGGCGCGTGCGGAGGTGCCCGATGCGGTCGATCTCATGAGCGATGAGCGTGCGGAGCCGCATCGCGATGCGTGCGCGGGCCTGCTCGACCCGCAACAGCTCCTCGCCGACGTCGGGCACGACGCGCTTGGCCGCGTCGGTCGGCGTCGAGGCGCGCAGGTCGGCCACCTCGTCGAGGAGCGGTCGGTCGGCCTCGTGGCCGATCGCGCTCACGATCGGGGTGGTCGCCTCGGCGGCGGCGCGCACGACGCGCTCGTCGCTGAACCCCAGGAGGTTCTGGAAGTCGCCGCCGCCGCGCGCGACGATGATGACCTCGACCTCGGGGTCGGCGTCGAGCCGGCGGATCGCGGCGACGACCTCGCTCGCGGTCCGATCGCCCTGGACGGCGGCGTACGCGCCCCGGAACTCGACGGCCGGCCAGCGCAGCCGGGCGTTGCGCAGCACATCCTTCTCGGCATCGCTGTCTCGACCGGTGACGAGCCCGACGACGCCCGGAAGGAACGGCAGCCGGCGCTTGCGATCGAGATCGAAGAGTCCTTCGGCGGCCAGCTGGGCGCGCAGCCGCTCGAGCCGTTCGAGCAGGTCGCCGAGTCCGACGTGCTTCATCTCGAAGACCTGCATCGACAGCGAGCCGCCCTTGACCCACCAGTTCGGCTTCACGAGGGCGACGACGCGGTCGCCCTGCTTGAACTCCTCGCCGAGGCGGGCCTTGACCGACGACCAGATCTGGAACGAGACCGTGGCGTCGGCGTCGAGGTCCTTCAGCTTGCCGTAGACGTTGCCGCCGGACACGCCCCACTGGGTGAGCTCGCCCTCGACCCAGACGGTGCCGAGACGGTCGATGTACTGCTTGATCTTGGTCGAGAGGAGGGCCACCGGCCAGGGCGCTTCACGTGTCGCCGGAGCATCCGTCACCATGGCCTCCCGACCGACCGCCCGCCCAGGTTGCGCCGCGTAGGATTGGCATCGTGACGAGCTTGACTGATGCACCGCGGATCGACCTCGGCATGCCCAGAATCCCGAGCGTGCGAGGCCGGCTCAAGGATAACCCGGTCGACGGCGCCAAGCGGGTGCTGCTGGCTGCCCCGCGCGGGTACTGCGCGGGCGTCGACCGCGCCGTCATCGCCGTCGAGAAGGCCCTCGAGCACTACGGGGCGCCGGTGTACGTGCGCAAGCAGATCGTGCACAACATCCACGTCGTGACCGAGCTCGAGAAGCAGGGCGCGATCTTCGTCGACGAGGTCGACGAGGTGCCCGAGGGCGCCCACATCGTCTTCAGCGCGCACGGCGTCTCGCCGGCGGTCGTGAACGCGGCGTCCGACCGCGGGCTGCATGCGATCGACGCGACGTGCCCGCTCGTCACCAAGGTCCACCGCGAAGCGGTGCGCTTCGCGCGCGACGACTTCGAGATCCTGCTGATCGGCCACGAGGGCCACGAAGAGGTCGAGGGCACGGCGGGCGAGGCCCCCGACCACGTCACGCTCGTGAACAGCCCCGACGACGTTCCGAACATCGAGGTGCGCGACCCGGACAAGGTCGTGTGGCTCTCGCAGACGACGCTCTCGGTCGACGAGACGATGGAGACGGTCCGCCGCCTGCGCGAGCGGTTCCCGAACCTGCAGGACCCGCCGAGCGACGACATCTGCTACGCCACGCAGAACCGCCAGGTCGCGATCAAGAAGGTCGCCCAGGAGGCCGAGCTCGTGATCGTCGTGGGGTCGGCGAACTCCTCGAACAGCGTGCGGCTCGTCGAGGTCGCGCTCGAGAACGGCGCGAAGGCCGCGTACCGGGTCGACTACTCGAGCGAGATCCGCCAGGAGTGGCTCGACGGCGTCGCCTCGGTGGGCGTCACGAGCGGTGCCTCGGTCCCCGAGGGGCTCGTGAAGGAGGTGCTGCTCGAGCTCGCCGATGCCGGGTACGCCGATGTCGCCGAGGTGAAGACGGCCGAGGAGGACCTCATGTTCTCGCTGCCGAAGGAGCTCCGCAAGGACCTCCAGGGCAACCGCGACGCGCGCGCGCTCGGGGGTCGCAACCGCCCGGCCGACGCCTGACGACGGCGCCGCCGACCCGGGGTGCTGACGATCAGGCGGCCGCCTCGGCGAGCCGTGTCCGGCGCCCCGCCGACGCGGACTCCAGCACGAGCGCGGCGGCGACGATCGCGGTGACCGCCGCGAGCTGCACCGCGCCCGACAGCGCCGTCCCGAGCGGCACCGTGACGAGGGAGGCCGCCGCGGCCGCGAGCCGCCAGGCGATCGGGCCGAGCGCGAGCGTGCGCCGGTAGGTCGCGTCGGCGACGAGGTAGAGCGCGGTGCCGGCGGCGACGAGCCAGGCGCCGGATGTCTCGACCGGGGCGAACGCATGCCCGAGCACCTCGTGCAGGCCCGCTGCGAGCAGCACGAGGCCGAAGATCATCGCGAGGTGCTCGAGGTAGTAGGCGACGAGGGCGATGCGCGTGCGCGCCTCGACCGGGGCCCCGGCGATCGCCCGCTCGGCGCGCTCGTCGTCACCCGTGAAGTAGCACCACCAGAGCGCGGCGACGAGCCCGACCGCGAGCACGGCCCCGACGATGAGCGCGGGTTCGATCTCGTGGCCGGTCGCACCGACGCCCACCGAGACGATCGACTCGCCGAACGCGATGATCATGAGGAGTCCGTGGCGCTCGACGAAGTGCGTCGCGCCGGGGTCGAAGCCGCCGCGCGCGCTCAGCGCCGCCGAGACGAAGAAGAGCAGGAACGGCACGGCGAAGAGCACCCAGTCGAGCGGGCCCTCGACGAAGCCCGAGCAGACGAGGAGCACACCGACGAGCACGTTCGACGGTCCGACGACGAGCATGCGCTGCGCCGCCGGGCGGCCGCCGCGGTGGATGAACAGGCCGGCATGGATGATCGCGACGACGATGTAGCTCGCACCGAAGAGCACCCCGGTCGCACCGAACGCCTCGGGGATCGCGAGGGACATCACGAGGAAGGCGGCCATCGCGCCGATCAGCGCGATGCGCACGAACGCCGTGTCGGGCGCGGCCTGGTTCGTGAGCCACGCGAAGGCGTCGTACATCCACCAGACGAGGCCGAGGACGAGCGCGGCCTGTGCGATGCCCGTCGCGTCGGGGTGATGGATGACGATCTCGGCCACGCGGCTGATCGTGAAGACGAAGACGAGGTCGAAGAGCAGTTCGACCGTGGATACCCGCGAGGCCATGCGGGCGATGCGGGCGGTGGGGAGGTCGCGGCTCGGCACGTCGCCACGGTAGCGCAGGGGAGGGGTTCGGAATGCTCGCCCTCGGCGAACATTATATGAGTGAGCGCTCACTCAGTGCTACGCTCGCGCTCATGGCCACCGTGACGCCCACCACGAACCCCACTCCCGGCGTGCCGCCCCGGCAGGGCCGCGCCAAGCCGATGTCCGTCGAGGACCGCCGGGCGGCGATCGCCGCTGCGACGGTGCCCCTGCTCTCGCAGTTCGGGCGCGACGTGACCACCCGTCAGATCGCCGAGGCGGCCGGCGTCGCCGAGGGGACGCTGTTCCGGGTCTTCGACAGCAAGGAGGCGATCATCGACGCCGCCGTCGAGGTGTTCCTCGATCCCGAGCCGTTCCGCGAGGCACTGCGCCGCATCGATCCGAGCCTGCCGCTCGACCTCAAGATGCGGCTCGTCATCGACCGCTTCCAAGACCGGTTCAGCGGCATCTTCGGCGTCTTCGCCGCGCTCGGTGCGAGGCCGCGGCCCCCCGCGTCGATCGACCCCGGTGCGATCGTCGGCATCTTCGAGCGATTGCTCGCCCCCGAGCTCGAGCGACTCCGCGTGCCGCCGGGCGACGTGTTCGCCTTCGTGCGAATCGTCGCGTTCTCGTCGGCGATGCCGCAGTTCGCCCAGACGACCGGCCTCGACTCCGACCGGCTCGCCGACCTCATCGTGCACGGCATCGTCGGCCGAAGAGGCGACGGCGTCGAGCCATCCGGCCCACCCACCGCCCATGCCGCCGCGCCCACGACCACCGCCGCGCCCACGACCGCCACCCCGCCCACCGCCCCGAGGGGAACCGAACCATGCTCCTGAAACTGCTGCGAACGTACCTGCGCCCGTACCGCTGGCTCGTCGTCGCCGTCATCTTCTTCCAGCTCGTGCAGTCCATCGCCTCGCTGTACCTGCCGAGCCTCAATGCCGACATCATCGACGACGGCGTCGCCACGGGCGACACGGGCTTCATCCTCTCGACCGGGGCCGTGATGCTCGGCATCACGCTCGTGCAGGTCGCGGCCTCGATCACCGCCGTCTACTTCGGCGCCAAGACCGCGATGGGGCTCGGTCGTGACGTGCGCCGCTCCGTGTTCCGCCGCGTCGCCGACTTCAGCGAGCAGGAGGTGTCGCGTTTCGGCGCGCCGAGCCTCATCACGCGCTCCACCAACGACGTGCAGCAGGTGCAGATGCTCGTGCTCATGAGCTGCACGATCCTCGTCTCGGCGCCGATCCTCGCGATCGGCGGTGTGATCATGGCGCTCAAGGAGGACCTGGCACTCTCGTGGATCATGGTCGTCGCCGTGCCCGTGCTGCTCATCTCGGTCGGGCTCATCATCAGCCGCATGGTGCCGCTGTTCCAGTCGATGCAGCGCAAGATCGACGGCGTCAACCGGGTGCTGCGCGAGCAGCTCACCGGCATCCGGGTCATCCGGGCGTTCGTGCGCGAGGGCGTCGAGTCCGAGCGGTTCGACGACGCGAACGACGCGCTCACCGACACGGCGCTCAAGGCCGGCCGCCTGTTCGCGCTCGTCTTCCCGATCGTGATGCTCGTGCTCAACCTCTCGAGCATCGCGGTGCTGTGGTTCGGCGCCTTCCGCGTCGAGGACGGCTCGATGCAGGTCGGCTCGCTCACCGCGTTCCTCAGCTATCTCATCCAGATCCTCATGGCCGTCATGATGGCGACGATGATCGCGTTCCTGCTGCCGCGCGCGGTCGTCTCGGCCGGCCGCATCGGCGAGGTGCTCGAGACCGAGTCGACCGTGCACGACCCGGCGCGGCCGGTCGACCGGCTGACCGAGCCGGGCACCGTCGAGTTCCGCAACGTGACCTTCGCGTACCCCGGCGCGGAGGAGCCCGTGCTGCACGACCTCAGCTTCACGGCCCGACCGGGGGAGGTGACCGCGATCATCGGGTCGACCGGTGTCGGCAAGACGACCATCGTGAACCTCGCCGCCCGCCTCTTCGATACGACGAGCGGTAGCGTGCGCGTCGGCGGCGTCGACGTGCGCGAGCTCGATCCCGACGTGCTCAACGCCCAGTTCGGCCTGGTGCCTCAGAAGCCGTACCTGTTCGCCGGCACCGTCGGCTCGAACCTCAGATACGGCGATCCGGATGCCTCGGACGACGAGCTGTGGGCCGCCCTCGAGACCGCCCAGGGCCGCGACTTCGTCGAGGCCATGCCGGACGGGCTCGCCGCGCCGATCGCACAGGGCGGCACGAACGTGTCGGGCGGGCAGCGCCAGCGCCTCTCGATCGCGCGGGCGCTCGTGAAGCGACCGCCGATCTACCTCTTCGACGACTCGTTCTCGGCGCTCGACACGGCGACCGACCAGCGGCTGCGCGCGGCGCTCGAGCGCAACGTCGGCGACGCCACGATGATCGTCGTCGCGCAGCGCGTCGCGACGATCACCGGAGCCGACCGGATCCTCGTCGTCGAGGACGGCCGGATCAGGGCGCGCGGCACCCATGAAGAACTGCTCGAGACCTCGGAGGCGTACGCCGAGATCGTCGAGAGCCAGCTGAGCGCAGAGGAGGCGGCCGCGTGAGCGAGCAGAGGACCACCACCGAGGCGACGCCGGCCGCCACGCCGCGGCCGCCCGTGCGACGCGGGCCGATGGGCGGCGGCCCGATGGGCGGCATGGGCATGCCCGCCGAGAAGTCGATGAACTTCGGCCCGAGCGCGAAGCGCCTCATCGGGAGGCTCGAGCCCGAGCGCGCGCTCGTCGTGTTCGTGATCCTGCTCGGCATCGTGAGCGTCGTCTTCAGCGTGCTCGGCCCGAAGATCCTCGGCCAGGCGACGAACATCATCTTCGAGGGATTCGTCTCGTTGCAGATGCCGTCGGGCGTGACCCAGCAGCAGGTCGTCGACCAGCTGCGCGCCTCGGGCGACACGCAGCAGGCCGACATGATCGCCTCGATGCAGAACATCGTGCCGGGGCAGGGCATCGACTTCGCCGCGCTCGCCGCGGTGCTCGGGTGGGTGCTGCTGCTCTACGTGCTCGCGTCGCTGTTCGGCTGGGCGCAGGCCTACGTGCTGAACGGCGTGACCCAGCGCACCGTGTACCGGCTGCGCCGCGAGGTCGAGGAGAAGATCCACCGCCTGCCGCTGTCGTACTTCGACAAGATGCAGCGCGGCGAGCTGCTGTCGCGCGTCACGAACGACATCGACAACATCTCGCAGACCCTGCAGCAGACCATGAGCCAGCTGCTCACGTCGCTGCTCACGGTCGTCGGCGTGCTCGTGATGATGTTCGTCATCTCCCCGTTGCTCGCGGCCATCGCGCTCATCACGATCCCGCTCACGCTCCTCATCACGACGGTCATCGCGAAGCGGTCGCAGAAGCACTTCATCGCCCAGTGGACGCACACCGGCACGCTCAACGCCCGCATCGAGGAGGCCTACTCGGGCCACGCCCTCGTGCGCGTCTTCGGCCGCCGACGCGAGGTCGAGCAGTCGTTCGACGAGAAGAACGAGGAGCTCTACCAGGCGAGCTTCGGCGCCCAGTTCGTGAGCGGCATCATCATGCCCGCGATGATGTTCGTCGGCAACCTCGTCTACGTCGCGATCGCCGTCGTCGGCGGGCTCATGGTCGCCGGCGGCACGATCTCGCTCGGCGACGTGCAGGCGTTCATCCAGTATTCGCGCCAGTTCACCCAGCCGCTCAGCCAGCTCGGCTCGATGGCGAACCTGCTGCAGTCGGGCGTCGCGAGCGCCGAGCGCGTGTTCGAGCTGCTCGACGCCGAGGAGCAGGTCGCCGACCCCGCCGACCCCGAGGCGCCCGAGACCGCCCCCGGCGAGGCATCCGGTCGTCTGGTGTTCGATGACGTGTCGTTCAGCTACGACCCCGAGAAGCCGCTCATCGAGCACCTCTCGCTCAACGCCGAGCCGGGCCAGTCGATCGCGATCGTCGGCCCCACCGGCGCCGGCAAGACGACGCTCGTGAACCTCATCATGCGGTTCTACGAGCTCGACGCCGGGCGAATCACGCTCGACGGGGTCGACATCACGAGGATGACGCGCGACGAGCTGCGCGGGCGGATGGGCATGGTGCTGCAGGACACGTGGCTGTTCTCGGGCACCATCCGCGAGAACATCGCCTACGGGCGGCCGGATGCCTCGGAGGAGGAGATCCTCGAGGCGGCCCGCGCGACCTACGTCGACCGGTTCGTGCGCACCCTGCCCGAGGGGTACGACACGGTGCTCGACGACGAGGCGTCGAACCTCTCGGCGGGCGAGCGTCAGCTCGTGACGATCGCGCGGGCGTTCCTCGCGCAGCCGGCGGTGCTCATCCTCGACGAGGCGACGAGCTCGGTCGACACCCGCACCGAGCTGCTGCTGCAGCACGCGATGAACGCGCTGCGGGCCGACCGCACGTCGTTCGTGATCGCGCACCGGCTCTCGACGATCCGCGACGCCGACCTCATCCTCGTGATGGAAGCCGGGCGCATCGTCGAGCAGGGCACGCACGCCGGCCTGCTCGCGGCCGGCGGCGCGTACGCGCGGCTCTACGAGGCGCAGTTCGCGGCCCCCGTCGACACGGACGAGGCGGAGGGCGGTGCGGCGGCCTGACCGGTCGTCCGCCGAGACGCGAAGCGGGGCCGGGCGAATCGCCCGGCCCCGCTTCGCGCACGATGCACCGTCGTCAGGGCCCCGTCGTCGGCGCCGTCAGCATGAACTCGACGATCGCCGGATCGCTGAACGCGACGAGGTACGTCACGATCATCACGACGATGAAGGCGGCGACGCCGGCGAGCAGCGGAATCCACCACGAGCTCGTGCCCGCCCGCATTCGCGCGCGCGACCAGAGCGCCGCACCCGCCCAGAGGGCGAACTGCGCGATCACGCCGACCGCGATCACCACGGGCACCGCCGGGCCGGGGTTGAACTCGGCCGGCGGCGTCGTGCCGAACATCGAGGCGGTGAGCTGCAGCGACCGGAGCAGGTTCGTCGGCAGGCCGATGAGCGAGATCGCGTTGTAGACGGCGCCCATCGCGCCGAACACGAGCAGCGCGATCGTCCAGGCGCGGTCGGCCGGGCGAGCGGCGGCGTGCGGGGCGTACGTGGGCACCGGGGCACCTGCGGCGCCCGATGCGGCAGGTCCCTCCGCGTCGGCCGGCTCGGCCGAGCGGCCCGAATACGGGTCGTTCGCCGGCGGCGTCCAGGTCCAGCCCTCGGGTGCGTACTCGCCGTACCGCGGACGGGGCCGCTCGTCGGGCGACGCCGGGGGCTGCGCCTGTCGCTGCGGGGCAGCATCGGCGTCGTGCCGGGCGTCGTCGGGCGTTCGAGCGGCCTCGTCGCGAGTCATCCGGTGCCTTACGCGGTGATCGACTGGCCGGCCGACCCGAGCTGGCGGGTCGACTCGCCGACGCGGACGGCCATCGCCGACTCGGCGATCTTGCCCCACGCGCGCGGGTCGTACTGCTTCTTGTTGCCGACCGAGCCGTCGACCTTCAGCACGCCGTCGTAGTTCTGGAACATGTAGCCCGCGATCGAGCGGGTGAACGCGTACTGCGTGTCGGTGTCGATGTTCATCTTCACGACGCCGTTCGCGACCGCCTCGGCGATCTCGGCGTCGGTCGAGCCCGAGCCGCCGTGGAAGACGAGGTCGAGCGGCTTCTCGCCCGTGCCGTACTTCGCGGCGAGGCCGTCCTGGATCTCCTTGAGGAGGGCGGGGCGGAGCTTGACGTTGCCGGGGGCGTAGACGCCGTGCACGTTGCCGAAGGTGAGGGCGGCCATGTAGCGGCCCTGCTCGCCGAGGCCGAGCGCCTCGACCGTCGAGATCGCGTCGTCGAGGGTCGTGTAGAGCGCCTCGTTCGAGCCCTCGTGCTTGACGCCGTCCTCCTCGCCGCCGACGACGCCGATCTCGACCTCGAGGATCGCGTTGATCGCCTTCATGCGGGGCAGGATCTCCTTCGCGATGTCGAGGTTCTCGGTGAGCGGCACGGCCGAGCCGTCCCACATGTGCGACTGGAAGATCGGGTTGCGGCCCGCCTTGACCTCCTCCTCGGAGGCCTCGATGAGCGGGAACACGAAGTCGGCGAGGGCCGGCTTCGGGCAGTGGTCGGTGTGGAGGGCCACGGTGATCGGGTACGACTTCGCGACCTCGTGGGCGAAGCGGGCGAACGCGAGGGCGCCGGTCGCGCGAGCCTTCACGGTGTGGCCCGCGAAGTAGTCGGCGCCGCCCGTCGTCACCTGGATGATGCCGTCGGAACCCGCCTCGGTGAGACCCTGCAGCACTGCATTGAGGGTCTGCGAGCTCGAGACGTTGAATGCGGGGAACGCGAAGCCCTTCGCCTTCGCGGTGTCCAGCATCTCGGCGTACTGCTCGGGGGTTGCGATGGGCATGGTGCTCCTTCGATGACGACAGCGGTGGGTTCGGCACGAGTCTAACGACTCGCGA
Organism: Agromyces solani; assembly: GCF_058349925.1. Taxonomy (NCBI): domain Bacteria; kingdom Bacillati; phylum Actinomycetota; class Actinomycetes; order Micrococcales; family Microbacteriaceae; genus Agromyces; species Agromyces solani. The sequence continues at coordinate 1,011,913 of NZ_JBYRER010000001.1, forward strand.
GCAAGGCTCAGCTGTGGTGTCGCGCCACGGCAGGATGAAGGGCGTGATCGTTTCGCAGGATGTCGATGCCCTTGCCGACCCGCTCCGGCCCGCGGTGGTCGCCGCCGCCGCGGCCTGCCTTCCGTACGTCGGCTCCGGCGACGGCCACGCGGTCGACGCCGCCGCCGTCGCCGCGATGCGCGCCGCGCTCGCCGACGTGCCGTTCGACGGACGGGTCGTCGTCGGCGAGGGCGAGAAGGACGAGGCGCCCATGCTCCACCTCGGCGAGCGGTTCGGTCGTGCGCGCGAGGGCGACCCGGCGATCGACCTCGCGGTCGACCCGGTCGACGGCACCCGGCTCGCCGCGGCCGACCGCCCCGGTGCGATGGCGGTCATGGCGGTCGCCCCGCGCGGCGGCTTCTTCGACCTCGGCCCCGCGCACTACCTCGAGAAGCTCGTCACGTGGGTGCCGGGCATCGGCGTCGAGGATGCCTCGGCGGGAGGCATCCTCGCCGAGCTGGCGACGCTCGTGGCCCGCGCTGCCGCGATCCGCGGCGTCGCGCGCGACGAGGTGGTCGTCGCGGTGCAGGACCGGCCGCGCAACCGGCCGTACGTCGAGGCGGTCGAGGCGGCGGGCGGTCGCGTCGAACGGTTCGAGCACGGCGACGTCGAACGGAGCATCCGTGCGCTGCACGGCGGAGCCGAGGCCGCCCGTGCCGACGGCGAACGGCGGGGCATCTCCGGGCTCGACGCGGTGGTCGGCGTGGGCGGGGCGCCGGAGGGGGTCATCGTCGCGGCCGGAGCGCGGGTGCTCGGCGGATCGATGCTCGCCCGGTTCGCGCCGCAGTCGGCGCCCGAGCGGGAGCGCGTGCTCGGCCACCTCGGCGGTGCGCGCGCCATCGACGACATCCTGGATCTCGACGCGCTCTGCGCGGCGTCGCCGGACGAGGTCGACCTGCTCGTCGCGGCGGTGACCGACTGCGAGGTGGGCGTGCCGCTGCCGGGCGTCCGCACGTCGTACGGCGGAACGCGGGTGCATCACTGGACGGCCTCGGAACCGGCCGTCGCGCGACTCGACTTGCTCGACCGTTAAGAATCGACGAACTTGCCGGTCACGCGGCGTCGAACTTCGTGGAATCGCGCGAGCGGCTGGTTAGGCTCGAAGCGGCGGGATCACCGCCGATCGGCGCGCCGGGGCACGACCGCGGCGCAGACGCGTCCTGGAGGACCCCGCTCATGAGCAACGAAGGCAGCCTGTTCCACCCCGATCGCAACCTCGCGCTCGAGCTCGTGCGGGCGACCGAGGCGGCGGCGATCCGGGCTGAGCCGTGGATCGGCAAGGGCGACAAGAACGCCGCGGACGGCGCGGCCGTCGACGCGATGCGCGCCTTCCTCTCGACCGTCGACTTCGACGGCGTCATCGTCATCGGCGAGGGCGAGAAGGACGAAGCCCCGATGCTCTTCAACGGCGAGCGAGTGGGCTCGGGCAACGGCCCCGCCTGCGACATCGCCGTCGACCCGATCGACGGCACCTCGCTGACCGCCGCCGGTCGCTCGCACGCGCTGTCGGTGCTCGCGGTGTCCGACCGGGGCACGATGCTCGACGCCTCGAGCGTCTTCTACATGGACAAGATCGTCACCGGCCCGGCCGGCCACGGCGTCGTCGACATCCGCAAGCCGATCGGCGACAACATCCGCGCGCTCGCCGCCGCCCTCGGCAAGGACGTCGGCGACATCCTCGTCGCCGTGCTCGACCGCCCGCGCCACGAGCAGCTCATCGCGGACATCCGCGCCGCCGGCGCCGGTACCCGCCTCATCCTCGACGGGGACGTCGCAGGCGGCATCAACGCGGCGCGCAGCGGCAGCCGCATCGACATGTGCGTCGGCATCGGCGGCAGCCCCGAGGGCATCACGACGGCGTGCGCGGTGAAGGCGCTCGGCGGTTTCATGCAGGGCCGCCTCGCCCCGAAGGACGACGCCGAGCGCGAGCGCGGCATCGCGGCCGGGCTCGACGTCGATGCCGTGCTCGAGATCGACGACATGGTGCGAGGCGACAACACGTTCTTCGTCGCGACCGGCGTCACCGACGGTGCGCTCGTCGCCGGCGTCAAGCGCGAGGGTGACTACATCGTCACCGAGTCGGTCGTGCTGCGCTCGAAGTCGGGCACGCTGCGCCGGGTCCAGGCGGAGCACCTCGCCTCGAAGTGGCTCGACGAGGCCTGAGCCGCCACGTCACGCGCGTTCGCGGCTCCGTCGTGCTACTCGGTGACGGACCCGGGAACCACCACGACCGGCACGGGTGAGTTGCGCAGGATCCTCGAGGCGCTCGAGCCGAGGAACACCTGCGCGAGCCGGTGCGTCGACGACGACCCGACCACGAGCAGGTCGCCGTCGGACCAGCCGACGGCCGACACCGCGGTTCGCCAGTCGCTCTCGGCCGTGATGCCGAACGAGAGTTCGTCGGCCGAGAAGCCGAGCGACTCGAGGTGGACCGCTGCCTCCTGCTGCGCCGCAGTCACCTGGGCCGTCCACAGGTCGAGCACCTGGGTCTGGGCGTGGCTCACCGTGGTCGTGACGGGTCGCCTCGGCGGTTCGACGAGGAAGGTGACGATGCGCAGCTTCGCCCCGATGAGCCGGCAGATCTCGGCCACGCGGCCCAGCAGCGTCCAGCTCGCGTCGTCGTCTCGGAAGCCGACCGTGATCCGCCGGACCGCGCCGGAGGCGCGATAGCCGCGGGGTGCGATCGCAACGGGCAGCGTCGAGGAGTGCAGGAGCCGGTCGGTCTTGGAGCTCAGCCGAACGAGGCCCGGCTCGGCGTCGGCGGCCGAGCCGACGACGAGCATCCAGGCGTCACGTTCGAGCGCCTCCTCGAGGAGCACCTGCGGAACGGATCGCCCGGTGACCCAGACGGCCGACGCGTCGACGCCGGGATGCCGCCCGAAGTCCTCCATCGCGGCGTCCGCGCTCGCTCGGCCCTCCTCAGCGGCCCAGATCTCGTACTCGCGATCCACTCCGCCCGGGACGGGAGTACCCCAGCCCTTCGGGACGACCGAGACGGCCACCACCGGCTCGGGACGGCTCGCCGCCAGTTGGCAGGCGAGTTCGACCGCACTCCGATCGTTGTTGTGCGGGCCGTAGCCCACCAGGAGCGTCATATCTCCTCCTCGGGGTGGATCGGCTCGGCGATCTCCTCGTCGGACGTGTAGTCGTTGAGCGTCGCGTGACGGCGCCCGTAGAACCAGTAGTACAGGAGCACGATCGCGATCCAGGTGCCGAAGATCGCCCACGTCACCGCGGCGAGCCCCGACAGGATGTAGACGCACGCGGCGATCGTGAGGATCGGCACGACCGGGTAGAGCGGCACGCGGAACGGGCGTTCGAGTCCGGGCTGCGTGCGACGGAGCACGATGACGGCGAGCGCGACGACGCTGAACGCCATCAGGGTGCCGATCGAGACCGTGTCCCACAGGTAGTCCGAGGGTACGAAGCCCGCGATGACCGCCACGACGACGGAGACGACGATCGTGTTGTAGACCGGGCTCAGCGTCTTCGGGTGGACCCGCTGGAACTTGTGCGGCACGAAGCCGTCGCGAGAGATCGAGAACAGGATGCGGGTCTGGCCGTACAGCGTGACCAGGGTGACGGAGAAGATCGAGATGACCGCCCCGGCCGCCAGGATGGTGCCCCAGATCGGCGTGCCCGTGATGTTCTCGAGGATCTTCGCGAGTCCCGCCTCGCCGGCCTCCTCCGTCGAGAAGAACTCGACCGGCTCGGCGGCCAGTCCCGCGACGGCGACGAGGATGTAGACCGTCGAGACGATGACGAGGGCGCCGATGATCGCCCGCGGGAGCGCCTTCTGCGGGTTGCGGACCTCTTCGCCCGCGGTCGCGACGGCGTCGAGGCCGATGAACGAGAAGAAGATCGTGCCGGCTGCGGCGCTGACGCCCGCGGCGCCGAACTGGAAGAAGTTCTCGAAGTGATCGGTGTTGAATGCGGTGAAGCCGAGCACGATGAAGAGCACCAGCACGCCGAGCTTGATGAGCACCATGATCGTGTTGACGGTCGCCGACTCGGCGACGCCGCGGATGAGCAGGAGCATGCACAGCACGACCAGCACGACGGCCGGCAGGTTGATGATGCCGCCCGTCGCCGCGCCGTCGGGTCCGGGGACGAAGGACACGGACAGCTCTTCGGGAATCCGGAAGCCCAGGGTGTTCTGGAGCAGCTCGTTGAAGTAGCCGCTCCAGCCGACCGCGACCGCGGAGACCGCGACGCCGTACTCGAGCAGCACGCAGCCCGCGATGATCACGGCCCAGATCTCACCGAGCGCGTGGTAGGTGTACGAGTACGTGGATCCGCTGACCGGGATCGCTGCCGACAGCTCGGCGTAGCAGAGCGCCGAGAGTCCGGCGCAGACCGCGGCGACGATGAAGGAGATGATCACCGCCGGACCGGCCTTCGGGATCGACTCGCTCAGCACGAAGAAGATGCCGGTGCCGACCGTCGCGCCGACGCCGAACATCATGAGCTGGAACGTGCCGATCCGTCGTGCGAGCTCTTCGCCCGGGTGGTGCCGATGCTGGACGATGATGGGCTTGCGCCGTAGGAGTTGTTCTCTGAGTGTTGCCATACCGCTCTCCCCGTCGGGATCGCCGGGCCGCGTTGCCGGGCGTCGCCCCAGTCTCGTCGCGGCGACGTGAGCGCGACAAGATCGTCGCACGACCAACCGTCTGAGATCCCGGACGTTCTCGCATCCGAGTTCGAGGCTCCGCTCACCGCCCGGAACGAACGCGTGGGCTCCGTCGAGGGCGTTGCCGCCGCCCGCGAGAGGTGCGAGGCTCGGGCGCAGGGTGCCGATACTCGGGGTGCATCCTGGATCGAGGGTGTGGCAAATGGTGCAGATGCTGGACGCGTTTCCGGGGCTGGCGGTCGACGATATCGAGGCGGCGCGGACGTTCTACCACGACGTGATCGGGCTCGGCGTCGCCGATGAGATGGGTGCGCTTCGACTCACCCTTCCGTCGGGCCAGACGCTCTTCGTCTACGGCAAACCCGACCACGAACCAGCCGGCTTCACGGTGCTGAACTTCGTCGTCGCCGACATCGACGTCGCAGTCGACGAACTCAACGCCGCAGGCGTAGTGACCAAGATCTACCGCGGCGACGAGGACTTCGGCACCCGACGAACGCGGCATCGCGCACGGCCGTGCCGCCGGAATGGGGCCGGACATCTGCTGGTTCCGCGACCCTGCCGGCAACGTGCTGAGCGTGCTGCAGCCGTAGCCGTCAGGGTCAGTTCGAGGCCGACCGCACCTCGGGGTCGATGTCGGCGCCCTCGAAGGCGTCGTCGAGGGGCAGGAGCGCGTCGTCCTGGATCGATGCCGCCGCGCGATCGGTGGCGGTGCCGGCGGTCGCGCGCTCGTCGCCGCGGATCGAGTCGGCGGGGGCCGGCTGGGAGGCGGCGGAACCGGAGGCGGCGGACTCGGCCGAGGCCGGCTCCGCGGTCGTCGCAACCTCGGCCTCGGTGAGCTCGGGCGAGGTGAGGCGGCGCGGCGACTCGTGGATCGAATGCGGCTCGGCGACCGCCTCGAGCTTCGCCTCGTTGATGCCCGGGAACTGGCGCGCCGTCACGAGTACGCGCGACTCGAGCGAGCTCGCGAACTTGTTGTAGCTGTCGACCGTGCGCTCGATCGCCTTGCGCAGACCGTCGGCGTGGCCGGCGAGCACGCCGATGCGCTGGTAGAGCGTGTTGCCGAGGTCGAACAGCTTCTTCGCCTCGTCGGAGACGGCCTGCTGCTGCCATGCGTAGTCGATGGTCTTGAGCACGGCGAAGAGATTGACGGGCGACGCGAGGGCGACCCGGCGCTCGAACGCGTAGTTGAGCAGCGTCGCGTCGGCCTCGAGTGCGGCAGAGAGCAGCGACTCGTTCGGGATGAACGCGATCACGAACTCGGGAGAGGCGTCGAAGCCCTGCCAGTACGTCTTCTTCGATAGGGCGTCGATGTGCAGGCGCACCGCCTTGACGTGCCGTTCGATGAGCGCCTTGCGCCGCGCCGCCTCTTCGCCGACCGCCGTCTCGGGAATCGACGAGGCCTCGATGTAGTGCTCGAGTGGCACCTTCGAGTCGAGCGGGATGTACTTGCCGCCGGGCAGGTAGACGACCATGTCGGGCCGGCCGCGGCCGGCGTCGGTCGAGATGGAGTGCTGCACGCCGAAGTCGACGTGCTCGAGCAGGCCGGCGGCCTCGACCACGCGGCGCAGCTGCGTCTCGCCCCAGACGCCGCGCGTGCTGTTGGAGCGGAGGGCGCTCGCGAGCGACTCGGTCGTGGCGCGCAGCCGCTCGTCGGCGGCCTGGGCCTGCTTCAGCTGTTCGGCGAGCGAGCCGTACTGAGCGCTGCGCTGCTGCTCGAGCTCGGAGACCTTCTGCTGCATGTTCGCGAGCGTCTCGCGTACGGGGCTGAGCGCCTGCAGCACCGCGCTCTCGCGCTTCTCGCGCTCGGCGCGCTCGGCCTGGTCGAGGCGCTGCTGCTCTGCCGCGTCGCGCTGCTGGAGGCGCTGCTGCTCGAGCTGCTCGCGCAGCCCGTCGACCGCGGCCGACGCGGCGGCGAGGTCGGCGCGCAGCTCGGCCTGGGTCTGCTGCTCGGCGGCGACGGCCCGCGAGAGTGCGGCGTCGCCCGCGGCACGGACCTCGAGGAGTTCGCGCTCGTGCCGTGCGGCGACGAGCGCGGGGTCTTCGACGATCGTCGCGTCGACGGGGGCCGCGTCGGCACGTCGCTGCGCGAGGAACCATGCGCCGAGCGCGCCGAGCGCGATGCCGACGACGAGGCCGATGATGAGCAGCAGGATCTCCATGTCACCGAGTGTCGCAGGGGCCGCCGACATCGGGGGTGAGGCGCTCGGGGGAGCGGGGTCTCGAGGGGGGGTCGGCCGGTGGTCTCGATACGGCGCTTCGCGCCTACTCGACCGACCTGCGTGGTCTCGATACGGCGCTTCGCGCCTACTCGACCGACCTGCGTGGTCTCGATACGGCGCTTCGGGCCTACTCGACCGACCGACCCGCGTGTACTCGACCGACCTGCGCGTACTCGACCGACCGGCCCCCGCCTACTCGACGGACGGGGCGACCGGCGCGGGCGCCGGCCGCGGCGCTCCGAGGACGCCGACCCGCACGCCGGCGAGGCGGGCGAGGCCGTCGAGGTCGGCGGCGTCGTGCCGCCCGGCGGCGTGGGCCATGATCGCCGCGCACGCCTCGGCGTCGTCGAGCGCGTTGTGGTGCGAGAAGTCCTCGAAGCCCGCTGCCATCGCCGCGACCGGCAGACGGTAGGAGTCGAGGTGGTACGTCTTGCGTGCGACCTGCAGGCTGCAGAGATAGCGGTGCGCCGGTGTCTCGAGGCCGAAGGCCTCGGAGGTCTTCGCGATGACGCCCATGTCGAACGTCGCGTTGTGCGCGACGAGCCAGTCGTCGCCCGTGAACGCGCGGAACTCCTCGAGACGACCCGCCCAGCTCGGGGCATCCGCGACCATGTCGGGCGTGATGCCGTGGATCCGGATGTTCCACTCGTTGAACTCGTCGTGCGGGAACGGCGGCCGCAGCAGCCAGTACGCCCGGTCGACGACCCGCCCGTCGCGCACCTTCACGAGCCCGACCGAACAGGCCGAGGCGCCCGAGGAGTTCGCGGTCTCGAAATCGATGGCGGTGAAGTCCACGGGCATGCGGGCATCGTCGCACGGCCCGCCGACGGTTGACGGATGCCTCGCCGCGGGCATGGAATGGGGACCATGAATCCCCTCGGACCGGAGAACGAGCATGCCGCGCGGTCGTTCGGCTCCGCGGCATCCGTCTATCACGCGGCGAGGCCCGGGTACCCGGCCGACGCGGTCGCCTGGCTCGTCGGCGACGCCGTGCGCGTGCTCGACCTCGGGGCGGGCACCGGCAAGCTGACCCAGGCGCTCGTGGAGCTCGACCGCGAGGTGATCGCGGTCGATCCCGTCGAGGAGATGCTCGACGAGCTCGAGATCGCGGTGCCCGGGGTGCCGCGCATCCTCGGCACGGCCGAGGACATCCCGATCGAGGACGACGCGGTCGACGCCGTCGTGGTGGGGCAGGCGTGGCACTGGTTCATCCCCGAGCGTGCCGTGCCCGAGATCGCGCGCGTGCTGCGCCCCGGCGGCGTGCTGGGCCTCGTCTGGAACAGCCGCGACACGAGCGTCGGCTGGCTGCACGAGGCGGGCGAGATCATGCACGAGCGGCACGACGCGAGCGCGAGCTTCGAGGCCTACGTGCGCATCGGCGAACCGTTCGGCCCGATCGAGGAGCACACGGTCGCGTGGTCGGCGACCATGAGCCGCGAGCGGTTCCTCGACCTCGTGCGTTCGCGCTCCTACTTCATCACGGCGAGCCCTGAGGAACAGCGCGACACGATCGCGAAGCTCGAGGAGCTCCTGGCGCGGCATCCCGATCTCGACGGCCGCGGCGAGCTCGAGGTGCCGTACCTGACCCGCTGCTTCCGCGCCCGGCTCGCCTGACCGGTTTCACAGCTCGTGGCCGGCACCGCTCGCGACGATCAGGCCGTCGCAGCGACGAACTTCCCGAGCACGAACTCCCATCCGGTGACGTAGCGGTCGCGCACGTCGCCGTCCCGGCGCTTCATCCACCCCGTGTGCACGAGCGTGAGCGTGCACCCGTCGCCCTCGGCCGCGAAGGTGACGGCCACGTCCGTCGCCTCTTCCGGCCCGAGGGAGGGGTGCCACGTGAAAGCGACCTCGTGCGGCGGCTCCCACCGGGTGAGCGTGCCCCACACGCTCGTCGTGCCGTCGCGCTGCGTCTCGACGATGAGGCCGCCGACGCGGCCGTCGATCGCGAGCCCGACGGCGTCCTCGTGGCCGGCCGAGTGGGTCGCGAGCGGCCACCACTCGGCGATGCGGGCGGTGAACAGCTCGAACGCCCGCTCGGGTGCGAGCGGCACGTGCACGGCCTTCACGATCGCGGCGCCGTGCGGGTCGGTCTCGTCCATGACGCCCTTCTGATTCATGTCGACGGTCTCGTTCACGATGACTCCTTCGATTCGCGCTCCGCCGCCTGGGCGAAGCGGGTCAGTGCGGCCGACCAGAACTCGTCGAGCCAGCCGCGCAGCGCCTGCGCGCCGCGGTCGTCGAGGCGGTAGATGTTGCGCGTGCCGGATGCCTCGTGGCTGACGAGCCCGCTGCCCGCGAGCACGCGCAGGTGCTGCGACACGGCCGGGCGGCTCACGGGCAGTCGCCCGGCGAGCTCGCCGACGGAGAGCGGACCGGCTGTGGCCAGCAGCTCGACGATGCGCCGCCGGGTCGGGTCGCCGAGGGCGTCCAACACTTGGTAAGCCTCCACGAACGGTAAGTTACCACTTACGGATGTCGCGAGCAAGCGCTTCCGCGAGGCATCCGCCACATCAACCGGTCAGCGTGAGACCGGTACGATAGACCCCCGTGGCACTCACCATCGGAATCGTCGGTCTCCCGAACGTCGGCAAGTCGACCCTCTTCAACGCCCTCACCAAGAACCAGGTGCTCGCGGCGAACTACCCGTTCGCGACGATCGAGCCCAACGTCGGCGTGGTGAACCTGCCCGACCCGCGCCTCGAGCAGCTCGCCTCGATCTTCGGCTCCGAGCGCATCCTGCCCGCGGCCGTGTCGTTCGTCGACATCGCCGGCATCGTGCGCGGTGCGTCCGAGGGAGAGGGGCTCGGCAACAAGTTCCTCGCGAACATCCGCGAGGCCGACGCGATCGCGCAGGTCGTGCGCGGGTTCAGCGACTCCGACGTCGTGCACGTCGACGGCGCCGTCGACCCCAAGGCCGACATGGAGACGATCAACACCGAGCTCATCCTCGCCGACCTCGAGACCCTCGAGCGCGCCATCACGCGATACGAGAAGGAGGTCAAGGGCAAGAAGCTCGACCCCTCGGTGCTCGCCGCCGCGAAGGAGGCGCAGGAGGTGCTGCAGACCGGCACCCCGCTGTCGGCCTCGAAGGTCGACCTCGCGCCCATCAAGGAGCTCGGCCTGCTCACGGCCAAGCCCTTCATCTACGTCTTCAACGTCGACGAGGAGGTGCTGACCGACGCGGCGAAGAAGGCGGCGCTGGCCGAGCTCGTCGCGCCCGCCGAGGCCGTGTTCCTCGACGCGAAGATCGAGTCGGAGCTCATCGACCTCGACCCCGAGGAGGCGGCCGAGCTGCTCGCCTCGACGGGCCAGGACGAATCGGGCCTCGACCAGCTCGCGCGCGTCGGCTTCGACACCCTCGGCCTCCAGACCTACCTCACCGCCGGCCCCAAGGAGTCGCGCGCGTGGACGATCCGCAAGGGCGACAAGGCCCCGCAGGCCGCCGGCGTCATCCACACCGACTTCGAGCGCGGCTTCATCAAGGCCGAGGTCATCTCGTTCGCCGACCTCGTCGAGACCGGCTCGGTCGCCGAGGCCCGCGCGAAGGGCAAGGCCCGCATGGAGGGCAAGGACTACGTCATGCAGGACGGCGACGTCGTGGAGTTCCGCTTCAACGTATGAGCGAGTCGACGCTGCCCCCGTGCCCCGAATGTGCGAGCGAGTACACGTACGAATCGGGTGCGCTGCTCGTGTGCCCGATGTGCGGGCACGAGTGGGCGCCGAGCGACTGTGAGGACGACCCTGCCGCGGCCGGCTCCGACGGTCGGGTGATCACGGACGCCGTCGGCAACGTGCTCTCCGACGGCGACACCGTCACCGTGGTCAAGGACCTCAAGGTCAAGGGCGCATCGGGCACCATCAAGGTCGGCACGAAGGTCCGCGGCATCCGGCTCATCGACGGGGTCGGCGACCACGACCTCGACGGCAAGGTCGACGGTTTCGGGCAGCTGCAGCTGAAATCGAGCGTCGTCAAGAAGGTCTGACCGGGTGCCGACGGCGCCGGCCCGCAGCCCTCACTCAGTGGCGGGCAACGCCGGATAGTCGGTGGGGTAGACCCCGATCGCGAATCCGTAGACGGTCTCGCCCGACCGCGGCAGCCGGTCGAACTCGTCGACCAGTTCGGCCATGCGGCGCCAGAACTCGGAGGCCTGGTCCTCCGAGATGCGTGCATGCCTGATGAAGCCCCAGAGACGTCCCGCTTCGAACGCCGCCGCCGACTCGCGCGCGGCGACCTCGAAGTCGTTGAAGTCGCCCGTCGGGTCGGCACCGGCCGACGATCGCTCCGCCGCGACGTAGAACATGCGGGCGGTGCGCCCGTAGAAGCGCTCCTCGATCGCCCGCACCCTGCGTGTTCGCACGACGCGGAGCAGGCCGTTGGCGGCGAGCACCTCGACGTGGTGCGCGACCGTGCTCTTGGGCCGACCGACGGCCGCAGCGAGCTCGGTGACGGTCGCGGCCCGCTCGTGGAGGAGCTGCAGGATCGTCGTGCGGAGCGGGTGTCCGATCGCCCGCACCTGCGCCGGCTCGGTCAGCGCGATCCGATCGGCGAGCTCGTAGTCCGGAGGGTTGTCCGCCATGACCGAACAGACTAGCATTCTCGAATGAACCAGAACATTCGATCATTTGAGGAAGGACGTCGGTGACATGGCCGAAGTGCTGCTGTACCACCACATCCAGGGCCTGACCGACGGCGTGCGCGCCTTCGCCGACGACCTGCGGCAGGCCGGCCACACGGTGCACACGCCCGACCTGTTCGGCGGCCGCACGTTCGGCAGCATCGAGGAGGGGTTCGCGTTCGCCCGCGAAACGGGGTTCGACACGATCCGCGAGCGCGGAGCGGCCGCCGCCGACGAGCTCGGGCCCGAGCTCGTGTACGCCGGATTCTCGTTCGGCGTGACGATCGCCCAGCGACTCGCCCAGACCCGGCCGGGAGCGCGTGGGGCGATCCTCATGTACTCCTGCATCCCGGTCGAGGAGTTCGGGGGAGTCTGGCCCGACGGGGTCCCGGTGCAGATCCACGGCAAGGAGGGTGACGAGTTCTTCGACGAGGACCTGCCCGCCGCGCGCGAGCTCGTCGCCTCGACGAGCGATGCCGAACTGTTCGTCTATCCGGGCGACCAGCACCTCTTCGCCGACTCCTCGCTCGAGGCGTACGACCCCGAGGCGGCGGCGCTGCTCACCGATCGCGTGCGTGCGTTCCTCGCCTCGGTCGGCTCCGATCGTGCGACGATGACCGGGTGACGCTTCCGACCCCGACGCTGGAGACCGACCGACTGCGGCTGCGGCCGTTCGCCGATGCCGACGCCGACGACCTCTACGCGGTGAACAGCGATGCGCACGTGCTGCGCTACTGGGACTCGCCGCCGTGGACCGACCGGGCGTCGATCGAGCGGTTCATGGCCGGATGCCGACGGATGGCGGACGAGGGCACCGGTGCGCGGGTGGCGATCGAGCGGAAGGCCGACGGGGTCTTCGTCGGCTGGGCCACGTTCAACAGCTGGAATCCCGACTTCAAGAGCGCCTCCCTCGGATACTGCTTCGTGCAGTCGGCCTGGGGGCACGGCTATGCGACGGAGTCGGCACGCGCCCTGCTCGGGTGGGCATTCCAAACGCTCGACGTCAACCGGATCCAGTCCGAGACCGACACCCGCAACACGGCGTCGGCGCGAGTGCTGGAGAAGCTCGGCTTCGAGCGCGAGGGGACGTTGCGCGAAGACTGCATCGTCAACGGCGACGTGTCCGATACCTGGGTGTACGGCTTGCTGCGGCGCGACTGGACGGGCTGAGCCCGCTCGCGTCAGACCGCGGTGCCGTCGGGCCGAGGAGCCGCGCCGCGGCGCGCGTCCGCGTCCGCCGGGTCCGCGGGGCGCTCGTCCGCGTCCGCCGCGGTCGGATCGCCGGCGCGCGCGCCGACCCGGTCATCCTCTACAGCGACCCGGTCGTCGTCGTCGACGCCCGTGTCCCGTCCCGCATACCGCCCGCGAGCGGCTTCCGCCGACGCGTCGGGATCGACGTCGGCCGCCTTCCGGGCTTGGGCGTCGGCCTTCTCCTGGAGCTCGGCCGCGCGTTCGGCACGATCCGTTCCCTCGTGTTCGAGTCGCTCTGCCTCGAGCCGGGCTCGCTCGGCCGACGCCTCCGCCTCGGCGGCGCTCGCCTGGGCGGCGAGCCGATCGGCCTCCGCCTGCGAGGCGGCGGCGGCCTGCTCGCGAGCGTCGCGCGCCGTCTCCTCGGCCTTCTCCCGCAGCTTCGCCGCGCGGCGACGATCGGCGTCGGCCCTGGCCTGCGCCAGACGCCGCGAGTTCGCCCACACCACGACGGCGACGATGATCGCGACGACGATGATGCCGACGATGATCCAGATCCAGATGTTCGTATCCATGAGAGGCTCCCACCCTTCTGGCGACAGCATCATTCAACGAGTCGGCGGGCTCGGCCGACAAGGGGTTGTGCCCGGTGCCGATGTCTGCGTCGGCCGGTACGTTCGGACGGAGGAGGTCGCATGGGAATCGAAACGGTGCGCGATCGCTACGCGGCGCGAGCCGGCGAGTACACCGAGCTCCTGGGCTCGGTCGACGACATGGCCCCGCAGGATCTCGACCTGATCGCGCGATGGGCCGCGACGCTCGACGGGCCGGCCGTCGACGCGGGCTGCGGCCCGGGCCACTGGACCCGGTTCCTGCACGACCGCGGGGCCGACGTCTTCGGACTCGATCTGGTTCCCGCGTTCGTCGACGGCGCCGCCCGCCGGTTCCCCGGCATCGAGTTCCGCTTCGGCGAACTGACGTCCCTTCCGGTCGAGGATGCCTCGCTCGGCGGCATCCTCGCGTGGTATTCGATCATCCACACCGACCCAGAGGGGGTGCCCGCGATCCTCGAGGAGTTCGCTCGAGGCATCCGACCCGGCGGAACCCTGCTGCTCGGATTCTTCGAGGGCCCGCGCCTGGAGCCGTTCGATCATGCCGTCGTCACCGCCTGGTTCTGGCCGGTGCCCGAGATGGCCGCAGCGCTCGACGCGGCCGGCTTCGACGTCGTCGAGACGCACACTCGGACCGACCCCGGGCACCGCCCGTACGGCGCGATCATCGCGCGGCGGCGCTGAGACCCTCGACGCGGTCGGGCGCCCAGCGCCCTCGGCGCGTCAGGTGAGGTCGCCCAGCCGTGCGACGATGCCCTGGTCGGCGTCGGCACGACGCTCGGTCGTGACGGCGATGATGAGCAGCACGGCTCCGACGACGGCGAGCGTGATCCACCACGGCATCGACTCGATGCCGCGACCGATCTGCACGGCGAACACCACGATGTTCTCGACCGGCAGCACGATGATGCCGATGAGGAACGGCGCCGCGAGCTTGAGGGCGGAACCGACGAGGATCGCGGCGAGCGCGAGCAGGATGACGAGAATCGCTCGCCACGTCTGCGGGTCGGTGAAGGTCGCCGTGATCGACGCGGAGAGCAGCACGACGAGCCCGGGCGCGACGAGCGCCCACGATCCGCGCGAGCCGGCCGGCCACGTGGTCGAGCGGGATGCGAGCGAGCGGACACCGCCGGGCGCCTCGCGCAGGCCATCGCCGGCAGTGGTGCGACGCAGCGCCAGCACCCCCGCCACGAGCAGCGACATCCCGAGCGGCACCGAGAACCACTCCACCCGCAGCTCGCGCGGACTCCACGCGACCACCCCGGTGACGAACGCGAGTAGGAAGACGAACCACACCAGCGGCAGATTCGTGCGGCCGGCGAGCGATCGGGCGGCCGCGACCACCATGACCCCGAGCATGACGAGCATGAGCACCCACATCGACCAGATCTCGGGCCATTCGGCGCGGATCGCCGGCCACGACGCGAACGCGACGTAGGCGAGCGCCGGGGCGGTCAGCCATCGCGAGCGGGCGAGTCCGGAACTGCCCGCCGCACCCGCGATGATGCCGTGGGCCGCCGTCGTGGCGGCCGTCGCGCCGAGGAGTCCGACGCCGGCGCACAGGACCACGAGCGGGATGCCGGCGAGCGGAGACCCGGGCATTCCGTCGAAGCCGAGACGAGCGCCCTGCGCTGCCGCGGCTGCGGCCGCGACGATCGCGGTCGCGCGCACGGCGGGCCGGAGCGTTCGCAGGCGTACGGCGCGCGCCGAGCCGCCCCGCCCGATGACGTGCCCGATCACGACGAGCAGCCACGCCGAGGTGATGAGCGCCCAACCGCGCAGGTCGGCGGTACGGGCCGCGGCGCCGCCCTCGACGGGCGGGAGCGCCGCGATGGCGAGCGCCAGCAGCGAGGGGACGACGGCGACGAGCAGTCCCGTCGCGACGAGGGCGAGCCCGCGCGCACCGCGGGCGACGAGCACCGCGCCGACGAACGCCGCCGCCACCCCGGGCGGTACGAGGTACGCCTCGACGGCATCGACGCCGAGGAGACCCCAGAAGCACCACAGTGCGCCCGTGAAGCTCGCCGCTGCGAGCCACCAGCCGAGCTGCCGCCGCTGCACGACGGCCATGGCGGCGGTGCCGACGCCGAGCACCACGAGCACGACGAGCGTCGTCTCGAGCCCGGTCGCCACCCGGACGAGGGAGAGTGCGACCCCGATCGCCCCGGTCGCGAGTGCCGACCACTCGATCGCGGTACGAACGGCGCGGGATGCCGCGGGGCCGAGCCCGTGCCGGGCGAGCGCGTGCTCGACCGCCTCGGTCATGGGCAGCACCGCTGCGACGAGTGCCGCGATCACGGGGAGCACGACGGGCGAGGCGCTGCCCGCGAGCAGCTCGGCGCCGAGGCAGACGACGACGACTGCGGCGCTCGGGACGAGCAGCGCCGCCGCCGCGGTGCGGAGCCCGAGCCCGAGGCCCGGTCGGCGGGTCATCACGAGTGCTGCCGACAGGAGCAGCATGAGGCCGGTCGAGAGTGCGGTCCAGCCGCTGCGCTCGAAGACGACCTGCACGATGCCGATGCCGAACGGCACCGCGGCCACCGCGAGTATCGCCCACCACTCGCGTGCGCCGACGCGGGGCAGGAACGTCGCGACGATCGCGGCGAGGAGGCCCACGGCCGTCGTGAGGCACCACTGCGCGATGCCCGCGAGCGCCGTCGTGCCGAGCACGGTGGCGACCACGGTCAGTGCATAGGCGAAGCCGATGCCGACGTAGGCGAACCGCGCCTTCGCCGGCATGATGCGTGCGATCGCCGTGAGCACGACGAGCACGGCGAATCCGGCCCAGGGCTGCGTCGAGGGGTCGGTGCCAGCGAGCAGCGCGGCGAACAGCACGGCGAGGTGGGCCCCGGCGACGAGTGTGCCGCCCACGAACGTGCGCGGGCGAAGCACGGCGAAGATCCGGACGGCCCCCGCGACCACGAGCGCGAGCGCCAGCGCGATCGCGACGCGCGACACGAGCGCGAAAGCGGGCGCGCAGGCCACGAGCAGCCACGCGAGCACGCCCAGCGCGGCCGCCGACGCGCCGAACCCTCCATCGACGGCGAGCTGCCGGGCGGGCGCATCGCCCTGTTCCGCCCCGCCGCGCCGACCGGCCGAGATCAGTGCGATCGTGCCGAGACCGATCGCCGCCGCGGCGCAGGCGCAGGCGACCGCGATGACCTCGTCGGACACCGCGAGCGACACACTGAGCGGCACGGGCGAGACCGCGTCGACGAGGGTGGTGAGCACGGTCGCGAGCGCGATGGTCGCGGGGCCGGTCACGGCTGCCGCGGCAGCGGCGAGGGCGCCGCCGCCGAACGCCCGCGGCCTCACCCGGGCGAGCGTCGGGGCGAGCAGCCACGCCGCGACGAGCCCGACGTTCGCACCGGCGACGAGTACGGCGAGCGCCCAGAAGATCGGCGACTCGTCACCGGCGCCGGCCGCGAACGGCAGCACGCCGACGGCGGCGACGCCGGTGAATCCCGCGAGCGCGCTCCAGAACCATCGCGCCGGATGGCGCGACGAGAGCACGCCGAGTACCGAGAGGCCGGCGAGCACTCCGGCGACGATGAGCCACCGGCTCGCGTTCGTATCGGCGCCCACGAACGGGAGCATCACGAGCGTGAGGGGGACGGCGGCGACCTGCACGACCGTGAGCGCGACCTCCTCCGCGACGAGGCCGCCGAACCGTGCGCCGACCCGTCGGGCGAAGCCGATGAGGCCGAACGCGGCGAAGGCCGTGGCGAGGTGGCCGACGAGCGCGGTGCCGGCGGTCCCGCCCGAGTAACCGAACGACGCCGGGACTGCGGTGAGCCCGACGAGGCCGGCCCACACCCAGATCCGCACCCGCGCGAGGAGGCCGAGCCACGTGATCGCGGCCCCGCCCACGAGCAGGGCGACGGCGGTGGCGAACCACGCACTCGCCGGGTCCGACGTGAGCCCGACGATCGAGGCGACGTCGAGCGCGCCGAACACGAGCGCGAGCCCGCCGACCGACTCGGCGGAGAAGCGAAGGCCTCGGCGGGCGAGCCACCAGGCTCCGGCCAGGAAGGTCAGCGTCGTCGCCGCGATGATCGCGCTGCGCACGCCGTGGTCGGTGAGGTCCGGGTTGAAGAACGTGAAGACGACGGCCGCGACCGCGAGGAGCCCCGCGCCGGCGACGGCGAGTACCGACTGCACGGTCGCGCTCGACTCGGGGCGGGATGCGGCCGCGGCGATCGGCGCGCGGGCGACCGAAGGCCGCGCCGGGCGGCCGGATGCCTCCGGCCCGGCAGCCGGTGCCACCACGGCCCCGGCATTCCCGGGACCGGTCTCCGGACTCGTCGCGGGCGCGAACGGAACGCGGTCGACGACCGCCTGCCGCCCCCGGATCGCGTCGGCCGCGTGCCGGGAGGCGATCGCGAGCGCCTGCGCGAGCCCGGCGTCGACGGCCGCTCCGCAGCTCGGGCATCTCCCGTCGCGGAGGCGATCGCGCACGCAGACCGGGCAGGCGGTCGCATCGAGCAGGTACGCGATCGTGGCGTCGCTCCATCCGCGCGCGGTCGAGATGGCGGGTCGAGTCATGCCGAGACCTCCGACTCCGCGCCGGTCGAGGCATCCACGTCATCGGGCACCCAGCGCAGGATGTCGCCGGGCTGGCACTGGAGCACGCGGCAGATCGCGTCGAGGGTCGAGAATCGCACGGCTTTCGCGCGGCCGTTCTTCAGCACCGACACGTTCACGGGTGTGATGTCGATCGCCGCGGCGAGATCGGCGACCGACATCTTGCGCTTCGCGAGCTGGACGTCGAGGTCGATGACGATGGGCATCAGACGACCTCGGAGAGGTCCTGCTGCAGTTGCGCCGCGTTGCGGAGCAGCCCGCGCATGACGATGACGAGGAACGAGAGTCCGGCGCCGATGACGAAGCCGAGCGCGCAGAGCAGCTGCACCGAGGGGTTCGCGACGCCGGCCGTGAACAGCAGCACGAACGAGACGCCGATGAGCAGGGTCGCGGCGATGATCGCGCCGAGGATCACGTCGACCCACCGGAACGCGTCGGTGCTGAAGATGTTCCTCCGGCCGACCATCGACAGGAGTCGCCACACGCAGACGTTGACGACCTGGATGCAGAGCAGGAACAGCTCGGCGATCACGATGCCCGGGAACTCGAGCGCCGCGAACTCCGGGTACCGGGTCGCCATGCTGTGCGCCGTCTGCGGCACGAGGAACAACTGGCAGGCGAGGATGAGCACGATCATCACGGCGATGAGTGCCTTCAGCACGAGGATGGTGGGCCGTTGCATGCGATTCCTATCGATATTCGGTAGACACCTATCGAGAAACGATACACAGGCGGCGCGGAAAGCGATAGCCGTCACGCACATCGGGCTCGGCCCGCTGCCGTCGACGCACGGCAGGGGCTACGGCACCGACGTCGTGGCGACCCTCTGCACGTACGGCTTCGCGTACCGCGGCATGCGCCGGTTGCAGATCGAGACGCTCGCCGACAACCACGCGATGCTGCGCGCCGCCGAGCACAACGGCTTCGTGCGCGAGGGCGTGCTGCGCTCGTCGGCGTGGGTCGTCGACGAACACGCCGACGAGGTCATCCTCGGGCTGCTCGCCGACGAGTGGCGAGCGCGACCGCGCGCCTAACCGCGCGCCGCCTCCTCACGGAGACGCGGTTCGACGCGAAGCTTCGGGCGCACGCCCGACTTGTCGGCGTAGAACGCGCGGATGCGGTCCATGTCGGCCGCGACATCCCCCGTCAGGTCGATCGTCGGGCCGAGACCCGTCGTCATGGTCGTGCGGTCGACGTAGCCGAGCGTGACGGGCATGCCGGTCTCGCGGGCGATGCGGTAGAAGCCCGACTTCCAGTACTCGTGCGCGCCGCGGGTGCCGTCGGGCGTGACGACGAGCCCGAAGACCTCGCCGGCCCTCACGCGCGCGACGACCTCGCCGACCACGCGACTCGGGTCGGCGCGATCGACCGGGATGCCGCCGAGCCCGCGCATGATCGGGCCGCGCCAACCCGCGAACAGGCTCTTCTTCCCGAGCCAGCGCACGTCGATGCCGAGCCGCCAGGCGATGCCGAGCATGAGCACGAAGTCCCAGTTCGACGTGTGCGGTGCGCCGACCAGCACGGTGGGCCGGGCGGGCGCGGGCTCGCTCCTGAGGGTCCAGCGACTCAGGGCCCAGTAGACGCGGGAGACGAGTCGTCGGAGCATCCCGCAAACGTATGCGATCGAATATGTCCGTTGCGGTATGCGGGCGGGGCCGACTCGGCTGACTAGGGTGGTCCGGTGACTGCAACACTCGTGGCCCAGGGCCTCGCCGGCGGGTACGCCCACCGCACCCTCTTCGACGATCTCGACCTCACGGTCGCACCGGGCGACGTCGTCGGAGTCGTCGGGGCGAACGGGGCCGGCAAGTCGACGCTCCTCGGCATCCTCGGCGGGGCGATCGCGCCCCTCGCCGGAACCGTGTCGCTCGCGCCGTCCGACGCGTTCGTCGGCTGGCTGCCGCAGGAGCACGAGCGGGTCGAGGGGGAGACGATCGCGCAGTACGTCGCCCGCCGCACGGGCTGCGCCGAGGCATCCGCCCGCCTGGATGCCGCGGCAGCGCTCCTGGCGCTGCCGGAGCCGCCCGCCGGCGTCGACCCCGCCGACGAGTACTCGATCGCGCTCGAACGCTGGCTCGCCTCGGGGGCGGCCGACCTCGAGGAGCGGCTGCCCGCGGTGCTCGCCGAGCTCGGGCTCGCGGTCGGCGACGGCGAGGGTGCGCCCGACGGTCACGCGGTCACCGCCGACTCGCTCATGACCGGGCTCTCGGGCGGGCAGGCCGCCCGCGTCGGGCTCGCCGCGCTCATCTGCTCGCGGTTCGACGTCGTGCTGCTCGACGAGCCGACCAACGACCTCGACCTCGACGGGCTCGCCCGGCTCGAGGCGTTCGTCGCCGGGCTCCGCGGCGGGGTCGTGCTCGTGAGCCACGACCGCGAGTTCCTCGCCCGCACCGTCACGAAGGTGCTCGAGCTCGACCTCGCCCAGCACTCGAACCGGGTCTACGGCGGTGGCTACGACGCCTACCTCGAGGAGCGCGAGACCGTGCGCCGGCACGCTCGCGAGGACTACGAGGAGTTCGCCGCGAAGAAGGCCGACCTCGTCGCCCGCGCCCGCGTGCAGCGCGAATGGTCGAGCCAGGGCGTGCGCAACGCCATGAAGAAGTCGCCCGACAACGACAAGATCCGCCGCAAGGCGTCGATGGAGTCGAGCGAGAAGCAGGCGCAGAAGGTGCGCCAGATGGAGAGCCGCATCGCCCGCCTCGAGGAGGTCGAGGAGCCGCGCAAGGAGTGGAAGCTCGAGTTCACGATCGGGCAGGCGCCGCGCTCGTCGTCGGTCGTCGCGACGCTCGACGCGGCGACGGTCGCTCGCGGCGACTTCACGCTCGGGCCGGTGTCGCTGCAGGTCACCGCCGGTGACCGCATCGGCATCACCGGGCCGAACGGCGCCGGCAAGTCGACCCTGCTCGGGCTGCTGCTCGGCCGAATCGCCCCCGAGGGCGGGCGTGCGAGCCTCGGTTCGTCGGTGGCGATCGGCGAGATCGACCAGGCCCGTTCGCAGCTGGCCGGCACCATGCCGCTCGCCGACGCGTTCGAGGCGCTCGTGCCCGAGCTCAGCTCGGGCGAGGTGCGCACCCTGCTCGCGAAGTTCGGCCTCAAGGCCGATCACGTGCTGCGACCCGTCGACGACCTCTCGCCCGGCGAGCGCACGCGCGCGGGCATGGCGCTGCTGCAGGCGCGGGGCGTCAACGTGCTCGTGCTCGACGAGCCGACGAACCACCTCGACCTGCCGGCGATCGAGCAGCTCGAGCAGGCGCTCGAGGGCTACGAGGGCACGCTGCTGCTCGTGACCCATGATCGCCGCATGCTCGAGCACGTGAACCTCGACCGGCGCTGGCACGTCGAAGCGGGGCGGGTCGCCGAGGCCTGAACCGAGACATCGACCGCATCGCCGTGCAAGACTCGCGGCACGGGCGACACAGACATGGTGTGAGGAATGCCGATGCCGCCGTCGCCGCCGAGACGACCGAGGGGGTGGCGATGCCTGCGAGCACCGATCCGCCCGCGACCCCCGACGATGCCGCGCGTGACGCGGCCTGGTTCACCGGGCTCGTGCGCGAGCACTCGACCGCGCTCGTCCGCTACTTCGCCCGCCGAGGGCCCCGCCAGGACGCGGAGGACCTCGCCGCCGAGGTCTTCGCGACCGCGTGGCGGCGTCGAGCCGATGTCCCCCGCGACGCGGAGCTCCCGTGGCTCTACCGCACGGCGGGCTTCACCCTCGCGAACCACCGGCGCAAGCACGTCGACCTCCCGGTCGACGAGGTGCCCGAGGCGGGCGTCGCCCGGGTCGCCGACGATCCCGAGCTCAGCGCCCTCTTCGACGCCGAGCTGCGCGGCGCGCTCGAAAGCGTGGGGGAGCGCGATCGGCGCATCCTGCTGCTGCACGCCTGGGAGGGCCTCGACGGGGAGCGGCTCGCGCAGGTGCTCGGCATCTCGCGCTCCGGGGCGGATGCCGCGCTCTCGCGTGCTCGCAAGCGGCTCCGGGACGCGTGGGGCGAGCGGCTGACCTTCTGACCCGAGCCCCGATCGGGCCGCCCGGTGATCGCCCTGCAAGGTACGGCCGGGCCGAGACATATCCGATGTGTACCCACCACGGAGGCTGATCGACATGAACGACGACCGCGAACGCGACCCGAACGGGCCCCGCGAGCACGACCCCGGAGACGAGCGCACGGCTGACGGCGAGCGAGTGCCCGGAGACGACCTCGCGCACGAGATGCCCGTCGACGAGGCATCCGACCCCGTGGCGCTGCTGCGCGCGGCCGACCCGGCGGCCGACGTCGAACCGCGCGACGGCTTCGCCGACGACGTGATCGCAGCCGCCGTCGACACGACCGGCGCCGGAGCGGGGCCGGTCGGCGAGGCGACCCCCGCCGCCGAAGGCGCACCCGTGGCCGACCTGACCGCCGAACGGGCCCGCCGCCGTCCGCGCTGGATCGCGATCGCGGCCGTCGCCGCGTCGCTCGCGATCGTCGGCGGGGCGGGATACGCCGCCGGTGCCGGCCTCAACGGCACCTCCATGGTCGCGGGGCCGGCCGCGCCGCCGATCTCGCTGCAGGGCTCAGGCGCCGGCGAGAGCGAATCGAGCGGTCCCGCCGACCAGTCGGTGACCGGGCAGGCGCCCGCCATGGGCGGTGCGGCGGACTCCAAGGTGTCGACTGACATGTCGTACCCCTACGGCTTCGGGTACGGCCGCAACGTCTTCAGCTCCTCGGGCCTCTCGACCGAGGGCGGCTCGGCCGCCGGGTACGGATACGACCCGCGATCCGCATCGAACGCGGAGACGGTGGCCGCGCTCGCCGCGGCGCTCGGCGTGCAGGGCACCCCCGAGCTCAAGGACGGCTCCTGGGTCGTCGGCCCGCAGGACGGCAGCGCCCCATCGGTCTCCGTCGGCCTCGACGGGACCCTGAGCTTCTGGTTCATGGACCCCGCGCTCGACCCGTGGGCGGAGTGCAACAAGCTGTACGCGGAGGGCGCGGAGCCGGACGTGGTCTGCGAGCCGCCCGTGCCCGAGCTGCCCGGCGATGCCGCCGCCGTCGATGCGCTCCGTTCACTCATCGCCTCGACCGGTCGCGACCCCGGGGCGTTCGAGTACACGACCGACAACAACTACGAGGGCGCCTTCACCCGCTCGGCGCAGGCGTGGCCCGTCGTCGACGGCCAGCGGCTCGACCAGGCATGGTCGATCGAAGTGACCCAGCAGGGCACCTACAGTGCGAGCGGATCGCTCGCGCCGATCGTCGCGCTCGGCGCCTATGCGATCGTGAGCGAGCAGGAGGCGTTCGACCGGCTCTCCGACCCGCGGTTCGGCGCGCAGACGACGGTGATGCCGTACGCCGCGATGGAGGGCGATGCAGCGGACATGCCCGAGGTCTACACCCCGCCGACCGAGCCGCCGGCGACGCCCGCCGAGGGGGCAGCGGTCTCGTGGCCCGTGCACGAGGTCGAGATCGTCGACGCGCGCCTCGGGCTCGCGAGCCAGTGGCAGCCCGACGGCAGCGTGCTCGTCGTGCCGGCCTACGAGTTCACCGACGCCGAGGGCGGCACCTGGTCGATGATCGCGGTGGCGGACTCGGAGCTCGACTTCTCGACCGAGTGACGGCCACGATGACGGGCGGCCCTTCCGGGGCCGCCCGTCATCGTGCGAGGCTGGGGGCATGCCCGAGTCGCCCGAGGTGCAGGCGCTCGCCGATGAACTCGACGAGCGATTGAGCGGTCACGAGATCACGGCGGTCGACGTCGTCGAGTTCCGCACGGTCAAGACGCGCACGACGCCGCCCACCTCGCTCGTCGGCGAGCGGGTCGAGGGGGTGTCGCGGCGCGGCAAGCTGCTCGACTTCGCGGTCGGCACGGGTCACCTGGTCGTCTCACTCGGCCGCCACGGCTGGGCGCGCTACGGCTCCGACGAACCGGCGGATGCCTCCGGCGACGACCGGCCGCCCACGCTCGCGATCGTCGAGTTCGACGACGGCACCGCCGTCGAGTTCACCGACGCGGGCGACTGGGTCTCGCTCGGGCTCTGGGTCGTCGACGACCCCATCGCGGTCCCGGCCGTCGCGAAGCTCGGACCGGATCCGGCCGACCCGGCGTTCACGCGGGCCGACTTCGACGCCGCGGTCGCGGGGCGACGCAAGCAGGTGAAGGCGCTGCTGCAGGAGCAGGAGTCGCTCGCCGGCATCGGCAACGCCTACTCCGACGAGATCCTGCACGCGGCGAAGCTCTCGCCGGTGGGGCACGCCGCAGCGCTCGACCCGAGCGCGCTCGACCGGTTGTACGCGACGACGGTCGGCGTCGTGAACGACGCGATCAGTGATCGGCGCGGCGTGCCGATCGACCGGCTCAAGGCCGAGAAGGTCGCCGCGATGCGCGTGCACGGGAGGGCCGGTGAGGCCTGCCCGGTCTGTGGCGACACCGTTCGCGACTTCAGCTTCGCGAGCACGACGGCGCAGTACTGCCCGACGTGCCAGACGGACGGCGAGTCGCTCCCGCTGAAGGCGGCCGACTAGCTCGCGCGCTTCCACCGGCCCGGCCCGCCTCGTAGACTGCGAAGTGCGAACGTCGGTCGGGGGACGCCGTCGCATCTCGACGTCTTCGCCACGGGGGAGGAGACGTCGCATGCGCGTCGCACGAAATGGAGCGATCGCACTCGCGGTCGCCGCGGTCATGGGGTTCGGCGGGATGTCTCCCGCCGTCGCAGCGAGCGGGCTGTCGCCGCTGACGCCGGAAGAGCCGGTCGCGGCGTCGTCGCCCGACCCCTCGGAGCCGCCGGCCGGGCCCGAACCGACCGGCGAGCCCTCGCCCGCCCCGGAGACCGCGGAGCCGACCACGCCGGCGACCGAGCCGCCGGCGACGGAGCCGCCGGCGACGGAGCCGCCCGCCACCGAGGCGCCGGCCACCGAGGTGCCGGCGACGAAGACTCCGTCGACGCCGGATGCCGACGCCGAGGCATCCCCCCGGTTCTCCGTCGCCGAGGCGACCGAGATCGAGCCGTTCCCGACCGGTGTGCAGCGGCTCGCCGGGCCGGATCGCTACGCGACCGCGGTCGCCGTGTCGAAGCGGTTCGCACCCGGCGTGCCCGTGCTCTACATCGCGACGGGCGCCGACTTCCCCGATGCGCTGAGCTCTGCGGCCGCAGCGGCCCACCGCGGCGGGCCGCTGCTGCTGACCCGGGCGACCGTCCTTCCGGACGTGGTCCGGGCCGAGATCGAACGGCTCGCCCCGCAGCGCATCATCGTGGCCGGAGGCGAGACCGCCGTCGGCGCCGCGGTCTTCCGGCAGCTCTCCTCGCTGACGCCGGCCATCGAACGCATCAGCGGCCGCGACCGGTACGAGACCGGTGAGCGGCTCGTCGCCGACGCCTTCGGCAGTGCCACCCAGGCGTTCGTCGCGACCGGCCGGACGTTCCCCGATGCGCTCGCCGCGTCGGCGGCCGCCGGTGCGATCGGCGCACCAGTGCTGCTCGTCGACGGATCGGCGGCGAGCCTGCGCGCCTCGACGATCACGACGCTGCGGACCCTTCGGGTGGGCACGGTGCGCATCGCCGGGGGCACCGGGGCGGTCAGCGCGTCGATCGCGAAGCAGCTGGTCTCGAACGGATTCGCCGCGAAGCGCCACGACGGCCTCGACCGGTACCTCACGGCCGCCGCGATCAACGAGGCGGTGTTCGGCGTCGACCCGGCGCTCGGACGGAATGCGTTCCTCGCCACCGGCGCCGATTTCGCCGACGCGCTCGCCGGGGCGACGCTCGCCGGGGCGATGGGCGACCCGCTCTACCTCACCATGGGCACCTGCATCCCGCACCCCGTCTGGGTCGCGCTCAACCAGCTGTCGCCGCCCACCCGCGTGATCATCGGCGGCACGGGCGTCGTCGGCGAGCAGGTCGCCGCGAACACGCCGTGCCCGATCATCTGGGCGAAGCCGGCCTCCGGGCGCATCACCGACGTCTTCGGCCCGCGCGACCCGATCTGCACCCCGAGCGGGTGCACGCAGTCCTTCCACCGCGGGGTCGATCTCGGCACCGGGTGCAACGCGCCCGTCTACGCGGCCTCAGGGGGTCGCGTGAGCACGTCGGCCTGGGTCGGCACCTACGGCAACTTCGTGAAGATCGCGCACGGGAAGGGCATCGACACCGGGTACGCGCACCTCGCGAACGGCGGCGTGCTCGTCAAAGCCGGTCAGCTCGTGCGCGCGGGTCAGCAGATCGGCTGGTCGGGCGCGACCGGGGCGGCGACCGGCTGCCACCTGCATTTCGAGGTCTACCAGTCGGGCGTGCAGATCGATCCCGTGCCGTTCATGCGCCAGCGGGGCATCACGCTCGGCTGAGCAGGGCCGGCGCGCCGCGTCAGCTCTCGGTGGTGACGCAGACGACGTCGTTGATCCAGCCGTACTCGTGGTCGTCGTCGCCGAAGACCACCGGTTCGGGAAGCCCGCGAACGACGCTGCCGAGCGTTCGGCGTTCGGTGCGTTCGGCCCCGCCGTCCTCCGAGGAGGAGAAGGCCAGTTCGACCTCGAGGGCGTCGCAGTCGGTGTCGGTGATGATCGCCGTCTGCCAGCAGCCGAGTTCGAACTCGGTCGGGCACTCGTCGTCGTAGCGTCCGTCGAAGTACGCCTCGACCGCCGCCGGGAAGCTGAACCCGGTCTCGTCCGCGCTGAGGTACTCAACCGGCGGCTGGTCGGCCTCGCTCTCCGCGGGGTCGGCGCCCGACGCGGACGATGCGCCGGCGTTCGACTGGCGGGAGAGCGACGCCGCCGCGAAGCCCGCGGCCGCGCCGACGCCCGCCACGACGAGCGTCGCGGCAACGGAGATCGCCACGATGCCCCCGGCGCCCATGCGTCGCCGGGCGGGCGGTGTCGCGGCCGGCGCCGCCGGCCAGCGGCCCGTCGCCTCGGCGATGAGCACGGCCCGCGCCGTTGCGAGCGCACCGGCCCAGGCCTCGGCCGCCGCCCGGTCGGCGGCGTCGGCGTAGCGCGCCGGAAGGCGCTCCTCTGCGGCGTCGCGGTATGCGGCCTCGACGAGCTCGGGCGTCACGACGGTCGAAGGTGCGAGCCGGAGCGCGGCACGGGCGGTGATGGGATCCACGACGCGATCATAGGGCGCCTGCGCGCCCGATCGGAACGCCGGGAGCGGCTGACGGCTCACGCCGCCAGCGTCGAGCCGCCGACACGGACCCGGCTGACCGCCTCGGGAGCCGCCGTGAACCGACCCGGCCGCCCGTCGGGTGTCAGGTACTGCACACGGATGCCGCGACCGACGCGACTGATCTTCGTCACCTCGTAGGCTCGGTCGGCGGAGCTCACGAGCGTGTCGCCGACGTGCAACTCGCGAGTCTGCCGCAGTGCCGTGATCTCCATGGTGAGATCCTCTCAGCACCCACCGACATCACCCCAGGTCGGCCTCAGGCGGCGAGCACATCGGCGAGCGCCGCCAGGATCGGCGCTCGCCCGAGTTCGATGTGCGCGTACGCCTGCGACGCCGCCAGCTCGGCGTTGCCCCTCACGAGCGCGTCGAAGAGCCGTTCGTGCTCGTGCGCCTGCGCTTCGTCGCGGGCCTCGTGCGTGAGCCGGAAGACCCACTCCATCCGTCCGAGCATCGGTTCGAGACTCCGCACGAGCAGTCCGTTGCCCGAGAGCCGCACGATTTCGGCGTGGATGCGCAGGTTCGCCGAGATGCCGGCCGACTCGTCGCCCGCCGAGAAGCGGTCCTGCGACCGCTCGAGGAGCTCGGCGAGCCGCTCCGGCGAGGCGACGCCCTCCTGGATGCGCCGAGCGGCCTGCCGGGTCGCGAACGGTTCGATGCAGAGTCGCGCGTCGAAGAGCTCCTCGAGGTCGGCGCGGGTGACGAGGCGCACGACGGCGCCGCGCCGCGGTTCCGTGACGACGAAGCCCTCCGACTCGAGCCGCTGCAGCGCCTGCCGCACGGGCACCCGCGACACCGCGTAGCGCTCCGAGAGCTCCCGCTCGATGAGGCGCGTGCCCGGCCGGGGGTCGCCGGCGATGATCGCGCGCAGGAGGGCGCGATAGACCCCGTCGGCGAGGGCTTCCTCGGTGCGCTGATTCATGAGGGTTCCCGGCTCTGTGCCTCGAGGCGGCGACGGTCTGGTCGCCGGCGTCAGCCGGCGACCGGGAAGACGGGCGGGAAGAGTTCGTCGGCCGAACCGTGCCGCCCGTCGCGGTCCGTGTAGCCGGCCCGGAGCTTCGCGAACAGGACCTTCGTGTCGGCGCGCACGGCGTCGAGGTCGACCCCCGGCAGGCGCCCGTCGCGCATGACGACCCGGCCGCCGACCATCGTGAGGCAGGCGTCGCGCGCGGTGCCGTTGAGCACGAGCGTTCGGATCGGGTCCTCGACCGGTCCCATGCGCACGTCGTCGAGGCGGAAGGCCGTGAGGTCGGCGGTCGCGCCGGCCTCGATGCGCCCGAGGTCGGGGCGGTGCAGCGCACGGGCGCCGCCGAGGGTCGCCGCATCGACGTAGGCGGCGATGTCCCCCTTCGAGAGGTCGCCGTGCTGCACCTTCGCCGCCGACACGCCCGTGTCGATGCCGCGGATGAGGTCGGGCGGGAACGAGTCGGTGCCGAGCGCGAAGTTGACGCCCGCGTCGCGATAGCGCGCGAAGTCCCAGAGCTCGGCGCCGTAGCGGGCGTTCGTGAGCGCGCAGTGGACGATCGAGACGCCGGCCGCCACGAGCCGCGCGAGGTCGCCGCGGTCCTCGCCGTGCACGTGCGGGTTCACGTCGACCACGACGCCGTGCGGCACGATCACGCGGTCGTGCAGCAGGCCGTGCGCTTCGAGGTGGTCGAGCGGGGTGTGCCCGTATCGGGCGATGACGTACTCGCGCTCGAACTCGCCCTGCAGGGCGTGGATGCGCACGAGGGCGTCGCGCTCGTGCGCGGCGGCGGCCGTGGCCTCCATCAGTTCGGGGGAGAGGGTCTCGATGCGGCAGGGCAGGAACACGCCGGTCAGCAGCGGGTCGTCGAGCTCGCGGATGCGGTCGACGAATCGGATCGCATCGGCCAGGCCCGCTCGGCCCTCCTCCTCGACGAACCGGATGTCGCGGGCACCCGTCTCGTCGACGACGGGCACGCCCGACCGGTACGACGGCCCGAGGAAGCCGCGCATTCCGATCCGGCTCGAGAACTCCGCCATCGCGAGGAAGTCGTCGGCCGACTCCGCCCAGGCCGAGTGCACCTCGGAGGCGATGGGCATGTAGCTCGTGATGCCGTGCAGCGCGAGCTGCACGAGGGCGATCTCGCGGATGCGGCGGCGCTCGGCCTCGGTGAACACGTGCGCGCGGCGGTCGAAGTACTCGCTCGACCACTGGAGTCGCGGTCCGTCCTCGCCGCTCGACCACGAGTCGAGGATGAGGTGGTCGATGTCGGTCAGCGCGTCGAGGTCGATGAGCCCCGGCATGAGCAGGCTCTCGCCGAGCTCGATGCGCTCGTCGACCTGGAGCTCGCGCGCGCCGGCGGCGGTGCCGGCGTAGACGATGCGGTCGCCGTCGGTCACGACGGCGCCGTCGCGGATCTCGACGTGGCTCGTGCCGTCGAAGGCGAGCAGGTGATCGGCGGTGATCAGCGTGCGCACGGGGTTCCTTTCGCAGGAATGTGAACGTTTGGTATCCAAAAACTACCGAGTCGTGACGGATGCCTCAAGTCGACGCATTCCGTCAGGCTGGAGGCATCCAGCCGGAAATGTCACCTGAACCGGGGATTCATCGCTCGCTGGGGTTGAAAGATGCCCGGGTGGTGCAACGTGATATTCCACCGGGCTTGCGATTCGCGAGATTTGGTATACAGTTTTGCCCGACCGAACCCCGACCCTTCAAGGACGATCGTGACGGATATGCAGGTGGCGACCCCGACCGCGGGCCCCGACAGCAGCGAACGGCAGGCGCCCGTCGCCGCCCCGACCATCGATGCGCCGCGCGACGGCGAGCCGAAGGCCGAGATCGCGACGGGGCGGAGCCTCCTCGGCACCGCGTGGCTGCGCATCAAGCGGAGCCCGGTGGCGCTCGCGTCGTTCGGCGTCGTCGTGGCGATCGTGCTCTTCGCCGTGCTCGCCCCCGTGCTCGTCGCGATCGAGGGGCAGGATCCGTTCACGACCCGCACCGGCCCCGATGTGCTCGACAACTTCATGACCCCGGGCCTTCCGCTGCCGGGCTACATGTTCCCCTCCGCCGAGCACTGGCTCGGCGTCGAACCGGGTCTCGGACGCGACCTGTTCGCCCGGCTCGCCTACGGCGCCCAGGTCTCACTCGTCATCGCCCTGCTCTCGACGCTCGTCTCGGTCGTGCTCGGGACCGTGCTCGGCGCTGCCGCCGGCTTCTTCGGCGGCAAGGTCGACATGATCATCAGTCGCACCATCGACCTCTTCCTCGCCTTCCCGCACCTGCTGCTCGTGCTGTCGCTCACGCCGATCCTCGCCTCGCGACTGCGCGACACCCCGCTCGGCACCGGCAGCTTCGTGCCGATCGCCTCGCTCGTGCTCATCCTCGGATTCTTCGGGTGGGCGTACCTCGCTCGCGTCGTGCGAGGCCAGGTGCTCAGCATCCGCGAGCAGGAGTACATCGAAGCCGCCCGCTCGTACGGCGCGTCGTACCGCTCGATCATCTTCAAGCAGGTCATCCCGAACGTGCTCGGCGTCGTGCTCGTCTACGCGACCATGCTGATCCCCGCGAACATCTCGGCCGAGGCCGCGCTCTCGTTCCTCGGCGTCGGCGTCAAGGACCCGACGCCCTCGTGGGGCCAGATGCTCAACGCCGCCCAAGCGGGCAACTGGTACCTCAGCGACCCGTGGTTCCTCATCGTCCCGGGGACCGCGCTCGTCATCACCGTGCTCGCGTTCAACCTGCTCGGCGACGCCGTCCGCGACGCGCTCGACCCCAAGGCCTCGCGCGACTGAGGCCTCGGCCTCGACGCATCCCGTCTTCCCGTCCACACCGCACCACCCACGCAAGGAGAGTCATGAAGTTCCGCAGTTCACTGATCGTCGCGGCCACGATGGCCGTGGCGCTCGCCGTCACCGGTTGCACCGCCGGAGGCGACCCCGGCAGCCAGCCCTCGGCCGGCAGCAACGACCCGTATGCCGCACGAATCGTCGAGCCCGGCTTCACCGAGCCCGGCGGCAACGTCAACGTGCTCATGTCGAGCGACTTCATGACGCTCGACCCGGGCAACAGCAACTACGTGCAGACCGCCAACGTCGGCCAGCTGTACTACCGCACGCTCACCATGGCGAAGGAGACCGCGGGCCAGCCGCCGGCCATCGTCGCCGACATGGCCACCGACACGGGCACCGTCTCCGAGGACGGCCTCACCTGGACCTACACGCTCAAGGACGGCCTCGAGTACGAGGACGGCACGCCGATCACCTCGGCCGACGTCAAGTACGGCATCGAGCGCACCTACGCCCGCGACGTCTACACGCAGGCGCCGCAGGAGCTCAACTCGGCCCTCGACTCCGACGACTACACGGGCCCGTACGCGGGCGGCGAGCTCACCGCGGTCGAGACGCCCGACGAGCAGACGATCGTCTTCCACCTCAAGCAGCCGAACCCCGACTTCCCGGCGCTCGTCTCGCGGTCGAACACCGCGCCCGTGCCCGAGGCGAAGGACACGAAGCTCGACTACACGAACCACCCGATCTCGTCGGGCCCGTACATGATCGAGAGCTACGACCGGGGTCGCGAGCTCAAGCTCGTGCGCAACCCCGAGTGGGACCCGGCGACCGACGAGAACCGCACGGCGCTGCCCGACACGTTCACCTTCTCGCTCTCGACGGCGCAGGCGACGATCAGCCAGCAGCTGCTCGCCGACACCGACCCGACCGCGATCACGCTCGACTCGAACGGCGCGCTGCAGGCGTCCGACACCTCGCGCCTGACCGAGGCCGGCATCGCCGAGCGCACCGCCGCCGGCATCCTCGGCTGCACCGACGTGCTCAACTTCAACACCGAGACGATCACCGACCCCGACGTGCGCAAGGCGCTCGCGCTCGCCATCGACCGTGCCGCGATCCAGGTGCAGTACGGCGGCGCCCGCTTCGGCAAGATCACGAACTCGTACCTGAACGACAGCCAGGTCGGCTACGTCGAGGAGACGACCGACCTCGACCCGGCAGGTGCCGCGAAGCTCGACGAGGCCAAGGCGCTGCTCGAGGGCGAGGACGTGCCCGCGACGCTCACCTACGGGTACTCGAACGCGACCGACCGGTACAAGAACCTCGGCACGGTGCTGCAGCAGAACTTCAAGGAACTCGGCATCGACCTGCAGATGACCGCGATCCCGGCTGCGAACTACTACACGGTGCTCGCGAGCGACGAGATGCCCGACATCGCGCGCGCCGGCTGGTGCGGCGGCGCGGCCTCGGGCTCGACCCGCACGACGGTCGACCCGAACATCGGGCCGAGCCTCGACGGCACGACCTACGGCTTCAGCAACATCTCGCGGTTCCACGACCCCGAGATCGCGCAGAAGATGTACGAACTGCGCGACACGAACGGCACCTCCGAGGAGATCAACACCGCCTGGTCGGAGCTCTACAACGAGGCGATGGAGAGCTACCCGATCGTGCCGCTGATCCGCACGTTCACGAACAGCGTCGTCGGATCGGACATCCGCAACGCCCAGGTCGGCTACTTCTTCGGCAGCATCGACCTCTCCACCGTCGGCGTCGAGCAGTAACGACGCGCTCCACTCACGCATGAAAGGGCGGGGCCGGCCGCGCAGGCCGGCCCCGCACAGGCCCAGTGATGTTCGGATTCCTCGCCCGCAGGTCGGTCGCCCTCCTCGCCCTGCTCCTCGTCGTCAGCTTCGTGACGTTCACGCTGTTCCAGTTCGGCCCGGCCGACCCCGCTGCCGCCGCGTGCGGCCAGGAGTGCACCCCCGAGCGCATCGCCGAGGCGCGCGTCGCGCTCGGCATGGACCAGCCCTTCCTCGTGCAGTACGTCGACTACCTCTCGGGGTTCGTCGGCGACCGCATGATCGGCGCCCCCGGCGCCGAGCAGCTGTGCACCTGGCCGTGCCTCGGCAAGTCGTTCCAGACGAACGAGAACGTGACCGACGTCATCGCCCGGGCGCTCCCGTACACGCTCTCGATCGCGATCGGCGCCGTCGTGCTGTGGACGATCTTCGGCGTCGGGCTCGGGCTCCTCGCCGCGCTCCGCAAGGGCCGGCCGACCGACAAGCTCATCGTCGGCGCCGCCTCGATCGGCGTCTCGCTGCCGGTGCCCGTCACCGGGCTCCTGCTCCTCCTCGTCTTCGTGAGCACGCTGCGCGTGCTGCCGTTCACGAGCAACACGATCTCGTCGCCGTTCGGCCCGGCCGGGCCGGGGGCGTGGTTCGCCAACTACCTGCTGCCGTGGATCGCCCTCGCGATCCTGTTCAGCGCGCAGTACATCCGCATCACGCGCAACAACATGATCGAGACCTTCGGCGAGGACTACATGCGCACGGCGAGGGCGAAGGGACTCTCGCGCCGCAGCATCACGTTCCGGCACGGCGTGCGCGCCGGGCTCATCCCGATCATCACGATGCTCGGCCTCGACATCGGCGCCCTCCTCGGCGGCGCGGTGCTCACCGAGCAGATCTTCTCGGTGCCGGGCCTCGGCTTCACCGCCGTGCGCGCCGCCACCTCGGGCGACCTGCCCGTGACCATGGCGATCACGATGCTCGCCGCCTTCTTCATCATCATCGCGAACGTGGTGGTCGACGTGTCGTACGCGGCGGTCGACCCCCGAGTCAGGATCAGCTGATGGCCACCGAACCGTTCCTCGACATCCAGGGGCTCCAGGTCGCCTTCCCGACCGACGACGGCCTCGTGCACGCCGTCAACGGCATGGACCTCTCGCTGCGGCGCGGGGAGACCGTCGGCATCGTCGGCGAGTCGGGCTCGGGCAAGACCGTCACGAGCCAGGCGCTCATGGGCCTGCTCAAGGGCACGAGCGCGCAGATCAGCGGCCGGATCATGTTCGAGGGCGTCGACCTCGTCGCCCTCGACGAGCGCGCGATGCGCGCCTACCGCGGCAAGAAGATCGGCATGATCTTCCAGGATCCGCTCTCGGCGATGCATCCCTTCTACACGGTCGGCAAGCAGATCGCCGAGGCCTACCGCGTGCACAACCGGGTGACGGCCAAGCAGGCCAAGGCCACCGCGATCGACATGCTCGCCCGCGTCGGCATCCCCGACCCGGTCTCGCGCTACGACGCCTACCCGCACGAGTTCTCCGGCGGCATGCGCCAGCGCGCGATGATCGCGATGGCGCTCGTCTGCGAGCCCGAGTTGCTCATCGCCGACGAGCCGACGACCGCGCTCGATGTCACCGTGCAGGCGCAGATCCTCGACCTCATCTCGTCGCTCCAGGCTGAGACGGGCTCGGCGGTCATCTTCGTCACCCACGACCTCGGCGTCGTCGCCGAGGTGTGCCAACGCGTGGTCGTCATGTACGGCGGCCAGTGCGTCGAGCAGGCCGACGTGCACGACGCGTTCTTCGACACGGCGCACCCGTACACGCAGGGCCTGCTCGCCTCGATGCCCTCGATGGCCGACGAGGCCGGGCGCCTCACGCCGATCCCGGGCTTCCCGCCGTCGCTCGTCGATCTCCCGAACGGATGCCTCTTCGCACCCCGTTGCCCCGTCGCGCAGCTCGTGCCGGGCAACCGCTGCTTCACCGAGCGGCCCGAGCTGCACGGCGACGGCCACCGGTCGCGCTGCCACCTGAACGAAGGGGTCCTCGCATGAGCACGCCCATCCTCGAGGTCGAAGGCCTCACGAAGTACTTCGGCAAGGGCGGCGGGCTCTTCCGCCGCGGGTCGGTCGTCAAGGCCGTCGACGGGGTCTCGTTCACGCTCGAACGCGGCACGACGCTCGGGCTCGTCGGCGAGTCGGGCTGCGGCAAGTCGACGACCGGGCGCCTGCTCATGCGGCTCATCGAGCCGACCGCGGGCCGCATCGTCGTCGACGGCACCGACGTCACCGACCTCAGGGGGCGCGACCTCGCGCAGTTCCGCCGGCGCGTGCAGATGGTCTTCCAGAACCCGGCGTCGTCGCTCAACCCGCGCCAGACCGTCGGCGGGGTCATCGCAGCGCCGCTCGTCGCGCAGAAGATCTCGCCGCCCGAGGGCATGAAGCGCCGCGTGCAGTCGCTCATGGACCGGGTGGGCCTGCGCCCCGAGCACGTCAACCGCTTCCCGCACGAGTTCTCGGGCGGCCAGAAGCAGCGCGTCGGCATCGCCCGGGCGCTCGCGCTCGAGCCCGACGTCGTCATCTGCGACGAGCCCGTCTCGGCGCTGGACGTGTCGGTGCAGGCCCAGGTCATCAACCTGCTGCAGGACATCCAGGCCGACACCGGCATCTCGTACGTGTTCATCGCGCACGACCTGTCGGTCGTCAAGCACTTCGCCGACGACATCGCCGTGATGTACCTCGGCCGAATCATGGAGCACGGCGACGCCGACGAGGTGTTCGGTTCGCCGAGGCATCCCTATACGCGGTCGCTGCTCAGCTCGGTGCCGAAGCCCGACCCGACCGCCGACCGTTCGGGGCGCATCCGGCTCGTGGGCGACCTGCCGCACCCGTCGAACCCGCCGAGCGGCTGCGTGTTCCGCACTCGCTGCCCGGTCTTCGCGCTGCTGGACGAGGATCGTCGGCGGAACTGCATCGACGTCGTGCCGACCGGACCCAACGCATGCCACCATCCCGATGAGGCCGCCGCATTCGCGCCCGGACCCGTCGACCCCGCCGAAAGGAACATCGCCCATGCTCATCCGTGACGTCCGCCCCTGGGGCGGCGACCCCGTCGACCTCGTCATCGAGGGATCGCGCATCAGCGAGATCCGGCCCCACGACGCGGCCGCAGCGGTCGCCGACGCGGTCGACGGTCGGGGCCGGCTCGTGCTGCCCGCGTTCAGCGACGTGCACGTGCACCTGGATTCGAGCCGGATCGGCCTGCCGTTCCGCGAGCACACGGGCCGGCCCGGGGTCTGGGGCATGATGATGAACGACCGCGAGAACTGGCGCAACACCGACGTGCCGCACGCCGAGATCGTCGCGGGCACGCTCGAGCAGATGATCGCGAAGGGCACCACGCGGGTGCGCTCGTACGCGCAGGTCGACGTCGACTGCAAGCTCGAGAAGTTCGACTCGGTCGTCGCCGCGAAGGAGAAGTTCGCCGGCCACGCCGAGGTGCAGATCATGACGTTCCCGCAGGCCGGGATCCTGCGCGAGCCGGGCACCGTCGAGCTCCTCGAGGAGTCGCTCAAGCAGGGCGCCGACGTGATGGGCGGCATCGACCCGAGCCAGCTCGACCGCGACCCCGCGAAGCACCTCGACATCGTCTTCGGGCTCGCCGAGAAGTACCAGGTCGAGATCGACATCCACCTGCACGAGCCGGGCGAGCTCGGCGTGTTCAGCACCGAGCTCGTGCTCGAGCGCACGCGCGCCCTCGGCATGCAGGGCAAGGTCACGATGTCCCACGCCTACGAACTGGGCGCCGTGTCCGAGGCGGTCAGCCGCCGGCTCATCGACGAGTTCGCCGAGCTCGACATCGCGATGGCGACAGTGGCGCCGTCGACGAGCAACCACCTCTCGCTCGTCGCGCTCGCCGAGGCGGGCGTGCGGGTCGGCCTGGGGGAGGACGGGCAGCGCGACTACTGGAGCCCGTACGGCAACTGCGACATGCTCGACCGCACCTGGCAGCTCGCGTTCGTCAACGGATTCCGCCGCGACGACCTCGTCGAGCTCGCGCTCGCCGTGGCGACCATGGGCGGCGCGAGCATCATGTCGCACGAGTCGCCGCGCATCGCCGGCGTCGGCGACCGGCCGGGCGTCGCGGTCGGCGATCGAGCCGACCTCGTGCTCGTCGACGGCGAGACGCCGACGAGCGCCGTCATGGACCGGGGTCGCGACCGCACCGTCATCCACGACGGCCGGGTCGTCGCCGATGGCCTCCGTGTCGTCGGCGCCTGAGGGGCGGGCCGGGCGCGAACGCGGGACGGGCGCCGGCACGACCGCCGGCCTCGTCGCCGCCCTCCTGATCGGGGTGAACCTCCGCCCCGCCATCACCGGGGTCGCTGCACTGCTCGACGAGACGCGGATCGCGTACGGGCTGAGCTCCGCCGACGCCACGGTGCTCGCGACGCTGCCCGTGATCGCGTTCGGCCTCACCGCGCCGGTCGGGCCGTGGCTGGCGCGGCGCATCGGCGTCGCCCGCGCGCTGACGTGGTCGATGGCGGGCCTCGCCGCAGCGCTCGCGCTGCGGGTCGCCGCTTCGGCACTGGTCCTGCCGGGAACCTTCCTCGCGGGCGTCGCGATCATGGCCGCGGGCACCCTGCTGCCGCAGTACCTCAAGGAGCTCCGCGCGAGCGGGCTCTGGATCGGCCTGAGCAGCATGTCGTTCGGCGTCGGGGCGGCGCTCGGCGCGGGCCTGGTCGTTCCGGCCTACACGGCGAGCGGGGGATCGGCGCCGATCGCGCTCGGGATGTGGACCCTGCTCGCGATCGTCGCGACGGCCGCCATGGCCGTCGCGGCGCGGCGCGGCGCGCGACACGATCGCACCGTCGAGCATCCGCCGCTCCGGCTGCCGTCGGGCGGCGGCCTCACGATCGGCCTCGTGACGGCCGTGTTCGGGCTGCAGGCGCTGCTCTATTTCGCGGTCACCGCGTGGCTCCCGCAGTTCCTCGCCGATCGCGGCGAACCGCCCGCGGTGCGCGGAGCCCTGCTCGCGTGGTTCAGCGTCGCCGGGTTCGTGCCGACCCTCGTCACCCCGGTGCTCGCCCGCAGGCCGCGGGTGCTCGCATGGTTCGGACCGGGTCTCGGCATCGCGGTCGCCGTCGGCCTCGGCGCGCTGTACGTCGCGACGGGCGATCAGTTCGTGCTCGTCGTGGGCCTCCTCGGCGCCGTGCAGAGCGCCGCGTTCGGGCTCGGCATCAGCCTCATCGTCGGCATGTCGGCGAACGCGGCATCGGCCGGCGTGGTCTCGGCGATCGCCCAGGGCGGCGGCTACGCCATCGCCGGTGCGGGGTCGCTGCTCGTCGGCGTCGTGCACGAGACATCCGGCAGCTGGGAATGGAGCTTCGCGCTCATGGCCGTCATCGCGGTCGTCCTCGCGGTGGCCGTGTCGCTCGTGATCCGGCGCGAACCGGTCGACCTCGTCGCCGGCGGGCCGGTTGCGGCCGAGCGGGTCGGCCGCTGACCCGGCAGCGTCGCCGCGCCGGGGCCGTCGCGCCGTGTTCGAGGCGGATGCCTCGTCAGGCGCCGGATCGGATGGGCCATCATTGAGCGATGACCGACGCCACCGCACTGCTGCGGGCCTACGACGACCAGCTCCGCACCGACGCCGAGACCGCTCACGCGGTGCGGGCCGAACGGCGAGGTCCACTGCGGCTCGCCGTCTTCCCGGGAGGGTACGGCTTCGTGAGCTATCGCGACCTCGACGGGTTCGACGCCGACGCGATCGACGTCCTCGTCGGTGGCGTGCTCGCGGATTTCGCCGCCGAACCCGCGATCACCGCCGTCGAATGGAAGACGCGCGGGCACGATCGTGCGCCCGGCCTGCTCGAGGCGCTCGTCGCGCACGGCTACGTCGCCGACGAGCCCGAGTCGATCATGGTCGGCGAGGCCGCCCTCCTCACGGCCGAGGTGCCGCTGCCCGACGGAGTCGTGCTGCGCCGCGCCGCCGATGAGCGCGACGTCCGCGCGATGAGCGCGATGCAGGACGAGGTGTTCGGCGATCCGGTCTCGGTCGAGCGGGCCGACGACCTCGTGCAGCGGCTCGACGGCGGCGACGGCACGGAACTGTGGATCGCCGAGGCCGACGGCCGCATCGTGAGCGCGGGGCGCCTCCAGCCCGTCGAGGGATCGGAGTTCGCGGGCATCTGGGGAGGTGCGACGCGCGAGGAGTGGCGCGGTCGCGGCATCTACCGGGCGCTCACGGCCGCGCGAGCGCGCTCCGCGCTCGCGATGGGGAAGCGCTACATCCACAGCGACTCGACCGAGTTCTCGCGGCCGATCCTCGAGCGGTCGGGTCTCGTGAAGGTCTCCACGACGACCCCGTACGTCTGGCGGCGCTGACGCCGTTCATCGCCGCCCGGGTGCGGATGTCGCCCGTCGGTGACAGGATTCCCCTGTGCCCGAGCTTCCCGAAGTGCAGGCGCTCGTCGCCTTCCTCGACGAGCGGACGACCGGTCGTGCGTTCGCGTCGCTGCGCGTCGCGGCGATCTCGGCGCTGAAGACGTTCGACCCGCCGCTGTCGGCGCTCGAGGGCGAGCGCATCCGTGGGGTGCGCCGGCACGGCAAGTTCGTCGACGTCGACGCGGGTGCGGCGCACCTCGTGTTCCATCTCGCCCGGGCGGGGTGGCTGCGCTGGTACGACGAGGTGCCGAAGACCCCGGTGAAGCCGGGCAGATCGCCGCTCGCGCTGCGCGTGCGCCTCGATGACGGGGCGGGCTTCGACCTCACCGAGGCCGGCACGAAGAAGTCGCTCGCGGTCTACGTCGTGCGCGACCCGGCAGAGGTCCCGGGCATCGCCCGGCTCGGCCCCGATCCGACGGCGGCCGACTTCACCCTCGACGACTTCGCGGCGGTCCTCGCCGGGCGGCGCACCCAGATCAAGGGGCTGCTGCGCGACCAGTCCGTCTTCGCCGGCATCGGCAACGCGTACTCCGACGAGATCCTGCACGCGGCGAAGCTCTCGCCGTACCTGCTCGCGGCGAAGCTCACGCCCGAGCAGACCGAGGTGCTCTACGGCGCGATGCGCGACACCCTCGCCGAGGCGGTCGCCGTGGCATCCGGCCGCCCGCCCGCCGAACTGAAGGACGCGAAGCGCCGGGCGATGCGCGTGCACGGCAGGACGGGCGAGACGTGCGAGGTCTGCGGCGACACGATCCGGCAGGTGATCTTCGCCGACTCGACGTTCCAGTACTGCCCGACGTGCCAGACGGGCGGCAAGCCGCTGGCCGACCGAGTGCTCTCGCGCCTCGTGAAGTAGCGGCGCAGCCCTTGACGGGTGGCACGGCGTCGGCGCCTGCTGGTAGGCAGGAGGGATGACGACTTCCGACGTGGCTTGGCCGCGACCCGCCGGCCCGCTCGAGCTCCGACTGCCGACCCGGCGACTGATCGAGCAGGTGCTCGTGTGGCGCAACCGCCCCGAGGTCACGCGGTGGCTGCTGCGCACCGAGGTCGACCCCGAGGCGTTCACGACGACCTGGCTCGACGGCATCGACGACCCGCTCGATCATTCGGCGATCGCCGTGCTCGGCGATGAGGTGGTCGGCACCGGATCGCTGTGGATCACCGACGGCATGGGGCAGACGCACGGCGACCCCGCCGAGTACGTGCGCGCCGAGGCGGGCATCGGCTACGGCGTCGCCCCGCACCACGCCGGCCGCGGGTACGCGACCGAGATCGCCCGGTCGCTCATCGACCTCGCCGTCGACGAACTCGGGGTGCACCGCGTGACCGCGGGGTGCTTCGCCGACAACATCGCCTCGTGGAAGGTGATGGAGCGGCTCGGCATGCGCCGCGAGCAGCACGGCGTGCGCGACTCGTGGCACGCCGAGCTCGGCTGGATCGACGGCTACACCTATGCGATCCTCGCGGACGAGTGGCGCGAGCGACGGGCCGCCGAGCGCGCCGCCGAGCGCGCCGCGGTCGACTGAGCACGACGAACGAGGGGAGCACGATGGATCTCGGCGCGAGGATACTGACGACGCGTTGGGCGGTCCGGCTGCCGATCCCGATGTTCAAGGCGGGGTTCGGCTTCCTGTTCTTCGGCCGGCTGCTCATGCTCGAGCATCGCGGACGGAGGAGCGGCGAACGCCGGTACGTCGTCATCGAGGCCGCGGAGCACGAGTCGCGGGATCGCATCATCGTCGCCTCGGGGTTCGGCCCGACGGCGCAGTGGTACCGCAACCTCGAGGCCGAGCCGCGCTGCGGCGTGAGCGTCGGCTGGCGCCGACGCGTGCCCGCCCGTGCCGAACTGCTCGACGAGGCGGAGAGCCGGGCGCTGCTCGACCGCTACGCGCGCGAACGCCCCAGGACCTGGGCGATGCTGCACCGCTCGATCGTGGATGCGACGGGCGAGGCGGACCCCGAGATCCCGATGGTCAGGCTGCACCTCGAGCCGAAGCGCTGAGTTTCTCGGGGGCGCGCCGATGTGCCAGAGTGATCTGCACCCTCGCACCGGTGGACCCGATGTCGTCAGCGCCGGGATCTTCGCGGACTTCGACGCCCGACTGGGGATACGTGGTGCGCTACGCGGGGCGCGACCGATTCGAGACGGCCGCGCTCATCGACGACGACGAGTACATCGCGCCACGTCACGCGTCCATCACCTCGGGTCGCAACTTTCCGGTTGCGCTCGCCGCCGCCACGATCGCCGGCCGCATCGGCGCGGGCTCGGTCATCCGTCGTCATGGGACGGCTACTCGGGCTGACCGACGAGGAAAGGGGGGAGGGCCGCATCCTGGGTGACGACCGTCGCCCGCTCGAGCACCCCGTCGACCAGCCGCTCGAGCGTCGCGAGCCCGTCGACCGAGAGCACCGACTCGAGGTGGCCCTGCACCGAAGCGATGCCGGCGCCCCGCAGGGCGTGCACGGCGCCGGTTCTCGGGTCGGCGGCGATCTCGAGCCCGTGCCGTGGAGTTGTGCCGAGCCCGGCGTCGAACGCGGTGAACGTGTTGTAGTACCCGATCGCCGCGCGCTCGCCGAAGAGCCCGACCTCGCGCTTCACGCCCTGCTGGGGCGCGGCGAGCGGCGCGACCGCGAGCCCGGCGAGCCGGGCGAGCACCTGGTGGCTGAGGCAGACGGCGAGCATCGGGGCGCGCTGCGCGAGCCGCGCGGCGATGAGCTCGTGCAGCCGGAACATCCGCGCATCGGTCGCGTCGCGCGGGTCGCCGGGGCCGGGCCCGAACACGACGAGGTCCTCGCCCGCGGTGAGCGGCGCCTCGTTCCACGGCACGATTCGCGCGGCGATTCCGAGGTGGTGCAGCTGGTGCGCGAGCATCGTCGTGAAGTCGTCGCCCGCGTCGACGACGAGCGCCGACACCCCGCGCGGCGCCGCCGCGGGCTGCGGGGAGATCCAGAACGGCGCGAGGTGGGCGTTCCGCTCGGCGAGCGATGCGGGGTCGGACGACTCGGCCGCGTCGTCGACCGCCGCGTCGGCGTCGGTGCCGAGGCATCCACCCGGTCGTTCGCCCTGGCGGGGGATCGCGCCGAGCGCCGTCAGCACGCCGGCCGCCTTCGCGTGGGTCTCGGCGACCTCGCCGTCGGGGTCGCTGTGGCGCACGAGCGTCGCGCCGACGGGCACGCGCACGGTGCCGGCGGCGTCGAGGTAGGCGGTGCGGATGAGGATCGGCGCGTCGAGGTCGTAGCCCGACGCGGTCGGCGTGAATCGGGCGAGCACCCCCGCGTAGTAGCCGCGCGGCGTCGTCTCGTGGCGGGCGATCACGGTGCACGCGTTGCCCATCGGCGAGCCGGTCACGGTCGGCGCGAACATCGTGCGGCGCAGCACCTCCCGCGGGTCGAGGGTGCTGCGCCCCTCGAGCACGTACTCGGTGTGGGTGAGGCGCGACATGCGCTTGAGGAACGGCCCGCGGATCCGGCCGCCGTCGGGGCACACCGCGCTCATCATCTTGAGCTCCTCGTCGACGACCATGACGAGCTCCTCACGCTCCTTGACGTCGGCGAGGAACGCGGCGAGCGCGTCGCCCGAGGGCGGTCCGTCGAGGTGGCGGAAGGTGCCCGAGATCGGGTTCATCGTGACGAGCCCGCCCACGCTCGAGACGTGCCGCTCCGGGGTCGCACCGACCGCGGAGAACCCCGGCGTGTGCACCGCGAACGTCCAGTACGCGCCGGCCTCGTGCTCGAGCAGCGCGCGCAACCAGCCGAGCACGGCCGGCCCGGCGGGCGCCGTCGTCGAGCCCGCGAACTCGCGGCGGATCACGAAGTTCGCCCCTTCGCCGCGCCCGATCTCGCGATCGACGACGCGACGCACGACGGCCGCGTACTCGTCGTCGTCGACGTCGACGCCCAAGTCGTCGATGACCACGGGATGCCTCGGCAGGAGCCCGACGGCGACATCGACGGGCATCTGCTCGCGCTCGCGCACGACGAGGCAGCGCAGCGGAGCATCGTCGTCGTGCGCGTCGAAGCCGCGTTCGCGCACCTGCCGGAACGGCACGAGCGCGAGCACCTCTGCGCCGTCGAGCGGGATGTCGGCGAGGCGCTCCACGTCGACGACCTCGCCGACGAGCACGTCGAGCGTCGCGTCGTGCTCGCGGCGGATGACGGCGAACGCCGGCGGCTCGCTCGCGGCGAGCAGGGCGGTGAGGAGTCTCGTCATGGTGTCTCCGGGTCGGGCCCTCGGATGGACCCTCCGCAGAAACGGAACGACCGCCCTCGGGCGGTCGTGAGTCGTCGAAAACGCGCGGGCCGCCTAGGAGGCGGGCCACCAGCTGCGGTTCGACGCGGTCATGTCGAGCACCATACGGCATCGGTGGGACGCGCGCCAGCCGTATTACGATTCGGGGATGCCCGTCGCCCCCGACCCCGCGCTCGTCGCGCGCCTGCGCGCCGCGGGCTGCGTCTTCGCGGAGGCGGAGGCCGGACTGCTCGGCGCCGCGACCGACGACGCGGCCGAACGCGAGGCGCTCGTCGCACGCCGGGTCGCCGGCGAGCCGCTCGAGGTCGTGCTCGGCTGGGCCGAGTTCGCCGGCCTCCGGCTCGTCGTCGAACCGGGGGTGTTCGTGCCGCGGCATCGCACGGAGCTGCTCGCCGCCGAGGCCGCACGACTCGCCCGCCGTGCCGCCGGGTCGCACGGACGCCCCGCGATCGTCGTCGACCTGTGCTGCGGCGTCGGCGCCATCGGTGCCGTGGTCGCCGAGACCGCCGGCCCTGTCGAGCTCTATGCGACCGACGTCGACCCCGCGGCGGTGCGTGTCGCACGGCGCAACCTCGAACCGCGCGGCGCCCGGGTCTTCGAGGGCGACCTGTACGCCGCCCTGCCGCCCGGGCTCGCGGGTCGCATCGACGTGCTCGCGGTCAACGCGCCGTACGTGCCGACCGAGGAGATCGCGCTCATGCCGCCCGAGGCGCGCGAGCACGAGGCGCTCATCGCGCTCGACGGCGGCGGCGACGGGCTCGACGTGCACCGCCGGGTCGTGGCCTCGGCCCGGGACCGGCTCGCCCCCGGCGGCAGCCTGCTCATCGAGACGAGCGAGGCGCAGGCCGAGACGGCCGCCGAGCTCATGCGCGACGGCGGGCTCGTGCCCCGCTTCGTGGCCGGCGACGACGCCGACGACGACACCGTCGTCGTGGTCGGGAGGCGGGCGCTCGAGTCCTGAGCACGCACCCGGCCGGCCCGGGGACGTCAGCCCCGGGGTCGCTCGGCGAG
The DNA here is from genome assembly GCF_058349925.1 of Agromyces solani. Lineage (NCBI taxonomy): Bacteria > Bacillati > Actinomycetota > Actinomycetes > Micrococcales > Microbacteriaceae > Agromyces > Agromyces solani. The sequence continues at coordinate 1,056,184 of NZ_JBYRER010000001.1, forward strand.
CAGCCGTGCGACCTCGTCGTCGCCCGTCTGCCTGAAGTCGAGGTAGTGCATGCCGACGGCCATGAATCCCGGCGGCGTCGACAGGCAGACCACGTCGTCGACGTCGGGCGACTCGCGAAGGTCGGCGAGGCTGTCGGGCGCCGCGACGGGGACCGCGACGACGACCCGTGCGGCCCCGCGGGCCCGGGCGACCCGGCAGGCGACCCGCATCGTCGCGCCGGTCGCGACGCCGTCGTCGACGACGATCGCGGTGCGGCCGGCGAGCGGTACGGGCGGCGCGTCGCCGCGGAAGCGCCCCACGCGCGCCTCGAGCTCGGCGCGTTCGCGCCGGAGCACCGCGTCGAACTCGCGGCGGTCGACCCGCGCCGAGGCGATGACGTCCTCGTTGCGCACGATCGCCCCCTCCTCGCCGATCGCCCCCATCGCGAGTTCGGCGTGGCCCGGCGTGCCGAGCTTGCGCACCACGAGCACGTCGAGGGGTGCGCCGAGCGCATCGGCGACCCTGGCGGCGACGGGCACCCCGCCCCGGGGCAGGCCGAGCACGACGGCGTCGCCGATCGGTGCGGCGGCGCCTGCGCGCACCCGGTCGAGGAGCCGGGCGGCCAGTCGTTCGCCCGCCTCGACGCGGTTCGCGAAGTGCTCCATCGAGTACGCCTCGGATGCCTCGTGCAGGGCCTGCACTCCCTGATTAGCCGCGATGGACCGGAGGCGTCAACCCCCTTCCCGCCGTCGCCAAAGACGAGGGGGCTTCGTGTTCGCAGGGTCGTCGCCTACACTGGTGCAGATCCTTCCCCCGGGCTCCCCGGTTCGGGGGAACCCGTTCAAGGATTCGGCGGGCCCCCAACCCCGTCTGCTTGGAGAGCCCGTGGGACGTCATACCGTCGCGGCGCCGGTGAAGAGGCCGGCCCGCAAATTCGTCATGTCCATCGTCGGAGCCGTGGCCGTGATCGGCATCGTCGGCTCGGGCGTGTTCCTCTGGGTGGGCGGTCACCTCGACCCGCTGCTCGCCTCGGCGGAGGCGGGCTGCACGGAGCCCGAGCAGCTCGTCGTCGTGGCCGACCGCTCGATCGCCCCGGCCGTCGCCGAGGTCGCCGATCGGTTCGACCGATCGGCGGAGCACTGCGTGACGACGAAGGTGACGCCCCAGGACTCGGCGGACACCGCCGCGGTACTCGCGTCGGGCACGGTCGAGGCCGACGCCTGGGTGCCCGAGTCGAGCGTCTGGCTCGACCGCATGGACGCGACGGCCGCATCGCTCGGCCAGTCGGCAGCCGCTGTGACCGCCGGCGAATCGGTCGCCTCGACGCCGATCGTCTTCGCCGCGGCCGCGACCGACGCGACCGAGCTCGCCAGCGAGCCGGTCAGCTGGTCGCGAGTGCTCGGCGGCGCACTGCCGACGATCCTGCCCGACCCCGAGGCATCCGCGGCCAGCCTCGCCGGCCTGCTCGCCCTGCGCGGCCATGCCTCGCCCGACGACCCGCGGCAGTTCGCCGGCGCGATGCTCGCGCTCGGCAAGTCGATCCCGGCGTCGACGAGTGCCGCGTTCGGGGCGCTCGGGGTCGGCGACGCCCCCGCGGTCGTCATCACGAGCGAGGCGCAGGTCGCGGCCTACAACAGCGAGGAGCCGGCGGAACCGCTCGTGGCCGCCTATCCGGCCGACGGCACCGTCTCGCTCGACTTCCCGTTCGTTCGGCTGAGCGACGAGAAGGCGAAGCGCAAGCTGCTCGACGAGTTCGAGGCGGCCGTCCGCGACGCGCAGAAGACGTTCGCGGCGCACGGGTTCCGCGCCCCTGACGGCGGCGGCAAGCTCGACCTCGCCGGCGTCGGCACCGAGGGACCGGCGGCCGAGCCCGCGCTCGACGGAGCGGCGCAGCTCGAGATCCTCCGCGCCTGGGGCGTGCTCACCCTGCGCTCGCGCATGCTCACCGTCATCGACGTGTCGGGCTCGATGGAGGAGCCGGCGGCCAACGGCCTGCGCCGCATCGACGTCTTCCAGCAGGCCGCCGTCGGAGCCATGCAGAAGTTCTCCGGCGAGGTCGAGCTCGGTGTGTGGATCTTCTCGACCGCCCGCAACGGCGACCTCGACTACGAGGACCTCTCGCCGATCGCCCCGCTCGCCGACGCGGCGCACACGCAGCAGATCGCGGGCATCATCCAGTCGCTGCCCGACCGGCTCGGCGGCGCTACCGGGCTCTACGACACGACCCTCGCTGCGGTGAAGCGGGTGCGCGAGACGTACGACCCCGAGAAGGTCAACTCGGTCCTGCTCATCACCGACGGACGCAACGAAGACGAGAACGGCATCGACCTCGACACGCTGCTCGCCGAACTGAAGAAGCTCGACGACCCGACGAAGCCGGTGCCGGTCATCATGATCGGCTTCGGACCCGACACCGACCTCGCGGCGATGCAGCAGATCGCGCAGGTCACGAAGGGCGCGGCCTACTCGGCGACGAAGCCCGAGGACCTCTCGACCGTGCTCGTCGATGCACTCTCGCAGCGCAGCTGCCGGCCGAACTGCGGCTGACGGCACGACGGAGGACGAAGGGCGAGGGAGCGCTGCTCCCTCGCCCTTCGCGCGTCACCGGCTCAGTGCCCGACTGGCGCGCCGTGCTCCATGTCGGCCGGCCGGCGGATGAGGAACGCGCCGACGATCGCGACGAGCGACAGGACCGCGCCGACCATGAACGCCGAGCTGATGCCGCTCGCGCTCGCCGTGACGGTCGAGACGCCGGCCGCCTCGGCGACCGCCGATCGCGAGGTCATGACCGTGATGAAGAGCGCCGTGCCCGCGGCACCGGCGACCTGCTGCACGGTGCCGACGATCGCCGAGCCGTGCGAGTAGAAGCGCGGCTCGACCGAGCCGAGCGCCGAGGTGAACAACGGCGTGAACATGAACGCGAGCGCCGCCGACATGACGACGTGCGCCACGAGCACGAGCCACGGCGAGGTGTGCTCGTTCACCATGGTCAGGCTCCACAGCACTCCCGACACGACGATCGAGCCGGGCACGAGCAGCGGGGTCGGCCCGAATCGGTCGTAGAGCCGGCCCACGGTCGGCCCGAGCAGGCCCATGATCAGTCCGCCCGGCAGCAGCAGGAGCCCCGTGTAGAGCGGCTCGAGCCCGAGCACGTCCTGGAGGTAGATCGGCAGCAGGATGATCGTGCCGAACAGTGCCGCCATCATGACGACCATGAGGGCCACGGAGAGCGCGAAGTTGCGCGAGGTGAAGGTGCGCAGGTCGAGCAGCGCGCGATCGTGGCGCTGCAGCAGCAGCTGGCGCACGATGAACGCCGCGATGCCGATGAGGCCGACGGCGAGCGAGATCCACATGGCCGGGGCGTCGGCCGCGCTGCGACCGCTCACGACGCCGCCGACGAGGCTGAGCCCGTATACGAGTCCGCCGAAGCCGAACGCCGAGAGGATCACGGAGAACACGTCGATCGGCAGCTTGCGCGTCTCGCTCACGTTCTCGACGCGGCGGATGCCGATGACGAGCATGAGGAGCGCGATCGGCAGCACGAGCCAGAACATGTACCGCCAGGTCAGGTAGTTCAGGATCAGGCCCGAGATCGTCGGCCCGATCGCGGGCGCGACCGACATGACGATCGAGACGCGGCCCATGAACCGCCCCCGGTCGGAGGGGGCGACGAGGGTCATGAGCGTCGTCATGAGCAGCGGCATCATGATCGCCGTGCCGGTCGCCTGCACGACGCGGGCGCCGAGGAGCACCTCGAAGCCCGGGGCGAGCGCGGCCATCAGCGTGCCCGCCGAGAACAGGCTCATCGCCGTGATGAAGATCGGCCTGGTCGGGAACCGCTGCAGCAGGAAGCCCGTGATCGGGATGACGACCGCCATCGTCAGCATGAACGCGGTGGTGAGCCACTGCGCCGCGGACAGCGTGATCTGCAGGTCGTCGACGAGGTGCGGGATCGCGACACCCATGATCGTCTCGTTGAGGAAGACGACGAAGGTGGCGGCGAGCAGCAGCCAGATGACGCGGTTGTTGCTCGCCCCGTGGGCGGGCTGGTGGGCGACGACCGCCGCGTCCTGGGCGGCGGCGTCGAGGTCGATCGCCGGCGTTGAAGCGGTCGAGGGGGTGAGGTCGGATACGGCGCGTTCGGTCACAGAGACGTTTCCAATCGAGATCGGCGCTGAGTCGCGCCGGAACGTGCGTCGAGGCGTGAAAAGGTGCGGAAGGAATTCAAGGAACAGGTGGGTCAACCCGAGACGGGCGACGAGCTATTCCCGAAAGCCGAGATCGATCGGAACGCATGGAAACGCGGTCGTCTCGGCGACCGCGTTCGACCAGTCGAGGCGATCGCGGCTCAGGGAGCCGGAGCCGGGCCGTCGGTCGGCGTCGGGCGGGGCAGCCAGCCCTCGAGCAGGGACTCTTCGGGCGCGAGCTCGGTCTCGAGCCGGTGGTCGCGCTCGAGGTCGTCGGCGGGCGGGGTCGGAATCGAATCGCTCATGTGGCCACGATAGCGCGCACCGCCGACACGGCCCGGGCGACGGCCGCCGAGGCATCCTCGATCTCACCCGCGGTGGTGGCCGAGCCGAGCGTGAACCGCACCGCGGTCTGCGCGATCGCGGCGGGCACGCCCATCGCCGTCAGCACGTGCGACGGATCGTCGCGACCGGCCGCGCAGGCCGACCCGCTCGAGCAGACCACGCCCTCGCGCTCGAGCTCGAGCAGCACCGCCTCGCCGCTCGTGCCGGGGAACACGAACGAGACCGTGCCGGGCAGCCGGTGCTCGGCGTCGCCCGTGAGCCGCGCCTCGGGGACCTCGGCGAGCACGCGTTCCGCGAGTCGTGCGCCGAGGGCGCCGATGCGCGCCGACGCGTCGACGCGCTCGGCTTCGGCCGACTGCAGCGCGGCGGCGAAGGCGACCGCGCCGGCGACGTTCTCGGTACCCGACCGGCGACCGCGCTCCTGCCCGCCGCCGTGCAGCACCGGCTCGAGGGGCAGCCGGCCGCGCACCACGAGGGCGCCCGTGCCCTTCGGCGCGCCGATCTTGTGGCCGGCGAGCGAGATCGCGTCGACGCCGAGCGCGTCGAGCCCGAGCGGCAGCCGTCCGGCCGCCTGCACCGCGTCGGTGTGCATGAGTGCGCCGGCGGTGCGGGCGAGCCCCGCGAGCTCGGTCACGGGCTGCACGGTGCCGACCTCGTTGTTCGCGAGCTGCACCGAGACGAGCGTCGTGTCGGGCCGCAGCACGGCGGCGAGCGCGTCGGCCGACACCCGGCCGCCCGCATCGACGTCGACCTCGTCGACCTCGAAACCGTGGTGCCGGGCGAGGTAGGCGGCCGACTCGAGTACGGCCTCGTGCTCGACGGGGGAGATGACGACGTGCCGCCCGCGCGGGTTCGCGAGGGAGAGGCCCTTGATCGCGAGGTTGTCGGCCTCGGTGCCGCCGCTCGTGAAGACGACGTCGCCGGGTCGGCAGCCGATCGCCTCGGCGACCGCCGCACGGGCATCGGCCAGGGCGCGCGCCGCCTCGTCGCCGAAGCCGTGGCGGCTCGACGGGTTGCCGAACGCACCGGTGAGGTACGGCCACATCGCCTCGAGCACCTCGCGGCGAACGGGCGTGGTCGCCGCGTGATCGAGGAAGATCACGGGTGCCTCGCGGCGAACTCGTCAGCGGCGGCGCCCGCGCCGGTACCGGTCGTGGCGCCCGCGGCCGGCGCGCTCGCATCCACCGCGACGTCGAGCCCGAGGTCGAGCGATCGCACCGAGTGGGTGAGCGCCCCGACCGAGACGACGTCGACCCCGGTCGCCGCGATCTCGGCGACCGTGTCGAGGTTCACGCCGCCCGACGCCTCGACGATCGCGCGCCCGTCGATGAGCGCGACGCCCGCGCGCAGCTCGTCGGTCGTGAAGTTGTCGAGCATGATCGTGTCGGCGCCGCCCTCGAGCACGGGCTCGATCTGGTCGACGCGGTCGACCTCGACCTCGAGGTGCGCGGTGTGCGGCATCCGGTCGCGGGCCGCGCGGAGCGCCGTCGCGAGGTCGACGCCGCCGGCCGTGAGCACGGCGAGGTGGTTGTCCTTCGCCATGACCGCGTCCGAGAGGGAACGCCTGTGGTTGCGTCCGCCGCCGTCGCGCACGGCCTGCCGCTCGAGGCTGCGCAGGCCCGGCGTCGTCTTGCGCGTGTCGACGATGCGCGCCCGGGTGCCGGCGACGGCGGCGACGTACCGCGCCGTCAGCGTCGCGATGCCCGACATGCGCTGCACCAGGTTGAGCCCGACGCGCTCGGCGCGCAGGATGCCGCGCGCCGGTCCCTGCACGCGGGCGAGCACGGCGCCCGCGGCGAACGGTTCGCCGTCGCGTGCGAGGGGCTCGACCGCGATGCGCGGATCGACGAGGCGGAACGCCGCCGCGAACACGTCGATGCCGCTGAGCACGCCGGGCTCCCGGGCGACGAGCTCGGCCGTCGCGGTCGCGTCGACGGGAATAAGGGTCTCGCCGGTGAGGTCGCCCCAGGGGGCGTCCTCGTCGAGGGCGGCGGTGACGATGCGGTCGATCTCGCGGGCGTCGGTCATCAGGCGGCCTCCTCGAGGCGGGTGCGGGTCGTGTCCGGTCGGGCGGCGGTCGCGCCGCGCCCGATCGAGTCGTCGGTGCGGAAGTGCGCGCCGACGCTCCCGCGGCGGGCGAGCGCCGCGTCGACCGTCAGGCGGGCGAGGTCGAGCAGGTTGCGGTCCTCCGCCGTGCGGCGGTCGACCGGCGTCGGCGCCGTCCAGGCCTCGAGCCGCGCGGATGCCTCGGCGAGCCCCCGCTCGTCGCGCTCGAGCCCGACCCGGCGCCACATGAGTTCCTGCAGGGCGCCGCGGTCGACGTTCCGTGACGTGCCGTCCGCCGGGCGGACCCCGGCGAGGGCATCGCGAGCCGTGGCCGGATTCGCACTGGAGGAGCTTTCGGGCGACACACCGTCTGCAGGTGCGTCGCGTGCGGCCCGTCGTTCGGAGGTTCCGACATTCGGTGCGGGGCCGGTTGGATCGGTGGTGCTCGAGCCGGCGCTCCCGGCGGAAGCCGACGTGATCGCCCGCGCGGCGCGCTCGCCGAAGACGGCCGCCTCGAGCAGCGAGTTCGAGGCGAGGCGGTTCGCGCCGTGCACGCCCGTGCGGGCGCACTCGCCCACGGCGTAGAGCCCGGGCAGGGTCGACCGGCCGTCGAGGTCGGTGACGATGCCGCCCATGGCGTAGTGCGCGGCGGGCGTCACCGGCACGGCTTCGCCGCCCCAGTCGAACCCGGCCTCGCGCACGACGCGGTCGAGCCCGGGGAACCGTGCGGCGAGGAACGTCGCGCCGAGCGCGGTCGCGTCGAGCCGCACGGGCTCGCCGCCCTGCTCCGCCATGCGTCGCCACACGGCGCGGGCGACGACGTCGCGCGGGGCGAGCTCGGCGTCGGGGTGCTCGTCGAGCATGAACCTCGCGCCCGAGGCGTCGCGCAGCACGGCGCCCTCGCCGCGCACGGCCTCGGAGATGAGGGGCGTGCCCGGTGCGGCGAGCGCCGTCGGGTGGAACTGGGTGAACTCGAGGTCGGCGACCGAGGCGCCGGCGCGCCACCCGGCCGCGACACCGTCGCCGGTCGCGACGTCGGGGTTCGTCGTGCGGCGGTAGAGGCATCCGCTGCCGCCCGTCGCGAGCACGACGGCGTCGGCGAAGCGCTCGACGATCGCACCGTCCGGGCCGAGCAGCCGGGCGCCGACGACGACGGGCCGCCCATCGGACCCCGGCTCGACGATGAGGTCGACGAGCATGGTGCGCTCGTCGATGCGCACGGCGCGGCGCCGCACGGTCGCGACGAGCGCCGCCTCGATGGCGGCGCCGGTCGCGTCGCCGCCGGCGTGCACGATGCGCGCGCGGGAATGCGCCGCCTCGAGGCCGCGCGACAGCCCGGACTCGCCGCGGTCGAACGCGACGCCGAACCTGATGAGGTCGCGCACCCGCGCCGGCCCCTCGTCGCACAGCACCCGCACCGCCTCGGGGTCGGCGAGACCGGCCCCGGCCGCGAGCGTGTCGGCGAGGTGCCGCTCTGCGGAGTCGTCGGGGAAGAGCGCCGCGGCGATCCCGCCCTGCGCGTAGCGGGTGTTCGTCTCGGCGAGCTCGGTCTTCGTGACGAGCTCGACGGTCGCCCCGGCGTCGGCGGCCCGCACCGCGGCCCAGAGGCCGCCGATGCCGCCGCCGACGACGAGCACGCGCGTCATCTCAGGCTCCCGCGACCGCTGAGGGGGCGGGCGCCGCCGCCGGAGGCTTCGCGGCGAGCATGCGCTCGAGCGCGAGCCGCGCGGGCTCGGCCACGTCGGACGGGACCGTGATGCGGTTGACGACGCGCCCCTCGACGAGCTCCTCGAGCACCCAGGCGAGGTAGCCCGGGTGGATCCGGTACATCGTCGAGCACGGGCACACGACCGGGTCGAGGCAGAAGATCGTGTGCTCGGGGTGCTCGGCCGCGAGCCGCTGCACGAGGTTGATCTCGGTGCCGATCGCGAACGTCGAACCGGCGGGAGCGGCGGCGATCGCCTTCACGATGAAGTCGGTCGAGCCCGCGGCGTCGGCGGCGTCGACGACCGGCATCGGGCACTCGGGGTGCACGATGACCTGCACGCCGGGGTGGTTCGCACGGGCCTCGGCGATCTGGTCGACCGTGAAGCGCCGGTGCACCGAGCAGAAGCCGTGCCAGAGGATGACCTTCGCATCGGCGAGCTCGTCGGCCGAGGAGCCGCCGAGGGGCTTGCGCGGGTTCCACATCGGCATCCGCTCGAGCGGCACGCCCATCGCCTTCGCCGTGTTGCGGCCGAGATGCTGGTCGGGGAAGAAGAGCACGCGCTGCCCGCGCTCGAAGACCTGCTCGAGCACCGTGCGGGCGTTCGACGAGGTGCACACGATGCCGCCGTGCCGTCCGACGAAGCCCTTGAGCGCCGCCGACGAGTTCATGTAGGTGACCGGCACGACGGGCACCCGCCCCGAGGCATCCACCGCGTCGAGGTCGCCGTAGACCTCGGCGAGCTGCTCCCAGCACTCCTCGACGCTCGAGAGGTCGGCCATGTCGGCCATCGAGCAGCCGGCGGCGAGGTTCGGCAGGATCACGGCCTGGTCGGGACGTGACAGCAGGTCGGCGGTCTCGGCCATGAAGTGCACGCCGCAGAACACGATCGCCTCGGCGTCGGGCCGGGTGAGGGCGGCGTTCGCGAGCTGGAAGGAGTCGCCTACGAAGTCGGCGTGCTGCACGACCTCGTCGCGCTGGTAGAAGTGGCCGAGCACGACGACGCGGTCGCCGAGCGTCGCCTTCGCGGCGCGGATGCGCTCGTGCAGCTCGTCGTCGGAGGCGCGGCGGTACGCCTCGGGCAGCGCGCCCTGGCGGGGCGACCCCGTCGGGATGACGTCGCCCATCGAGGCGCCCGGGCCGTAGCCCGCGGGGCCCGCGTCGAACTCCCACGGGCCCTTCGCGAGCTCGGGCGCGCAGCTCGCGCCCGGCGCGGCACCGGTCGCGATGAGCCGCAGGCTGCGGTCGACGGATGCCGCGCTGCGCGTGTCGGGTGTCGTGATGGTCATGAGGCGGGCCTCTCGCTCTGGAACGGTTCTCGGGCCTCGGCCGTGCGGGTCGAGGCGACGTAGCGGTACAGCTTCGGCGGTCGGTGCGCCGCACCTGCGAGGAGTTCGCCGGTCTCGCGCAGCCGGCCCGAGGCGATCATCGTGCGCCGGAAGTTGGCGGGGTCGAGCGGGCGCTGCAGCACCGCCTCGTACACCTCGCGCAGCTCGGCGAGCGTGAACGTCTCGCCGAGGAAGGCGTGCGCGATCTCGGTGTACTCGACCTTCGTGCGCAGCCGCCAGAGCGCGTACTCGACGATCCGGTTGTGGTCGAACGCGAGTGCGGGCAGCGTGTCGGCCGGCACCCACCGCACGTTCGGCCCCGCGACGGCGCGAGCCGCCTCGTCGCTCTGCACGAGCGCCCAGTAGACGACCGAGATCACGCGCGCGTCGGGGGAGCGGTCGACCTCGCCGAACGTGTAGAGCTGCTCGAGGTACTTGGGCGCGAGGCCCGTCGTCGCGCGCAGCGTGCGGGCGGCGGCGACCTCGAGCTCCTCGTTGACGGGGAGCCAGCCGCCCGGCAGCGCCCACAGCCCGAGCTGCGGTTCGCGGGTGCGGCGCACGAGCGGGGTCCACAGCACCGCTCGCCCGGAGGCGTCGGGGCGCAGGGCGAAGATCACCGTCGACACGGCGAGGCGCGTCGGGGCGTCGTGCTGGTGCGGCATGTCGCGCTCCCTCCGGCCGAGCGGTTCAGGTCAGGATGACTCGAACTCGCGTGACGCCAGCTTACAGTCACTCTGACCAGAAGGCGAACCCGGTGACGCAGGTCATCGCTCGAGGCGCGCGGGTTCGAGCGCGGCGCGCACGGCGACCGGCCCAGCAGGCGCGGGTCCAGGCATCCGCGGTGGATGCCGCGACCCGCGCCCGATCACTGGGCCGTCGAGGGCTCCACGGTGCGCTGGGCGTCGATGCGGTCGCACATCTCGGCGCCCATCTCCGTCGTCTTCGTCGACGGGTCCTCCTGCTCGAAGAGCAGCGGCAGCTCGTCGAGACCGGGGTAGTGGCTGCTCGCCGCGGCCCGTTCGCCCGCCGAGTCCTGTCCGCAGTGCGCGGCCGTGCTGAGCGCCTCGGTGAACCGGTCGCGGCTCGCCTTGGAGAGGGCCCAGCCGAGCGGCGGCACCACCGCGGGCTCGGACGCGGGCGCGACGACCACGACCCCGCCGTCGATGCGCCCATCGTCGCCGATGAGCGCGTCCACCGCGGCGACGCATTCGTCATCGCCCTCGGGGCAGGCCTCGGGGAGGGTGAGGGCGATGCGCTGGATCCATGCGTCCTGCGCGGTGAGGCGGACCCGCGCCGCGTTCCCCGTGATCGGCGCGAGCGGCTCGGCCTCGGCGCGGGTGACGTCGGTGACGAGGTCGTAGCCCTGCGAATTGCGGAGATAGAGGAGCACCGGCACGAGCTTCGTGTCGCTCTCGGGCTCGGCGTTGACGTCGGCGAAGACCTTCATGAGCGCGGGCGCGATGTCGGCGATCGTCGCGAGCGAGGTCGGCTCGACGTAGCCGCCGTCGACGAACTGGGCGCCGTCGCTGCCGCCGACCTCCTTGCACGGCCCGGTGCCCGGCATGCTGCCGGTCGGGGTGATCACGGCGAAGCGGGCCGACAGCATCGCCGCGGTCGACCAGTCGAGCCCGGCCAGGCACTTCGCCGCGTTCTGCGCCCCCTTCACGCCGGGGAGCTCGCCGAACTGCAGCATCGACGGCAGTCCGCCCGTCCCGTCGCACGGCCCGATCGCCGCACCGGCCGCGGGCGCGAGGTCCGACGCCGCGCGTTCGGCCGTGACCGGTGCCTGCTGCACCAGAAGCCGGCACTTGGTGACGACGTCGGCCGAGTTCATGAGCAGCGCCCCGGTGCGCGGATCGATCGTGTTCGAGAACGGTTCGCCGAGCGCCGTGCCCTGCTCCCAGAACGACTCGATGAGCGCCGCCCGGTCGCGCCAGCGCCAGCCGGGGTCGTCCTCCGCGTCCGAGGGGGCGAGGTACGACGGCATGTGCACGCCCCAGCCGCCCGCGACCGCGTCGCCGACGACGAGCGCGAGCGCTGCGGTCGAGACGGCGCCGGGCGCCGAGAGATGAGCGGCCGACTCGACGAGCGAGCCGTCGGCGCCGTCGGCCGCGGTGCCCGCCGCGCTCGCGAGCGCGAGCCCGACCGAACCGCCGCTGATGCCGCTCGCGACGAGGCCGGACCTCGCGGCGCATCCGGGCAGCGCGTCGAGCACCGAGGCCGTCCAGTACGCCGCGCGGATTCCGCCGCCCTCCGAGGCGATCAGGAACACGGGGCGGATGCGTTCGCCGTCCGGGGCGACGTACGCGCAGTCGGCCTCCGCCCGCATGGTGCGCAACTGCTCGGCCAGTGCGTCGGGCTTCACGGGATTCGCGGCCGGTTCCTCGGTCGACACGTGCACGCGATGCAGCGCGGTGTCCGACAACGGCCAGGGCGCGGCCGAGAGCGCCACGTTCACCACGAGCGGCATCAGGAGCGCCAGTGCGATCACCGGGCTCGCCTTCATGTTGAGCACGCGGAACGGGAAGACGAGGGCCCGCGACTGCAGGATGAGCGTGAACGCGCCGAGCACGGCCACCCAGGCGCCGAGGCCGAGGAGGACCACCGCGACCGCGCCGAGGGACGAACCGAGCTGCGCCGGCCAGAGCATCGCGGCGACGAGCGCCGCGCTGCCGACGACGAGCGCGATCCACTCGACCAGACCGGCCCGCGACACGATGCCGTCGCCCGCCGGCCGATGGACGGTCGGATCGAGCCGGCCCGCGCGCATCGCACGCCGTCCGAGCCCGGTGCGGTCGACGAACCCGATCACGGCGAAGGGCGCGAGCACCGCGACGCCGGCGGACACCGGCACGAGCAGCCAGCCGAGCAGCCCCGCCGCGGAGCCGCCCAGCACGAGCGGCACCAGGAAGGAGCGGACCACGCCGATCGCGCCGACGACGAGCACCACCGCGGCGAGCGAGTCCCCGACGATCCAGCTGTCGGCGGCGCGCTCGACGGAGGCGCGGCGCGGCGCCTCCGGCCGGCGATGGACCCAGCCCGCGCCGAACGCCGCGAGTGCCGCGATCGCGAGTTCGATCACGAGCACCGCGAGGAACGTCGGCAGGTGCACGGGGAAGCCGCCGTCGGGATCGACCGGTCCGACGATCGCGACGGTCGCGATCGCGAGACCGATCTGGGCGATCGGGGCGATGAGCCAGGGGAGCGCCGCATCGAACGGGTGCGGCGTCGGCCGGCCGACCCACCCGTGCACCCGGGTCTCGATCATGTAGCGGGTCCGGCGTCGGCCGAGCGCGAGGGTGAGCGCGCCGGTGATGAGCATCGCGACGATGGCCGCGAGCGCGTGCACCGCCCCGAGCGGGCCGTCCGCCCACTGGCGCTGCACGTCCGGCAGCTGGTCGAGGAGGTCGGCGGCGGGGATGCAGGCGAGCACGAGCAGGACGACGATCGCGAGCGCGGCGAGCCGATGCACCCAGATCGCGCGGCCGAGCCGGGCCGTGCGGTTGCCGAGCCATCGCCGATACGCCGGGATGCGCAGCACCGCGACGCCGAACACGATGAATCCGAGCACCTTGAACACCGTGGCCCACACCATCACCGACCCGACGGCCGCGGATGCGGGCTCCAGGCCGTTCGCGACGGTGATCCCGGCGACGATCTGCAGCGCGTCCTCGAACAGTTCGGCGCCGACGATCGTGACGAGCGCGACCTTCGGGACGATCTGCACGCCGGTCGGCGCCCTCCGGACGAGCCCGCGCAGGAGCGTGGCGTACGCGGCCACCATGACGAGATCGAGCAGCGCGGAGAGGATGATCCATCCGCCGATGTCGGCGTGCCAGGGCATCCGGGCCCAGGCCGCCCAGCTGTCGAGCTGGAACGGACCGAGCGGGCCGAGCACGAGGTTCAGGGAGTGGCTCCGTCCCTGGTGATCGGGAACGCTCGCGATCAGCCGGTCGAGCTCGGCGAGCGCGACGGCGATGAGCAGGACCGTCGCGAGGAGCGAGAGCGTCCGTGCGGCGCGCTTCCACGTGCCGTCGCCGATGCCCGGCCAGACCGGTCGCGGTGGCTCGACGTCGTCCTCCACCCGGTCGCGATCGACCGTCGCGCGCGCACGTTCCCGCATCACCCGCATCACCCGCCCAAGCTCGACCGTGCCGATGCGATGAGCGTATCGCCCGGCGGCGCGACCGTCCGTACCGCGTACGGGGGGCGTCGGGGGACACCATCGGCCCGCCCGGCCGGGCGCTGCTAGGATCACGGTACAACCTCATACCGGGCCATCGACGCGTCGCGGGAGAGCCGGAGCCACGTTCAGATCCATCGAACGGGCCGCCCGGCACCGAAGGAGCAAGCCTCCCTGCCAATCTCTCAGGTCACACACCGCGATGACGAGGCCGCTCTGAAAAGTGCTCCGCGATGCGCGCGGGGCCGCCCACGGTGAAAGCGCGTCCTCGCGTGAAACTCTCAGGCCCATGACAGAGGGGGAGTTCTCATGCGGCATCCGCCGCACGAATCGCGACCGCGCCGGCGACGACAGCAGGCCAGTCAGGAGAACTCGTGACGAACGACCCCGGAACCACCAGCCCCGCCGACGAGCGCCGCAGCCCGCTCGACGCCGTGCACCGCGCCGCCGGCGCGAGCTTCACCGACTTCGCGGGCTGGCAGATGCCGGTGCGCTACTCGTCGGACCTCGCCGAGCACCACGCCGTGCGCACGACCTCGGGCATCTTCGACCTCTCGCACATGGGCGAGATCGTGCTCGTCGGTCCCGAGGCCGCCGCCGCGCTCGACCACGCGCTCGCGGGCAAGCTGTCGGCGATCGAGGTCGGCCAGGCCAAGTACTCCCTGCTGCTCGCCGAAGACGGCGGCATCATCGACGACCTCGTCGTCTACCGCACCGGCGACGACCGCTACATGGTCGTCGCGAACGCCTCGAACGCGGCCGTCGTCGCCGACGAGCTGCGCGCCCGCGCCGCCGGCTTCGACACGATCGTCTCCGACGAGAGCGACGACATCGCGCTCGTCGCCCTGCAGGGCCCCGACGCGCGCGCCGTGCTGCTCGAGACGCCGGGCTTCGGCGTCGACGGGCCCGGCAACGACGAAGACGACTTCGACGCCCGGGTCGCCGCGCTCAAGTATTACCGAGCCTTCCCGGCGACGTTCGAGGGCCAGCCGGTGCTCGTGGCCCGCACCGGCTACACGGGCGAGGACGGCTTCGAGCTCTACATCGCGCCCGAGCGCGCGGCGCGCCTCTGGGAGGCGCTCACAGAGACCGGCGGTCCGCGCGTCGTGCCGTGCGGCCTCGCGAGCCGCGACACCCTCCGGCTGGAGGCGGGCATGCCGCTCTACGGCCACGAGCTCAGCCGCGACATCCTGCCCGTGCAGGCCGGCCTCGGACGCGTCGTCGCGCTCTCGAAGGAGGGCGACTTCGTCGGTCGCGCCGCGATCGAGCAGGGCCCGGCCGACGGCGCGCCCGTGCTCGTCGGCCTCGCCGCGGAGGGCCGCCGCGCCGCCCGCGCCGACTACGAGGTGTACGACGGCGACGGCGCCGACGCGAACCGCGTCGGGGTCGTCACGAGCGGCGCGCTCTCGCCGACGCTCGGCCACCCGGTCGCGATGGCCTTCGTCGACCCGGCCGCGAGCGAGCAGGGCACGGGCCTCTTCGTCGACGTTCGCGGCACGCGCATCCCCGCCACCGTCGTCGCCCTGCCGTTCTACAAGCGCGCCTCATGATCCCGGCGCCGCTCGCGAGCGCGGGCGACGCGAACCCCGAGTCATCCGACACCACAAGGAGCACCCCATGACCGACCTCAACGCCCTGCAGTACACCGAAGAGCACGAGTGGGTCGTCGTCGACGGCGACGTCGCGACGATCGGCATCACCGACTACGCCGCCGAGAAGCTCGGCGACGTCGTCTACGTCGACCTGCCCGCCGCTGGCACCGCGATCACCGAGGGTAACGTCGTCGGCGAGATCGAGTCGACGAAGTCGGTCGGCGAGCTCTTCGCCCCGCTCAGCGGCGAGGTCGCCGAGGCGAACCAGGCCGTCGTCGACGCCCCCGAGCTCGTCAACAGCGACCCCTTCGGCGAGGGCTGGCTGCTCAAGGTGACCGTCTCGAGCCTGCCGAAGCTGCTCACCCGCGACGAGTACGTCGCCCTCACCGGAGAGTAAGGAACCACCCGGATGACTTCGCCCTCGTCGGCCTTCGACCTCGACGCCTTCGGGCGCCGCCACATCGGCACCACGCCGAGCGACCACTCGATCATGCTCGCCGAGCTCGGTTACGACTCGCTCGACGCGCTCATGTCGGCGGCGGTGCCGTCGTCGATCCGCATGGGCGAGGTGCTGAACTCGGCCATCCCCGCGGCGGCGACCGAGCGCGACGCGCTCGCCGAGCTCGCGGCGCTCGCGGCGCAGAACACGGTGCGGACGCCCCTCATCGGGCTCGGCTACTACGGCACCGTGACGCCCGCGGTGATCCAGCGCAACGTGCTCGAGAACCCGAGCTGGTACACGGCCTACACGCCGTACCAGCCCGAGATCAGCCAGGGCCGGCTCGAGGCGCTCATCAACTTCCAGACGATGGTCGAGAACCTCACCGGCCTCGACATCGCGAACGCGTCGATGCTCGACGAGGGCACCGCGGTCGTCGAGGCCATGCTGCTCGCCCGCCGCGGCTCGAAGTCGAAGGCGAACCGCTTCATCGTCGACGCCGACGCGCTGCCGCAGACGAAGGCGCTCCTCGTCTCGCGCGCCGAGGCGGTCGGCATCGAGCTCGTCGAGGTCGAGCTCACCGAGCAGACGGATGCCTCCGCCTTCGGCGAGCACTTCGGTCTCTTCGTGCAGTACCCCGGCGCGTCCGGACGGGTGTGGAACCCGTCGGGCGTCATCGCCGCGTCGAAGGCGCAGGGCGCCCTCGCCGTCGTCGCCGCCGACCTGCTCGCGCTCGCCCTCATCACGAGCCCGGGCGAGCTCGGCGCCGACGTCGCCGTCGGCACCTCGCAGCGCTTCGGCGTGCCGATGGGCTTCGGCGGCCCGCACGCCGGCTACATGGCCGTCCGCAAGGGCCTCGAGCGGCAGATGCCGGGCCGACTCGTCGGCGTCTCGCAGGACGCGGCCGGCCACCCCGCCTACCGCCTCAGCCTGCAGGCCCGCGAGCAGCACATCCGCCGTGAGAAGGCGACCTCGAACATCTGCACCGCGCAGGTGCTGCTCGCCGTGATGGCCTCGATGTACGCCGTCTACCACGGTCCCCGCGGCATCCGCGCCATCGCGACGCAGACCGCAGGCAAGGCGAAGCTGCTCGCGGGCTGGCTCGAGGACCTCGGCCAGCGCGTCGCCCACGACGCGTACTTCGACACCCTCGCCGTGCACGTGCCGGGGCTCGCGAAGAACGTCGTCGCGCGCGGCCGCGACCTCGGCGTGCTGCTGTGGGAGGCCGACGAGGCGACCGTCTACGTCTCGGTCGACGAGACCACCACCCTCGACGACCTGCACAAGGTCGCCCAGGCGTTCGGCGGCCCCGAGGAGCGCGAGCTCGACGGGCCGATCACCGAGACCGCCGTCCCCGAGGCGCTGCGCCGCACGTCGCCGTACCTCGAGCACCCGGTGTTCAACACGCACCACTCCGAGACGCAGATGATGCGGTACCTCAAGCAGCTCGCCGACCGCGACTACGCGCTCGACCGGGGCATGATCCCGCTGGGCTCGTGCACGATGAAGCTCAACGCCGCCACCGAGATGCAGGCCGTCACCTGGCCCGCGTTCGCGAACCTGCACCCGTTCGCGCCCGAGGCGGACGTCGTCGGCTCGCTCGGGCTCGTCGAGCAGCTCGAGTCGTGGCTCGCCGAGGTCACCGGGTACGACACCGTCTCGCTGCAGCCGAACGCCGGCAGCCAGGGCGAGCTCGCGGGCCTCCTCGCGATCCGCGGCTACCACCGCGCGAACGGCGAGGCGGAGCGCGACGTGTGCCTCATCCCGTCGAGCGCGCACGGCACGAACGCGGCCTCGGCGGTGCTCGCCGGCATGCGCGTCGTCGTCGTCGCGACCGACGAGCTCGGCAACGTCGACCTCGACGACCTGCGCGCGAAGATCGCCGAGCACGCCGCCTCGATCGCGGCGCTCATGATCACCTACCCGTCGACGCACGGCGTGTACGAGCACGAGGTGAAGGACATCACCCAGGCCGTGCACGACGCCGGCGGCCAGGTCTACGTCGACGGGGCGAACCTCAATGCGCTCCTCGGCTACTCGCGCTTCGGCGACTTCGGCGGCGACGTCTCGCACCTCAACCTGCACAAGACGTTCTGCATCCCGCACGGCGGCGGCGGCCCCGGTGTCGGCCCGGTCGCGGCGAAGGCGCACCTCGCGCCGTACCTGCCCGGCCACCCGATGGCGCAGCGCGCCGACCACGCGGGCGGCTTCGTCCACGGCGGCGGACCGGTCTCGGCGGCGCCGTACGGCAGCCCGTCGATCCTGCCGATCTCGTGGGCCTACGTGCGCATGATGGGCTCGGAGGGCCTCAAGCAGGCGACCGCCTCGGCGGTGCTCGCGGCGAATTTCGTCGCGTCGCGCCTGCGCGAGCACTTCCCGGTGCTCTACACCGGCGAGAACGGGCTCGTCGCGCACGAGTGCATCCTCGACCTGCGCCCGCTCACGGCCGAGACCGGGGTCACGGTCGACGACGTCGCGAAGCGGCTCATCGACTACGGCTTCCACGCGCCGACGATGTCGTTCCCCGTGGCGGGCACGCTCATGGTCGAGCCGACGGAGTCGGAAGACCTCGCCGAGCTCGAGCGCTTCGTCGAGGCGATGGTCGCGATCAAGGCCGAGGCCGACGCGGTCGGACGCGGCGAGTGGCCGGCCGACGACAACCCGCTGCACAACGCCCCGCACACCGCCGAGTCGGCGATCTCGGGCGAGTGGACCCACCCGTACACGCGCGAGCAGGCCGTCTACCCGGTCCGCTCGCTCGTGCGCAACAAGTACTGGGCCCCGGTGCGACGCATCGACCAGGCGTACGGCGACCGCAATCTCGTGTGCGCCTGCCCGCCGGTGGAGGCGTTCGCGTAGGCCGCTCGAGCGTCTTCGCTCACGAGTGTCGCCGTTCCGACCCGCCGTGTCCGCTCGCGTGGACACGGCGGGCGGAAACGGCGACATCCGACGGCCCCGCAGCGATCACGGTCAGCTCGGGAGCCCGCCCCACACGGCGCGGGCTCCCGAGTCGCCGATGAGCACGAGCAGCACCATCGTGCCCACGCCCACGACGACGGATGCCGCGGCGAGTCCGATCCGGACCGCTCGTGCGGCGCCGGGGGAGCCCCGGCGCACCCGTTCGTCGGCGAAGCGGAACCAGGCCCATTGGCCCGCCGCGACGACGAAGAGCGCGACGGCCCACGGGAGGAGCATCTCGCCGAAACGCTGATGCCGGGCGACCGCCGGGATCGGGCCGAGCACCGCGGCGAGCGACTGCCCGGCGGCGACCGTGATCGGCACCAGCACGAGCACGATCGCCGCCCCGATGGCCGTCACCATCCCGAGGCGTCGCCGAGCCTGCGGCCAGAACGCGCCGAGCAGCAGGGCGAGTACCGTGAGCGGGGTGAGCACCACCACCGCGTGCACGATGAGCGGATGCAGGGGAAGGCCCGCGATCTGGATGAGGTCGCCGGAGGCGAGCGCGGAGGCGGTCAGTGCGGCGTTCACGGGGTCCATGCCGAGAACACGTCGTGCACGGCCCACGGGTTCACCCCCTCCGCGCGTTGAACCGATCGGCGCGCCGTCTCGTTCTCCCGTCGAAGGACCGGAGGTGGTGGATGACGGACGATGCCGAGCCGCTCGATGACGACCGCCGGCTCGCCGCGCTCTACGAGGCGCACGGGGCCTCGGTGTGGCGGTACGTCGTGCACCTCACCGGCGACGCCGCGGGCGCCGACGACATCGTGCAGGAGACCCTGCTGCGCGCCTGGCGGAGCCCCCGCATCCTGGCGCAGGAGCCGGCGTCGACTCGGTCGTGGATGATCACGGTCGCCCGCAACCTCGTGATCGACGAGGCGCGCAGCGCGCGACGCCGGCACGAGATCGGCGTCGCCGAGGCGCCCGAGCCGCCCGAGCCGCCGGCCCGGGACGAGACGGACGCGCTGTTCGAGAGCCTCCTCGTCGAGGAGGCGCTCGTGACGCTGAGCCTCGAGCATCGGGCGGTGATCGTGCACGCGTACTACGGCGGTTGCAGCGTGGCCGAGGTCGCCCGTCGGCTCGGCATCCCGGAGGGTACGGTGAAGTCCCGGCTGCACTACGGGCTTCGGGCGCTGCGGCTCGCGCTGCAGGAGAAGGGAGTGACGCGATGAACCCGGATCACGCGCGCTTCGCGGAGTGGGACTCCGCCTACGTGCTCGGCGCGCTCTCGCCGGCCGAGCGCGGCGAGTTCGAGCAGCACCTCGAGACCTGCGAGCGGTGCCGTCGTTCCGTCGCCGAGCTCGCACCGATGCCCGGCCTGCTCGCACGCCTCTCGCCCGAGCGGGCGACCGCGCTCCTCGCCGACGGCGAGGACGGTGCCCGGCCCGGCCCTCGTGAGGACCTGCTCGACGTCGTCCGCCTCGAGGACCGTCGTCGTCGGCGCCGCCGAGCCCGCTCCTGGTGGATCGCGTCCGCCGCGGCGGCGGTCGTGCTCGTCGCCGCGATCGCGGTGCCGGTCGCCCTCGGCCGCCCACCCGTCGTCTCCGAGACGGTCGCGTTCGAGTCCGTCGCCGAGGTGCCGCTCACCGCGACCGCCGAGCTCACGCAGGTCGCGTGGGGCACGAGGATCGAACTCGACTGCCGGTACGCGGACGCCGAGGCATCCGACGCCCCCGCCGACGGCTGGCCGTACGCCCTCGTCGTGGTGGGGCGCGACGGCGAACGCACCGACGTGTCGAGCTGGCGGGCGAGCCCCGGCACCGCAGCCCGGCTCTCCGCGGGAGCCGCGCTCGACCTCGACGAGATCGCCGCCCTCGAGATCAGGGCGATGGGCTCGGGCGACGTGCTCATGCGCAGCACCGTCGACTGATCGGGTGAACCATCCGCAGCTCCCTCTCGTGCTCACTGCAGGGGGCCGCGTTCGCGGCCCGAACGCCACGAGAGAGGGATCTCGAATGAAATCGCGCATCGCAACAGGGGCCGCCGTGCTCGGCCTCGTCATCGCGCTCGCGGGCTGCACGGGGACGTCCGGCGGATCCGACGGCACGTCCGGCGGGTCGATGTACGGCGGCGACACGCCGGCTGCGACGGAGACGCCCGACGGCGGCGCCGCGTCGGGCGCCGTGCTCGCGACCGCCGACTCGGACCTCGGAGAGATCGTCGTCGACGGCGAGGGCATGACGGTGTACATGTTCGACTCCGACACCCAGGGCGGGGATTCCAGCAGCTGCGAGGGCGAGTGCGCCACCAACTGGCCCGCGGTGACCACCGACTCCGACAGCCCCGAGGTGGAGGGCGTCACGGGCGAGGTCGGCACCATCACCGGCGTCGACGGTTCGACGCAGGTGACGCTCGACGGCTGGCCGCTGTACACCTTCGCGGGCGACGGCGCCGCGGGCGACGTGAACGGCCAGGGCGTCAACGGCGTGTGGTGGGTGCTGAGCCCGGCGGGGGAGAAGATCGGCGGTTGAGGCCGATCGACTGACCGCGACGGCGGCCCGGGAGTAGACTGAGGTTCTCTCGGGCTTCCGTATCGGGCGGCCCGAGGGCCATTCGCACGGGGAGGTGCCGAATGCCGGGAATCGATGTGATCGCGGGCATCGCGATCGTCGTCGCCTTCGCCGTCGTGAGCGTCGCGACGGCGGACGCGGGGGGCCTCGAGCAGCGCATGCGCCGGCGCGGCAGCGTCGGCGAGTCGGCCGAGGCGATACGGCATGCGCAGGACGTGATGGATTACGCGCGCGGCGGCTACCTCGGCGTGGTCTGCACGCCGAGTCGCCGACTGCGGCTCTCCGGAGACCTGGAGTCCGAGACGACCCACGCGCCCCCGGCCGATGCACCGCGACCTGTCCAGGCGCGCGCGGGCGCGCCCGTCGTCGTCCGGACGGCGACGTCGCCCGAAGGCCGGCACCTCGCGCCGCGACGCGCCGACCGGCGTCGGCGGCCGGCCCGAGGCATCCGCGTGCTCGTCAGCCGGCGCGCGCTCGTCGTCGGTCGCCGTGGCGTCACGCGGGCGGAGCGAAGAGCTCCGGCCACCACGCGACCGCCAGGGGATACCCGATGAACGAGGCCATGTCGAGCACCCAGTGCGCGATCACGAGCGGCATCGTCCGTCCCCAGCGCGCGTAGCACCAGCCGAACACGATGCCCATGGCGACGTTGCCGGCGAACGGCCCGAAGCCCTGGTAGAGGTGGTACGTGCCGCGCAGGAGCGCGCTCGAGACGATCGTGGCCCACGGCCCGACCCCGAGCTCGCGCAGACGGGTGAACAGGTAGCCGACGACGATGATCTCCTCCGTGAGCGCCGCCTTGAGCGCGGCGAGCACGAGGATCGGCACCGTCCACCAGTGCGTGTCGAGCGGTGACGGCACGACGGTCACGGTGATGCCCGCCGCGCGGCCGAGCGCGTAGAGCGCGAGGCCCGGCACGCCGATCGCGAGCACGAGGGCGAGGCCGGATGCCGCATCGCGTCCGGGTCTCGTGAGGTCGAAGCCGATGCGGCGGAACCCGCTGCGCGTCGGCTGCCAGAGGAGGTAGAGCACCAGGGCCACCACGAAGAGCCCGAAGAACACATCGAGGAACTGGTAGGTGAAGTCGAGCCACTCCCGGCTCGAGCGCGACTGGTTGATCGCCGCCGACTGCTTCGCGAGGGGGGTCTCGTCGGTCACGCGGGCGATGATCGACACGATCGAGTACACCGCGGAGGCACCGAGCGAGAGCCCGAGCACGATGACGATCTCGGCCCGGAGGCGGAGCCTCCAAGCGGCGTGTGCACCGCCCACCTTGGGTTCGCCTGTGTGCGGGCTGTGCAGTGGTCGTGCATCCGACATGCCGCAATCATCGCATGAGCGCCTCGCACGCAACGATCGTGCGCATTCGCGGCGGATTATGTCGTGTCCCGTGTCACTAGGTTGCGCCTCGGTAACGGTTTCCGTCTCGACTTTGTATCTCAGGGAACGATTCGTAGTCTGGCACCACGAAGCGCACAGCCCGGCCAAGAGCCGTGCTGTTCCGCGCACATCTCACAGGAGGAACATTGAAGAACAAGAGAATCGGCGCTGCAGCCATTGCTCTTGCTGCCGCCGGCGCACTGGTGCTCACCGGCTGCACGAGCGGCGGCGGGGGCGAGTCCACCGAGGCCGCTGGCGACCCCACCGCGATCATCACGACCAATGGCTCCGAGCCGCAGAACCCGCTGATCCCGACCAACACGACGGAGACCGGCGGCGGCAAGATCGTCACGTCGATCTTCGCGGGCCTCGTGTCGTACACGGCCGACGGTGAGATCGAGCTCGATGTCGCCGAGTCGATCGAGTCGGACGACAAGCAGACCTGGACGGTCACGCTCAAGGACGGCCAGACGTTCACGGACGGCACCCCGGTCACCGCCCAGTCGTTCGTCGACGCGTGGAACTACGGCGCGAAGTTCAGCAACGCGCAGAGCGCTTCGTACTTCTTCGACAACATCGAGGGCTTCAGCTACACCGAGGACTCGGAGCTCACCGGCCTCAACGTGGTCGACGACAAGACGTTCACGGTCAAGCTCAACGCGCCCGAGGCCGACTGGCCGCTGCGCCTCGGCTACACGGCGTACTACCCGCTGCCCGAGTCCGCCTTCGAGGACATGGAGGCCTTCGGCGAGCACCCCGTCGGCAACGGCCCGTACATGTTCGCCGGCGACGACGCGTGGACGCACGAGGAGAAGATCGAGCTCGTCACGAACCCCGACTACGACGGTGTTCGCACGCCGGCCAACGGCGGCCTGACGATCGTCTTCTACGCCTCGCAGGACGCGGCGTACGCCGACCTGCAGGCCGGCAACCTCGACGTGCTCGACGCCGTGCCCGACTCGGCCCTCGCCACCTACGAGGACGAGTTCGGCGACCGTGCGGTCAACCAGCCCGCGGCCATCTTCCAGGGCTTCAACATGCCGTACTACCTCGAGCACTGGAGCGGCGAGGAGGGCAAGCTCCGTCGCGCCGCCATCTCGATGGCGATCGACCGCGAGGAGATCACCGACGTGATCTTCCAGGGCACCCGTACCCCGGCGACCGACTACACCTCGCCGGTCATCGCGGGCTGGACCGACCAGCTCGAGGGCGCTGAGGTCCTCGCGTACAACCCCGAGGAGGCCAAGAAGCTCTGGGCCGAGGCCGACGCGATCTCGCCCTACGGCGACACCGTCTTCGACCTCGCGTACAACGCCGACGGCGGCCACCAGGCGTGGGTCGACGCGGTCGTGAACTCGATCGCCAACACCCTCGACATCCAGGCCGTGGGCAAGCCCTACCCGACGTTCGCCGCGGCCCTCGACGACCGCTCGAACGACAAGCTCACCGGTGGCACCCGCGCCGGCTGGCAGGGCGACTACCCCTCGATGTACAACTTCCTCGCGCCGCTCTACCTGACCGGTGCCGGGTCGAACTACGAGGACTACTCGAGCGAGGAGTTCGACAACCTCATCAAGGAGGGCACGCTCGCCGCGACGCCTGAGGAGGCCACCGAGATCTTCCAGCAGGCTCAGGAGGTCCTCCTGAAGGACCTGCCCGCCATCCCGCTGTGGTACTCGAACGTGACCGGCGCTTCGGCCGACACCGTCGACAACGTGGTGTTCGGCTGGGACTCGGTTCCGCTCTACACCGAGATCACCAAGGCGACGCAGGAGTAAGACGACACCTCGTCTATAATCCCGTCTAGCATGATGTCCGGGGCGGCAACGCCCCGGACATCATGCTGATATCCGAACGACTCTGTGATTGCGGCCCAAAATGCTCTCAGCACTAGACACTGAGGAGCGCTGATGCTCTGGTACACCGGAAAGCGACTCCTCCAAATCATCCCCGTGCTCCTCGGAGCCACCTTCCTCATCTATTTCATGGTCTTCTCCATGCCGGGCGACCCGATCGCGGCGCTCTTCGGCGACCGCCCGCCGGCGCCCGGTGTGATCGAACAGCTCCGTGAGCAGTACCACCTGAACGAACCGTTCATCGTGCAGTACTTCTACTACCTCGCGGGCATCTTCCAGGGAGACTTCGGCGTCACCTACTCGGGCCAGCCGGTCAGCGAAGTCCTGGCTCGCACCTTCCCGGTGACGATCCGCCTCGCGCTCCTCGCGATCTTCTTCGAGATGGTCGCGGGCATCTCGGTCGGCCTCATCAGCGGCCTCCGCAAGGGCGGCATCTTCGACTCGGCCGGCCTCGGCGTGAGCCTCGTGCTCATCTCGCTCCCGATCTTCGTGCTCGGCTTCGTCGCCCAGTACTTCATGGGGATCCAGTGGGGCTGGTTCAGCCCGACCGTGGGCGCCGGCGCTCCGACCGAGGACCTGATCCTGCCGGCCATCGTGCTGGCGACCATCAGCTTCGCGCAGATCTCGCGACTGACGCGCTCCTCGGTCATCGAGACCCAGGGGCTCGACTTCGTGCGCACCGCGTACAGCAAGGGCCTGTCGGGCAAGCGCATCGTGCCCGTGCACATCCTGCGCAACTCGCTGATCCCGGTCGTCACCTACCTCGGCACCGACTTCGGCACGCTGCTCGTGGGCGCGACCGTCACCGAGGGCATCTTCAACGTGCCCGGCGTCGGTCGCACGCTCTACCAGGCGGTCATCCGGGGTGAAGGACCCACCGTCGTGTCCTTCGTCACGATCATGGTGCTCCTGTACCTGATCGTGAACCTCCTGATCGACCTTCTCTACGCCGTGCTCGACCCGAGGATCCGCTATGCCTGACCAGTCTTCATCGAAGCTCCCCATCGAGCACTACGTCGCTCCGCTGGAGGAGACGCCGCTCAGTGCGATCGACTCCGTCAAGACCGAGGGCAAGCCGTCGAACCTCTGGATCGACGCGTGGGACGACCTGCGTCGTCGCCCGATGTTCTGGGTCTCCTCCGCGCTGATCCTCATCATCGTGTTCATCGCCCTGTTCCCGGGCCTGTTCACCGGAGAGTCTCCCGGCCCGCAGGGCTGCGACCTCTCGAACAGCAACGGCGCGCCGCAGCCGGGCCACCCGCTCGGCTTCACGCGCCAGGGCTGCGACGTGTGGGCACGCATCGTCTACGGCGCGAGCACCTCGCTGTCGGTCGGCATCATCGTCACCGTCCTCGTGTTCACCCTCGGCGTGCTGTTCGGCGCGTTCGCGGGCTACTACGGCGGATGGACCGACGGCATCCTCTCGCGCGTCGGCGACATCTTCTTCTCGATCCCCTACATCCTCGCGGCCGTCGTGATCATGTCGGTGCTCGCGAACTACCGCAACGTGTGGGTCATCTCGCTCGCGATCGGCATCTTCGCGTGGCCGGCGACAGCCCGAGTACTGAGATCCGAGATCCTGAGGGTCAAGAACTCCGACTTCGTCACCGCCGCCACGGCGATCGGCGTCACCCGGTTCAAGATCCTCTGGGCGCACGTCGTGCCGAACTCGATCGCGCCGGTCATCGTCATCGCGACGATCTCGCTCGCCGGTGCCATCGTCGCCGAGGCGACCCTGTCGTTCCTCGGTGTCGGACTGCCCACGAGCATCATGTCGTGGGGCAACGACATCGCCCAGGCGCAGACGACGCTCCGCACCGCTCCGCAGGTGCTGATCTACCCGTCGATCGCACTTTCCCTGACCGTGTTCTCGTTCATCATGCTCGGTGAAGTCGTGCGAGACGCACTCGACCCGAAGGCGAGGGCACAGCGATGAGCACCCCCCTGCTCCAAGTGAAAGACCTCGAGGTCGCGTTCCGCACCCAGAACGGCCTCGTGCAGGCGGTCCGCGGCGTGAGCTTCACGCTCGACCGCGGCTCCAGCCTCGCGATCGTCGGCGAGTCGGGTTCGGGCAAGTCGACGACCGCGCACGCGATCATCAACCTGCTGCCGGGCACCGGGCACATCTCCGGCGGGCAGATCCTGCTCGACGGCGAAGACCTGGCGAAGGCCCCGCAGCGCGAGATGGAGCAGATCCGCGGTCGCAAGATCGGCTTCGTCCCCCAGGACCCGATGTCGAACCTCAACCCCGTGTGGTCGATCGGCTTCCAGGTCGAGGAGGCGATCCGTGCGAACGGCATCGCCAGCGGCCGCAAGGAGGTCAAGGCCCGCGCGATCCAGGTGCTGAAGGAGGCCGGCCTGCAGGACGCCGACCGACGCCTCAAGCAGTACCCGCACCAGTTCTCGGGCGGCATGCGCCAGCGCGTGCTCATCGGCATGGGCCTCGCGGCGAACCCGCAGCTGCTCATCGCCGACGAGCCCACCTCGGCGCTCGACGTCACCGTGCAGCGCGTCATCCTCGACCACCTCGAGTCGCTCACCCGTGAGCTCGGCACGACCCTGCTGTTCATCACGCACGACCTCGGCCTCGCCGCCGAGCGCGCCGAGCAGCTGCTCGTCATGTACAAGGGGCAGGTCGTCGAGGCAGGTCCGTCGCGCGAGATCCTGCAGAACCCGCAGCACCCGTACACGCAGCGCCTCGTCGCCGCGGCACCGAGCCTCGCCTCGCGCCGCATCCAGGCGACGGGCAGCATCGCGGCGGCCGAGTCGGCCATCGCGAGCGACGCGTCGTCGGCCGCGGGCGAGGCGATCGACCTCATCGCGACCGCCGAGGCACGCGCCGAGGCCCTCGAGGCCGCGGCCGCGCAGCCGCCGGCGATCGTGGTCGAGAACCTGACCAAGGTGTTCAACATCCGCGGTTCGGGCGACTTCACGGCCGTCGACGACGTCTCGTTCCAGATCGCACGCGGCACCACCACGGCGCTCGTGGGCGAGTCGGGCTCGGGCAAGTCGACCGTCGCGAAGATGCTGCTGAAGCTCGAGGAGGCGACGAGCGGCAAGATCGTCGTCGGCGGGAAGGACCTGGCGGCGACGAGCGGCAAGGAGCTGTTCGCGCTCCGCAGCCGCATGCAGCCGGTCTTCCAGGACCCGTACGGTTCGCTGAACCCGCTCCGCAACATCGGAAACACGATCGCCGAGCCGCTGCAGACGCACAAGGTCGGCACGAAGACCTCGCGCCGCGAGCGCGTCTTCGAGCTGCTCGACCAGGTGTCGCTGCCGCGCACGCTCGTCAGCCGGTACCCGAACGAGCTCTCGGGCGGGCAGCGCCAGCGCATCGCCATCGCGCGCGCGCTCGCGCTGAAGCCCGAGATCGTCATCCTCGACGAGGCGGTCTCGGCGCTCGACGTGCTCGTCCAGGCGCAGATCCTGCGCCTGCTCGCCGAGCTCCAGTCGGAGCTCAACCTGACGTACCTCTTCATCACGCACGACCTCGCCGTCGTGCGCGTCATCGCGGACAACGTCTGCGTGATGCAGAAGGGGCGCATCGTCGAGGCGGCGACGACCGACGAGGTGTTCGACAACCCCAAGGAGCAGTACACGCGCGACCTGCTCGCGGCCATCCCGGGCGCGAACATCGAGCTGGGGGCGTAGGCCCGCCGCGAGGCATCCACGCCGCCCCGCCCCACCCGAACGCCCGGCATCCGACCCTCGGATGCCGGGCGTTCGGCGTTCACTCGGCTGCGCACGGTAGGCTGTCATGGCGCGAACCGTCGATCCACGGTCGTCCGCGCTCCCACAGACTCCCATCCAGCGCATCCGCGCGGTCCGGCCGAGCCCGTTTCCGGGTCCGGCGGGCCGAACAGGCGGATGCCTCACCGCGAGGACGAAATCCATGGCGAAGGCCACCCGCAACTCCCTGCGCAACGTCGCGATCGTCGCGCACGTCGACCACGGCAAGACGACGCTCGTCGACGCGATGCTCAAGCAGACCCACTCGTTCGCCGAGCACGCCCACGTCGACGACCGCGCGATGGACTCGAACGAGCTCGAGCGCGAGAAGGGCATCACGATCCTCGCGAAGAACACCGCGGTCGAGTACAACGGCGCCCACGCGACCGACGGCCCCGTGACGATCAACGTGATCGACACCCCCGGCCACGCCGACTTCGGCGGCGAGGTCGAGCGCGGCCTGTCGATGGTCGACGGCGTCGTGCTCCTCGTCGACTCCAGCGAGGGTCCGCTGCCGCAGACCCGCTTCGTGCTCCGCAAGGCGCTCGAGGCGCGCCTGCCCGTGATCCTCCTGGTCAACAAGACCGACCGCCCCGACGCCCGCATCGAGGAGGTCGAGGAGGAGAGCCACGACCTGCTGCTCGGCCTCGCGTCCGACCTCGTCGACGACGTGCCCGACCTCGACGTCGACGCACTGCTCGACGTGCCCGTGGTGTACGCGTCGGGCAAGGCCGGTCGCGCCTCGCTCAACCGCCCCGAGAACGGCGCGCTGCCCGACAACGAGGACCTCGAGCCGCTCTTCGGCGCGATCCTCGAGCACGTGCCGGCGCCCTCGTACGACGACGAGGCCCCGCTGCAGGCGTGGGTCACGAACC
Source organism: Agromyces solani (assembly GCF_058349925.1). Taxonomy (NCBI): domain Bacteria; kingdom Bacillati; phylum Actinomycetota; class Actinomycetes; order Micrococcales; family Microbacteriaceae; genus Agromyces; species Agromyces solani. The sequence continues at coordinate 1,085,297 of NZ_JBYRER010000001.1, forward strand.
TCGACGCGTCGCCGTTCCTCGGCCGCCTCGCGCTGCTGCGCGTCTTCAACGGCACGATCAAGAAGGGCCAGACGGTCGCCTGGGTGCGCCACGACGGCACGCACTCGAACGTGCGCATCACCGAGCTCCTGAAGACGAAGGCGCTCGAGCGCTTCCCGGCCGAGGAGGCCGGCCCCGGCGACATCATCGCCGTCGCCGGCATCGAGGACATCACGATCGGCGAGACCCTCGCCGACCCCGAGGACGTGCGGCCGCTGCCCGCCATCCACGTCGACGACCCCGCCATCTCGATGACGATCGGCACGAACACCTCGCCCATCGTCGGCAAGGTCAAGGGGCACAAGCTCACCGCCCGCATGGTCAAGGACCGCCTCGACCGCGAGCTCATCGGCAACGTGTCGCTCCGGGTCGAGGACATCGGCCGGCCCGACGCGTGGGAGGTGCAGGGACGCGGCGAGCTCGCGCTCGCGATCCTCGTCGAGCAGATGCGCCGCGAGGGCTACGAGCTCACCGTGGGCAAGCCGCAGGTGGTCACGAAGCAGGTCGACGGCAAGACGCACGAGCCGTACGAGCACCTCACGATCGACGCCCCCGAGGAGTACCTCGGCGCCATCACCCAGCTGCTCGCCGCGCGCAAGGGCCGCATGGACAACATGTCGAACCACGGCACGGGCTGGGTGCGCATGGAGTTCATCGTGCCGAGCCGCGGCCTCATCGGGTTCCGTACCGAGTTCATGACGATCACGCGCGGCACGGGCATCGCGAACGCGATCTCGCACGGCTACGACGAGTGGGCGGGCGCGATCACGACCCGCAACAACGGCTCGATCGTCGCCGACCGCGCCGGCGTCGTGACGCCGTTCGCGATCATCGCCCTGCAGGAGCGCATGACGTTCTTCGTGAACCCGACCGAGGAGGTCTACGAGGGCATGGTCATCGGCGAGAACTCGCGCGCCGACGACATGGACGTCAACATCACGAAGGAGAAGAAGCTGACGAACATGCGTTCGTCGACGGCCGACACCTTCGAGTCGATGACCCCGTCGCGCCAGCTGACGCTCGAGGAGTGCCTCGAGTTCGCCCGCGAGGACGAGTGCGTCGAGGTCACCCCCGAGAAGGTGCGCATCCGCAAGGTCGAGCTCGACGCCACGGCGCGCGCTCGGGCGGCGTCGCGTCTCAAGAAGCAGGGCTGAGCGCAGCTCCCTCACGCACGATGCGGATGCCTCGGGGTCGACCCCGAGGCATCCGCATCGTCGTTCTCGGCGGCACGGCGCGGTTCGTCCGCGCGCCCACGCACGGGTTCTATGCATGCGTATCGGAGGTTCTTCCCAGAATCGCTGCGTACGGTTCTTGAGATCGTCTCGACATCGAGACGTTTTCCGTTTCTGCCACGAAACCCGACCCCCCTGATACGTAACGCGTGATGACTTCCCCCCAGCACGGCCGCCGCGCGGCCGCCCCCGTTCCTGCCCGCCCCCGCACCCGCCCCGTGCGTCGCCCCGCGACCGCCCGGCAGGCGCTGTCCGTCGTCGCGATGGGCTTCGTCGGCGCGATGCTCGTCGCGACGAGCGTGCCCGCCCTCGCCGTGACCGCGACCGACACCGAGGTCCGCGCCTCGGTGTATGCGCCCGCCGAGGACACCGTGAGCTTCACCCCGCAGCACGTCGAGGTCGGCGCCGAAGCCGTCGAGGCGACGCTCGCGGCCGAGTCGTACGACGTGGAGAAGGCGCCGCCGCCCATCGTCGCCCAGGTCGCCGGCCTCGGATCCGTGTCGATCGTCGAGTCCGACACCGTCGTGTGGCCGGTGCAGAGCCCCGACCGCCGCAGCAGCGGCTACGGACCCCGCGACGCTCCCTGTGCGGGCTGCTCGACGTTCCACGACGGCGTCGACTTCAACCCCGGCGACGGGACGCCCGTCATGTCGATCGCCGACGGCGTCGTCGTGAAGGCGACCGAGGGCGGCGGCGGACTCGGTGTGAACGTCGAGGTGGAGCACAACATCGGCGGCGAGCTCATCACGAGCTCGTACGCGCACATGCAGTACGGGTCGATCGCGGTCTCGGTCGGCGAGCGCGTGACCGCCGGGCAGCAGCTCGGCCTCGTCGGCACGACCGGCCAGTCGACCGGCCCGCACCTCCACCTCGAGATGTTCGGCACCGACGGCGTGCGATTCGACGGCTTCGCCTGGCTCGCCGCGCACATCGGCTGACTCCGGTCCGCCGGTCGGGTCGCGAGCGACGAAGGAGCACGTGCATCGGGACCACGCTCGAAAGAGGTCTCGATACGCTCCTTCGTCGCTGCTCGACCGACCGGGACGGCTACGCGCCCGTGAAGCGCGGTTCGCGCTTCTCGATGAACGCCGACACGCCCTCGCGCATGTCGTCGGTGCGGAACGCGTCGCCGAAGCCGGCGACCTCGAGATCGGTCGCGGTCGCGGTCGGCGCACCCGTCCCGGCGACGAGCACGCGCTTGGCCAGGCCCACCGCGGGTGCGGCGTTCTCGGTGACGAGGGCGACGGTCTCGCGGGCGCCGGCGAACATCGCGGCGCGGTCGGCGAATCGGCGGGCGACGAGTCCGGCGGCGACGGCCTCGTCGATGCCGATGCGACGACCGGTGTAGATGAGCTCCTTCGCGAGCGCGAGCCCGACGGTCCGGGGCAGGCGTACCGTGCCGCCGAAGCCGGGGATGAGCCCGAGGTGCACCTCGGGCTGGCCGAAGGCCGAGGCATCCGTGGCGTAGATGAAGTCGCACGCGAGCGCCATCTCGAGCCCGCCGCCGAGCGCGAACCCGTCGACGCAGGCGATGACGGGTACCGGGAGCGCCTCGATCGCCGCGGCGACGCGGTGGCCGGCGCGCGAGGCCGCCTCGCCCTCCTCGGGCGTGAGGCCGGCCATCGCCCGGATGTCGGCGCCCGCGACGAACGCCCGCCCGCCCTCGCCCGTGAGCAGCACGCCGCGCACGGCCGATCCGTCGGCGGCGATCTCGGACGCGAGTCCGTCGAAGGCGGACTCGAGCGCGGCGAGCACGGCGGGGGAGAGGGCGTTGAGGGCCTTCGGCCGGTCGATCGTCACGATCGCGAGGTCGCCCTCGCGCTCCACCCGCACCTCGGGCGCGTCGTCATGGGTCGCGTTCGTGGCGTCGGTCATCGTCGATCCTCTCGTGCGTCGGGCGCGTGCCGACCACGCTACGGCATCAGGGCCCGGGCCTTCGCGGTCGGCGCCCGCCGGTAGACTCGACCGCATGCCGACGACCCCCACCCCGCCCGCACGATGAGCGACGCTGCGCAGCCCGCGGGCCAGTCGATCGCCGGCCGCCTCGGGGCGCTCCTCGTGGCGGTGCTCATCGGCGCCGTCTACGGCACCGTCGCGACCGTCGGCCACCGCCACGTGCTCGTGATCGGCGAGGTCGTGATCCCGTGGGGCCTCGTCGTGGCGATCGTCGGCATCGCGGCGCTCCTCGTGGGCATCCGGCTCGTGACCCGGGGCCGTGCGATCACGGCCGCCGCGGCGGCCGGCCTCGTCGCGATGGTGGCGGTGCTCACGTACCTGCCCGGCCCCGGCGGCTCGGTGCTCGTCGTGGGCGACCTGCTCGGCACGGTGTGGGCGTTCGCGCCGTCGCTCATCGGCGTGCTCGTCGTCGCGTGGCCCGAGCTGCCGTCACGGGCGCGCTCCCGCGCTTAGACTGAAGATCCAGCCTCTTCGAAGGAGCACGAACCACCGTGACCTATGTCATCGCCCTCCCGTGCGTCGATGTGAAAGACCGTGCGTGCATCGACGAGTGTCCCGTCGACTGCATCTACGAGGGCGAGCGCTCGCTCTACATCCACCCCGACGAGTGCGTCGACTGCGGGGCGTGCGAGCCCGTCTGCCCCGTCGAGGCGATCTACTACGAGGACGACCTGCCCGACGAGTGGGCCGACTACTACAAGGCCAACGTCGAGTTCTTCGACGAGGTCGGCTCGCCCGGCGGCGCCGCGAAGGTGGGCGTCATCCCCAAGGACCACCCGATCATCGCCGCGCTCCCGCCGCAGGCGCACTAGTCGGCGAGGCGCTGACCGTGGCACGGGGCGAGCTGCCCGACTACCCGTGGGACCTCATGGTCCCGTACCGCGAGCGGGCGGCCGTCCACCCCGACGGTGCGGTCGACCTGTCGATCGGGTCGCCCGTCGACGAGACGCCCGCGATCGTGCGCGAAGCGCTCGCCGCCGCGACCGACGCGCACGCGTACCCCCAGACGGTCGGCACCGACGTGCTGCGCGACGAGATCGTCGCGTGGTTCGCCCGGCGACGCGGCGTCACGGGTCTCACGCGCGAGCACGTGCTGCCGACGGTCGGCTCGAAAGAACTCGTCGCGCTCCTGCCGTTCCTGCTCGGGCTCGGCGAGGGCGACGTCGTCGTGCACCCGAAGGCGGCCTACCCGAGCTACGAGATGGGTGCCGTGCTCACCGGTGCGACGGCGATGGCGAGCGACGACCCGGCGGAGTGGCCCGAGGCGACGAAGCTCGTCTGGCTCAACAGCCCCGGCAACCCCGACGGTCGCGTGCTCACGATCGACGAACTGCGCGCGGCGCGCGAGCGGGCCCTCGAGCTCGACGCCGTCATCGTCGGCGACGAGTGCTACGCCGAACTCGGCTGGGCGGGCGACTGGGCCGACGGCGCCGTCCCGAGCCTCCTCGACCCCCGCGTGGTGGGCGACAGCCGGAGGAACACGCTCGTCGCCTACTCGCTCTCGAAGCAGTCGAACATGGCCGGCTATCGCACGGCGTTCATCGCGGGCTGCCGGACGGTCGTCGGCCGGCTCACGAACGTGCGCAAGCACGCGGGGCTCATGCTCGCCCAGCCGCTGCAGCAGGCGATGATCGCCGCGCTGCGCGACGACGCCCATGTCGCCGCCCAGAAGGAGCGCTACCGCGCTCGCCGCGCCGAGCTCAAGCCGGCGCTCGAGGCCGCGGGGTTCCGCATCGATCGCAGCGAGGCGGGCCTCTACCTCTGGGCGACCGAGGGCCGCGACGCGTGGGAGTCGATCGGGCGCCTCGCCGACCTCGGCATCATCGGGGGCCCGGGGCACTTCTACGGGGTGCATCACCCCCAGCACGTTCGGTTGTCGCTGACGGCGAGCGACGAGCGCATCGCCGCGGCGGCCTCCCGCCTGCGCGCGGCATCCGGCACGTAGCATCCCGAGGGTGTGAGGTGCCGCCAATGTATTCAGCGATCTCTTGGCGGATGCGACAGTGTGCCCCCGGCACGTCTAGGCTGTAGGTCGGGCCGTGGCCAACCCTACGTCGCGAGCCCGAAAGGCAGGTGACCGCACAAGTGACGATCACAGGAGGCGCCGTGAGCGACGTCGTGAACCCCGCGGCGGGGCAGAACCCCGAGACCGCGACCCTCAGCTTCCCCGGCGGCACCGCCGAGTTCCCCGTGCGCCCTGCGGTCGACGGCAATGCGAGCATCGACCTCTCGACGCTGACGCGCCAGACCGGGCTCACCGCGCTCGACTACGGCTTCGTCAACACCGCATCGACGCGGTCCGCGATCACGTACATCGACGGCGAGCAGGGCATCCTGCGCTACCGCGGTTACCCGATCGAGGAGCTCGCCGAGCACTCGACCTATCTCGAGGTCGCGTGGCTGCTCATCTACGGCCAGCTGCCGACCGCCTCGCAGCTCGCCGAGTTCGACGAGAAGGTGCGTCGCCACACGCTCCTGCACGAAGACCTCAAGCGCTTCTTCTCTGCGCTGCCGCACACGGCGCACCCGATGTCGGTGCTCTCGAGCGCGGTCGCGGCCCTCTCGACCTACTACGAGGACTCGTCCGACCCGCACGATCCCGACCACGTCGAGCTGACGACCCTTCGCCTGCTCGCGAAGCTGCCGGTCATCGCCGCCTACGCGCACAAGAAGAGCGTCGGGCAGGCGTTCCTCTATCCCGACAACTCGCTGAACTTCGTCGAGAACTTCCTGCGGCTGAACTTCGGCAACATGGCCGAGCCGTACCGCATCGACCCCACGCTCGCGAAGGCGCTCGACCGCCTGCTCATCCTCCACGAGGACCACGAGCAGAACGCGTCGACGTCGACCGTGCGCCTCGTCGGCTCGACCGGTGCGAACCTCTACTCGTCGATCTCGGCGGGCATCCAGGCGCTCTCGGGCCCCCTGCACGGCGGTGCGAACGAGGCCGTCCTCCAGATGCTCGGTCGCATCCAGGAGTCGGGCGAGGGCGTCGCCCGGTTCGTCGAGCGCGTCAAGAACAAGGAAGACGGCGTGAAGCTCATGGGCTTCGGGCACCGCGTCTACAAGAACTACGACCCCCGCGCGAAGATCGTCAAGGAGTCGGCCGACGCCGTGCTCGAGAGCCTCGGCATCGACGACCCGCTGCTCGACATCGCGAAGGAGCTCGAGCAGTTCGCCCTGCAGGACGACTACTTCAAGGAGCGTCGCCTGTACCCGAACGTCGACTTCTACACGGGCGTGATCTACAAGGCGATGGGATTCCCGACGCGCATGTTCACCGTGCTCTTCGCGATCGGCCGCCTGCCCGGCTGGATCGCCCACTGGCGCGAGATGAACCTCGACCCGTCGACGAAGATCGGCCGCCCGCAGCAGCTCTACACGGGCGAGCCCGTGCGGCACTACCCGGGCGCCTGACCCGGCCGGGGTCTCGATTCCTCGAACGTGCACCCGCCACCCGATTCCGGGCGGCGGGTGCACGTTCGCTTTCAGGCCGAGCGCGGGCGTGGTGAGCGAGCGTGCCGTCGCCGCCCCTCGGGAGCGACGACGGCACGCTCGTGGTGCGTTCCGCGCTCAGGCGGCGTCGACGAGCTCCGTCGCGGACGAGGCATCCGGTTCGTCGACGTTCGCGACGCGGGCCGGCCGGCCGACGGCGAGCACGATCACGGCGGCCAGCACGGCCATGAGCGCGACCGTCAGCCACGCGATGTCGTACCCGGTCTGCGTCGGGGCGGCGGTGCCGCCCGCCGAGCCGAACACGATCGCGCTCACGAGGGCCGAGCCGATCGCCGAGCCGATCGTGCGCAGGTTGGCGTTCACGCCGGTCGCGACGCCGGTGCGATCGGCCGGCACGCTCTCGACGACGATGCTCGCGGCCGACGCGTAGGCGAGCCCGATGCCGACGCCGAACACCCCGCCCGCGACGGCGAGCTTCCACACGGCGTCGTGGTCGAACACCGCGTAGCCGACGCCCGCGGCCATGAGCAGCGCGCCGCCGGCGAGCATGAGGCGCAGGGGGATGACTCGGCTCAGCGCCCCGGCCGCGAAGCCGACACCCGACATGCCGATGAGCAGCGGCAGCAGCGCGAGTCCGGCGGCCTGGACGTCGAGTCCGAGGCCCCAGCCGGCGGTCGTCTCGAGGAACTGCGGCAGATAGCCCCAGAATCCGAAGGCCGCGGCGCCGAGGAGCAGGGAGGCCGCGTTCACGGGCCAGAGCTCGCGGGCGAACAGCAGGCGCAGGTCGACGAGGGGTTCGGCCGAGCGCAGCTCGGTGATCGCCCAGGCGGCCATCAGCAGGGCGGCGAGCACGAACAGGCCGACCGTGAGGGGCGACCCCCAGCCCCAGCGCGCGCCCGAGCTGAGCGGCACGAGGAGGGCGACGAGCCAGCCCGAGAGCAGCACCCCGGCGAGCACGTTGACGCGGCCGGTGGCGCGGGTGCCAGAGGTCGGCACGAGCAGCATCACGAGCACGATGCCCGCGATGGCGGTGATGAGGGGCACCGCGAAGACGGCACGCCAGCTGAGCACGCTCGCGATCGGGCCGGCGAGCACGCTGCCCGCGGCGCCGCCGATGCCGATGATCGCGCTCGTGGCGCCGATCGCCCCGGTGAGGCGTTCGCGCGGCATGACGTCGCGAAGCAGGCCGAACGCGAGGGGGAACAGCGCTCCGCCGACTCCTTGCAGGATGCGCCCGGCGATGAGTGTCGGGAGGTCGGGCGCCACGGCCGCGACGATGTCGCCCACGGCGACGACCGCGAGCACGGCGAGGAAGGTGGCGCGGCGGCCGCGGAGGTCGCCGATGCGGCCGAGCAGGGGAGTGGCGACGGCCGCGGCGATGAGCCAAGCGGTGTTGGTCCACGAGGCGGTGTCGGCGGCCACGCCGAAGTCGGCGGCGATGGTCGGGATGACGGGGATGACGAGATTCTGGAGCAGCGCGAGCGAGGCGACGCTCACGGCGATGGCCGCGAACGCGGTGCGTGAGGTGGTTGACACGGCGGACCCTTCGGTCAGGTGCGCGAACACGATGGGCGGGGTAAAGTGGAGTACGGCTCCGAGTGGAGGCTGCCTCCGGTTGTCGACGAGGATGACACTACCGGAGGGCCCCTCCGCTTTGCAAGGAGCGAATCGGAATTCGTCGTCGCCGGGTCTCGAGCACGACGCCGACCGGCAGAAGGAGTGGAACGCGGGATGACCGAGGTGATGCGGGTGCACACCCTCGAGGCGCGGAGGCCGCGCCGTGCCGACGCCGCGCGCAATTTCGACGCGCTCGTCGCGGCCGGCCGTCAGGCCTTCGCCGAAGACGGCTCCCAGGCCTCGCTCGAAGACATCGCGCGTCGCGCCGGCGTCGGCATCGGCACGCTCTACCGCAACTTCCCGACCCGCGACGACCTCATCGAGACCCTCTACCTCGGTGAGGTCGAAGCGCTCGTCCAGGCCGCCGACGAGGTCGCCGGCCTCGAGCCGTGGCCGGCGCTCGAGGCCTGGCTCGATCGCTTCGTGTCGTACGTCGGCACGAAGCACGCCCTGCTCGACGGGCTCAACCGGGAGTCCTCGGTGCTCGGCGAATGCCGCTCGATCATGCTCGGCGCCGGCGAACCGCTGCTCGAGCGCGCCCAGTCGGCCGGCGTGGTGCGAGCCGACATCACGATCGGCGACGTCGTGAAGCTCGTCTCCGGGGTCGCCGCGGTCTCGTCGTTCGACGACGACGCGCAGCGCAAGCGCGTGCTCGGGCTCGCGATCAACGCGATCCGCGCCTGACGTCGGAGGTCCGCGTCGCCGGTGCCGACGACCGAGCGGCCGGCTGCCCGTCGACGGCTGCTCGGACTACTCGCCCGGCTTCAGCACGAGCGTGTCGTGCGCGGCCGCGCTGATCGCCTCGTGCGTGAACGGCCATGCCCGGGTCTCACCCCGCTGCCAGAGCGGCGCCTGGTCGTCGTAGTGCGGGTTGAACGCGTGCCCCGAGGCGCCCGTGAGGTTGATCCAGGTCGATCGATCGAGGTCGTCGAGGTCGACGACCATGCGCATCGACGGCACCCAGTCGACTCCGTATCCCACGGAGGCGTCCCATCCGATCGCGTTGACGATCGCCGAGCCGCCGCCGAGTTCGTAGGGTCCGCGGTTGAACAGCCATTCGATGGGGGCGATGCCCGACTCGCCGAAACTCTGGTTCGTGAGGGTCAGGGTGTGCAGGTCGCCCCAGCGCCAGTCGTCGGGGTCGTCGCCCATCAGGTGGGATGCCTCGCCCCACGCCGCCGCGAGGGCTCGCGCGATCGCCGTGTCGCGAGCCGTCGCGTCGCCTGAGGCCTCGCCCCACCACGCCGCGTCGGGCTCGCCGAGCAGTGCGCCGACGACGGCGAACCAGCGGTCGCCGCCCTGCGGCCGCGTCTCGGCGGGCAGCCCGCCGAACAGGTCGTCGAGCAGCGTCCGCCAGAACACGTTGAAGTAGGCGGCCTCGGCGCTCTCCACATCGGCGTGCCCGTTCCAGCCGTCGAGCAGCTTCGCACCGCGGGCGGCGTCGCCCGAGAGCTCGAGCTCGGAGATCACGGGCAGGAACCGGGCGGCGTTCGCGTCGGCGGTGTCGAGCTGGATCGACGACATGTCCTCGGCGGTCAGCTTCGCCCCGCCCTCGAGCGCCGCCCGGAGGCGCGAGTCGATGCCGGTCGCGCGGTAGCCATAGTCCCAGTCCTTCGTGAGCAGCGGGCCGGCGGGGCCGGCGGCCGCATTGTTGGCCGTCACGATGTAACCCGCCGGCGGGTTCTGCACGCTCGGGAGCTCGTCGAACGGCAGCATGCCGCTCCAGCCGTTGGCGCTCGTCCAGCCGGGCAGGGGCATCGTGCCGTCGCCCGACTTGCGCACCGGGATCTTGCCGGGCGCCTGGTACCCGATGTTGCCCTCCTGGTCGGCGTAGACGAGGTTCTGCGACGGCACGTCGAACAGCGATGCCGCGCGACGGAACCCGTCCCAGTCGCGCGCTCGATCGAGCGCGAAGATCGCCTGGGCGGTCGTACCCGGGGTGAGCGCGGTCCACTGCAGCGAGACCTGCAGCGCTCCGGCATCCGAACCGGATGCCTCAGCGGCGGTCTCGGCGACGGCGGCGAAGTCGTCGCCGATGCCGGTGACGATCGGCCCGCGGGCGGTCGAGCGCACGGTGATCGTCACGGGATCGCCGCCGGCGACCTCGATGACCTCCTCGCGGAGCGTGAGCGGCACCATCGCGCCGTCGAGTTCGTACGCGTCGCCGTCGACGCGCTCGAGGTAGAGGTCGGCGACGTCGGGGCCGAGGTTCGTGAATCCCCAGGCGATGCGCTCGTTGTGGCCGATGATGACGCCGGGCAGGCCCGAGAAGGTGTAACCGGCCACGTCGAACGCGCACTCGTCGGTGATCTCGGCGCAGTGCAGTCCCATCTGCGCCCAGATCGACGGCATCGCCGGCCCGAGATGGGGGTCGTTGGCGAGCAGCGGCTTGCCGCTCTCCGTGAGCGCCCCCGAGACCACCCACGAGTTCGAGCCGATGTCGCCGCCTTCGGGGCCGAGCAGTTCGGGCAGGTCGTCGAGCGCCGCGGCGAGCGACGTCAACGGCGCGGTGTACCCGGGCGCCGAGGCATCCGTCGTCGCGTCGCCTGCGGCGGTCGGTGCGCCGTCGGCACCCAGCAGGCGGCTCTCGACCGCCGCCGGCTGCGCGCCGATCGGGCCGCCGACGATCGTCGGCATCTGCTCCCAGGCGTAGTCGGGGTGGAGCTCGGCGACCTGCTCGGGCGTGAGCTCGCTCGACAGGAGCGCCCGGTCGATCTCGTCGCCGAGGTTCGAGCGGAGGTCCCACGCCATCGCCTTGAGCCAGGCGATCGAGTCGACGGGGGTCCACGGCTCGGGGGAGTAGCCCGGGTTCTGCAGCCCGAGCACGGCGTACTCGAGCGAGAGGTCGGCACCCGAGCGCTCGGCGAGGTAGGCGTTCACGCCGTCGGCGTACGCCTCGTAGAACGCGCGGGACTCGTCGTCGAGCAGTTCGTACTCCTGCTCGGCGATGCCGCGCCAGTCGAGCGTGCGGATGAAGGCGTCGGTCCCGACCTGCGATTCGCCGAAGAGTTCGGCGAGCCGGCCCGCCGTGACGTGCCGGCGGAAGTCCATCTCCCAGAAGCGGTCCTGGGCGTGAACGTAGCCCTGCGTGAAGAAGAGGTCGCGACTCGTGTCGGCCACGATCTGCGGAATGCCCGCGTCATCGCGGTAGACGGTGACGCTCGCAGTGAGGCCGGGCACGTCGATGCGGCCGCTCGTCGTGGGGAAGGAGCGCTGCACCGTCCACCAGCCGACACCGGCCCCGGCGACGCCCAGGACGAGAACGGCGACCAGCAGGCCGATGAGGAATCTCAGGCCGCGGTGGCGGCGGGTCCTCGGGGCGTCGGTACCCACGTCACTCCTTCGTGATGCGCGTGACGAGGCCGCCACGCGGCGGCCTCGGAAGCACCACTGTACCCCGACCGAATGGGTCGCATGACCCACCTGCCCCGTTCGAACCCGCGCGCCGAAGTCCTACGCGTGCAGCGCCGAGTTGAGCACGATGCCGTGCCCGTCGCGCGCGAGCACCTCGACCCGCCCGCTCAGCGAGTTGCGCCGGAACAGCAGGCTCGGCTGGCCCGAGAGCTCGACCGCCTTCACGGTGCGCTCCTCGCCCTCGTCGCCCACGATGACGACCTTCGTGCCCGCGGTGACGTAGAGTCCGGCCTCCACGACGGAATCGTCGCCGATCGAGATGCCGATGCCCGAGTTCGCCCCGAGCAGGGCCCGCTCGCCGATCTCGACGCGCTGCGTGCCGCCGCCCGACAGGGTGCCCATGATGGATGCCCCGCCGCCGATGTCGCTGCCGTCGCCGACGACGACGCCCTGGGAGATGCGGCCCTCGACCATCGAGGTGCCGAGCGTGCCGGCGTTGAAGTTGACGAAGCCCTCGTGCATGACGGTCGTGCCGGGCGCGAGGTGCGCGCCGAGGCGCACGCGCGAGGCGTCGGCGATGCGCACGCGCTCGGGCGTCACGTAGTCGAGGAGCCGCGGGAACTTGTCGAGCCCCGTCGCGTGGATGCCCGCGCGCTGCAGCGCGGGGCGCAGCCGATCGAAGTCGGCCGGGTGCACCGGGCCGGCGTTCGTCCAGACGACGGCGGGCAGGTGCGCGAAGACGCCGTCGAGGTTGATCGTGTTCGGTGCCGCGAGCAGGTGCGAGAGCACGTGCAGTCGCAGGTACGCGTCGGCGGTGCCCGCGGGGGCGGCATCGAGGTCGATCGTCAGCTCGACGACCTCGACGCGCACGTTGCGCCGGGCGTCGTCGCCCGCGAGCGCCGCGTGCTCGGGGGCGAGGGGGGATGCCTCGGCGCCGAGCCGCGGTGCGGGGAACCACGCGTCGAGCACCGTGCCGTCGCAGGCGATCGTCGTGAGCCCGGCGGCGGAGGCCGTGCGGGCAGGGCTGATGGCGTCGTCGTTCGCGGGCATGCTTCAAGGGTAGCGAGGGGTGTCGGGCGTGTGACGCGCGGAGACCCCGCCGACTGGAGGAACTCCCACCGCCCGCGCGGCGCGTCGGGCCACCGTTGCGCGGCGTGGCGTGCGCTTCCCCCTCCATTCGCGACGGTGCCGGATCGCCCCGAATAGACTCGGGGAATGCCCTCCGCGATCCCCGCTACGCTCGACCTCACCGCCGACGCCGTCGCCATCACGCAGGCGATCTGCGACATCCACAGCGTGTCGGGCGACGAGACGCCGCTGGCCGACCTGATCGAGCGGGCGCTCGCCGGGGCATCCCACCTCGAGGTGATCCGCGACGGCGACACGATCGTCGCCCGAACGAGCCTCGGGCACGAGCGCCGTGTGGTGATCGCCGGGCATATCGACACCGTGCCGATCAACGGAAACCTGCCCACGCGGTTCGAGACGATCGACGGCGACGAGTACCTCTGGGGTCGCGGCACCGTCGACATGAAGGCGGGCGTCGCGGTGCAGCTGAAGCTCGCGCTCGAGCTCACCGAACCCGTCGTCGACCTCACGTGGATGTGGTACGACCACGAAGAGGTCGCCGCCTCGCTCAACGGGCTCGGCCGGCTCTCCCGCAACCGGCCCGACCTGTTCGAGGGCGATTTCGCGATCCTCGGCGAACCGTCGAACGGGCAGGTCGAGGGCGGCTGCAACGGCACCTTGCGCGCCGAGGTGCGCACGACCGGGGTGCGCGCCCACTCGGCCCGCAGCTGGGTCGGCGACAACGCGATCCACAAGCTCGCGCCCGCCCTCACCCGGCTCGCCGAGTACGAGGCCGAGACGGTCGAGGTCGACGGCCTCGCGTATCGCGAGGGCCTCAACGCCGTGATCGTCGAAGGCGGCGTCGCCGGCAACGTCATCCCCGATGCGGCCGTGCTCACGGTGAACTACCGGTTCGCGCCGAGCCGCAGCGTCGAGCAGGCCTCCGACGTCGTCCGCGACGTCTTCGAGGGGTTCGAGGTCGAGATCGTCGACAGCGCCGAGGGCGCTCGCCCCGGGCTCGACGCGCCCCTCGCGCAGCAGTTCGTGCGCGCGGTGGGCGCCGAGGCGCGCCCCAAGTACGGCTGGACGGATGTCGCGCGCTTCAGCGCTCTCGGCATCCCCGCGGTGAACTTCGGCCCGGGCGACCCGCTCAAGGCCCACGCCGACGACGAGCGGGTCGCGATCCGCCAGATCGTCGACACCGAGCGGGCGCTGCGGGCCTGGCTCACCGGGGCATGAGCCCCGAATCGACGAATCCCGGGTCGGCGCTGCGCGAACCCGATCCGTCCCGGGCGACGCGCCACTCGCCGCGGGTGCGCTGGCGGCTGCTGCCCTGGTGGGTGAAGGTCACCCTCGTCTACGTCGGCGCGCGCGTGCTGACGACGATCATGGTGATCGAGGTCGCGCGCCAGCAGGGTCCGAACGGGTGGACCGACGCGAAGCCCGGCTACCTCGACTTCGCGAACATCTGGGACGCCCGCTGGTACGAGGTCATCGCGATCGGCGGGTATCCGCGCGAGCTTCCGCTCGCCGACGACGGCCACGTCGCCGAGAACGCGTGGGCGTTCCTGCCGGTGTACCCGAGCATGACCGAGGCCGTCACGTTCGTCGGCGTGCCGTGGAAGCTCGCGGCGGTCGTCGTCGCGGTCGTCGCGGGCTACGGCGCGGCGCTCGTGCTGCACCGGCTCATGTCGCGTTTCCTCGAGCCCGACCGGGCACTGTTCGCCGTCGTGCTGTTCTGCATCGCCCCGGTCTCGCCGATCATGCAGTTCGGGTACGCCGAATCGCTCGGCTTCCTCTGGCTCGCGATCGCGCTGCTCCTGCTCGTCGACCGGCGGTACGGATGGCTCGTGCCGGTCGTCGCCGCGTGGGCGTTCACGCGGCCCGGCGCACTCGCCTTCGCGCTCACGCTCGGCCTGCATTTCGTGTGGCGCTGGTGGCATCGCGACCGTGATCCGTTCCCGCCGCGCGAGCAGCTCGTCGTGGTCGGCGTGGGGCTGTTCACCGTGCTCGCCGGGTTCGCGTGGCCGCTCGTCGTGTGGATCTCGACGGGCCAGGTCGACGGGTACACCGAGACGGAACTCGCGTGGCGGTCGGCCTACATCGGCCGGCAGGAGCTCGTGCCGCTCACGCCCTGGTTCCAGGGCGGAGCGTGGTGGGCGTCGTGGATCGGGCTGCCGGCGTGGGCCGGGATGGCGGCGGTCGCCGTGCTCGTGCTCGGGTTCGCCGCCGTGCTGTTCCTGCCCGCGGTGCGACGGCTCGGCGTCGACATCAGGTTCTGGCTCGCGAGCTACGGGCTCTACCTCTTCGCGGTGTTCTTCCCGCAGTCGTCGACGTTCCGCATCCTGGCGCCGCTGTTCCCGATCGTCGGCGCCCTCGCGGTGCCGCGGGCGCGATGGTACCGCTGGTCGATCGCGTTGCTCTTCATTGCGCTGCAGTACTGGTGGATCGCCGGGGTCTGGCGCATCGACGACTACGACTGGACGCCGCCCTGATCGGGGCAGGAATCCTGACATCCGAGGCGGCCGGCGGCGGGTGAACGACCGGCGAATCCGGTCCGACGGGTTGTCCACAACTTCGCGGCGATTTCACAGCAACGCTCGGGATGTCCGATAATGGAATCTCAGCAGCGAAAGGGGAGCTCAATGGCGGCCATGAAGCCACGCACCGGAGACGGGCCTATGGAGGCTGTGAAGGAGGGGCGACTCATCATCGTGCGCGTGCCGCTCGAGGGTGGGGGGCGCCTCGTCGTCTCGGTGAACGACGCTGAGGCCAAGGAGCTGTACGACGTCCTCGGCGGCGTCGTGAACCCTGCCTGAGTCGCAACGCACTGCCCGAGCCCCGAGAGCGATCTCGGGGCTCGCTGCGTTAACGGGCGGCACCCGGTGGGCGTGCCGCGGTGCGTATCACGACCGCGTCGGGCGAGGGGCTCGAGACGCGTGCGCCTTCGTCGCCCGCGGCACTGCGCGCGCTCCTCGACCGGGACCGGTCAGGCGCCGAGCTTGACGATCTGCAGCAGTCCGTCGCCGGCGGGGGAGATCGCGGTCGCGACCGCCGTCGAGGAGGCGAGCTCGGTGATGAGCGTGCGGAAGGCGCTCGCCGCCTCGTCGCGCTTGGCCGGGTCGGCGACGCGGCCCTTCCAGAGGGCGCGCGCGACGAGCACGCTGCCGCCGGGCTTCGCGAGCCGCAGGCCGTGCTCGGCGTACTCGATGACCGACGGGGCGTCGGCGTCGATGAAGACGATGTCGTACGAGCTCTCGTTCATGCGCGGCAGCACCTCGCTCGCGCGACCGGCGATGAGTCGCACCCGCGCCGCAGCGATGCCGGCGTCGGCGAAGTGCTGCCGGGCGTGCTGCTGGTACTCGTTCTCGGTGTCGATCGACGTGAGCATCGCGTGGCGCGCGGTCTGCAGCATCCACAGGCCGGAGACGCCCACGCCGGTGCCGACCTCGATGATCGAGCTCGCGCGCGAGGCGGCGGCGATGACGGCGAGCTGCGCACCCACCGCCGGCGAGACGGGTTCGACGCCGAGTTCGAGCGACTGCTGGCGTGCCTTGGTGATCGGCTCGGACTCGACGACCGACTCGTCGACGTACTTCCAGTTCAGGTCGTGTTCGGACACGGTTCAGCTCCCTGGTGGCGGCTCTCTCGACACCCCAGCCTAGGGGCCGTGCGACGTGGCGTTCGCATGCCTCGCCGCCGACTATCCTGTAGGGGTGTTCGGTCTGACGTTCGAGAAGCTCCTCATCATCGGGGTGATCGCCGTCTTCCTGCTCGGGCCCGAACGCCTGCCGCACTACGCGGCCCAGCTCGGTCGGCTCGTGCGCTCGATGCGCGACATGGCCAACGGGGCGAAAGACCGCATGCGCGAAGAGATGGGCCCCGACTTCGACGACGTCGACTGGAAGAAGCTCGACCCGCGCCAGTACGACCCGCGCCGCATCATCAGGGAGGCGCTCACCGACGCCGACCCGTTCGCCGAAGCACCGGCTCCGGCACCCGTCGTGGCGCGCGCGGGCGTCAACGAGAACTCCGCCTACCTGCAGCGCAAGCGCAAGCGCGAGGCCCTCGCCGCGGGCGAGCCCGCGCCGTTCGACTCCGAAGCCACCTGATCGGCCGGGATGCCTCGGACGGAGGCATCCCGGGGCCCGCGTCAGGCGCGGCGCACGGCCTTGAGCGCCCGGGCCAGGAGCAGCAGCAGCGGCGCCTGCGCCTCGTACTCGGCCGAGGTGCGCGGCAGCTGCAGGAGGCCCGTCGCCTGCGAGACGGTCACCGGCTCGACGAAGCGCAGCAGCCCGGCCTCGCCGTTGCGCCGGCCGACACCCGACTGCTTCACGCCGCCCATCGGGGCGGCGACCGACGCGAACGAGCCGCGGTAGCCCTCGTTGATGTTGACGCTGCCGGCCTCGAGCGCATCGGCGACCCGGTGGCCGCGGCGCGTCGACCCGGTGAATACCGCGGCGTTCAGCCCGTACTCGCTCGCGTTCGCGGCGAGCACGGCCTCCTCGTCGCCCGACACGAGGTAGAGCGACGCGATCGCACCGAACGTCTCCTCCGCGTAGACGCGCATGTCGGGGGTCACGCCGGTGAGGATCGTGGGCTCGAAGACCCACGGCCCGAGGTCGGGGCGCGCCTTGCCGCCGACGAGCACGGTCGCACCCTTCTCGACGGCGTCGTCGAGGTGCGCCTGCACCCGGGCGAGCTGCGCGGCGCTCGCGAGCGAGCCGAAGTCGGTCCCGAACCCGACCGCGGCGCCCAGCTTCGCCGTGCGGAGCCGCTCGACGAGTTCGCGCTCGAAATCGCCGGCGATCCGGCGGTCGACGAAGATGCGCTCGATCGAGACGCACAGCTGGCCCATCGCCGAGAAGCACGCGTGGGCGGCGTTCGCGGCGGCGCGGGCCGGGTCGGCGTCGTCGAGCACGAGCAGCGCGTTCTTGCCGCCGAGCTCGAGCGAGGCGCCGACGAGTCGTCGGCCGGCCTTCTCGGCGATCCTGCGACCCGTCGCGGTCGAACCCGTGAAGCAGATGTAGTCGACGGTGTCGGTGAGCGCCTCGCCGACCTCGCCCGGCTCGCCCGTCACGACGGCCCAGAGCGCCTCGGGAACGCCCGCGTCGATGAAGGCCCGCCGCAGGGCGAGGATCGTCAGCGCACCCTGGTCGTCGGCCTTCTGCACGACGGCGCAGCCGGCGGCGAGGGCGGGCACGACGTCCATCGCGGCGAGGCTGAGCGCGTAGTTCCACGGCGTGATGACGCCGACGACCCCCTTCGGGGCGAACCGCACGCGCGTGGTCGCGACCGTCGGCACCCCCGATCGCACCGGGCGCCCGCGGAGCACCCTGCGGGCCGCGATCGCGTTGTAGCGGGTCACCGAGGCCGCCTGGTAGATCTCCTCGAAGCCCTGGCCGCGTGTCTTGCCGCTCTCGAGCTGGATGAGGTCGAGCAGCTCCTCGCGCCGCTCGAGCAGCAGGTCGTGCGCGGCGAGCAGCACACGACGGCGCGCGGCGAAGCCGGCGCGGGCCCACGCGAGCTGCGCGAGCCGGGCCCGGTCGACGGCATCGCGCACGTCGTCGGCGCTCGAGCGGGGCAGTTCGTGCAGCGTCTCGCCCGTCGAGGGCGTCGGCACGGCGGCGGTCTCCGAGCCCGACGCGACGACGTCGTCGGTCAGGCGGCGGAACAGGTCGGGGGAGGCGGTCTGGGCGCGCATGCGCACAGTCTAGGTCAATTGACCCACTTGTCCGCCGAGTGAGTACACTTCCCCCATGACCGCAGCGGAGCGTCCCCTGTCCCGTGGCGTCGTCGCCCGCTACGCGATCGGTTCGCTCGGCACCGGCGGGTTCGCGACGCTGCCGGGGCTCGTCCTCGTCTACTACCTCACCGACACGCTCGGCGTGAGCGCCCTCATCGCCGGACTCGTCGTCACCGCGGCCAAGGTCTGGGACGTCGTGATCGACCCGTGGATCGGCGCCCGCAGCGACCGCGCCCTCGTCCGCACTGGCACGCGCCGTACGTGGATGCTCGTCGGCGCGGTCGGCCTGCCCGTCGGATTCGCGCTCACGTTCGCGGTGCCGCCCGGCGTCGGCCCCGAGGCATCCGGTGCCTGGGTGTTCGTCGCGTTCCTCGGGACCGCGACGGCGTTCAGCCTGTTCCAGGTGCCGTACATCGCCCTACCCGCCGAGCTCACGGCCGACTACGACGACCGCACGCGGCTCCTGACCTGGCGGGTCGTCGTGCTGACGTTCGCGATCCTGCTGTTCGGCGCGGGCGGCCCCGAGATCCGCAACGCGTTCGACGACGAGGCGACGGGCTATCTCGTCATGGCGGTCGTGGCCGGCGTCGTCATCGGGGTCGGCATGCTGATCGCCGCGGGTACGGCGAGGCGGGGGGATGCCTCGGGCCTCGGCCGTCCGGCGGCGATCCCGCCGGCCGCGGCCGCCGAGGGCGGGTACCGCGAGGGATTGCGCGCGCTGCGCCGCAGCCGGCCGTTCCGGGTGCTGCTGTCGGTGTTCGTGCTGCAGGGCCTCGCGACCGGGCTCATGCTCGCGGGCGCCCAGTTCGTGGCGACGTGGGTGCTCGAGTCCGAGACCGCCGTCACCCTGCTCTTCGTCGCGCTCATCGCCCCCGCGCTGTACTTCGCGCCCCTGTGGGGGCGACTCGCGCGCCGCATCGGCAAGGAGCGGGGCTTCCGCATCGCGAGCATCGTGTTCGCGGTCGCGGCGCTCGCCATGAGCCTGCTCGTCTGGGCGCCGGGCCCGTGGGTCTACCTGCCCGTCGGGGTCGCGGGCGCCGCGTACGCGGGCATGCAGTCGCTGCCGATGGCGATGCTCCCCGACGTCATCTCGCACGACGCCCGGCAGACCGGGCGGGACCACGCCGGCAGCTTCGGCGGCGTGTGGACGGCGGGGGAGACCGCGGGGATGGCGCTCGGCGCGACCCTGCTGACGATCATGCTCGCGGCGACCGGCTACCTCGAGTCGACGGGGGCCGAGACGGTCGAGCAGTCGGCGGCGGCGATCGCCGGCATCGCGCTCTCGTTCAGCCTCGTGCCCGCCGTGCTCGTCGCGATCAGCGTCGTCGTGCTGCGCGGCTACCCGCTGCGGCGGGGCGACGTGAATGCCGATGCGGCCGCCGTGGCCGCCGTCGCCGGCCCGCCCGGCACGACCGGACCGTCCGGCGGCGCCGGCACCACCGAAGGGAGCACCCGATGATCGGGTTCCGCCGCGAGGCATCCGAGATCCTGCGCGACCTCGACGCGCTGCGCGCCGCCGACGCGCCGACCCACGGGGGGCGCGTGCTGTCGTACGTGTACGACTCCGGGCTCGACGAGCTCGACGAGCTGGCCGGCCGTGCGGCTCGTCGGGTGCAGCCCGTCAACGGACTCGACCCGACGACGTTCGGCTCGGTCGCCGCGATGGAGCGGGACGTCGTCGGTTTCGCCCGTCGCGTGCTCGGCGGTGGTGACGGCGCAGGGGTCGACGGCGAGGTCGTCGTCGGCTCGGTGACCTCGGGCGGCACCGAGAGCTGCCTGCTCGCCGTGAAGACCGCCCGCGACGCCTGGCGCACCGCGCGCGTCGGCACGCCGCGGGTGCCTCGCATCGTCGCCCCCGTGACGGTGCACGCCGCGTTCCACAAGGCCGCCCACTACTTCGGCCTCGAACTCGACCTCGTGCCCGTCGACCCCGCGACGGGCACGCTCGCCGCCGCCGCGATCGAGGAGCGCCTCGGCGACGACGTCGCGCTCGTGGTGGTCAGCGCGCCCTCGTACCCGTTCGCGAGCCTCGACCCCGTCGCGGACGTCGCCGCGATCACCGCGCCGCGCGGCATCGCCCTGCACGTCGACGCCTGCATCGGCGGGTTCGCGCTCGCGTTCTGGCCCGACGCGCTGCCCGCCTGGGACCTTTCGGTGCCCGGGGTCACGAGCCTCTCCGCCGACCTGCACAAGTACGGGTACGCGCCGAAGGGCGCCTCGGTGCTGCTCACCCGCGGACGCGATCGGCAGCGCCACCAGTACTTCGCGACGACCGGCTGGCCGGGTTACCCCGTCGTCAACCCGACGATGACGGGCTCGAAGCCGGCCGGGCCGCTCGCCGCGGCGTGGGCGATCATCGAGGCGCTCGGCGAGCCGGGATTCCGCGACCTGACGGCGAAGTCGGCGCGCGCGACGGCCGAGCTGCGTGCGGCGATCGACGGCATCGAGGGCCTGCGCGTCGTCGGCGAACCGACGGGTCCCCTGCTCGCCGTGGCCGCCGACGAGGAGGCGCCGGTCACCGCGCGGGTCGACCCGCACCACTGGGCGGATGCCGCGCGCTCGGCGGGCTGGCAGCTGCAGTTGCAGCCCGGACTCGTGCAGGCCGACGGCACCAGCCTCCCGCACACGACGCACCTGACGGTGACGCCGGTGACCGAACGCGTGCTGCCCGAGCTCGTGCCCGCGCTCGTCGCGGCGGCCGACGAGGTGCGGGGCATCCCGCAGATCGACGGACGGGTCGCCCTCGCCGGACTGGCCGAGGCCCTGCCGGGCGCGCTCGGGGGAGAGGCGCTCGAGGCGGGAGGCATCGCGGCGCTCGCCGGGCTCGCCGGCTCGCTCGATGCCGACTCGGCCGCCGCCGTGCTCGCCGCTGCGGGGCTGCTCGGCGGGGAGGACGCCCTGCCCGATCGGCTCGCGCCGGTGCTCGCGCTCGTCGAGGCCCTCCCGGGCCCGCTCACCGAGCGCCTGCTCGTCGAGCTGCTCGCCCGCGTCGTGGAGCCGTCACCCGGCGCTTGATCGGGTGACGCCCGATCCGGATCAGCGAGTGTCGCCGTTCCGGCCGAGTGTGGCCGTTCGCGTGGTCACGACCGGTCGGAACGGCAACGCTCGGCGGGGAGATCGTGCGGCGAGCGCGAGCGCGAGCGCGGTCGGGGCCGGGCGACCGGCGACGGCTCAGCGGACCGAGACGTCGAGGCGACGACCGGCGAGGTCGCGTGGCATCCCGGCGAGCCGTGCGGCGACCGCCTCGATGGCGCGCGCCGCGGGGTCGTCGGGAGCCGACGCGACGACGGGCACGCCGTCGTCGCCGCCCTGGCGCAGCGCCATGCTCAGCGGCACGCTCGCGAGCAGCGGGACGGGCTCGGGCTGACCGGCCGAGAGGCGCTCGGCGACGAGCGCGCCGCCGCCCGAGCCGAAGAGCTCGAGCACCTGGCCGTCGGGCTGCACGAAACCCGCCATGTTCTCGATGACGCCGACGATGCGCTGGCCGGTCTGGCGTGCGACGACGCCCGAGCGCTCGGCGACGTCGGCCGCCGCGGCCTGCGGGGTCGTGACGACGACGACCTCGGCGTTCGGCAGCAACTGGCCGAGCGAGATCGCGATGTCGCCGGTGCCGGGCGGCAGGTCGACGAGCAGCACGTCGAGGTCGCCGAAGTAGACGTCGGTGAGGAACTGCGAGAGGGTGCGGTGCAGCATCGGGCCCCGCCAGGCGACGGCCGTCGACGAGGCGCGCGCCCCCGGCTCGGTGGGCTCGATGAACATGCCGATCGAGATGACCTTCACCCCGTGCGCGACGGGCGGCAGGATCATCTCGTCGACGCGGGTGGGCCGCGTCGCCGTGCCCTCGCCGTCGACGAGGCCGAGCAGCCCGGGGATCGAGAACCCGTGCACATCGGCGTCGATGAGCCCGACCGAGAGGCCGCGCGCCGCGAGCGCGACGGCGAGGTTCGCCGTCACCGTCGACTTGCCGACGCCGCCCTTGCCGCTCGTGACCGCGAGCACCTTGGTGAGCGTGCCCGGCCCGAACGGGTTGCCGCGGACGGCCCGCCCGCCGCGGAGGCGCTCGGTGAGCGCCGCGCGCTGCTCGGGCGTCATGACCGAGAGCTCCACGTCGGCGTTGCCGGCGCCGACGACCGACTCGGCCGCCTGCCGCACGTCGCGCTCGATGCGGTCGGAGGCGGGGCATCCGACGATCGTCAGCCGGATGCCGACCTCGACGCGGCCGCCCTCGCGGGCGACGACGCGGTCGACCATGTCGAGTTCGGTGACGGGCTTGCGGATCTCGGGGTCGATGACGGACGCGAGTGCGCGCCGCACGGCCTCCTCGCGCATCGCCGTGTCGTCGTGTGGGACGTCAGCCGGCACGCTCGGCCTCCTCGTCGTCGCGGCGGTCGAGCTCCTCCAGCATCGCCCGGAGCTCCGCGCGGATGAACTCCTTCGACGCGAGGTCCTTCACGGCCAGGCGGAGCGCGACGACCTCGCGGGCGAGGTACTCGGTGTCGGCGAGGTTGCGCTCGGCGCGCTGGCGGTCCTGCTCGATCTGCACGCGGTCGCGGTCGTCCTGCCGGTTCTGAGCGAGCAGGATGAGCGGGGCCGCGTACGAGGCCTGCAGCGAGAGCACGAGGGTGAGCGCCGTGAAGCCGATCGCGATCGAGTCGAATCGCCAGTCCTCGGGCGCGAAGGTGTTCCACGCCATCCAGCCGATCGCGAACACCGACAGCCCCACGAGGAACCCCGGGGTGCCCATGCCGCGGGCCACCCACTCGGTGAAGCGGCCGAACCGGTCGTTGTCGCCCGACCCGCGGAAGGTCGCGGTGCGGCGGATGCCCTTCGGTGTGTCGAATCGACGGTCTTCCGACTCAGCGCGTGCCATCTGCGCCCCTCCTTCCATACGGGATGGGGATGCTCCCCGTGGTCAGCTGGGCCCGCGCCGTGGTGCGCTTGGCCAGCTCCTGTTCGTCGGGGTGACTTCGCCAGTCATCGGGCAGCAGGTAGTCGAGCACGTCGTCAATCGTCACCACCCCGACGAGTCGATGCTTCTCGTCGACCACCGGCACCGAGACGAGGTCGTAGCTCGCGAGGATGCGGCTGACCTCGGCGGCGGAGGTGTCGGCGGTCACGGGCTCGAGGCCCTGGTCGATGAGGGTGCCGAGCCGCTCGTGCGGCGGGTAGCGCAGCATGCGCTGGAAGTGCACGATGCCGAGGAAGCGGCCGGTCGGCGGCTCGTAGGGCGGCAGCGTCACGCAGACGGCGGCGCCGAGCGCGGGCGGCAGGTCGTGGCGGCGGATGAGCGCGAGCCCCTCGGCGACCGTCGCGTCGGCCGACACGATGATGGGCTCGGTGGTCATGAGACCGCCGGCGGTGTCGGGGCCGTACGACAGCAGGAACCGGACGTCCTCCGCCTCTTCGGGCTCCATGAGCTCGAGCAGGTGCTCGCCGCGCTCCTCGGGCAGCTGGGCGATGAGGTCGGCCGCGTCGTCGGGCTGCATGTGGTCGAGCACGTCGGCCGCGCGGTCGTCGCCGAGACCGGCGAGGATGTCGACCTGGTCGGACTCGGGCATCTCCTCCAGCACGTCGGCGAGGCGGTCGTCGGGCAGCTCCTCGGCGACCTCCTGGCGGCGCTGGGCGGGCAGGTCGAGCAGCGTCGACGCGAGGTCGGCGGGCTTCAGCTCGGAGTAGGTGGCGATGAGCTGCTCGGCCGACTGCGCCTCGCCCTTCGCGATCTGCTCGCGCACCTCGCGCCACGTGACGTAGGCCGACTGGCCCTTCGAGAACGGCGACGCGCCCTTGGGCCGCCGCACGAAGAGCTGGTCGACCTCCCACTCGCCGGGCTCCTGCTCCTCGATCGCGACGTCCTCGATGGTCGCGGTGCCGGAGCCGTCGTTGAAGCTGACCTTGCGGCCGAGCATCTCGGCGATCACGCGCACCTCGCCGCCGCGCTGCTCGAAGCGGCGCAGGTTGATGAGGCCGGTCGTGATGATCTGTCCGCCGCCGATGGAGGTGACGCGCCCGATCGAGACGAACACGCGGCGCTTGC
This sequence comes from Agromyces solani, assembly GCF_058349925.1. Classification (NCBI taxonomy): domain Bacteria; kingdom Bacillati; phylum Actinomycetota; class Actinomycetes; order Micrococcales; family Microbacteriaceae; genus Agromyces; species Agromyces solani. The sequence continues at coordinate 1,109,799 of NZ_JBYRER010000001.1, forward strand.
CGGGGATCTCGACGATGAGCCCGACCACGCGCGGAGGGTCGCTCTTGCGGTACACGACGAGGACGTCGCGCACCTTGCCCACTCGATCGCCGTTGGGGTCGAAGACGGCGCACCCGGCGAGTCGGGCGACGAAGACTCTCGTGGCGCTCACGCTACAAACTTAGCCCCCGGATGCCTCGTGCCGGGCGCCATCCGGACGCCGGACGCCGCATCGTGGGACAATGGCCGGGTGACGAACCAGAGCCCGTTCGGCGGCCGCGCGGGCCGCGAGCTTCCGACCATGCCGAAGGGCGAGACGGTCGCGAGCTTCGAGACGTACGCCGAGGCGCAGGCCGCCGTCGACCGGCTGTCGAAGGCCGAGTTCCCCGTGAAGGAGCTCGCGATCATCGGCACCGACCTGACGACCGTCGAACGCATCACGGGCCGGCTGACCTGGAGCCGGGCCGCAGGCGCGGGCGCCATCTCGGGGGCGTGGTTCGGCCTGTTCCTCGGACTGCTGTTCTTCATCTTCGCGCCGTCGGGGGCGTCGTTCGGCATCCTCGGCGCCGCCGTGCTCATCGGGGCCGGCTTCGGCATGATCTTCAGCGTCGTCTCGTACTCGGTGAACCGGCGCCGGCGCGACTTCACCTCGAACATCCAGGTGCTGGCGATGCGCTACGCGATCATCATCACCGACCCCTCGCACATCGCCCGCGCGCGGAACGTGCTCGGCACAGCGGGGGAGTCGGCTCCGGCCGCGCGCGAGTCGGCTCCGACCGTGCCGCCCGCTGCGTCCGATGAGCCCGCCACCACGCCGAGCGACGCAGGTGCGGCGTCCGGCGCCGGCGACGAGGCATCCGATTCGGCAGGCCGGGTCGACGAGCCGCGCGCCCTCACGTACGGCGAGGCGCAGGATGCCGCGCGCCGGGCCGCCCGCGAGGCCGAGGCCGCCCGCCGTCGCGCGTCGGAGAGCGACGGCGCCTGACGGCTCCGCCTACCAGGCGGTCGGCTTCTCAGGCGTGTACAGCCACACCTCGACGAGCGTGTCGAGGTCGGCGCTCGAGACCTCCTCGGCGAGGGCTGTGAAGTCGGCCGTCGTCGCCGTGCCCCCGCCGTAGCGCGCCACCCACTCCTTCGCGAGCTCGAAGAAGGCGTCGTCGCCGATCTCGGCGCGCAGGGCGTGCAGCGTCGCGGCGCCGCGGTCGTAGACGGGGTCGGCGAAGAGGCCGAACGGGCCGGGCTCGGCGACCACGGGGCTCCAGAACTCGTCGTCGGCGGGAATGGTCATCACCTCGTCGAAGCGCTCCGCTGCGGTGTCGCGACCCTGCTCCTCACCCCACATCCACGAGGCGTAGGTCGCCCAGCCCTCGTTGAGCCAGATGTCGGCCCAGCGACCGGGGCTCACATGGTCGCCCATCCACTGGTGGGCGAGCTCGTGGGCGACGGTGCCCTCGCTCGCTCGTCGGGAGAAGAACGAACGGGTCTGCGTCTCGAGCGCGTAGCCGACGGTGTCGTCGTCGACGATCGCGCCGTACGAGACGAACGGGTAGGGGCCGAAGCGGTCCTCGAAGAAGTCGATCATGTCGCCGGTCAGGGCGAGCGACGCCGAATCCTCGGGCTTCACGGCCGGGTCGACCGCGTCGATGATCTCGAGCCCGTCATCGGTCGTGTACCGGTCGAGCACGTAGTCGCCGACGCTCGCGGTCGCGAGGTACGCCGCCATCGGGTCGGGCGCGTGCCAGTTCCACGTGGTCAGGCCGTCGACCGTCTCGGACCCGGTGAGGGTGCCGTTCGCGACCGCGACGAGCCCCTCGGGCACGGTGATCTCGAAGTCGTAGCTCGCCTTGTCGGTCGGGTGGTCGCTCACCGGGAACCACGTCGAGGAACCGTCGGGCTCGGAGACCACCATCGCACCGTCGCGCGTCGTCACCCAGCCGTACAGCGCGCCCTCGATGTCGGTCGGCCGCGTGGTCGTGCCGCCGTACTCGACGACCACCCGCGCCTGTGCGCCGCGGTGCAGCTTGGTCCGTGGAGTGATGACGAGTTCGTCGCCGAGTTGTTCGAACGTCGCGGGGCGGCCGCCGACCACGACCGAGGTGGCGGTCAGGCCGCGCAGGTCGAGGTTGAAGCGGTGGAGATTCTGCGTGGCGCGCAGGTCGATCGTCGCGACGCCGTCGAGCCGGCCCTCGAGCGGGGCCGGCGCCGCCGCCGGCGGCGTGTAGTCGAGGTCGAGGTCGATGTGGCGCAGGTCGATCCCGCCGTTCCCGGCGAGGGGGAAGTACGGATCGCCCGCGCCGTCGGCGCCCGCGCTGTACTGCGGAGCCCCGGAGCCGACGGGCCCGCCCGGCGCGGCCGAGGCGACCGCGGGTGTCGTGGCGACCACGACGGCAAGGCCGGCGGCGCCGAGGACGGCGAGGGTGTTGGGACGGTGCGACATGGATCCTCCAGCGTGTGGGTGATCGGGTTCGTCCCGACCCTAACCCTCCGCCATCGCGACCCGCCAGACCCGGCCGGCTCCCAGACTCGCGATATATCTTGACCCGCATGACCTCCGGACGAGACGCCCGACGGCCCGCCCTCGAACTCGAGATCGCCGGTGAGATCGCCGACGCCGAGCGCCACGACCGGCCCGTCCGTCGCATGCTGCGACGGCTGCGGCGGTCGATCGGGCGTCGGCCGGGCCTCCTCCGCGCCTATCGCGTCCTCATCGCCGTCCTCGGCGGCGTGATCACGATCGGGGGACTGCTGCTCGTGCCGCTCCCCGGGCCGGGGTGGCTCGTCGTGTTCCTCGGGCTCGCCATCCTCGGCACCGAGTTCGCATGGGCGAAGCGGCTCGCCGCGTTCACGAAGCGACAGCTCGCCCGCTTCTGGGCCTGGTGGCGGGCACGGCGGGCAGCGGCTGCTGAACGCGCCTGAGCGCCGGGGGATTCCGAACCGTTCGTCTCTGCGGGAGCGATCTGCGATCGCGAGGAGATCTGCGATTCAGCGGATGAATCGGGCGCGAGCCCTCCTCGGATTCGCAGAACTCCTCCGATTCGCAGAGCTCCTCCGATTCGCAGAGCTCCTCGGAGACGCGAGTTCCGGTCGGGAGTTCAGCGTCGCGTCCGATCAGCGGCCGGCGCCGCGCACCCACGCCTCGACGTCGTCGGCCGTTCGCGGGATGCGAACGGAGAGGTTCTCGGCGCCGTCGGCGGTCACAAGGATGTCGTCCTCGATGCGCACGCCGATGCCGCGGAACTCCTCGGGCACCGTGAGGTCGTCGGGCTGGAAGTAGAGGCCCGGCTCGATCGTGAAGATCATGCCCTCCTCGACGACGCCGTCCATGTAGAGCTCGCGGCGCGCCTGAGCGCAGTCGTGCACGTCGAGGCCGAGGTGGTGGCTCGTGCCGTGCACCATGTAGCGACGGTGGAACTGGTTGTCGGGCTCGAGTGACTCCTCGGCAGAGACGGGCAGGAAGCCCCACTCGGCCGTCTTGCGCGCGATGACCTGCATCGCCGCCGCGTGCACCTCGCGGAACACGATGCCCGGCTTCACGATCGCGAACGCGGCGTCGGCCGCCTCGAGCACGGCCTCGTACACCTGGCGCTGCACGGGCGAGAACGTGCCGTTCACGGGGAAGGTGCGCGTGATGTCGGCCGTGTAGTACGAGTCCATCTCGACACCGGCGTCGAGCAGCACGAGGTCGCCGGGGACGACGGGGCCGTCGTTGCGGGTCCAGTGCAGGATGGTCGCGTGCGGACCGGCGGCGGCGATCGAGCCGTAGCCGACGTCGTTGCCGTCGAGGCGGGCGCGGGTGGCGAAGACGCCCTCGATGACCCGCTCGCCGCGCACCTCGGAGGTGATGCGGGGCAGCTCGGCGAGCACCTCGCCGAAGCCCCGCTCGGTCGCGTCGATCGCGGCGCGCATCTGGCCGATCTCGTACTCGTCCTTGACGAGCCGCAGCTCGCTCACGACGCGAGCGAGCTCGCCGTCGGGCTCGTGCTCGCCACCGACCTCGAGCGAGAAGGCCGCGTCCTGCGCGTTCTCACTGAGCACGCGCTCTGCGGCGAAGCGGATGCGGGCGTGGTCGACGCGCTCCGTCAGTGCGGCGTCGGCCTCGCGCACGACGAGGGTCGCGGTGTCGACCGAGTCGATCACGGCGTCGAACGCGCTGATGTCGCGGGTCGCGACGGCGAGGTCGGCGGCGACGTGCGCGAGCGAGGGGCGCGGCCCGATCCAGAACTCGCCGATCGCCGGGTTCGCGTAGAACTCCTCCGAGTCGCGACCGGCGCGCTCGCGGAAGTAGACCGTCGCCTCGTGGCCGGCATCGCCCGTCGGTTCGAGCACGAGCACGGCGCCCGGCTCGGAGTCGGAGCCCCAACCCGTGAGGTGCGCGAACGCCGAGTGCGCCCGGTACGGGTAGTCGGTGTCGTTGGCGCGCTGCTTCATGTCGCCGGCGGGGACGATGAGCCGCTGGCCCGGGAACTCGGCCGACACCTTCGCGCGGCGTGCGGCGGCGTGGGCGGCCTGCGGGCGCGGCTCGGGCAGCGATTCGTCGCGCTCGGCCCAGCCGTTCGAGATGAACGCCTTGAACCCCTCGGAACCCGGCGTCGTCGACCGGTTCGCGTTGCGCCCGGCGTCGTCGCCGGAGGGGTTCGCCGCAGCCGCGGTCTCGGTGGTGGAGGTGTCGCTCGAGTTCGCCATGCCCCCATTCTCGCACCGGCGTCGGGCCCGGCTCTCGCCGGAACCGGTCACCCCGTTCGCGCCAGCGTCGCGACGACCGGCCGGTGATCGCTCCCCGCATCATCGAGGAAGTCGATCACCCCGAAGTCCTCGACCGTCCAGCCGGGCGTCGCGAGCACGTGGTCGATCGGGCTGCCGAGCAGGGGCGGAAGGTCGGTCGGCCAGGTGCCGAGCGCGGCCGATCCGGCCTGCGCCGCGGCATCCCGGCAGCGACCCAGGTCGCCGCCGTCGGCGCCGCGCCAGGCGAAGTGGTCGATCGTGGCGTTGAAGTCGCCCGCCATGATGACGTCGTCGCCCGCGCACTGCGCGGCGAGCCAGTCGAGGTCGCTGCGCCAGTTGCGCAGCTCCCAGCGGATGGGCGCGACCGCGTGCACGGCGACGATGCGCGGCCCGTCGCCCGAGACGGAGTCGGCGACGACGCTCGGGAGCGTGTTCGTGTTGCCCGGCGGGCCCGGATAGCCGGCCGAGACGACCTCGTAGTCGCCGAGGTCGGGGCTGATGAGCAGCGTCGTCGACCGCGCCTTCGCGATGTCGTCGTAGGCCTGCGTGTGCACCCACATGGGTGATCCGCCCTCGCGCATCGCGATCGCGACCTCCTCGCCGAGCGAATCGGTCGTCTCGGGGAGGACGACCACGTCGGCGCCCTCGTCGAGGGCGAGCCCCGCGATGGTCGATGCGTCGGGCACCTCGCCGAGCGTGTTCCACGACAGCACCGTCACGGTCGACCCGGTCGCCGAGGCATCCCCGCCCTCGTCGGCCGCCGCGGTCGCCGCGCCGACCGCGCCGCCCGTGCCGCGCACCGCGAGCACCGCGACCTGGCCCGCCGTGAACAGGGAGAACACGATCGCCATGGCGATCGCGAACCGCCGTGGGCGCCGCGGGACGGCGAGCACCGCGAACAGGATCGCCGCAACCGCTCCGCCGACGGCGGCGACGCCGCGCAGCGCGACGACGTGCGCGGCGATCCACTGGTTCTGCAGGCCGAACGCCTGCGGCCAGAGGAGCACGGCGGCGAGGACGGCCGTGCCGACGATCACGACCCGGCCGAGGATGCGGGGGAGCATTCCACCCAGCCTACGGTGCGCGGTTCTGAGAGGGCCCCGAGAGCGTCATCGATACGATGGGGGGATGTCGCGCGCCCCCGCCGCGATCGGCGAGGCCGATCTGCACACCCACTCCGTGGTGTCCGACGGCACCGAGACGCCGGCGGAGCTCATGCGGCAGGCGGCGACGGCCGGACTCTCGGCCGTCGCGCTCACCGACCACGACTCGACGAGCGGCTGGGCCGAGGCCGCGGCCGCGGTGCCTGAGACGGGCGTCGCACTCATCCCGGGCATGGAGCTCTCGACCCGCGAGGGGTTCACGAGCGTGCACCTGCTCGGCTACCTCATCGATCCGCTCGACGAGTCGCTGCTCGCCGAGACGGCCCGCATCCGGGAGTCGCGGCTCACCCGCGCCGAGGAGATCGTCCGCCGGATCGGTCGCGACTACGCGCTCAGCTGGGACGACGTGCTCGCCCAGACCGCCGAAGGCACGACGATCGGCCGCCCGCACATCGCGGACGCGCTCGTCGCCCGCGGGCACGTGGCGACCCGATCGGCCGCGTTCGCCGGGATCCTGCACCCGAGCGCGGGGTACGCGCAACCGCACTACGCGCCCGACCCGCTGACGGGAGTGCGCCTCATCCGGGCCGCCGGGGGCGTGCCCGTGCTCGCGCACCCCGGCACCCGCGGCGCCGAACGGGTCGTGCCGCCGGCGCGCCTCGCCAAGCTCGTCGACGCCGGACTCTTCGGTCTCGAGATCGACCACCCCGAGAACCGGGCCGACGCCAAGCCGAGGCTCCGCGAGCTCGCTGCCACGTTCGGCCTCGAGATCACCGGCTCGAGCGACTACCACGGATCGGGCAAGCCGAACCGCCTGGGGGAGTGCCGCACGGCCGCCGACGTCGTCGAACGGCTCGTCGCCGAGGGGCGCGGCAGCGCGCCGGTGCTGCCCGCCTAGCCGCGACCTCCCGGACATCGTGCCCGGCGCGGCCCCGGCACGTCGCGCCGGTCTGCGGGTTCGGGCGCCCCGACGGGACGAGCGCGCAGGCAGCCGTCACCGACGGGTGCCTGCGCGCTCGTTCGTCAGGGCGGGTGTCAGGCCTGCGGTGCGGCCGGTGCGGTCGTCTGGCCGCCGCCCGAGCTGCCGCCGCGGCGACGGCGACGGCGGCGCGGCGCGGCGTTGCCGTCGTGGTGCTCCTTGCCCTTGCCGTCGTGCGTGCCCGTGCCTGCGGGCTTCTCCGCGACATCCTTCGCGCCGGCCGACGACTCGGCGGCCTGGCCGTCGCCCGCGGGCTTGCCGCCCCGGGTACGGCGGCGGTTGCGGCTGCGGGGCGCGCGCTCGGCGTCGCCCTCGGTGCGCCCCGCCGTGCTCGAGCGCGTCGCGCTCGCCGCGGGGGCGGCGGGCTTCAGGCGGCCCTTGGTGCCCTCGGGGATGTCGAGGTCGGTGTAGAGGTGCGGGCTCGACGAGTACGTCTCGGTCGGCTCGGGCTGGCCGAACTCGAGGGCGCGGTTGATGAGCGCCCACTTGTGCAGGTCGTCCCAGTCGACGAACGTCACCGCGATGCCGGTCTTGCCGGCACGGCCCGTGCGGCCCGCGCGGTGCAGGTACGTCTTCTCGTCGTCGGGGATCGTGTGGTTGATGACATGCGTCACGTCGTCGACGTCGATGCCGCGGGCGGCGACGTCCGTCGCGATGAGGACGTCCTTCTTCCCCGCCTTGAACGCCGCCATGGCGCGCTCGCGCTGGTCCTGGTTCAGGTCGCCGTGCACGGCGGCGGCGTTGAAGCCGCGGTCGTTGAGCTCCTCGACGAGCTTCGCGGCGGCGCGCTTCGTCCGCGTGAAGATCACGGTCTTGCCGCGCCCCTCGGCCTGCAGGATGCGGGCGATGACCTCGTCCTTGTCGAGCGAGTGCGCCCGGTAGATGACGTGCTTGATGTTCGCCTGGGTGAGGCCCTCGTCGGGGTCGTTCGCGCGGATGTGGATCGGCTTCGACATGAAGCGACGCGCGAGCGCGACGATCGGCCCCGGCATGGTCGCCGAGAACAGCATGGTGTGACGCACCGCCGGAACCTTCGAGAAGATCTTCTCGATGTCGGCGAGGAAGCCGAGGTCGAGCATCTTGTCGGCCTCGTCGAGCACCACCTCGCGGACGTCGGCGAGCGAGAGGATGCGCTGGTTCGCGAGGTCGATGAGTCGGCCCGGCGTGCCGACGACGATCTGCGCCCCGGCCTTGAGCTGCTCGATCTGGCCCTCGTACGCCTTGCCGCCGTAGATCGAGACGACCTTCGTCGGGCGGTTCGAGGTGGCGAGCTCGAGGTCTTCGGTGACCTGCACCGCGAGTTCGCGGGTCGGCACCACGACGAGCGCCTTGACGCCGTGCTCGGGGTCGTCGCCGAGGCGCTGCACGAGCGGCAGGCCGAAGCCGAACGTCTTGCCCGTGCCGGTCTTGGCCTGGCCGATGATGTCCTGCCCGGTGAGGGCGAGGGGGATGGTCTGCTCCTGGATGGGGAAGGCATCGACGATGCCCTTGCCCGCGAGCGCGTCGACGATGTCGGACGCGATGCCGAGGTCGGTGAAAGTGGTCAAAGATCTGCCTGTCGGTCGTGCTTCGAGAGTGAAGGTCGTGAGGTGCGCCTCGACTCAACCCCGGGCGCACGGCCGCGGATCCGGCGTCCGCATGCCCCTCCACCCTATCGGAGACTGCCTGTGAGCCTCGGATAGGCTGTCTGCGTGGTGTTCTGGTCCAAGCGGCGCGGCGTGCGTCAAGAGCTGCCGCGGCTGCGCCCGCGGGTCGCCCCGACGGAGGTCACCAAGGTCGACTTCACGGAGCTCGTGCCCGACCCGGTGCCGTTCCTCGGCCAGGCCGCGTACATCCAGCTCGAGTTCTTCGAGAGCCTGTCGCAGGCGGTGATCGGCGCGCCGACGATGCACGCGAAGGAGCAGCTGAGCCGCGCGGCGGGCATCGCGTTGCGCAAGCACCACGACCTCATCGCGGAGCTGCGCCGGCTCGACGTCGAGCCCGACGCCGTGATGGCGCCGTTCGCGCCCGCGACGGATCGCCTCGGCCAGTCGACCGCCGGTGCCGACCAGTACGAGCTCATGCTCGGCATCCTCGTCACGTCGGGCATGCTCGACGACTACTTCGCCCGCCTCTCCGAGGGGCTGCCCGCCGAGCTCCGCACCCGCGTGCGGTCGATCCTCGCGACGGGCGGCGTCGGCGAGGTGCTCGACGCGGAGCTGCGCGCCGCGATCGAGGCCGAACCCGGGCTCGCCGACCGGCTCGCCCTGTGGGGCCGCAGCATCGTCGGCGACACGCTGCTCATCGCACGTTCCGCGCTCCGCGGCTCGGAGCCGGCCGACCGTGCGGGGGACCCCGTCGAGCCCGTGTTCACCGAGCTCATCGCGGAGCACACACGACGCATGGACGCGCTCGGCCTCACGGCCTGAGCCCGCGACCCGACGGCGGGATGCCTCGGGCGGGATGCCTCGGGGCGGGCGCGTCAGGCCCGGCCGAGCCCGTGGCGCGACAGGCGCTCGAAGCGCGCGGTGTCGGCCTTCTGGCGACCCGGGCCGATGAACCAGGCCGCAGCCGCCGAGGCGAGCGCGGAGGCGGCGAGTGAGACGACCCAGATCCAGCCGCCGTCCCACGCCCAGCCGAGCCAGGTGAGGGCCACCCAGACGACCGCGGCCACGCCCGCCCCGATCGCGGGGACGAGCACGACGCCGCGGAGCTTGCGCAGGGGGAACGCGAAGTGCGCGGCGATGCCGAGGATGGCGCCGCCGAGGGTGACGAACAGGAGTTCCATCGTCAGGCGACGAATCCGACGCGGCGCGACTCCTCCGAGCCGATCTCGACGTACGCGAGCGCGGCCGCGGGGACGACGTAGACGGTGCCCTTGTCGTCGGCGAGCTTCAGCAGCGGTGCCTGGCCGGCGAGCGCGGCGGCGACCGCCTGCTCGACCTCCGCGGCCGACTGCGAGGTCTCGAAACCGAGTTCACGGGGGGAGTTCTGGATGCCGATGCGAACGTCCACGGTAGGCCTTTCTGCTCTTGCTGAAACCCTACACATCGCGAGCGCGCGAGCCGTTCGCGTTCACTGTCGGCGGAACCCGTTACCGTTGCCGACATGCAGGGCACCCGAACCGCTCACGAGCTCGTCCGTCGCCTCGCCGTCGGCGGGCACGCGGCGGTGTTCGGCGCCCCCGGGAGCGGCAAGACGACGCTCGCGATCGAGCTCGTCGCCGACCGCATCGAGCGCGGCGGCAGCGCCGACGAGGTGCTCGTGGTGTCGGCGACGCGCACCGCGGCCACGTCGCTGCGCGACGCCCTCGCCGTGCGGCTCGGCATCACCACGAGGGGGCCGCTCGCGCGGACCGCGAACTCGATCGCGTTCGAGCTCGTGCGGGCGTTCACGGGGCAGCCGGTGACGCTGCTCACGGGCGCCGAGCACGACCACATCATCGGCGAACTGCTCGAGGGCGGCGTGCGCGACGGGTTCGGGCCCGACTGGCCCGAGCCGCTCTCGGCCGACGTCAGGGCGCTGCGCGGGTTCCGCACCGAACTGCGCGACCTCATGATGCGCGCGGTCGAGCACGGCGTCGACGCCGAGACGCTCTCGCGGCTCGGCGAGCGATGCGAGCGGCCCGAGTGGGTGGCGGCCGCGGCGTTCCTCGCCGAGTACGACGAGGTCAAGGCGCAGGTGCGACCCTCGCAGTACGACTCGGCCGAGCTCGCGGCCTTCGCCGCGGCGATCGTGCGGCGCAGCACGGTCGACGCCGGCGCCCTCGACGCGCTCGGCCGGCTCGCGCGGCTCCGGACGGTCATCGTCGACGACGCGCAGGAGGCGACCGAGGCGACCGCGGCGCTGCTCGGCGCCTTCGCCGCGCGCGGCGTGCAGGTGATCGCGATCGGCGACCCCGACGTCGCGAGCAACGGGTTCCGCGGCGGCCGGCCCGAGTTGCTCGGCGCGCTCTCGGTCGTGCTCGACGGCGCACCGGTCGAGCGCCATGTCCTGCCCGCCGTCCATCGCGGCGGTGCCGCACTGCGCGCGGTGGTGCAGTCGGTGACGGGCCACATCGGCGCGGCCCTCGGCGGGTCGCACCGTGCGGCGGCGGTCGAGCCGGTCGACGGCGCGGCCGAGCAGCCCGCTCACGGCACGCGCGGTGCCCTCGTCCCCGTCATGGGGCTCGAGGCGCCCTCGCACGCGGCCGAGTGCCGGGCCGTCGCCGCACTCCTGCGCGAGCGGCACCTGCTCGACGGCGTGCCGTGGTCGAAGATGGCCGTCGTGCTGCGCTCGGGCGGCGACGTGCCGGCGTTCGAGCGGGGGCTCGCCCTCGCCGACGTGCCCATCGCCGGCGGCGCCGCACGCATGGCGCTGCGCGATGCACCGGCCGCGGCCGCACTCCTGTCGGCCGCCTCGCTCGTGCTCGATCGCGAGCCGCTCACGGCCGAGCTCGCCGTCGGCCTGCTGACCGGACCCGTCGGCCGGCTCGACGCGGTCGGTCTTCGACGGCTCCGGCTCGCCCTCCGTCACGAGGAGCTCGCGATCGGCGGCGATCGCACGGGCGATGAACTGCTCGTCGAGGCGCTGGGCGCCCCGGGCGGATTCGATTCGATCGACGCCGCCCCGGCACGACGCGCCGCGCGTCTCGCGAAGCTGCTCGCGACGGCGCGCGGCGAGGCGGTGCGCGGCTGCACGGTCGAAGAACTGCTCTGGTCGGTGTGGAACGCGAGCGGGCTCGCCGCCGAGTGGGGCGCGCAGGCCTCGGGCACGGGCGTGCTCGCCGACGAGGCGAACCGGTCTCTCGACGCCGCCGTGGCGCTCTTCGCCGCCGCGCAGCGGTTCGTCGAGCGCGAACCCGATGCGCCGGCCGTGCGGTTCGTCGACGAGGTGCTCGCGAGCGAGCTGCCCGAAGACTCGCTCGCCCCGCAACGCACGGTCGAATCGGTCGTGGTGACGACGCCCCCGGCACTCATCGGGCGGGAGTTCGAGGTCGTCGTCGTCGCCGGCCTGCAAGACGGGGTGTGGCCGAACCTGCGACCGAGGGGCACCCTGCTGCACGCGGGCCTCCTCGCCCGCACGGCGACCGCCCTCCGCGCCGGGGCCCCACTGCCGTCGGTCGAGACGGTGGCCGAGGCGCGCGCGTCGGTGCGCGGCGACGAGCTGCGGCTCTTCGCGCTCGCGGCGTCGCGCGCCGGGCGACAGCTCGTGCTGAGCTGCACCGCGAACGACGACGAGCAGCCGTCGATGCTGATGGGCTACGCCCCCGAGCGGGTGCGCGCGCCGCGGGCGCGCCCGCTGCACCTGCGCGGGCTCGTCGGCGCGCTCCGACGCGAGGCGGTCGCGTCGCCGTCCGGCGAAGCGCCGGCGGCGCTCGCGCTGCTCGCGGAGGCGGGTGTGGCCGGCGCGCACCCCGACGACTGGTACGGGCTGGCCGAGCCGTCGACCTCCGCCCCGCTCGTCGACCTCGACGGCGACCCCGAGGCGGTCGTCGCTGTGTCGCCGTCGCAGATCGACCGCGTCGAGGAGTCGCCGCTCGGCTGGTTCATCGACCACGTCGCGTCGCCGCCGTCGGGCATCTCGGCGTCGATCGGCACGATCGTCCACGCCGTCGTCGAAGAGGCGGGCGCCCGCGCCGACGGCGACACGAGCGTCGAGGCCCTCTGGGAGGGGGTGTCGGCCCGGCTCGACGAACTCCGGTTCGAGGCGGGCTGGGTCGCCGAGCGCGAGCGCAGGGGCGCCCGCAAGATGACCGAGGGCGCCGCCGACTACCTCGCGAACTTCGCCGACGACGAGAAGGTGCTGCTCGAGGCCGAAGGGCGATTCACTCTCGAGGTCGACCGCGTGCGCATCACCGGCACGATCGACCGGGTCGAGGTCTCACCCGACGGCACGACCGTCATCGTCGACCTGAAGACGGGCCGTACGCCGCCGACGGTCGCGCAGACCGCCGTGCATCCGCAGCTCGCCGCCTACCAGCTGGCGGCCCGGTCGGGTGCGGTGCCCGCCGGCGGCTCGCTCGGCGGGGCGAAGCTCGTCTACGTGGCCCGGCCGGCGCACGGCCGGGCCTACACCGAGCGCGCGCAGCAGCCGTTCGACGACACGGCCGAGGCGGCGTTCCGCGAGCGGCTCGGCGCGGTCGCGCAGACGATGGCCGCATCCGGCTTCGACGGCCCGGCCGAGCTCGGCTTCGGGTCGCGCTTCGGCGCGTGGCAGTACCGCGTCCACCTGATCCCGGCGGTGTCCGCGTGAGCGAGAACGGCGCGCTCGCGGGTTCCGCGGCGACGCCGCACGACGGCGCTCGCCGGTCGGCGGGCGGCCTGAGCGCGCTCGAGATCGCGTCGCGGCTCGGGCTGCACGCGCCGACGCCGGAACAGCGCGCGGTCATCGAGGCCGACCCGCTCGGCCAGAGCATCGTCGTCGCGGGCGCCGGCAGCGGCAAGACCGAGACCATGGCCAACCGCGTCGTCTGGCTGCTCGCCAACGGTCACGTCGAGGTGCCCGAGGTGCTCGGGCTCACCTTCACGCGGAAGGCCGCCGGAGAACTCGCCGACCGGGTTCGCGAGCGGGTCGGGCAACTCGTCGACGAGGGCATCGCCGAGGTCGCGCTCGACCCGCTCGAGTCGGCCGCGGTCGGCACGTACAACGCCTTCGCGAGCGCCATCTACCGGGAGCACGCGATGCTCATCGGCCGCGAGCCCGATGCCTCGGTGCTCGGCGAGGCGTCGGCGTGGCAGCTCGCCAGGTCGGTCGCCCAGGCCTCGGCCGATCCCCGGCTCGTGGAGCTCGACGCATCCCTCGACCGGGTGACCGGCGCGGTGCTCGGCCTCAGCCGCGCGCTCGCCGAGAACGTCGCCGACAGCCGCGATGTCCGGGCGATGGTGCACGACTTCCTGCAGATGGAGGGGCTGCCGATCGAGGCGCCGCGCAAGCGCACCGACTTCGCCTCGTTCGTCGATGCCCTCGGCGTCGTCGGGGCGCTGCCGCCGCTGCTCGAACTCGCCGACGCGTACGCGGCGGCGAAGCAGCACCGCGGCTTCGTCGAGTTCTCCGACCAGGTGTCGCTCGCACTCGCGATCTGCGAACGTCACCCCGAGGTCGCGATCGCGCATCGCGCGCGCTACCGGACCGTGCTGCTCGACGAGTACCAGGACACGAGCGTCGTGCAGACCCGGTTGTTGTCGGCCCTCTTCGCCGACCATCCGGTGATGGCCGTCGGCGATCCCGACCAGTCGATCTACGGCTGGCGCGGGGCGAGCGCCGCGAACCTGGCCCGCTTCGGTCGCGATTTCGCCGAAGCCGGCGCGGCCGCGGTCTACGACCTGTCGACGAGCTGGCGCAATCCGAGGGTCGTCCTCGACGCGGCGAACGTGCTGATCGCCCCGCTCGACGCCGGCATTCCGAAGGCGCCGCTCACCGCTTCGCCGTTCGCCGGTCCCGGGCGGCTCGAGGTCGCGTGGGCGGAGACCATCGAGGCCGAGGCGGCCCGCGTCGCCGAGTGGTTCGCGGCACGACTGGGGCGCGCGGGCGATCGTGCGAGCGGTGCCCTGCTCTGCCGGACGTTCGCGAACGCCGAGGTGTTCATCGAGGCGCTCCGCGCGCGCGGCGTGCCGGTCCACGTGCTCGGCATGGCGGGCCTGCTCGACCAGCCGGTGATCGCCGACCTGGTCTGCGTGCTGCGGGTGCTGCACGACCCGTCCGCCGGTTCCGAGCTCGTGCGGGTGCTCGGCGGTGCGCGGTGGAACATCGGCGCCGCCGACCTCGACGCGCTCCGCAGCCTCGCCAAGTGGCTCGCCGACCGCGACCTCGCGATGCGACGTCTCGGCGACGACGTGCGCCGGGGGCTGCGAGCGTCGATCGCGATCGACGAGTCGCCGTCGATCGTCGACGCCCTCGACTTCGTGCTCACCGCACCCGACGACCATTCGGCGCTACGGACGTTCAGCGCGGTGGGCCTCGCACGCATGCGCCGCGCGGGCGCTCAGCTGCAATCGCTCCGGCGCCGCGCCGGACTCGGGCTCGTCGACTTCGTGAGCCTCGTGCAGCAGGAGCTCCTGCTCGACGTCGAGGTCGCGGCGAACGCCGCCCAACCCCTGGGGGCACCGAGCCTCGAGGCGTTCGACGAGCTGCTCGTGGGCTTCGTCGAGATGGCCGAGCAGCCCACGCTCGGCGCGTTCCTCGCATGGCTCACCGAGGCCGAGCAGCGCGACCGCCTGTCGCCCCGTCAGGACGAGCCCGAGCCCGGTGCGGTCCAGGTGCTCTCCATCCACGGCTCGAAGGGCCTCGAGTGGGACCTCGTGGCGATACCCCGCATGGTCGACGCCGAGGTGCCGTCCAAGCCCCGATCGACGAAGGGCTGGCTCTCGTTCGGCGAGCTGCCGAACGAGTTCAAGGGCGACCACGACGAGCTGCCCGAACTGCAGTGGCGCGGCGTGCAGAGCCAGGCCGAGTTCGACGAGGCGGCCACGGCCTTCGCCGACGAGAACCGCGAACGTCACGCCGAAGAGGAGCGACGCCTCGCCTACGTCGCGGTGACGAGGGCCAAGTCCGAACTGCTGCTCTCGGGGTCGTGGTGGTCGACGCAGAAGGCGCCGCGCGACCCGAGCCCGTTCCTCCGCGAGCTCGCGGTCGCCGGGATCGCCCCCGCCGACGCGCTGCCGACGACCCCCGAGGACGACGAGAACCCGAGGGCCGGATCGGCCCAACGGATGCGCTGGCCGCTCGACCCGCTCGGTCGTCGTCGCCCCGCGGTCGAGGCGGCGGCAGAAGCGGTGCGGGCCGCCTCGACCCGACCCACAGGGCAGGGCATCGGTCCGCGGCTCGCCGACGACCTCCGACTCCTGCTCGAAGAGCGTCGACGCCGGCACGAACCCGATGCGGCCCCCGAGATCCCTGTGCGGGTACCCGCGTCGCGATTCAAGGACTACGTCGACGACCCCCTCGCCGTCGCCGCGGCCCTCCGCCGGCCGATGCCGCAGCGCCCGTTCCGCGCGACGCGCATCGGCACCCTCTTCCACGAGTGGGTGGAGCAGCGGTCGACGGGGGCGGACGTGGTCCCCGCCGGCGGGTTCGACGAGCTCGACGCGCTGCTCGTCGAACTCGACGACGACCCGTCGGCGGTCGTGCGCCTCGACGATGCCCCCGACCGCCTCCGCGTGCTGCAGGCGCGGTTCGCGGCATCCGAATGGGGCGCACGCCGGCCGTCGGCCGTCGAGCTCGAGCTGCACCTGCCGCTCGGCGAGCACGTGTTCGTCTGCAAGCTCGACGCCGTCTTCGACATCGACCCCGCTTCCGAACTCGGTGCCCGGGGCATCCGCGTGCAGGTCGTCGACTGGAAGACGGGCAAGGCACCGCGCGATGCGCGCGACCTCGAGCTCAAGCAGACGCAGCTCGCGCTCTATCGGCTCGCGTACGCGAAATGGGCCGACGTCGACCCGGCGACCGTCGACGCGGTGTTCTACTTCGTCGAGGACGACCGAGTCATCCGCCCCGACGCGCTCTACGACGAGGCGGCGTTGCGACGCGCCTGGTCGTCGGCCTCGTCGCTCGAGGGGTCGCCGCGCGACTGACCGTCGTCGCCCGCCCGCGTCGCGCCGTCGGCGGCATCCGCGCCCGCTGAGGAGCGGGGCGGTTCGGCGTCGCCCCAGTCGCTGAGGTCGAGCGGAATCGGCGCGGTCGCGTCCATCGGAGCCTCGCCCTCGCCCCGCAGCCCCGAGAAGTCGTAGCTGTCGGTGAGCATGGCCCCGCTGCGCTCCGCGGGCAGCCGATCGAGCGGGGTCTCGTCGAGCATTCGCTCCACGTCGCCGACCGCGAGGATCGGGCCCGTCTCGGGCGAGAGCGGCTCGCTCGAGCGGTCGTGCACGCTCTCGACGAGGCCGTCGAGCAGGCCGATCGCGTCGTCGACGATCGCCTGGTCGTGCTCGTCGATGCCGTGCAGCAGCCACCGGGCGAGCTCGAGCTCGCCGTGGAGCAGGGCGCGCTGGGGCAGGTGCGCGTCGGCACCTCCCTCCCGCGCGGCGATGTACGCGCCGAGCGCGCGCTCGGCGGCCGCACCGCGCGAGGTCAGCAGCCAGTGGAGGTCGCGCGCCGGGTCGCCCTCTGCGAGTCCCGACCAGCCGAGAACGCCGGTGACGGTCACGCCGTCGTTGAGGATGACGTCGGCACTCAGTCCGCCGTGGACGACGGTCGGCCGGAACCGCCACAGCGTGTCGTCGTCGGTCGCCTCCTCCCACCGACGGAGGAGCGCCGCCGGGAGATGGCCGGTGTCGGCGGCGCGGCCGACGAGCGCGACGACCGACTCGCGCGCGCCGTCGGCGGACTGCCGGGGGAGGCCGGCGTCGCCGACGAACCCGGTCGGCAGCGAATGGATCGCCGCGATCGCGAGACCGACGGATTCGGCGAGGCGGTCGTGGGATGTGAGTTCGTCGGCGGTCGAGACGCCGCCCGCGATGAAGTCGGTCACGACCGCGCGCGTGCCGTCGATCGGCGCCTGGCCGACGAAGGTCGGCACGGTGAACGGCAGCCGGCTGCGGATGCCGGGGGTGAGCGCGCGCAGCGCGACGAGGTCGGCCGACTGCTCGGACTCGGCGGCCTGCGACCTCGGAACGCGGATGATGAGGTGCCGATCGTCGGTGGTGCGGAATTCGACGGCGTCGAACGCCCCGTGGCTGCGACGGGAGTGCGCCCGTGCGGCGTTGACCTCGAGTCCGGGCACCGCCGCCGTGGCCAACGCGGCTAGAGTGAGAGGGGGTCTGGCCATGGCATTCAGCTTAAGCAGGCAACTCCGGGCGAGGGGCGACCGCCACACCTTCCCGGCGACTCCGCAATCGCATGGGGGACTTCCGAAATCGCAGTGAGAGGGGCGCAGTGACCGTCGACGACCCGCGGCCGCCGTTCGCCCGAGCTGTGATCGATCGTGATGCGGGGCGCCGTTCCGACCCCGACCTGATCGCCTCGTTCGACGCCGATCCCGCCTCGCGGGTCCTGTTCGTGCACGGCGACCGGGTGCTCCTCGCCGAGCAGGTCGACGGGTCGTCGCCGACGCTCGAGCTGCGGCATCCGTCGCTCGTTCCCGAACCCGGGCTGCGCGTCTACCTCGGCCGGACGACCGGCCCGGCGCACCCCGCCCGCGCCTACGAGGCGCGCATCCTCGACGAGGAGACCGCTCGCGCGCTCGAGCCCGAGGCGGCGCGCTGGCAGGGCCTGCGGGCCGTCGCGACGACCGTCGACGCGTTCGACGCCGGGCTCGTCGTCGAGGCGCTCGCGCTCGCGAACTGGCATGCCGTGCACGGGTACTGCCCGCGGTGCGGCTCGCCCAGCTCGCCCGCGCAGGGCGGGTGGGTGCGCCGGTGCGACCGCGACGACGCGCTGCTCTTCCCGCGCACCGACCCGGCGGTGATCATGCTCGTCACCGACGACGACGACCGGCTGCTGCTGGGCTCGAACGCCCTCTGGGAGCAGCGACGGTTCTCGCTGCTCGCCGGCTTCGTCGAACCCGGGGAATCGCTCGAGGAGGCGGTCGTCCGCGAGATCGCCGAGGAGGCGGGCCTCGCCGTCGACCGGGTCGAGTACCGGGCCTCCCAGCCGTGGCCGTTTCCTGCGAGCCTCATGCTCGGGTTCGCGGCGCGCGTCGCACCGGGCGTCGATCCGGCGACGGCGACCGCCGACGGCGAGGAGATCCTCGAACTGCGCTGGTTCACCCGCTCGGAACTCGCCGAGGCGTGGGGCGGCGTGCTCCTGCCCGGCTCGACGTCGATCGCCCGCTGGCTCATCGAGCAGTGGTACGGCGGCCCGGTCGAATCCGGAGACGGCGTGGCGGCGCGGGGTCCGCTCGAGTCGACGGTGGAGCCGGCGACCACGGTGCCGGCCTCGCCCGAGCCGTCGCCGGTCGCGGCCGACCGGTCGGGGACGTGACCGAGCCCGGCATCGCCGTCACCGGCGACCCGCTGCTCGACGGCCTCGACGACGAGCAGCGCATCGTCGCCGAGGCGCTGCACGGCCCGGTCTGCGTGCTGGCCGGCGCGGGCACGGGCAAGACCCGCGCGATCACCCACCGCATCGCCTACGGCGTCGCGTCGGGTTCGTACGATCCCGCCCGGGTCATGGCGCTGACGTTCACCGCGCGCGCGGCCGCCGAATTGCGCGGCCGGCTCGCGACGCTCGGCGCCGGGGCCGTGCGGGCGCGCACCTTCCACGCCGCCGCCCTCGCCCAGCTCAACCACTTCTGGCCGCTCGTGGTCGGCGGCCCGGCGCCGCGCGTGCTCGAATACAAGGGGCGGGTGCTCGGGCAGGCCGCCGAACGCGCGAAGCTCAAGGTCGACACGCCGACCCTGCGCGACGTCGCGGCCGAGATCGAGTGGCGCAAGGTCGGCCTCCACGACCCCGACGCGTTCCGCGCCCGTCTCGCGAGCCGGGGTGCGCCCGGCCGGCTCTCCGCCGACCAGTTCCTCGAGCTCGTCGAGGCCTACGAGCAGGTGAAGGACGAGCGGCGCATGATCGACTTCGAGGACGTGCTGCTCGCCACCGCGGGGATGATCGAGACCGAGCCATCCGTGGCGATGCAGGTGCGCGAGAGCTACCGGCACTTCATCGTCGACGAGTACCAGGACGTCTCGCCGGTGCAGCAGCGACTGCTCGAACTGTGGCTCGGCGACCGCACCGAGCTGTGCGTCGTCGGCGACGCGAGCCAGACGATCTACTCGTTCGCCGGTGCGAGCTCCGAGTTCCTGCTCGGCTTCGAGCGTCGCTACGACGATGCGACGATCGTGCGCCTCGAGCGCAACTACCGGTCGACGGCGCCGATCGTCGACACGGCGAACCGGCTCATGCGAGGGCGCGAGGGCGCGTTGCGCCTCGAGGCGGTCGCCGCACGCCGACCGGATGCCCCGGAGCCGGAGGTCGTGGAGTATCCGAACGACCTCGCCGAGGCGCGCGGCGTGGCCACGCGCATCCGCGAGCGCATCGATGCCGGCACGGCACCCGACCGGATCGCGGTGCTGATGCGCGTCAACTCGCAGTCGGCGATCCTCGAGCACGCGCTCGACGAGGTCGGCGTGGGGTCGCGGGTGCGCGGTGCCGCGCGGTTCTTCGACCAGCCCGAGGTGCGCGAGGCGGTGCACGCGCTGCGAGCCGCCGCGCTCACGATCACGGGCGAGCCGCTGTTCAAGTCGGTCAGCGACGTGCTGCGGTCGCTCGGCTGGAGCGTGCAGGCGCCCGACGGCCCGGGTGCGGTCCGCGCCCGGTGGGAGTCCCTCAACGCGATCGCCCGCCTCGTCGACGATGCCCCGGCGGGCACGACGTTCCGCCAGTTCGCGGACGACCTGCGCGCCCGCGCCGAGGCGCAGCACGAGCCGGCGCTCGCCGTGGTGACCCTCGCGACGCTTCACTCGGCGAAGGGGCTCGAGTGGGACGAGGTCTTCCTCGTCGGCCTCAACGAGGGCATGCTGCCGATCAGCTACGCCAAGGGTTTCGACGCGATCGACGAGGAGCGGCGGCTGCTGTACGTCGGCCTCACGCGGGCACGGCGACGGCTGCAGCTGAGCTGGGCCCGGCAGGCCGACGGGCCGCGCGGGGAGCGGGAGCCGTCGCGCTTCCTGCAGGAGCTCGGCAGCCGCACTCGGGATGCGTCCGGTACTCCGTCGGCGCCTGCTCGCCGGGGGTGAAGCTCGCGGCGGCGAGCGAGTCGTCGCCGTGCCGCAGACGGTCGTCGACGACCCGGGCGGCCGCGACGGCGGCGTCGAACAGCTCGCGGATGCCTCGTGGCCGGTGCGGTGCGGGATGCGCCGCGAGCTGCGCGGCGATGACGGGCCAGGCTTCGTCGCGGTCGCGCCGCGCGAGCTCGATGCAGCGCAGGCAGGGGCCTCGACCGGGTTCGACCAGCGGTCCGACGCGCCAGCCCCGCTCGTCGTCGATGACGGCGAGGTGCGGCACGTCGGCGCGGAGCCACGGCAGGTGGCGGGCCGGCGGCACGACCCAGTGCGCCGCCACGACCGCGAGCGCCGGCGCCGGCGCGCCCGGGGAGCCGTCGGGTCGGTCGGGTGCGGTCGTCGCGTAGCCGAGCTGGGCGAGCAGGGTCGCGACGCGCGTGGCGAACGGGGCGGGCGCGTCGATGACGACGAGCGGCGGAGCGGCCGCGGACGCCGCGCGCGGGGACGGGGCCGCCGCCTCGGCCGGCTCGGGCTCGAAGGCGGGCGCGAGCCGGGCGAGTGCGCGGTCGACCTCGGCCGGTGAACCGTCGAGGCCCGCACCGATCGTGCGGACGGTCTCGAGGCTCGCGCCGTGACGGAGCACGCTGATGAGCCCCGTCTCGAGCGGGCCGGGGTCGGTGAGGACGACGCGCGGGAACTCGGCGCCGAGCTGCAGCTCGGTCGGCGAGCGCCAGACGAGGGGGAGAGCCGGGTCGATTCGCGGGGACATGCCGAGAGCATGCCGCAGCGTGCCGCCACGCCGCGGAATCCTTCCACAGGGCGAGCCCGACGACGGGCGCCCGGCCTCTCAGGACTCGGGCGACTCGCCGTCTTCGCCGGGACCGGCCGGCGTCTCGCCCCGCAGCAACTGCTCGAGCGCCTGGTCGAACTCGTCGTCGGCCTCGTTCTCGGCGGAATCGGCGCCGGTGAGCCGGGCGACGAGCGCACTCGGATCGTCGAGGTCGGCGGCCGTCGGCAGCAGGTCGGGATGGGCCCACAGCGCATCGCGGGCCTCCACGCCGACCGCATCGGTCACGGCGCGCCACATCGCGGTCGCCTCGCGCAGGCGACGCGGCCGCAGTTCCAGCCCGACGAGCGTCGCGAACGCCGACTCCGCGGGCCCGCCCGACGCCCGCCGGCGGCGGATCGTCTCGGCGATCGCGTCGGTGCGGGGGAGCCGACCGGTCGCGTCGGCCGTGACCGCGTCGACCCAGCCCTCGACGAGGGCGAGCATGGTCTCGAGCCGGGCGAGCGCAGCCTGCTGCGCCTCGCTCTTCGGGCGGATCAGGGCGCCCGACACGACGGCCTGGCGCAGCGCTTCGGTGTTCGACGGGTCGAAGCCCTCGGCCAGCTGCTCGAGCCGGTCGGTGTCGATGTCGATGCCCTTGGCGAACGCGGTGATCGCGGTGATGAAGTGCAGCCGCAGCCAGCGCGCGTGCCGGAACAACCGGGCGTGGGCGAGCTCGCGCACCGCGAGGTAGAGCTCGACCTGATCGGAGGGGATGTCGAGCCCCACGCCGAACTCGGTCGCGTTCTGCGGCAGGATGGCCGCGCGCGAGTCGTCGAGCAGGGGAAGGCCGACGTCGCCGCCGGACACGACCTCGGTCGCCAGCTGGCCGACGACCTGGCCGAGCTGCATCGCGAAGAGCGTGCCGCCGATACCGCGCAGCATGCGGCTCGCGTTCTCGATCATGCCGCGCATCTCCTCGGGCGCCTGCTCGAGCATGACACGCGTGAGCGCGTCGGAGATCGAGAGGGCGACCGGCTCGGCGAGCTGGGTCCAGATCGGCATCGTCGCCGCCACCCACGCCCGACGCGTCAGGAGCTCGGGGGTCTGCGGCAGCGACGAGAAGTCGACCGCCTCGTCGAGCCACAGCGAGGCGACCTGGAAGGCCTGGTCGAACCGGGCGCGCTCGGCGTCGGAGATCTGCTGCTGGCCGGCCGCCGCGCGCTCCTCGCCCTGCCGGGTCGCGATCGACCAGTCGATGCCGTCGCCCGAGCGGTTCATCGCCTGCTGCAACTGTCCGAAGAGCGCTGCGACGCTCGCCGGGTCGTCGGGCAGGCCGGCCGCGCCTGCGAGCTTCGACGGATCGATCCCGCCCGCGCCGGAGAGGAGCTCTCGGAGCATCTCCCGGAACTCGTCCTCGGGGTTCCGGTCGCCGGGTTCGCCCTGCTGATCGGCCACGCGTGCCACCTCCACGTCTCGTCGTCTCAACCGTAACGCGGCGGTACGGGGTCGCGACTGGGAAATGGCCTAGGCTGGCTCTTCGGGTGTCCGCCCTTCGCGAACAGCGCCGGCGCGGTCGCCCCGGAACCCCGTACCTCGCTGCGATCGGCGCGAAAGGACTGCCCGATGGCCCTCTTCTCCGACGACTCCTCGTCGGCGCATCACCGGCACGAGTGGTCGCGCCGCGAGCGCATCGGCTGGGGGGCGGTGACGGTCTCGATCGTGATCGCACTCGTGTTCGCGGTCATGCCGTCGCCGTACGTCATCGAGGCGCCGGGTCCGGTGTACGACACCCTCGGGGTCGCCGAGAACGCGGAGGGCGAAGAGGTCGCGCTCATCCACATCCCCGACGAGACGACCTACCCGACCGACGGCGAACTCAACCTGCTCACCGTGTCGGTGATCGGCAAGCCCGGCAACACCCCGACCTGGATCGAGGTCATGTCGGCGTGGTTCGATCGCACCCGGTCGGTCGTCCCCGTGGAGGCGATCTTCCCGCCCGGCGTCTCGAACACCGACCGCGATGCGCAGAACCAGGCGGCGATGGTCGACTCCCAGCAGGACGCGATCGCCGCCGCCCTCGTCGAGCTCGGCTACGACTTCCCGCGCGAGGTGACGGTCGTGTCGCTCCTCGACGAGTCGCCGGCCGCCGGTGTGATCGAGGCCGGCGACGTCATCGTGTCCCTCGACGGCACGCCCGTGCACTCGATCGGCGAACTGCAGCAGGCGGTCCGCGAGCACGGCACCGGGACGCCGGCCGAGATCGTGATCGAACGCGACGGCGAACGGCAGACGGTCGAGGTGACGCCGGCCGACCACGACGGCACCCCGGTGCTCGGGGTCGGCGTGCGGATGGCCTACGAGTTCCCGATCGATGTCGAGCTGCAGCTCGACAACGTCGGCGGTCCGAGCGCCGGCATGATGTTCGCGCTCGGCATCGTCGACGAGCTCACGCCCGGGGCGATGACCGGCGGCGAGATCGTCGCCGGCACCGGGACGATCGACTCGGCCGGCGAGGTCGGGCCGATCGGCGGCGTCCGCCAGAAGCTCTGGGGTGCCGATGACGTCGGTGCGGAATGGTTCCTCGCGCCCGCGGAGAACTGCGACGAGGTCGTCGGGCATGTCCCCGACGGCATGAACGTCTTCGCCGTGTCGACGCTCGACGAGGCGCGCACGATCGTCGAGGACCTCGCCGACGGCGAGGTGGCGGGCTCCTACCCGTCGTGCGACCCCTCCTGACCAGCAGATTCCAAGCATCGCGACTCTAGGATGGAGTCCCGATCCCATCCCGACCGAACATGAGGCCGAGAGTGTCAGCACAGCCGCAAGAACCGAGGATCCCGCGCCGTCGTGCGCCGATCGCGATCACGATCGGCGTGGTGGTGGCGCTCGTCATCGCGTTCTTCGTGTTCACGGGGCTCTACGCCGACGTCCTCTGGTACCAGCAGCTCGGCTTCATCTCGGTGCTCACCACCGAGTGGATCGCCCGCGCCTCCCTGTTCGTCATCGGCTTCCTCGCGATGGCCGTGCCCGTGTGGGGCTCGATCCAGATCGCCTACCGCACCCGACCGGTGTACGCCAAGCTCAACTCGCAGCTCGACCGCTACCAGGAGGTGTTCGAGCCGCTCCGCCGGCTCGCGATGTACGGCATCCCGGTCGTCCTCGGCGTCTTCGCGGGCGTCTCGGCCTCGAGCCGCTGGGAGATCACGCTCGCG
This sequence comes from Agromyces solani, assembly GCF_058349925.1. Taxonomy (NCBI): domain Bacteria; kingdom Bacillati; phylum Actinomycetota; class Actinomycetes; order Micrococcales; family Microbacteriaceae; genus Agromyces; species Agromyces solani. The sequence continues at coordinate 1,134,170 of NZ_JBYRER010000001.1, forward strand.
TGGCTGAACCGCACCCCGTTCGGCCAGACCGACCCGCAGTTCGGCCTCGACATCGGGTTCTACGTCTTCGAGCTGCCGTTCTACCGGGGCATCGTCGGCTTCGCGTCGGCCGTCGTGCTGCTCTCGGTGCTGCTCGTCATCGCCACGAACTACCTCTACGGGGCGATCAGGGTCTCGGGTCGCGAGGTCGTCATCTCGAAGTCGGCGCGGATCCAGATCGCCGTGACGGCCGGCATCTACCTGCTGCTCCAGGGAGTGAGCATCTGGCTCGACCAGTACGCGACCGTCACCGAGAACAGCACGCTCATGACCGGTGCCGGGTACACCGACGTCAACGCGGTGATCCCGGGCCGCGGCATCCTCGCCGGCATCGCGGTCGTCGTGGCGGTCCTGTTCTTCGTGACCGCGATCATCGGCCGGTGGCGCCTGCCGCTCATCGGCACGGCGCTGCTCATCGTCACGAGCCTCATCATCGGCACGCTCTACCCGTGGGTCATCCAGCGGTTCCAGGTCGATCCGAGCGCGAAGTCGCTCGAGGCGCCGTACATCCAGCGCAACATCGACCTCACGCGCGACGCCTACAACGTCGCCGACGTGGAGGAGATCCCGTTCGAGGCGAAGACCGACGCCGAGCCGGGCGCGCTGCGCTCCGACGCCGAGACGACCGCGAGCATCCGACTGATGGACCCGCTCGTCATCTCACCCGCCTTCGCGCAGCTCGAGCAGTTCCGCCAGTACTACCAGTTCCCCGAGCAGCTCGACGTCGACCGCTACGACGTCGACGGTGAGACGCAGGACACGGTGGTCGCGGTCCGCGACATCCGGGTGTCGGGCCTCGGCGACGCGGAGACCTGGTTCAACTCGCACCTCGTCTACACCCACGGCTACGGACTCGTGGCGGCGGCCGGCAACCAGCGCTCGGTCGACGGGCAGCCCGTGTTCCTCCAGTCGGGCATCCCGCAGTCGGGCACGCTCGGCGAGTTCGAGCCGCGCGTCTACTTCGGCGAGGGCTCGCCGCAGTACTCGATCGTGGGCGGACCGAAGGGCAGCAACCCGATCGAGCTCGACTACCCGGCCGGCGGCGACAACGAGGACCAGACCCAGACGACGTTCACCGGCGACGGCGGGCCGAAGCTCGACAACATCTTCACGAAGCTCGTCTACGCGCTGAAGTTCCAGTCGGAGCAGATCTTCCTCTCCGACGAGGTCACCACCTCGTCGCAGATCCTCTACGACCGCGACCCGATCCAGCGCGTGCAGAAGGTCGCCCCGTACCTCACGCTCGACTCCGACACCTACCCGACGATCGTCGACGGGCGCATCGTGTGGGTCGTCGACGGCTACACGCTGAGCGACCAGTACCCGTACTCCAACAAGGTGAGCATGTCGGAGGCGATCGCCGACAGCGAGGGGCTGACCCCGTCGCTCGCGTTCGACGAGATCAACTACATCCGCAACTCGGTGAAGGCGACCGTCGACGCGTACGACGGCACGGTCACGCTCTACACGTGGGACGCCGAGGACCCGGTGCTGCAGACCTGGCAGAAGGTCTTCCCGTCGACGGTCAAGCCGATGGAGGAGATGTCGGGCGACCTCATGAGCCACGTGCGCTACCCGTCCGACCTGTTCAAGGTGCAGCGCGCCGTGCTCGGGCGCTACCACGTGACCGAGGCGAGCCCGTTCTACTCGCGCGAGGACGCCTGGACGACGCCGAAGGAGCCGACCGGCGGCGCGAACACGCAGCTGCTGCAGCCGCCGTACTACCTGACGATGCAGATGCCCGGGCAGGACGCCCCGGCGTACTCGCTCTACTCGACGTTCATCCCCGAGGCCCGGGGCGACCAGAGCCGCAACGTGCTGCGCGGCTATCTCGCGGTCGACTCCGACGCCGGCGCGGAAGACGGCAAACGTGCGGAGGGTTACGGCAAGCTCAGGCTGCTCACGCTGCCCGAGGACGACAACGTGCCCGGCCCCGGCCAGGTGCAGGCGAAGTTCAACTCCGACCCGAGCGTGTCGCAGTCGCTCAACCTGCTGAAACAGGGGCAGTCCAACGTCATCAACGGCAACCTGCTCACGGTGCCGGTCGGCGGCGGCCTGCTCTACGTGCAGCCGGTCTACGTGGAGTCGACGGGCAACACGAGCTACCCGCTGCTGCAGAAGGTGCTCGTCGCGTTCGGCGACCAGATCGCGTTCCAGGACACGCTCGACCAGGCGCTCAACGTCCTGTTCGGCGGCGACTCGGGGGCGAACGCCGGCGATGAGCCGGTCGAGCCGGGCTCGGGCGAGGGTGAGGGCGGCGGTTCGCCGACGACCCCCGAGACGCCGAGCGATGAGATGCAGGCGCTGCTCAACCAGGCCAAGCAGGCACTGAAGAACAAGCAGACCGCACTCGCCGAGGGCGACTGGGCCGCGTACGGCGAGGCCGACGCGCAGCTGGCCGACATCATCTCGAAGATGATCGCCCTGACGGACGCCGAGCAGAGCGGCGGGTCGACGGGCGACGAGGGCTCGACCGACGGCTCGACCGACTCGGGCAGCTGATGACGGTCGACCTCCGCGACGGCGAGTGGCTCGACGACAACCGGGCCAACTGGGACGAGCGCGTCGGCGTGCACCTCGCGAGCGACTTCTACGACCAGTCGCCGCTGCGCGCCGGCGGGGGAGTGCTCGACCCGATCTCGGCGGCGGGCATCGACCGGCTGTTCCCCGGCGGCCTCGACGGCGTGCGGGTGCTGCACCTGCAGTGCCACTTCGGCTCCGACACGCTCTCGCTCGTCAACCGCGGCGCGACGGCCGTCGCGATCGACTTCGCGCCCGCCGCGATCGCGGAGGCGCGCCGCATGGCGGCCGAGATCGGCGTCGCCGACCGGGCGCGGTTCATCGAGTCGAACGTCTACGACGCCCGGCACATGCTGCCCGAGCCGGAGTCGTTCGACCTCGTCTTCGCGACCTGGGGCACCGTCAACTGGCTGCCCGACATCGCCGAGTGGGCCCGCATCGTCGCCTGGTTCCTGAAGCCGGGCGGGCGGTTGTACTTCGCCGAGGGGCATCCGACCGCGATGGTGCTCGAGGGGGCCGACGGGCCCGGCGGGCTGCCGACGATCAGCTACGCCTACGACAACCGCGGCGAGCCCGACGTGCTCGACGACGCGAGCGACTACGCCGATCCCGAGGCGAAGCTCGAGAACTCCCGCAACTGGGAGTGGCTGCACCCGCTGAGCGCGGTGCTCGGGGCGCTGCGCGACGCGGGCCTCGAGGTCGAGTCGTTCGACGAGCACTACTCGGTGCCGTGGCAGATGTACCCGTCGACGCCCGCGCTGGGCGAGGGCATGTACGGCTGGCCGGCCGAACGCTGGCTGCCGCTGTCGTACGAGATCGTCGCGCGCAACCCGGCACCGCCGGTCGAGTAGCGAAGCGTTTCGAGACCCGATCATGCGTGGTCTCGATACGCTCCTTCGTCGCTACTCGACCGACGGACTCCGCACTAGTCGAGCGGCCCTTCCTCGGCCGCGCGGAGCGTGTCGCCGAGCGTCCCGACGAGCTCGTTGCGGTAGTCGCCCGACAGGTCCCACCACATGGCACCGCCGAAGCCCTGCTCGGCGAGCCATTCGGCCTTCTGCCCGACCGACTTCGGGTCGTCGAGGCTCCACCACTGGCCGGTCGCCGCGTCGTAGCGCCACGAGGCGCCGATCGCCGGGTCGTGATGGCCCTCGCCGATCGAGCGGATCTCGTAATACGGCTTCGTGCCGAGCGAGGTGACGGCGGGGTCGGGCGTCCAGACGGCGCGGTCGCCGACCGTCACGCCGATCCATCCCTGGCCGTACGCGGGGATGCCGATGTTGAGCTGGTCGGGGCGGGCGCCCGCGGCCGTGTAGAGGCCGACGGCGTTGTCGAGGGCGAGCCCCCAGTTGTTCGTGCCGTCGGGGTGCAGGTTGCCCTGGTGGCCGGTGTTACCCGTCCAGCCGCCCGCGTAGTCGTAGCCCTGCACGTTGAGCCAGTCGACGACGTCGAAGAGGCGCGGGTCGGTCCAGCCGCCGGCGTTCGTGTTCCAGCCACCGGCGGGCGCGAACGCGGTGAGCAGGTAGTCCTCACCGGTCTCGGCGCCGTAGGCGTCGAGCTGGGCGCGGAACTCCTCCATGAGCGCGAGGAAGTTCTCGCGGTCGGCGGGGGAGGCGTTGGCGGTCTCGCCGCCGTTGACCGGCCACTCCCAGTCGACGTCGATGCCGTCGAAGACGCCCGCCGCCGCACCCGCACCGCCGAGGTGCCCGACCTTCGGCAGGTCGCCCCTGAGGTAGAGGTCGATGCACGAGGACACGAGCTTCTCGCGGCTCTCGGGCGTTGCGGCCGCGGCCGAGAAGTTGTCCGACCAGGTCCACCCGCCGAGCGAGATGAGCACCTTCGTGTCGGGACTGACCGCCTTGAGCTTCTTGAGCTGGTTGAAGTTGCCGGCGAGGCGCTGGTTCCGGTTCGGCAGGTCGCGCTTCCCGTCGACCGAGTCCTGCGGCGAGACGAGTCGCAGGTAGTCGTTGTACGCGTCGCCCTCGCCCGCGACATCCGTGATCTCGCACGTGAGGTTCGTCGTGACGTTGCCGAACGCGTAGTTGATGTGCGTGACGTCCTCGATGGCGCCCGTGGTGAGCAGGTCCTCGATCTGGAAGTCGCGCGTGACGGGGGTGTCGCCCATCAGGTAGCCGACGTTGCGGTAGCCGTTGATGTCGCTCGGACCTTCGGGCAGGTCGTGATTCGCGGCGACGGCCGGGGCGGTGGCCGCGGCGGCGACGAGCGCGGACGCGGCGGCGGCGACGGCCGCGCCGCGCAGCAGGGGGCGTGGTGACATGGAATCCTCATCGATCGTGGTCTGCCGGCCGCCGCGGGTGCGGCGGTTGCCGGGGACACTACCAAGGTCGCGACAGTGAGTTAAGACTCCTCACAAAGGTTCGGGGATGTCGCGGCGGAAGCCGCGCGGTCGCTGTGGAGTCCTCCAACGGATTCGCCGAGGCGTGCACATGGTGCACACGCGTCGGCCCTCGTCCCGGTGCGGCAGCCGGGCGCATCGCCGAGGGTGGCCGTTTCCGCCGAGCGGTGCCCGCGGATCGGTGCCGTTCGGTGGGAACGGCAACACTCGATCGGGCGATCGGGCGATCGGGCGATCGGGCGAGCGGGCGAGCGGGCGAGCGGGCGATCGGGCGATCGGGCGATCGGGCGGCGGCCGATTGGACGAGGCTCATTTCTCGTGCTAATGTTTTCTCTTGTGCCGCGGGGTGGAGCAGCTCGGTAGCTCGCTGGGCTCATAACCCAGAGGTCGTAGGTTCAAATCCTGCCCCCGCAACGAGAAGAAGGCCCGGAATCCTTGAGATTCCGGGCCTTCTGCTTTTCCCGCGCCTGTCGGAGCGCCGCGGTTCACAGCCAGTGGCGACGCTTGAACATCAGGTAGATGATGACGTCGACGATGACGATGACCGCCCCGATGGCCGCCCAGCCGTACTGCCACTGCACGAGTGGGATGTTCTTGAAGTTCATGCCGTAGATGCCCGCGATCAGCGTCGGGAGGGCGAGCAGCGCAGCGAAGGCGGAGATCGTCCGCATGTCCTTGTTCTGGCGCGCCGCGACGTTGTTCTCATGGCTCGAGAGGAGGGCGTCGAGCGCCCGGCTCTGGTTGTTGATGAGCGCGGTCGTGCCGGCGGCATCGTCGAGGAGATCGTGCAGGTACGGGACGATCTCCTCGCGGCCGACCTTGGTCGACTCGAGGTGGCGCGTGCTCTCGCGGAGCGCGGCCTCGATGCTCGAGACCGCGCGGTCGATGCGGCCGATGTCCTTGCGGATTTCGTAGATGCGACGATGATCCTCCGTGGTGCTCTCGGAGAAGACCTGCTCCTCGAGTTCCTCCAGGTCGGTCTCCACGTCGGCGGCGGCCTTCGCGTACCCGTCGACGAGGTCGGCCATGATCCGGTACGCGGCCTTCATCGTCTCGTCGCGGAGGTGCTCCGGGGTGCGCTCGAGGAGCTCCCGCAGATCGGTCGCCTCGCCGTCGACGCTGCGCTGCACGGTGAGCAGCCAGCTGTCGCCGATGTACAGGAAGGTCTGTCCGAGCGCGAGGCCGTTCCGCCGGGTGCGCAGGACGGCCCACAGCAGGACGAACAGGTGCCCCTCGAGCCTCTGGATCTTCGGCTGCTGGCGGCCGGAGACGACGTCTGCTGCAGCGGTCGGGTGGATGCCGAGGGCGGTCTTCACCTCGTCGATCGCCTCGTCCTCGGGATCGAGCATCGACAGCCACACGAAGCCGCGCCTGCGCTTGGCGGTCGCGATGATGCGCTGGAGGTCGTCGCCGTCCAGCCCGTCGAGCGGTTCGAGGTCGGGCGTCACCAGGAAGGCGCCCAGAGGGGATGGCGGCGGCCCCGTCGAGTCGAGGACGGGACGCGCCTCGTGACGTCGGGTGTCGGTCATCGTGAGCCTCCTCCGGCGCCGAGTCGGCAGGCGTCGAGTTCCGACCAGTCCAGCACGCCGGCCGCGAACGAGGAACGGGGTTGCGCTCCGGCCGTCGGCACGCATGCACCGTACGCCGCGCCGCCGGCTCCCGCTCGTCTGCGCGTGGTTATACGCGCCGTGTTCCGCGATCGCAAGGGCCTTCATGCGGTTTCGACGCCTACGTACCGTGTTCTCACCCGACCCGACGGGCTGCCGCGGCTCCACGGCGGCATCGAGCCCGTCGGCACGATGCAGGAAGAAGGCAGACGATGAACAGCAGTTCTCTGTCGAACACCCGAGGCGGCGGCGCCGGCGACCCCGCCGCGACCCGCATGCCGTCCGCGCCGACCCAGACCGGCGACCTCCGCGATGACGTCTCCGCGCTCGCCTCGGACGCCGGCGACGCCGGCCGGCACGTCGTCGACGTCGCCAAGGACGAGACCCGTTCGGTCGCGTCGGAGACCAAGGACCAGGCACGGCGATTCCTCGGCCAGGTCGGCGACGAGTTGCAGAACCAGGCGTCGGTGCAGCAGGCGCGGCTCGCCGGCGGCCTGCACTCCGCGGGCACCGAGTTCTCGGAGATGGCGAACGGCTCGACGCGTTCGGGCTACGCCTCCGACCTCGTGCGCGGCGCGGGACGCCGGGCCGACGCGGCCGCCCGCTGGCTCGAGCAGCGCGATCCCCGCTCGGTGCTCGAAGAGGCGAAGGGCTTCGCACGACGTCGCCCGGGCGTCTTCATCGCGATCGCGCTGGGCGCCGGCATCCTCGCCGGTCGACTGACGCGCGCCATGGCCACGCCGCCCGAAGGCTCCGCATCGAGGACCCGGAGGCAGGTCACGACGGGCGCCGGCGCCTCGGCGCAGGAGGCCCCGCCCCTTCGCGAGGTCGCGCCGCCGGCGGCGACGACGGTCGGCGCGGGGTCGCCCGGGTCGACCGGGGCCACCGGATCTTCCGTGTCCACGGCGGCGGTGGGGGCGCCCGGAACGGGCACCGGAGCGGGCCTCGATGACGGTGCACGCCACGACGCGCCGGAGAGGGGGGTCTGATGGGTGATGCACGTCATGCCCACGAGACGCCGCTGACCCCGTCCGAACGACAGGCGGAGTCGAGTTCGCTCGGCGATCTCCTCTCGGAGGTCTCGCGCGACGTGTCGACGCTCATGCGACAGGAGGTCGAGCTCGCGAAGGCCGAGGTCCGCGAGTCCGCGAAGCGGGCGGGGCGCGGCGCCGGGCTCCTCGGCGGTGCGGGGGCGGCCGGGATGCTCGCGCTGGCGTTCCTGTCGGTCGCGCTCTGGTGGGGCCTCGGCTACGTGATGGGCAACGCGTGGTCGGCCGTGATCGTGGCCGTCCTGTGGGGCATCGTCGCCCTGGTGCTCGCCCTCACGGGCAAGAAGCAGATCGAGGAGATCAGCGGGGTTCCGCGCACGGTCGAGACCGTGAAGGAGATCCCCGAGGTACTGAAGAGGAATGAGGAGAACCGATGAGCAACCCGGATGAGATCCGTGCCGACATCGAACGCACTCGCGCCGAGCTCGGCCAGGACGTCGACGCGCTCGCGGACAAGGTGACGCCGTCGAAGATCGCCGAGCGCCAGTCGCGGCGGGTGCGACGCGCCATGACCTCGGTCAAGGACCGCGTCATGGGCGTCGCCTCCGACCTCGGCGACACCGCGCACGACGCCGCGGAGCACGTGGGCGACGCGGTCGCCGATGCGCCGCGCGCGGTCGCGTCCACGACGCGCGGCAACCCGATCGCCGTCGGCCTGATCGCCTTCGGCATCGGATGGCTCGTCGCGTCGCTCGTGCCGGCCTCGAAGGTCGAGCGACAGGTCGCCGACCAGGCGAAGGATGCCGCGGCGCCGCTCGTCGACGAGGTGAAGGAGATCGCGGCCGAGGCCGCGGACCACCTTCGCGAGCCGGCGAAGGAGGCCGCGGACGCCGTCAGGGAACGAGCCGCGGAGGCGGTCGAGACCGTCCGCCAGGAGGGCGAGGCCGCCGCGACCGAGGTGGGCAGCGAGGCGAAGCACACCGCCGAGCGGCACACCGCGGCGGACACGGCGTCCGACCCGGCGACGGCGGCGCCGCTCACGAGCCCGGGTGCCGCACCGGCGCAGCGGCCGTCGTCGTCCGGAGCGGCCACGATGCCGCCCGAGCCGTTCGATCCCTGATCGAGGGTCTCGCGCGACCACGGGCGCGGCATCCCGAGCGGATGCCGCGCCCGTCGCCGTGCGCGGGAGGAAGAGGCCGGACACGCCACGTGACGGAGCACGACGAGAGACCGGACCCGCGACGTGACGGAGCACGACGAGAGGCCCGGGACCGTGGCGGTCCCGGGCCTCCCGGTCGTGCCGGCCGTCGGCGGTCAGCCGCTCCTGCGGTTGCCCGTGTTGGTGACGGTGAGGGTGTACCCGGCGTCGAGGTACGTCAGGTCGCCCGTCGGCAGGTTCGAGACGAGCGTCGCGAAGTCGCGGTTGTTGCCGCTCGCGCACTTCGTGACGAAGCCGACCTGCGAGATCGCGTCGCCCTCGAGCCGGTAGACGAAGTTGCCCGCGCCGTCCGTGATCTCGAAGGGCGAGTCGACGCCCGGCGTGAGGTCGCACGTCGAGACGATCTGGAGCGTCCAGTTGTTGTCCTGGAGCCCGGTCGTCTCGAACCACTCGCCCTCGCCCGACGAGAGGGTCGCGGCGGCGCCGTTCACCATCACGTCGTCGACGAACCAGCCCGTGTCGAGATAGGCGGCGTCGGTCGAGTACCGGAACTGCACGTCGGTCGTGCCCGCGGGCAGCTGCGCCGTGTAGTGCACGTACACCGGCTCGTCGACGAAGTACTCGCCGCCGGAGGTGCCCGTCAGGCCGTTGCCCGTCGGGTTGTTGCCGTGCGGGTCGTCGTCGGTCGTGACCTCGGTTCCCGAGTTGTCCACCAGCGGCACCGTGACCCACTCGCCGCCGACGAGCGCCTCGACGAAGCCGTAGTCCCAGCCCTCCTCGATGAAGTGCCACGTCCAGAAGTCGAGCGAGGTCACCGTGCCGGTCGTGTCGACGTCGAGCACGTTCTCCGACTGGCTCTCGTACCCGGCGTACCAGTGCGTCTCGCCGGTATGCGGTGCGATGCGCGTGGTGTCCTCGCCGTCGAGCGCGACCGTGACGGTCGGGCCGGGGTTCCGGAACCGTTCGACCTGGATGCCGAAGGGCAGCGCCACGTCGCTCGACGGGTTCGCCCGGCGGAGCCACTTGGCCTCGGGCTGTGCGCCCTGGTTCGAGCCCCGGCCGCCCCAGAACTGGTCGTCCGCGATGTCGAACGTCCACGAGGTGAACGCCGGGTCGCCGAAGTCGACCGCCTTGATGTCGAAGCGGTCGGAGTCCTCGTCGTCGAGGTACACCGCGACGGCCCAGTCCTGGTAGAGCTCCTCCGCCGTGCGGAGGGTGCCGTCGGTCTCGTCGTTGAACGCGTCGATCGCGGCCTGCACGCCCTCCATGCCGTCGGCCGGGTTCTCGAAGATGCGCTTGATCAGCAGGTCGCCCGCGACCCCGTCGTATTCGAGGTCGGGGGTGTAGCTGCCGTCGCCGTTGCCGCCTGCCTGCTCCCACAGGTACTGGAAGAAGGTGTACGAGGCGCCGTAGTTCTCGAGCCCGCCGCCCCATCTCGTGAGCGAGGTCTCGGCGTAGAAGACCTGGTGGTAGGTGAGGTGCGAGCCGCCGACGTCGTACCCGTTGAGGAACACCGCGAAGTCGGCGAGCCCCTCGTCGACCCATGACAGTTCGCCGGGGTCGCTGTAGTTGTGCAGCAGGTGCTCCAGCTCGTGCGCGATGACGCCCTCGTAGAGGGTCGGCTGGTCGTTCGACGGGTCGTCGTCGTTCCACTCGGAGTCGGCGGGGCCGACGCGGTTGGCCCAGTCGTACGCGTCGATGACGATGGCGTTCATGCCCGACGAGTCGATGAACTCGGGGGCGAAGTACCCGGCCGTGTAGGTCGTCTCCGCGCAGTCGTAGTACTGGGTGTCCTGCACGTTGTAGACGACCATGACGAGTGAGTCGCTCGCCGGCTCCTCCGGGTCGGCCGCGTCCATCGGACCGAAGTGCTCCTCGTCGACGGCGACGATCTGGTTCGACAGCTCGGCGCCCATGTAGTCGATCTGGGCCTGGGTGAGCGTGTAGTCCGCGGCGTCGGCGTCGGCGCACGGGACGAACTCGTCGTCGGGCGTGGGATCGAAGGCGGGGTCGAGGCTGTCGACACTCGTCGGCGCACTGCCGTCGAGCGGCGTGCCGACGGGCACGTAGATGTAGACGGGCGTGCCGTCGGGGGTGGCGCCCGCGTAGACGCGGGTGAAGTCCTGATCGTAGGTTCCGCCCGCCTCGCTGTCGTTGATCGGCAGCGTGATGGTCGGTTCGCCGGGCAGGTTCAGGTGGTCGTCGGCCTGGGCCGGTGCCGCGGATGCCGCGACGAATGCGGCGGCGACGGCGACGCTCGTGACGACGCCGGCCGCTCTGGATGGTGCTCGGAGCACAGCTGTGTCCCATCTCTCATGGACCCGCCGTGCCGGGACGGTCTGCCCTTCGTCGCGCGGGACCGATCGGTCGGGGACCGCATCGTCGCGGCCCCGTCTGAACCCGGACAGTGGAACACGCCCGGAATTCGTGCGGAAGGGGCTTGCATTCGTCGACGGGATGGGAGAGAAGCCGCGGCAACGCGGCCGGGATCGCGGGCCATCGGACCCACGCGATCACCCTACGATGGCCCCATGCCCGTACCCGAGACCGCCGTCGCCCTGCAGGCCGCCGCGATGCGCGGCTTCCGCACGCTCGAGGACGTGATCGACGTCATCCCGCCGAAGGTCCGCGACCGGCCGTTCCCCGTGGCCGCGACGTCGGCCGCGGCCGCCGGCGTGCCGGGCGCGGCGCGCGACCGCGACCTGCAGGACGTGCTCAATCACCTGCACGCGTGGCACGAACTGCTGCTCGGCTGGCTCGACGCGATCGACCGCGGCACGACGCCCGCCTACCCGGCGGAAGGCTACGACTGGAGCCGCCTCGACGCCCTCAACCTCTCGCTGCGCGACAAGTACCGCGTGAAGGACGTGTCGCGCGCGCTCGCGCGCCTGCAGACGAGCCATGCGGCCGCTCTCGCGAGGGTGTCCGCCCTCGGCGACGCGGTGCTCTTCGACGACGAACGCTTCGACTGGTTGCGCGGCGCGCTCGCCGTGCCGGCGCACGAGTGCCTCGGCGGGCACTACGCGTGGGCCGTCGAGGCGATCGCGGCCCGCTTCGTCTGACCCGCGACGCGGCGACCCCGACGCGGCCTACGCTGGTGCCATGACAGACGACGAGGTCGGCACCACGGGCGAACAGGTCGACGGCGAGGCATCCCTCGGCGAACTCGGCGTCGCGGTCGCGCAGTTCGCACCCGTCGCGGATGTCGCGGCGAATCTCGACGCGATCGAGGCGCTCGCGCGCACCGCGGGGGAGCGCGGGGCGCGGCTCGTCGTCCTCCCGGAGTACTCGATGTACTTCACGCCCGACCTCGGGCAGGAGATGGCCGACGCCGCGGAGCCGCTCGACGGCGCGTTCGTGCGCGCGCTTGGCGCGCTCGCCGGCGACCTCGGCATGCACCTCGTCGCGGGCATGCTCGAGCAGACCTCCGACCCCGAGCGATTCTCGAACACGCTCGTCGCCGTCGACGACGGCGGCCGGCTCGTCGCCACCTATCGCAAGCAGCACCTCTACGACGCGTTCGGCATGCGCGAGTCCGAGCGGGTCGTCGCCGGCGGTCTCGACGCCCCGCAGGTGTTCGCCGTCGACGGCGTGCCGGTGGGAATGCAGACCTGCTACGACCTGCGCTTCCCCGAGGTCACGCGCACGATCGTCGACGCCGGGGCCGAACTCGTGCTCGTGCCGGCCGAATGGGTGCGCGGGCCCCTCAAGGAGCACCACTGGCGCACGCTCGCCACAGCCCGGGCGATCGAGAACACGGTCTACCTCGCCGCGGCCGACCAGACGCCGCCGATCGCCGTCGGCAACAGCTTCGTCATCGACCCCATGGGCACCGAGCTCGCGGGGCTCGGCGAGCAGGCCGGCGTCGCGGTCGCGTGGGTCTCGCGCGAGCGCATCGCCGCCGTCAGGCGGGTGAACCCGGCGCTCGCGCTGCGTCGTTACGCCGTCGTGCCGCGCTGAGCCTCCCGCGGCCGGTCACCCGAGCGCGGCCAGCCGGGCCGAGGCCTCCTCGAGCACGGGCAGGCGCTTGCAGAAGGCGAAGCGCACGAGGCTGCGGTACGCCTCCTGGCGGTCGGGGTGCACGAACGCCGACACGGGCACGCCGACGACGCCGGCCAGCCCCGGCAGTTCCCGGCACAGCTGCGCCGCGTCCGGGTGGCCGAGCGGCGAGGCATCCGCCACGATGAAGTAGCCCGCCGCGGGCAGGGAGACGGTGAAGCCGGCCGCCTCGAGCCCCGCGGCGAGCACGTCGCGCTTCGCGGCGAGCGTCGCCGCGGCCCCCGTGAAGAACTCGTCGGGCAGGTCGAGCCCCGTCGCGATCGCGGGCTGGAACGGCGCGCCGTTCACGTAGGTCAGGAACTGCTTGACGGCGAGCACGGCGCTCACGAGCGCCGAGGGGGCGGTGAGCCATCCGATCTTCCAGCCGGTGGTCGAGAAGGTCTTGCCGCCCGACGAGATCGAGATCGTGCGTTCCCGGGCCCCGGGGAAGGCCGCGATCGGCCGGTGCGGCGCGTCGAACGCGAGGTGCTCGTAGACCTCGTCGGTCACGATGAGCGCGTCGTGCCGCTCGGCGAGGCGCACGATCTCGGCGAGGACCTCGTCGTCGAACACCGCGCCGGTGGGGTTGTGCGGCGAGTTGACGATGATCATGCGGGTGCGGTCGCCGATCGCGCGGCCGAGTGCGTCGAGGTCGGGCCGCCAGTCGGGGAACGCGAGCGGCACCGTGCGGTGCACGCCGCCGGCCCGGGCGATGAGCGCGGCGTACGCGTCGTAGTAGGGCTCGAACGTCACGACCTCGTCGCCCGCGTCGACGAACGCGAGGATCGTCGCCGCGAGCGCCTCGGTCGCGCCCGCGGTCACGAGCACCTCGGACGTCGCGTCGACGTCGAGGCCGTACCACCGGCGCTGGTGACGGGCGACCGCTTCGCGGAGCACGGGCAGGCCGGTGCCCGGCGGGTACTGGTTGACCCCTGCGGCGATCGCGTCGCGCGCGGCCTCGAGCACCTCGGCGGGGCCGTCCTCGTCGGGGAAGCCCTGGCCGAGGTTGATCGCGCCGGTGCGAGCGGCGAGGGCGCTCATCTCGGCGAAGATGGTCGCCGCGATCGCGCCGTCGGCGCCGAGGAGCCCCGCGCCGGCGGCCGTGCGCTGCCACGGGACGAGGCCGGAAGCGGGGGAGAAGTCGCTCATCTTCACACCGTACGCGAGGCTGGGACCGCTACGCTGGCGCCGGGCCTTCGGGCCCGATCCGGGGCGTTCGGACGAATCACTGCTCGCTGATAGCCGAGACATAGAAACCGCCAATCCCCCGCACAGACTGCCGCGGGATGCTGGCATCGCTTTGGAAGGAGCAGACATGACCGACACGACCAACGGCGCCACGGGGGAGCCCCGCGAGGCCGACGTCCCCGCGGAGCAGACCACGCCCGAGACCAGCACCACCGACGCTGCCGCCGTTTCGGCCGCGACCGGGGCCGGCACCACCGAGGCCGCCCGGACGCCCGACGCCGCGGTCGAGACCACCGCCGTCCCCACCACGCCCGAGGCGGACGTCGAGACCACCGCCGTCCAGACCGTCGCGAAGGCGGAGACGCCCGCCGCCCCGGCCGACCAGGCGCCCGCCGCGCCCGCCCAGGCCCCGGCCGCGCCCGCGGCCCCGGCGACCGGCGTCGTGTACCAGCCGGGCCAGGCGCCGCAGCCGTACCACGCCCCGCAGTACACCAAGCAGACGCAGGCGCCCGCCACGGCGACCGCCCCGACCGTTCCGGTCGCGGGCCAGGTGCCGCCGGCGTTCGGCGGCCCGCAGCCCACCGCGCCGGTCGCCGGCGCCCCGGGTCACGCCGGCCCCGCGGCATCCGCGCCCAAGGAGGCCAAGCCGCGCAAGGTCGGTCTCGGCGTCGCCGCCGCGATCGTCGCGGCCGCCCTCATCGGCGGCGCCTCGGGCGCCGGCATCACCGCGCTCGTCGCGGCGAACCAGCCGGCCGGCTCGACGGCCGCCTCGAACTCGGCGCAGAACATCGTCGTCAACGACCCCGACTCTGTCAACCAGATCTCGGCGGTCGCCGCGAAGGCGAGCCCGAGCGTCGTGACCATCTCCGTCTCGAGCGGCGAGGGCGCGGGCACCGGCTCGGGCATCATCCTCTCGAAGGACGGCTACGTGCTCACCAACACGCACGTCGTCACCCTCGACGGTGCGACGGGCGACCCGACCATCCAGGTCAAGACGAGCGACGGGCACCTCTACACGGCCGAGCTCATCGGCACCGACCCGCTCAGCGACCTCGCGGTCATCAAGCTGGACGACGCCTCGGGCCTCACGCCGCTCGAGTTCGCCGACTCGTCGAAGCTCAACGTGGGCGACACGGCCATCGCGATCGGCGCCCCGCTCGGGCTCTCGGGCACCGTGACGAACGGCATCGTGTCGGCGCTCAACCGCTCGATCGACGTCGCCTCCTCGGCGGCCCCGTCGACCCCCGACGACAGCCAGGGCGACGACAGCCAGGGCGACAGCGGCCAGGGCGACGGCGGCCAGGGCGACAGCCCGTTCGACTTCTTCTTCGACATCCCCGACGAGGGCGGCCAGTCGCCCGAGCAGGCGCCGCAGCAGCCGGCCGCCGGTGCGGGCCAGGTGGCGCTGCCCGTCATCCAGACCGACGCCGCCATCAACCCCGGCAACTCGGGCGGCGCGCTCGTCGACGACGAGGGCAAGCTCATCGGCGTGAACGTCGCGATCCTCGGCACCGGTGACGGGTCGGGCCAGAGCGGCAACATCGGCGTCGGCTTCGCCGTGCCGTCGAACCTCGCCGAGCGCATCGCGAAGGAGATCATCGAGAACGGTTCGGCCACGCACGGCCTGCTCGGCGCGACGGTCACCTCGGCCGAGGCCGACGAGCAGAGCGACACCGTCGGCGCGCTCATCACCGACGTCTCGCCCGACGGCGCCGCCGAGAAGGCCGGCCTGCAGGCCGGTGACATCGTCACCGAGTTCAACGGCACGCCGATCACCGACCAGACCGACCTCACCGCCCAGGTGCGGGCGCTGGCCGGCGGCGAGAAGGCCGAGCTGACCATCACCCGGGGCGGCGACACCGAGACGGTGACGGTCACCCTCGACACGTTCGAGGGCTGAACCCGACCGACATGGATGCCTCGGGCTGAGGCCCGCCGACGGGGCCGGATCGGAGACGATCCGGCCCCGTCCGGCGTCGCCGGCCGGAACGCCCGTGGCGGGGCGTCGCCTGTTAGGCTCGATCGACCCGAGCACGAATGAGGAACATGCCCGAGCACCACCCCGAGACGACACCGTCGTCGCTCGTCGGCGTGTCGTACGTCATGCCCGTGCTGAACGACGCCACGCACGTGCGCGCCGCGGTCGAATCGATCCTCGCGCAGGACTACTCCGGCCCCGTCGAGGTGCTCATCGCCCTGGGGCCCTCGATCGACGGCACCGCCGAGCTCGTCGGCGACCTCGCTGCGCGCGACGCGCGGGTGCGCGTCCTCGAGAACGAGGCGGGCTCGACCCCTGCGGGGCTCAACATCGGCATCCGCGCGGCCCGGTACCCCGTCGTCGTGCGGGTCGACTCGCACTCGATGCTGCCGGTCGACTACGCGCGCGTCGCCGTCGACACGCTCGAGCGGACCGGAGCCGACAACGTGGGCGGCATCATGGACGCGCGGGGCGAGACCGCCTTCGAGCGCGCCGTCGCGCTCGCGTACACGACGAAGGTCGGCCTCGGCGGGTCGGCCTTCCACATCGGCGGCTCCGAGGGCCCGGCTGAGACGGTCTACCTGGGCGTGTTCCGCCGCTCGGCGCTCGAGCGCGTCGGGCTCTTCGACGAGTCCATCAAGCGCGGCCAGGACTGGGAGCTCAACCGGCGACTCCGCGAGACCGGCGGCACCGTGTGGTTCACGCCGGAGCTCGCCGTGACCTATCGGCCGCGCTCGAGCCTCGACCGGCTCGCGCGGCAGATGTTCTCGACGGGGCTCTGGCGAGGTGAGCTCGCGCGCCGGTTCCCGGCCGCCAACGGCATCCGCTACTTCGTGCCGCCGGCCATGGTCGTGGGCGTGACGATCGGCCTGCTGCTCGGCATCGGCGGGCTGGTGCAGCTGGCCGTGGGGGCCTCACCGTGGCTGCTCGTCGGCTTCGTCGCGCCGGTCGTCTACCTGCTCTTCGTCGTCGCCGCGACGATCGTCGAAGCGCGCGGTCGCGGTGCGGGCACCGCCGGCTGGTTTCTCGTAGTGTTGCCGTGCATACACGTCACGTGGGGCATCGGCTTCGTGCTCGGCTACCTCTCGCTGACCAGCAACATCGCACGGCACACGGGAAGGTGAGCACGGATGACTGACGCCCGACCGGTGACGGCCAGGCCGGCGAGCATCGCCGAACTGCGCGCGGTCTCGCAGCCGCCCGAGGTGCGCGGCCGCCGCAACGCCGAGCACTGGACGGCGTCGCTGTACCTGCGCCGGTTCTCGATCTACCTCACGTGGCTGCTGCTGAAGACGAAGATCTCGGCGAACGGCGTGACCGGGCTCATGATCCTCGTCGGCTGGTCGACCGCGGCGGCGCTCCTCATCCCCGGCGTCTGGGGCGCACTCCTCGCGGTCGTGCTCGGCCAGCTGCAGATGCTCGTCGACTGCTGCGACGGCGAGGTCGCCCGCTGGCGCCGCACCTCGTCGCCCGCGGGCGTCTTCCTCGACAAGGTGGGCCACTACACGACCGAGGCGCTCATCCCGATCGCGCTCGGCATCCGCGCGGCGGCGTACCCGCTCGAGTTCCCCGAGGACTTCCTCTGGACGACGATCGGCGCCATGCTCGCCCTCGTCATCGTGCTCAACAAGGCGCTCAACGACATGGTGCACGTCGCCCGGGCGAACGCCGGCCTGCCGAAGCTCGCCGACACGCACGGCGAGACGGCGCCGCGCGGTGGACTGGTCGCGAAGCTCCGCAAGGCGGCGCGGTTCGTGCCGTTCCACCGGCTCTACCACTCGGTCGAGCTCACGCTCATCGCCTTCGCGGCCGCGATCGTCGGGCTCTTCGCCGGACAGCCGATCGTCGATCGCGTCGTCGTCGCGGCGCTGCTGCCCCTCGCCGTGCTCGCGGTGATCGGCCACTTCGTCGCGATCATGGCGAGCCGTCGTGTCCGTTCCTGACCCCTCGGCCGCGCCGCGCGTCGGCGTCGTCGTGCTCACGATGGGCAAGCGTCCCGACGACCTCGCCCGGGGCGTTCGCAGCGTGCTCGACCAGCGGGGCGTCGCGGTCGACGTCGTCGTGGTGGGCAACGGCTGGGACCCGGCGACCGCCGATCCCGCGCTGCCCGCCGGGGTGAAGACCCGGCACCTGCCCGAGAACCTCGGAATCCCGGCGGGCCGCAACGCGGGCGTGCCCGATGTCGAGGGCGACGTGCTCTTCTTCCTCGACGACGACGCCTTCCTGCCGAGCGCGACCTTCCTCGCCGACGGCTGCCGCCTGCTCGCCGACCGGCCCGAGCTCGGGCTCGTCCAGCCGCGGGTCGTCGACCCGACGGGGCTCACCTCGCCGCGTCGATGGATTCCGCGCATCCGGAAGGGCGACCCCGCGCATTCGAGCCCGGTCTTCTCCTGCTGGGAGGGTGCCGTGCTCATGCCGCGCGTCGTCTTCGACGCGACCGGCGGCTGGGCCGACCCGTTCTTCTACGCGCACGAGGGCATCGAGCTCGCCTGGCGGGTGTGGGACACGGGCCGGGTCGCCTGGTACGAGGGCGGCCTCGAAGCGGCCCACCCCGTGATCGACCCGGCCCGGCACTCGTACTACTACCGGCTCAACGCCCGCAATCGGGTCTGGCTCGCCCGGCGCAACCTGCCGGCCGTCCTCGTCCCGTTCTACGTCGGCTCGTGGACCGCGATCCAGGTGCTGCGCTGGGCGCGGCAGCCCGCCGCGCTCAGGGCCTGGTTCGGCGGTTGGCGCGCGGGCTGGCGCGAATCGCCCGGCGAACGCCGGCCGATCCGCTGGCGCACGGTGCGGCGGATGACTCGGGCCGGACGCCCGCCGGTCGTCTGACGCCCGTCGTCCCGCCGTAACGATCGGCTCTCGGTCTCCGCTGCACGCCGGCCACGAGGCATCCGCACAGCTGCGCCTCGCTACCCTTGGACGGTGGGATTGAGGAAAGACGCGCGTCGCGCCGTGAAGCTCGCCAAGGACATCATGTGGTCGCGGCGGGCGCAGCGGGCGCTCGCGGCGAAGCTCGCCGGCCGACCCGCGCTCGAGCCGCATCGCTTCCGCATCGGCGTGTACTTCGCCGACGGCAAGGTCAACCTCTACCAGCTGCGGCAGTGGTACGCCCCGCTCGCCGAGCTCGCCGAGACGCACCCCGTGCTCATCCTGAGCCGGGCGTCGGGCGCGGCGCTGAAGCTCCTCGACGAGTCCCCGCTGCCGGTCGCCTACGTGCGCCGGGTGGCCGACCTCGAGCGGGTCATCCATGAACAAGACCTGCACGTCATCCTCTACGTGAACCAGAACGCGAAGAACTTCCAGATGATGCGCTACGGGCGCCGCTGGCACGTGTTCATCAACCACGGCGAGTCCGACAAGATGTACATGACCACGAACCAGTTCAAGGCGTACGACTACGCCCTGATCGCGGGCGACGCGGCGAGGGCGCGACTCGACAAGGTGCTCTGGGACTACGACTTCGACAAGCGGGCGATCCCGATCGGGCGCCCGCAGGCCGACCACTACCTCGACGGCTCGCCGCTGCCGTACACGCCCGACGAGCGCGAGGTCGTGCTGTACGCGCCGACGTGGGAGGGTGACCGCGCGGCCGCGGCCTACGGGTCGATCGCGTCGCACGGCGTCGCCCTCGTCGAGGGGTTGCTGGCGACCGGTCGTCACCGGGTGATCTACCGTCCGCACCCCCGCTCGGGCGTGCTCGACGAGGCGTACGCCGCCGCGAACAAGCGCATCATCGTGGCCCTCGAGCAGGCGAACGCCGTCGATCCGGGGGCGCAGCACGTCTTCGACGACGGGCCGAAGCTCGGCTGGCAGCTCGCCGCCGCCGATGTCGCGATCGTCGACATCTCGGCGATGGTCTACGACCGGCTCGCCGCCGGCAAGCCGCTGCTCATCACCCGTCCGGTGAACCCGGCCGCGCAGGTCGACACGAGCGGCTACCTGCAGGCGTGCGAATGGCTCGACGCGGCGGATGCCTCGGCGCTGGTCGCCCGCGTCGACGAGGTGGCGCACGACGAGTCGGCGCTCGAGCGCCTGAAGTACTGGGTCGAGCGGTACTTCGGCGACACGACCCCCGGAGTCACGACCGCGCGCTTCCATGCGGCGATCGACCACCTGATGGGCGAGTGGGAGCGGTTCGCCGCCCTGCATGCGGAGGACGGCGAACTCGACGACCACGACGTCGAGGGGGAACGGGCCGAGGCCGGCGCGGGCGACGAGTCCGACCTCGGCTGAGGGCGGGCTCGGCGCGTCGCGGAGCCGAGGAGATCTGCGATCTCGAGGACGCCCGCCGCTCCGAGGCTCCTCGGAATTGCAGATCTCGTCGGAATCGCGGCCTCGCGAGCACCGCCGACGGACGACGACTTACACTGGCGACATGGCGCAGCTCATCACCGAAGCCGACCTCGACGAACTCGAGCTCCGGGTCTCCGACGGCCCCGGCCACCACGTGGCGCAGGCCGAGCTGCTCGAGCGCTGGGCGGTCGAGGGCGACGGGTTCGTGCTCGGCGACGGCGTGCGCCGCGCGCAACTGCTCGTGATCGCGGCCGAGCACCTCGGGGCGGCGGGCGAGCTCGAGCGCGCACTCGCCGTCGCACGGCGGGCGGCCGAGGCATCCGACGTCGAACCCGGGGAGGCGGGGGGAACGCTCGTCTCGCTCCTGCTCGACCTCGGGCGGCGCGACGAGGCGATCGCCGAGGCCGACCGGCTGCGCAGCGCCCGACTCGACGACTGGTGGCGCCTGCTCGATGTGGCCGAGGCGTTCGAGATGGCCGACGAGCCCGACCTCGCCGAGCGCTGGTTCGTGATCGCCCTGCGCGCCGTGGAGCGCAACCCCGAGCACGACGTCGACGACCGCATCACCGTGCTCGCGGGACGCTACCGGGTGCGCCGCGACGCCGGCAAGGGCGAGGACGTGCTCGACGTGGAGACGCGCGAGCTGGCCGGGTTGCTCGGGGTGGAGCTGGGGTAGCGGCGGCGCTCGCTCCTCCTCATCGCTGCTCGCACCTATTCGGCACGGCCGACAGTCGAAGGGGCGTACGTTGCGGAGATTCGCACCGGCATGTGGTCATCCTTGCGATCGACGAAGTCGATTGAGTTCCGCGAGGCGCGCGACGCCGGTGTTCAGTGCGAGCGCCTTCAGATCTCGGATGACCGCAACCTCCTCCTCCGATCGAGCGACGGCAAGCCGGTGACGTTGGATCAGCGTCGTCACCCAGGCGATCAGGAGGATCAGGGCGACGAAGAGGCTCGAGACGCCGAGCAGACCGATCAGGGAGAGCGCGATGATCGCGGCGGCGAGGAAGCTCCATCCTGCGATGCGCAGTCCTCGCGTGGAGGGGAAGACCGACCGAGCGAGCTTGACCGCCCGCGCACCGGTCGTGCTCGCGTACGTCGGCGCGAGTACCATCGGGCTGCCCGGCAGAGCAGGCGTCGAGTCGGCGAGATCTGTGGCGAACCTGATCATCGACTCCCGGGCAGCGTCGAGCTTGACCCCGTCGATCATGACGCTCGCTTGCTGGTGTCGACTTCGATCACCTCGAACGCCGGCAACTCGGCCACCAACCGCTGTGTCTCGAGCGACACCGTGACGAGCGAGCGGATCAGGTTCACGACGTAGCGTGGGTCTTCCTGCTCGCGCAGCCAGGCGTTCGGGTCGTTCACGATGCCCGACGCCTTGTCGACCTTCACCTGATAGCGGTCGATGACCCACTCGAGCGGGCTGCGGCCGCCGACCTTGTACTCGCTCTCTTCGAGCGGGATGCCGGTGATCGTGAGGTGCGCGTTGTAGCGGATCGCTGTGTGATCCTTGCGCGAGATCCACGAGAGTTTGTCGATGCGGTAGAGCTCGTAGGGATCGGTCGGGCGGATCGATCGACGTGAGCTGTTCGCCGAGGTCGGCTGGTTCGACGGACTCGTAGCCGACGTGGAGAACGGCGAGATCGCGGCCGATGCGTGCGTACTCGGGGAAGTCGTTCACCTGAGGGATGCGGGGGAGCATCTTCTGCAGGTCAGCCGCGTAGTTCTCGCGGTAGGTGGGATGGTGCAGCAGCGCGTAGATGCCGAAGAAGATGTCGTCCTTGGTGACGTCGTCGCCGTGCACCGCCCGATATGCTGCGAGCGTCGCGTCGGTGATGTTGTCGACGCGGCGGTAACCGTCGACGATCTCGTCGGTATCGGATGCAGTGAGCGCTTCGAGGTTGAGTGCGCCGTCAGGGGCGGATGCCGGTTCCCAGGTGTATCGGGGGAAGACTTGGTTTGATGCGTTGAGCGCAAGGTCTGGAAGCAACCGAGTTATGAGTGGTGGAGTGTCCACCCGCCCGTCCGTGCTGACGGCGATCGCAAGTTGATCGTGCGCGTCGAACGATGGAAACAATCTCGCGATGCCAGGGCTGTCGATCATCGTGGTGTCGAACCAGAGCAGTTGGCTTGTGAATGGGCGGTAGGCAGCTCGCCGTAGCACCCCGTTTGTTGGTTCGAGTGCCCGCCCGGTCTTTCGGCGTGAATCGAAGCCACGAGACCATCCGACTCGCTTCGGATCGGGGTCGGAGGATGGATCGCTGATGAGGCGAGCGAGCTCATCGATCATCGTCAAGACATTCCGCTGTAAGGACTCGGAGCTGAAGCTGTAGACCCACGGAGAACGGTTGGTCGAGATTCCAAGCGCGAACTTCTTGAAGACCGCAGGCGAGTCGTCGCGTCCCTTCGTCTTCTTGTCGCCTAGCTCTGTCCATGAACTGAAACGTTCATCTCGCTGATTGATCCAGTCGCCTGATTCGTTCGGCGAAGCGCGGATGAAGGAAGTCTTCACAATTGATTGTTCGGTGAGGAGTCGATCAAGCTTGTCCTCACGGCTTAGATAGTCGCCAATGTCTGCGTAGTGCACTCGGGCAGGGCCTGAGTGCGAAGCATCCCTGATCAGGATCGTGATGGCGATCCCTGTCTGTGATCCCTCACCGAAGACCTTGCCGCCCTCGGCCTGCCAGTTCTTGACTCGCTGATTGCCGCGAAGGTTGTAGACGATGATGTCGCTGAATTCGTCGGCCCAACTCAGCCGTACGCCGTCGGCGGTTCCGCTATCGATGAATCCCGAGTTCGAGACGAACGCGATAACGCCCTGGTCGCTCAGCCGATCGGTCGCCCAACGGAGTGCGCGATAGTAGGAGTCGTACATGTCGGCCTTCCGCGTCGCGGTCGACCGCTTCACGTAACTCTCGGAGATCCGAGCATCTGTCTTCGGATACTTCGCGTTCTTTGCTCCGTCGTTCGCACTTGACTGACCCGCTCGATACGGCGGATTCATGACGATGACATCAACCGTCGTGGCCCGTTGCTTCTCCAGCCGTGCGGTGTTTTCCTGGAACACTCCACCTGCGAGCTGTGAGTCGCGCTCGCCTATTGCGAACGTGTCGGTGAGTGAGATTCCCGTGAAGCCGCCGTCTGCCGGCTCGATGCCGTGCTCGGCGCATAGTTCCCGGTACACACTCTCGATGTTCACGGCGGCGATGTAGTAACTGAGCAGCACGATCTCATTCGCGAACAGCTCGTGCGTGTACTTGCGGGTGAGATCCTGGGGTTTGATCAGCCCCGTCTGCATGAGTCGGGTGAGGAAGGTTCCGGTGCCGACGAACGGCTCGAGGATATTCACGCCCTCGTCGGAGAGTCGCTTGCCGAAATGCTGGTGAAGCGCGGCGTCTGCCGATCGAAGGATGTAGTCGACCACCTCAACCGGTGTGAAGACGATCCCCATGCGGTCAGCAAGTAGCGGAAACGCTTTCGTGAAGAACTTGTCGTAGAGCGTGACCAGCATCTGCTGCTTCGCACTCACCGTGTCGAGACCGCGGATGCGGCCGGTGACGCGTCCATAGAACGCATCGAGCGGCTCGCGCTCACGCGCGAAGGCAGCGTTCTCGTGGAACGTCTCGAGTACCGCCTCCATCGCGGTCGACACCGGGTTGTCCTGCGTGAACGAGCCTTCGGGGAACATCGCCTCGAACACCGGCTTCGTGATGAGGTGCTGCGCGAGCAGTTCGATCGCCTCGGGCTCGGAGACGTCGGGGTTCACTGTGGCTCGCAGCGCCTTCACGAAGTCGTCGAACGGTGCGCGGTCGTTCTCCGTCGCGTTGACGTGCGCGGTGATCAGCGCGATGAACTTCTGCGCGATCTCGGCGATGTCGCCGGCCCAGTCGTCCCAATACATGCGGTCGCCGACCTTGGCGACGAGCTTGGCGTAGACCGAGTCCTTCCACGTGTCGGCCGAGGTGGTCAGGCCGGGCAGCGTCGCCGCGAGATGGGCGGGGCCACGTTCGGCGCCGGGATCGGCTTCGGGCGAGGCATCCACGTCGCGGTCATTCGGCGCATCGAAGGGCGACGCCTCAGCCTGCTTCGCGGGCGTCAGGCTGACCCGCTCGATCAGTACCTGTTCGGGCAGGCGCCCCGTGAACGCCGCCTGATTGATCGCCGCATCGAGGCGCTCGTCGTGGGCGCGCAACGCCTGCAGCACCTGCCAGACGACCTTGTAGCGCTCGTTGTCGTTCAGTGCCTCTTCGGGTTCGACACCGGCCGGGATCGCGATGGGCAGCACGATGTAGCCGAGCTTCTTCTCGTCGGATCGGCGCATCACCCGGCCCACCGCCTGCACGACATCGACCTGGCTCTTTCGTGGGCTGAGGAAGAGCACCGCGTCGAGGCTCGGCACATCAACGCCTTCGCTGAGGCAGCGCGCGTTCGTAAGTACGCGAGCGACCGGGCGCCCGTACTGATCGTGCTCGGGAGCCGCCTTCAACCAGTCGAGCCGCTCGCCGCGCTGCGTGGCGTTCATCGTGCCGTCGACGTGCCGCGCTTGCACCGTGAGGTCGTCAGTCGTGTCCTCGTTCTGGATGTTCGAGAGGTGTCCGTCGACGAGTGCGGTGAAATCGCTCGCAACGCCCTGAGAGGTCTTGATGTCCTTGGCGAACGCGACCGCGCGGCGCATCGGCGCGACATCCGTGCCGAAGCCGTCGGCGATCGTGCCGGCGTTGCGTTTGGCGAGCGCGTTCCAGCATCCGATGAGCTTCGCGACATCGGTCACGAGTAGTTCGCGGCCCTCGTGCGCGAGCTCTTGCTGCAGCGTCTCGACGATCTCGTCTTCGCTGATGCCGAGGACGATCACCTTGTAGTCGGTGAGCAGCTCTTTGCGCACCGCCTCGTCGAAGCCGATGCGATACAGGAGCGGGCCGAACAGTTCTTCATCGTCCATCGAGACGAGCTCGGCGGACTTCTGCGAGGCCGCGTTCTTCACCTCGGGGGCGAAGATGCGAGGAGTCGCCGTCATATAGACACGCGCCGTCGCGGGGATCACGGCATTGTCGTGCACCTTGACGAAGTGCGACTCGTCGTCGCCGGCGAGCGTGACGCCGGTCGTGCGATGTGCTTCGTCGCAAATGACGAGGTCGAACGTGTCGCCGCGGAGACGCTGCGCCTCGGCCACCGCGTCGATCGACTGGTACGTCGAGAAGACGACGGTGAGCCCGTCGTGCTCCTCATCGAGGTCGCCGAGCAAAGCGGCGAGCGCCGCACCGTCGGTCGTCGCCGGCGCGCCCAGGTCCTCCATGAGCACACTCGTCAGGTCATCGTTCTTGCGCCGCCCGATGTTCGTGTCGGAGCCGACCGCGAACGCGCGGAACCCCATCTCGGGATCGCGCTCGCGCGACCATTCGTCGAGCGACTGCTGCAACAGCGCCAGCGACGGCACCATGAAGAGCACCGTTGCGGCGCCGCCCGCAATATCGTTCGTCCATCGTTCGGCGAGCTTGAGCGCGGTGAATGTCTTGCCTGTTCCGCACGCCATGACGAGCTTGCCTCTGTCGTGGGCGCCGTCCGGCCCGATGCCGGCCAGGATGGCGTTCACCGCGGCATGCTGGTGGGCGCGCAAGGTCTTGCGCTCGTGCCGCTCTGGCGCCACTTCGGGCCTGAGCAACTCGTAGGTCGACCAGTCGACTTGGCTGTGCCGGAGCTCATCGAGCGAAACGCGCCCGACCGGCTTGCTGCGGTTCTTGAGGGCCTCCTCGGCGTTCGCCGACCACGGCGCGCTCGTCGTGTCGATCACGAGCCCTTCGGTGAACGGCTCCTTGCCCATCGCCTCGAAGAACGAGTCGAGGTCGCCCTTCTGCATCCGATGGCTCTGGGCGAAGAACTTGACCTGAACCGCCATCAGGCCCCCGCCCTGGATCTCGGCGACCAGGTCGATCCCCGTGTCGGGCCTGCCGTCTCGACCGGGCCAGTCCTTCCAGAGCCATACGGAGCCCAGCCGATCGGCCCGAAGCGGCTCGACGGTGAGGTAGTGGCGCGCGAGCTGCTCGAGGTAGTTGCCCTGCATCCGCTTCGAGTCGGAGAGCGCTCGGAACTCGGCGAGCAACTCGTCGAGCGCAGTCATCGGCTCGCGTTCCGGCTCGATCGTGGATTCGAGCTGGTGATCCGAAATCGTCACGCGAATGTCTCCTCGGTAGGGCGGGGCGACGTAGGCGGTCCACGGGGGGAGCAGCCGACCGTCGATCTGATTAACAGTGCCACAACACATGAGGTAGAAACGCGCGAGGCGTGTTCGCGCTGGTGCCCAGTTCTGGGGGCAGATAGTCATGAAGGCATGCCCGAACCCCAGTCGCGCGCGGCGCAGATTCTCGGCGAGCGCATCAAGGAGGTTCGCGTGCAGCGCGGCGTGAGTCAGGAGACCGTCGCGCACCTGGCTGAGATGCATGTCACGAATCTGGGCAAGATCGAGCGCGGCCAGGCGAACCCGCGCATGACGACGATCGTGCGCATCGCGGGAGTGCTCGACACCGACCCCGGAAAGCTCATGGCGGGCATCGGGCTCGACTCCCTGCCCGACGTCGATCACGTGACGGTTCGCGATGTGATCGCCGAGCTCAAGCGGCGCGGCAAGCAGTAGCGAGCGGGCTCGGGCGGCGGCATCCCTCCGCTCAGAACGCGATTCGCCACAGGTAGTCGTCGCCGTTCTCTCTGAACCAGCGCACGCACGCGATGCAGTCGCGAGCCGGGTCGTCGGCCTGCAGCACGAATCGCACGTGGCCGCCGGGTGGCACGCGCAGCAGCGGATTCCACATGAGCCGGCCGTCGCCGCTCAACACGAGGTGCACGGCACGCAGCGTCTCGTCGCTCTCGTTCACGAGCGTGAACCACGGATCGCGCGAGCGATCGAGGCGCCACGGTACCCGGTAGGCGGGCCCGGCTGCGGGGGAGCGGTGGCTCGCGCGGGAGGCGAACGGCTCGATGGATGCCTCGTGCGGCATGCGGATTCCTCCTGGGGAAACTCGGCGGCACGAGACCATCACGGTATCGCCGGCCTCCGACATCCGGTTTGTAGGGGGCTCGAGCGAATGTCGGGGGGTCGCGCGAGGTTTTCGGTATGACCCGACCGCAGATCACCGCAGCACAGATCATCGCCGGAGCGGAGCGATCCCTCAGAAACGGCCGCAGCGTGCAGGCCGTCGACGAGTACCGGTCCGCGCGCACCGACCTCGCCGCTACTTCGACGGCGTCGCCGAGCGAATCTTCACTGATGCCGGCGGTGCGATGCTCGAGCTCGAACGCGCCATCGATCTTCACCTCGCCGCCACGCGGGTCGGCGATGCCGAAGACCAGCTGTACGCGCTGCCCGCCTACATCGGGCGCGACCGATCACCGCTCCGGCCGACGAGTGCGCGCGCGCACCTGCGGTTCGCCGACATCGACGGCCGGATCATCATCAGCCGACGGCTCGTCGACGTCGGCGACCACCTGTGCGCCGTCTGGGAGTTCGTGGGGGCGCTCCGTCGCGCGCGCAGGCGCGCTCAAAGCCGTCGGGGCGAGAAGGTGAGCGCCGTGAGTGAAAGTGCTACGCTGTGCTACATGTCGACGATCAGCCATCGCGAGATGCGCAACAACAGCGCCGAAGTGCTGCGGCGGGTCGAAGCAGGCGAAGAGCTCGTGGTGACGAACCATGGCCGGCCCGTCGCTCGCATCAGCCCGATCTCGAAGTCGGTCATCGACGAACTCATCGCCGAAGGCGCTGCGCGGCCGCCGCGTTCAGATGCGGCATGGTCGGAGCTTCCGCCTCCGGCCCCTGCCACGATGACGAGCTCCGAGTTGCTGGCCGACGTTCGCGGCTACGAGCGCGGCTACTGATGACCGTCGCGTACTTCGACACCTCGGCGGCGATGAAGCTCGTCATCCGCGAACCCGGCAGCCGAGCGCTCATCGACGCTCTCGAGAGATCCGATCGTCGGCTGGTCGCGTCTTGGCTGCTGCACACCGAACTCCATTGCGCAGCCGGGCGACGACCCGAGCAGTTCTCCTCCGCTCGGCTGCAGGCCGTGCTCGATCGAGTGCTCCTGGTCGACATCTCGCGAGCCGACCTGTTGTCCGCCGGAACGCATTCGCCACTGCGTGCGCAGGACGCCATCCACCTCGCCGTCGCGCTGCGGCTGGGCGCCGACGAGATGATCACGTACGACCGCGAACTGGCCGATGCGGCTCGGCGTGCCGGGCTCGCGGTCGTCGCGCCCGATTAGTCGTCGTCGCCTCGGCCGTCGTCGCGCCCGGCGTCCGGCGGCGTCTCGGCGTCGCGGGTTCTCACGCTGTCGTCGCCGGTACCTTTGTCGTGGTTCGTTCGCATCGAACCCAACCGACCGAACGGCCGCTTCGCGGCCCTGCCGACCGCGCCTCCGACGACGCCGGCGGCACGCGCCACCCGCTTGCCCGTCGAGACGACCAGCGTCTCGTCGCCGACCGGCTCGAGCTCGGGCGGCAGCGCCGCGGGCGCCTGGCCGAACGCGAGCCGCGACTGGGCGAGCACCCGGCGGCCGAGCATGTTGTTGCCGACGCCGCCGATCGCCGCGCCGATGCCGAAGGGGATCGCCTTGCCGATGATGCCCGCGCCGCCGCGAACGGCGAACTGCCGCATGAACGTGCGGCGCAACTGGTCGACGACCGTTCCCATGACGGCCTTCGGCAGGCTGTTCGTGATGAGCTCGCCCCAGTACGCGCTGCGCGCGACGCCGGAACCCGTCGCCTGCCCGGCGAACTGCCGGACGAGGTCGCTGCCCTCGTCGCCGAGCATGAGCGTCATGACGAGGGCGCGCGCCCGCTCGGGATTCTCGAGGGGGATGCCGTGCACCTCCGTGACCGACTGCGCGAACAGGGCGGTCGCCTCGAGGAAGCCGGCCGTCTCCACGCCCGACAGGGCGAGCGTGATGCCCGTGCTGATGCCGGGGATCACGGCGGTCGCGCCGACGGCCGCGCCGCCCGTCGTCACCGCGGTGAGGTAGCGGCGCTCGAGGATGCGCACGAGCTGGTCGGGCGTGGCGCCGGGTGCGCGGCGGCGGATGCTGCGCAGATGGGCGACGACGACGGGGCGCTGGATGGCGAGGGCGCGATCGATCGCGTGCTCGACGCCGTGCGCGCGTCCCCCATCGACGTTCGGCGCGGTGGGGCGCCGGGCACCGGTTTCGGAGCCCGCGTTCGTCCGCGCCGAGTCCTCACGAGGCGCATCCGTCCCCATCGTGGTGATCGTGTGCACCGGCTCGGCCATGAGGTCGATCCTAAGTCGCACAACTGATTTTGCCCCCCAAAGTGAGGGTTTCTCTTGTCGGCGGGTTCGCAGGAGGAGTACAACAGGCGTCGAGTGCACACTGCTTGGGGGGTGCACCGGGCTGGCATCGACTTGGGGGATGGCTATGCGCGCCCAGAACGTCCCGAACCGTTCGAACACAGAAGCAGATGCGAGGGGGCACCTGCATCGGCGACGCCGGGGGTACCGGAGCGGCTTCCGCGCCGTCGCCGCGGTCGGCGCCTGGGCGCTCGCGCTCACGGGCGCGGCGCAGGCGGCGTACGCCGATCCACTGGCCGACGACCCCGCCGACGTCGCGAAGCTCCGTGCGGGCATCGCGGCGTTCTCCGAGGTCGCGCTGGGCGACTACGAGGACGTCGGCCCGCTCGCCGCGCCGCTGCCGCTCGCCGACACCGCGCCGGGGGCGACGATCGTCGACCCCGGCGCGGCGATGCAGCTCGCCGACACGTTCGCCGCCGGCGTCAAGACCGCCCTGCTCGGTCTCGACCCGGTGGCGTCGACCGCCGACCTCGAGGCTGCGGTCGACGGCCTCGATGCCGACGTGGCGGGCACGCAGCTCGACGTCTCGACGGCGAACCTCGTCGACTCCGGCGAGACGCGCGGCTTCGACCTCACGATCCGTGCCTCCCGCACGGTCGACTCGCCGCTCGCGATCGTCGAACCCGACGGCCCCGGCGGCGAGCCGTTGCGGCTCGTCACCGCCGAGGCCGACCCAGCGCCCTACGAACTCGCGTTCGAGTTCTCCGGCGTCGTGCGCACCGATCCGCTCGGTCAGCGCTTCTGGCTCGACACGACGCAGGGCGAACCCGACGTGAGCTTCACCGCCGAGCTCGCGGGCGCCGACGAGTTCGCGTTCCCGGGCGGGTCCGCCGCGATCGGCGTCGGCGACGTCGAGATCCTCGACGGCAGCACCGTGGACGTCTCGGCCGAGTGGTCGGGCACCATCGACGACGTCAACGGGGACGGCCGGCTCGCGATGTTCGAGCCGCCGGCGTTCGATGGAGGCGAGGAGACGCCGGGCGAGCTCACGATTCCCGCCGAGCAGCTCACCGCCTTCGCCGTCGCGGGATCCGCGACCGCCGACCTCGAGTTCGGCTCGTCGCTCCTCGGACTGGATGCGGCCGACCCGCCGTCGCTCGTGCTCGACGCCGACCTCGCCACCGATCCCGACCTGCTCGCCGACCTCACCGCGAGCGACGGCGACCTCGCCGCGTTCGAGGCCTTCACCCGCATCGGACCGGCCGACCTCGTCTCGGGACTCGTGCAGTACGGCACGCTCCTGCGCGCGCTCCAGCGCCACCCGTCGGTCGACGCCGAACTGCCGCTGCTGAGCGGCACGCTCGCCGACCTCTACGACCTCGGCGGCGAGTTCGCCGCGCTCGCCGAGTCGCTCATCACCGTGACCCCGCCCTCGGGCGACGACCCGACCGACCCCGTCGACCCCGTGATCGAGGTCGGCATCACCACCGTGGGCGACCTCGCCGACGAGATCTCCGGCTCGATCACGGGCGCCGACGCCGACATCACCCCGGTCTTCGACCGCGCCGACGCCTCGGTGAAGCTCGACTTCGAGATCAGCACGCAGCTCGACGGCGTCCCCGAGGCGCAACTGCCGCCCGTCGACCCGAACCTGCCGCCTCCGCCGCCCGCGGCGCAGCTCGCGTTCGGCGACCAGCTGCTCGACCAGGTCGGGCTCCGCGGCGCCGCCGCCGGCGCGGAGAAGACGCCCGAGACGGATGTCGCGGTGGAGATCGACCTGCCCATCGTGATCGACCTCGCCGAGGCGTCGAGCGACGGCGCCGACGGCGCCGACGACCCCGCCACCGCCGTCGTCGAGTTCGAGGACCCGATGGTCTACGAGCGCTTCGAGACCGAGCTCGTCGAGGGCCCGGAGGTGCGACTCGCCCAGGAGGTCGGCGTCGACCTCGAAGGCGCCGGCCAGATCGGATTCGTGCCCGCCGCGATCACGGGCGACTACTCGCTCGAGCAGGACGGCTCGCAGGCGACGACCGAGGCCGACGTGGACCCCGTGTCCGGCGGCGACGCGTCGCCGCGACTGACCGACCTCCTCGGCGGCATCTACGAGCACGACGGCGACGCGCCGACCTATCCCGTCGCCGAGGCGACGCGCCACGCCGCCGTGAGCGCCGACCTCGTGATCGACGGACACGGCGCCGACGGGACGCAGCACCTCACGGCGGATGCGGGCACGGTCACCGTCTCCGGCACCGGCTTCGACCCGTCGGCCTACACCGCGAGCGGCGCGAGCGCCGAGATGGCACTGCTCCAGTCGCTCGACGTCGACACGTCCGCGCCCGATCGGCTGCTCGGCCGTGCCCTCGACGGCCTCGGCGCCGTCGTCGACGCGCTCGACTCCGTCGACGACGTCCTCGGCAGCGGCCCGACGGTGCCGTTCCTCAACCGCGGAATCGAGAGCCTGCTGCGAGACGTCACGGGCCTCAAGGCGGCGTACGACGGGTTCCGCGGCGGCGAGCTGCCCGTCGACCTCGCGGTCCTCGAGACCGAGCTCGAAGGCGCGCTCGGCCTCGACGTCGGCTTCCGGCTCCGCGACCTGGACGACGGCACGGACCTCGACCCGGTGCTCGTCATCGACCTGACGGGCGAGAAGTCCGCCGACCTCGACGTGCCGCTCTCGCTCGCCGATGCGAGCCTGCCGGCGATCGCCGGCACCGACGGCGCGGGCGAACTCCACGCCGAACTCGCCGCCGCGATGAACCTCGGCGTCGTGGTCGGCCTCGAACCGGGTGATGCGCCGAGTGAACCGCGGCTGCTCGACTCGAGCCGTCTCACCGTGACCGCCGAGGTCGCCGAGAGCTCGCCCGGCGCGACCCAGCTGGCCGTGCACCTCGGCCCGTTCGCCGCGCAGCTCGGCGACGCGGAGAACGAGACCGGCCGGATCGCCGTCGGCGTCGAGTTCGCGCTCAGCCGATCGGACGCACCCGATCCGGGCGACGCCTCCGAGGCACCGATGCCCGTCGCCGACTTCTTCGGCGGCACCTTCGGCTTCACCGCCGACTCGCCCGTCGACGGCGGCTACGAGTGCGCGGCGCCGGGGCAGGTCCCGGTCGCCGGCGCGTTCGGCTGCGCCGCACTGCCCGTGCTCTACGACCCGGGCACCGGCCTGCAGACGCTCAGCGGGGCACCGCGTGCGACGCCGAGCGCCGACGACTACCTGACCGTGGCGATCGACGACCTCACGAGCGCACCGACCGTGACCCCGCCGGCCGCCCTCGACTCGGTCCTCTCCACGCTCGACTTCAGCTTCGACAGCCTGACCGACGGCCTGAAGTCCATCGGCAAGCTGCTCGACCTCGCGATCCAGGCGAGCGAGATCGGCGGCCGGCTGCCCGTCGTCGGCGAGGACCTCACGGCGCTCGCCGACGGGCTCGCGGACGTGAAGGCGTTCCTCGACGACCCGCAGATCCCGGGCCTGCCCGGTGCGACCGTCGACGACGCCGTCTACGGCCCGCAGGGGATCCGCCAGGTGCTCGCCGACAAGCTCATCGCTGCGGGCGTGCTCCGCGACGGCGACTACGGCGCCGTCGGAACCTGGCCCGCCGAGGCCGCCGGCGACACCACGGTGAACGCGACCGACATCCGCGTCGTGGCCGTGTGCGACGACGGCGCCGGCGGCGAGGTCGTCTGCCCGGCCGGAGCCTCGCTCGCCGACCTGCTCGACCTCCGGATCGAGCTCGAGCTCGGCCAGGGCGCCCGCACCATCTCGGGCGACGGCTGCCCCGACGCCGCCACCTGCCCGGGAACCGCGGAGATCCCGCTGGACCTCGGCCTGCCCGGCCTGCCGCTGTCGCTCACCGGCAAGGTGAACGCGCAGGCGGGGTGGACGATCGAGCTCGGCTTCGGCATCTCCCGCGACGACGGCTTCTACCTGCTGGACAACCCGGTGCCCGGTACCGGCGCGGCCGACGCCGAGGCGGCCGACGGGCCGCAGGAGATCCGCGTGAACCTCGGCGCCCACCTCGCCGACGCGACGCCGATCGCCGGACGCATCGGCTTCATCGGCATGGAGGCGACCGACAACCTCGCCGGCAGCGGGGCGAGCGGGGCGAGCCTGACCGCGCAGCTCGGGCTCGTGGCCCCGAGCTGCGACGCGCTCACCGGCACGCCGTTCGCCGCCGGCATCGCGGCGCCCGGCGACCACTGCACGGGCGTCATCCCGATCACCTCGTTCCTCTCCGGGGAGATCGGCGACTTCCTCACCGAGCCGAGCATCACCGGAGGCATCCACCTCGATCTCGCGATCGACACGGGGATCACGAGCGGTGAGACCTACAGCACGGTCAACAAGACCCTGCCGAGCTTCACCGCGAACTTCGTGCTCGAGTGGACCTTCGACGGCGGCACGAGCACCGATCCGACGATCGAGCTGAACGACATCGGCGTGAAGGCCGGAGAACTGTTCACGAAGATGTTCGGCGAGGTCATCGACACGATCAACCCGATCATCGAGCCGATCGAGCCGATCCGCGAGTTCCTGTTCTCGCCGATCCCCGTGATCAGCGACCTCTCCGAGTTCTTCGACGGCCCACCGGTCACGATGGTCGATCTCGCGGAGCTGACCGGGGTCGTCGACGTCTCGCTCCTCAAGGACATCAACCAGGTGTTCGAGTTCCTCGAGCTCGCCAAGACGCTCGCGAACGGCGAGTCCATCATCCTCGTCGAGTCGCTCTCGCTCTCGGCGGACACGGCGCGCGAGGGAGCACCACCGACTCCCGATGAGGTCGAGGAGCTCTACGACGAGGACGCCGTGGAGGGCGAGGCGAACTCCGATGCGAAGAAGACGCAGTTCACCTCGAAGGTGAAGTCCCCGCTCGCCGAGAACGGCAAGGACGGCGACTTCGACGCGCTCGGTGCGTCGACGGGCTCGGGCGACGCCTCCGACTTCAGCTACCCGGTGTTCGACGACCCGTCGTGCCTCGTCGGGCTGCTGTTCGGCAAGGACTGCGCCGTCGTCGAGTGGCGGCCCGACCCCTTGACCGTGCACATGGAGTACACCATGAGCTTCGGTCCGTTCTTCGGGGTCCTGTACGTCACGATCGGCGGCGCGCTCGACGCGAAGGCCGAGATCGGCGCCGGCGTCTCCACGCGGGGCATCCGCATGCTCGGCGAGCAGCTCATCGGCGGCGACGGGATCACGCTCGACGCCGAGTCGATCGCGGCGCCGTTCCTGCAGAGCCTCTACCTCACCGACGTCGACGCGGAGGGCAAGGACATCGCGGAGTTCGAGGTCTCGGGCACCATCACGGCCGGCGCGAAGCTCGACATCTTCATCGCCGAGGCGGGCGTGCGCGGCGGCATCACCGCGACCTTCGGGCTCAACCTCAACGACACGCCGGAGGCCGACGGTCGCATGCACATCGACGAGATCATCGAGAAGTTCCCGACGCCGATCTGCCTCTTCGACATCGAGGGCAAGCTCGTCGCGTTCCTCGAGGTGTTCGCCGAGTTCGGCGTGTGCCCGTTCTGCTACTCCGACAGTTGGCGGCTCGCCGAGATCACGCTCTTCGAGTTCTCGTCGTCGTGCGCCGACAACGAGCCCGTGCTCGCCGAGGAGCTCAGCGGCTGGGTCGTGCTGAACGTCGGCCCGAGGGCCGGCGCGCGAACGGCGTTCACCGATGTCGAGAACGAGAGCTTCACGGTGCGCCAGATGGCCGCCGAACCCGACGGGGACGGCAAGTACCCGTTCATCGTGACCGCATTCGGCTACAGCCAGCCGTACGAGGGCGTCGGCGTCAAGCTCGACTCGGGCACCGGCAACGACTCGTTCCTCTTCTCGGGATCGGGCGAGGGCGCGCAGGCCGGCGAGGATCCGGAGAACGAGTCGAACGTCGAAGGCGAGACCCCGCCCGACGACCCGAACCGGTGGCCGTTCACGGCGCCGGTCGGCGAGGCGAAGCTCGGCACCGGCAACGACTCGATCGTGACCGGATCGGGCGACGACGTCGTGATCGGCGGTCCCGACGACGACACCATCACCGTCGGCGACGGTACGAACACCGCGTCGGGCGACGAGTCCGACGGCAGCGGCGAGGGCATCGACCAGATCACCGGCGGCGGCGGCACCGACACCCTGCGCGGCGGAGGCAGGAACGACGTCATCGACGGCGGCCTCGGCGGCGACACCATCCGAGGCGACGCGGGCAACGACACCCTGCGCGGCGGCAAGGACAAGCTCAAGGTGCCACCGGGGGCCCCGCTGCCGGAGGGCGTCTCGAACGAGATCGACGGCATCGACACGATCATCGGCGGCGCCGGCGACGACACCGTGCTCGGCGGCTCGGGCGACGACGTGCTCTACGGCGACCAGGAGATCGCGAACGAGGTGAGCGACGAATCGCCTGCGGCCCAGTCCGGCGACGGCAACGACCGCGTCGAGGGGGAGGGCGGTGCCGACCGCATCTACGGCGGCGGTCTCGACGACCTGCTGTTCGGCGGCTTCCGGCTCGTCGCGAGCGGGGTCGACGACTCGGCCGACCGCATCCAGGGCGGCGACGGCGCCGATCAGGTGTTCGGCTCGAACGGCGCGGACCTGCTCTACGGCGGGCGCGGGGCCGACACGGTCGACGGCGAGGCCGGCGCCGACGAGGTGCACGGCCAGTCCGACGCGGATCCGGTCCTCGAGGGCGGACCCGACGACGATCGGCTCTGGGGCGGCCCGGGGGCCGACACGATCGCCGGCGAGGCGGGCGACGACGAGCTGATCGGCGACGGCGACGGCGCCGTCGACGCCACCATGGGCGGCGACACCGCCGACGGCGGCGACGGCCTCGACATCGTGCTCGGCGACAACGGCACGGTCGACGGCAGCCCCGGCGCGTGGGTGGCGCACCCGAGCGAGACCGTCGGCGTCGGCGACCCGTCGCTCTCCGGCGGGGCCGACCGCGACCTCGTCTACGGCGAGGGCGGGGCCGACGTCGCCTACGGCGGTTCGGGCCGTGACCTCGTGCACGGCAACGGCGGTGCCGACCACGTTTCCGGCGAGACCGGCGACGACGAGGTCTGGGGCGACGGCGAGGCCGACTTCGGCTACGGCGGACCCGGTGCCGACGTCGTGTTCGGCAATGCCGGCGGCGACCAGCTGCACGGCCAGGAGGGCATCGACCTCATCGTCGGCGGTCACGACGATGCGACGGGCGCCGACGCGGGCGACACCATGTATGGCGGACCCGACGACGACCGCACCTTCGGCGACGACGTCACGATCGACCCCGACGGAGGGTTCAACGGGGCGTTCGATCCCGGACGCGACGCCCTCGACGAGGTGACCTTCGAGCCGTCGCTCGTCGTCGGCACCTACGGCGACGACATCGGCGACGGCGGCACCGGCCTCGACGAACTGCACGGCCAGGACGCCGTCGACCGCCTGTACGGCGCCGACGACTACGACCAGCTGTTCGGCGAACTCGCCGGCGACCACCTGGTCGGCGGGGCCGATCCGGATGACATCGTCGGCGACCAGGGCACGATCGCACCGCCCGCCCGGGACGTCGCGCCGCCCTCCGGCGGCTGGAACCCCGGCACGCCGAAGGGCTCGCCCGAGACGGTGATCGCGCTCGTCGCGCCCACCACGGGCGGTGACGACTCGATCTGGGGCGACTTCGACACGGCGGATGCCCCGTGGCCGACGGGCGGCGACGACCGGGGCTTCGGCGGGCACGGCACCGACACCCTGCGGGGCGGCTCGTACGACGACCACCTCGAGGGCAACGGCGGCCAGGACCGCATCTTCGGATTCGACGAGGAGAGCGACCACACCGCCGACGACTCGAACGACGGCGCCGACGACCTGATCGGCGGTTCGTCGCCGGTCAACCCGCTCGCCGATCCCGAGGGGTTCGACCACGCGCTCGACGAGGGCGAGGTCGAGATGCAGGGCAACGGCGCCGACGACGTCATGACCGGTGACAATGCCGTGCTGACCCGCCACGCCGACCCCGACGACCCGGACGCGTGGCAGACCGACCCGGTCACGGGCGGCGTGTTCCGCGAGGTGACCCTGCTCGACACCGACAAGACGGGCGCCGACCTCGACGAGGTCTCGGGCGGCGACTACATGGAGGGCAACGACGAGAACGACCGCATGTTCGGCGAGGGCGGCAACGACCTCGTGAAGGGCAATGCCGAGGACGACCTCGTCGAGGGCAACCAGGACGGCGACTGGCTCGAGGGCAACCAGGACGAGGACGACCTCATCGGCGGGTCGAGCTTCCCCGACCAGCCCGACGCGGGTGACGT
Organism: Agromyces solani; assembly: GCF_058349925.1. NCBI lineage: Bacteria > Bacillati > Actinomycetota > Actinomycetes > Micrococcales > Microbacteriaceae > Agromyces > Agromyces solani. The sequence goes on from NZ_JBYRER010000001.1 coordinate 1,171,921, forward strand.
CCTGTGGGGCGGCGGCGGGGCCGACGTGGTCGCGGGCGACAACGCGTGCGTCGTGCGCGACGTGCCCGGCGTCGACTTCGACCCGAGCTCGTGCCCGGCCCTCGACGACCCCGCGCCCGACGAGTTCCACTACGTCACGAGCCAGCTCGGCGTCGAGACGCGGCGCGGCCTCGTCTACCACGACCTCGACGGCCCGTTCCCGAGCGAGTTCGGGCGCGACACGCTGAACGGCGGGTCGGGCGTCGACGCCGAGTTCGGCCAGGACGGCGGTGACGCGCTCTTCGGCGACGGCGGCGCCGACTTCCAGCACGGCAACGGCGACGCCGACGTCGTCGTCGGCGACCGGCCGGTCGACGCCTACGACGAGATCGCCCTTCCGGTCGAGGTCGGAGGCGTGCTCCCCGCACTGCCCGCCGTGCCCGGCGGGCTGCCGGGCGCACCGAGCACGGGCACCGACCTCGTCGGTGCGGCGCAGGCCGACGGACAGGACGACCAGTTCGGCGGGTCGAACCTCGCCGGCCACCGCGACACGGGCGACTGGCTCTTCGGCGACGGCGAGGCCGACTTCCAGCTCGGTGACAACGGCGAGCTGAACCGCACCGTCGAGGGTGAGGGCGACGACGCCGCCTACGCGGTCTACGAGGAGCGCTACCCCGACAACGACCCGCCCGACGACGGCTCGGCGGTCATCGAGCGCGAGGTCACGCGCTACGACGTCGGCGCTGCCGCGGCGGCGGGCGTCTGGGGCGCCGACCTGATCTTCGGCGGCAACGGCACCAACCCGCTGATCTCGGCGGGTGCCGGCGACGGCGACGACAGCCAGTGGGGCCAGGACGGCGCCGACACGCTGTTCGGCGAGGACGGCGACGACGACCAGTACGGCGAGCTCGGCGACGACACCATGTGGGGCGGCGCGGGCGAGGACGCGATGGTCGGCGACCGCGGAGGCGTGCAGACGCGCTTCGTCGAGGTCGACGGCGGCGACGCCGACGATCCCGACATCCTGACGCACACGAGCCAGGGCCCTCCCGGCATCAACCTCGGCGGCCCCGACTCGGGCGAGCAGGACGCGGTGCTCCACCCCTTCGAGGCGCACCCGCTGTACCGCGGCACGTCGCTCACGCACGACCGCGACGGCTCGGTGCTCGAGAAGAACGGGCACGACGCCGGCGGCGCCGACCGCATGCGCGGCGGGCCAGGGCACGACTCGATGCACGGCGGCGAGGGCGCCGACCTCATGAACGGCGACTCCGGTGGCGACTACGCGTTCGGCGACGACGGTGCCGACGTCATGTGGGGTGGTCGCGGCGACCCGGCGGTCGGCAGCCCCGACCTCCCGGGCCGCAACGACCCCGGCGAGAACGGCCAGTGGATCGACGTGATGTTCGGCGGCCACGGGGCGAACAACCGCGAGGCCGGCGCCGACATCCTCGACTACCAGCCGCGGCCGGGCACCGACCCCGACGACTGGCAGAAGATGGTGGCCGCCTACGCCGACACCTCGCCGGAGAACACCGGGTCGGAGACGCGCCAGCACCACCACGGCACCGACTGGCTGTACGGCGGCTGGGACCGCGACGTGCTGCAGGCGGATGTCTCGGCGAACGGACCGAACGACGGCGACAAGCTGCTCGACTGGAACGGCGCCTACAACCTCTACACGGCGTGCAACGCGGCGTACGGCGGCTGGAACGACGTCCGCAAGCTCGACCCGAACAACCTGCTCGGGCTCGAGAAGATCGCCTACGTCACCGGCGCCCGCGCCGACTTCGACGGCGCGCCGACGCTCCAGGACGTGCAGTCGGCGAGCGGCTCGGCCTACCGCGAGGCGGCGATCGTCTACACGAAGGACCTCAAGGACAACTCGGGCAAGGCGTTCGCGTCGACACCCGGTCACTTCGAGAACTTCATCTGCGACACCGACTGAGCTCGGGGGAGAGCGCGGACGCCCGGGCCCGGGACAGCCCGGGCGTCCGCGTCACCCGCCGTCGCACGCGGCCGATCCTCGGTACGATCGAAGCTCACCCCCGCACGATCTCCAGAGGAGCGCCGTGAAGTACGTCTCGACCCGAGGCGGCATGCAGCCGTCGCCGTTCGCCGAGATCCTGGTCGAGGGCCTCGCGCCCGACGGCGGGCTCGTGGTCCCCGAGACGGTTCCGGCGGTGTCGGCGGCCGAGCTCGAGGCCTGGCGGGGGCTCGACTACGCCGGCCTCGCGATCGAGGTCATCGGCCGCTACGCCGAGGGCGTTCCGCGCGAGGACCTCGAGCGGCTCTGCCGTGCCGCGTACGACCCGGCGGTGTTCGGCGGCGACGAGATCGTGCCGATCCGGCGCCTCGACGACGAGCTCGCGCTCGTCGGGTTGAGCGAGGGGCCGACGCTCGCCTTCAAGGACATGGCGATGCAGTTCCTCGGCCAGGCCCTCGAGTACGCGCTCGCCCACGACGGGGCGACCCTCAACATCCTCGGGGCGACGTCGGGCGACACCGGCTCCGCCGCCGAGTACGCGCTTCGCGGCAAGCGCGGCATCGCCGTCTTCATGCTCTCCCCGCAGGGGCGCATGAGCCGATTCCAGCGCGCGCAGATGTACTCGCTCACCGACCCGAACATCCACAACATCGCCGTCGCCGGCGACTTCGACGACTGCCAGCACCTCGTGAAGCAGATCGCGGGCGACGCGGACTTCAAGCGGCGGTACCGCATCGGTGCGGTCAACTCGATCAACTTCGCGCGGGTGTGCGCGCAGATCGTCTACTACGTGTGGGCCTGGCTGCGGGTCACCGATGCGCTGCCGGTCGACGAGCGCGCCGCCCGGCGGATCGACGTCACGGTGCCCTCGGGCAACTTCGGCAACATCTTCTCGGGCCACCTGGCGCGTCGCATGGGCGTGCCCATCCGCCGGCTCGTCCTCGCGACGAACGAGAACAACGTGCTCGACGAGTTCTTCCGGACCGGCGTCTACCGGCCTCGTGCGGGGGAGGAGGCGCTCGCGACGTCGAGCCCGTCGATGGACATCTCGCGAGCCTCGAACTTCGAGCGCTTCGTCTTCGAGGTGCTCGGTCGCGACCCCGAGCGCCTCCGCGAGGCGTGGGCGGGCCTCGAGCGCGACGGGTTCCTCGATCTCTCCGCCGAGCGCGGCCGCTTCGCCGACGAGTTCGGCTTCGTCAGCGGTTCGAGCACCCATGCCGACCGGGTCGCCGCCATCCGCGAGACGCACGAGCGCTACGGCGTCGTCGTCGACCCGCACACGGCCGACGGGCTCGCCGTCGCCCGTCGCCACCTCGATCGAGGCATCCCGATGCTCGTGCTCGAGACGGCGAAGCCGGCGAAGTTCCCCGAGATCGTCGAGGAGGCGATCGGTCGCGCCCCCGAGGTGCCCGCGCACCTGCGCGAACTGCTCGAGGCGCCGCAGGTCGTCACCGAGGCGGAGAACGACGCGGCCGCGATCCGCGCGATCATCGAGCGCGACGCGCTCGCCTGATCACCGGTGAGTGAGCGTCGTCGCGACGAACGAGCGCGGTTCGCGGCGCTCACTCGTCGCGAACGCGCGCGCTCCGCGGGCGGATGTCGCCGCGAGTGCCGCCCGCGCTACTTCTTCGTGCCGTAGTCGCCGTTGTAGCGCGCGAGCACCTCGTCGATGGGGGCGTCGAGTGCGAGCCGCCCCTTGTCGAGGTAGAGGCCGCGCGTGCAGAACCGGCGCAGGTCGCGCTCGTTGTGCGAGACGAAGAACAGGGTGCGTCCGCCGGCGAGCAGTTCGTCGATCCGCCGGTAGCACTTCTCGCGGAACGCCGCGTCGCCGACGGCGAGCACCTCGTCGACGAGCAGGATCGGCTCCTCGAGCTGGGAGATGACGGCGAACGCGATGCGCACCTTCATGCCGCTCGAGAGGTGCTTGTAGGGCGTGTCGAGGAAGTCGCCGATCTCGGCGAAGTCGATGACCTCGTCGAACTTGGCGTCGATCTGCGCCCGCGTCATGCCGTGGAGTCCGGCGGTGAGGTAGACGTTGTCGCGCACGGTGAGATCGCCGACGAACCCGCCGGTGATCTCGATGAGCGGCGCGACGCCGCCCGTGATCTCCACCGTGCCCTCGTCGGGCAGCATGACCCCGGCCACGAGCTTCAGCAGGGTCGACTTGCCCTGGCCGTTGCGGCCGACGACGCCGATCGCCTCGCCGGGCCGCACCTCGATCGAGACGTCGCGCAACGCCCAGAACTCGCCGGGCCGCGTGCGACGGCGCTTGCCCGCGAACAGGTCCTTGAACGAGCGCCGGCCGCGCCGGTTGCGGCGGAACCGGATGCCGAGGCCGTCGGTGCGGATCGCCGTCGGCTGCCGCGCCGCGGACGAGCCGGAGGAGACGGCGGTGGTGGCTTCCGTCATCAGATCTCCTTCAGCACGCTTCGCTCGCACGAACGGAACACCCAGAGCCCGAGCGCGAGCAGCGCGAGCGACATGCCGGCCGACACCGCGACGGCGAACCAGTCGAGCTCGCCCGGGAAGAACCCCGCACGGTACAGGCTGAAGATGCCGGTCAGCGGGTTGAACGCCGCCCACGGGCGCAGGTCGGGCGGCAGGTTCGAGACGCCGTAGACGATGGGGGAGGCGTAGAAGAGGAAGCGCAGGACGAGCTTCACCGCCCGCTCGAGGTCGCGGAAGAAGACGACGAGCGGCGCGACGATGAGGCACACCGCGACGGTGAGCAGCGCCTGCAGCGCGATCGCGAGCGGGAACAGCACGAGTTGCCATGACGCCGAGGCCTGGAACACGACCGCGAAGAGCACGAGCACCGGGATCGCGAACACGAACTCGATGCCCTTCGCGAGCACGATCCGGTTCACCCAGATCGTGCGCGGGATCATCGTCGAGCGCACGAGCTTCGCGTCCTTCAGGAATGCGCGCGTCGAATCCGAGACGGCGCCGTTGAACCACATCCACGGAAGGAGCGCGGACAGCAGGAACACGATGTACGGCTCGGTGCCGGTGAGCCGCTGGAACACGACCGTGAACACGAAGTAGTAGATGCCCGCCATGAGCAGCGGGTCGAGCACCGACCACACGTAGCCGAGCACCGAGGTCGAGTAGCGCACCTTCAGGTCGCGCGTCGTCAGCAGCCAGAGCGCGTGCCGGTACCTCGCCCACGGGGTCCGCTGCAGCGGATGGGCGTCGCCGTAGGCGACCGGTGCGGTGCTCGTCACGCATCTCATCGTAGAGGGAGCCTCGGGGTAGATTTGATGCCGACGGGTGGCGACGTGCCGAGCCCGGTCGAGAGGAGTCGTGCACCCGTGCACCGCACCAGCACCCGCGTCATCCTGAGCTGCGCCGCGATCGGCGTCGGCGGCGGCCTCTTCGCCGCAGGCGCCGGCTACTTCGCCGGCCTCGTCGCGGGCATCGCGCCCATGCTCTACGGCATCACGATCGGATCGCACTTCCTGCCCAGTGCCGTCGCCCTCGCACTCCTGAAGCGCCCCGGCGTCGGCATCCTCACGGGGTTCATCGCCGGGCTCGTCGGCGCCGCGTTCGCCCCCCAGTGGATCTGGCGCTTCCTCATGACGGGCCTCCTCGTCGGCGCCCTGCTCGAGCTTCCGTTCTTCGTCACCCGCTACCGCACGTGGTCGCCGTGGCTCTTCTACGCCGCCGCGGGCGGCTCGGGCCTCGTGCTCGCGGTGGGCACGTTCATCGCGCTGGGGCCCGAGCACTACGCGCCCTGGTTCTGGGTGCTCTACCTCGCGATGTTCGCACTCAGCCCGGTCGTGTTCACCTGGCTCGGCCGGGTCATCGCGCGCTCGCTGTCGCGGGCGGGCGTCGCGCGCACGCTCACCTGAGCGGCCGTGAACGACGAAGAGCGGATGCCTCGGGCATCCGCTCTTCGCTGTTGTGCTGTGTGCTGCAGGTCACACGAAGTGGTTCGCGCGCTCCAGGTCTTCCGCGAAGTCGATCTCGACCGCGTAGAGGTCGGAGACGTCCATCGGCTCGACGAGCAGGCCGTTGTGCTCGATCGCGAGCTCGAGGCCGCGCTCGAAGTAGTCCTGGTCGCCGACCCGCTGCAGGTGCGCGAGGAAGGTGGCCTTGTCGCGGCTCGAGATGTAGTTGATGCCGACGGCCTCGCCGAGACCGCCCTTGACGGTCTTCGAGAGCTCCTTGATGTAGCCCTCGGCGCTCGTCGTGTACTTGACCTCTTCGTCGGAGACCTTCGCCGTGTTCACCGTGACGAACGACTGGTCGCGCGCGATGAGGGGGAGCGCCCGGTCGAGGATCGCCGGGTCGAAGACGACGTCGCCGTTCATCCACAGCACGCCGCCGGGCTGCGACGCCGCGAGGGCGCGCATGAGCGACTTCGAGGTGTTCGTCTGGTCGTACTCCTCGTTGTACACGAAGGACGCCTGCGGGAAGGCCTCGATGATGTGCTCGAGCTTGTAGCCGACGACGATCGTCACGTCGGCGGTGCCGCCGAACGCGTGCTCGACGTTGTCGAACTGCTGGCGCATGATCGTTCGGCCGTCGCTGAGCTCGGTGAGCGGCTTCGGGAGGGATCGCCCGAGCCGGCTCCCCATGCCGGCCGCGAGAATCACGATCTGGGTGGTCACTGCATCTCCTTCGGTGGTCGGATGCCCCCGCCGGGCGCACCTCGAAGCGAGGTGTTCGCCCGGAGTTCATCCGGAAGTTCACATATGGACACGCCGTTATGCCGTCCTCCCAGACTATCGGCGGGGCGCTCAGCCCGGCCAATCGAGGCGGGCGGTCGTAGTCGGATCGTGATACGACGCACAGGTGATGCACAGAAAGCGCCGCCGCGAGCGGGGGAGGAGCGTTCGACGGGTGGTCATTGGTAGGTTGGCTTGGTGACTTCCGTTTCGCGTTCCGAGCACGACGACGAAGCTGCCGAAGGCACCGGTGCGGGGGCATCCGAGCAACGCGGTGCCGAGACCGGTTCGGTCGGCGGCCGCGAGCAGGGCGCCCGATCGACGGGTGCCGACTCGTCGAGCGCTGCGCCGTCGAGCCCGAAGCGGGCGAGTGCATCGAAGTCGAAGGCGAAGTCGATGACCCCGGCCGAGCGGTCGGCGGCTCGCTCCGCAGCCGCGAAGAAGGCGGCCGCGACGCGCAAGGCGAACAAGGCGGCCGCCGCAGCGGCGGCCGAGGCCGAGTCGAAGGCGTCCGCCGAGCCGCAGGACTCCAAGCGGAGCGGTGCGTCGCGCGCCGCCTCGTCGTCGGCGAGCTCGGCCCGCAGCGCGGCCGCGCGGACGACGGGCGCCGCCCGGGCGTCGACCGCCGCGAGCACCGCCGAGGCGCGTACGCGTGCCGCGGCCTCGGCGTCGGCGCACCGCCAGTCGCAACGGGTCGCCGCATCCCTCACGACCGAGACGACCGCCGCCGAACGCAGCCCGCGCAAGACCGCCGAGCCCGCGAGCGCCGCCGTCCCAGCAGTCGATGCCCCGGCCGACGACGATTTCGACCTCGAGGCGACCACCGAGCGCAAGAGCGGTGCGGCGGCGCTCGCGTCGAGCACCGCGGCGACCGAGGTGCTCGCGACCGACCCCGTCGCGCCCGAGGCGTCCGTTTCCGAGGCCTCCGATTCGCCCGCCGAGTCCTCGGTCGACGACCCGCCGCTCGCCGAGGCATCCGCCCCGCTGATCGCCGCCCAGACGGTCACGGTGATCCCCGCCAAGAAGACGCCCGCCCCGCGGAAGAAGCGCACCCTGCGCGTCGCACGGCCGGCGCCGCCGGCCGACGCGCCCCGCGTGCTCGAGGTCACCGGCCTCGTGAAGCGCTTCGGCGACAACACCGCGGTCGACGGCATCAGCCTCTCGGTGCGGGCGGGGTCGTTCTACGGCATCGTCGGGCCGAACGGCGCGGGCAAGACCACCACGCTCTCGATGGTGACGGGCCTCCTGCGGCCCGACACGGGCACGGTCAGCATCCACGGCATCGACGCCTGGGCCGACCCGCGGGCCGCCAAGCGCGTGACCGGCGTGCTGCCCGACCGGCTTCGCCTCTTCGACCGGCTCACCGGCAGCCAGCTCCTCTACTACTCGGGCGTGCTGCGCGGCCTCGACAACCGCACGGTGCGCGAGCGCAGCGCCGACCTCATCACCGCCTTCGGGCTCGACGACGCGGTCGACCGCCTCGTCGCCGACTACTCGGCCGGCATGACGAAGAAGATCGCGCTCGCGTGCGCGCTCATCCACTCGCCGCGGCTGCTCGTGCTCGACGAGCCGTTCGAGTCGGTCGATCCCGTCTCGGCGGCCAACCTGACCGAGATCCTCGAGCGGTACGTCGCCGGCGGCGGCACCGTCGTCCTCTCGAGCCACGGCATGGACCTGATCGAGCGCGTCTGCGACTCGGCCGCGATCATCGTCGCCGGCCGAGTGCTCGCGGCCGGCACCCTCGACGAGGTGCGCGCCGGCCAGACCCTCGAAGATCGATTCGTCGAGCTCGCGGGCGGGCGCAAGGCTGCGGAAGGCATGGAATGGTTGCACAGTTTCTCGGACTGAAACTGCGCCTGCTGGCGAACATCTTCAGACGGAGCACCTGGCAGGTCGTCGGCATCGTCGTCGGGCTCGTCTACGGGCTCGGCCTCGCGCTCCTGCTCTTCCTCGCCCTCGTCGCACTCCGCGTCGTCGGCGACGTCGAGTGGATCCGCGACGTGCTCGTCGTGGCCGGCTCGGCGACGATGCTCGGATTCATCGTCTTCCCGCTCGTGTTCGGCACCGACGACACCATGGACCCGCGGAAGTTCGCGCTGTTCGGCCTGCCCGACCGCACCCTCGCACTGAGCCTCGCGGTCGCCGGCCTCATCGGCATCCCGGCGCTCGTGCTCGGCATCGTGCTCCTCGGCACCGTCGTCACCTGGTCGCGCGGCATCGCGGAGACGTTCCTCGCGCTCATCTCGGCGGCGCTCGCGTTCGCGACCTGCCTGCTGCTCGCCCGCGTGACGACCGCGCTCGCGTCGTTCCTGCTGTCCACCCGCCGCGCCCGCGAACTGCTCGGGGTCATCGGCCTCCTGTTGATCGTCATGCTGTCGCCGATCATCGTCGTGATCGCGACGCTCGACTGGGCGAACTCCGGGCGGACGATCCTCGACGCCCTCGGCGGCGTGCTCGCGTGGACGCCGTTCGGCGCGGTGTTCGCCGTGCCGGGCGACGCGGCGTCGGGCGCTTGGGGTCCGGCCGTCCTCGAACTCATCATCGCCGTCGCGACGCTCGGTGCGATCTGGCTCGCCTGGCAGTCGCTCGTCGCGAAGATGCTCGTGACCCCGGGGCGCGAGGCCTCCGCCAGGAGCTACCGCGGGCTCGGCTGGTTCGATCGCCTGCCGCACGGCGCCACCGGCGCGGTGGCGGCGCGCAGTTTCACGTACTGGTTCCGCGACGCCCGGTACTGGGTGTCGGTCGTGATGATCCCGATCGTGCCGGTGCTCGTCATGGTGCCGCTCGGCGTCGCCGGCGTGCCGACGCAGTACCTCGGCCTCATCCCGGTGCCGCTCATGTGCCTCTTCCTCGGGTGGAGCCTGCACAACGACACCGCCTACGACTCCACGGCGATCTGGCTGCACGTGGTCTCGGGCGTTCGCGGCGTCTCCGACCGGTTCGGCCGGCTCGTGCCGGTGCTGCTCGCCGGCGTGCTCGTCATCGGCCTCGGCAGCGCGGTCACGGTGTTCGCACTCGACGACTGGCGCCTGCTGCCCTCGCTGCTCGGCGTGAGCACCGCGCTGCTGCTCGCGGGCCTCGGCGTCGGGTCCGTCGCCTCGGCACGGTTCCCGTACCCCGCGGTCAAGCCCGGCGACAGCCCGTTCCAGCAGCCGCAGTCGACCGGCGGACTCACGGCGCTCGTGCAGTCGCTCACGATGCTCGCCTCGATCCTGGTCGCGGCGCCCGCGCTCGTCTTCGGCGCGATGGGCGTGCTCGTCGACCCGGCGTGGCACGCGGCCTCGTTCGCCGCGGGCGTCGGACTCGGCGTCGCCGTGCTCGTGCTCGGCGTCTGGTGGGGCGGTCGGGTGTTCGACCTTCGCGGGCCCGAGACGCTCGCCGCCGCGATCCGCGCCTGATCGTGTGCGAGCGTCGTCGCCCGAGGGATCGTCGCAACCGTCGGGCGCGGTCGCTCCGGCCGCGCGTAGACTCGTCGTCATGATCCACAGCGTGCGCGCCAGCATCGCCGACCCCGGCCAGCCCGGCGGCGGCACCGACGTCCTCGACCGCGAACTCGAGAAGCTCCTCGAAGACGAGGCCATCGAGCCGGGCGATCACGAGCGCTTCTCGCACTACGTGCAGAAGGACAAGATCCTCGAGTCCGCCTTGACCGGGAAGCCGGTCAAGGCGCTCTGCGGCAAGAAGTGGACGCCCGGTCGCGACCCCGAGAAGTTCCCGGTGTGCCCGACCTGCAAGGAGATCTACGAGAAGATGCGGCGCGGGTAGCGGCGACTCAGCGGTAGCTCGTCGGGATCACCGGCTCGCCGCGGCCGAGGCGGAACGCCTCGATCGGGAGTTCCTGCATGACGTCGGCGCGGTGCGCCCGCGCCGCGGCCGTGCCTGCGGCTCCGAGGAAGGCGGGGTCCGCCTCGCCCCCGGCCACGAGCTGCACCATGAGCGGACGCAGGTGGTCGCCGACCTCGAACTCGGCCTCGCCGTCGGGCCCGTCGCCGACGAAGACGAGCTCCTCGCGGGCGGTGCGGGTCGAGTCGAGACGTCGTGCGGCGTTCTTGCGGCCGCCGACGCTCGCCTTCTGGGTCGAGGCCTTCGCGACCGGCACCCACTCGCCGGCGTCGTCCTTGCGGGCGACGAGCTTGTAGACCATCCCCGCGGCCGGGAATCCGGAACCGGTGACGACGGCGGTGCCGACGCCGTACGAGTCGACGGGCGCGCCCGAGAGCCCCGCGATGGTGAACTCGTCGAGGTCGCTCGTGACCGTGATCCTCGTGTCGACCGCGCCGAGCGCGTCGAGCTGCTCTCGCACGGCGGCGACGACCGTGGGCAGGTCGCCCGAGTCGATGCGGACGGCGCCGAGCTCGGGCCCGGCGACCTGCACCGCGAGTTCGACGCCCCGATGGATGTCGTAGGTGTCGACGAGCAGCGTCGTCTTCGGGCCGAACGCCTCGACCTGGGCCCGGAACGCACTCTCCTCGGTGTCGTGCAGCAGGGTGAAGGCGTGCGCGGCAGTGCCCATCGTGGGGATGCCCCAGGTGCGCCCCGCCTCGAGGTTCGAAGTGGCGTCGAACCCGGCGATGTAGGCGGCGCGAGCGGCGCCGATGGCCGCACGTTCGCTCGTGCGACGGGAACCCATCTCGGCGATCGGCCGGCCGAGCGCGACCGAGACCATGCGGGCCGCGGCGCTCGCGACCGACGAGTCGTAGTTGAGCGTCGAGAGCACGACGGTCTCGAGCATGACGGCTTCGGCGAAGGACGCCTGGATGGTCAGCAGCGGCGAGCCGGGGAAGTACGCCTCGCCCTCGCGGTAGCCCCAGATGTCGCCCGTGAACCGGTAGTCGGCGAGCCAGTCGAGGGTCGCCGGGCGCACGACCTCGTGCTCGCGCAGCCACTCGAGCTCGGCGTCGTCGAAGCGGAACCGCTGGATGAGCTCGAGCAGGCGCCCGGTGCCGGCGACGACGCCGTAGCGCCGCCCGTCGGGCAGGCGCCTGGCGAAGGCCTCGAAGAGGCTCTCGCGATGGGCGGTGCCGTCGAGCAGGGCGGCGTCGACCATCGTCAGTTCGTAGCGGTCGGTGAAGAGGGCAGCTGAGCCGGTCACCCCACCGAGCCTAGCCGGAGGCGCCGCGCACCCGCCGCGGTCACGCCGAGCCGTCGCGAACGGCGAGTCGGCGTGGGCGGGCACCGGCCGTCCGCAACGGCTCGACCGCCCGGGATGCCTCGGCGGGACGCGCGGTCGCGACGATGTCGCTCAGCATCACGAGGGCGATGCCCGCAAGCTGCCACCCGGTGAGGGTCTGCCCGAGGATGAGGAAGCCGAAGAGCGTCGCGGCCGCCGGGTGCAGGCTCTGCAGGACGCCGAACCGCGCCTTCGAGATGCGCCGCAGCGCCCACATGTCGATCGCGTACGGCAGGGCCGAGCAGAGCAGGCCGACGGCGACGCCCACGAGGAGCACGCGTGGGAGCTCGGCCGGATCGATCCCGATGAGCGCGACGACGAGGAGCGGCGAGGTGACGAGCGCCGCGGTCGAGTTCGCGACGGCGGTCGCGGCGAGGCCGGGCAGGGCGAGGGCGGCGCGCTGGCCGATGACGATGTAGGCCGCCCAGGCGCCCGCGGCGACGAAGCCGAGGAGGATGCCGAGCGGGTCGAGGCCCGTGACCGTGCCCGTGAGCAGGACGACCCCGAGCCCCGCGCCGAGCGCGCAGGCGAGATCGAGCCGCCTGCGGGATCCCGCGAGTGCGACGGCGAGCGGTCCGAGGAACTCGAGGGTGACCGCGAGTCCGAGACCGACCCGGCTGATCGAGGCGTAGAGCGAGAGGTTCATGACGACGAGCACGGCGCCGAGCAGCAGGGCCGGCCGCAGCCGTCGCCAGCCGATCGCGCGCAGTCGGGGCCGCGCGACGGCGAGCGTCGCGATCGCGGCGACCGCCTGGCGCAGTGCGACGACGCCGGCCGGTCCGACGACCGGGAAGACGGTCGCGCCGACGGCTGCGCCGACGGCGACCGAGGTCGCGCTGCCGACCATGGCGAGGCTCGCGGCCCGTGTCGATTCCATGCTTCGACGCTAGATCGCATTGATCATGAACTGAAATGCAATCCGCGTGCATTGATACGCTTCACGCATGGATATCGAGTTCCGGCACCTGCGCGTGCTCGCCGCCCTCGACGAGGAGCGCTCGTTCACGACGGCCGCGGCGCGGCTCGGGCTCTCGCAGGCTGCGGTCTCGCGGTCGATCGCCGCCCTCGAGCACGAGCTCGGAACCCCGCTCGTGCACCGCACGACCCGCCGGGTCGAACCCACGGGTGCCGGCGTCGCGTTCGCCGGGACCGCTCGCCGGCTGATCGCCGAGCTCGATCTCGCGATCGCCGAACTGCGCGGTGAGCGGTCGCTCGTGCGGCTCGGCTACTCGTGGGCGGCGCTCGGCGCGCACACGACCGAGGTGCTCCGCGGATGGAACCGAGCCCACCCCGACGAGCCGCTGCGACTGAGCCGCATCAACCGCCGCGACGCGGGCCTCGCCGACGGCCGGGTCGACCTCGCCGTCATCCGGGGCGAGGTGCGGGTTCCCGACCTCGTCGACGAGGTCGTCGGACACGAACGGCGCTTCGTCGCCATGCCCGTCGACCACGAGCTCGCCGATCGGTCGAGCGTCGCGCTCGCCGACCTCGTGCCGTTCGTCGTCGCCGTCGACCGGTACACGGGCACCACGACCACGTCGTTGTGGTCGGACGCCGGGCTCGAGCCGCCGCGCATGACCGACACGACCGACTTCGAGGACTGGCTCGACCTGATCGCGGCGGGCCAGGTCATCGGCGTCACGGCCGCGGCCACCGCCCACCAGTACCCGCGCCCCGGCATCGTGTTCGCCGAGCTCTCGGACGCCCCGCCGATCGAGGTGCACCTCGCATGGCACCGAGCCTGGCGGCACCCGGCGACGACGCGGCTGGCGCGAGCCATCCGCGAGGCGTACGCGACCGGTCCGCTCGCCTAAGCTTGAACCTCGTGACGGACGCACCGATCGGGATCTTCGACTCAGGGGTCGGCGGCCTCACCGTCGCCCGCGCCGTGAAGGACCAGCTGCCGAACGAGTCGATCCTCTACATCGGCGACCTCGAGCACTCGCCCTACGGGCCGAAGAAGATCGCCGACGTGCGCGGCTACGCGCTCGCCGTGCTCGACGACCTCGTCGCCCAGGGCGTCAAGATGCTCGTGATCGCCTGCAACACGGCCTCGTCGGCGATGCTGCGCGACGCGCGCGAACGCTACGACGTGCCGGTCGTCGAGGTCATCCAGCCCGCGGTGCGCCGTGCGGTCGCGACGACGAAGACGGGCCGGGTCGGCGTCATCGGCACCCAGGGCACCGTCTCGTCGCGCGCCTACGACGACGCCTTCGCCGCCGCTCCGCACCTCGAGCTGTTCTCGCAGGCGTGCCCCCGGTTCGTCGAGTTCGTCGAGTCCGGCGTCACGACCGGCGACGAACTGCTCGCCGTCGCCGAGGAGTACCTCGAGCCGCTGCGCCGCGCCGACGTCGACACGCTCGTGCTCGGCTGCACGCACTACCCGTTCCTCAAGGGCGCCATCTCGTACGTCATGGGAGAAGACGTCACGCTCGTCTCGAGCGACGTCGAGACCGCGAACGACGTCTACCGCGTGCTCGTCGGGGCCGGCATGGAGCGCCGCGACCCGACCCCGCCGACCTACCGCTACGAGGCGACCGGCACATCGACGAGCGCCTTCCTCGACCTCGCCCACCGGCTGATCGCCCCCGAGATCCCGAGCGTCGAGCTCGTGCAGACGGGCGTCATCCCCCTTCCCGACCGCGCCCGGCTTCGACAGGAGAACAACGCATGACCGAGGCATCCGCCACCCCGATCGTCCGCGCCGACGGGCGCGCCGCCGACCAGCTGCGCGAGGTGACCATCGAGCGCGGCTGGAGCGCCCACGCCGAGGGCAGCGCGCTCATCTCGTTCGGCGGCACGAAGGTGCTCTGCACGGCGAGCTTCACGAACGGCGTGCCCCGCTGGCTCACGGGCAAGGGCACCGGTTGGGTGACGGCCGAGTACGCGATGCTGCCGCGCTCGACGAACACGCGCAACGACCGCGAGAGCGTGAAGGGCCGCATCGGCGGTCGCACCCACGAGATCAGCCGCCTGATCGGCCGCAGCCTGCGCGCGGTGATCGACACGAAGGCGCTCGGCGAGAACACGATCGTCATCGACTGCGACGTGCTGCAGGCCGACGGCGGCACCCGCACCGCCGCGATCACGGGCGCCTACGTCGCGCTCGCCGACGCGATCGAGTGGGCGCGCGGCAAGAAGTTCATCGGCCAGAAGTCGACGCCGCTCATCGACACCGTCTCGGCCGTGTCGGTCGGCATCATCGACGGCACGCCCATGCTCGACCTCGCCTACGTCGAGGACGTGCGCGCCGAGACCGACATGAACGTCGTCGCAACCGGGCGCGGGCTCTTCGTCGAGGTGCAGGGCACCGCCGAGGGCGCCCCGTTCGACCGGCGCGAACTCGATTCGCTGCTCGACCTCGCGCTCGCCGGCAACGCGTCGCTCGCCGAGCTGCAGCGCGCCGCGCTCGCCGCGGCGGCGGGGGAGTGACCGTGGCCGCACTCGAGGTCGTGCTCGCCACCCACAACGCGCACAAGGTCGCCGAGTTCCAGCGCATCCTGGGCGAGCGGATGCCGGGACTCACGGTGCTCGGCTACGACGGGCCTTCCCCCGTCGAAGACGGCACGAGCTTCGCCGAGAACGCGCTCATCAAGGCGCGGGCCGCGGCCGAGCACACCGGCCGCATCGCGCTCGCCGACGATTCCGGCATCACCGTCGACGTCATGGGCGGTGCGCCGGGCATCTTCTCGGCGCGCTGGGCGGGCCAGCGGGCGGGCGACGAGGAGAACGTGCGCCTCCTGCTCGCGCAGCTCGGCGACGTGCGCCGGCCGAACCGCGGTGCGGCGTTCCACTGCACGATCGCGGTCGTCGTGCCGGCGGCGCTCCTCGGCGGCGAGGGCGGCGAGGAGTTCGTCGCCGAGGGGTTGTGGCCGGGGGCGCTCGCCTACGAGCCGCGCGGTTCGCACGGCTTCGGCTACGACCCCGTGTTCGAACCCGAGGGCCACGAGGTGACGGCGGCCGAGCTGCTGCCCGAGCAGAAGAACGCGATCAGCCACCGGGCGCGCGCCTTCGAGGTGCTCATCCCCGAGCTCGAGCGCGTCGCGGCACGGGTCGTGCCTTCGGCCGAGTAGCCGACCGTCGGGGCGCGATCGGCGTCTCGAGGACGGCGGCCGCGCTCAGCCGGTGACGAACGCCGTCAGCGCCCTCAGCCGGTGACGAACGCCGTCAGCCGATCGGCGAACGCGTTGAACGCCGTGCCCGTCGTGAGCATCGCCCAGCCGTGGCCGACGCCGTCGTCGACGATCGTCACGTCGTCCGAGGCGGTCGCGTCGGCCAGCTGCTGCAACTCATCGACCGTCACGGTCGAGTCGTCGGGAGCGACCGCGAGGAAGGGCTGAGCCGTGAGCCCCGCCGCGTCGTCCATCGAGTCGGAGCCGCGGAACGAGATCGGCCCCGACAGGTCGGCGACGCCGTCGAGCAGTCCCTCCGCGCCGTCGCGCCCGCCGGCGACGATCGCCGCCGTTCCGCCCATCGAGGCCCCGACGACGACGACGCGTTCTGCGCCCTGCTCGCGCGCCCACGCCGCGGCGGCGAGGATCGCCTCGGCGCCGTCGTCGACGACGTGATTCGCGCCCGACGGGCACTCGGTCTCGCCGTAGCCGCAGTTGTTCACGAGCAGCACCTGCACGCCCTGTTCGGCGAGCATCGACGCGTACGGCCAGAACCCGCACTCGTCCTGGGTGCGCTGGTGCGCGAGGATCGCGGTCGTCGTGCCCTCGCCGGCGACGCCGACGTCGAACCGCGCCTCGCCGACGGGGAGCCACATCGCGGTCGACGCGACGCCGGTGTCGCCGCAGCGCTCCGTCGGCGATGCGGGCAGCGCGTCCGCCGGGGCGGTCGCCGGCGCCGATCCATCGCCGGCTTCGCCGCTGCCCGAGCCGCCCGTGCATCCGGACAGCGCGGCCACGAGGCATCCGGCGGTCAGGAGCAGGGCGAGCGTTCGACGCGACGGCATGGTCCGCAGCCTAGGGGGGGAGCGGCACGCACCGCGACCCCCGGGCGGTGCCGATGCCTGCCATGCCCATGAGAACGCGACTCATTCCTGATTGCGGCGAATGGCCCCGGAGGGCCCTCGGGCCGACCTACGCTGGAGGGGACATGGCGCACGATCACTCCCACGACCACGCCGCGACGGCGAACCGCACTCGACTGTGGATCGCGATCGCGATCATCGGCGCGTTCGTGATCGTGCAGGTCGTCGGCGGCCTCGTGAGCGGATCGCTCGCGCTGCTCGCCGACGCCGGGCACATGACGAGCGACCTCATCGGCCTCGTCGTCGCGCTCGTCGCGGCGTTCGTCGCCGCACGCCCCGCGACCGACCGGCAGACCTACGGCTTCCGCCGCGCCGAGGTGTTCGGCGCGCTCGTCAACGGCGTCATCCTCATCGTCGTCGCGGTGACCGTCACGATCGGCGCGATCGGGCGGCTCGTCACGGGCGCCGAGGGCGAGGCGCACGAGGTGCAGGGCGGCATGATGCTCGTCATCGCCGTCGTCGGCCTGGCCGCGAACATCGCGGCGATGCTCGTGCTGCGCGGGGGCGCGAAGGACTCCATCAACCTGCGCGGCGCGTACCTCGAGGTGCTCGGCGACACGATCGGCTCGGCGCTCGTGATCATCGCGGCGATCGTCATCCTGCTGACCGGCTGGAACGCCGCCGACGCGATCGCCTCGCTCGGCATCGCGGTCCTCATCGTCCCACGCGCGCTCTCGCTGCTGCGCGACGTCGTGCGGGTGCTCAGCGAGAGCGCCCCCGCCGACACCGACGTGGCCGAGATCCGCGACCACCTGCTCGGCACCGCGGGTGTCGTCGCGGTGCACGACATCCACGTCTGGCAGATCACGTCGGGCCAGCCGGTCTTCACCGCCCACGTCGAGGTCGAGCCGCAGGTTTTCGAGGACGGGCGCACGGGCGCGCTCCTCGACGAGCTGGGCGGATGCCTCAGCGAGCACTTCGACGTCGCCCATTCGACCTTCCAGCTCGAGCCGGCGGGCCGTGCGGAGCAGGAGCAGGGCTCGCACTGCTGAGGCGCGCGGGATCCGTTGCGCATCGAGCCCGCCCCGCGTACGCGGAGCGGGCTCGGAGCGCGCGGCGAGCCGCCGGTCAGCAGTTCACGGCAGGGTTGAACGCCGCGAAGACGCCGGCGGGGTTGTGCGCGCCGACCCAGACGTGCAGGTCGTAGTGCGTCGGCATGCCGGGCTCGTGCCCGGGCATGGGGCCGTCGAACGGCTGCGAGCCGAGCATCGGCACGGGCTGGCCCACGTCGGGCTCGAAGAACTCGGCGCTCCAGAGGCGCAGGTCGCCCGACGGCGACGGGCCGTAGGTGAGCATGGGCGGCGCGGCCGGGTCGACCGGGGCGCCGGGGCGCACGAGATCGGGGTTGACGTAGTGGAAGCCCATCGCCCCGTCGGGGCTCGCGGCGCAGTCGCCCGCGGGCACGTAGCCCGCGGCGATCGCCGCGTCGACGTCGTGGAAGCGGGCGGTCGCCGCGCGGACCTCGGCGACGACGCGCCGCATCTCGGGCGTCGTGGCGGTGGAGTCGTGGTCCTCGCCGTCGTGGGCCTGCGCCGGCAGGGCCGGCACGGTGACGGCCGCCGCGGCGATGAGCGTCGCGACGATCGTCCGGTGGATGGTTCGCATGGAGGTTCCTTCTCTCGGGTTTCGGGTTTCGGGTTTCGGACGGGCCTGTCGTGTTCCCGGGGCTCGCGCCGCTCAGTCGCGCTCGACCTCGTGCGACGCGACCCACATCCGCCGCGGGTCGTAGAGGTCGCGCACGCGGACGAGCCGTTCGTGAACGCCGGGGGAGAAGAACGCCGAGGCGCGACCCGGGCGCTCGGCGAAGTTCGGGAAGGCGCGATCGGTCGACCAGGGGCGGAGGGCGTCGGCCACCGCGGCGGTCGCCCGCTCGCCGAGCGCGGCGAGCTCGGGGGTGAACGCGGGCGCGACGGCGAAGAGCGCGTACGCGCCGTCGAGGTGCGAGAGCGCCTGGTCGGCGGGGCGCGCGAGCGCACCGCCGAGGTGCCGCAGCTCGGCGAACATGAGCGGCGTGGCGACGCCCGGCCCGGCTGCGGCGAGCAGCGCGTCGATCGCCGCCGGCGGCAGGTCGCCGAGCATCGCGTGGGCGGAGACGCCGGGCGTCGGCGCTGGCGGGTCCATGTGCACCGCGAGGAGGCCGGCGGCCGGGATGCGCGCGAACGTGTCGAGCTCGGGTGCGAGGGCCCGCAGCGGAGCGAGCAGCTCGGCCGCGCGCTCGTCGTCCTCGAGCAGTGCGCCGTCGATGACGACGAGCTCACGACCGCTGAGGAAGGGCGGCAGCTCGGGCAGCGGCGGGAAGCGCATGAGGCGCAGCGACGTGGTGACCGATTCGGGTGCGGTCCGCGACCACTCCGTCCAGGCGGCGACGACCGTCGGCGCTGCGGCGAGGTCCCACAGCAGCATCCCCGCGACGACGTCGGCGATCGGCAGCAGTTCGAGCTCGATCGCGACGACGACGCCGAAGCCGCCGCCCCCGCCCCGCAGCGCCCAGAACAGCGCCGCGTGCTCGTCGGCGCTCGCGCGGATCAGCTGTCCGTCGGCCGTGACGAGCTCGATCGCCCGCACCGACGACGCGGCGAGCCCGTGCTCCCGCCCGTAGAACGACAGCCCGCCGCCGAGCACGTAGCCCGCCACCGCGACGTCGCCGGCGCTGCCGTGCAGCGCCGTCAGCCCGTGCGGGGTCGCGGCCGCGACGACGTCCTGCCACAGGGTGCCGCCCGTGATGCGCGCCGTGCGCGCGGCCGGGTCGATCTCGACGCCGGTCAGCTCGTGCAGGCGCAGCAGCAGCACCTCGTCGAACGGTGCGCCGACGAGGGCGGATGCCGCGTGGCCGGTGCTCTGCGGCGCGATGCGCAGTCCGTCGGCGCCTGCGGCCGAAACGGCCGCGACGACCTCGTCGACCGTGCGCGGCACGGCGACCGCCGCCGGGTGCTGCTCGACGGCGAGGTTCCACGGACGGCAGGCCTCCTCGTAGCCGGCGTCGCCGGGCAGGAGGACGTGCTCGAGCTCGCGCAGGGCGGCGAGGCCGGTGAGGGTCGGGTTCATGCTGGTTCCTTCGTGATGGGTCGGTACGGGTGCGGCGACCGTCGCCTCGAGACGCACGAGCATGCCCGCGGGCCGGGCGCGCTCGTCGTCGACGACCTCGATCCGGACGCGGGTCGCGTCGCCGAGCCGCTCGGCGAGGATGCCGACGATCTCGTCGGCGGGTTCCGCCGACGCGTTGTGCACCCGGAGGCGGCGCAGCGCCGTCAGCGGCAGTCCGCGACCGACGATGTCGTGCTCGAGGCGCACGAACGCGAGGCACAGCTGCGCCGTGACGTCGTCGGCGTGCACGAGGTCGCCGTGCTGGTCGACGGGCTCGGAGCGGATGGTGGTGGTCACGGATCCAAGCCTGCGAACGGCGCCGGCTCCGAGCCATCCCAGTTGTGGGGGTATTTCCGGATCCCAGTGATCTGGGATATCGCGGCGGGCCGGGGCGGGCGCATACTGATCGCATGCACAACCGGTTGCGCGCCGAACGCGCCCGCGGAGACCTCGACGTGCTGTCGCGCGCGGGTCTCGACCTCGACGACTTCATCGCCGAGGCGACCGAGACCGTCGGCCGGGCGACGCCCTGGGTCGGCGCCTGCGTCGGCACGCACGACCCCTCGACGATGATGCTCACGAGCGCGCGCAAGTACGGCTCGCTCGTCGCGAACAACGAGCACGACATGCTGTTCGGCCTGCTCGAGTACGGGGCGGAGGAGCCCAGTTCCTTCCGTGCGCTCGCCAGGTCGGAGTCGCGTGCGATCGGCATGCACGCGTCGGAGAGCGTCGACGCCGAACGGTCGGAGCGGACCAACCGCCTCATGCGACCGATCTACGGATTCGGCGACGAGGCGCGCCTCGTCTTCCGCGACGGAGCGGGCGTCTGGGGGTGCCTCGCGATGTTCCGAGGCTCCGACGACGCGAGGTTCTCGCTCGACGAGATCGACTTCCTCGGCACGCTCTCCGAGTCGTTCGCGCGCGGGGTGCGCACGGGCATGCTGACCCGGCTCGCGGCCTCACCGATCGGCCCCGCCGAGGTGTACGGCCCGGCCGTGGTCATCATCGGCGCCGACGACGAGGTGTCGCAGATCAGCGTCGGCGCGGAGGAGCGGCTCGCGGAGCTCGCCACGAGCCGGCACAGCGGCGACCCGCTGAGCCTCGTGACCGCACTCGTCGGCGCCGCCCGCCGGACGCTCGCCGTGCCCGGCTCGCCGATTCCGCGTGCTCGGGTGCGCACCGCGGCGGGCACGTGGCTCGTGCTGCACGCCTCACCGCTCGCGGGGCCCGACGGCGCCGCGGGCGACGTGGTCATCACGATCGAGGAGGCGCGACCGCCCGAGATCGTCGCCCTCGTGGTCGCGGCGTTCGGGCTCACGCCGCGCGAGCGCGACGTCACGAGGCTGGTGCTGCAGGGCGTCGAGACGAAGGAGATCGCGGCCACGATGCACGTCTCGGCCTACACCGTGCAGGACCACCTCAAGTCGGTGTTCGAGAAGGCGGGGGTGCGCAGCCGTCGCGAGCTCATCTCGCGCGTCTACTTCGATCAGTACGTGCCGCGGATGGGCGCCGAGGTCGCGCCGAGCGGCTGGTACGCCGGCTGAGGCCGCGGATGCGGCGGATGCCGCGGGTCGCGGTCAGCTGCGCGGATGCCTCGGCCGAGGCATCCGCCTCAGTGCTCGTCGTGCTTCGGGCCGCGCTCGAAGACGTCGGCGTCGAGCACGAGCTCGGCGGCCTCGGCCTCGTCGGTCACGACGTCTTCGCCCGCGGCGGCGGCCTTCTTCGCCTTCGAACGCTCGCGCAGGTAGTGCCAGAGCGTCACGAGGGCCGTGCCGCCGACCGCCGCCAGCAGGATGAGGTCGATGTACTCCTTGACGAAGTCGGCGATCGGCGGGATGAACCCGATCGCGTAGCCGAACATCGTGAGCCCGAAGCCCCAGATCACCGCGCCGATGAAGTTGTAGAGCGTGTACTTGCCCTTGTGCATGTGGCCGACGCCGGCGGCGACGGGCGTGAACGTGCGCACGATCGGCACGAAGCGCGCCAGGATCACGGCGAGGGCGCCGAACCGGTCGAAGAAGGCGTTCGTGCGTTCGACGTTCTTGACGCTGAACAGGCCCGACTCCTTCCGCTCGAAGATCGACGGGCCGGCCTTGTGGCCGATCAGGTAGCCGACCTCGCCGCCGACGAACGCCGCGAGCCCGATCAGCAGCGACACCCACCACACGTTCAGGCCGAACACGCCCTCGGGCGAGCCGGGCAGGGGGTGCGAGAGCAGCCCCGAGATGACGAGCAGCGTGTCGCCGGGCAGCAGGAACCCGATGAGCAGGCCCGTCTCGGCGAAGATGATGCCGCAGACGACGAGCAGCGCCCATGGCCCGGCGGCGCCGATGATCGTCTCGGGGTCGAGCCACGGGATGAGGGCGGTGTGGACCATTCGGAGGAGCTCCAGTCGTCGGAGCCCGGTGGTGACCGGGTCGGCGGGCGGCGAGGGTATGACGCGAGTCTACCGAGCGGCACCTGTGCGGGACATCCGACTGCAGGATGACTCGTGGCTCACCCCGCGGGGTGAGGCGCGATCACGCGGGCCCCTCGATCCGGTGCCGCGCTCAGGCGGCGAGCTCGTCGAAGATCGCGCCGTTCATGCGGAACGACGTGCGCACCTCGTCGATGAGCGCGTCGACCTGCTCGGGCGAGAGGGCGAGCGCGTTCATGGCCTCGCGGTAGCCGCGCTTGTAGCGCACGACGCCGTCGGCGGCGATGTCGAACCGGTAGAACCCGAGCTGCGCCTCGGTCGCGCCGTAGTGGCGGGCGACGAGACGGGCGATGGCCTGGCCGCCGGAGAGGTCGCCGAGGTAACGCGTGTAGTGGTGCGCGAGGTAGCGCACGTCGTCGTCGGCGAGCCCGCGCAGGTGCGCCGCGTACTCGGCGGTCGCGGCGAGCGGCGGGTGGGCCTCGCGCCAGTCGGCGGCGCCGAGCGCGGCGAGGTCGGCCTCGATGGCGGCGAGGCGGGCGAGCTCGGGGTCGAAGACGGCGGGGTCGCCGGGGCGGATGCCTCGGGCCTCGAGCGCCTCGTAGACCCAGGCGAACTGGGCGAGGTAGCGGGTGTAGTCGTCGAGCGAGAGCTCGCCGCCCATGAGCGCCGTGATGAACCCGCGCGACTCGGTCGCCCGGTGGTCGTCGGCCGAGGCGGCGCGCACGAGCGCGGCGACGTCGAGCGGTTCGGCGGCGGTCGACGGCGTGGGCTGTGCGGTGGTGGTCGTCGACATGGCGGCCTTTCGGGAGGTGCTCGGGTGAGGTTAGGTTTACCTTACCGTGCGGGGTTCGGGAATGGGAGTCGGATGTCGGTGGCGCGGCGTAGCGTGACCGCATGCGCTACGGATTCATCTACCCCGGCAGCGATCCGGTCGTCGCGATCGAGCTCGCCGAGCTCGCCGAGCGGCACGGCTGGCACGGCTTCTTCGTGTGGGAGGGCATCTGGGCGACCGACCCCTGGTCGGTGCTCGCCGCGGCCGCCATGCGCACCGAATCGCTGCGGCTGGGCACGATGCTCACGCCGGTGCCGAGGCGCCGGGTGTGGGAGCTCGCCGGGCAGACGATGACCGTCGACCGCCTCTCCGGCGGCCGGGTCATCCTGTCGGCTGGGCTCGGCGTCGCCGAAGACGCGGAGGATCGCTTCTGGATCTTCGAGCACGATCCCGGCCGCCGGGTGCGCGCGGCCCAGCTCGACGAGGCGCTCGAGCTGCTGCCGAAGCTCTGGCGCGGCGAGCCGTTCGAGTTCGAGGGCGAGTTCACGACCGTGCGCCGCACCGATCGCATGCTGCCGTTGCCGCCCGTGCAGCGGCCCGGCATCCCCATCTGGGCGGTCGGGCTCTGGCCCCGGCCGAAGTCGATGCGTCGCGTCGCGCGTCTCGACGGCTGGCTGCCGAACTACGCCCCGACGGGCGACGGCGCTGCCGGGCCCGACGCGCAGCGCGAGCTGTTCACCCCCGAGATCGGCGCCGAGGCGATGGACTGGCTCCGCGCCGAGCGCGAACGCATCGGACTGGCCGACGAGCCGTTCGACTGGGTGCAGGAGGGCACGACCGCCGGAGTCGACGCGGTCGCCGACGCGGCGGTCGTGCGCCCGTGGGCCGAGGCCGGTGCGACGTGGTGGCTCGACACCGACTGGTCGGTGCCGGCCGAGCGCATCGAGCAGTACTCGCGTGAACGCCTCGCGGCGGGGCCGCCGGTCATCGACCGGTGACACGGAGTCGGCCCGGGCTCGCGTCGATCTCGAGAGCCCGGGCCGCTATCCCCTGATCCCGGTGACCGAACCACCGGGGTGTGTCGTCCCTACGACTCCCTCAGCAGAACATAGGCGCCCGGCCTGTCGCGAGGGGTTGACGCGGGCCCGGGTCTCGTGCAGACGACCGTTCGGCGAGGGGCGTCGGCCTCGACGGAATCGGCTCGTCGGGCTCGAATCGCCGTCGACGCGTTCCAGTGCGGAAGGTGGGACTTGAACCCACACGCCCGAAGGCACAGGAACCTAAATCCTGCGTGTCTGCCGATTTCACCACTCCCGCGAGTGCCCGTTCAGTCTATGCGCGTGCGTTCTCACTGTCGGTCGCGGCGGCGGGTCCGACCGACGCCCCGTCCCATGCCCGGCGCGGCCGGAGCAGCAGGAGCGCGGCGGTGACGAGCACCGTTCCCGTGATCGCGAGCTGCAGGTCGAGGAACCACTGCATGACGAGGAACGGCGGCACGATCGCGAGCACGGTCGCGATGCCGGTGGCGAACGGCGACGGGGCGATCCGGCCGGCGGGGATCGCGGTCGGCATCCGCTCGAAGCGCACGAGCAGCGGCGCGATCGCGAACACGACCGCGAGCACGACGACGAACATGATCGGCCGGGTGAGCCACCAGGCGGCACTGCCCGGCTCGGGCGCGGCGCCCGGCACGAGGAGCGAGAGGCCTTCGACGGCGATGATGACCGGCAGGTGCCAGAGGTACACGGTCATCGCGCGACTGCCGACGAGGTAGACGACGGACTGCGCGGCGCGCCGTCGCATGAGCGCGTCGAGCGGACGGTGCAGGGCGCTCAGCAGGCTGATCTGCGCGATGCCGAGCAGCATGAGCGGCACGGTCGGCGGGTTGAGGTTCACGAGCATGTCGGGGGAGTACCAGCCGGCGGCGACGAGCGGCCAGATGATGAGGTACGCCGCGGCGGCGAGCCCGACGAGCGTCACGATGCGGCGGCGCCGGAACCATCCGTCGGCGTACCAGAAGCCGAGCTGCTGCACGAAGAGCCAGACGAAGAGCAGGTTCAGGAGGCCGATCTCGGTCACGCCCGTCGCGATGCGAACGGCGTCGACGGCGACCGCGCCCGCGGCGAGCACCCCGAGCGTGGCTCTCGGCACGCGAGCGTGCAGCCGAGTCATCCACGGCACCGCGCACTGGGCGATGAGGAACGCGGCGAGGAACCAGAGCGGCGAGCCCGCGCCGGTCGCGACCGTGTCGAGGAGCGGCGGATCGACCCCCGCGAGGGTCGCCGCACCGAGCACGACCGTGAAGAACGCGAACAGCGGCAGCGACGGGCCGCCGAGTCGCAGCACCCGGCCGCGCACGAAGGCCGTCGCGTCACCGCCCCGCCGGCTCAGGCTGCGCCACGCCGCGAGCGCGGTGAAGCCGCCGACCGCGAAGAAGAGGGGCATGACCTGCCCGATCCACGTCGTGGCGGCGAACCAGGGCTGCGCCTCGAGCGGGCGCGACACGACGAGCGACCCGTCCGGGGCGTAGCCGACCCCGATCATCAGCAGGTGGATGACGACCACGAGCAGGATGCAGGCGACCCGGGCGAGGTCGACGACGAGGTCGCGCGAGGCGAGGGCTGCGGCCCGTGCGCCGTCTGCGGGTGACGATCGCGGCGTTGCGGTCATGGGGGCTCGGGCTCCTCGTCGCTCGGTCGGGGCGGGCGAGCCGAGCCTAGCAACGCCGCGACGCCCCGCCACGGAGGGTGTGGAAGGGCGTCGCGGTGTGCTGCCGACGGGTGTTGGGGTCAGTCGTTCGGGCCGGTGTGCCGGGTGCCGCCCGACGCTGTCGCGTCGTGGCCGAACAGCATGCGCGCGAGCACGAGCATCATGACGATGAACGCCCCGACGACGGGCAGTGGTGCCCACCACCAGCCGACGGTGAAGCCGAGCACCGGCACGAGCGCGAACGCGGTGAGCCAGATGACGGCGGTGTAGATGCCGAAGCGAGCGGCGGCCGCCGGGTCCTGCTCGAAGCGGTTGCCGACCTCGACGGCGTCGCGCTGCATCGCGACGACCCACGGCTTGTGCCGGTTGGTCTGCGTCGCGCCGAGCGCGCTCAGCACCGCGATCGCGGCGACCGCGAGCACCGCGGCGAGCACGAGCCAGACGAGCTCGAGCCGCCAGACGACGACGGCGGCGAAGCCGAGCGACGCGACGAGGGTGCCCGTCGCGGCGCCGAACGCGACGGCGCGGCCGGTCGGCAGCGGGTAGTTCGTCGTCGTCTCCTGGCGCAGGGCGTCGGCAGTGATGACGCCGATCGCGAGCCCGAGCACGGCGTCGATCGCGATGAGCCGGCCGGCTGCGAGCGGCATGAGCGGCGTGAGTCCGAGCACGAGCGCGACGAGCGCACCGGCCGCGACGATCGAGAGCACGACGGTCCGCACGACGAAGGCCGGCTTCGGTCGCACCCGGTGACGCAGGGCGAACTCGCTCGCCGAAGCGGCGCGGCTGCCGCTCGTCGACGGGCCGGCGCCTGCGGTGCGGGCGGCACCGGCCGAGGCATCCGCCCCGTCGCCCGTCGCCGCCGCGACGAGCTCTCGCACGTCGCCGAGCTCGTCGACGGCCCGGCGCGCCGCCTCGGCGGGGGAGGCGCCGGCGACCTCGAGCTCGGCGACCCGCGAGAGCAGGTTGTCGCGGATCTCCTCCTTCAGGTCTTGCGCCTCGGGGGTGGGGTCGATGCCCGCGAAGGCCTCGTCGAGGAGGCGGTGCACCTCGGTCGAGGTGCGCGGGCTGGGGCTGTTCTCGCTCATCGCAGGGAGCCTTTCGTGTTCGCCGGCGCCGCCTGGCTGCCGAGCAGGGAGTCGATGATGGTGCGGGTGGCGACCCAGCTCGCCACGTTCTGGCGGAAGGCCGCGCGGCCCGCGTCGGTGATGCGGTAGTACTTGCGGCGGCCGCCCTGCGACTCGTCGCCCCAGTAGGCCTCGGCGAGGCCGTCGCGCACGAGCCGGCGGTAGCTGGCGTAGAGGGTGGCTTCCTTGATCTCGTAGCCGCCGCCGGTCGCGTCGCGGATGTGCTTGTAGATCTCGAAGCCGTAGCTGTCGTGCTCGCGCAGCACGCCGAGCACGATCGTGTCGGTGTGCCCGCGCAGCAGGTCGGCCGCGAACGCGTCGCCGGATGCCGCTGAATCTTGGATCATGTTGAGTACTGTAACAGATCAAGTACCTAATGTGAACAATTCGGATGTCGCACGACGGTGCCGGCGGTCCGGCGGATGCCCTCGCTGCCGGTGCTGTGGATAACTTCGGGGCGGCTTCCGGCTCCGCCCGCATGATGGATGCCATGTCCGACGCCGTCCGCACCATCTCCGAGCGCGTGCGGGCGCGGGTGCTGCGCGACGGCGTCGACCTCGCCAAGGCCGACGACGTCGCCGCCCGGTACGCCCACGAAGAGGTGCGGCGGTACAGCGAGCGAGCGCTCGCCGGCGCGCACACGGGCCTCGCCGACGAGGTCGGCACCGCGCGCGAAGTCGTCGCCGCACTCACCGGGTACGGGGCGCTGCAGCCGTTCTTCGACGACGACTCGGTCGAGGAGATCTGGATCAACGGGCCCGCGCGGGTGTTCGTCGCGCGCGGCGGCGTCGCCGAGCTCACGGGCGTCGTGCTGCGCGATCGCGAGGTGCGCGAGCTCGTCGAACGCATGCTCGCGCATACCGGTCGCCGAGTCGACCTCAGTTCGCCGTTCGTCGACGCCTCGCTGCCCGACGGGTCGCGCCTGCACGTCGCCATTCCCGACGTCGCGAGGGATCACTGGGCGGTCAACATCCGGAAGTTCCAGCGGCGCATCAAGTCGCTCGCGACGCTCGTCGAGCTCGGCTCGCTCACGGTGCAGGCGTCGGAGTACCTGCGCATGTCGGTGCTCGCCGGGGCGAACATCCTCGTGTCGGGCGCGACGCACACCGGCAAGACCACGATGCTGAACGCCCTCATGTCGAGCGCCCGGCCGGGGGACCGCGTGGTCACCGTCGAGGAGACCTTCGAACTCGACCTCGAGGTGCGCGACCTCGTCGCCCTCCAGTGCCGACAGCCGAACCTCGAGGGCACGGGTGAGATCACCCTGCGGCGGCTCATCAAAGAGGCGCTGCGAATGCGACCCGACCGCCTGATCGTCGGCGAAGTGCGCGAAGCCGAGAGCCTCGACCTGCTCATCGCATTGAACTCGGGCCTCCCCGGCATGTGCACGATCCATGCGAACTCCGCGCGCGACGCGCTCGCGAAGCTGTGCACCCTGCCGCTGCTCGCGGGCCGCAACATCGACGCCGCCTTCGTCGTGCCCACCGTGGCGAGCTGCATCGACGTCGTCGTGCACCTGACCATCGATCGCGACGGCAACCGGCGCGTCGCCGAGATCGTCGCGCCGACGGGCACGACCACCGGGGCGAGCGTCGACGCCGAGGCCATCTTCGCGTCGATCGGCGGGGAGCTCCGTCCGACCGGGGCACGCCCGGCGCGCCTCGAGAAGTTCGCGACTCGCGGCCTCGACCCCGAGCACGTGCTGGGGGTGGTCGTGTGAGCCTCGTGCTCGGCGCCCTGCTGGGCCTCGGCGTCCTCCTCATCGCCGCGCCGATGCTCTGGCCCCGGACCGCGAGGCCGGCGAAGTCGCGCGGGGCGCTCGATCGAGTGCGCGGCGAGTTGGCCCTCGCCGGGCTCGGGGGCGTGCCACTGCCGGTCGTGATCGCCGTCTGCGTCGCGCTCGCGTTCGTGGGCGGGGCACTCGTGCAAGCGGTCTTCGGCATCCCGTTCCTGAGCGCGATCGGCGCGGTGCTCGGCGGAGGACTCGTCCCGGTCATCGTCCGCGGTCGGGCCTCCCGACGCCGGGCCGCGAATCGAGCGGTCTGGCCCGATGCGGTCGATCACCTGGTCGCCTCGGTGCGAGCGGGCATGTCGTTGCCCGACAGCCTCGGAGCCCTCGCCGAGCTCGGGCCGGCGCCGACCCGGGCTGCATTCGCCGCGTTCGACCGCGAGTACCGTCGGACCGCCAACTTCTCGCTGTGCCTCGACGGACTCAAGGCGGAGCTCGCCGATCCGGTCGCGGACCGGATCATCGAGACATTGCGCATGGCCCGCGAGGTCGGCGGCAGCGACGTGACGGCCGTGCTGCGGGCGCTCGCCGGCTACCTGCGCGAAGACGCGGCACTGCGCGCCGAGGTGGTCTCCCGGCAGTCGTGGATCCGCAACGCCGCCCGACTGGGGGTCGCGGCCCCCTGGCTGCTGCTGCTCGTGCTGGCCTCGCGGCACGAGGCGATCGTCGCCTACGACAGTCCGGCCGGCGCCGCGCTCATCCTCGTCGGCCTCGGCGTCACGATCGTCGCCTATCGCGCGATGATCGCGCTCGGTCGCCTCCCCGAGGAGCGCCGATGGTTCAACTGACGACGGTCGGCGCCCTGAGCGTTGCACTCGGCGTCGCGGCGGGGCTCGGCCTGTGGCTGATGATCTCCGCGGTACCGCGCATCGGCCGACCGCGGCTCGCCGAGCGCGTCGCGCCGTACGTCGCCGACCTCTCAGCCGAGGCGCGGGCGATGCTCGCCCGCCGCCCGGCTGACCCGGGTCCGGTTCTGGGCGCGATCGCGGCGCCGGCACTGCAGTGGTTGCGGAACCTGCTGTCGACGTGGCTCGGCGGCAACGATCTCGTGGCGAAGCGCCTCAGGCAGGCGGGCTCGGGCATCTCCGTCGAGCGGTTCCGCGGTGAGCAGCTGGCATGGGCGGCGGGCGGCCTGGTCGTCGGCGCCGTCCTCGTCGTCGCGGCACCCGGATTCGCGACGATGCCCGCCACCGTGCGCCTCGCCGCGCCCGTGCTCGCCGCCGCCCTCGGCGCCCTCGCACGCGACTGGATGCTGCAGCGCAGCGCGAAACGGCGCCTCGCCCGCATCTCGTCCGAACTCGCGACGGTGCTCGAATTCCTCACGCTGAGCCTCACCGCCGGCGAGGGCATGCTCGACGCGCTCCGTCGCATCGCCGCGGCCGGCACGGGCGACCTGCCGACCGAGTTCGGGCGGGTCGTGACGACCGTCGGCACCGGCGTCCCGCTCGCGACGGCGCTCGCCGACCTGCGCGACGGCCTCGACCACGCGGCGCTCTCGCGCGCACTCGACCAGGTGCTCGGCGCGCTCGAGCGCGGGGCGCCCCTCGCGGCCGTGCTGCGGGCGCAGGCGGGTGACGCCCGCGAGGCCGCGAAGCGCACGATCATCGAGACGGCCGGCCGAAAGGAGATCGCGATGCTCGTGCCGCTGATCTTCCTCATCCTCCCCGTCACGATCGCCTTCGCCCTCTTCCCCGGCTATCTCGTACTGCAGGCGGGCTTCTGATGCCCGACGAAGAAAGGAACTCCCATGCGACAGCTGATCAAGCGCCGGCTCCTCGACGAACGCGGGGATGTGCCGGGCTGGGTGCTCATCACCCTGATGACCGCCGGGCTCGTGATCGTCATCTGGGGTCTCGCGGGCCCCGCGCTGAGCGACGTGTTCAACCAGGCGATCGACCGGGTGCTCGGCATCTGAGGCAGGGGCAGCACGGTCGGCTGCGTGCGCGGCTCGCGGACGAACGCGGCTCGGCGGTCGCCGAGTTCACCCTGGTCGGCGTGCTCGTCACCGTCCTCGCGCTCGCCGTGGTGCAGCTGGCGCTCGCGCTCCACGTGCGCAACACGGTGCTCGACGCAGCCGCGGAGGGCGCGCGATACGCGGCGCTCGCCGGATCGAGCGACGTCGACGGGGTCCTCCGCACGCGCGAGCTCATCTCGGCGGCGATCTCGAGCGACTACGCCGGCGATGTGCGCGCCGAGCGCACGACGGTCGGCGGCATACCGGTCGTCGCGATCACGGTTCGGGCGACACTGCCCGTCGTCGGCCTGCTCGGTCCCGACCGAGGCCTGGAGGTGACCGGGCATGCCGCGGTCGAACGCATCGGGTGAACGACGCAGCGGCGACGGCGAGCGCGGTTCGGCCTCGCTCGAGTTCCTCACCGTCGGGATGCTGCTGCTCGTACCGCTCGTCTACCTGGTGCTCGCGATCGCGGCGGTGCAGGGCGGTGCCCTCGCCGTCGAGGGCGCGGCCCGGCAAGCCGCCCGCGTCGCCGTGGAGGCCGGTGATCGGGCCGCTGCTGAGGCGGCCGTCGAACGCACGGTCGCGGTCGCGCTCGCCGACTACGGAATCGACGCGGGCGATGCAACCGTCGAGCTCGACTGCCAGGCCGACGACTGCGCCGCCCGAGGCAGCCGGATCAGCGTCGCGGTCCGCGCGACCGTCAGGCTTCCGCTCGTGCCCGATGTGCTCGACCTCGAGCGGGTCGGCAGCGTGACGCTCGACGCGAGCGCGACGCAGACGGTGTCGCGATTCGCCGGAGGCCCGTCGTGAACCGCCTCGTCGCGCGGGCGAGCGGGGACGCGTCGGTCGGTGCGGAAGACGGGGCGGACGGCGAGCGCGGATCGACGATGCTCCTGACGATCTTCTTCTGCGCGCTCGGGCTCGCCCTCGTGCTCGTGGTGGCCTCGGCCACCTCGCTCTACCTCGACCGCAAGCGGCTCTTCACCCTGGCCGACGGTGCCGCGCTCGCCGGGGCCGAGGTCTGGGATCTCGAGGAGGTGCGTGTCGATGGCGCTGCGCTCTCGATCGAACTCGACGACGCCGGGGTGCGACGGGCGGCCGGCGAGTACCTCGGCGACGCCGTGCACGAACTCGACGACGTCGAGCTCATCGAGGCGACGTCGGCCGACGGTCGCACCGCGACCGTGACGCTGCGAGCGGTCTGGCATGCCCCGATCTCGACCGACCTCGTGCCCGTCCGCGTCCCGATCGAGGTCACGGCGACGGCGCGATCGGTGTTCCACTGATGTCCGGTAGGGCGGCCGCCGTGCCGAGCCGGCGGGAATGCACGGGCCCGCCGGCTGATTGACTGGGAGTATGACGATCGAGATCAACGACCACTTCGCCCGCATCCTCAACGCGCCCGTGTTCGCCTTCCTCGGCACCACGCGCCCGAACGGCGAGGTGCAGATCAACCCGATGTGGTTCGAGTTCGACGCCGACTCGCAGACGATCCGCTTCACGCACACGACGAAGCGTGCGAAGTTCCGCAACCTGCAGCAGAACCCGGCCATGACGCTCGCGATGACCGACCCCGAGAACGCGCACAAGTACGTCGAGGTGCGCGGAACGCTCACCGAAGTCATTCCCGACCCCGAGGGCGACTTCTACGTGCGACTCGGGCAGCGCTACGGCGACCCCGAGACCGAGTCGCCCGCCGACCGCGCCGACCGCGTCATCCTCGTCATGCAGCTCGAGAAGGTCAACGGCCGCTGATCCGTCGCTGCGGCTACCGCCGCGTGCGTCCCGGGGTGCTTTTCGGCAACTTCGGCCCGCCCGGGCTCCTGAACTTGCGGAAATGCACCCCCGGAATGCTTGCTCGAGTGCGGGCGCGGCAGCGTTCGCGGCCTCACCGCAGTCGCCGCGGCACGTACTTCGGGATGTACCGCCACAGCACGCCCGCGCCGATCAGCCCGACGATGCCCATCGTCGCGCTCGCGGCCATGATCGAAACGAGCGACGTCACTCCCGCCACGACGAGCGGCGCGACCGCCTGACCGGCGTCGCCGATCGTGCGGTAGCCGGCGAGGAACGGCGCCGGGTTCGCTTTCGGCGCGAGGTCGGCGCCGAGCGTCAGGATCACCCCGCTCGACAGCCCGTTCGCGATGCCGAACAGCAGCGCGACCGCCGTGAACCACGCCGCGGCCGCAGGAACGTCGTGCGTGAACGCGAGTACGAGGTGCCCGACCGCGAGGCCGAGCAGCCCCGGAATGGCGCTCCACATGCGGCCGAACCGGTCCATCACCTGGCCGCTCACGTAGAACAGCGCGAAGTCGATCGTCGCCGAGATGCCGATCACGAGCGCCGCCTGTTCGGGCGGCATGCCGATCGACACCGCCCACAGCGGCAGGATCATCGTGCGGCTCGCGCGCAGCGCGGCGAGGATGCCGATGCCCGTGCCGATGCGGGCGAGCACCTCGCGGTGCACGACGATCGCGCGGAACACGCCGTGCGAGGCGGCCGCCGCCTCGGCCTCGCCGTCGGTGCGGGCCGGCTCGCCGTCTGCGGCGGCCTCCACCGGTCGAGCGGATGCCTCGCGCGCGAGCCGCGCGGCGCCGAACGCCTGCTCGGGGTCGGGCAGCAGCACGAGCACCACGACGACCGCGAAGCAGCTCGCGACGAGCACCCAGAACACCGGCTCCGACGACCCCGCGACCGCGATGATCGCCGCCGCGATGAACGGGCCGATCGCCCAGCCCGCGCGGAACACGCCCGCGAGGGTCGAGAGCGCGCGGGCGCGCACCCGCTCCGGCACGTAGCTCGTGAGGAACGCGTGGCGGGCGAGCCCGAACACCGCCGTCGCGAGCCCGAGCAGGAAGACCCCGACCCCGAGCGCGAACGTCGTGGGCGACGCGAGCGCGACGAGCACCCCCGTGACCGCGAGCAGGGCGGCGCCGATCATGGCGTTGCGCTCGCCGATGCGTGCGACGACCCACCCGGCCGGCAGGTCGCCGACGAGCTCGCCGACCATGAGCATCGCGGCGATGAGCCCGGCGAGGGCGAGCGAGGCGCCCCGTTCGGTCGCGACGACCGGGATGACGGGGATGATCGCACCCTCGCCGAGCGAGAAGAGCAGGGTCGGCAGATAGGCCGGGAGGATGATGCCGCGCCACGAGAACGGGGTGGCGGAGACGGTCATCATCGGTTCGACGCTACACCCGCAGCACGGGTCGAAACGCCCGGTGTCGACCGGCCCGACCCACCGCGCGATGGAGGGGCCCGGCCGTGCGGCCGGGCCCCTCGTTCATCTCACCGGGGGAGTGAGCTCAGCGCACGCCCTTCGCGGGCGCCGCCTCGAACGCGCGGTCGATCTCCTGCGAGAAGGTGTTGCCCGCGGCATCCTTCGCCGTCACCCGCAGGTCGACCCAGCCGCCCTTGTCGGACACCGGGATCTTCGTCGCGTAGCCGCTCACCCAGGCGCGGCTCTTGACGAAGACGTCGCCGTCGCCCTCGACCGCGCCCGTGGGGGCGTCGGTCTTCGCGGGCTTCAGCGCCACCTCGACCCAGTCGCCGCCGGCGGTGCGGGCCTCGAGCTTCGCCTCGGTGATGGCGCCGGCGGGCGCGGTGCCCGCGACGTGGCCGAGCTCGAGGCCGAGCGCGATGCCGGTGCCCTTGCGGCGGTCCGCGCCGGCCAGGTTCGACACGTCGACATCGAGGTCGTAGTACGCCTGGATCATCGGCAGCAGCCGGTTGGTCCAGTCACCGAGCTTGCCCTCCGACGTGAAGGTCCAGTCGCTCACCGTCTTCGTCGAGCCCGCGAGGTGGCTGCCGTCGTGGGTCGCGGTGCTGACCACGCGCCACTGCTGCTCGCCGTCGGGCAGCTCGAAGACGTTCGCACCCTGGTGCTCGGCCTGCTTGATGAGCTCGCCGTCGAGGTAGATGTCGGTCGTCTGCTTCACGGTCGACGGCTCGATCCACGTCTCGAACGTGCCGGTGTGGTCGGCGCTGCCGCCGTCGGCCCAGCTGGGAACGTTGACCTGCGCGTAGTCCGAGACGCGGTAGGGCACCCAGAACCCGGTGGCGACGTACGGGCGCACGATGCCGCCGAAGTACTCGGCCGAGGTGCGCTCGCCGGGCTCGTACGTGTGCTGGATGTCGCGGATCTCCCACATCACCGACATGACGGCGACCCACTGGTTCCAGCGCAGTCCCTCGGTGTTGACCCATTCGGTGCGGTCCATGCCGCGCTGGGCGATCATCGGGAAGCCGCTGCCGTACTGGGCGCCCGGCACGAAGTCGTACCGGAACTCGCCGAGCCCCTCCTGCTGCCCGTGGAAGCGGGTGTCGATGCGGGCGAGGTCCTTCTTCGAGTGGGTGTACGCGAGGTCCGACGGGATCTCGCCGTCGCCGTGCTCGGCGATGTCGTACACGACGTCGGAGTAGTGCGTGCCGATCGCGGAGACCGTGACCTTCTTCTTCGCGAGCTGCGCGACCAGTTCGCGCCCCTCGACGCCGCTGATCGCCGCGACGGGGATCGTGAGCTCCGAGAAATCGGTCTCGGAGCCGACCCAGGCGTTGAACTCGGCGTCGGCGTCGTTCGCGAGGATGAGCAGCTTCACGCCCGCGGCGACCGCGTCGGCGGCCTGCTGCGAGGCCGAGCGGTCGGGAGTACGCGTCACGACGGCGACCTTGCCGGCCGCGCCCGCGGCTGCGAGCTCGTCGGGGGTGCCGGTGCCGGCGTCGACCGCCGTGGCCTTGATCGAGCCGTCGATCAGGGCGGACCCGCCGGGCACGATCACGTCGAGCTGCTGCTTGCCGGCGGTCACCGCGAGGAACGGCTTCTGCAGGCGCCCGCGGGTCGTGAAGTCGAAGTCGGCGTCGTCGACGGTCATCGGCTGCGCCCACATCTCGTCGGTCCAGATCGGCATCATCGCGCTCGCGAGGAAGTCGTCGACCTTCATGTCCATGCGACGGAACACCGGGTCGAGGCCGTCTTCGCCGACGTCGAGGGTGACCTGCTTCGTGGTGCGGGCATCGAGCGCGACGGCGGTGTCCTCGTCGAGGTGGATCGTCGGCTCGCCGACCATGACGCTCGCGAGCGTGTCGGGCGTGCGCTGCAGCTCCATGAAGGTCATGAGCGTGTAGTCGCCCTTCAGGAGACGCAGCGTCGTCTCGCCGTCGACCCACACGGGCTCGGCGAACTGTGTCGCGGGGTTCCACAGGTAGGCGTAGGTCGCCGTCGGCTCGCCCTCGAAGTCGGTCGCCGTGATCGTGAGGTCGTAGCGCTCGGCCTCGGCGATGGTGCCGAGGGCGGTGCGCGCGACGGGAGTGCCGTCGACCGAGGCGACGAGCGCGCCCGAGAGCTGCGCGCCGGCGGGCACCTTGGCCGGGTCGACCGTCATCGACACCGAGCGGGTCTCGCCCGCCGGGATCGTGAGCGAGTCGGCGTCGATCGTGAGCGCGTCGTAGGCGATGCCGGCCGACAGCGGCCCGGGGTCGCCGCCCCCGTCACCGGGGGTGGTGTCGTTCAGCCCGGCCGACAGCGCGACCGTCACCTCGGCGTCGGTGCGGTTCGTGTACTCGACGGTGCGCGTCACGGGAGTCGGCTCCTCGCCCCACGCCAGCATGCCGAAGTCGCCCGAGCCCGACGCGATGACCGGCGCGTCGAGCGCGGCCTTCACGTCGATGAGGCCCGAGCCGCCCTGGTACGGGGTGTGCCCGAGGTCGGCGGCGGTGCTCGCGAGTGCCGCCTTCAACTGGGCGGTCGTGTAGTCGGGGTGCGCGCCGAGCAGGATGGCGGCGGCGCCCGCGACGTGCGGCGTCGCCATCGACGTGCCGCTCATCGTGATGTACGAGCCCTCGCCCCCGCTGTCGGCCGAGCGCGCCGCGGTGACGTCGCTGCCCGGGCCCGACACGTCGGGCTTCATGGTGCCCGAGCGGGTCAGCGGGCCCTGGCTCGTGAAGTACGAGAGCTCGCCGGTCGGGTCGACGACGGAGCCCACGGTGAACGCCTCGGCGGCGGAGCCGGGGGCACCGATGGTCTCGGGGGCCCCGGCGTTGCCGGCGGCGACGACGAAGAGCGCGCCGGTCTCCTCCGCGATCGTGTTGAGCGACTCGGCCATGAGGTCCGTGCCGTCGGAGGCCTCCATCGAGCCGAGGCTCATCGAAACGATGGGGGCGTTCTCGCCGGCCCACTCCATGGCCTCGATGATCCACGAGTCCTGGCCGTACCCGTCGTCGCCGAGCACCTTGCCGACGAGGAGGTCTGCGCCGTCGGCGACGCCGCGGTGGGCGCCGTCGCTCGCGGCGCCGGTGCCGGCGATCGTCGAGGCGACGTGGGTGCCGTGCCCGTGCGCGTCGGTCGCGACATCCGAGTCGGGCACGAAGCTCTTCGACTCGGGCAGGACGCGGCCCGCGAGGTCGGGGTGGGTGTCGTCGTAGCCCGTGTCGAGCACGGCCACGGTGACGCCCTCGCCGGTGAGGCCGTCGGCCCATGCCTCGGGCGCGTGGATGTACGGCACGCTCGAGTCGAGGGTCGCCTGCACCTTGCCGTCGAGGTGGATGGCCTCGATGCCGTCGGCGAGCGACGGCGCGGCGGACCTGCTGCGGGCCGACGGGCCGGACGCCGCGGTGAGCGCCTGCCAGGCCGACGCCGCGTCGGCGTGGCCGAGCGTGGCCGCGGCCCCGCCGACGCTCTCGAGCTGCGCCTGCACCTCGAGGCCCGGCACCGGAGCGGCGAAGGCGCGCGCGGTGGGGGCCGACTGCTCGACGATGATCGGGGTGGCGTCGACCGAGGCGTCGTCGTAGCCGAACTCGATGAGCTTCGTCACGTTGAACAGGTCGCCGTCGAGCGCTCCCGACGCGAGGTACGGCATCGCGGCCTGCGGCACGACGTGCAGGTCGCCGGCCGCCTCGTAGGTCTGCACGCCGGCGCCGTCGACGGCGGTGTCGACGGAGACGGTGTGCGTGCCGTCGGAGAGGTCGGTCACCGTGACGCGATCGCCGGTGATCAGCGTGACGGTGCTGGAGCCGCCGGCGGCCGCGGCGGCGTGGGGAACGCCGGCTGCAGGATCGGCGGCCGCCGGCAGCGATGCGAGGCCGACGCCTGCGATGCCGATCGCGAGGCCGCTCGTGGCGGCGGCGATCGGAAGCAGGCGGCGACCGAAGGGCTGGGGTCGTGACATGCGCGAGCCTCTCGGTGTAGGGAAATCGGTATCCCCACCTTCGCCGCCCGCTCGCCTAAAGTGGTGGCGGAGTCCCGCCATGGCCACCATCCGCCACGTCGCGGGGCGACGGCCCGCAGCGTTCGCGCGAGACGAGGAGGTCACCGTGCTCGAGGCACTCGGGCTCGACGAGGAGCACACCGCGGTCTACCGGTGCGTGCTGCAGCAGCCGGCCGCATCGACCGCCGAGATCGGCTCCGTGCTCAGCATGTCGGTGCCCCGCGTGCGCTCGATCGCGGCCGACCTCGAGGGCCTCGGCCTGCTCGCTCGTCAGGGGTCGAATCGCGACCGGTTCGTCGCGTCGCCGCCGGCGATCTCGCTGCGACCGCTGTTGCTCGAACGCGAACGCGGGCTCACCCGGGCGCACGAGGCGCTCGCCGAGCTCGGTGAGCTCTATCGGAGCTCGGCCGACCAGCGCAGCGTCGCCGACGTCGTCGACGTCGTGATCGGCGACGACGCCGTGCGCCAGCGCGTCGCCCAGCTGCAGGCGGCGTCGACCGAGCAGGTGCGGGTGCTCGTGCTGCACGACGTCGCCGTGCTGGGCAACGAGGAGAACATCGAGGAGGACCGTGCGCTCGAGCGGGGCGTGCGCTACCGCGTCATCGTGGAGAGCGGCGTGCTCGAGCGGCCGGGCTGGCTCGCGGCGGCTCGCGCGATGACGGAGATCGGCGAGGAGATCCGGGTGCTGCCGTCGCTGCCGACGCGGATGTTCGTCGCCGACGACCAGATGGCGCTCGTGCCGATGCGCTCGCAGGGCGAGGATCGCGGATCCGGTGCGTTGCTCATCCATCCGAGCGGCCTGCTCGACCTCCTCATCGCGATCTTCGAGGAGTACTGGCGCACGGCGACCGCGTTCCTGCCGGTGGCCGCGCAGCCGACGGCCGACGACATCGACCGCGACCTCATCCGGTTGCTGCTGCTCGGCGTGACCGACGCGGGCGCCGCGTCGCAGCTCGGCATCTCACTGCGCACGTTGCAGCGACGGATCGCCGAGCTCATGGAGACGGCGGGGGTCACGAGCCGCATGCAGCTGGGGGCCGAGGCCGTGCGCCGGTCCTGGGTCTGACCGACGCGGGATGTCTCGGCCGCGCGCCGCCGATCGACGGGACGGCCCCGCGCGAGGCATCCACCCCGCAGCCGACTAGGCTGGAGGGCGCCATGTTGGAACTTGACCTCTCGCAGGAGATCGCCGCGCTCCGCGCCACCTTCGGCGACATCCGTACCGTGATCGACGTCGACGCGCTCGAGGCGCAGATCGCCGAGCTCTCCGAGCAGGCGGGCGCCCCCGACCTGTGGGACGACACCGCGAACGCCCAGAAGGTGACGAGCGCGCTCAGCCACCGTCAGGCCGAGCTCAAGCGCATCACCGAGGTCGGGCAGCGGCTCGACGACCTCGAGGTGCTCATCGACCTCGCCAACGAGATGGAGGACGAGGACTCGGCGGCCGAGGCCCGCAACGAGGTCGCGGCCCTCCAGAAGACGATCGGCGACCTCGAGGTGCAGACCCTCCTCGA
The DNA here is from genome assembly GCF_058349925.1 of Agromyces solani. Taxonomy (NCBI): domain Bacteria; kingdom Bacillati; phylum Actinomycetota; class Actinomycetes; order Micrococcales; family Microbacteriaceae; genus Agromyces; species Agromyces solani. The sequence continues at coordinate 1,211,329 of NZ_JBYRER010000001.1, forward strand.
CGGCGAGTACGACGAGCGCGGGGCGGTCGTCACGATCCGCTCGGGCGCGGGCGGCGACGACGCGACCGACTTCGCCGAGATGCTCATGCGCATGTACCTGCGCTGGGCCGAGCGCCACGACTATCCGGTGAAGGTGCTCGACACCTCGTACGCCGAGGGTGCGGGCATCAAGTCGGCCACGTTCGAGATCGACTCCCCGTACGCCTACGGCACGCTCTCGGTCGAGGCGGGCACGCACCGTCTCGCGCGCATCAGCCCCTTCGGCGGCGCCGACAAGCGCCAGACGAGCTTCGCCGCGGTCGAGGTCATCCCGGTCATGGAGGAGGCGACCGAGGTCGACGTCCCCGAGAACGACATCCGCGTCGACGTGTTCCGCTCGTCGGGCCCGGGCGGCCAGTCGGTCAACACGACCGACTCGGCGGTGCGCATCACGCACATCCCGACCGGCATCGTCGTCTCGATGCAGAACGAGAAGTCGCAGATCCAGAACCGCGCCGCGGCCATGCGCGTGCTGCAGACCCGCCTCCTGCTCCTCAAGAAAGAGGAGGAAGCGGCCCAGAAGAAGGAGCTCGCCGGCACGATCACGGCGAGCTGGGGCGACCAGATGCGCTCGTACTTCCTCTACGGCCAGCAGCTCGTGAAAGACCTGCGCACCGGCTACGAGGTCGGCAACCCGGCGATCGTCTTCGACGGCGACCTCGACGGGCTCATCGCCGCGGGCATCAAGTGGCGCAAGCGCAAGAGCGACGACTGATTCGCATTCCGGGACGCGCTGCGTGCGCGTCGCTCTCGTGAATCACGCCGACCCTGCCTAGGCTCGAACACGATGATCCGCTTCGACTCCGTCACCAAGTCCTACCCCGGCCAATCCAGGCCCGCCCTGAACGACATCGGGGTCGAGATCCTGCGAGGCGAGTTCGTGTTCCTCGTGGGCGCCTCGGGTTCGGGCAAGTCGAGCTTCCTCCGGCTGATCCTGAAGGAGGAGAAGCCGACGAAGGGCAAGATCCACGTGCTGGGTCAGGACCTGGGCAAGATCTCCACCCGCAAGGTGCCGTACTTCCGGCGCGACCTCGGCGTCGTGTTCCAGGACTTCCGGCTGCTGCCCAACAAGTCGGTCTTCGAGAACGTCGCGTTCACCCTCCGGGTCATCGGCAAGTCGCGCGGCTTCATCCAGTCGGCCGTTCCCGAGACGCTGAAGCTCGTCGGGCTCGACGGCAAGGCCAAGCGCATGCCGCACGAGCTCTCGGGCGGTGAGCAGCAGCGCGTCGCGATCGCCCGAGCCATCGTCAACAAGCCGCAGATCCTGCTCGCCGACGAGCCCACCGGCAACCTCGACCCCGTGACGAGCGCGGGCATCATGACCCTCCTCGAGCGCATCAACGCCGGCGGCACGACCGTCGTCATGGCCACGCACGAGGCCGGCATCGTCGACCAGATGCGTCGCCGCGTCATCGAGCTCTCCGCGGGTGACATCGTGCGCGACGAGCGCAGCGCCGGCTACGACGGGCAGACGGTCCGCGACGTCGAGTACGTCCCCGAGCAGGGCGGCGAACCCGCTGCGGATGTCGCGACCGACGCCGAGCGCGTCGCCGCCGCGGTTCCGCCCGAGCCGGCCCAGCAGGCCGCGCCCGCCGCGCCTGCGGCGCCCGCCGCGACGATGGCGGCGACCGCGGCCGCCGCGCCCAAGGTCACCGCCGAGGTCATGCGCGACGCGGAGCCGCTCTACGTCGAGCCCGAGGCGACCGACGAGGTGACCGAGGCCGCAGCCGAGATCACGAAGGCCGCGACCGGCGCGATCGAGGTCGACCCCGAGAAGCTCGTGCCGAAGGAGAAGCCCGGGGCCGAGGCATCCGCCCCGTTGACCCTCGCCGAACGGCTGGGACTCAGGGCCCCGGGAGGCCCGCGGGAAGGCGACAGCGACCAGGAAGTGGGGCCGACGAAATGAGGGCCGGTCTCGTCCTTCGCGAGGCGGCGAACGGGCTTCGCCGCAACATCACCATGGTCATCTCGGTGGTGCTCGTCACGTTCATCTCGCTGACCTTCGTCGGCACTGCGGCACTCATGCAGCTGCAGATCGCCCAGATGAAGGGGTTCTGGTACGACCGGGCGCAGGTGGCGGTCTACCTCTGCACCGCGATGTCGACCGCGGCCGGCTGCGTCGACGGCGAGCCGACCGAGGAGCAGAAGGCGGCCGTCGAGGCGCAGCTGCGGTCCGACACCCTGGCGCCGTTCATCGACGAGTTCTACTTCGAAGACCACGAGCAGGCGTACGAGAACTTCCAGAAGCAGTTCGAGGGCACCCCGTCGGCCGACTACGTGACCCCCGACGTGCTGCCCGAGGCGTTCTGGGTGAACCTCATCGACCCGTCGCAGTCCGACGTCATCGTGGAGAGCCTCGCGGGCATGCCGGGCGTCGAGCAGGTCGTCGACCAGCGGCGCTACCTCGACCCGATCTTCGACGCGCTCAACGCGGCGAGCTACACGGCGATCGTGATCGCGGCGATCATGCTCGTCGCGGCCGCGCTGCTGATCGCCACGACGATCAGGCTGTCCGCGTTCTCGAGACGGCGCGAGCTCGGCATCATGCGGCTCGTCGGCGCCTCGAACCGGTTCATCCAGACGCCCTTCGTGCTCGAGGGCGTGTTCGCCGGGCTCGTCGGCTCATTGCTCGCGGGCGGCGCCGTGGTGGCGATCGTGGTGTTCTTCGTCCAGGGATACCTCTCGAAGAACCTCTCGCTCACCTTCGTCGACGCCGGGGACGCGCTGCTCGTCATGCCGCTGCTCGTGATCGTCGGCGTGCTGCTCGCCGCGGTCTCGGCGGGCATCGCCATCCGGCGGTACCTGCGCGTCTGAGTCCGCTAGACTGAACGGCTCGCCCGGCATCGGCCGGAGGCATCCATCAGCGTCAGCTCGATTCGCAAGGAGATCACCGTGCCCAGGGAACGCGGACAGAAGGTCGTCGCGACCAACCGCAAGGCGCGGCACGAGTACCTCATCGAGGACACCTACGAGGCCGGCCTCGTGCTGCAGGGCACCGAGGTGAAGTCGCTGCGCGAGGGGCGGGCGTCGCTCGTCGACGGCTACGCCTTCATCGACGGCGGCGAGATGTGGCTCGACGCGGTGCACATCCCCGAGTACACCGAGGGCACGTGGAACAACCACGCACCCCGTCGCAAGCGCAAGCTGCTGCTGCACAAGCAGGAGATCGTGAAGATCAGCCACCGCATCAAGGACGGGGGCTACACGCTCATCCCGCTCTCGATCTACTTCAGCGACGGCCGTGCGAAGGTCGAGCTCGCCATCGCCCGAGGCAAGCGCGAGTACGACAAGCGGCAGGCGCTGCGCGAGCGGCAGGACAAGCGCGAAGCCGACCGGGCGATGGCGAGCCGCCGTCACCTGGGGGAGTAGCCCGGCCTTCCCTGAGTGCCCTCTCGGGAGCCCGGGGGTAGGCTCGTCGCGATGAAGACGTCGATGCGCATCCCCGTTCCGGGTACGTACAACTTCCGAGATGTCGGCGGGCTGCCCGCACGCACGGGCACCGTGCGCGACGGCGTGCTCTACCGCTCCGACGGGCTGTTCCGGCTCGGCGAAGCCGGCAAGGCCGAACTGCGCGACCTCGGCGTCGGCATCGTGATCGACCTGCGCGACGACAACGAGGCGCGGGCCATGCCCGACGACCTCGACGGGCTCGAGGTCGAGGTGCTGCGGCTGCCGGTCTTCGAGGGGTCGGGCGCCTCGCAGGGCAAGGGGGGCATCTCGCTCGAGGCGCTGTACGACCGCATCGTCACCCAGCACGCGGGCGTCGTCGTCTCGGCGCTCCGCGAGATCGCGAGCGCGGGCGAGCGCTCGGTGATCGTGCACTGCACGGCGGGCAAGGACCGCACGGGTATCGTCGTGGCGCTCGCGCTCCTGGCCGTCGGCGTCGACCGCGAGGCCGTCGTCGACGACTACGCCCGCACCGAGGCGAACCTCGCGGGCGAGTGGCTCGAGGGCATGGTCGCCGTCATCGCGAAGTACGGCGTGCCCGACACCCCCGAGTTGCGCACGCTCATGGGCGGCAGCCCTCGTGAGGCGCTCGAGGGCGTGCTCGACACCGTCGAACGCGCGCACGGCTCGGTTCGCGAGTACCTGCTCGCCTCGGGGCTCGAACTCGGCGCCCTCGCCGCCCTCGAGCGCCTGCTCATCGTCGCCGACTGACTCCCCGCGTCAGGCCGGATCGGCGTGGAAGCGCGCCTCGACGGCGGCCTCGACGACGAGCACGGCGGGCGCGAACTCCGTGCCCGAAGCTCCGCCCGCGCTGTCGTACATCGTCATCGCCGCCTTCATGGCGCGCGGCGCCGGCGGCACGGGCTGCGCCGTGAGCAGGCCGGTGTCGGCGAGTTCGACCGGCGTCGGCGCGCCGAGCCCGAGCGCGGCGGCGTAGACCCGTGCCTTCGCCACGGCGTCCGCGACCGCTGCGCGCTGCGCGAGCTCCTGCACCCGTCGGCGCGTCGGCTCGGTCAGCCTCCAGTCGATGCCGTTGAGATCGACCGCCTCGCCGTCGGAGACGCGGCTCACCCACTCGCCGAGGCGGTCGAGGTCGCTGAAGACGATCTCGATCTCGGAGCTCGTCTGGTGCACGAGCGGCAGCTGCCGGCCCTCGTTGTTCCACGGGCGATGCGACCACACGCGCAGTTGGCCCGCCGCCCAGGTGTCGAGCGCGCCGGCCGCCTCGAGCTCGCGCACCTCGGCGATAACGCGTTCGCGCGCCTGCGCGGTGCGGGCGAGCGCGCTGTCGCGCTCGGGCTCGGACACGCCGACCGTCAGCGTGACCGCGGCGAGTTCGGGGTCGATCCGTTCTTCTGCAGTGCCGCGAACGGCGATGACGGTGGCCATGGAGCTCCTCACGAGGCATCCGCTCGAGGGACGGGAATGGCGGAGCGGCGGCGCCTGTTCTAGACTGTAAGGCCGCGCACCCATAACTTCTCGGTTGAGGGTCGCGACTCTTGGAAACTCCACAGCGTGCGACAACGGTCCGTCGAACTCGTTCGACGTCACATGGGGATGATCGGTTTCGACATCGCCTGTGTGCCCACGAGAAGCGGGCCGAGGATGCAGGGTTATCTCGTGAACGCTCCCTGCGAACAAATAACTGCCAATAAGAAGCAGTCCGACTTCGCCCTCGCTGCCTAAGCGAGCTCGATAGTCCGTCAGTCCGGGTTCGTTCCCGCCCCGGTCACTGACGTCATCTAGGGAACTTGCTGCGCGTCGTCGCCTGAGCGACGTGCGGGACTTCTTCAGGCTGGGCCCGTCGACTCAGGTGCCTGTGGCAAGAGTCGGGGCCGAGCAGAACGCCCTCACAGGCTGCGCCCGGAGAAGACGTGGAATCTCAGCGATGGACGGGGGTTCAATTCCCCCCATCTCCACCACCAGGCCGTTGTCGCACGCTGCGGAAACCGTTGAACGCCCGGCCCCTCCTCTCGGAGCGGCCGGGCGTTCTGCGTCGGGGGTGGTACGGGTCGGGTACGGATGACGTGCGGGCTCAGTCGGTGAACGCGCCCCCGCAGTAGTCGCAGTCGGGCTCGGGGCAGTACCAGTTCTGGGGCTGGTGCTCGTCCATCGTCGGATCCTTCGTCGGGGCTGCGCGCGTGGGGGATGCGTCGCGATGGTTGAAGATCCTGTCAGTCGCCGGGCCGGTTGCCATATGGCCGTGTCGGTGAACTTCTCTGTGCCGATTGTCCATCGTGTCCATGGCCGAGCGGATTCCGCCGGCGGAATACGAACGTCCTTCGCCTCACCGCCCGGAGGTGCTGTCGTCGCGGCTCGTTAGCATTGGCCTCATGCCGTACATCGCCGATGCCGCCCGCTACGAACGAATGCCCCACCGCCGCACCGGCCGATCCGGCCTGCAGCTGCCGTTGCTCTCGCTCGGGCTCTGGCAGAACTTCGGCGACGATCGGCCGCTCGAGTCGCAGCGGGCGATCGTGCGCCGGGCCTTCGACCTCGGCATCACCCACTTCGACCTCGCGAACAACTACGGCCCGCCCTACGGTGCCGCCGAGGCGAACTTCGGCCGCATCCTCGCGAGCGACCTCGCGCCGTATCGCGACGAGATCGTCGTCTCGACGAAGGCCGGGTGGGACATGTGGCCCGGCCCGCACGGCGTCGGGGGCAGCCGCAAGTACCTCGTCGCGAGCCTCGACCGCTCGCTGGCCGACCTCGGGCTCGGCTACGTCGACATCTTCTACCACCACCGTCCCGACCCGGGCACCCCGCTGGAGGAGACGGCCGCGGCGCTCGACCACGTCGTGCGGCAGGGCAAGGCGCTCTACGTCGGCATCTCGTCGTATTCGGCCGAGCAGAGCCGCGAGATGGCGCGCTTGCTCGCGGAGCGCGGCACGCCGCTCACGATCCACCAGCCCTCGTATTCGATGCTCAACCGCTGGATCGAGACCGACGGGCTGCTCGAGGCGGCCGTCGACGACGGGTTCGGGGTCATCGGTTTCACGGCGCTCGCGCAGGGGCTGCTCACCGGCAAGTACCTCGGCGGCATCCCCGAGGGCTCCCGTGCGGCCTCCGACGGCTCGCTCGACCGCTCGATGCTCTCCGACGAGACCCTCGAGCGCATCCGCGGCCTCGACGCGGTGGCGCGCAGCCGGGGCCAGTCGCTGGCGCAGCTCGCGCTCGCCTGGGCGCTCCGAGACGAGCGGGTGACGAGTCTCGTCGTCGGCGCCTCGAGCGTGCGCCAGCTCGAAGAGAATGCGGCCGCCGTCGATCGGCTCGACTTCACGCCCGACGAGCTCGCCGAGATCGACCGGTTCGCCGGCGACGCCGGCATCGACCTCTGGGCCGACGCCCGCGGTGGCGGTCCGCTGCCCGAGCTGCGTCCCTGAGCGCGGCGCGCGGCGGGCTCACGCCTCCCGCGCCGCCCCCCGGAGCATCTCCGCGGCACGCCGCACGGCCGGGTGCGTGCGCATCGAGCGCTTGACCCGCAGCATGATGCGGCGTCGTGCCGCGTCGTCGGTGATCGGGCGCATCACCACCCCGGCGGGTAGGTCGATCGCGCCGAGCCGGGGCAGCACGGTGATGCCGACGCCGTGCTCGACGTAGTCGAACGCGCTCGCGTAGTCGGGCGCGCGGAGCCGGAACTGCGGGGCGAACCCCACGGCGGCGCAGGCGGCGACCACGATCTCGCGGCACGGGCCGCGCTCGTCGTCGTTGTCGATCCACGGCTCGTGCTCGAGCTCGATGAGGCCGACCGAGGTGCGGGTCGCGAGCGGGTGGTCGGTCGGCAGGACCACGACGTAGCCCTCGGACTTCAGCTCTTCGAGGTCGTACCCGTCGGAGGAGCCCTCGGCGACCGCGGGATCGCGGTCGCCGCGCACCGATTCGGCGACGTAGAGCTCGAGGTCGGGATCGGCGGCGTGCTGCCCGCGCCGCTCGACCATGGAGAGCTCGAGCCGCAGGTCGGGGTGCCGGCGCACGAGGTCGGCGATGACCGGCGGCATCCAGGCGCGATTCGCCGACATGAAGCTGCCGATGCGCAGGGTGCCGCTGCGGCCGGCGCGGAGGTCGTCGACCGCGCCGTCGAAGTCGGCGAGGTGATCGAGTACGCGAGCCGCACGATCGGCGACGGCGACGCCGGCGGACGTCGGCACGATGCCCCGACCGTGCCGCTCGACGAGCGTGAGCCCGGTCTCGCGCTGCAGCGCGCTCACGTGCTGGCTCACGGCAGAGGCCGTGTAGCCGAGACGTTCGGCGGCGCGATTGATGGAGCCGGTCTGCACGACCGTGCGGAAGACCTGGAGGCGGTGCGGGTCGACCATGGATCAATCGTACAGTCGGGCTTAATCAATGCCAAGGATCGTTCGCTTGTGCTCAGGCGATGCGATCGCCGAGGCTGGAGGCATGCCGAACGCCGCACCGATCCTCGCCCCACCGCCCGTCTCGACCCCGTCGAGCCCCGGCGCCCGCTGGAAGGTGCTCGCGGCGATGCTCGTCGTGCTCGTCCTCTGGGCCTCGGCGTTCATCGCCATCCGCTTCGTCGGCGACGAGATCTCGCCGGGCCCGCTCGCCCTCGGCCGACAGCTCGTCGGAACCGCGGCCCTCGTCGTCGTCGCCCTCGTGCGGCGCCCGCCGTTTCCGCGCGGTCGCGCGCTCGCGCTCGTGGCGCTCTACGGGGTGCTCTGGTTCGCCGGGTACACCCTCGTGCTGAACCTCGCCGAGCGCCACCTCGACGCCGGTACGGCGGCCATGCTCGTGAACATCGCGCCGCTCATCGTCGCGGTCGCGGCCGGGGTGTTCCTCAAGGAGGGCTTCCCGCGGTCGCTCGTCGTCGGAATGCTCGTCGCCTTCGCCGGCGTCGTGCTCATCGCGACCGGCGGCGTCGGCAACCACGCCGACCCGCTCGGCATCGTGCTCGGGTTGCTCGCGGCCCTGCTGTACGCCCTCGGCGTGCTCGTGCAGAAGGTCGCGCTGCGCGACACCGACGCGCTGAGCGCGACGTGGGTGGGCTGTGCGATCGGTGCCGCGGCCCTGCTGCCCTTCCTGCCGCAGACGGTCGTCGAGGTCGGCTCCGCACCGGCACCGGCGGTCTGGGCGATGGTCTATCTCGGCATCTTCCCGTCGGCCGTCGCGTTCCTGCTGTGGGCCTACGTGCTCAAGCGGAGCCCCGCGGGCGTCACCGCGTCGGCCACCCTCGCCGTCCCCGCGATCGTGGTGCTGCTCGGCTGGCTGCTGCTCGGCGAGCTGCCGACGCTCCTCGGCATGATCGGCGGGGCGCTCTGCCTCATCGGCGTCGCGTGGAGCCGGCGGCCCGCTCGTCCGACCCGTCGGTGAACGAGCGGATGCCTCGTGGCCGGCGCCGGCCACGAGGCATCCGCGATCGGATCAGCGCACGGCGGGGAGCACCTCGGCGCCGATGAGTTCGAGGTGGTCGAGGTCGCGCACGTCGACGAGCTGCAGGTAGACCCGATCGGCGCCGAGCTCGCGCAGTCGCGCGATCTTCTCGATCGCCGCGGCGGGGGTGCCCGCGATATTCACCTCGGCGAAGTCGTCGGGGTCCTCATCGATCGCCGCGAGCCGGCGCAGGTAGTCGGCGTCGTTCGTCGCGACGACCGTCGGCAGCGCGACCGAGAGTCGCATCGTCGCGGGGTCGCGGCCGATCGCCTCGCACGCGCGCCGCACGCGGTCGAAGGCGGCGGCGATGTCGTCCTCCGACCGGAAGCCGAGGTTGAACTCGGTCGCGAAGCGCGCCGCGAGCTCGGGCGTGCGCCTGGCGCCGGCGCCGCCGATGACGACCGGCACCCGGTTCTGCACCGGCTTCGGCAGGGCGGGCGCGCCGCCGAGCTCGTAGTGCTCGCCCGCGTAGTCGAACGTCGAGCCGACGGGCGTCGACCAGAGCCCGGTGATCACCTCGAGCTGCTCCTCGAACAGGTCGAAGCGCTTCGGCGGGAACGGGATGCCGTACGCGGTGTGCTCCTCGGCGAACCATCCGGTGCCGAGGCCGAACTCGACCCGCCCGCCCGACATCGCGTCCACCTGGGCGACCTGGATCGCGAGGAGCGACGGGTGCCGGAACGTCGCCGACGACACGAGCGTGCCGAGCCGGATGCGCTCGGTCTCGCGGGCGAGTCCCGCGAGCGTCACCCACGCGTCGGTCGGGCCCGGCAGCGGGTCGCCGTCGCCCATGCGCAGGAAGTGGTCGGAGCGGAACCAGCCGTCGAAGCCGAGGCGCTCGGCGGCCTGCGCCTGGGCGAGCTGCTCGTCGTAGCTCGCGCCCTGCTGGGGTTCGGTGAAGACGACGAACTCCATGCCCGTCACGCCTGCTCGCGCAGGGCGTCGAGCACGACGTCGTGCAGTCGGCCGTTCGTCGCGAGCGCCGAGCCGTGCCACGGTCCGGGTTCGCCGGTGATCGACGTGAACCGCCCGCCCGCCTCCTCGACGATCGGCACGAGGGCCGCGAGGTCGTAGGGCTTCACGTCGAACTCGCCCGTCACGTCGATGAGGCCCTCGGCGAGCAGCATGTACGACCACAGGTCGCCGTACGCGCGGTCGCGCCAGACCCGCTCGGCGAGCGCGAGCAGGCGGTCGAGATAACCCGCGTCGCGCCACTGCGCGATGCTCTGGAAGCTCAGCGAGGCGTCGGCGAGGTCGGCCACGGCCGACACGGCGATGCGCCGCGGCGCCTGCCCCGGGGCATCCGTGGTGAACGCCCCCGCACCGCGCGACGCCCACCAGCGACGACCCATCGCGGGGGAGGAGGCGACGCCGACCACCGGTACGCCGTCGATCGCGAGCGAGATGAGCGCGCCCCACACGGGCACGCCGCGCATGAAGTTCGAGGTGCCGTCGATCGGGTCGACGATCCACTGCCGCGTCGTGTCGCCGGAGGTGCCGAACTCCTCGCCGAGGATGCCGTCGGCCGGGCGCGCCTCGGCCAGCCGCTCGCGGATGATGCGCTCGACGGCGAGGTCGGCCTCGGTCACGAACGTGCGGTCGGGCTTCGTCGACACATCGAGGTCGACGGCGCGGAACTTCGCGATCGCGACGGCGTCGGCGAGGTCGGCGAGTTCGAGGGCGAGCGCGAGGTCGGCGGCGAGATCTGCAGTGGTGGTTTCGGCGGCATCGGTCACGTCGATCAGGCTATCGGGCGACGGTGAACACGCCGTGTCGTGCTCGATTGGCGCAGCGGCGATCGACCTGATAACGTTGACGCTCGGTTCGGTTGTTGAAAAACAGCCCCGAATCAATGCACCTCTAGCTCAATCGGCAGAGCAACTGACTCTTAATCAGTGGGTTCAGGGTTCAAGTCCCTGGGGGTGCACCAAGTTGGCCCGGAACTTCGCGGATGCGAGGTTCCGGGCCTTCGTCGTTCACGCCGGGTCCACGTGCACTCGCGCGCGGGAGGTCATCGCGACGCACGCCCTGCGCATCGCGGGAGATCAGCCCGCTCGAGCCCGTCTTCTAGGTCGACATGCCCTGCTTCGCCCGCTTCGAGCGGTGCGTGAGATCCGCCTTGCCCACGAGCGGTTGCACGTCGACGCCGACAGTGGTCGGCTGGTTCGGTTCCGTCGGGATCGGTGACGTCTCGAGGTTCTCGGCGACGAGCTCGACGCCGCCGGTCGAGTTCGCGGACCGCATGAGGTCGTTGATCCAGTCGAAGTTCAACACCGGGCGGTCGGGTACGTCGAACACGAATCTCAGGGGCAGGGCGGGGTTCATCCAGATGGTGGAGCGCCCGCGTGGCTGATCATCGGGATGCTTCCAGGACATGGTGAAGCTCTCGCCGCGCCGCAGTTTCGTGATGAGTGCCACCTTCAGGTGGGCCAGCGCGCGATCCTCGATCCCGATCGGGGTCTGCGAATCGCCATAATAGAGAGTTCCCATCTCTGGACGCTACGCCGCTTCCATCCGTGTGCCCTGAACGAGGGACGTTCGGTGCGATGTCGTGCCGGGGGCTTGTGCAACGCGGCGAAAGGTGCAGGGGCGGCGACGCGCAGGGCGAACCGAGTGCACGAGGTTCGTCATCGCGTTCGAGTTCGCGGACCGACGTCGGGCTTCGACGCTTGTCAAGGGGTCGCGTACAACGGCCGGCTGCGTTGGCATGGAGATGTCGTGATGCAGGGGGGCAGAGCGACGGCAGGCTGGCTCGGTCCGGGAGTAGTGACCCGCTACGGCATACCTCCCAAGGTGCGGATCCGGGTCAGCCTGCTTCCGTGGGCACCATTCATGGCGCGAGCATAGGGCGCGACGGGCTGGTGCATCCAGATGTCCCGGCGCCGAAATCGCGAGGGCTGGACCCCGAGGCGCCATTCCACTCGTCGCCGGCGGTCAGGCGCTCCGCGGCGTCACGGCATCATGCCGCCCTTCATCTGCCGCATCGACTTCTCGCGCTCGACGTCGACCGAGTTCGCGACGTCGGTGCCGCCGGGCGCGGGGCGGCTCGTGCGGCCGGCCTTGCGGCGGCGCGTGTACACCCACTGCCCGACCGCCCATACGGCCACGAATACGGCGATCGCCGACCAACCGGTCCAGTCCACCATGCACCTCCGCGTGAGTGAGGCTCACACTACTGGGAGGCAGCGGCGCGACGGTAGTGACGCAGCGGGGATTCTCCCGCCCGGGACTCAGTCGTCGAAGCCCCGGGCGATGAGCGCCTCGCCGAGGTGGTCGGCGGTGCGGAGCGCACGCACGATGACGGGCACCGCGAGTGCCATGATCGAGCCTTCGGCACCGCGGGCCTTGCGCGCTTCGAGGACTTCGCGCACGATGTCGGCGAGCAGCGGCACGCAGCGGATCGCGAGGGCGAGCGCGAGTCCGACCCGGTCGGCGTCGACCCACCGCCGGAGCGGTCGCAGCATCAGCTGCATCGCGTCGAGCGTCGCGGTGACGGGCGTCGTGAGCGTGTAGAGCGCGGCGAGGGCGACCGCGATGACGAGCCGGATCGCCATGGTCGCGGCCGATTCCCATCCGGAGAACAGCCACTGCACGGGCACGGCGAACGCGAGCACCCAGAGGATCGGCGCGATCTGCGGCCACACGGCCCGGGCCGGCAGGCGCGCCAGGAGGAACAGCACGAAGGTCGCGCCGGCGGCGATGCCGAGCGCGGCGAGCGACGTCTGCAGCGCGACGACGGTGACGAACACCGCGAGCAGCCCGAGCTTGAGCAGCGCGGGCGCCCGGTGCACGAGCGAGTCGCCGGGGTGGAAGACGCCGATCATGATCCCGCCGCTCAGCCGATCAACGCGCGGTAGGCCGCGAGCGCACCGGCCGGCTCGTCGTCGGCGACGACGCGCCCCGACTCCATGACGATGACCCGGTCGAAGTCCTCGAGCAGTTCGAGCTGGTGGCTCACGACGACGAGGCGCTCGTCGAGCGAGCGGAAGTGGTCGGCGACGAGCCGGGCGTTGCGCGCGTCGAGCAGTGTCGTCGGCTCGTCGGCGACGATGATCGCCGGGTCGGCCACGAGCACCGACGCGAGGGCGAGCAACTGCTTCTGCCCGCCCGAGAGGCGGTGCGCCGGACGATCGGCGAGGCTCGTCAGCCCGAACCGCTCGAGCGTCGCCTCCACGCGCGCCGCGGCATCCTCGGCGGGCAGGCGGTGTCGCCGCAGCGTGAAGGCGACGTCCTCGCGGACGGTGGGCATGACGATCTGGTTGTCGGCGTTCGTGAAGACGAAGCCGACCCGGCGGCGCACCTCGCGGCCGCGGCGGTCGACGTCGAGGCCGTCGACCGTCACGCTGCCCGACTTCGGCGTCACGAGGCCGTTGATCATGCGTGCGAGCGTCGACTTGCCCGAGCCGTTGGCGCCGACGATGCCGACGCGCCGCTCGCCGAGCACCAGGGAGACGTCGTCGACGATCGGCTCGGCGCCGAAGTCGTGCGACACGCGGTCGAAGACGATCCCCCTCATGCGACCCGCTCCACGATCATCGCGATGCCCTGGCCGCCGCCGATCGAGCAGGCGGCGAGGCCCGGGCGGTCGTCGTCGGCGGCGAGCATGCGCGCGGCCAGTCGCACGAGCAGCACGGCACCGGAGGCCCCCCACGGGTGACCGAGCGCGATCGCGCCGCCCTCGGTGTTGACGATGTCCTCGTCGAGGCCGAGCGCGTCGCTCACGGCCAGCAGCTGGGCGGCGAACGCCTCGGTGATCTCGACGAAGCCGAGGCCGCCCGCGGTGAGGCCGGCGCGCGCGAGGGCTGCGTCGGCGGCGGGCGCCGCGCCGAGGCCGGGCAGCGCGGGGTCTCCTGCGGCGACCGCCGCGGCGCGCACGCGGAGCGCGGGCAGGCCGAGTGCGCGGGCGAGCTCGGGCGTCGTGACGGCCATCGCGGCCGCACCGTCGGAGAAGCCGCACGAGTTTCCCGCCGTGACCGTGCCGGCGTCGGCCGGCACGTCCGCCCCGTCGGCCACGAAGGCCGGAGTGAAGCGTGCGAGCATCGCCGCGCTCATCGCGCGGGGGCGGTCGTCGCGGTCGACGTCGTCGACCGCGACGAGCTCTGCGTCGAAGCCGCCCGATCGCTGGGTGGCGAGGGCGCGTGCGTGCGAGCGCTCGGCCCAGGCGTCCTGCCGGGCGCGCGACAGCCCCGCGACCGCGGCGAGCCGATCGGCGGCGGGACCCATGTCGGGATCGGGCAGCCCGGCCGGGGCGAACGGCGCGCGGTCGTAGCGCTCGCCCGTGTCGCGCCAGCTGCGGACGGGTGCGGTCGAGGCGGACTCCGCCCCGCCGGCGAGCAGCAGCCGGCCGTCGCCCGCGCGCACGCGGACCGCCGCCTGCATGACGGCGTCGAGGCCCGACCCGCACTGGCGGTCGACGGTCACGCCGGGCACGCCGACGCCGAGCCCCGCGCGGAGGGCCGCGACACGGGCGAGGTCGCCGCCGGGCCCCATGCAGTTGCCGAGGACGACGTCGTCGATCGGCACCTCGGCCGGTGCCACCTGCGCGGCGACCGCGGCGATCACGGGCGCGGCGAGCGCATCGACCGCGTGCGCGGCGAAGCCGCGGCCGGCCGTGCCGATGGGCGTGCGGCGGGCGGCGACGAGGACGGGGGCGGTCGTCATTCGGTTCCTCCTGTGACGTGGTCGGCGGTCGCGACGGCGCGGATCGTCTCGGCGCGGTCGTCCCCGGCGCGGTGGGCTCCGTCGAGGGCGCCGGCGACGAGCGCGGCGCGTACCGCTCCGCGGGCGACCTTGCCCGACTCGGTGCGCGGAAGCGGTGCGAAGAACCAGCGACGCGGAAGCTCGGCAGGTGCGAGGCGCGACCTCGCAGCGGCCACGACCGCGTCGCGGAGGCCGGCGACGTCACGGTCGTTCGCGGCGAGCTCCGCCCCGACGGGGTCGACGAGCTCGACGACCGCGACGACGCGCTCGCCGAGCAGCTCGTGCGGTTCGCCGACGACGGCCGCGGCGGCGACGCCGGGGAGGCCAGCGAGCACGACCTCGATGCGTTCGGCGATGACGGTGGCGCCGGCCGTCGTGATCGCCGCGTCGCCGCGCCCGAGGATCGCCAGCCCGCCGTCGGAGCGCTCCTCGGCGAGGTCGCCGACCGTCGCGAAACCGGTGGCGTCGCGGCGCAGCATCCCACCGCCGATCGCGCCGAGCGCGAGGTACGGCGACCGCACCCAGAGTTCGCGTCCGCCGACCGCCTCGCGCAGGTCGAGCTCGACGCCGGGGAACGGCTCGAGCCCGTCGCCGTGACCGGCCGCGACGAACGACAGCTCGGCCGCGCCGTAGTACTCGGTGAGCCGCAGGCGCTCGCGGGCCGACTGCCGGAGCGGCTCGCCCATGGCCGCGCCCGCGACGACGGCCGCGCGCGCCCCGAGGGGACCGTCGAGCAGGCGGGCGAGGCGGGTCGGGGTGGCGTGCACGACGGTCGCGCCGCGCACGTCGTCGCCGACGACCGCGCCCGCCCACAGCGCGTGCAGCGCCGCGTAGAGGTGCATCGAGACGTGCAGCGGCCCGGTCACGGCGACGCGGTCGGATGCCGCGATGCCGGCGATCTCCGCGAGCGGCGCCGCCGACTCGAGCCAGGATGCCTCGGTGCGGGCCACGACGGTCGGCGCCGCGCCCGACGAGCCCGAGGTGTGCAGCGCCAGCGCGGTGCCCGCCGGCAGCTCCTCGGCGAGGCGGCGCGCCTCCTCGCGGGTGCCGCCGACGAGCACGGGGCGACCGCGGTCGAGCGCCGCGAGCACCGTCGTGATCAGCTCGACCGGATCGGTACCGGCCGGGCAGGCGACGAGGCCCGTTCCGGCGGGCAGGTCGGCCGCGGCGATCGCCCGGGCGAGCTCGCCGACGCGCACGACGTCGCCGCCGAACGCGAGGGCGGGCGCGCCGGGCGAGCCCCGCAGCCATTCGCTCACGCCGCGTCGACCGCCGAGTCGGCGCTGCGCCGCGCCCACGGCCACGGCTTCGGCTCGATGAGCCCCGGCCAGGCGCGGTGCACGCCCTTCGCGACGAGCACGGTGATGACGACCTTGATCGCGTCGCCCGGGAGGAACAGCAGCGAGCCGGCCGCCGCGACGCCGATCGGCGTGCCCGTGATCGCCGCGAAGACGGGAATGCCGACGGCGTAGATGGCGACGATGCCGCCGAGCGCGGTCCAGAGGAGCGCAGGCAGGATGCGGTAGCGGGGGAGCAGGCGCGCGGTCGCCCAGCCGATCACGACGACGCCGACGAGCCAGCCGAGGAGGTACCCGACCGACGGGCCGACGAACACGCCGAGCCCGCCACGACCGCCCGAGAGCAACGGCAGGCCGGCGGCGACGAGGGCGATGAGCAGCAGCACCGAGAGGAAGCCCTTGCGCGCACCGAGGATCGCGCCGGCGAGCATCACGCCGAGCGTCTGGAACGTGATCGGCACGGCGGTGCCGCCGAGGTACAGCGCGCCGGGCAGGCCGAGGGCGGCGATGAGCCCGGTGAAGACCGCGATCTGCGCGAGGTCGCGGGCGGTGTGGCGGCGCTTCGGCGACGCGTCGGTCGTGGGCTGCGGGGTGCCGGCGACGTCGGTCGGCTCGGCCGCGGGCGGGGTGCTGCTCGGTGCGGTGCTCATCGGGTTCCCCTTCTCAAGGCGTGCGGGCGGATTGCCCGTGAATCACGCTATGAGCGCGGGGGAGGGCCGCGTCGGCCCAGCCGTACAAGAATCGGGGGTCGATTTTGGAACGGTCAGGCCGCGGCGCGGGCCTCGAGCTCGGTGAGCGGTCCGAACGGGTGGACCTCGGCATCGACCACGGATGCCTCGGCGTCGGCGTCGATCGCGCCGGCGGCCTCGACGGGATCGGCCCAGACGATGAGCGGCGCGGGCTCCCAGCCGAGCGCCATCGATTCCTCACCGGCCGGCACGACGACGGCGACCGAGTCGCGCTCGTCGAGGATGGCGCGGGTGAGCTCCGCGGCGATCTGGTGCGTGAGCATCGCGTGGAAGATTCGGTCGGTGTCGCCGTCGCTGCGGCGCACGAGCGACCAGCCGCCGCCCGGGCCGATGAACTCGGAGAGACGTGCGTTGAGCAGTTCGAAGATGTGCTCGCCACGCAGGTCGGCCGCGGTGGGGCGCGGTGCGGGAGTGGGAGCGGCAGCGTGGGCGGAGGCCTGGGCGGCTAGCCGTGCGCGTCGCCAACGGCGGAACATCGGTGGCCCCTCTCGTCGTGGTGCAGCGGGTACTGCGATATTCGGGTCGTTCGCTCCAGTTTCGGGCACGGCGGAGCGGATTCCGCAAGACACGCCGCAGACCGGCGGGTGCGACCCGCTATTCGCCGAGTTCGGGACGCTTCGTCTCTTCGGCGACGGTGCCGATCGCGATCGCGAGGCTCGCCGCCCACGACACCCAGAGCAGCAGCAGCCGCCAGTCGCGCGGCCCCGACGCCGTCGCCTTGATCACGCTGATGCCGCTCACGGCGGCGGAGATCACGGCCCCGCTGAAGAGGTACTTGCGCATGCCGCAACGCTACCGCGCTCATGCGCCCGCTGGGAGTCATCCGTGAATCTGACCGATCGTGCAGGATCTGACCGATCGGTCAAGTACTGTCGGGGCATGCCCACCGATGCGACCGTCCCTGCGCGCGCCCGCGCCTCCGACGAACTGCTGCACGCCGCCCTCGAGCAGTTCGCGACCGTCGGCTTCGCCGCCACGTCGCTGCAGCAGATCGCCGACCACGCCGGCTACTCGAAGTCGAGCGTGCTCTACCACTACGCCTCGAAGGAGGCGCTGCTCGAGGCCGGCATCACGCCCGCGATCGAGCGGCTCGAGGTGCTCGTGGCCGAGTTCGTCGAGGGGCGCCGGTCGGACGCCGCCCGATCCGCGTTCATCGGGCGCTTCGTCGACCTGCTGCTCGGCGAGCGCCTCGCCGTGCACCTCTTCGTGAGCCAGGGCTACGCGCTCGGCGACATCCCCATCGTCGAGCGCGGCAATGCCGCGATCCGCGTGCTCGCCGACGCCATCTGCACGGGGGCGTCGCTCGCCGAGCAGATGCGCTTCGGCGTCGCGCTCGCCGGCGCCACCTACTCGCTCGTCGCGGGGGCCATGTTCTTCGACGACGACAAGCTGAGCGAGCTCATGAACACCCACTCCGACGACGAGGTGCGCGATGCACTCGTCGAGGTCCTCACCGAACTCCTGATCCCGGCCGACGGCCGGCCGACCCGATAGGGCCCGCCATGGCACTGCTCCTCCACCGAATCGGCCGCTTCGCGTACCGTCGCGCCTGGCTCGTCATCGTCGCCTGGGTCGTCGCGCTCGGCGCGATGCTCGGCACGGGCGTCGCGCTCGGCGGCCAGCTGCAGGACTCGTTCGCGATCCCCGGCACCGAGTCGCAGCAGGCGATCGACCAGCTCGCAGCCGTGTTCCCCCAGACCGCCGGCGCGCAGGCGAAGGCCGTCGTCGAGGTCCCCGAGGGCGCATCCGTCGAGGATGCGACGTACCAGGACGCCATCCAGGACATGGAGGTCGCCCTCGAAGACCTCGACGGCATCGCGAGCGTGCTCGGGCCGTTCGACGAGTACGCGGGCGACCAGATCTCGGGCGACGAGCGCACCGCGTACATCCAGATCACGTTCGACGGGCAGGTCACCGACGTGACCCCCGAGACCCTCGACGAGGTCACCGCGACGGGCGAGATCGGCACGGAGGCCGGCCTCGCCGTCGCGTTCGGCGGCGATGTCTTCCAGGAGACGAGCTTCGGCCTCACGATCACCGAGGTGTTCGGCGTGCTGTTCGCCGCCGTCGTGCTCATCATCACCTTCGGGTCGCTGCTCGCGGCGGGCATGCCGCTCATCACCGCGCTCGTGGGCGTCGGCACCGCCGTCGGCGGCATCACGATCGTCGCCGCCTTCGCGACCGTCTCGTCGACCGCGCCGATGCTCGCCGTCATGATCGGCCTGGCCGTCGGCATCGACTACGCGCTGTTCATCCTCTCCCGCCACCGCAACCAGCTCGCCCGCGGCGAGGACCCCGAGGAGAGCGCCGCCGAGGCGGTCGCCACGGCGGGCGGCGCGGTCGTCTTCGCGGGCCTCACGGTGATCATCGCCCTGCTCGGCCTGCTCGTCGTCGGCATCCCGTTCCTCAGCGTCATGGGCGTCGGCGCCGCCTTCGCCGTGTTCATCGCGGTCGCCGGCGCCGTCACGCTCCTGCCGGCGCTGCTCGGCGTCTTCGGCCGCCGGCTCACGCCGAAGCCGGGCAGCCGCGCCCACCGACGCGCGAACGCCGCCGACGAGGGCGGCAAGCGCACGATGGGCCGCCGCTGGGTCGACCTCGTGCTCAAGGCGCCGGTCGTCTTCGTCATCGCCGTCGTGGGCGTGCTCGGCGCCGCCGCGGTACCGGCGCTCAGCCTCGACCTCAACCTGCCGAACGGCTCGGGCGAGGCCGGGTCGACGCAGCGCGAGGCGTACGAGATGATCGACGCGGGCTTCGGGCCGGGCTACAACGGCCCGCTCATCGTGACCGTCGACATCACCCAGACGACCGACATCTTCGACGACCTCGACGCCATCGGGGCCCGTATCGGCGAGCTCGACGACGTCGCCTACGTCGGCGACGGACTGCCGAACGAGACGGTCGACACGGCGATCATCCAGGTCATCCCCGAGTCGGCGCCCGACTCTCCCGAGACGAAGGAGCTCGTCGCGTCGATCCGCGACCTCGCCCCCTCGATCGAGGCCGACTTCGGCACGCCGATCGCCGTGACCGGCTTCACCGCGGTCGCGATCGACATCTCGAACCGCCTCGCCGACGCGCTCGTCCCGTTCGCGCTCATCGTGGTCGGGTTGTCCGTCGTGCTCCTGCTCATGGTGTTCCGGTCGGTGTTCGTGCCGATCAAGGCGGCGCTCGGCTTCCTGCTGTCGGCGTTCGCGGCCATCGGTGCGACCGTCGCCATCTTCCAGTGGGGATGGTTCGCCGACCTGCTGCACGTCGAGCCGGGGCCGATCCTGAGCTTCCTCCCGATCCTGCTCATGGCCGTGCTGTTCGGACTCGCGATGGACTACGAGGTCTTCCTCGTGTCGGGCATGCGCGAGGAGTTCGTGAAGACGAAGGAGCCGCGCACGTCGATCGTCCACGGCTTCCAGCACGCGGCGCGCGTCGTCACGGCCGCGGCACTCATCATGTTCTTCGTCTTCTTCGCGTTCGTGCCCGAGGGCTCGGGGGTGATCAAGGGCATCGCCTTCGCGCTCGCGATCGGCGTCGCGTTCGACGCGTTCCTCGTGCGCATGACCCTCGTGCCCGCCGCGATGGCCCTCGCGGGCACGGCGGCCTGGTGGCTGCCGAAGTGGCTCGCCCGCATCCTGCCCGACGTCGACATCGAGGGCGAGGGCCTGCGCGCCCATCTCGAGCAGGCCGAATGGGCGGCGGCGCGACCCGCGGCCGTCAACCTCGACGGCGCCGTGTTCGGCCTGCCCGAGCGGCCGATCGGGCCGCTCGCGGTCGAGGTGCCGACGGGCGGGGTGCTCGTCGTGCGCGGCGAGACCGTCGACCGACGCGTCGTGGCGGCGTCGCTCGCGGGCCGGCTCGCCCCGGTCTCGGGCCTGGTCGCCGTCGAGGGCACGCCCCTCCCGACGGGGGCGGGCCGGGTCATGCGGCAGGTGGCGATGGCCGAGGTCGCGTCCGACGCGCCGACCGGTTCGACCGTCGGCGAACTCATCGCCGCGCGGCTCGACGCCACCCGACCGTGGTACCGGCTCGCACCGTCGACCTCGCTCGTCCGCGAGTGGGCCGATCGCGCGGCCGCCGCGCTGGGCGCCGACGGCGCTCGAGTCGGCGTCGACACCCCGCTCTCGGCGCTCGGGGCGGAGGCCCGCACGGTCGTCGCCGTGGCGGCCGCACTCGCCGAACGCCCGAAGGTCGTCGTCGTCGACCTCGACGACGACCCCGGCGACGCGAGCGACGAGCTGTGGGCCGCACTCGGCCGCCTCGTGCCCGCGAGCGTGACCCTGATCGTCGGCCTCGGCGACGGGTCGTGCCCGCCCGACTCCTCGGCCGAACTCGCGGCACGAGGCATCCGATACGTAGAACCCGTCTCTCGCACCCTGGAGGCACAGCGATGAGCTCCCGACTCGCCCGCCTGTTCGGCTCGACCCCCGCCCAGCGCCGCGTGCGCTACGGCGTGCTCGTCGCCGCCGTCATCGCCGTTCCGCTCGCCGTCGCGGGCCTCGTCTCGGGTGCGCTCGGCGGCGCCGATGACAACCTCGAGCAGATCCCGGCCGTCGTCGTCAACAACGACGAGATGGTCACGATGACCCTGCCCGACGGCACCGAGCAGCCCGTGCTCGCCGGCCGCCAGCTCGTGACCGAGCTCACGGGGCCCGAGACGGCCGGGTTCGAGTGGACCATCTCGAACGACGACGAGGCCGCCGAGAAGCTCGCCTCGGGCGAGGCGTACGCGGTGCTCACGATCCCCGCCGACTTCTCCGAGTCGGTCACGTCGATCTCGGGGGAGTCGCCGACGCGCGCCAACCTCGACATCCGCACCGACGACGCGCACGGCTACCTCACCGGTTCGGTCGCGCAGTCGGTCGGCGACGCAATGTCGACCGCGTTCGGCCGCGAGCTCACCACCCAATACCTCGAGGGCTTCTACGGCAACCTCGCGACGATGGGCGGCTCGCTCGGCGAAGCCGCCGACGGTGCGGCGCAGCTCTCGAGCGGTGCGGGCTCGCTCTCGAGCGGCATCGGTCAGCTCGCCGACGGCGTCGCGCAGTCGGCGGCCGGTGCTTCGGATGCCGCGGACGGGGCTTCCGCGTACGCCGACGGCGTGGCGCAGTATACGAACGGGGTCGACGGTATCGCGAGCGGGCTCTCGAGCTACTCGGCCGGCGTGGCAAAGTACACGGCGGGCGTCGACGGCATCGCGGGCGGGCTCTCCGAGCTCGCGACGAACACGGCTCAGCTCGGCCAGCTCGGCGACGGCGTCGTGGCGTACACGAAGGGCGTGACTGCGCTATCCGAGAACTACGCCGCCCTCGAACCCGGCCTGCTCGCCCTCATCGACCAGACGATCACCGCCGCGACGGGTGGACTCGCCGACTGCACGACGAAGCCGCGGCCGGCACAGCTCGCCGACCTGTGCAAGATGCGCGAGGGCGTCGTCGGCATCGGTGACGGCGCCGAGACGCTCTCGGAGCAGGGCGCTCCGCTCGCCACGGGCGGCGCGGGTCTCCCGGCGCTGCAGGACGGCATCGCCGAACTCTCCGCAGGTGCGACGAAGCTGGCGGCCGGCTCGACGGGCATCCGCGACGGCGCCGCAGGTCTCGCCTCGGGCGCCGAGCAGCTCTCGGCCGGGTCCGCCGGGCTCAGCGACGGAGCGACCGGTCTCGCGTCGGGCGTCGGCGAACTCGCGGGCGGGCTCGGCCAGCTGCAGGCGGGCGCCGACGGCGCCGCCGACGGCGCCACGAAGCTCGCCTCGGGCGCCGACTCGCTCGCCGACGGGCTCGCCTCGGGCGCGAAGGAGGCGCAGAAGCTCGGCGACATCGACGCCGAGCAGACCGCCGACGTCGTCGCCGAACCGGTGAGCGTCGACACGTCGCGCGAGAACGAGATCGGCTCGACGAGCGAGGTCATCGGCATGCTGTTCGTGCCGATCGGTCTCTGGCTCGGCGCGATGGCGCTCTTCCTCGTGTTCCGGCCGTTCGGCCGGGAGGCGCTCCGCAGCACGGCCTCCACCGGCGGGCTCGTGTGGCGCGCCCTCGCGCGAGCCGGCCTCATCGCGCTCGCGCAGGCCGTCGCGGTCGTGCTCCTAATGCACGCGGGCATGGGCGTGGCCTGGAGCCTCCTGCCGCAGACCCTCGCGTTCTCGGCCCTGCTCGCGCTCGCGTTCACGGCGCTCCACGCGTTCTTCACGGCGTGGCTCGGACGCGCCGGCCTGCTCGTCTCGCTCGTGCTCGTGGCCCTGCAGCTGACCTCCACCGGCGGGCTCGTGCCGATCGAGGTGCTGAGCGGCCCGTACCAGGCGATCAGTCCGTTCCTCCCGCTCACGTGGGCGGTGCAGGGCATGCAGACCATCGTGTCCGGTGCGGGCGGCGGTGCCGTCGCCGGTGCCGCGGCCGTGATCGCCCTGTTCGGCGTGCTCGGTGTGGTCGGCACCGCGATCGTGGTCGGCCGGCGCCGAGGCATCCGGTCGATCGGATTCGCGGCCGCCGCGCTCGGCTGAGCCGGCCGGAGCTCGACGGGAGCGTATCGAGAGCAGCCTGCTGGTGGTCTCGATACGCTCCTTCGTCGCTACTCGACCGACCGGGGGTGATCTCGATACGCTCCTTCGTCGCTACTCGACCGACCGGGGGTGATCTCGATACGCGCCTTCGTCGCTACTCGACCGACCGGGGTGGTCTCGATGCGCTCCGTGGTGGCTACTCGACCGACCGGGCGGGCAGCGCCGCGACCGCGCTCACCTCGATGAGCGCGCCGGGCACGCCGAGACCGGCGACCGTGGCCGCCGTGACGAGGGGCGGCGCACCGCCGGTCGCGAGACGCGGGGCGATCGCGCCGTAGGCGGCACGGAGGTCGGCGCCGTCGGCGATGAGCACGGTCCACTGCACGACGTCGGCGAGCGTCGCGCCCGCGGCGCCGAGGGCGATGGTCGCGTTGTCGATGGTGCGGACGGCCTGCTCGGCGACGTCGTCGGAGACGACCGCACCCGTCTCGTCGACGCCGTTCTGGCCGCCGAGGTAGACGGTCGTCGCTCCCGGCGGCACGATCGCGACATGGCTGAAGGCGGGGCTCACGACGAGTCCCTCGGGCTGGAGGCGTTGGATGTCCATGCGCCGATACTGGCAGCGACGTCCGACAGCCGGGCGGTGGTCTCGATACGGCGCTGCGCGCCGACTCGACCGACCGCGCCCCGCGGACGCGCTGTTAGCCTGAGGAGAGCGCGAGGAGGGACATCCGCTCTATGAACGCCCCCGAACCATCACGCGACGACCTCTACGTCGATGCGGCCTACGACATGATCGTCGTCTCGAACCGGCTGCCCGTCGACTACCAGGCCGGACCCGACGGCGAGACGCAATGGCGGAGCTCGCCCGGCGGGCTCGTCACCGCCCTCGAACCGGTCATGCGCGCCGCCGACGGCGCCTGGATCGGCTGGGCGGGCGTCGCCGACCGGGAGTTCGACCCCTTCGAGCACGACGGCATCTCGATCATCCCGGTCCCGCTCAGCGAATCCGAGCTCGAGGACTACTACGAGGGCTTCTCGAACGACACCCTGTGGCCGCTGTACCACGACGTGATCGCGCCCCCCTCGTTCCACCGCGAGTGGTGGGACGCGTACGTGCGGGTGAACCGACGGTTCGCCGAGGCCGCCGCGCGGGCGGCCGCCCCGGGGGCGGTCGTGTGGGTGCAGGACTACCAGCTGCAGCTCGTGCCGAAGATGCTGCGCGAGAACCGGCCCGACCTCGTGATCGGCTTCTTCAACCACATCCCGTTCCCGGCGTACGGCATCTACTCGCAGCTGCCGTGGCGCCGCCAGGTCGTCGACGGGCTGCTCGGGGCCGACGTCATCGGGTTCCAGCGGGCGGCCGACGCCGGCAACTTCTCGCGTGCGGTACGACGGCTCTTCGGGTACGCGACGCGCGGCACGCTCATCGAGGTGCCGGCCGAGGACGGCGAGGTGCGACGCGTCGTGGCTCGCCACTTCCCGATCTCGATCGATGCCGCCGGCTTCGAGGAGATCGCCCGACGGCCCGAGGTGCAGGCACGGGCCCGCGAGATCAGGGAGAGCCTCGGCAACCCCGAGACGATCATGCTCGGCGTCGACCGCCTCGACTACACCAAGGGCATCCGGCATCGGCTCAAGGCGTTCGGCGAGCTGCTGCGCGACGGACGGCTCTCGGTCGAGCAGGCGACGCTCGTGCAGGTCGCGAGCCCCTCGCGCGAACGGGTCGAGACGTACCGCCAGCTGCGCGACGAGATCGAGCTCATGGTCGGCCGGCTGAACGGCGACTACTCGACCCTGGGGCACCAGGCGATCGCCTACCTCCACCACGGTTACCCCCGGGAGGAGATGGTGGCGCTGTACCTCGCCGCCGACGTCATGCTCGTCACCGCACTCCGCGACGGCATGAACCTCGTCGCGAAGGAATACGTGGCGTGCCGATTCGACGAGGACGGCACGCTGCTGCTCAGCGAGTTCACCGGGGCGAGCGACGAACTGCGACAGGCCGTCCTCGTCAACCCGCACGACATCGAGGGCCTGAAGGACGCGATGGTCGAGGCGACCTCGATGCCGAGGCGGGAGCGCGCGCGGCGGATGCGGGCGCTCCGCAAGCGCGTGCGAGACAACGACGTGGCGAACTGGTCCGCGACGTTCCTGAAGACGCTGACGGGCGCCGGCATCATCGCGCCCGGCGTGCCCGACCAGCTCGTGTCGGGGCTCCGCCGCATCGCCACGACCGAGCGGCTGCTCGTCGCCCTCGACTTCGACGGCACCCTCGCCCCGCTCGTCGACCGCCCCGAGGACGCCCGGGCGACCAGACGGGCCCGTGCGGCCATCGAGCGCCTGGCGGCCGCGGAGGACACTCGCGTCGCGATCGTGTCGGGGCGCGCGCTCGAGAGCCTTCGAGAGGTCGCCGATCCGCCCCACGGGGCGCTGCTCAGCGGTTCGCACGGCGTCGAGCTGCAACTCGACGGCGGCAGCGTGACGATCGACCTGCGCGACGGCGAGCTCGCCGAGCTCCAGCAGCTGACGCGCGTGCTCGAAGAGTCGGCCTCGTCGGTCGAGGGGGCGTGGGTGGAGTGGAAGCCCGCCGGACTCGCCCTCCACACGCGGAAGGTCGCGCAGGCCCAGGCGGCCGAACTCCAGCGCGCGGTCCGCGAGCGCGTCGCGCGCGAGCTGCCGGAGCTCACCGTTCGGGCGGGAAAGAACGTGCTCGAGTTCTCGGTGCGGCCGAGCGACAAGGGGGAGGCGCTCACCCGGCTCCGCCAGCACGCGGGCGCGAGCGCCGTGGTGTACGTCGGCGACGACGTGACCGACGAGGACGCGTTCGCGGCCCTCGAGGGCGACGACCTCGGCGTCAAGGTCGGCCAGGGCAAGTCGCTCGCGGCGCACCGCGTGCGCAGTCCCGAGGACGTCGCGCTGCTGCTCGAGCGCCTGGCCGACGAGCGCGACGTCGCGCGTAACGGCGGATCGCGCTGGCCATAGACTCGATGCATGTCGGAGTTCGATCCCAAACCGCGTAGTCGTACCGTCACCGATGGCATCGAGGCCATGACGAGCCGGGGCATGCTCCGCGCCGTCGGCATGGGCGATGCCGACTGGGACAAGCCGCAGATCGGCATCGCGAGCTCGTGGAACGAGATCACCCCGTGCAACCTCTCGCTCGGCCGCCTCGCGCAGGCCGCGAAGGAGGGCGTGCACGGCGGGGGCGGATACCCGCTGCAGTTCGGCACCGTCTCGGTCTCCGACGGCATCTCGATGGGCCACGAGGGCATGCACTTCTCGCTCGTGTCGCGCGAGGTCATCGCCGACTCGGTCGAGGTCGTCATGCAGGCCGAGCGGCTCGACGGCTCGGTGCTGCTCGCGGGCTGCGACAAGTCGATCCCCGGCATGCTCATGGCGGCGGCCCGCCTCGACCTCGCGAGCGTCTTCCTCTACGCGGGATCGATCGCGCCCGGCTGGGTGCGCCTCTCCGACGGCACCGAGAAGGACATCACGATCATCGACTCGTTCGAGGCGGTCGGCGCGGTCAAGGCCGGCACAATGAGCGAGGCCGACGCGAAGCGCATCGAGTGCGCGTTCGCCCCGGGCGAGGGCGCCTGCGGCGGCATGTACACCGCGAACACCATGGCCTCGGTCGCCGAGGCCCTCGGCCTCTCGCTGCCGGGCTCGGCGTCGCCCGCGTCGGCCGACCGTCGCCGCGACTACTACGCGCACCGCTCGGGCGAGGCCGTTGTGAACCTGCTGAACAAGGGCATCACCGCCCGCCAGATCCTGACCAAGAAGGCGTTCGAGAACGCCATCGCCGTCGGCATGGCGCTCGGCGGCTCGACGAACATCGTGCTGCACCTGCTCGCGATCGCCCGCGAGGCCGAGGTCGACCTCACGCTCGACGACTTCAATCGCATCGGCTCCAAGGTGCCGCACATCGGCGACCTCAAACCGTTCGGCAAGTACGTCATGAACGACGTCGACCGTCGCGGCGGCGTGCCCGTGCTCATGAAGGCGCTGCTCGACGCCGGCCTCCTGCACGGCGACGTGCTCACCGTCACGGGCAAGACCATGGCCGAGAACCTCGAAGAGCTCGACCTGCCGCCGCTGGACGGCGAGGTGCTGCACACGCTCGACGACCCGATCCACGAGACGGGCGGCCTCACGATCCTGCACGGCACGCTCGCGCCCGAGGGCGCCGTCGTCAAGACGGCCGGCTTCGACGCCGCCGTGTTCGAGGGCCCGGCCCGCGTGTTCGAGCGCGAGCGCGGTGCGATGGACGCGCTCACGAACGGCGAGATCAAGCACGGCGACGTCGTCGTGATCCGCTACGAGGGCCCCAAGGGCGGCCCCGGCATGCGCGAGATGCTCGCCATCACGGCGGCCATCAAGGGCGCCGGCCTCGGAAAAGATGTACTACTCTTGACGGACGGTCGATTCTCAGGCGGCACAACCGGCCTGTGCATCGGCCATCTGGCACCCGAAGCAGTCGACGCAGGTCCGATTGCTTTCGTGCGCGATGGTGATCTGATTCGGGTCGATATCGCAGCCCGGTCCATCGACCTACTTGTCGACGAGGCCGAGCTGGCTGCCCGCCGCGACGGCTGGGCTCCGCTTCCCCCGCGCTACACCCGAGGCGTTCTCGCGAAGTACTCCAAGCTCGTGCGCTCCGCTGCCGAAGGCGCGACGACGGGCTGAGTGCTGCGCACTCTTCGCAATCACCGTCCACCAGATTGGAACCGCATGCCCACGGAATCGACCCCCGTGCCGACGCCTGCGGCCGTGCCGTCCGCTGCACCCGTGGAGATCACGGGTGCCGAGGCGGTCGTCCGCTCGCTCGAACTGCTCGGCATCACCGACGTCTTCGGACTCCCGGGCGGAGCCATCCTGCCCGTCTACGACCCGCTCTTCGAGAGCAAGAAGCTGCGCCACATCCTCGTGCGCCACGAGCAGGGCGGCGGTCACGCCGCCCAGGGCTACGCGTCGTCGAGCGGCAAGCTCGGCGTCACGATCGCGACGTCGGGTCCCGGCGCGACGAACCTCGTCACCGCCATCGCCGACGCCCACATGGACTCGGTGCCGCTGCTCGCGATCACCGGCCAGGTGTTCTCGACGCTCATGGGCACCGACGCCTTCCAGGAGGCCGACATCGTCGGCATCACGATGCCGATCACGAAGCACTCGTTCCTCGTGAAGCGTGCCGAGGACATCCCCGCCACGATCGCCGCCGCGGTGCACATCGCGACGACGGGTCGACCCGGCCCGGTGCTCGTCGACATCACGAAGGACGCCCAGCAGGCGAAGTTCTCGTTCCGCTGGCCGCCGAAGGTCGACCTGCCCGGCTACCGTCCGATCACGAAGGCGCACGGCAAGCAGGTCACCGCCGCGGCGCAGCTGATCGCCGCCGCGAAGCGCCCGGTGCTGTACGTCGGCGGCGGCGTGATCCGCGCCCGCGCGTCCGAAGAGCTGCTCGCGCTCGCCGAGACCACGAAGGCGCCCGTCGTCACGACGCTCATGGCCCGCGGCGCCTTCCCCGACTCGCACCCGCAGCACCTCGGCATGCCCGGCATGCACGGCACGGTGCCGGCGGTGCTCGCGCTGCAGGAGAGCGACCTCATCGTCGCCCTCGGCGCACGATTCGACGACCGGGTCACCGGCAAGGCCGCGCTCTTCGCCCCCGAGGCGAAGGTCGTGCACGTCGACATCGACCCGGCCGAGATCTCGAAGATCCGCACGGCCGACGTGCCGATCGTGGGCGACCTGAAGGAGGTCCTCGTCGACCTCGGCGCGGCCTACCGCGATGCGACGCGCGACGAGACCCCCGACCTCGACGAGTGGTGGGCGACGCTCGACGGCCTCCGCAACGAATACCCGCTGGGCTACTCCGAGCCGAGCGACGGCCTGCTCGCCCCGCAGTACGTGATCGAGCGCATCGGCGAGCTGACCGGCCCCGAGGGCGTGTACGCCGCGGGCGTCGGCCAGCACCAGATGTGGGCGGCGCAGTTCATCAAGTACGAGCGCCCCAACTCGTGGCTCAACTCGGGCGGCGCGGGCACGATGGGCTACGCGGTGCCGGCGGCGATGGGCGCGAAGGTCGCCCAGCCCGACCGCGACGTGTGGGCGATCGACGGCGACGGCTGCTTCCAGATGACCAACCAAGAGCTGGCCACGTGCGCCCTGAACGACATCCCGATCAAGGTCGCGGTCATCAACAACTCGTCGCTCGGCATGGTGCGCCAGTGGCAGACCCTGTTCTACGACGGCCGGTACTCGAACACCGACCTCAACACGGGTCATGACACGGTGCGCATCCCCGACTTCGTGAAGCTCGCCGAGGCGTACGGCGCCCTCGGCATCCGCGTCACGAAGAAGGAGGAGGTCGACGATGCGATCAAGCTCGCGCTCGAGACCAACGACCGCCCCGTCGTGATCGACTTCGTCGTCTCGGCCGACGCGATGGTGTGGCCGATGGTGCCGCAGGGCGTGTCGAACAGCTACATCCAGTACGCCCGCGACCATTCGCCGGCCTTCAGCGAGGAGGACTGACCATGTCGACCCACGTGCTCTCCCTCCTCGTCGAGGACAAGCCGGGCCTGCTGACCCGCGTCGCGGGCCTGTTCGCCCGCCGCGGCTTCAACATCGAGTCCCTCGCGGTCGGCCACTCCGAGATCGACGGCCTCAGCCGCATCACGGTCGTCGTCGACGTGGAGGACCTGCCGCTCGAGCAGGTGACGAAGCAGCTCAACAAGCTCGTCAACGTCATCAAGATCGTCGAGCTCGACCCGGCCCAGTCGGTGCAGCGCGAGCACCTGCTCATCAAGGTGCGCGTCGACAACACGACCCGCTCCCAGGTGCTCGAGGCGGTCAACCTCTTCCGCGCCCGCGTCGTCGACGTCTCGACCGACGCGCTCGTGATCGAGGTCACCGGCGACTCGGGCAAGACCCAGGCGCTGCTCAAGGTGCTCGAGCCGTACGGCATCAAGGAGATCGCCCAGTCGGGCCTCCTCGCGATCGGGCGCGGCGGCAAGAGCATCACCGAACGCGTCTTCAAGAACTGACCACGGATGCCTCGGCACGGCGCCGAGACATCCGTCACCGAAACCCACACCAAGGAGAAGAACAGCAATGGCTGAGATGTATTACGACCAGGACGCCGACCTCTCGATCGTCCAGGGCAAGAAGGTCGCCGTCATCGGCTACGGCTCGCAGGGCCACGCGCACGCGCAGAACCTGCGCGACTCGGGCGTCGAGGTCGTCATCGGCCTCAAGGAGGGCTCGAAGTCCATCCAGAAGGCCGAAGAGGCCGGCTTCGAGGTCAAGAACGTCGCCGACGCCGCGGCGTGGGCCGACGTCGTCGTCATCCTCGCGCCCGACCAGTACCAGCGCCACATCTACGCCGACTCGGTGAAGGACAACCTCGTCGCCGGCAACGCGCTCGTCTTCGGCCACGGCTTCAACATCCGCTTCGGCTACATCGAGGCACCCGAGGGCGTCGACGTCATCCTCGTCGCGCCGAAGGCGCCGGGGCACACGGTGCGCCGCGAGTTCGTCGCCGGCCGAGGCATCCCCGACATCATCGCCGTCGAGCAGGACGCGACCGGCACCGCCTGGGATCTCGCGAAGTCGTACGCCAAGGGCATCGGCGGCACCCGCGCCGGCGTCATCAAGACGACCTTCACCGAAGAGACCGAGACCGACCTGTTCGGCGAGCAGGCCGTGCTCTGCGGCGGCACCTCGCAGCTCGTGCAGTACGGCTTCGAGACCCTCGTCGAGGCCGGCTACCAGCCCGAGATCGCCTACTTCGAGGTGCTCCACGAGCTGAAGCTCATCGTCGACCTCATGTGGGAGGGCGGCATCGCCAAGCAGCGCTGGTCGGTCTCCGACACGGCCGAGTACGGCGACTACGTCTCGGGCCCGCGCGTCATCGACCCGTCGGTCAAGGAGAACATGAAGGCGGTCCTCGCCGACATCCAGGACGGCACGTTCGCCAAGCGCTTCATCGCCGACCAGGACAACGGCCAGAAGGAGTTCCTCGAGCTCCGCGCCAAGGGCGAGCAGCACCCGATCGAGTCGACCGGCCGCGAACTGCGCAAGCTCTTCGCGTGGAACGCCTCGGACGACGACGACTACGTCGACGGCGAGGTCGCTCGCTGACCTGAGGTCGGTCGAGTAGGCGCGCCAGCGCCGTATCGAGACCACGCGGCCCGTTCCGGAAATCACTCCGGAACGGGCCGTTCGTCGTCGTGCGCGAATGAGCACGCGGAATTCAGCTGCAAACCCTTGCACCGAGGCATCCGATCGTGGTCGCATTCTGTGCCATGAGTGAACTCGCGAACCACGAACCCGAACCCGTTCCCCGCTGGTGCTCCTGCGCGGTGCCCGACGACGAAGCCGGCCATGCGCACTCGGGCGTCACCCGACGCAACGTCCTCGTCGGCATGTCGGCGGCCGGCGCCCTCGCCGCCGCGGGCTGGTCGGCGAGCCCTGCGATGGCGGCGACGGACGGCACGTCGGCGAAGATCACGATCATGGGCACGAGCGACCTGCACGCGAACGTCGTCAACTGGGACTACTACAAGGACGCGACGTACTACGACGGTTCGCCGACGCGGGAGACGAACGCCGTCGGCCTCGCGCGCGTGGCCAGCCTCGTCAAGCAGGTCCGAGCCGACCGCGGTCGCGGCAACACGCTGCTGTTCGATGCGGGTGACACGATCCAGGGCACCCCGCTCGGGTTCTACTACGCCACGGTCGAACCGGTCACCGAGACCGGTGCGCTGCACCCGGTGGCGGCGCAGATGAACGCGCTCGAGTACGACGCGGTGGCCCTCGGCAACCACGAGTTCAACTACGGCCTCGAATTCCTCGACAACTGGATCTCGCAGATGGACGCGCCGGCCCTCGCCGCGAACGCCGTGCACGCCGGCACGAAGGTTCCGCGATTCACGCCGTACACGATCACGCAGCTGAAGGTCGCGAAGGGCCACCCGCCCGTCAAGGTCGGCGTGCTCGGGCTGACGAACCCCGGCGTCGTCATCTGGGACAAGGCCAACGTCTCGGGCAAGGTCGAGGTGCTCGACCTCGTCGAGACCGCCAAGCGCTGGGTGCCGGTGATGAAGGCCGAAGGCGCGCACATCATCGTCGTGAGCGCCCACTCGGGCGAGAGCGGCCTGTCGACCTACGGCTCCGACCTGCCGATCGAGAACGCGGCGAAGCTCGTCGCGGAGCAGGTGCCCGATATCGACGTGGTCCTTTTCGGGCACGCCCACGCGGAGATCCCCGAGCGGCTCGTCACGAACCTCGTGACCGGTGCCGAGGTCATCATGAGCGAGCCCAAGAACTGGGGCCAGCGGCTCAGCGTGTTCGACCTCGACCTCAGCTACTCGCGCGGCAAGTGGTCGGTCGTCGAACACAAGGCGTACCTGTTGAACGCGAACACCGTCGTCGACGACCCCGAGTTCGTCGCGATCGTGCGCGACCAGCACGACGCCGTCGTCGACTACATGCACTCGGAGGTCGCGACCTCGACCGAGGAGATGCTCGCCGCCGAGTCCTGCTGGAAGGACACGGCGATCCTCGACTACGTCAACGAGGTGCAGACCGAGACCGTGCGCGCCGCCGTCGCGGGCACCGCCGAGGCATCCCTGCCGATCGTCTCGATCGCGGCGCCGTTCAACCGGGCCGCGAGCTTCCCGGAGGGGGAGGTCACGATCAAGGACGTCGCCGGCCTCTACATCTACGACAACACGCTGATTGCGTCGATCCTCACGGGCAAGCAGATCAAGGAGTACCTCGAGTTCTCGGCCGAGTACTTCAAGACCGTCGCCCCCGACGCCCCGGTCGAACCGGCATCGTGGACCAACGCCCCGACCCCGAGGTCGGCCTTCACCCCCGACTACAACTACGACCAGTTCTCGGGCGTCGAGTACACGATCGACATCTCGAAGCCGGTCGGGCAGCGCATCTCGCCGCTCGTGTACGACGGCGCGCCGGTGGCCGACGACCAGCAGTTCCTCGTGGCGGTCAACAACTACCGCCAGTCGGGCGGCGGCGGGTTCCCGCACATCGCGACGGCGCCGGTGGTCTACAACGCGCAGGTCGCCATCCGCGAAGCGATCGTCGCCTACGCGTCGGCGCAGGGCACGATCGACCCGCAGGACTTCCACGTCGTGAACTGGAGGCTCGTGCGCAACGGCGTGCCGGTGTTCTGAGCGGTCGCGTTCCAGCTGTGCACGGCGGCCCGCCTTCGAGGATGTCTCGGGGCGGGCCGCCGTCCGCGCTCGGGCTGCACGTCGCCCGTCAGCCGCAGGTGCGCTGCGGTCCGTCGAAGCCCGGCAGGTAGGTGCGCCACTCCTGCTCGGTGAGGTTACGGCCGGCGATGCGGCACACGGCGTCGAACTGGTGGCCGGGGTCGAGGTCCCAGATCATGATTCCGTCGGCGATCGTGACCGCCAGTTCGCGGCCGTCGGGGCGGAGGAATGCGCTCGACGACGTCACTGCGTCGGCTGTGAAGGGCTCGCCGATCCGGACGCCGCTCGGCAGGTCGAACACCTGGACCGACTGGTCGCCGGCGGTGACGAGCAGGGTGCGACCATCGGAGCTCAGCGCGGCGACGCCGAGCCCGCCGCCGGTGCCGGCGAGCGATTGCGCCGACTCGTCGTCGAACGACGCGCGCCGCGTGATGCGGTCCTCGTCGAACACGATCATCGACCCGTCATCGGTGATCGCGGCGACATGGAGTCCGGACTGTTCGATGATGAGTTCACCGGTCGCGGTGTCGAAGATTCCGGCGGCGAGTAGCCCGCCGCCGCGGTACCCCAGGATGCCGAGCACCTCGCCGTCGGGGGAACTTACGACCCCGACCGGGAACCCGTCCGGTCCCGTGACCGGGGCGCCCGCGACCTCGCCAGTCGCGCCGTCGACCGTCGCGATCGTCCAGTCCTTCTGCGCCGCGAACACCCGCTCGCGCCCAGGCGACGGCCAGACGCCGAACGTTCCTTCGGGCAGGTCGGCGATGACGTCGCCCGTATCGGCGTCGAAGAGGTGGAAGCCGCCTTCCGCCGCGCGACCGACGAGCAGCTGCCCCGAGCCCCACACGGGATCGGCGAGCCCGTCCTCGAATCGACGCAGGAACTCGCCCGTAGCGGTGTCGACGACGGCCGCGATGGGCGGGCTCCCGTCGGCCGGCGCCGGGTCGCGCGGGCGAGCGACGATCAGGCTGCCCGCTTCGGAGTATCCGCCGTCCGCCTGCCAACCTGCGGTGATGAGGCGGTGCGCCGGGCCGCCGCCGTCCAGCCGCCAGCGGAGGATCGCCGCGCCGGTCAGGCTGATCGACACGAGTTCGCGTCCGTCGTCGAGCGTCGTGAGCGGTCCGACGGAGCCGAGCCGCGCATCGAGCCGTCCGAGCGGTCGGCCGTCATCGAGCGAGTACTCGTCGATATGCCCGAACTGGCCGCCGCAGTACACCGTGCTCGTCGCTTCCGACGCGGTGATCCATGAGCATGAGTCGGGGATGCTCGGCGGGAGCTCGACGGCCCATTCGAGCCGTTCGTCGGCGGGGTCGAGGGCGATCAGCTTCCCGTCGCCGGAGGCTACTACCACACCGTCGGGCCCGATCACCATCGCCCGATTGGCCGACGCGACCGGGACGACAAGCGTCGCGACCGTCGTCGCGGTCGCCGGGTCGATCACGTCGACCCGGTCGTCGAGGCGGCCGACGTAGAGCGACCCGTCGGTTCCGTAGGCGAGCGACGCCGCGACGGAATCGTGGTCGAGCGGTACCGTACGTTCGCCGGTGATCCGGCGCTGCTCGCCGGTGGTCGTATCGATGAGACGCACAGAGCCATTGCTGGATGCGGCGACCGCGATTCGTTCGCCGGTGCCGTCGATCGCGAGCGCTCCAGGGCCGACTCCAACGCGGACGGGGTCGAGCCGGCGTTCGCCGGTGTCGACGTCGAAGACCGTGAGGGTAGAACTCGTCGCCGTGCCGTACCAGGTGTTGCCGACCTCCGGATTGACGCGCTCGGGCCACAGCACCGCCCCGGTGCTGCCGTCGGCGCTGACGACCACGATCGGCGGTGGCGCCGAAGCGACGGGGTCGAAGCCGAGCTCGAGCGTCTGCACGACCGAGCCGTCGTCGACCTCGCGGACGGCGATGTCGCCGTCGTCGGTCGCGACGAGCGCGCTGCGCGTGCCCGGGATCACCGCACCGAACGCCGCGCCGGCCCCGTCGATGAATGCGCTACTCAGGAATCCGCCGACCCCGCTCACGACGCCCATGAGCCCCGCACGGGTCCTCGGGTCGTCGGGCCAGCGGCGGTACGCCTCCGCGGCCAGCAGCGCCGCGACATCCCGCTCTGAGTCGCGCAGCGACAGGGCCTTGCCGACGAGCGCCTCGATCGTGGCGTCGTTGCGCTGCTGTTCAGCCTCGTTCGCACTGAACCCGGCGAACGTGCCGACGCCGACGAGCGCGATGATGAGCGCCGCGGCGGCGGCGAGGAGCGAGCGCAGGCGGCGGTTCTGCCGACGGTCGGCCTTCGCGCGGGCTTCGAGGGCGCGGCGGTCGGATGCCTCGTGGTCTGCGGATGCGGCGAGGAACTCGGCCTCGACGGCGGTGAGCGAGCGCTCCTCGGCCTCGGACCACTCGGTCGCCGCCTCGAGACGTGCGCCGCGCAGGAGGTCCTCGTCGAGGCGTCCGCCCGCCTCCCAGGCCTCGGCTGCGTTCGCGACGGCGTGCATCGTCCGCACCGCAGTTGCATCCTCCTCGAGCCAGCGGTGCAGGCGTGGCCACGCGTCGGCGAGTGCTTCGTGCGCGACGGCGACGGTCGACTCGTCGGCGCTCACGAGCCGGGCGTCGGAGAGTCGGGCCAGCACGCGCTCGCGCACGGCGTCGTCGTGCAGCGACCGCGTCGGGAAGGTCCGTCGCACGGGTGCGCCGTCAGCACCGAGCGCGACGAGTCGCAGCATCGTGGCGCGGCAGACGTCGCGCTCCTCGGGCGACATGCGGCGGTACATCTCGTCGGCCGACTGGGCGATCGCTCCGGAGAGTCCGCCGGCGGCTTCGTAGCCGGCGACCGTCAGCGTCGCTCCCTCGCGGCGTCGCCAGGTCTCGACGAGCGCGTGCGAGACGAGCGGCAGCACCCCGGGCCGGCCGGCCGCGTCGCGCAGCACGAGCTCGGTGAGGCCGGGCTCGACCCGGAGGCCGACGGACGCGGCGGGCGACTCGACTGCCGCGCGCAGCTGCTCGGCGCCCATCGGCGGCACGAGCTGCACGCCGTCGGCGAAGTATCCGCCGAGGTGGGGGAGTGCGGCGCAGGCATCGAGGTGGTCGCTGCGCACCGTGAGGACGATGCCGCCGCCGGCCTCGATGAACGCGACGATGCCGCGACCGATCGACTCGAGGTCCTCGTCCGGGAGGCCGAGGTGCAGCACCTCCTCGAACTGGTCGATCACGAGCACGTCGCCGGCTCGGCCGGCCGCCAGCCGGTCGGGCAGTTCGACGGCGAGACCGCGGCGCGGCAGGACGACCTCGACGCGGTGCCCGCGCCGGCGGAGGGCGGGCACGACCCCGGCGCGGATCAGGGAGGACTTGCCGCAGCCGCTCGCGCCCGCGAAGGCGACGAACGCCGACCGGTCGATGCGCTCGAGCGCGGCCCCGATCTCGCGGTCGCGACCGAAGAACCACTCCTCGTCTTCGGCCTCGAACGCGTCGAGGCCGCGATACGGGCACGCGGCGTCGAGCGTGGGCGCGCCGGTCGGGGCGGCGAGCGCGGGGTCGTGCCGCAGGATGCCGGCCTCGAGCAGCGTGAGCCGCTCGGACGGTTCGATGCCGAGCTCGTCGTCGAAGCGTCGCCGCGCCGACCTGAGTGCCGCGAGTGCGTCGGCCTGCCGGTCGCCGCGGTACAGGGCGAGGGCGAGCAGTTCCCATCGTCGCTCGCGCAGCGGTGCCTCCCGCACGAGCCGCTCGGCGTCGCCGACGAGCGATGCGGCCTGCCCGAGCTCGAGCCGGGCGGCCAGCCGCTCCTCGTCGGCGAAGGCGCGCAGCTCGTCGAGTCGTTGCGCCTCGGCTGCGGCGGGCGGCCAGTCGGCGAGTTCCGGGTAGGCACGACCGCGCCACAGGCCGAGCGCGCGATCGAACGCCGCCTCCGCGCGATCGGCGGCGCGGTCGGCGGCGTGGCGACGGCCCACCTGCACGAGCTGCTCGAACTCCGAGGCATCCGTCGTCGTCGTGTTGGCCGCGAGCCGGTAGCCGCCCGGCTCCGTGACGATCTCGGGAACGCCGGGAAGCCGGCGCAGCCGCGCGATCGCGATCTGCACCTGCTTCGGCCACGTCGCGGGTGGGCGCTCGCCCCACACCGCGTCGGCGAGCTCGTCGGGGGCGACCGCGGCTCCGCCTCGCAGCACGAGTGCGGCGAGGACCGCCCGCTCCCGCGGGCTGATCGGGCTCCCGTCGACGACGAGCGCACCGAGCACGCTGACGGTCACGCGTGCATTCTGCGGCTCAAGGTGAGTATTCGTCAATTCCCGAGTCCGGGGGTGGATACCGCACGGATACCGGAGGATGGGCGGGCGGATACCGGCGCGGCACACGGTGGGGGCATGAACACCACGACCCCCCGGATCCGGCGGCACAGCCCGGTCGCCATCGCCCTCCTCGTCGCGCTCGGCCTCGCCGGATGCGCAGGAGCCACCGCCTCGAGCGAGGTGGATACCGAGCCCCGAGAGCAACGCCAAGCCGTGCGCCTGCCGCTCGACCAGCAGCGGATGCTCAACCGGCTCGTCAACGACAACGACCCGCGCGGCCTGCACGGAGCGGGCACGGGCGAGGGGGGCGCGGCGAGCGTGTCGTCGTCGCTCGTCAACGACAACGACCCGCGCGGCCTGCACGGCGTCACGAAGCCCGGAAGGGTGACATCGATCGAGGACCTCCCCTCGGAGTCCGCGCAGCGGTCGCCCACCGGGCCGAGCGGGCTCCGCAGCGACCCATCGCAGCCGACGCCGACGCCCGCGCCGCAGGAGCGTCGCCTCGTCAACGACGACGACCCTCGAGGCCTGCACGGGGTCACCACGAACGGATGGTGACCGACTCGCCGTTCGCAGTCGCCGTCCGCTCCTCCGCCCCACGCGGCCCCGTCGTCACCCCGAGACGACGGGGCCGTCCCCGCGCCCGCTACGCTGTCGAGAATGGTCGCCTTCCCGCTCCCCGTCGAGATCGCCGTTCAGGATGCCGCGGGCACGCGCATCGCCATCGAGCACGGGGCCGCGCGCATCGAGCTCTGCCAGGCGCTCGGACTCGGCGGCCTCACCCCGTCGATCGGGCTCGTCGAGACGGCCGTCGCGCTCGCCGCCGAGGCGTCGGCGACCTCGTTCGTGCACGTGCTCGTGCGGCCCCGCGGCGGTGGGTTCGTCTACGACGCCGACGAGCTCGACACGATCGAGCGCGACATCCGGGCGGTCGTCGGTGCGGGGGCCGACGGCGTGGTCGTCGGTGCGCTCACCGAGGCCGGCGACCTCGACGTCGACGCCGTGCAGCGCTTCGTCGACGCAGCGGGCGCGGCCGACGTGACCGTGCACCGCGCGGTCGATGCCGCGAACGACCCGCGCGCCGCGGTCGCGTCGCTCGCCCGGCTCGGCGTGCGTCGCGTGCTCACCTCGGGCGGAGCCGCCGACTGCCGCTCGGGCCTCGCGACCCTCACGGCGATGGCCGAAGTGTCCGGCGTGCTCGAGATCATGGCGGGCGGCGGGGTCAAGCTCGCCGACATCGCCGCGCTCGCCGACGCCGGCGTCGACGCGGTGCACCTGTCGGCGCGCGGTCGGGCGCTCCGCGGCGGCCCGAGCGGTCCCGGGGGCGGCGTCGACGGCTTCGACGAGACCGATGCCGCGCTCGTGGCGGCGGCGGTCGAAGCCGCTCGGCGAGGCGTGACCGCGGGCGCGTGAGGCCCGACGCGCCGTCGGGGCCGCGCCACTAGGCTGGAGCCATGCGTCCCGACCCCGATGCCGACGACGACGCCCTCCGCTGGGAGGGCGACGACGACCCGACCCTCGCACCCGGGTGGAAGACCGTCGGCAAGGCGGTTCCGCTGAACGCGACCGGCACCTCGGCCGACGGTGTCGTCGAGGGGATCGACGCGGTGGACGGAGAGCCCGACGGCGCGGCCGGTGAGCCCGTCGACGACGAGGACGTCCCGCGCCAGACCGGCTCGGTCGCGCTCGTCGCCCTCGGTGTGCTGGGCGGCGTCTACCTGCTCTACACGATCGGCTGGCTCATCACCGCCGTGCGCACCTCCGCGCCCGGAACGAGCCTCGTGAGCGATGCGATGTACTCGCTGGGCCTCTGGCTCGCCGTGCTCGCCGCACCGTGCTGGTTCGCACTCGCCCTGCGTGTTGCGCCGACGAGCCGCGCACGATTCGTGTGGCTCGTCGTCGGCGCGGTCGTGCTCATTCCGCTGCCGTTCGTCCTGGGAGTGACCGCATGACCGCCGAGAGCGTCCTGCCCGAGGCATCCGCCCCGTCGCCTCGCGTGCCGATGTGGCTCGACGTCGTGCTCGCCACCGTGTTCGGCCTGTTCTACGCCTACGACGTCTGGGAGGTCGTCGAAAGCGTCGTGCAGCTGCTCGGCCTGGGCCTCACGTTCTCCGCCGCCGGCTGGGCGGTGATGACCGTGGCGTTCCTCGCACCGTTCGCGTGCTTCTTCGGCGCGTTCGTGCTCGGCCGTCGCCACGGCGTCCTCGCGCGCGCGGCCCTCTACTTCACCGGCCTGTGCGCGTCGGCGGCACTGTTCCTCAGCTGCACCGTGCTGCTGGGGCTCGTGCGCGGCGTCATCGTCGGCTGAAGCGTCGCTCACCGTCACAGAACGAGATGCGACGTCATGCTCCAGTAGGGTGGTCGGGGTAACGGCGCCCCCACTGGCGTAGGCGCACCCCATTCGCGCGCTTCGTCGCGCACCGCCCCCGAAGGAACCGTTCGTGTCAAAGCCGGTCGTGCTGATCGCCGAAGAACTCTCGCCCGCCACCGTCGACGCCCTCGGGCCCGACTTCGAGATCCGCCAGGTCGACGGAACCGACCGCCCGGCCCTCCTGTCGGCCCTCGCCGACGCCGAGGCGATCCTCATCCGCTCGGCCACGCAGGTCGACGCAGAGGCGCTCGCCGCCGCCCCGAAGCTGCGGGTCGTCGCCCGCGCCGGCGTCGGACTCGACAACGTCGACGTCAAGGCGGCCACGACCGCAGGGGTCATGGTCGTGAACGCGCCGACCTCGAACATCATCTCGGCCGCCGAGCTCACGATCGGCCACATCCTGAGCCTCGCCCGCCACATCCCCGCCGGTCACGCCTCGCTCTCGGCCGGGCAGTGGAAGCGTTCGTCGTACACGGGCACCGAGCTCTACGAGAAGACCGTCGGCATCATCGGCCTCGGCCGCATCGGCGCCCTCATCACCGCGCGCCTGCAGGCGTTCGGCATGGAGGTCATCGCGTACGACCCGTACATCACCGCGGCCCGTGCGCAGCAGCTCGGCGTGCAGACCGTCTCGCTCGACGAACTGCTCGAGCGCAGCGACTTCGTGACGATCCACATGCCGCGCACGCCCGAGACCCTCGGCATGATCGGCACCGAGCAGCTCGCGAAGATGAAGAAGACCGCCTACGTCGTGAACGTCGCCCGCGGCGGCCTCATCGACGAGCAGGCGCTGCACGACGCGCTCGTCTCGGGCGAGATCGCGGGCGCCGCGCTCGACGTCTTCGTGCAGGAGCCGCCGAAGGAGTCGCCGCTCATCGGCCTGCCGAACCTCATCGTCACGCCGCACCTCGGCGCGTCGACCGACGACGCCCAGGAGAAGGCGGGCATCTCGGTCGCGAAGTCGGTGCGCCTCGCGCTCGCGGGCGAGCTCGTGCCCGACGCGGTGAACGTCGCGGGCGGCATCATCGACCCGTACGTGCGCCCCGGCATCCCGCTCGTCGAGAAGCTCGGCCAGCTGTTCTCGGGTCTCGCGCACGGCGCGCTCACGAGCCTCGACGTCGAGGTGCGCGGCGAGCTCGTCGACTACGACGTCAGCGTGCTGAAGCTCGCGGCGCTCAAGGGCGTGTTCACGAACGTCGTCTCCGAGACGGTCTCGTACGTCAACGCACCGCTCCTCGCCGAGCAGCGCGGCGTGCAGGTGCGCCTCATCACCGAGGCCGACAGCCCCGAGTACCGCAACGTCATCACGCTGCGCGGCGCGCTCGCCGACGGCACCCAGGTGTCGGTCGCGGGCACGCTGACGGGCCCGAAGCAGGCCGAGAAGCTCGTCGGCGTCAACGGCTACGAGCTCGAGGTGCCGATCGCGACGACCCACATCATCATGGAGTACACCGACCGCCCCGGCATCGTCGCGGTCTACGGACGCGAGTTCGGCGACGCCGGCATCAACATCGCGGGCATGCAGATCGCGCGCCGCGAGGCGGGCGGCTCGGCGCTCAGCGTGCTCACGGTCGACTCGCCGATTCCGGGCGACGTGCTCGACCGGGTGCGCGAGGCGATCGACGCGACGCTCTTCGTCGAGATCGACATCACCGAGTAGGTCGCGCTCGCGCGGTCGTCTGTCGAACCGTCGCGAAGGGCGGGCGTGCGCGAGCACGCCTCGCCGTTCGCGACGGTTCGGTCGTTTCGGGCGGGATGCCTCGGCGCGGCACTCCTCGCGGGGTGGGGCCGGGGCATCCCGGCGCGGCAGGGACGCTGCGGGCTCAGCGGGCGACGAGGCGCTCGAGCAGTGCGACGAGTGCGGTGAGCTGCTCGGAGGAGACGGAACCGGTCGTCGACGCGGTGAGGTCGACGTCGACGGCCTCGGCGCGGAGCGCCGCCCGGTGGTAGAGCCCGTCGCCGACGAGCGTGACGGCGAGGGCGAGCGTCGGGTCGCCGACGTGGTTCGTGAGGGTGCCGAGCCATCGCGTCTCCGCGTCGTCGAGCGCGCGACCGGCCTCGCGGTCGCCGCCCTGGGCGAGCCGGAGGATCGCCACGAACGTGTGGTCGAGCGGGGTCTCGATGTCGAGCGACGAGCGCAGGAAGTAGGCGATCGCCCCGTCGGGCGCCTCGTCGATGCGCGAGAGGTCGTCGTCGACGAGACGCAGGAGACGCTCGACGAGCCCGCCGACGAGCGCCTGCTTCGAGCCGAAGTGGTAGAGCAGGCCGCCCTTCGAGACGCCGGCCGCGCGAGCGGTCGCGTCGATCGTCGCGGCGCGTTCGCCGTCGGAGATGATGAGCCGCTCGAACGCGTCGAGCACCGCCTCTCGGGCGGCGGGTGGGCGGGCCATGGCTTCATTCTCCCTGAAACGGCGGTGTTCACGGGCGGGGCGACCCACTGGCGGATGCGGGTCGCATCAGTTACTATACCAACCAGACGGTATAGAAACTGAGTGAAACCATGACCGAGCAGACGGCCACCACGACCCCGACCACGACCACGACGACCGCCCGGCGGACCGACGCGCCCGAGGCATCCGCCCACGCCGCCCGCCGCGCCGGCAGCGCCCCGGCGACCGGCCGCGCCCCGCGGCGCGCCTGGTTCGCCCTCGCGGTGCTCATGCTGCCCGCGCTGCTCATCTCGATCGACAACACCGTGCTGAGCTTCGCGCTGCCCGAGATCTCGAGCGAGCTCGCACCGACCGCGGCCCAGCAGCTCTGGATCATCGACGCCTACCCGCTCGTGCTCGCGGCGCTCCTCGTCGCCATGGGCAGCGCGGGTGACCGCTGGGGCCGTCGCCGCATGCTCATGATCGGCTCGATCGGCTTCGCGGTCGTCTCGGTGGGTGCGGCGTTCGCGCCCACCGCCGAGCTCCTCATCGCCGCGCGCGCCGCGCTCGGGTTCTTCGGCGCCATGCTCATGCCGTCGACCCTCTCGCTGCTGCGGTCGATCTTCAGCGACCGCGAGCAGCGCCGCCTCGCGATCGCGATCTGGGCCTCGGCGTTCGCCGCGGGTGCCGCCCTCGGCCCGCTCGTCGGCGGCCTCCTGCTCGAGCACTTCGCGTGGGGCTCGGTCTTCCTGCTCGCGGTGCCGGTGCTCGTGCCGATGCTCGTGCTCGTGCCGCTGCTCATCACCGAGAGCCGCGACCCGAACCCGGGCCGCATCGACGTGTGGAGCATCCTGCTGTCGCTCCTCACGATGGCGCCGATCGTGTTCGGCATCAAGCACATCGCGACCGAGGGGCTCGACGCCGCCGGCCCGCTCTTCATCGTCGTCGGCCTCCTCGCCGGCTGGCTGTTCGTACGCCGCCAGCTCTCGAGCGACGCGCCCATGCTCGACGTGCGCCTGTTCACGGTGGGCCCGTTCGGCGGCGCCGTGCTCGTGAACCTCCTCAGCGTGATCTCGCTCGTCGGGTTCCTGTTCTTCGTGTCGCAGCACCTGCAGATCATCGCGGGCCTGTCGCCCGTCGAGGCGGGCCTCGCACTGCTGCCCGGCCTCATCGCGATGATCGTCTCCGGCCTCGTCGTCGTGCCGATCGCGCGTCGCGTGCACCCGCGGGTGCTCGTGCCGGCGGCGCTCAGCCTCTCGGCCGGGGGCTACCTCGTCGTCGCCTTCGGCGCGTCCGAGGGGTCGACCGGTGCCGTGATCCTCGCGTTCACGATGCTCGGCATCGGGATCGGCATGGCCGAGACCGTGTCGAACGAACTCATCCTCTCGAGCGCACCGCCCGCGAAGGCGGGCGCCGCCTCAGCGGTCTCGGAGACGGCGTACGAGCTCGGCGCGGTGCTCGGCACCGCGGGCCTCGGCAGCATCATCGCGGCGCACTACGCGAGCGCCATCGAACTGCCCGCTTCCCTCACGACGGCCCAGGCGGATGCCTCGCGCGAGACCCTCGCGGGCGCCGCGGCGGTCGCGACAGAGCTGCCCGCGGCGCAGGCCGACGCGCTCATGCGGGCCGCGGCGGTCGCGTTCGACGGCGGGGTGCTCGTGACGTCGCTCATCGGCGTCGGCCTCATGGTCTCGGCGGCGGTGATCGCGGCGATCACGCTGCGCAACCCCGCCCAGCACGACTGAGCCCGCCGCGTCATCGTCCCGGATCCGGACGCAGGCCTGCCGTTCGGCGGCCTGCGCCCGGATCGTCCGTGACGCGGACGACCTCCGGCGGGTCAGAGCGTCGGGTCCTCCGGAGTGGAGCGCTCGGCGCGCGTCATCCGGTCGCCGCTCGACGGGTCGACGCTCGTGTGCTCGGTCGCGATCGTCTTGCGACGCCGGACGAGCAGGATGATGCCGATCACGATGACGACGGCGCCGGCGACCATGAGGATGTAGCCGACGAGTTGCAGGTCGATCCACTCGACGCTGATGTTCAGCGCGTAGGTGAGAATCGCGCCGATGACGACGAGCACGATTCCGAGTCCGAGACTCATGACGTCCTCCCTCTCCCCGCGGAGCCGGGGGTGGCTCCGCGTCGACGAGGCGTCGCGTGGGGCGACGAAGTCCTCGTCATACGGCTG
Organism: Agromyces solani; assembly: GCF_058349925.1. Classification (NCBI taxonomy): domain Bacteria; kingdom Bacillati; phylum Actinomycetota; class Actinomycetes; order Micrococcales; family Microbacteriaceae; genus Agromyces; species Agromyces solani. The sequence goes on from NZ_JBYRER010000001.1 coordinate 1,255,876, forward strand.
AGCGTAGCGAGCGACGGCACTACGCTGGAGGGGCTGGTGCGAGAAGGAGAATCCATGGTACGTACGGTCAAGCTCGCGGTCATTCCCGGGGACGGCATCGGCCCCGAGGTCGTCGCCGAGGCGCTCAAGGTGCTCGAGGCCGCGTCGGCCGGGGGAGCGCTCGCCTTCGAGCAGACGCCGTTCTCGCTCGGTGCCGCCCGCTACCTCGAGACGGGCGACGTGCTGACCGACGCCGACCTCGACGCGATCAAGTCGCACGACGCGATCCTGCTCGGCGCCGTCGGCGGCGTGCCCGGCGACCCGCGCCTGGCCGGTGCCAACATCGAGCGCGGCCTGCTGCTGAAGCTGCGCTTCGAGCTCGACCACTACGTGAACCTCCGCCCGAGCGTGCTCTACCCGGGCGTCGTCAGCCCGCTCGCGAACCCCGGTGACGTCGACTTCGTCGTCGTGCGCGAGGGCACCGAGGGCCCGTACGTCGGCAACGGCGGGGCGATCCGCGTCGGCACGCCCGCCGAGGTCGCGAACGAGGTCTCCGTCAACACCGCCTACGGCGTCGAGCGCGTCGTCCGCTACGCGTTCGCCGAGGCATCCCGCCGTCGCAGCAAGCTCACCCTCGTGCACAAGACCAACGTGCTCGTCTTCGCCGGGTCGTTGTGGAAGCGCACGGTCGACGCAGTCGCCGCCGAGTTCCCGGGCGTGGCCGTGGATTACCTGCACGTCGACGCCGCGACGATCTTCCTCGTGACGGACCCTGCTAGATTCGATGTCATCGTCACGGACAACCTCTTCGGCGACATCCTCACCGATCTGGCCGGCGCAATCAGCGGCGGCATCGGACTCGCAGCCTCGGGCAACATCAACCCCGACGGCACGTTCCCGAGCATGTTCGAGCCGGTTCACGGTTCGGCTCCCGACATCGCCGGGAAGGGCATCGCCGACCCCACCGCCGCGATCGGCTCGGTCGCGCTCCTGCTCCGCCACCTCGGCGAGGCGGATGCCGCGGCCCGCGTCGAGCGGGCGATCGCCGACGACGTGGCCGAGCGCGGCGGCGCCGCCGCATCGACCTCCGAGATCGGCGACCGCATCGCCGCACGCGTCGCGGCGACGGTGCCCGCGAATTCGTAGCAACCGCATCCCATATCCGCATCTCTGAAATCTCCGAAAGAGGGCGCCATGACCATCGACCTTCCGCTCCAGGCCCCGACTGCCGCCGGGCTCATCTGGCAGACCGTCCGCAATCCCGAGGCGAAGTCCGACGCCGACCGCGAGGCCATCCTCGCTGCGCCGGGCTTCGGCCAGCACTTCACCGACCACATGGTCGACGTCTGCTGGAGCGAGAAGGGCGGCTGGCACCGCCCGCGCGTCTCGCCGTACGGTCCGATCCAGCTCGACCCGGCCGCAGCGGTGCTGCACTACGCGCAGGAGATCTTCGAGGGCCTGAAGGCGTACCGCCACGCCGACGGCTCGGTCTGGACCTTCCGTCCGCAGGCGAATGCCGCGCGCATGCAGCGCTCCGCCCGTCGTCTCGCGCTGCCCGAGCTGCCCGAGTCGATCTTCCTCGACTCGCTCACCCAGCTCATCTCGGTCGACGGCGCCTGGGTGCCCTCGGCCGACGAGACGAGCCTCTACCTGCGGCCGTTCATGTTCGCGAAGGAGGCGTTCCTCGGCGTGCGCCCCGCGAAGAAGGTCGCGTACTACCTCATCGCGAGCCCGGCCGGGGCGTACTTCCCGGGCGGCGTGCAGCCCGTGAACATCTGGCTGTCGACGAACTACGCGCGTGCCGGCAAGGGCGGCACGGGCGCCGCGAAGACGGGCGGCAACTACGCGTCCAGCCTGCTGCCGCAGGCGGAGGCGTACGAGAAGGGCTGCCAGCAGGTGCTCTTCCTCGACGACGAGCGCAACCTGGAAGAGCTCGGCGGCATGAACGTCGTGCTCGTCACGCGCGACGGACGCCTGCTCACGCCCGAGTCGGACTCGATCCTCGAGGGCATCACGCGCGACTCGATCCTGCAGCTCGCCCGCGACCGCGGCATCGAGGTCGAGGAGCGCAGGATCTCGATCGACGAGTGGCGGCAGGGCGCCGAGTCGGGCGAGATCGTCGGCGCGTTCGCGTGCGGCACGGCCGCGGTCGTGGTGCCGATCGGCAAGCTGCTCGCCGACGACTTCGAGATCGTGCACTCCGGCGACGCCGCGACCGAGCTCGCGATGTCGCTCCGTGAAGAGCTCACGGGCATCCAGTACGGTCGCGTCGAAGACCGGCACGGGTGGATGCTCCGGCTGGACGCGTGAGCGACGTCGATTCTGCTTCGTCTGTTCCGGCAGACCAGGCGGCGGCCGGATCGTTCTCGATCCGGCCGTTCGCCGTCGGCGACACCGAGGCGGTGGTCGCGCTCTGGCGCGCGGCCGGGCTCGTCAAGCCGTGGAACGACCCGTATCTCGACATCGAGCGCAAGCTGACGGTGCAGCCCGAGCTGTTCCTGGTCGCGGTCGCCGGTTCTGCGGGCGGTGACGGCATCGTTGGCACGGCGATGGTGGGGTACGAGGGTCATCGCGGCTGGGTGAACTACCTCGCGGTCGCCGACCCGGCGCGCGGCACGGGGCTCGGGCGGGCGCTCATGGATGAGGCGGAGCGCCGGCTCATCGAGCGCGGCTGCCCGAAGCTCAACCTGCAGGTGCGCACGTCGAACACCGAGGTGATCGCCTTCTACGAGCGGCTCGGCTACGCGGTCGACGATGCGGTGAGCCTCGGCAAGCGCCTGATCGCCGACGGCTGACTCGACCGAGCCGCCCGTCGGCCTGCTCATCGAGTCGCCGAAACCTGCTCTTCGTCGCGGCGTGAGCAGCACCTTTCGGCGACTCGGCGAAAGATAGGCTGGACGCCATGAAGATCGCGCGGTTCAGCCACGGCCAGAGCCAACAAGAACAGGCCATCTCGTTCGGTATCGTCGACGAGGAGGAGCACGAGCTCGTGGTCCTCAAGGCCGACCCGATGTTCGCCGGCTACGAGCCGACGGGCGAGCGGGTTCCGCTCGCCGAGGCGAAGCTCCTGGCGCCCGTGATCCCGCGATCGAAGGTCGTCGCGGTCGGCAAGAACTACCACGACCACGCGGCCGAGATGGGCGGCGACGCACCGGCCGAGCCGCTCCTCTTCCTCAAGCCCAACACCTCGGTGATCGGCCCCGGAGACGCCATCGTGCTGCCGAAGCAGAGCGAGCGGGTCGAGCACGAGGGCGAGCTCGCCGTCGTCATCGGCCGCATCGCGAAGAACGTGAGCGAGGCCGACGCCGACCAGGTGATCTTCGGCTACACGATCGCCAACGACGTCACCGCCCGTGACCTGCAGCGCCACGACGGCCAGTGGACCCGGGCGAAGGGCTTCGACTCGTTCTGCCCGCTCGGCCCCGTGATCGACACCGACCTGGACTTCGCCAACGGCACGCTCGAGACGAGCGTCAACGGCGAACGCAGGCAGGACGGCCGGCTCGCCGACCTCGTGCACTCGGTGCCGGCGATCGTCGCCTACGCCTCGAGCGTGTTCACGCTGCTGCCCGGCGACGTCATCCTCACCGGCACGCCGGCGGGCGTCGGCCCGATCGTCGACGGCGACACCGTCGAGGTGACGATCTCGGGGCTCGGCACCCTCTCGAACCCGGTGCGCGCCGCGCGGTAGGCGGGGCGACCATGGGCGTGGCGAAGGGCGATCGCCGAGACATCCGCGACCGCGACGACCTCGGCGCGCTCATCGCGGCGTTCTACCGCCGCGCGTTCGCCGACCCGATGATCGGCCCGATCTTCACCGACGTCGCGCACATGGACCTCGAGCACCATCTGCCGATCATGGTGGACTTCTGGGAGACGGTGCTCTTCGACACCGGCGCCTACCGGCGCAACGCGCTCGCCCTGCACGTCGCGGTGCACGCGAAGGCGCCGTTCGGCGAGGCCCACTTCGCCCGGTGGCTCGAGCTCTGGGACGCCGAGGTCGACTCCCGCTTCGCGGGCCCCGCGGCCGAGCGCGCGAAGACGCAGGCCCGTCGCATCGCCGCATCGATCCGCCGACGCCTCGCCGGTGGGTCCGGCTCGATGCACGAGACCATCACGACTCGCGAGCGACTCGAGGCCGCGGGACTCATCGATGCGACCGAGGTCGGGTCCGACCGAGGTCGAGTAGTCCGCTGACGCGTGACCGCGAGAGGCGGGACGCGTGACGCGGGACGCGTGACCCGGACCGCGGTCGAGCTCAGCCGACGACGAGCGACCGCTTCGAGCCCGTGACCGCATCGGCGGCGCGGGCGACGTCCTCGAGGTCGTTCCACAGGTGGAACGCGACCCGCGCGCGACCCGCGCGACCCGAGGCGACGAGCCCGGCCGCGGTCAACGCGGCCAGGTCGCAGCCGGTCTCGTCGGGCCAGGTCACGATGGCCGAGTCGGATGCCTCGAGGCCGAGCCGCTCGCGGAACGCGTTCGCGAGCCCGAGGTCGTGGCGCCGCACCTCGGCCATGTCGAGCGAGGCGGCGAAGCCGAGCGCCGCCTCGGCGCCGGCCCACGCATGCCATGCGGGGGAGACCTCGAACCGGCGGGCACCGTCGGCGAGATGGAGCTCGGGCCCGTAGCACGAGGCCCACGGATCGGAACCGGAGTACCAGCCGGCCGTGTGCGGGGTGAACTCGGCGACGGCGCGCGCGGAGAACGCGGCGAATGCGGCGCCGCGGGGCGCGCCGAGCCACTTGTACGCGTGGCAGACGACGAGGTCGCCGTCCACGTCGTCGGTCGGCATCCAGCCGGTCGCCTGCGTCGTGTCGAGGAGCGTCAGCGCGCCGGCGGCACGCGCGGCCGCGGTGATGGATGCCTCGTCGGCGACCTCACCGGTCGCCGACTGCACGAGCGAGTACGAGACGAGCCAGGTCGACGGGGTGATCGACTCGGCGAGGGCGTCGAGGGGCACGTGGCGCACGTGGAGGTCGCCGCGCGCGAGGAAGGGGGCGACGACCGACGAGAAGTCGCCGTCGACGCAGAGGATCTCCGCCCCGGCGGGCGCCGAGGCGGCGGCGAGCGCCGCGAACACCGAGACCTGCGAGCCGGTCGCGATGTGCTCGGGTGCGGTGCCGAGGAGCGCGGCGGCGTGGCCCCGTGCCCGCTCGAGCGCCGCCGAGTAGTCGGCCGCGCTCGCCGATCCCGTCGACCAGCGCTCGAGGTCGCGGCGCACGGCGTCGCGGGTGACGTCGGCGGGCAGGCCGAGCGTACAGGCGGCCAGGTAGCCGCGGCCGGCGGCGAAGCGGTCTGCGAGTTCGAGCATGGGTCAAGCCTCGACGAGCGAGAATCATTCGACAAGGCCCGGTGATCTATGACACAGATAACTCAGGATTATGATTGGCGCATGTCGGACGCCTCGATCGAAGCCCTCGCCGCCGCGCTCGACCTGCAGACCGTGCGGGTCGTGCGTCGCATCGCCGAGCACGGCTCGCTCACCGCCGCCGCCGAGTCGCTCGGCTACAGCCAGCCCGCCGTCAGCCAGCAGCTCCGCCGGTTCGAGGACCGCACGGGCATCGCCCTCGTCGAACGCGTCGGCCGAGGCATCCGCCTCACCCAGTCGGGACGAGTGCTCGCGCGACACGCGAACGCCGTCGCGACCGCCCTCGAGGCCGCCGCGGGTGAGCTCGCCGAACTCCGGGGCCTGCGAGCCGGGCGCGTGCGCCTCGTCGCGTTCCCGTCGGCCTCGGCCACGCTCGTGCCGCGGCTCATCGCCGCGCTCGCGGCCGAACACCCCGGGGTCACGGTGACCTACGTCGAGGCCGAGCCGCCCGAGGCGGTCGCGGCGGTGCGCGCCGACCGTGCCGACGTCGCGATCACGTTCAGCTACCCGGGTGACCGCGACGATCCGCATCGGGCGAGCGCGCGCGGCCTCGACGTGCGTGCGTACGGCGACGAGCCGATGCGGCTCGTGCTGCCCGCCGGGCATTCGGCCGCGGCATCCGAGACGATCGATCTCGCCGAACTGGGGGAGGAGGCGTGGATCGCGGGCTGCCCGCGCTGCCGCGGCCACCTGCTCGAACTCGCCGACGCCGCCGGCTTCACGCCGCGCATCGCCTTCGAGACCGACAACTTCGTCGCCGTCGAGGGCATGGTCGCCCAGGGGCTCGGCGTGGCGCTCCTGCCGGCGCTCGCGCTCGCCGCGTCGCCCCGGCACCCCGGCGTCGTCACCCGGCCGACCGCGCGCGCCGACGTGCGGTCGCTGCACCTCGTGACCGCGAAGGGCGCCGACCGCGTGCCCGCCGTCGCCGCGGCGCTGGCCGCACTGGACGGTCTCACCGGCTGAGCGCGCCACCACGGCACCGCGAACCGGCCGTGCGCCTCGATACCATTGAGCCGATGTCCGATTCAGCTCACCCCGTCACCCAGGCCACCGGCAGCGACATCCGTGTTCGCTTCTGCCCCTCACCGACCGGAACCCCGCACGTCGGTCTCGTGCGCACCGCCCTCTTCAACTGGGCGTACGCGCGGCACACCGGCGGCACGTTCGTGTTCCGCATCGAAGACACCGACGCCGCGCGCGACAGCGAGGAGAGCTACGAGCAGATCCTCGACGCACTGACCTGGCTCGGCCTCTCGTGGGACGAGGGCGTCGGCGTCGGCGGCCCGCACGAGCCGTACCGGCAGTCGATGCGCGGCGACATCTACGCCGGCGTCATCGAGAAGCTGAAGGCGGCGGGCCACCTCTACGAGTCGTTCTCGACGGCGGAGGAGATCGACGCACGCAACGAGGCCGCCGGCCGCCCCAAGCAGCTCGGCTACGACAACTTCGACCGCGACCTCACCGACGAGCAGAAGGCCGCGTTCCGCGCCGAGGGCCGCCAGCCGGCGCTGCGCCTGCGCGTGCCCGACGTCGAGCTCGGCTTCGACGACCTCGTGCGCGGCCGCATCGACTTCGCGGCGGGATCGACGACGGACTTCGTGCTCGTGCGCCCGAACGGCGCCCCGCTCTACACCCTCGTGAACCCCGTCGACGACGCGCTCATGGGCATCACGCACGTACTGCGCGGAGAAGACCTGCTCTCGTCGACGCCGCGCCAGATCGCGCTCTACCGCGCCCTCATCGACATCGGCGTGACGACGTTCATCCCGCGGTTCGGGCACCTGCCCTACGTCATGGGCGAGGGCAACAAGAAGCTCTCGAAGCGCGACCCAGAGTCGAACCTGTTCCACCACCGCGACCGCGGGTTCATCCCCGAGGGCCTGCTGAACTACCTGGCCCTGCTCGGCTGGGGCTACTCGGCCGACCGCGACGTGTTCAGCCGCGACGAGCTCGTCGCCGCGTTCGACGTCGAGAACGTCAACCCGAACCCCGCGCGCTTCGACCTCAAGAAGGCCGAGGCGATCAACGGAGACCACATCCGCCAGCTCGAGGTGACCGACTTCGCCGCGCGCACCGTACCGTACCTCGAGAAGGCCGGCGTCGTCGCCGCGCCGCTCTCGGCGGCCGACGAGGCGATCCTCGCCGAAGCGGCGCCGCTCGTGCAGGAGCGCATCGGACTGCTGGGCGAGGCGCCCGGCATGCTCGGCTTCCTCTTCACGGATGCCTCGGGGCTCGAGTACGACGAGGCGGCGGTCGGCGCCCTTCCGGCCGACGCACCCGCCGTGCTCGCCGCGGCACGTGACGCGCTCGACGCGCTGCCCGCCTCGGCCTGGAACACCGCAGAGATCGAGGAGGCGCTGCGCGCCGCCCTCATCGACGGCCTCGGCCTGAAGCCCCGCGTGGCCTTCGGCCCCGTGCGCACGGCGATCTCGGGCCGCCGCGTCTCGCCGCCGCTCTTCGAGTCGATGCAGATCCTCGGCAAGCTCGACTCGCTCGCGCGCATCGACCGCCTGGCGGCGCTCGTCGGCTGAGGCCGGCTCGGCTGGGGGTGCCGCGCCGCGGCCTTCGTCGGTCGAGTAGCGCGAAGCGCGTATCGAGACCACGGGTTCCAGGGGGTGCTTCTCCGCAACTTTCGCCGCACTCGCGGCGCCGAACTTGCGGAAATGCACCCCCGGAACCCAGCACGGCCCGGTGAGTGCGGCTCAGTTTGGCGGAGGCGGCCCGGTAGGCTAATGTTGTCTCTCGGCCCGGGAACCTCGGTTTCAGGCCATTGGGGTATGGTGTAATTGGCAACACGGCTGATTCTGGTTCAGTTGTTCTTGGTTCGAGTCCAGGTACCCCAGCTCTTGTAGGCGCGAGATTCCGCGGCAATATCATCCATTGCCCAGCTCGCGCCTTCAGCGTTTTTGGGGCGCGATTACCAGAAACCTGCCAGAAACCCGTGTTCGGGCAGTCCGCGCTGCGTCGTTGGCGCGGTCAGCCCGTGCTCATCACGGTTCGTTCCGAGAAGTCACGGAGGAGTCCGTGCACCTCTCGGGTATGAACGAGACGGCGGCGCACGTACAGCCCTTCCTTACGCAGCACGAGGTCGCTGAACTGCTGCAGGTGCCCGAGCGCACGCTCGAGGACTGGCGGCTCTTCCAGACCGGACCTCGATACATGAAGCTCGGCCGGCACGTCCGCTACGACATCGCCGAGGTGCTCGCCTGGGCCAAGGAGCGCGAGCATGCCTAGGCCCAGGATCCCCGCCGGTGAGCTCGGAAAGATCACCGTCACGGCGCTCGCGAGCGGCCGGTTCCGGGGTCGTGCATCCACCCGCGACGACTCTGGGCGCCCGCACCGGCTGCTCGCGACCGGAACGACGGAAGACGCGGTGCGCGCCGAACTGCGTCGGCAGGCCGGCGTGCTCAGCACGGGTGGCGAATCCGGACTCGCACCGTCGAGCACGCTCGCGGACGCGGTCGCGGCGTGGCTGCCCCAGATCCTCAGTCGTGCGACGGCCGGCAGCCTGGAGTTCTCGACGTATGAGCGGTACGAGACTACGGCCCGGATGCTGCTCGTGCCCAGGTGCGGTGAGGTCAAGCTTGAACAGCTCACAGTCGGACGCTGTGATCGCATTCTGCAGCGCATCCTCGAGGAAGAGTCGGTCTCGGCGGCACGCCGCGCTCGGGCCGTGCTGAGCCTCGTCTGCGGGTATGCCGTGAGGGATGACGCCATGCCGCGCAACCCTATCCGGGATGTGCAACGGCTGCCGATGACACCGAAGAAGGAATCCGCGCTGTCGCCGGTGCAAATTTCCGGCCTCAGGCAACTCATGGGGCGATGGCGGCACGGCGGGGGCGACGGACCGCGGCCGAACTACCGAGCGCTCGTGGACGGCATGGACATCATGATCGGCACGTCGATCCGCGTCGGTGAGTGCCTCGGCCTGCGGCGCTGCGACGTCGACATGACCACCCAACCGCCAACACTGCTGGTCAACGGCACGATCGTGAGCAACCGGACGCAGGGAACACACCGAAAGGACTCGCCGAAACGCTCCCGCCAACGCCGCACGATCGCGATCCCGACGATGGCCGCCGCGGCCGTACGCCGGCGACTGGCGCTTGCCGGTCCCGCCGAAGATGCATTCCTCTTCCCGACCAGGTCGGGGCGCGCGCTGAGCGTGAGCAACTACGAGCGGCTGCTGCGAACGTTCATCTCCGACGAGGAGGGTGCATTGGTGGCGCTCCGCATCGACGTCGACGAATTCTCGACGCACCTTTACCGGCGTACCGCCGCCACGCTCATTGAACGCGCGGCCGGGATCACCATCGCGTCGCGGCTGCTTGGGCACGCGAACGAACAGGTCACTCGGGCCAGCTATGTCGTGTCTGCTGAGCAGGTGGATCCGATCACGGCGCAGATCCTTGATGAGGTGCTCGGTGGGTAGTCTCATCAACGCAAGGCGGTGCAGCAATTGCATCACCACGACCGCCGCTCTCCTACCCGGGATCGATTCATGGATTGACCTGCCAGCTCTGCAGGCATCTCGGTCGTCGTTGGACTGGCCGGCATCGTCGGCGCGCGATCGCGATCATCGTCGGGTTGGTCGTGGTCGTCGCCACCCGCCGCCGCAAGGCCTAGCGGCGAGCAGATCGAGCCGCGCTCCCTGCAGCGGGGGCGCGGCTCGATCCACGGTGCGCTCGTCCTGACCGACGGACGGGCGGACCCAAGGTCGTGTCACCCATTCCGCACGCACCGCCGACGCGTCGGTTCGTCTCTCGGGGCAGCGCATGGGATTGCAGTGTCCTTATGCGGCAGGCTGGCTAGACCTGCCTTGGCTCTGTCGTCGAGTTGGTGCGCGAGAAGCTGGTCAAAGTAGGCGCCCAGCGATGCTCGGGGCCATCTTCTTCCCCGCGGAACGCGCAACGACCCACCTCCGCCCTTCGGTGCAGAGCGGAACGTGGCACATGTCATCCAATTCGGATGATGCGGAGCCATTCTCGAAGTCCTTAGCGTTCGGGTGCAGGGCGCGCGTGCATGGGGGACGCGACCCTGCGAAGTGGGGAAAGATCAGGGGGACCCGGTGAGGATGATCAAAGCTGCCCGAAATGTTGACGCTCTTGCACGATTGGATGAATCGATCGTCGAGCTCTCGATGATCGCGATCGACGATGGTCGGTGGTCGATGGCGGAGGGGCATGTCAGACGGGCGCTGGATGCGATCGACGAACTGCTCGATTTTCTGCCATCGGTCCATTCATCTTTTGATGCGGCGAGCTACATCGAGCCGACCTTGTCGGCCGCTGAAACGCGGTTGCTGCCGTTTCTTCATACGCATTTGACGTATGCCGAGATCGCGCTTCAACTCAACCTCTCGCGGAACACCGTCAGCACTGAAGTCCAGTCGATATATCGGAAGTTGGGGGCGAGCACTCGCAATGAAGCAGTTCTGCTGGCAGCGCGGAGCATGCGGAAAGCCCGTCGGACGAACGACAGCGTGCCGGGCATCGCGTGAGTCGGACCCGGAGCACCTCCGTTGTCGGAACCTGTCAGCCCGATCGGCTCGTATTGAGCGTCATGCCACCGGGCGCGGCGTCGAACCGGACGACGAGTTGACTCGAGTCCGTCGTCGTGAGTTCTGCGAGACCTTCGGACCGCAGGCCGCCGCCTGCCCAGGCGAGGATCAGGGAGGTTCCCGGGGCCAGGAGTGGGCCGATCGGCCTGAGTCGTCGAGCCGACGCAGACCGTCCGGCCCACAGCCCGTAGAGCATTCCAGCGAAGAACCCGAACACGCCGCAGATTACTCCGGCGATGATGCCGACCTCGACGCTGCCCCAGAATCCGTTCCCGATCCAGCCGACGATCAGCCCGCAAACGGCACCGAAAGCGGCCCAGCCCGAGATGTCCCCCTTGGCGACGGCCATCGGGCCGACGTTGGGATCGTGCACACGGCGTTTGCCCGCTGCGTCAGTGCGAATGACGAGATCGACCTCGGGTTCTGCGCCGGCGGCTTCTGCCTCCGCGACGGCGGCTTCGAACGCTTTCAAGGCCTCGGCGCCCTCCTTCTTCGCCGCGGCTTCGGCGGGCTTGAGCTGCTTCAGCTCGTCGGCCATCTGGGTCTGGAGTGCATCGGCGATTTTTCGCGCAGTGTCCGGCTGGGGATAGCGAGTGAGGATCATGTTCACCAGCGTCTTCGACGCTGCGGGTGATTGCTCGGTCGCTGCGTGGGTTGCGCCGCGGGGGTCGCCGGTCCAGTGCATGACCTCGCCGGCGAGGTCGTCGTGGATCGACACGACGCTCGCCACAGATGGAGCGAACGAAGCTGCAGCCGTCAGCTGGCTCTCGGGGTTACGGGCTCCGGCGAAGACCAGCAGAGGGGAGGAGTTCGGTGGGAGCCGGCTCCCGAAGTAATCGAGCTGCGCCTTCGTCGCGAGGCGTACTTTGAAGTAGGTATAGAGTCCGCCCGCAATCGCCCCGAGCAAGCCCCAGAAGATCGCGCTCACCCAGCCGCCGGTGAGTAACCCGCACAGCCCCCAGGTGAGGAGCGGAGTGAGCGTGCCGGCGAGCACACGTCGGGGACTATGCGTTCGTGCCGTGTGTTTCTCGTCGACGTCGATCACGGTCGTGTCGAGCAGGACCGCGCCGGTCGAGCGCATTGCCTTCGCGAGCGACCGGCGGGTCCTTCCTGCTGTCTTCCGTCCTGCGAAGCAGGCGATCAAGACGGTGAGTTCGCTGCCGCTTCCTCCGTTGCGAGTACTCGTTGACATTCCGCTCCCTCAACGGTGGTGTCGTGCGATTCCGCATCAGGCGGTCTGCTTGTAGCCCTCGAAGTCTTCACCCGGCTTGGTGTTCGGGTACTGCGCGACGCTTCGGAGGTAGGCGCCGACCTCCCTGAACGCCGGCGCGAACATCCACCCCATGTCGAGCTTCTCGCTCATGAGGTTGTACTGCTCGCCGGGATCGCTGCTGAGGTCGTACACGTGCGGGAACATGGGCTTGCAGATGGGTTCGCCGATTCCCTCGGCGTACCGGAGGACGACTTTGATGTCGTGCCACTTGACCGACATGGGTTCGCCGTCGGGGCCGCAGAACAGGATCGACTCGCGCCCGGTCGAGTCGGCGTTGCCGAGCAGGAACTCGGAGACGTCGACGCTGTCGATCGGCCGGTCGGTCGGCACCCGGTCGGCCGCACCGGCGAGCGTCGCGAGCGTGCTGAACCAGTCGACCGCGGACAGCAGCTCATTGGTGACGACGCCTGCCGGGATCTTGCCCGGCCAGCGGACCATCCCGGGCACCCGCATGCTGCCCTCGAACGGCGGGGTCATGAAGTTCCCGTGCCAGGGGCCGTTCGACCCGCCGAGGGTGGCGTCGACGCCTCCGGCGGCGTTGTCGCTCAGCAGCAGCACGATCGTGTTGTCGGCGATGCCCGCGTCGTCGATGGCGTCGAGGATCTGCCCGAAGCGGTAGTCGGTCTCCGCGATGATGTCGGCGTACCGGCCGTTCCGCTCCGGCGAGGTCTGGTCGAAATCGGGGTGAGCCGCCTCCGGGGGGTGCACGTGCGAGAAGGCGACGTAGGTGAAGAACGGCTCTCCGTCCTTCGCCTTGCGCTGGATGAAGTCCGTCGCCAGCCCGGCGATCTTCTCGTCCACGAGGGGTCGGATCGCGAGGTCGAGGTCGGCCACCGCGACCGGCTTCTCGCCGCGCTTCGCCTCCCAGATCTTCGGTTGCTCTACGACACCGTCCTTCACGAGTTCGCGGAATCCGGCGTACGAGGAGTACCCGGCCTCATCGATGGTGTTGCGGTAGCCCCACCATTCGTCGAAGCCCTGGTCGGTCGGGAGCCGGCCTTCCACCTCTCCGAGATGCCACTTGCCCCACGCCGACGTCGCGTACCCGGCATCGGAGAGCAGCTCGGCCAGCGTGTACTCCCAGGGGCTGAGCCCGTAGGCGCCCTGCCCGGGCAGGGGCACCGCGTACGTGCCGGAGCGGGACGGCAGTCGTCCCGTCAAGCAGGCCGCGCGCGTCGGCGTGCACTGGGACTCGACGTTGTAATTGTTGAATCGGACCCCCTGACCGGCGAACTCATCGATCCTCGGCGTCGCGGTCGTTCCGCCGTAGACGCCCCAGTCGCCCCACCCGATGTTGTCGTACAGCACAAAGACGATGTTCGGCTTCTTTGTGTTCGGCATAGCCCCCTCCTCCACATTGCATCCCGTACGCGGCGCTGCGTCTCGGACGTGAACTCCGACGGGGACACCGTCGTCGACCTGTTGCGCCCACCCCTGCCGCGTTGGTACGCGTCAGCGTAAGGAGCGTGGGAGAGCGCCGACATCACATAGATGGAGTGAACGTGCGGACGCACTCGGCTTCGTAGAGCTCGTTGATCGACTCCATGAGCGCGTCATGTACGAACGTCGGTGACGTTCATCACCCAGGCACGGGCGGGGTGAAGTCACGGTTCAGAGGCCTGCGGCACGGACGCCGGCCTTTGCGCGACGCCCTCGAGCCCGAGCAGCCACACGTAGGAGAGACTTCGTCAATTCTGGGTGATGGCAACCGGCCGGAGGTGTTCAAGGCTCGATCCGGGGGTAGGAATTCCGCCCTTCATGCAAACAGGAGGTGCAATTTGAACAAGGACACTCCGATCACGCTCGCCGCGGCGAAGTACGCGGATCGAGACTCGGCAGTGAAGGACTTCCACGCGGTCTGGGACGCCCGGCACGATGGCGAGTTCGACCACACGGCTGTCGCGGTGCTGACCAAGGATGAGAACGGCGACCTGCGCATGGACCGCCACGACAGCACCACCAAGCACCTCATCTGGGGCGGCGCGGCGCTCGGTGGCGCGCTCGCGCTGCTGGTGCCGCCGCTGGGCATCGCCGCGGTCGCGGCATCGGCCGGGACGGGCTCGGGCGTCGGCGCGATCGTCGGCCACTTCCACCACAACATCCCGAAGAAGGAGGTTCGCGAACTCGCCGACCTCCTCGAGGCCGGAGAATCCGGGCTGGTCGTCGTCGCGGTCAACCAGAAGGGGAGCGACATCACCCCGCTGCTCAGCCACGCCGAGGCGAGCAAGGTCACCGGTACGACGTGGGGCGACCTCGACAAGGAGCTCGCGTCCGAGATCGACGCCGCCGAGGCGAGCAAGGGCGCATCAGCGTAGGTACGCCCCGACGAAGGCCCCGCATGCTGAACCGGTCCCAGAGGCCAAGGATAGGCGCAGGGGTCTAGCGCGTGAGGGCCTGGGTCCGGTGTTCCGCCGGGCTCAGGCCCTGCAGCGCTGTATGGCCTCGGTCCGTGTTGGACCAGATTACGTAGGCATCGATCGCCTCGATCAGCGCATCGACGGTGAGGAACGTGGTGTTGCAGTAGAGCTCGTCCTCGAGGTGTCCGAAGAAACTCTCGGTGTCGGCAACGAAGCTTCGGTCGTGCGGTACCCCGACAGCGGCACATACATCGTGACGGTGTTCACCCATTCTCGGTCCATCGGAGCCGCGCCGACCTCGCCACGTCAGGGCGATCGGTCAGGCCGCCCGGTCGTGGCGGAGGCGATCCGCCTCGCACCTGCCCCAGTGACGCAACCGTCAGCCGCGAGGATCGAGCGGGCTTGAATCCTGCACGTTGGACGCGCGACGACGCTCGATATCGGCGACGACGAACTCGACGAAGTCGGTTTCACGATCGGAGATGACGACGTCATCGATAGCCTGTGCCGGCGGCTCGCCCGGCCAGCTGGTTTGGCGGGTGGGGCGGTCGCGGTCGAGGCGGGCGCCGGAGGTGGCGACCCAATCGTGGAGTCGGTTGCGGGCGTCGGCGAAGTCGCGGTGCCAGCCGAAGGGGGCCGAGCCGTGCTGGTCGGGGTCGTAGGCACTGAGCCAATGAAGGTGCAGGGCGGAGAGCTCCCACACGAGTTCGGGATGGCGGTGCCAGAACGGCGGGATGATCGACGCCGGGAGGCCGTAGGTGCGGCGGAGCCAGTTGACCCAGCGGTTGAGCTCGATCCATTCGGTCTCGGCTTGTTCGGCAGTGAGAACGTTCCAATTGACGGGATGCGGCGGCTCGGCGATCAGTGGTTCGGTGGCGCCGTCGAAGGCATGGTCGTCGAAGAGGGCTTCGTTGAAGGTGCGTCCGCCGAACAGGGGCTCCTGGTCGGCGGACGCGGCTCCTCGCGATGCGTCGACCACGTCGATCACAATCCGAGGACGGCATTTCCGAAGGCTGCCGGCCCGCCGCTCTCGTGCGTTCGCGGCTGATCGCCCTCCGCCGCGAGGGTGTCATTGACCTTGGCCGTGGCATCCGCCTGGATGACCGCGGTGTGCCGGCGGGAGCGATCGACCTCGTACTCGGTGCGTGCGAGGTCGTGACCGAGCTTTTTCGCGACGAACTCTTCTCGGTCGACGATCTCGCCGTCGTGCTCGACCTGGAAGGTGCGGACGTAGCCTTCGGCGACGAAGCTATCGCCCTTCGCGAACCGGGCCATGGCACGGTCGGCGATGGCCCGATAGGCGACGAGGTCGTGGAACGTGGGCGCGAGTTCGGTGAAGGTGCCGTCGTCTTCGCGGCGGAACCTGGGTTGGCCGATGCGTGCGTAGAAGCGGGTCTCGCCGCGCTCGGTGACCGACTGCCGGGGCTCGGTCGCGATGAAGCCCGAGATCGATTGCTGAGTGTGCAGAGCCATGGGACTGTGCCTTCCTGTGCCGGGCGGACCGTCGATCCGCGCTCACCAAGAGGTGCGCTCGGTGCTCCGCCGCGGCATCCACACCCCTCGAGGCTGTCTCACTCGACGGGATCGGTCGCCTCGTCGGCTTCCGGTTCGGATGCCGCTTGGGGCGCTGGTGCGCCCAGCAGAGCTTCGACGTCGGCACGCCCTGCCCAGAGTGCGTTCCCGTCGGCTCGTCGGGTCCAGGCGCGGAGGCGCGCAATGATCGGCGGCGCTGAGCGCAGCAGGATGAGTCCCGTTCCGAATGGGAGGGTGCGGATCGCGTCGGGCGGCATCGTCGCAACGCGGCGTACCGAGCGTTGCGAGGAGCGCGACCCGCGGTCGCCGATGGTGGTCGAGTCGGTTGCGTCGTCCCGGTCGCCGATCAAGGTGGAGAGATCCTGCAGGTCTTTCGAGTTGGATGCTCCGCCGAGGACGATCTTGACGATCGAAGCATCCCAGATCGTGCTTGCTGCGCTGTCTGACCACTTCGTTCTGGCTTGGGCGAGGGATTGCAGTACCGGCATCGTCGTGATTCCGGTGCCGCCTCCTTCGGCCATGAGGCTGGGGAGCGAAGGGAGCGGGGCGAGGTTGCCGATCTCGTCGAGGGCGAGCAGCAGGGGAGGGTCGAGGCGGGCGCCAGGGCTGCGGGCGGCGATCCGCCGGGCCGTTTCGATGACGTCTTCGAGGAGCGCGGCGACGAGCGATGCCGCGTTGTTCGCGCCTGCACTGGTGGCGAGCAGATAGAGGGTGCCGTTGCTCCTGAGGAACGACTCGGGGCGGAATTCCTCCTGGTCGCTGGCGGAGACGGCGTCGAGCACGCGTGGATCGGCGAGCGCGGCGAGTGAGAGCGAGACGCCCTGCCAGATCGAGTCACGGGTTCGTGGGTCGGCTTCGAGCATCGCCTGCAAGGAATCACCCCATCCGACCGCGGCGGAAGGGTTGGCGGTGAGGATCGCGACGGCATCGGCTGCAGCCGCGGGGTCGAGGGTCCAGCGGAACAATTCGACGGGCGTGCGATGGTCGAGGGCGGCGGCATGGAGGAGCGCTTGGAGGGCGACGCGGGTCTTGGCTTCCCAGAAGCTACCGCTCTCGACACCACCTGCGGCGAGGCCGGTGCCGGCGGCGAGGCCGGTCGCGCGGATCATCGCGGTGAGCGGGTCGTCGCATCCACGAATGGGCGACCACCGGAGACCCGAAGGGATGCCGGCAGCGAGGTGCTGTGGGTCGAAGACGGCGACCGGCCCCTGCTGCTCTCGCGCGCGCAAGGTCGTCGTGAGATTGTCAGGGCGGGTAGACGTCGTCACGACGGGGCCGGGTGCATCCAGAACCGCGTTGATGACGATGTGCGCGCCCTTGCCGGAGCGGGGTGGGCCGATGACGAGGATCGAGTCTTCGACCGATGCCCACACCTCTACGCCCCGGGAACTACCGAGCCGGTAGCCGACATCAGTCGGGGTCGCGCCCGTCAATGACGGGCGTAGATGTCTGGCGCGCCTCATGAGCGCAGCGTGCGATGCCGCTCGCGCAATCTCGGATCTCGTGGCGATTCCGGGATACCGAAGCGGATCGACTCGGCGGGCATGCGTCGACGTATGCAAGGCGTGCCCGATCAAGAGCGCGGCCGCCGCGGCGGCTGCGACGAACAGTCCGGCGGTGACCCAATAGGCGACCGGATGCAGGTCCGGGGCGCCGAGCGCGCTTCCGGGATCGCCGGGATTGAAGAGGACTGCGACACCGGACCCTGGACCGCTGGTTGGTTGAGTGGTGCCCGTGGCCCATGCCGCGGCGCTTCCAGCGGCTCGGAGCACGAGCGTGAGTCCAGCACCTCCGATCAGCACGATCATGCCGAAGTTGGTGAGCTCGTCGCCGAGCCCGGCGGAAGTGTGTCGTTGGGTGCTCATGTAATCAGCGACCGATTGGGGTGCCAACGAGGCGATTGCGGCGCGCGTGGGAGTCAGCGAAGGGGCGGCTGGCGGCGTATCTGGCGGCCGGATCCGTCAGGTCAATGACGTCGGCGGCGTTGACGACGAGGCTGGCGATGCCGTCTTGGATCAGCCGGTGCGCGCCGGCGCTGGCGACCGAGGTGAGCGGTCCGGGGACGGCGCCGACGGGGCGGCCGAGCGCGTGCGCGATCCCAGCGATGTGCAGTGAGGTCGACCGTCGGCCGGCTTCGACGACGATCGTCACGCTGCCCAGGACCGCGACGAGTCGCGCTCGTTGCAGGAACCGCCACTTGGTCGGCGCGGTTCCCGGTGGGAGTTCGCTGAGCAGGAGACCCCCTGCGCCGGTGACGTGGGCGAAGAGGTCGTCGTGGCCGCTGGGGTAGGGCAGATCGAGTCCACCTGCGAGGATCGCGATCGCATGAGCGGGGGCCGTATCTGTCGCCGTGCGGAGGGCAGCAGCGTCGATGCCGTACGCGCCTCCCGTGACGACCACCTTCCCCCGGCCGGTCAGATCAGCTGCGATGTCTGCCGCCATCCGATCGCCGTATGACGTCGAGGCCCTCGCTCCGATCATTGCGACTCTCTGCTGCAACGCCACGTTCAGCGGTGCGATGTCGCCTCTCATCCAGAGTGCGAGCGGTTCGCTCGGTCCGAGCTGGCTCAACTCGGTGGGCCAGCCTTGGTCGCCGGGCGTGATCATGCGCAGCTCGTGCTGCTCCATCCGGCTGAGGATTCGATCGTTTTCGCCGGGCGTCAGCCGCGAAGCAAGCCGTCGACGCCAGAGTTCCCCCTCGGCGGGGTCGATGTCGGACGGAAGGGCGGTGCGGGACTCGATGAGCGAGAGGGTCTCGGCGGCGCCGAGGCGGCCGACGAGGGTGCCGGTGATGATGTCGGCCGGTTCGGATGCGACGGCGAGCGTCATCCTCGCGTCACGTTCGTCGTCTGTGGTCACAGTGCCTCCTCGGTGTGACCGGAAGGTGCACCCGCGTGGCCGTCGGCACGAGGCATCCAGATCACCGTGAAGCGCCCGCCATCATGCGGGCCGTGGTGTCGAACGCTGCCAGCTCGGCGGGGTGGAGTTGATGCTGCACCACGAAGCTCCGGTCTTTGACGCGCCAGAGCCCTTGCCCGGTGCCGAGCGTTGGGAGGAGCTTCTGCTCGGTGCTGGAGAGCCCAAGGGCCGTCGCGGTTGCGCCGAGTTGGTCGGGCTCCTGCCGGTAGACGATGCGAGTCTCTGCGTTCGCGAGCAGGGATGACGCGAGGGCGCGCATCGCGGACCCGGAGTCGCCGACGTTGTCGAGGTCGGAGAGCTTGTGGAAGATCAGCATGTTCGCGATGCCGAAGTGCCGGGCGAGGCGCCACTGGGCGTCCATGCGACGGAGCAGTGCCGGGTAGGCCATGAGTCGCCAGGCTTCGTCGTAGACCACCCAGCGTTGCCCGCCGTCGGGATCGGAGAGTGCTGATTCCATCCACGCTGACGAACACGTCATCAGCACCGATATGAGGGTCGAATTCTCGGCCACCCGTGAGAGGTCGAGCGAGACCATCGGCAGTGACGGGTCGAATCGAACCGTTGAGGGCCCGTCGAAGAGGCCGGCGAGGTCTCCGGCGACGAGGCGGCGGAGTGCGTGGGCGACGAGGCGTCCGTCTTCGCCCAGGCGACGGTCGGGGTCGGTCGTGATGCTCGGGTCGAGGATGCGGTCGACGACCATCGGCAGGATTGGCACGTCGGCGCTGTGCACGGCGTCGTTGAGCGCGAGGTCGATGGCGGTGTGCTCGAGCGGGGAGAGCGGGCGGTCGAGCACGGTCTCGGCGAGCGCGCCGATGAGCTCACGTCGGCGTGCGGCGAGTTGGGCGGCCCACTCGGCGTCGGATGCAGTGCTCGGCCGGTGCCCCTCATCGAGCGGGTTCAGCCGATTGCGCAGGCCATGGCCGAGAATGATCGCCTTCCCACCGACGGTCTCGGCGACGACAGTGTGCTCACCCTTCGGGTCACCAGGCACATAGACGCGCCGCCCGAACGGCAACGATCGCGTGTACAGCGACTTCGCGAGTGACGACTTCCCGGAGCCGACGATGCCAGCCAGCACAACGTTCGGAGCCGTGATCATACCCCGCTGGTAGAGCACCCACGGGTCGTAAACGAACGACCCGCCCGAATAGAGGTCCTGGCCGACGAACACGCCAGCCGAGCCGAGACCTCCCTCAGCGAGGAATGGGTAGTGGCCTGCGAGCGTCGCCGAGGTGTCCTGATGCTTCGGAAGCTTCAGCCGGCCCGGGCTGCGGAGAGTAGCAGGTCCAGGCTCGCCGGAACGGGGCAGGTAGCTGGCTGCACAAGCGGCCGAACGTTCGGCCTCGTATTGTTCACGCCGTGTGCCGGCGGCCGCCTTCCGAGCGTCGTGTTCGATCCTGGATGCTGCGCGCTTGCGCGCCCGCCGGAGACGGTGCGGCTCGTGGTGCGGGTTGATCAGCGGCGACGTGTGCAGACGTTCGCCGACGATCACAACGCAACCCCGTGCTCCACCCGCGAGCCTCGCATCGCCGAGGACGCACGTGCGAGCGAATCACCGGCATGCGACTGCGTAGGCCGTTCGAAGGCGAGCAACGTTCCGCCTATCGGCACCGGATGGTCATGTTGAGGCTGCACCTCGTACCGGCGGAGTAGCGAGACGTATCCGTACTTCTCGCTGTACGTCAGCGCATAGGGCGACCCGAAGGGTTCGATCGTTCGGTCAGTGCTTCCGGCAGGCACGGCGTCGTACACGTAGCCGTTCGCGAGAGCGGCCTCAACGCTCTCATCGCCTAGGTCGCGCTCGCTGAGGCGATAGATCGCGGAGATCGGGCCTTCCTCGTCAATGAGGTCCAGGAACTCCGTGGCATCCTTGCCCTGCAGGAATGCGATGCTGATCCACCGCGTGGACCGTTCATCACGTTCGAAGACATACATGCGCCGCTCCAATCAGGGATGCTCTGCATGAAAGGTGCGCTCGGTGTAACACAGAGGGACGATCTGGCAGTCGCAACTGAGCGGACTCCTTGACGGCCTGCAGCTAGCTAGTCGTTAGGGATCTGCGCCCGTATCTCGTCTAGGGCTTCGGAGAGGTTCGCCTCGAACTGTTCTGGGGTGATGCCGCTCGCTTCGACCACACGGCGCACGAGGTCGCTGACGAGCAGGTCGGCCGCTTGGAACGGCTCATGCATATTCATGATCTCTGTGAGCATCGCCTCTCGCCCGGCGAAAGACATGAACTGTGTCGCTCGGTCCCAGAAGAAGTCATGGGCTAATGAGTTGCGGAGAGGCAGAGCTCGCCTCAGCGCGGCGATCGTCTCGACTTCCGTCGGGAACGCCTTCTCCGTTGCGGTGATGAGGCGACCCATCGTGTACGTCGCGTATTTCTCGAAGAACGCGTCGAAGCTCTGTTGAGTCGGATTGGAGGACTCAAAGTTGGCGTGCAGCGTCAGGAGATTGACGACGCCCTTCTCGACGACCTGACCGAGATAACTGGACAGGCCATACTGCGCGTATACCTCGCGTACTTGGTAATTGTGGTCGTCGAGATCATCCTCGCGATCCATCAGAGGCTCGGCCATGATTCCGAGGATAGATTGTAGGTCGGATGGCCAGGATTGAGGGATGCGACATGGGCTACGAGGGCGGCACGGTCGACATCGTGCTCGGCAAGCTCAAGGCCTGCCTGCTCAGTGCCGAGCAGAGCGGCTACCTGACGAGCAACTACGTGCTGTCGGCCCAGAACTTCATGGGCGATGCGATGCAGCCGAAGGGCACGATCCTCGACCGGCAGACGCTCGACCGCCTGTCGAAGTCGCCCGCGGACGACCCGTACGGCACGGGCACGACCCGGCCGATCGTGGTCCGCAACATGGACGGCCACAAGTACGCCACGAACTCCCAGGCGATCACGAACGCGGGCATCACCCGTGATACCGTTCCGCCGTCGGGCGGGTTCATCGGGCACGATGCCGCGGGCGAGCCGAACGGGACGTTCGCCGACTACTCGGCGAACTTCGGACCCGGCACGCCGGCCCCGGCCGACGCGGCCTTCAAGCAGCTCGTCACGAACATCGAGAAGGCGAACCGGCTCGGCATCACCTCGGTGCTGCGACCGGGCGGCAGTGCGAACAATGCCGCGCTCGCGAAGCGCCTGGCCGATGAGGGCGAGCTGACGGTCCGCCTGAACCAGGCGCTCTCCGCCAGCGATGTGCGCGGAGCCGACGCGGCAGGCATCCAGAAGGTGCTCGACCGCATCAACGCGGTGCGAGACGCCTACGACGGCTACACCTCGCCGAACAGCCCGGGGTCGCTCGCCATCGACACGGTCAAGATCTTCTGCGACGGCGTGCCGGAGTATCCCGGGCAGACCGCCGCGATGATGAAGCCGTACCGAATCAACGTCGGAACAGCCGAGAACCCGGTCTGGGTCGAAGGCGACCTCCGCGGCGAGGAGCCGTCGTGCGAGGACGGCCTCGACGGGTTCCTCGCGCTCGACAAGGACGGCTGGACGATCCACACGCACAGCATCGGCGACCGCGCCGTGAAGGTCACGCTCGACAATTTCGAGGCGATCCAGGCGCAGAACCCGGCTTGGGACCGTCGCGACACGATCACTCACCTGCAGTTCGTGCGCCCCGTCGACCGGCCTCGCTTCGGCGAGCTCGGCGTGGTCGCGAGCATGTCGCTCCAGTGGGCCCAACGGGACGGCTGGACGGTGAACGGCGCAGAGGGCTACATCGCACCCGAGGATCTCGCCGGCATGTACCCGGCGAAGTCGATCCTCGACGGCGGCGGGGTCGTCGCAGCGGGCTCCGACTGGCCCGTGACCGACCTCATCCCGTGGACGCAGATCGAGACCGCGATCGACCGCGAGGGCGAAGTCAACGAGGCCGCCGGGATCCTGCCCGGCCAGCTCGTCGGCTCGGAAGGCATCTCGCTCATCCGTTCGCTCAAGGCCTCCACGATCGGCGTCGCCTACCAGATGCACCAGGACGACGTGACCGGCTCCATCGAGGTGGGCAAGGCCGCCGACCTGATCGTCATCGACCAGGATCTCTTCTCGATCCCGACGGAGGAGATCTCCGACACCAAGGTCCTGATGACCATGCTGAGCGGCACGGTCGTCTACTCCGACCCGGCGAACCCTGTGGGCTGACCGGAACACCTGCGAAATCGGCGGGCCGGTCTGCGAGCGTTCGCCGCAGACCGGTCCGCCGCCCTCGACGTGACCGCCAGATCGAAGGAGATCTCCCAATGCACCCACGCTCCCGTGCGGCCACCCGAGCCCGAATCATCCCCGTCATCGCCGCGGTCACGCTGCTGGCCGGTTGCTCCGTCGCGGTGGATCAATCGCTCGACTCGCCGACGTCCGCCGCGGAGGCCGAAGACGACGGCCACGGCCATGTGCACGACGCCCCGATCACGGAGCCGGAGCACGCCGACGACCCTGAGCTCGCGACCCTGATCGTCGACGACGTGCCGGCGATCGTGTTCTCGGGCAACGACGACGGCACGTTCCGTCTCGGCGGAATCGAGCCGGACGGCTCGGGCCGCGTCACACTGTCGGAACTCGCGGCGACGAACCCGGCGTGGTCGGCGGACGGCTCCCAGTTGTCGGTGGTCGGTCGGATCTTCCGCGAGGGTCACTACGAGATGGCCGTGCTCGTCGTGGACGAAGATCCGGGAGTGACCGAACTCATCACCGGCTCGCGGGTTCCCTCGGTGTCGTCGTTCCGGTCGAACGACGAGGTGTACGTGCAGACGGCGCAGGTCTCGTCGCGGGAGTCCTCGGGCGCCCAGTCCGTCTCGGCGATCGAGTCCGTCGACCTGGACGGCACGGCTTCGCTGCCGGTCATCGCCGATCAGGCTTCGGTGTATCACCCGGCCTGGTCGGCGGACGGGGCACGGCTCGCCTATGTCGCCGCGCAGCCGGGCTGTGAGGCGACCCCAGAGACGCCCTGCGAGCAACCGCTCATGGTGTGGGAAGACGGGCGCTCACGCCCGATCGTCGAGGGCGGCGTGGCCGCCCACCCCGCATGGTCGCCCGACGGCCGCACGATCGCGTTCACCTGGCTCATCGACGGCGTGCGCCGGATCCGTACCGTCTCACTCGACGGCGGGCAGCGTGAAGTGCGAGAGGTCACGGATGCCTCAGCCGACGCCGACGAACCGGCGTGGAGCCCCGACGGCGGCACGATCGCCTTCACGCGGGACTGCGACATCTGGGTGCAACGGGTAGGGGGCGAAGCCGTCAACCTCACGGACTCCGCGGCGTGCGAGATGTCGCCGGCCTGGCGTCCGCCATCGCTATGAGTCGTGAGTGCGTCGCCCGTGTCTTCAGCCAGTCGTCCCGGCTGTGGACTCTCGCAGGACGACCTCGATGGGCACGACGAGCCGACGGGTCTCGCCGGGCGCGACCTTCCCGTCGAGCACATCGCGCATGACCCGCATCAGCGCCCGACCGAACTCGTGCGGGCGAAGGTCCACGGCGGTGATCGGCGGCTCGGTGTACTGCAGCGTGGGCGAGTCCACGGCGGCCGCGACCAGCAGGTCGTCACCGATCCTCCGTCCGAACTCCTTCGCGCTCGTGACCACGTTGAGCACCGATCCCTCGGACAAGGCGATGATCGCGTCGGCCGGATCGCTCGCATCGAGGAGTCGTCGCGTCGCCGCGATGGTCGATGCGGTGATGCCTTCGATACCGAGCCCCCGCACACCCACGCGTTCGATGCGTCCACGCCGACCGTGGGCTGCGCACCACTCGGAGTAGGCGCGTTCGATCTCGGTCGACCAGGTCGCGGTCGTGTCCGGCACGATGATCGCGGGCGAGCGGGCGCCCCGTTCATCGAAGTGGTCCAGCAGCTCGCGGGTCGTCGCCGCGTGGTCCGAGCGCACCTCGCCTCGGGTCGGCGCGTACCCTTCGGGCATCGCCTCGCCGCTCACAACGGGGATGCCGGAACCCAGGATCTCATCGAGGACCGGGTCCCCGCCGATCGGGTCGATCGCGATGACGCCGTCGGCATGGAGCGCCGGCAGCGGCGTGGGCGTCGTCGGCCGCGGAACGAGCGTTACGAGGTAGCCTGCGTCCTGCGCCTCGTCCAGGACGCCGAACGTCGCCGCCGCATAGTAGCTGAGCGATGGGGCGACACGCGGCAGGTACACGGCGACGATGCCGGTGCGGGACGTCCTCAGATTGCGCGCCGTCGGGTTCGGCCGGTACCCGAGCTCAGCCGCTGCGGCGCGCACTCGCTCACGCGTCGCCGCTGAGACCCCACTGCGATTCGTGAGCGCGAACGACGCCGCACCGCGCGAGACTCCGGCGAGGTCGGCCACGTCCTGGAGCGTCACGGGGCGCTTCTGGGACATGCAGCGACGCTACCACCAGCGACCACGAGCCCACGCATCCGACTCGACTGGCCGGACGGGCGCGAGCGGCCACGTGCAGATCAACGGGTTCGCCGAATGCAAAGACGGGGTCGGCCCCGAAGGTGCGTACTCGTACTCGGATCGATGCGAATCCGATTCCGATCGGGCCATGATGAGCGTGTGGTGAAGTTCGCCGGCTACATCGTCTGGCTCGTCGTGAGCCTCGTGATCGTTGCGGTCGCAACGGTCATGACCTGGCGGTTCCAGGCCACGATCCCAGAAGATTGCGCAGCGTGCGGTATGGCGGCGATCGGGCTCGTTCCGTATTGGCTCGCGGCGTACCTCGCATTGCTGATCAACTGCATCGTCGTCCCCGTGCACCTGACACGGACCCGTCGGCAGCGGCTCGGTGCGCTGACGGCGGTCTCGTGGGTGCTCGGAGCGGTGTCGTTGCTCGCAGTCGGGTGGGCGACGACGATGTTCGTGATCGAGAGCGTCGACTGACCACGAGCCAGTGAGGGGGTGGGGGCATGCCCATCGAACACATCGGCCTGGCGGTACCCGATGTCGCGACCGCCAAGCGCTACTACGACGAGCTCATGCCGATGGTCGGCTTCCAGGAGTGCTTCGACAACGGCTACTGTCCGGTCGACTGGAACGGTGCCCAACTCTTCCTCTACGAGGCCAGGGCGAGCGGCGACTACTCCCGCGACCGCACGGGCCTGCAGCACCTCGCCTTCCTCGTCGCGACGCGCTCCGAGGTCGATGCGATCCACGACTGGGTGCGGGAGCGCGGCGACACGGTGCTGCACGCGCCGCGCGTGTTCCCGCAGTTCGGCCCGGACCACTACGCGACGTACTTCCTCGACCCGCACGGATTCAAGCTGGAGGTGGTCTGCCTCAGCCCACCCGACGGCTCCTGACCGGGGGAGCGCTCACTGACCCACTCGGCCGCCGCGTTCGATCACCCCCGGAACGAGCACGCGCAGCGCGGTCAGACTCGGGTCGGCCTCGGTCCACTCGGTGGCCAGCGCCACGTAGCGCGCGGTCGCGTCGACCACCACCGACCCGCGCGTCGCGTCGGCCTTGATCGAACCGACCTCTCGGAACGTGATGCCGTCGTCGCTCACCGAAACGGTGGCCGCCGGGGCGCCGTCGCCGTCCCACAGCGTGGTGACGGTGCCGATCGGCTGCGCCGAACCCAGGTCGGTGACCATTCGGCCGTCCGGACCCGGCGTCCACGCGGTACGGGTGTCGTCGTCGACCGCGCCCTGCGGCGAGGTCATGCCCTCGGGCAGCACGGACGCCGGGAAGGTGATCGTGCTGAGCGCCAGGTCGGGCACCGGGAACGCCGTCGCGCCCGGGAACGTCGCGGCGGCCGCGACGTCCGGCCTGCCGACCGGCAGCGTCCGCGTCTCGCCGGTCTCGACGTTCGTCACGTCGAGCGTCGGCGGGGCGGCGACGGTGGATGCCTCGGCTCGGGCATCTCCGAGGTCGACCCTCGCGACGCGCATCGTGCGGCCGTCGAGCACCGACACCGAGACGCCGGCAACCTCAGCGGCGGCGGTCGGCACCGTGGCTCGCGGAGCGAGCACGACGGCGTCGCCTGCGGGCACCGTCACGGTGAGGGTCGAGGCATCCGACCCGAGCACCTGGTCGCCGGCGAACAGCGACACGTCGTCGCCCGCGTAGGGGATCGTGACCTCGGTCGTCACGTCGGCGGCCGTGAGGTTGAACGCCGTGAGGTAGCCGTCGAGGGAGCTCACGAGCAGTCCGTCGGCGCTCGGCTGGGGCGCGGCATCCTGAGCGGCCGTCGCGGCGGCGTCGCCCGGCACCATCTCGACGAGCATCGGGCGGTCTCCGCCGCCGAGGCGCACGGTGTTGATCCCCTCCTTCTCGCTCGACACGGTGATCGGGGCCTGCCCGCCCCGCACGACGTAGCCGGCCCTGCCCTCGACGTTGATCCACGAGCCCTCGGTCGTGGTGACCTGGTCGCCCGTGTAACGGAAGCTCGCGGCATCCTGCCAGGTCTCACCGTCGGCCGACACCTGGATGCGGTACTCGCGACCGGCCGACACCTCCCAGCCCAGCTGCACCTGCGCGATCGCGGTGGGGGCGCCGAGGTCGACCTGGATCCAGGAATCGGCGCGGGTGCGCTCGGCGCGCGACACCGCCCAGCGCGAGGCGGGGTCGCTGTCGGTCACGTTCGACGGGGCGCGTCCCGTGTCCGAGCTCGAGGCCGTCGCAGGCTTGCCCGCTGCGGCGTCGACGCCGGTCGGCGTCAGCGCGCGCATCGTGTAGAGCGAGTAGCCGTAGGCGGGGTCGCCCAGCACGCCCTGCATGCGCACGAACCTCGTCTCGACCGGAGCCGGCGCGGTCGCTCCCGCCGGCGTCAGGTCGACCGTGTCGAGGCGTGCGACGTTGGCGTCGGCGCCGCCGGTGTAGGCGGTCTGCGTCGTCCACGTCCGGCCGTCCGACGACGTCTGGACGAGGTAGCGCTCACCGGCGCTCACCTCCCAGGCCAGCCGCACCGAGCCGACGGTCTGCTCCGCGCCCAGGTCGACCTGGATCCACGAGTCCGCACGCGTGCGCTCGGCCGTGGCGACGGCCCAGCGGGTCGCGGGGTCGGCATCGGTGACCGTCGAGGCCCGGCGGGCCGGGTCTTCGCTCGACGCGGTTGCGGGGCGTCCGGCGGCCAGGTCGGTCGTGGCCTCGTCACCCGTGCCGTAGGCGTGCAGCGAGTACAGCGAGTAGCCGTAGCGGGCGTTGCCCTGCTGGCCCTGCATGCGCACGTACCGCGCCGGCACCGGGTCGAACGACAGGTCGTCGATGCGTGCGGCGTTCGCGTCGGCCGGGTTCGGAGGCGTCACGACGGGGAGGGTGTCGGTGGCCGATCCCTCGGCCGTGAAGTAGGTGCGCGACCCGTCGAGGTCGTTGTAGCCGCCGAGGTCGAGGTTGCGCACCGAAACGGTGCCGTCCTGCCAGCCGGCGCCGGTCGAGGCGTAGAGCGCCGCCCCGCTTGGCAGCGTCGCCTGGCCCGCGTAGCCGTCGCCGATGCGGAAGACGGATGCCGTGCCCTCGAAGCCGTCGCGCGGCCCGGTGTAGGTGCTCGTGCGCCGATCGGCGACGGTCGCCGCCGAGTTCGGATACAGGTACGGGGTCGAGCCCGACAGCGCGAACAGCCACGAGTCGTGGCCGGGAACCCACGGGAACTTCAGGAAGCCCTTCTTGCTGGATGCCGCCGCCCACGCGTTCGCGGACTGCTGAACCGAGAGACCGGGGCCGGCGCCGAAGTCGCGCACACCGGCGAGACGGGCGAAGAACTCGTCCTGCGGCGTGGGCTGCACGACGCCCTCCGCCGATTCGGCGGCCTCGACGTGCAGCAGGTACGAGATCGCGATCTCGGCGCGCGCCTCGGGTTCGTACTTGGGCTCGCCCGAGAACTTGGCGAGCCGGTCGACCGGCGCGTACGCCTGGTAGGCCTCGAGCGACGCGGCCATGTTCGCCTCGGCGCGCACGGCGTCGGGGTCGCGCAGCACTTGGCCGAGGAACGCCATCGGGATCACGTCGCGGCCGTAGAGGTACTCGCGGTCGTTGACCATCGGCATGAACGGCTCGCCCTGGTTCGACATCACCATCTCGATGGAGCGCCAGAGCTCGGCCGAGTTCGGCTGGTGCGTGAGGTATTCGGGAATCGGCTGGTCGTTCAGGATGAACTGGATCGCGTTGCGACCGCCCGAGCGCCAGATGTCGGACTGGTAGTGCGGCCCGAACGAACCGTGGTTCTCGACGAGGTACGTGTCGTAGATCGTCTGCATCGTGTTCGTCGACACCGGCTTGCCCGCGACGACGGCCGGGTTGTTGAGGTCGGCGGTGGGCTGGCCGGCGGCGTTGCGCGCCCAGTCGCCGAGCTGCTCGTTCCAGCGGTCGGCGTCGGCGTGGTCGGGCGCCCAGGCGAGGCCCGGCGCGAGCGCCTGCGTGTACACGCCCGCCTCCTCCTGCGCGGTGTCGCCCACGTGCTTGCCGGTGGGCCAGTCGGCCGTCCACGACCCCGAGAGGGGGTCGTCGCCGTGGTCGAGGTCGGACGTGTAGGCCGACTGCCCGACGGCGATCGTCTCGAGGTTGCGCTGCGTCGTCGCGTCGAGCCGGTCCCACAGCACGCGTCCGGCGTCGAGGAAGTACGACTGGAACGTGGAGTCCCAGAACATCCGCTTGCCCCAGGTGCCGTTCGGGTCGACGAAGCGGTTCTTGGCGGCGTAGTAGCGGATCGTGTCGACCGTGCGCTGCGTGAGCTGGTCCTTCGAGATGCCGGTGATCTCGGCGTCGTAGTCGCCGTGCGTGACGATCACGGCGTTGCCGAGCACGACCGCGAAGTTGAAGTCCTTGAACTGGTACGCGTTGATCGCCGGGTCCCAGACCGTGTTCACCCACCGAGTGTGTCGCAGCAGGGCGGCGTAGTAGTCGGCGGCGATCTCATCGGGGGCGCCGAAGGCGGCGGTCCGCACGGCGGGGGCGGCCGATGCCTGGACTGCGGGCGCGAAGGCGGCGAGTGGTGCGGCGAGGGCCGCCCCGACGGCGAGGGCGACGGTGCGACGCCATCTGGGCGACTTCGCGCGGCGTGCGGCGGTGGGGCCGGAGGGGGCCATGGTGTCTCCTGGGTTCGGCGGGCCTTCGGGGTGCCACGTGCGGTCGACAGGAGTCGCGTCCGGGAATGCGGAATGACAGCGCTGTCAGGATGGCTGCGGCAAGAGTAACCCGGGCGCGGGCGGGTCGTCAAGAAGTGCTTCGGGAGGACCTTGGCGCCGGTGATCGAGGCCCCGAGTATGCACAAGAAGGCTTGTACAAATAAGCTTGTGCATCTATCGTGGAGCCATGGAACCCATCCAGGAGCGCGACGGCATCCGCGACATCGTCGACGCCGATGTGCTGAAGGCGTTCACGCACCCGCTGCGCAACCGCTTGTACGACCTGCTCTCCGTCGACGGGCCGGCGACGGTCTCGATGCTCGCCGAGAAGGCCGGCGTCGCGATCGGCAGCGTCAGCCATCACCTCGGCATCCTTGCCCGCGCGGGCCTCGTCGTCGAGGCGCCCGAACTCGCCCGCGATGCCCGAGAGCACTGGTGGCAGCGGGCGCAACGCGGTATCCGGTGGTCCTCCAGCGGGTTCTCCGACCCTGCGGCCCGCGTCGTCGCCGACGCGGTGGAAGGGCAGATGCTCGAGCAGCAGCACGCCCAGGCCCGTCAGTGGCTCGCCGAGCGCGACGACCGACCCGAATGGGCCGAGGTCG
Source organism: Agromyces solani (assembly GCF_058349925.1). Taxonomy (NCBI): domain Bacteria; kingdom Bacillati; phylum Actinomycetota; class Actinomycetes; order Micrococcales; family Microbacteriaceae; genus Agromyces; species Agromyces solani. Next base: position 1,286,521 of record NZ_JBYRER010000001.1, read on the forward strand.
CGTTCGCGCACCAGTCGCGGATGTGGCTCACCCCCGCCGAGGCCACCGCGCTCGGCGAGGCGCTCGAAGCCGTGCTCCGCTCGTTCAGCGGCCGCGACCCCGAGGGGCGGGAGGCCGTGCTCGTCTGGGCGCGCGCGTTCCCGAACCGGCCGTGAGCGTCGAACAGACGGCGGACGCCGAGCCGCGGCCCCGCGACGCGCTCGTCGCCGAACCGGCCGTCACCGAGTCGTCGCGTGCGCCGCGCGGCGGGGGAGTCTGGCGCAACCGGGACTTCCTGCTGCTGTGGTCGGGCGAGGCGGCGTCGGTGACGGGGGCGGGGATGACGAGCGTGCTGCTGCCGCTCATCGCCGTCGACCGGCTCGACGCCTCGGCGACGTGGATGGGCGTGATCGCCGCGGCGACGTGGCTGCCGTGGCTCGTCGTCGGCCTGCCCATCGGCGCGTGGGTCGACGGCCGCTCGCCGCGCGCGGTCATGATCGGGGCGAATGCGATCTCGATCGCCGCATACCTCTCCGTGCCCGTCGCGGCCCTGTTCGGTGTGCTGAGCCTCTGGCAGCTCGTGCTCGTCGCGCTCGTCGTGGGCACCGCGACGATCGCCTTCCGATCGGCCTACACGAAGCTGCTCGTGCGGATCGTCCCCGAATCCGACCGTCCGGTCGCCAACAGCCTCCTGTTCGGCACCGAGAACGCGGCGAACAGCGTCGGGCCGGGTCTCGGCGGGCTCGTCGGCCAGCTCGTCGGCCCGGTCCGGGCGATGCTCGGCGAGGCGATCGGGCTCGCGATCTCGCTCGTGTGCCTCGTGGCCATGCAGCCGCATCCGGTCGCGGCGAAGCCGTCGCGCGAGCCGCTGTGGGCGGCGGTGCGCTCGGGCCTCGAGGTGGTGTTCGGCGATCGGATCGTGCGGTTCTTCGTGCTGCAGGGCGCCGTCGCGAACTTCGGGCTCATCGGGCAGCAGGCGATCCTCGTGCTGTGGCTGAGTCGCGACCTGCAGCTCGACCCCGCGACCATCGGTGCCGTCTTCGCGATCTCCTCGATCGGTGGCGTTGTCGGCGCGCTCGTGGCGCCGTGGCTCGGCCGCAGGCTCGGCGACGCGCGCGGCATCAGCATCCTGCTCACCGGCGCCGGGCTGATGCTGCCGCTGCTCGCGCTCGCGCAGCCGGGCCCGGTCCTCTGGATCGTCGTCGTCGCGAATGCCCTCGCGGTCGCCGGCATCGTCGCCGCGAACGTGCTGCGCCGGACCTGGATCCAGTCGTACGTGCCCGAGCACATGCTCGCGCGCCAGAGCACGAGCGCCCAGCTCGTGAACTTCGCCGGCATGCCGATCGCGGGGCTCCTCGCCGGCATCCTCGCCGAGCAGTGGGGGCCCGCGCCGGTGATCTTCGCGATGGGCGTCGTCGCCCTCCTGTCGAACGCCGTCTCCTGGTGCCAGCCCTGGCTCCGCCGCCGCGACCTTCCCGGGCGCCCCGCGGAGGCGGATGACTGCATCGACCCGGATGCGCCCGTCGGCGAACGCGAGTAGGACGCCGATCTCGCGCCGGCCGACGCGAGGCGGAGGCATCCACGATGCCCCCGCCCCGCGGACGCCCCGCCTCAGCTCACGAGAGCGCGACCGCCTTCGCCGCGCGCTCGCCCGACTCGACGGCACCGTTGAGGAAGCCGTAGTACTCGACGCTCGTGTGCTCGCCCGCGAAGTGGACATTGCCCTCGGGCGTCGAACCCGCGCCGAACAGCTGCGTGTACTGCCCGGGCCGCTGGCACGTGTACGCCCCGTGCGACCAGCGGTTCGCCCACCAGAAGTCGCGGTAGCTCCTGCCCGTGTACGCGGCCGTCACGCCGGGGAAGATCGGCTCGAGCTGGGCGAGCAGCCCCTGCACCTGCGTCGCGGGGGCGACTCCGAAAGGCTGGCCCGACCACGCCTTCACCTGGTCGCCCGAGGGGAAGAAGTTGTACACGCCGATCGGCAGCGGATGCGAGGCCGTGTCGTCCCAGCCGCACTGGAACCCTGACGGGTTCGTGTAGGCCGCACCGCCGTAGCCCTGCTCGACCCACGGCCGGTGCGAGACCTCGACGTGCACCTTGGCGTTCGCGCCGAGGCCGAGCTCGTCGATCGCGCGCAGCGTGTGCGCGGAGAAGCCCGCCTGGATGAGGTCGCACTCGCGGAGGGTCGTGAACGGCAGGGCGAGGATGACGCGGTCGAACGTCCGGTCGACGGTCTGGTTGCCGACCTTGAAGCTCAGCCGCACGGTGCCGTCGGCGTTCCGCTTCACGGCGATGAGCTCGTGGCCGTAGCGGGCCGTGCCGGCGGGCAGTTCCGAGAGCATGCGCGTGACGATCTGGTCGTTGCCGCCGCGCACGATGTACTTCTCGTCGGCGCCGTTGATGGGCGACAGACTGTTCTGCGCGTTCCAGCCGAGCAGGTACACGAGGTTGAGCGCCGACTGCTCGTGCGACTCGAGCCCGTACTCGGCCATGACGTTCGACTGCATGAGCTTCGCGAAGCGGCTCGACAGCCCGCCCGGCACCTTCGCCGCGAGCCAGTCGTCGACCGTCATCTCGTCGAGGGCGACACCGGCGGCCGTGTGCACGTCGTACGTCTGGCAGTACGGGGCGGCGGCGAGGTCGGCCTTCATCGCCTGGTACACCTCGCCCCAGTCGTCGTTCGCGTCGTCGTAGGGATAGTCGGCCCCGTCGATGCGGTACTTGTCGACCCAGCCGTTGTAACTGCCGCCCGCGACGACGTCGAGGCTCAGCCCGAGGTTCGACGCGAGGTTGCGGATGGCGTTGTGGTCGGTGTTGATGAGCGCGCCGCCGTGCTCGACGACGATGCCGTCGGAGAAGTGGTCGCGCAGGCTGTAGCAACGGCCGCCGGCTCGGGCGCTGCCTTCGAAGAGCGTCGACGCGATGCCCTTCGTGCGCCAGAGCCAGTGCGCGGCGCGTGTGCCCGCGAGCCCGGCGCCGACGATGCCGACGGTCGGGGCCGGGGCGGGCTTGGCCGCCGCGGCCGCGGCCGGCATGGGCGTCGCGGCGAGCGCGAGTGCGGCGCCCGCACCGGCGACGCCCGCGACCCTGAGGGCGTCGCGCCGGCTGGGCGGCGGTTTCGGTCGGTCGGCGGCCGTGGCGGATGATATCGATACGGCGCCGGCGCGCCGACTCGATCCGGCGGCCTCGGCGCGGACTTCGGCGGCTTCGCCGAGCACCTCGTCGACGGGGATGCCGCGTCGATCGGCTTCGCCGTGGGCGCGGAGGATCGAGCCGATCCGTGCGGTGAGCGGCGTGGTGCCGCGGGGAGTTGCCTGCATGATGAACCTCGCTGTTCCGTATGGGTGGAGCGGTGCTGAACATGGAGCAGAGTGCGATGCCGGCCGGCGGGTGCGCCGGGGTCTGAGGCGCGGCATCAGGCGCGCTGATGAACCCCCTCTCCGTCGAGGATCCGGTTCGCGACGAGTTCGCCGACGAGTACCTCGGCGAGCGTCGCGACGTCGGGACGGTCGTCGTGCCGGTGGCGCACGACGAGCTCGGCGCTGGGCAATTCCCGGCCGACCGAGGCGAACCGCGACCCGCGCGAGGCCATCCACTCGAGGGCCTGGGCGTCCCAGGCGGAGCCGGCGAACACGAGCGCGCGGTAGTCCTGCGTCTTGGTGAGGTAGACGTCGACGTGCGACCAGTCGCCCGTCTCCGAGGCGAAGGCGCCGACCCTCGGCACCTCGCGCAGCATGAGCGCCGACTGCTGCGAACTCGAGAGGCGCTCGACCGGGGCGAGCGTCCACGTGCCCGACGGGCCGGCGAGCAGCCGGGTCATGGGGTCGAGCCAGGTCGTCGACGTCGCCAGCAGGTCGGCCGATGCGTCGGCGGCGCGTCGGAGCACGGCGCCGTCGAAGCGCGCCACGTCGACCGCGCGGAGTGCGTGCAGCACGGCGTCGAGCACCGCGAACGTCGCCCTGAAGGTGCGGCAGGCGATGCCGGATGCCTCGGTGCCGGCGACGAGGGGTACGACGACGTCGGCGCGCTCGCCGAGGCGCGAGGCCGGCCGATTCGTGATCGCGATGAGCCGGCCCGAACCGCGGTAGCGTTCGACGGCGTTCAGCACCTCGACGCTGCCGCCCGTCGCCGAGACGGCGACGACGACGAGGCCGGGTGCGGGCGGCGGCAGCAGCTCGGTGCTCGCGAGCTCGACGACGACGTTCGCGCCGGCGGCGCGGTGACGGCGGGCGACGACGTCGGCGGCGTACCGGCTCGACCCCATGCCGACGACGAGCACGCGATCGACCCCGGACCGGGCGAGCGCGGCGACGTCGTCGAGGCCCGGCAGGCCGGCGTCGAGCGCGTCGGCGAGCTCGCCGAGCGAGTGGGGGATCAGCTCGAGGTCGGCACGGAAGGCGGTGGGGTCCACGGGGTCTCCGGATGTTCGGCGGTCGAAGGGTGGCGGTGCGTGATCGCGGCGTCGGGCGCGTAGCGCCAGACGGGCAGGAACCGGTCGGCGTAGTGCAGTTCGGCGACGAGCTGCTCGGCGCAGAATCCGGGCAGCAGCGATTCGTCGAAGAGTTCCGGCCGTGCGAGTTCGGCGACGTAGGCGTCGAGGAGCGCCGCCCGGGCCCGGTCGGCCCACGCGAACGCGCGGTCGTCGGCGCGGCCGAGCCGTCGTTGGGCGACGGCGGCCACGAGGTCGAGCGAGACGACGAGGTGCGCGACGTCGCGTGCGGCCGCGTCGGCGCGCTCGCGGTCGTCGCTCGACAACTGCGGGTCGCCGTCGAAGTCGATGACGGTGTAGCGTCGCCCCCCGGTTCCGTCGGGGGAGGCGAGCACCTGGCCGACGTGAAGGTCGCCGTGGATCGGGAACTCGAGGCCGGCCGAGGTGCCGCCGAGCGAGCGGATGTCTCGTGCGAGCGAGTCGCGGCGGTTGTGCAGTCGCGCGCCGACCTCGCCGTCGGCGGCGTCGGTCGCGTCGAGCGCCCGCGCGAGGGCGTCGTCGGCGCGGGCGAGCCTCGCGTCCGGGGCGTCGTCGCCCGACGGCGTCGCCGTCGCGCCGAGCACCTCGTGGATGCGCGCGACGCGCGTGCCGAGGAGCGCCGGCCATTCGGGCTCGGCACCCGAGGTGAGCATCGACACGACGTCGTCGACCGCCCAGGTCCAGCCGTCCTCGGCGCCGGGCAGGTACTCGGTGACGATCGCGATCGTCGAGACGCCGAGCGACGGGTGCCGCCATTCCACCCGGCCGACGAGCCGGTCGACGTCGGTCGATCCCGCCGCGGCGAGCCGCTCGAGCAGGGCCCCGGCGCGATCGGCGGCCCCCCATCGCCCGACGAGCTTCACGACGAGCCGCTCGTCGACGATGACCGAGACGTTCGTCTGGTCGACCGTGATGGCGCGCTCCGAGGCATCCGCCTCGACCGAATAGCCGCCGACGGCACGGGCGAGCGCCCGGGCCAGGCCGTCGCCGGCGGCGGGGCGACGCCCGTCGAGGAGCACGGCGCCGTCGTCGTCGACGGACAGCGCGCGCCCGTCGACGACGGGCTCTGCGCCGCTGATGGTCGAGCCGCTGCTCATCGTCGAGTTCATTGAATTCGGATTATAACTATTCGGCAAACCCCGCTCCAGTGTTTTCTCCGGGCCATTGCCATTTCTTGATGACCGATGCAACAATCGCTCAACCTTGACCAATGTTGCAGGAGGTTCCCCATGCGTTCGACCCGTCGCATCGCCGCCGCTGCGGCCGGCGCATTCGCGCTCGCCCTCGTCGCCACGTCGTGCTCCACCGGTGACGGCGGGGGAGGCGAGACGCTCGACCCCGACGCCGACCTCGGCGAGCAGTCGCTCACGGTGTCGATCTGGGCCGACTACTACCCCGAGGACCTCGCCGAGCAGTTCGAGGCGGCGACGGGCGTCAAGACGACGATCGTGAACCACACCACGAACGAGGACATCGTCGCGAAGCTCACCGCAAGCGCCGACCCCGGCATCGACGTCGCGTTCGTCTCGGGCCAGTACGCGCAGGCGCTCGGCGAGCAGGGGCTGCTCGCGAAGCTCGACAAGTCGCTCATCCCGAACGAGGAGAACCTCTACCCCGAGGCGCTCGAACTCGACTACGACGAGGGCAACGTGTACTCCGAGCCGTACGCGTGGGGCACGACGGGCCTCTGCTACCGACCCGACCTCACCGGGTTCGCGCCGACGTCGTGGGGCGACCTCCTGAACCCGAAGCCCGAGCTCGAGGGCAAGACGACGATGCTCTCGACCGACCGCTGGCTCTCGATGCCCGCGCTCAAGCTCGAGGGTCACTCGCTCAACACGACCGACGACGCCGAGCTCGAGGAGGCGAAGGCGCAGCTCCTCGAGACCAAGCCGACCCTTCTCGCCTACGACGACACGACGTTCTACTCGAAGCTCGTCTCGGGCGAGGCGGCCCTGGTCGAGGCGTGGGACGGCTGGTGCAACTACGGCATCGCCGAGAACCCCGACATCGAGTTCGTGATCCCCGAGGAGGGCGCCGACCTGTGGGTCGACACCATGACGGTGCTCGAGAGCTCGGAGAACAAGGAGGCCGCGATGGCCTTCGTGAACTACATCCTCGACCCCGAGGTGCAGACCTGGGTCGCCGAGAACATCCTCTACAAGGTGCCGAACCAGGCGGCGATGGAGGCACTCGACCCCGCCCTCGTCGAGCAGTACCCGACGCTCGGCATCACGGTCGACGAGCTCTTCGAGCAGGAGGTCATCGTCGACCTCGGCGAGGACTCGCTGAAGTACGTCGACCTCAACGCCGAAGTGCTGGCGACCAACTGACGCCGTGACGTCGACGCTCGACCGGCCGACCCCCGTCGCGCGCGCACCGCGCACGCGACGGGGGCTCGCGCCCGTTCCGTTCCTGGCCCCCGGCCTCGGATTCCTGATCGTCTTCATGGCGATCCCGGTGGGCCTGCTCGCGTTCTACAGCTTCTTCGAGCGCGGCCGTTTCGGCGGCATCGTGTTCGAGTTCACGTTCGACAACTGGGTGAAGCTCTTCGAGCCGCTCTACCTCGGCGTGATCGGCCAGTCGGTGCTCATCGCGCTCGTCGTGACCCTGCTCGCGCTGCTCATCGGGTACCCGATGGCGTACGCGATCGCGGGCCTCTCGCCGAAGTGGCGCACCGTCGCGCTCGTCGCGATCGTGCTGCCGTTCTGGACGAACTTCCTCATCCGCACCTACGCGTGGATCCTGCTGCTCAACAACGCCGGCTGGGTGAACCAGTGGTTGCAGTCCCTGGGGCTCATCGACGACCCGATCGCGATGCTCTACACGCCGCAGTCGATCGTGGTCGGCCTCCTCTACATGTACCTGCCGCTCATGGTGCTGCCGCTCTACGCCTCGCTGCAGCAGCTCGACCCCTCGCTCCGCGAGGCGGCGACGAACCTCGGAGCGACGCCGTGGCGCACGTTCCGCACGGTCACGCTGCCGCTCTCGCTGCCGGGCGCGCTCACCGGGTGCATCTTCGTCTTCGTCCCGGCGATGTCGAACTTCGTGATCCCCGAGCTCATCGGCGGCGGCAAGACGATCATGGTCGGCAACCTCGTGCGCGACCAGTTCTTCGAGGCGCGCGACTGGCCGTTCGGCGCGACCCTCGCGCTCGTGCTCACGATCATGCTCGTGCTCGTCATCCTCGTGCAGTCCGCGGTCTCCCGCCGCCTGACGGAGGGGAGCCGCCGTGGCTGACGTCCGCAATCCGCCGACGACCGCGATGCGCGAGGCCGACCCGGCCTCGGCACCGCGACCGGTGCGCAAGCCGCGAGGCATCCTCGTGCCGCTGTGGCTCGGGTACGCCTTCCTCTACCTGCCGATCCTCGTCGTCGTGGTGATGAGCTTCAACGACTCCGAGAACCTGTTCGTGTGGCGCGGCTTCTCGCTGCGCTGGTACCCCGAGCTGTTCGCCGACGAGCAGATCATGCAGGGCCTCGCGAACACCCTCGTCGTCGCGGCGGGCGCCACGGCGATCGCGACCGTGCTCGGGACCCTCCTCGCGTACGGCATCCAGAAGTTCACGCGGGGCGGGCTCATCCGCGCGTTCGCGATCGCGCCCGCCATCCTGCCCGACCTGCTGCTCGGCATCGGACTGCTCACGTTCTTCTCGCTGCTGTCGGTGTCGCTCGGCCTGCACTCGGCGATCCTCGCGCACGCCGTGTTCGCGACCGCGTTCGTCACCGCGATCGTGCTCGCCCGCATGGCGAGCCTCGACCAGAGCCTCGAGGAGGCCTCGCGCGACCTCGGCGCGGGGCCCGTGCGCACCTTCATGCGGGTCACGCTGCCGCAGCTCGCGCCCGGCATCGTCGCCGGGGCCCTCCTCGCCTTCACGCTCTCGATCGACGAGTTCGTGATCGCGTTCTTCACGACCGCGCCGACCCAGCCGACGCTGCCGATCGTCATCTACTCGATGGTGCGCTTCGGGGTCACTCCCGAAGTCAACGCCCTCGCCAGCATCCTGCTGCTCGTGAGCATCGTCACGGTGATCGCGGCGCAACGACTGACCCGACTGACAGGAACCACGAAGTGAGCACCGCACCCCTCCTCCGCGTCGACGGCGTGCGCGCCGTCTACGGCGACACCGTCGCCCTGCACGACATCTCCCTCGACATCGAGGGCAACGAGTTCTTCGCGCTGCTGGGGCCCTCGGGCTGCGGCAAGACGACGCTGCTGCGCTCGATCGCCGGCTTCGAGACGCCCGCGGCCGGTCGCATCGAGATCGACGGCGACGACCTCCTGCGCATGCCGGCGCACCGTCGCCCCGTGAACATGATGTTCCAGAGCTACGCCCTCTTCCCGCACATGTCGGTGGAGAAGAACGTCGCCTACGGCCTCGAGTCGGAGGGCGTCGGCCGCGCCGATACGACGAAGCGCGTCGCCGAGGTCATGGACGTCGTGGGCCTCGCGCATCTCGCCAAGCGCCGCCCCGGCCAGCTCTCGGGCGGCCAGCGCCAGCGCGTCGCGCTCGCCCGTGCGATCGTCAAGCGCCCCAAGCTGCTGCTGCTCGACGAGCCGCTCTCGGCGCTCGACCGGCAGGTGCGCGCCTCGATGCAGCTCGAGCTCAAGCGCCTGCAGCACGAGGTCGGCCTGACCTTCGTGGTCGTCACGCACGACCAGGAGGAGGCGATGTCGATGGCCGACCGCATCGCGGTGCTGCGCGACGGGCGACTCGAGCAGCTCGCCACCCCGCAGGAGCTCTACGCGAACCCGGCGACGCGATTCGTCGCGTCGTTCATCGGCTCGGCGAACCTGCTCGACGGCGTCGTGCGCGCCGGGCGCATCGACGTGCCGGGCGCGGGCCCGGTCGAGGTGGCCCCGCACGGCCTCGCCGACGGAGTGGCCGCAACGGCGGTCGTGCGCCCCGAAGACGTCGAGCTGGCGGCCGACGCCGCGACGGCGGCGCTCCGGGGCACCGTGGTCGACACGTACTTCCTCGGCGGCGCGTCGACGCTCTCGATCGAGGTGCCCGGCCTCGCGGCACCGGTCATCGCCTCGGTGCACGGCGCGAGCGCGTTCGCCCGCGGTGACGCGGTCGGCGTGCGGTTCGGGCGGGCCGCCGCGGTCGCACGCGACGCATCGACCGGCGGGGATGCCTCGGCCGAGGCATCCGCACGCTCGACGATCTCGGCGGACCCCGCCGGCGACCCGGCTCAGGAGGAGGCGGAGGGGGTCAGGTCGTGACCCGTCGCGAGCCGCGCGCTCGCCGCGATGAGCTCGAACGCCCCGTCGTGGTCGATCGTCGGGTGGCCCGCGATGATGCGGTAGCCGTACGCGTCCTCGAGGGCGACGAGGTTGCGCGCGATGACGAGCGACGGCTGGGCGAGGGTGAAGATGCCGCGCGCCGCGCCCTGCTCGAGCACGACCTGGTACATGCCGACCTGGCGGTCGTAGAGGGTCGTGAGCAGCGACGCCATGAGCGGGTTGCGCCCGGCCGAGCCGCCGAGCTCGCAGAGCAGCCGCACCTCGGTGTCGCCCGGGCCGCTCGGCAGGCCCGACTTCGCGAGGGCGAGCAGCCGCACCACGGGGTCGTCGGGGAGCTGCTCGAGCATGCGCACCCGCGCCTCGTAGAACCGCTCCATGCCGGCGCGGTTCGCCTCGAACATGAGCTCGTCGATGTCGGGGTAGTAGTACAGCACGGCGCTCGACGTGAGCCCCGCCTCTTCGGCGACGCGATTGAGCCGCGCGCCGTCGGGGCCGTGCGCCGCGATCGCCCGCTGGGCCGCCGCGACGAGCTGGCTCCGTCGCTCCTCCTGCCGTTTCGGCCGCGCCATCCGGGCTCCCCTCCTCGACGAGTTCTCTGTATCGCTGCTCAATGATACGTCGAAGCGGCCATATTCTTCCGAACCCTTGACAACTCGAATTCTTTTCATCACCATTCAATAAATCGACGAAGGAGTCACCCATGGCCGGCGAGCGCCGCACCTTCCTCTTCATGCCCGAGAGCGCCTACGGACCCACGAACAACTGCATCGGCATCGGCAACGTGCTGCTCCAGCGGGGGCACCGCGTCGTGTTCGCGGCCGAGCGTTCGTGGGAGGGCAAGCTCGCCGCCCTCGGCTTCGAGGAGGACCTCGTCGACCTCGCCCCCGCCCCCGAGGAGGAGGTCGAGCAGGACGCCGGCCAGTTCTGGAAGGACTACATCCGCGAGGTCTCGCCCGAGTTCCGCAAGACGACCGCCGAGCAGCTCGAGACCGTCACGCTGCCGATCTGGCAGGCGCTCGTCGACGGCGCGAAGTACTGCGAGCCGCAGCTGCAGGCGATCATCGAGCGGGTGCGGCCCGATGTCATCGTCGAGGACAACGTGATCGCCTTCCCGGCGCTCGTGACGGCGGGCGTGCCGTTCGTTCGGATCGTGTCGTGCAATCCGCTCGAGGTGCCCGGCGACGACATCGCCCCGGTGTTCTCGGGCCTCGCGGCCGACGACCGTGCGGCCTGGCCGGCCTTCCGCGCCGAGTACGACCGCACGCACCGGCCGCTCTGGCAGGAGTTCGACGCCTGGGTGCGGGCGCAGGGCGCCCCCGCCCTGCCCGACCTCGAGTTCATCCACCGCGGCGACGAGAACCTCTACGTCTACCCCGAGGTGCTCGACTACACCGACGAGCGCCCGCTCGACGAGACCTGGCACCGGCTCGACTCCTCGGTGCGCGAGACCGAGCAGGCGCCTGCCGACCTGCCCGCCTCGTTCACCGGCGGCAGTCGCCCGCTCGTCTACTTCAGCCTCGGGTCGCTCGGCTCGGCCGACGTCGAGCTCATGCGCCGAGTGATCGCCGCACTCGCCGAGCAGCCCGTCAACGTCATCGTCTCGAAGGGGCCGCTGCACGCCGAGATCGAGCTCGCCGACAACATGTGGGGCGCCGAGTTCCTGCCGCAGACGAAGGTCCTGCCGCTCGTCGACCTCGTCATCACGCACGGCGGCAACAACACCACGACCGAGGCGCTGCACTTCGGCAAGCCGATGATCCTGCTGCCGCTCTTCTGGGACCAGTACGACAACGCCCAGCGCGTGCACGAACGCGGCTACGGCATTCGCCTCGACCCGTACCGGTTCACGCCCGACGAGCTCGCCGGTGCGGTGCGCACGCTCCTCGACGACACGGCGCTGCGCGAGCGCGTCGCGGCCGCCGGCGCCGTCATCCGTTCGCGCGACGGGGTCTCGGTCGCGGCCGACGTGATCGAGCGCGTGGGCGCCCGGGAACGGGTGTGACCGCCGTCGACGCGACCGCGCGGGCGCAGGAGCAGGCCCGCGCGGCGCTCGCCGACGCCGCCCCGAGCGCCTACTGGACCGATCGGACCCCCGCCGACGGCGCCCCGCTGCCGCGCCCGTCGCTCAACGGACCGGCCGAGGCCGACCTCGTCGTGATCGGCGCCGGGTTCACCGGGCTCTGGACGGCCTGGCGGGCGATCGAGCGCGACCCCGGGGCATCCGTCGTCGTGCTCGAGGCCGAGCGCGTCGCGCACGGCGCGACCGGCCGCAACGGCGGGTTCGTCTCGAGTTCGCTCACGCATGGGCTCACGCACGGCACCGCGATCTGGCCCGCCCAGGTCGGCGCCCTCCACGAGGAGGGCGAGCGGAACCTCGCCGAGCTCGTTGCGACCGTCGAGACGGCCGGCATCGACTGCGGTCTGCGCCGCGCCGGCAAGACGACCGTCGCGATCGAACCGTGGCAGCTCGACGGGCTCCGCGAGGCGCACGAGCTCGGCGCACGGCACGGCGTCGACCTCGAGCTGCAGAATCGCGACGAGGTGCAGGCCGACGTGCACTCGCCGACCTACCTCGGCGGACTCCGCGATCGGACCGGGACCGTGCTCATCGACCCCGCGCGGCTCGCGTGGGGCATGGCTGCGGAGCTCGAACGCCGCGGGGTGCGTGTCTTCGAGGCATCCGCGGTCACCGGCACCGACCGGAAGGGGGCAGGCGTGCGCGTGCGCACGGCGCTCGGGCACGTCGACGCGAAGCACGCGGTCATCGCGACCGCGGCGTACCCCGCGCCGCTGCGACGGCTCGGCAGCTACATCATGCCGCTGTACGACCACGTGCTCATGACCGAGCCGCTCGACGCCGCACAACAGGCGGCGATCGGTTGGTCCGAGGGGCAGGGGCTCACCGACGCGGGCAACCAGTTCCACTACTACCGGCCGACCGTCGACGGGCGCATCCTCTTCGGCGGCTGGGACGCCGTGTACTACTTCGGCGGCAGGGTCGACGCCAGCCTCGAGCAGCGCGACGCCTCGCACGAGCTGCTCGCGCGGCACTTCTTCGAGACGTTCCCGCAGCTCGAGGGGGTGCGCTTCACGCACCGGTGGGCCGGTCCCATCGACTCGACCACCCGATTCACCGCGGCGTACGGCACGGCGCGCGGCGGCCGGGTCGCCTACGCGGTCGGACACACCGGACTCGGGGTCGGCGCGTCGCGGTTCTCGGCCGACGTCGCCCTCGACCTGCTCGCGGGCGAGCCGACCTCGCGGCTGCGCTACGACATCGTCAGGCGCCGCCCGTTCCCGATCCCGCCCGAGCCGCTGCGCAACCCGATCGTGCAGTTCACGCGGCACTCGATCCTCGCGGCCGACGCGCACGAGGGGCGGCGCAACCTGTGGCTGCGCACCCTCGACCGGTTCGGCCTCGGGTTCAACTCCTAGCCGATCGCTCGCCGAGTCCGTCGAAGCGAGCCCGACCCGTCGCGCGGCATCCGCCGCGACCGCCATCCGACCGACGCCGGCCATCCGGCCCCGACCACCAGCCCGAGAGGAGCTCGACATGAGCACCGGAACGTTCATCGGCGACTACCGCGCCGGCACCGGCGGCGACGCCGTCATCACGAACCCCGCGACCGAGGAGGAGGTCGCCTCGTTCACCGCGTCGGGCATCGCCGATGTCGACGAGGCGGCCGCGGCCGCGCGCGCCGCGCAGCCGGCCTGGGCGGCCAAGACGCCGGGGGAGCGGTCGCTCGCCCTGCTGCGGCTCGCCGACGCACTCGAGGATGACGCGGCGAACCTCGCCCGCCTCGAGGTCGAGGACTCGGGCAAGCCGTGGACGACCGCGTTCGACGGCGAGCTGCCGTTCGGCATCGACAACCTGCGCTTCTTCGCCGGTGCGGCGCGCTCGCTCGACGGCACCGGCGCCGGCTCGTTCTCGAACGGGTACACGTCGATCCTCACCCGGCGCCCGGTCGGCGTCGTCGCGGGCATCACGCCGTGGAACTTCCCGCTCATCATGGCGATCTGGAAGGCCGGCCCCGCGCTCGCCGCGGGCAACGCCGTGATCGTGAAGCCCGCGCCGGCGACCCCGCGTACGACGCTCCGCTTCGCGGAGCTCGCCGTCGAGGCGGGCCTGCCGGCCGGGCTGTTCAACGTCGTCACGGGCGACGCCGAGGTCGGGCAGGCGCTCGTCACGCACCGCGAGGTCGACATGGTGAGCGTCACCGGTTCGACGCAGACGGGCAAGGCCGTCATGCGCGGGGCGGTCGAGGGCGTGAAGCGCGTGCACCTCGAGCTCGGCGGCAAGGCGCCCGTGATCGTCTTCGCCGACGCCGACCTCGGGGCGATGGCCCAGGCCGTCACCATGGGCGCGACCTACAACTCCGGGCAGGACTGCACGGCCGCGACCCGCGTGTACCTCGAACGTTCGGTCTACGACGACGGCGTCGCCGCGCTGCGGCAGGCGGTCGCGGGCGTCGTCGCGGGCGACCCGATGGACCCCGAGACGCACATCGGGCCGCTCGTGTCGCGGGCGCACCGCTCTCGCGTCGAGGGCTTCGTGACGCGCGCGGTGGCCGAGGGCGCCGAGGCGCTCGTCGGCGGCCGGGCGATCGACGGCGTCGGCTCGTACTTCGCGCCGACCCTGCTCGTCGGCGCCGCGCAGTCGTCGGAGATCGTGCAGGGCGAGGTCTTCGGCCCCGTGCTCGTGGTGCTGCCGTTCGACGGCGAGACCGAGGGCATCGCGCTCGCGAACGACAGCGCCTACGGCCTCGCCTCGTCGGTGTGGACGAGCGACGTGGGCCGCGCCCTCCGGGTGAGCCAGTCGCTCGACGTCGGCGTGACCTGGGTCAACGACCACCTGCCGATCGCCTCGGAGGCCCCGCACGGCGGCGTCAAGGGATCGGGCTTCGGCAAGGACATGTCGATCGAGCCGCTGCTCGACTACTCGGTGACCCGCCACCTCATGATCCGGCACGCGCCGCCGCCCGAGACGACCGGATTCCGGCCGGCCTGAGCGCGGGCCCCGCTGCCGCGAGACGACGAGGATGCGACGAGAGGACACGACGATGACGGAGAGCACGACGCCCGCGAACGGGCGAATCACGAAGGCGGTCATTCCGGCTGCTGGTCTGGGTACGCGGTTCTTGCCGGCGACGAAGGCGATGCCGAAGGAGATGCTGCCGGTGGTGGACAAGCCGGCGATCCAGTACGTGGTCGAGGAGGCGGTTGCCGCGGGTCTGACGGATGTGTTGATGATCACGGGTCGGAACAAGAACGCGTTGGAGAATCATTTCGACCGGGTCGCGGAGTTGGAGGCGACGCTGGAGAAGAAGGGTGATCACGCGAAGCTCGAGAAGGTGAACGAGTCGACCCAGCTCGCGGACATGCACTATGTGCGGCAGGGCGACCCGCTCGGGTTGGGGCATGCGGTGCATCGGGCGCACATGCATGTGGGGGATGAGCCGTTCGCGGTGCTGCTGGGTGATGACATCATCGACGCCCGGGACGAGTTGCTGACCCGGATGCTGGATGAGCAGGTCAAGCGGGATGCGTCGATCGTGGCGTTGTTGGAGGTGGATCCGGATCACATCCACCTGTACGGGGCGGCGCAGGTCGAGGCGACGGATGACCCGGATGTGGTGCGGATCACGGGCCTGGTGGAGAAGCCCGCGAAGGAGGTCGCGCCGTCGAACTACGCGGTGATCGGCCGGTACGTGCTGAAGCCCGAGGTGTTCGGGGTGCTGGCCGACACGGCGCCGGGCAAGGGTGGTGAGATCCAGTTGACCGACGCGTTGATGACGATGGCGGAGGATGTCGAGGGCACGGGCGGGGTGTACGGGGTCGTGTTCCGGGGTCGCCGGTACGACACGGGCGACAAGCTCGACTACATCAAGGCCGTGATCCAGCTCGCCGTCGACCGCGACGACCTCGGCAGCGACCTCAAGCACTGGCTCATCGACTACACCGGCACCCTCACCGAACCCACCGCCTGACGATGTCCGCATCGAACCGGTGACGACGGGATGCCTCGGCCGAGGCATCCCGTCGTCCTTGCGGTCTTCGCTCGCCGGTCAGTCGTCGCCGCCTGCAGCCGCCATCGGGTCGGGGATCTCCTCGGGCTTGTACTTCGGCAGGCGCGAGGCGGGCAGCGCCGCGAGCGCGCTGAGGCCCGCCAGCACGAGGAACCCGAGGCGCAGGGTGTTGAGCCGCTCCTCCTCGTTGATGGCGACGGCCGCGTCGACCTGCTCGGGCGTCGCGCTCGTCTCCTCGAACTTCGCGCGCAGGTCGTCGTTGCTGACGAAGTTCACCTGGCCTAGGCCGACTTCGGCCTTCAGCTCGTCGGGGATCTCGGGGTGCTCGACCGCCGCCTGCGTGAAGTTGAGCGTGAGCATCGTGACGAGGAGCGCCCCCATGAGCGCGGTGCCGACCGCGCTCGCGAGGTTCTGCGTCGTGCCGCGGATCGAGCCGACGTCGCCCGCGAGCTCCTTCGGCGCCGCCGTCACGAGCACGTTGAAGACGAGGGTCACGAGCGCGCCCTGGCCGATGCCGAACACGATGAGCCCTGCGATCGTCGGCACCGTCTCCCAGTTGTTCGTCACGACGAACGCGAGCCAGACGAGCGCCGCGGTCGTGAGCCCGAACGCGAACAGGGCGATCGTGCGGGGGCTGTGGCGCCGATAGAAGCGCACGATGAGTGTCGCGGTGACGAACACCGTCAGGTTGAACGGCATCATGGCGAGCGACGTGTCGAACGGGGTGCGACCCTGCACGACCTGGATGTACGTCGGCACGGTGAAGTTCACGGCGGCCTCCATCGCGACGATGATGAACATCGCGTACACCGCCGCCCGCTCGGTCGGCTCGCTGAGCACCCCGAGATCGACGAGCGGCACGCGGCCGAGCCGCATGCGGCGCTTCGTCCACATGAAGAAGCCCTGGCCGAGGATGAGGCCCGCCACCACGAAGATCGGCGCGGGAGAGAGGCCGAGCACCGAGAACGGCGCCCCCGGCCCGGCGAGCAGGATGCCCCACGAGTTGAGGTTGTTGAACCCGAGCGTGAGCATCACGATCGCCGCACCGATGAGCGCCGACGCGACGAGGTCGATGCGGATGCCCTTGTCGCCCCGGTCGCCGCGCAACCGGAAGCTCAGCGCGAACACGGCGACCGCGAGGCCGAGGGTGATGAAGAAGACGGGGCGCCACCCGACGAGCGTGCCGAGCGTGCCGCCGATGAGGAAGGCGCTGATGCCCGAGAACGCCCGGGCCGAACCGAGCGAACCGACCGCCGTCGCCTGCTGGTCGCCGCGGTAGTTCTCGGCGATGAGGGCGACGAGCGCGGGCACGATGATGGCGGCGGATGCCCCGGCGAGCACCTGGCCCGCGATCGCCCAGCCGATCGACGTCGACAGGATCATCATGATCGACGAGACGGCGAACACCGCCACGACGATGCGGAAGATGAGCACCCAGCCGACGCGCTGGCCGAGCTTCGCGCCGGTCATCACGAGCGCGGCGACGGCGAGGCCGTAGACGACGATCGTCGTCGACGCGACGGTCGGCGGCACGCCGAAGTCCTCGACCATGCCGCCCAGCGAGATCGGGAGCGCGGCGACGTTGAACGACATGAGCACCTGGGCGAGGAAGAGCCCGACCATCGGCGCCCACGAGCGGCGCTCGCCCGCGTGCGGCGCCGGTCCCGAGGCATCCGCCCCGTTCGTATTCATCTCGGTCGCGCCGGTGGGGTGTGCAGAGCTGGTCATCGCGGGGCTCCTTCGTCGGTTGAGACGGGCTGCGCGCCCGAGGGCCGCGGGTCCGAGGCGAACAGGTTGAGGCCGAGTGCGCGCGACAGGAAGGCGCAGGCGCGCTGGCCGCGCACGCTGTTGCCCGCCGGGTCGAGCCGTGGCGAGAACGCGCCGACCGCGCCCTTGCCGGGTGCGACGGCGACGATGCCGCCCGCGACGCCCGACTTGGCCGGCAGGCCGATCTCGAAGAGCCACTCGCCCGACCGCTCGTACATGCCGCACGATGCGAGCAGGGCCAGCGTGTCGCGCGCCGTCCCGGCAGAGACGACCCGCTCGCCCGTCACCGGGTTGACGCCGCCGTCGGCGAGCGTCGCCCCATGACGGCGAGATCGCGGGCGGTCACGGCGAGCGAGCACTGCCGGGTGTAGACGTCGACCGCCTCCTCGGGGTCGATCGCGAGTCGGTCGTAGCTCTGCAGCAGCCGGGCGATCGACTGGTTGCGGTGGTTCGTGAACGCCTCCGACCGGTAGACCTCGCCGTCGAGCGCGAGCGGCCGGCCGGCGAAGCGGCTGAGCCCGTCGCGCACGAGCTGCCAGCGCTCGTCGGCATGGCCGGCGGGCATGAGCGCCGTCGTCGCGATCGCTCCCGCGTTCACCATGGGGTTCATCGGGCTGCCGCCGTTGAGCTCGATCGCGACGACCGAGTTGAACGCGAGGCCCGTGTTGTTCACCCCGATCACCTCGTGGATCGCGTCGTGTCCGATCAGGTCGCAGACGAGCGCGAACACGAACGCCTTCGAGATCGACTGGATCGAGAACGCGACCTCGACGTCGCCCGCGAGGTGCTCGCTGCCGTTCGCGCCGACGACGGCGAGCCCGAACCAGGCGGGGTCGGCCTCGGCGAGGATCGGGATGTAGTCGGCGACGACGCCCTCGTCGAGTCCCGCGTACCGGGCGTGGGCCGTAGCCACGAGCTCGTCGACGTCGGCGTTCGGCGGCAGCGACCCGGTCGAGCTCAGCTGTGCGACATCACGGACATCGGCTTCGAACATGCCCCTACTCTGGCGCGCCGCGCCGGCCGCGTGAGCATTCCCCGCCGTCCCGGGCCGAATCGATTCCCGCCGAACGTCACGTGACGGCCCGAAGTTGCGCGGCCTGCACGCCTTTGTCACGCTGAGAGACGTGCCCTCATCCTCGCGCCCCGGGTTACGGGGACTCTCCGTGAAGCGAGCCCTGCTCGTCGCCTGCGGCGCCGTCATCCTGCTCGTCGTCGCCGTGCTCGTCGCGCGCGCCCTGCGCGCCGCGCCGGCCGTGCAGGACTTCATCGCGGAGTACCCGGGCCACAGCCCGTTGCCCGAGGGGGCTCCGGTCGGCATCCCGGCGTGGCTCGCGTGGCAGCACTTCTTCAACGCGTTCTTCCTCGTCATGCTCGTGCGCACGGGGCTCATCATCCGGTCGAAGGCGCGCCCGCCGGCATTCTGGACGCGCGACAACACCCGCTGGCCCCGCACCGACGGCGCGCCGCGCCGGATGGGCATCTCGGTCTGGCTGCACCTCGTCGTCGACGCGTTCTGGGTGCTCAACGGCGTCGTCTACGTCGTGCTGCTGTTCGCGACCGGGCAATGGGTGCGCATCGTCCCGACGAGCTGGGACGTCGTGCCGAACTCGATCTCCGTCGTGCTGCAGTACCTCTCGCTCGAGTGGCCCGTCGAGAACTCGTGGATGTCGTACAACGACGCGCAGGTGCTCGCCTACTTCACGATCGTGTTCATCGCGTCGCCGCTCGCGATCATCACGGGGCTGCGCCTCTCACCGATCTGGCCGATGCGGGGCGCCCTCGCGTCGGCGCCGCCCGAGCGGTTCGCTCGTGCGCTGCACTACCCGGTGATGCTCTTCTTCCTGCTCTTCACGGCCGTGCACGTCGTGCTCGTGCTCGCGACGGGCGCCCTGCGCAACCTCAACCACATGTACGCGGCGCGCGAGGCCGACGACTGGGTCGGGTTCGCCGTGTTCGCGGTGTCGCTCGCCGTCATGGTCGGCGGCTGGGTGCTCGCGCGGCCGCTCCTGCTGGCCCCCGTGGCCGAGCGGTTCGGGCAGGTCAGGCGGATGCCGCAGGCCCCCGCCGCGCCGGCGCGCAGCGCGACCCGGGGCTGACCGCGGGCGCGGTCCGCGGCTGACGGGCGGCGGCCACGAGGCATCCGCCCTCGGATCAGCTCGCCGCGTCGATCTCGGCGACGATCGCGTCGTAGCCGCGCTGCGCGGCGAGCCGGCGGGGGAGCACCCCGTCGCCGTCGGGGATCGACGGGTCGGCGCCGGCCGCGAGCAGCAGCCGCACCGTCTCGGCGTGCGCGTCGTCGCCGTTGCCGAGCACGATCGCCTCGTGCAGGGCCGTCCACGCGAGGTTGTTGACGTGGTTCACGGGCACGCCCGCCTCGATGAGGATGCCCACCGTCTCGACGTGCGCGTGCTCGCTCGCGGGGATGAGCGCCGTGCCGCGGTAGCGGTTCGTGCTCTTCGGGTCGGCGCCGTGCGCGATCGTGAGCCGCAGGATGTCGTTCAGCCCCTCGGCACCCGCGTAGAGGAACGCCGAGTCCTCGATCGCGTCCTTCGCGTTCGGGTCGGCGCCCGCCTCGAGGAGCGCACGCGCGATCGCGACCTGGTTCGCGCGGGTGGCGGTGACGAGCACCGGGCGACCCTCGCCGTCGCGCGCGTCGACGTCGGCGGCGTTCGCGATCGCGCGCTCGACGCCCGCGAGGTCGCCCGCGGCGGTCGCGGAGATGATGAGGGCGTTCGCCTCGTCGGCGGTCAGCTCGGGGGTGGGCACGGGGGTCTCCTCTGCGGTCGGGGCGGTCGGCCTCGGCGATGGGGTCGCGGCGGCGCCCGTCGGGGCGGGATCGGGCGTGCAGCCCGCGAGCAGGCCGGCGACCACGATGGCGCCGACGACGAGGATCGGTGCGCGTCGGCGCTCAGCCATCGAGCGATCGCTCGGTCTGGTCGAGCACGCCGAGCGCCGCGGCCGTCGCCGACTCGGGGTCGGCCGCCTCGATCGCCCGGAGCAACTGTTCGTGCAGGTCGACCGCACTCGGGTCGGCGTTGTTCGACAGGCACGAGTTCTGCGCGACCGAATGGCGCAGCGAGGCGTCGAAGCTCGCGTAGATGCCGACGAGCAGCCGGTTGTGCGAGGCCGCGGCGACGCCGACGTGGAATGCGACGTCGTGGTCCGCGAACGCGTCGACGTCGTTGCGGTCGATCGCCGCGCGACGGAGCACGAGCTCGTCGCGGAGCGCCGCGATGTCGCCGTCGTCGCGATGCGCGGCCGCCTCGCGCGCCGCGAGGACGTCGAGGGCCCGACGCACGGCGAGCACCTCGCGGGCGTCGGCGTCGCCGAGCGCCCGGCGGAGTGCCACCTCGGTCGCGTCGCTCGCGATGACGTAGGTGCCGTCGCCCTGTCGCGTCTCGAGCAGGCCCAGCTGCGCGACCGACCGCACCGCCTCGCGGACCGAGGGGCGGCTGACGCCGAACGTCTCGGTGAGCTCGGCCTCGGTCGGGATGCGGGTGCCGACGGGCCAGGCCCCGGTCGCGATCTCGGACTGCAGGCGGTCGACGACGGAGTCGACGATCGACCTTCGCTGGATGGGCTTCACGATTTCCATTCTCTCGATCTTCCGCTTCCGGGGGAATGTATGGTTATCATACATCTGACAAATCACACGTGGTCCGGAATCTTCCGGCCGCCCACGGACAAAGGAGTTCGTTCGCATGACCGACGCGACCGCGACGACGGCCGAAGCCGTCGACGTCCACCGCCCGGCGACGGGTGTCGTCGCCGCCCCGGCGCTCGTCGACGCCCACATCCACCCCGACAAGTCGAGCTGGGGCGGTCCGTGGATGTCGCGCCGCCGGGCCGCCTCGCTGCCCGAGTTCATCGCGAACGACCTCGCGACCCAGCGCTCCTACACGCGCAGCGTCGAGGAGCGTGCGCACGCGCTGCTCTCCACCGCGGTCGAGCAGGGCACCCTCGCGATGCGCGCGCACGTCGACGTCTCGAGCGAGCTCGGAACCATGAACGTCGAGGGCGTGCGCGCCGCGGCCGAACGGCTGGCACCCTGGCTCACCGTGCAGATCGTCGCGTTCCCCCAGTTCGGCCTGCTCACGAACCCGGGCACGATCGACGCGATGGCCGCGGCGCTCGAGACCGGCGCCGACCTCGTCGGCGGCATCGACCCGCTGGGCCTCGAGGGCGACGTCGACGGACACCTCGACGCCGTCTTCGGCCTGGCCGAGCGCACCGGTCGCGACGTCGACATCCACCTGCACGACCGTGGCGAGCCGGGGCTCGCGCAGATCCGCGAGATCGCGAAGCGGGCGCGCGCGGCCGGCATGCAGGGCCGGGTCACGGTGAGCCACGCCTTCGCGCTCGGGGATGCCTCCCTGCCGACGCTCGGTTCGACGCTCGACGCGGTCGCCGAGGCGGGCGTGTGGATCGCGAACTGCGCCCTCGGCGACGACCCCGTGCCCGACCTCGACCTGCTCGAGCGCCACGGCGTCCGACTCGTCGCCGGCAGCGACGGCGTCCGCGACTCGTGGACCCCCTTCGGCTCGGGCAGCATGGTCGACCGCGCGCACCTGCTCGCCTATCGCACGGGCGCCATGACCGACGCCGAGCTCGAGCGGTGCTACCGCATCTGCTCGACCGAGGGGGCGAGCCTGATCGGCCTGCCCGACCTCGCCGGCTACTCCGGACCGGAGCATCCGACCCGCCTCGAATTCGCCGGCGAGTCGATCGCGCAGATCGTGATCGACCGCCCGGGCCCCGCCGCGGTGATCCGCGACGGGCGCCGGCTCGATCGGCCCTGAGCCGGTCGGTCACCGCTTTTCCCGATCCGCCCACCCCACCCATCCGCACCATCCGCAATCCGACACGACGACAAAGGAGTTCCCCCGTGTTCCGACGCCGTATGACCATCACGGCAGCCGCCCTGGCCGCCGCGAGCCTCGCCCTGGCCGGCTGCACCGCGCAGGCGACCGAGCAGAACGATGAGGCGACGCTCAACGTCGACCTCGACAACCTCGCCACCACCACCGAGGCCGGCACCGCGCCGGTCGACGACCTGAAGTGGAACCTCCCGTACGAGCCGATGTCGCTCGACCCGCAGTTCGGCTACAACTACGCCGAGAACACGGTCACCGCGAACCTCTGCGAGAGCCTCCTGCGCATGAAGCCCGACTTCTCGGTCGAGCCGGGCCTCGCCTCGGGCGTCACGCAGCCCGACGACACGACCGTCGTGTACACCATCCGCGACGGCGTCACCTTCTGGGACGGCACCCCGCTGACCGTCGACGACGTCGTCTACTCGCTCGACCGCCAGGTCGGCGAGACGGCGACGAGCTACTTCTCGAGCTACTTCCAGAACGTCGAGTCGGTCGAGGCCACCGGCCCGAACGAGGTGACCGTGAAGCTCACCCAGCCCGACGTGCTGTTCACCCAGGCCATGGCCACCGCTGCCGGCGCGATCGTGCAGAAGGCGGCGGCCGAGGAGCAGGGCGAGGCCTTCGGCACGCCCGACGGCGGGCTGCAGTGCACCGGTCCGTTCTCGCTCGAGACATGGAACTCGGGCAAGAGCATCGACCTCGCGGCCAACCCCGGCTACTGGGACGGCGGCGCCCCGCTCGCCTCGACCCTCAGCTTCAGCT
Source organism: Agromyces solani (assembly GCF_058349925.1). NCBI lineage: Bacteria > Bacillati > Actinomycetota > Actinomycetes > Micrococcales > Microbacteriaceae > Agromyces > Agromyces solani. The sequence continues at coordinate 1,309,644 of NZ_JBYRER010000001.1, forward strand.
TCATCGCCGACGAGTCGACCGCGGTCAACGCGCTGCGCACCGGCGAGGTCGACGGCCAGTACTTCTACCTGCCGCCGGCCGGGCTCAGCCAGCTCACCGACAGCGACGACGTGACCGTCACGTTCGGCGACTCGCTCGTGTTCTGGACCATGATGACGACGAACTTCGACGGCGGCCTCGGCGACGACCGGGTCCGCCAGGCGCTCTCGCTCGCGATCGACCGCGAGGCGCTCACGAAGGTCGTGTTCCAGGGCGCCGGCATCCCCGCCACCACGCTCGCCGGCCCCGCGTACTGGGGCTACGAGGAGGAGAAGTTCGCGACGGCCTGGGAGGAGTTCTCGGCCGACCCCGACATCGAGGAGGCGAAGCAGCTCGTCGCCGAGGTGGGCACGGTCGACCCGATCGTCCTCGCCGTGCAGGGCAGCTCGGCCGTCCACGAGCAGACGGCGAACGTCATCCAGGCCGCCGGCCAGGCGATCGGCCTCGACATCCAGACGAAGGTGATCCCGGTCGAGCAGTTCGGCAACCTGTACTTCGACCCGGCCGCGCGCGAGGGCATCGACGGCTTCTTCACGACGCAGTACGGCAGCTTCGCCGACCCGACGGACGTGTACCAGATGTTCGCGAGCACCGACAGCCACAACTACGCCGGCTGGGACCACGCCGACGAGGCGATCTTCGCGGCGCGCGCCGAGACCGACGAGGCCGCCCGTGCGGACTTCGTGATCGACGCGCAGCAGACGATCACCGACGAACTGCCGTGGCTCCCGCTCGCCTACGAGCCCGTGACCCTCGTGCAGAACGACCGCATCTCGGGTGCGACCGCCTCGTTCGCGTACCTCTACGCGCCGTGGGCGGCGTCGCTCGGCGGCGTGGAGTAACCCATGTCGGTCGGCGCCTACATGTTGCGACGCGTGGGCGGGCTCATGCTCGTCCTGCTCGTGACCTCCTTCCTCGTCTTCGGCCTGCTCTACCTCGCCCCCGGGAGCCCGCTGGCGTTCATCCTCGGGCCGCGCGGCGGCACGCCGGAGCAGATCGCCGCGGTCACCGAGCAGTACCACCTGAACGACCCGTTCCCGGTGCGCTACGTGGCATGGCTCGGCGGCATCCTGCAGGGCGACCTGGGCTACTCGATCGTGTACCGGCAGGACGTCTCGACGCTGATCTCCGGCCGAGTCCCCACGACGCTCGTACTGGTGTCGATGGCGGCCGTGATCATCGCCGTGGTGGGCGTGCTCGCCGGAACCTACGCGGCGCTGCGGCGGGGCTGGCGCGACCAGGTCACCTCGTCGCTCGCGGCGATCGGGCTCTCGACGCCGTCGTTCGTGGTCGGTGTGGCGCTGATCAGCATCTTCGCGGTCGCCCTCGGCTGGTTCCCGACCTTCGGGTCGGGAACCGGCGGGGTCGACACCCTGTACCACCTCACCCTGCCCGCGATCGCGCTGTCGGTCGCGAGTGCCGCGTACCTCGCCCGCATCACCCGGGCGGCGGTGCTCGAGGAGAGCGGACGCGAGCACGTGCAGACGGCGACGGTGCGCGGGCTCACCCCGCGGTACATCGTCCAGCACCACGTGCTGCGCAACTCCCTCGTTCCGATCGTCACGGTGCTCGGCCTCACGATCGCGACGCTCATCGCCGGCGCGGTCGTCGTCGAGAACGTGTTCGCGCTCGACGGGCTCGGGTCGCTGCTCGTGCGCGCCATCCTGCAACGCGACTTCGCGGTCGTGCAGGCGGTGATCCTCGTCCTCGTCGTCGCGTTCGTCGTCGTGAACGCGGTCGTCGACTTCCTCTACACCTTCATCGATCCGCGCATCGCGCTCGGGAGCCGGCAATGACCACCCCATCCACCACGAGCCTCGCCGTCGCGCGAGTGACACGGGTCCGACGCCGATCGGGCCTCGTCACGGCGACGCGCGACCGACTCGGCGTCCTCGGCTGCACGGCGGCGAGCATCCTGTTCGTCATCATCCTCGCCGCGGCGCTCGCGCCGGTCATCGCACCGTACGACCCCGACTTCCCCGATCTGCTGGCCGCGCTCGGCGCACCGTCGCCCGCGCACCTGCTCGGCACCGACGCACTCGGCCGTGACATCCTGTCCCGCTTGATCTGGGGCGCGCGCATCACCCTCGCCGGGCCGGGACTCGTGATCCTCATCGCGACCGTCGTCGGCGTGCTGCTCGCACTGCTCGCCGCCTGGCGGGGAGGCCGCACCGACACGGTCATCACCTGGCTGCTCGACATCCTGTTCGCGGTGCCCGGCATCGTGTTCGGGCTCATCGCGGTCGCGATCTGGGGACCGGGCCTCGGCACCGTCGTGGCCGGCCTCTCGATCGCCTACATCCCGTACGTCGCCCGCGTCGTACGCGGTGCCGCGCTCCGCGAGCGGAACATGCCGTACGTCTCGGCCGCCTGGCTCCAGGGCCAGTCGGGAACGGGGATCACCTTCACGCAGGTCCTGCCGAACGTGCAGCCGATCGTGGTCGCGCAGGCGGTCTCGTCGCTCGGGTTCGCCGTGATCGACCTCGCGGCGGTGTCGTTCCTGGGACTCGGCGTCCAGCCGCCGACGGCCGACCTCGGCCTCATGGTCAAGAGCGGCTTCGACTCGATGCTGCGCGGACACCCGATCGAGGCGATCTCGGCCGGTGCGCTCATCGTCCTCATCGTCTGGTGCGTCACCGTCATCGGCGACCGACTCACCTCCAGCGCAAGGAGCCTCCGATGACCTCACCACTGCTGCGCCTCGACGGCGTGCGGGCGACGCTCCGGCTCAAGGGCGTCGAGCAGCGGCTGCTCGACGGCGTCTCGTTCGAGATCGGCGAGGGCGAGGCCCTCGGGCTCGTCGGCGAGTCGGGATCGGGCAAGTCGCTCACGACCCGCGCGATCACGCGCATGCTCGGCCCCGAGTTCGCCGTCACGGGCGACATCGAGTTCGACGGAGCGTCCGTGCTCGGCATGAACACCGCGAAGCTCCGGAAGTACCGGTCGCGCGACGTCGGGATGATCTTCCAGGACCCGCGCGCCCACGTGAACCCGGTCCACCGGGTCGGCGACTTCCTGACCGAGGCGCTCGTGCAGGAACGCGGCGTCGACCGTCGGGAGGCCGAGCGCCGCGCGGTCGTGCTCCTCGACGAGGTCGGCGTCCGCAACCCCGAGCACCGCCTGCGCCAGTACCCGCACGAGCTGTCGGGCGGGCTGCTGCAGCGAGTCATGATCGCGAGCGTGCTGCTCGCCGAGCCGAGGCTGATCCTCGCCGACGAGCCGACCACCGCCCTCGACGTGACGGCGCAGTCCGACGTCATGGCGATCCTCGACGAACAGCGGCGCGCTCGCGGGCTCGCCCTGCTGTTCATCACCCACGACCTCGAGCTCGCCGCAGCATGCTGCGACCGACTCGCGGTGATGTACGCGGGCGAGATCGTCGAGCAGGGCGCGCACGTCTACGACGCGCCGACCCACCCGTACACCGTCGAGTTGCTCGGCGCACGGCCGAGCATCGAGGAGCGCGTCGAGCGCCTTCCGGTGCTGCGCTACAACCGCGAAACCCACGAACTGCTGAAGGCGGAAGCATGACCGACCGGACCGAGCCCATCGTCGTCGCGCGCGGGCTGCGCAAGGAGTTCCCCGGGCCGACGAAGGACGAGCCGATCGTCGCCGTCGACGAGGTGTCGTTCGAGCTGTTCCCCGACGAGTGCCTCGCCATCGTCGGGGAATCGGGGTCGGGCAAGACGACGGTCGCGCGCATGCTCGTCGGCCTCGAGAAGCTGACCGCCGGCGAGCTCTCGGTGCGTGGCGAGTCGCGCGCCGGGGGAGTGAAGCGACTCGCCGACCGCCGCCGCTGGGCGCGCGAGGTGCAGTACGTGTTCCAGGACCCGTACTCGTCGCTCAACGGCCGGCAGCGGGTCGGCGACATCGTGGAGACGAGCGTCGCGCTGCACGCGGGCGGCACCGGCCGGCGCGGCTCCGCCCGCACGGCGGCGCTCGAGATCCTCGAGAGCGTCGGCCTCGACGATCGCTTCGCCTCGAAGTACCCGCACCAGCTGTCGGGCGGGCAGCGGCAGCGCGTCGCCATCGCCCGGGCGCTCGCCGCGGACCCGGCGGTGATCGTGCTGGACGAGGCGGTCGCCGCGCTCGACGTGTCGATCCAGGCGCAGATCCTCAACCTGCTCAGCGACATCCGCGCCCAACGGGAGATCAGCTACCTGTTCATCTCGCACGACCTCGCGGTGGTCAACCAGATCTCCGACCGCATGATCGTGATGGAGCACGGCATCGTCGTCGACTCGGGCGACACGGCCGCCCTGCTCGCGAACCCGGTGCACCCGTACACGCGGTCGCTGCGGGCCGCGGTGCCGCGGCCCGGTTGGCGGCCGGTGCGGCGCGAGCGGCTCGCATCCTGAGCGCGGCGCCGACCTGACGACGCGCAAGGCCGGCCGGAGGCTGGACAAACTCCGGCCGGCTGCGGTGTCATTGATGTGACAGCGCGGATCGGTTCCGCTCGCATCCGCCGAAGTGAACCCAGGGCTGGGGGTGCGTCGAGGTGGCATCGTCGGAACCGCGCAACATGCGCAACCGGGATTTCGCCGAGACGCGCACGCCGCTGGGCGTGCTCGGCGGCTTCGTCGGGCTCATCGCGGCGAGTGCCGCCGTCGCCGCGCTCGTGGTGGTCGCGGCGACGCCCTCGATCGCCATGGTCGGCCTGGCCGCCAGCGGCACGATCGGCATGTTCGACAACCTGCCGGGGTACCTCCAGATCGGGGAGCTGAGCGAGAAGAGCAACATCTTCGTCGTCCGTGCCGACGGCCGGCCGAGCCTGATGGCCTCGTTCTACGACCAGAATCGCGTCGAGGTCGGCTGGGATGCCGTCGACCAGGACGTCAAGGACGCGACGATCGCGAGCGAGGACCCGAGGTTCTACGACCACGGCGGCATCGACCTGCAGGGCACGCTGCGCGCCGCGGTGACGACGGCGAGCGGCCGCGAGACGCAGGGCGGGTCGTCGATCGCGCAGCAGTACGTGAAGAACGTCCGCGTGCAGCAGTGCGAGCTCGAGCTCGACGTGGCCGCGAAGGACGACTGCTACGACGCCGTCACGGAGACCACGATCGACCGCAAGGTGAAGGAGATGCGGCTCGCGATCGGCGTCGAGAAGCGCTACAGCAAGGACGAGATCCTGCTCGGGTACCTCAACATCGCGGGCTTCGGCGGCACGGTGTACGGCATCGAGGCGGCCGCGAAGTACTACTTCGGGACCCGGGCGTCGGATCTCACGCTCGCGCAGGCCGCGTCGCTCGTGGCGATCGTGAACAACCCCGAGAAGTTTCGGCTCGACCGTCCGGGCAGCGAGTCGAACGGCGCCGAGAACGGCTATGCCGCGAACCACGCCCGGCGCGACTACATCCTGAAGCGGATGCTGAGCCTCGGCAAGGTCACCCGCGACCGGTTCGACGAGGCGATCGCCTCGCCCGTCGAACCGAAGATCACCGAGCCCAGCACCGGCTGCCAGACCGCCGGGGCGAGCGCCTACTTCTGCGACTACGTGAAGAACATCCTGCAGAACGATCCGACCTTCGGCGAAGACGCCGAGACGCGCATGATGAACTTCCGTCGGGGCGGCTACGACGTCTACACGACCCTCGACGTCGATCTCCAGGGGGCGGCCGTCCGGGCCATCGCCGAGAACGTGCCGATGACCTATCCCGGCTGGGATCTCGGCGGGGTCGTCGTGAGCGTCGAGGTGGGCACGGGGCGCGTGCTCGCGATGGCGCAGAACAAGCGCTACAGCCAGGACCCCGAGGTGCTCGCGTCGGGGCCCGAGTACACGAGCATCAACTACAACACCGATTTCGCCCAGGGCGGCTCTCGCGGGTTCCAGCCCGGATCGACCTACAAGGTCTTCACGCTCGCCCAATGGCTGAAGGAGGGGCACGGGCTCAGCGAGCGCGTCGATTCCAAGCCTCGCTCGAACTGGGGCGTCTTCCACGACAGCTGCGTCGGCGACTACGACGTGTCGGGCGAGAACTGGAACCCGAAGAACGACTCGGGCGAGTCGGGCGGGGCCTACACTGCGCTCCAATCGACCGTCCAGTCGATCAACACGGGGTATCTCGGCATGGCGAAGGAGCTCGACCTCTGCGGCATCCGGAAGTCGGCGGAGGCGTTCGGGATGCACCGGGCCGACGGCGACCCGCTGCTGCAGAGCCCCTCGACGGTGATCGGCACGAACGAGGTCGCCCCGCTGAGCGTCGCCGTCGCCTTCGCGGGAATCGCGAACAACGGTCGGACCTGCAGCCCGATCGCGATCGACCGCATCGTCGGACGGGACGGCGAGGAGCTGCCGCCGCCGAAGTCGACCTGCACGCAGTCGGTGTCTCCCGAGGTTGCGGCGGGCATGCACTACGGCATGACGAGGGTGATGAACGGCACGGCCTGGGAGTCGGACCAGAACACGGTGCCCCACGTGCCGCTGATCGGCAAGACCGGCACGACCGACGGGGCGAAGGACACGTGGATGGCGGGCGCGAGCACCGAGGTCGCGACCGTCGCGGCGGTCGTGAGCGTGAACGGCGACGCCAACCAGCGCGGCATCTTCTTCGCGAGCGGGCGGGCGGCCGAGGCGCGTCACCGCATGTGGCCCGTCGTGATGTCGGTCGCCGCCGCGAAGTACGGCGGGGGAGCCTTCACCGAGGCCGGACCCGGTCCCGTGGTCGACCCGCCGCCCGGCGTCTTCCGCGGCGATGACGAGGACGACGAGGATTCGGGCGACGACTCGGGGGACTGAGGCTCAGAAGTCGAGGGTGTCGCCCGGCTCGAGCGGCAGGAACTCGCCGCCGTGCTGCTCGGTCGCCCACGCCAGGCGCGTGTTCGCGAGCGCCTTGCCCGCCTGCGAGAGCAGCATCTCGTGCGTCGCGAACGCCCGACGAGGTGCCACCGCCTCCACGTAGTCCATCGAATCCGACAGCTTCATCCACGGGGCGCCGGCGGGCGCCGCGAGCACGTCGACCGCGACGCCCTCGGGCACGGCGAACGAGTCGCCGCCGTAGTAGAGCGCGTCGTCGACGAGCACGCCGACGTTGTCGATGACGGGGATCGATCGGTGGATGAGCGCGTGCTCCCCACCGTAGAAGCGGAGGCGGAACGGCCCGACCTCGATCCCGTCGCCCGGGGCGACGACCTCGACCGGGTAGTCCGCCGCGGCCGCGGCGACGCCCGCCGGCCCGAAGATCCGCACGTCGGGATTCATGCCGATGATCCGGTCGAGCTGCTCCGGCGCCCAGTGGTCGTCGTGCTCGTGCGTGATGACGACGGCCACGGCACCCGCCGACTCGGTGATGGGCGTCGTGAACCTGCCCGGGTCGATGTAGAGCCTGTCGCCCGAGTCCTCGATGACGAGGGCGGCGTGTTCGAGTTTGGTGAGGCGCATGCTTCGAGCCAACACCCGTGCGACGGGCGCACGCAACCCGTTCCGAAACCCCGTCGATCCGGGCGTTCCGGCGGGTCGGGGCGGCGGGCGACCGCTCGATTTGGAAACCGCCCGAAACGTGTGTCATACTCTTCGAGTTGCCGGAAACGGAGCGAGATCCAGAAGGAGCTCTTTCCAACCACGGCCCCATCGTTTAGCGGCCTAGGACGCCGCCCTCTCACGGCGGTAGCGCGGGTTCAAATCCCGCTGGGGTCACGATCGGCAACACGACGGAACGCCCTCGCGAAAGCGGGGGCGTTCTTCGTTTTCCGGAGTCGTTCCGTCGGGGCGCCCCGAGAGACGACGGATGCCTCGGAGCGGGTCGCTCCGAGGCATCCGTGTCGTGTCGGCCGCGGGCCGAAGCTCACCGCACGGGCTCGAGCCTCGGGTCGGGCGCGGTGACGGGCGCGGGCGTCGCCCCGTCGGAGGCGGGAACCGGCGGGACCGGGACCGCGACGCCGTCGTGCGTCTCGCCCGCGGTCGCCTTGTGGTACGACATCCGGTCGATCCACGCGAGCGCGACGGCGGAGAGGATGAAGGTCAGGTGGATGAGCACCTGCCACATGACGCCCTCGCCCGTGTACGTGTCGCCGGTCGTGTTCTCGGCGTCCGGGCTGCCGAGGTCGCCGACCTCGATGAAGGTCTTGAGCAGGTGGATCGACGAGATGCCGATGATGGCCATCGCGAGCTTGACCTTGAGCACGTTCGCGTTGACGTGCGAGAGCCACTCGGGCTGGTCGGGGTGGCCGTCGACCCTGATACGGGAGACGAACGTCTCGTAGCCGCCGATGATCACCATGATGAGCAGGTTGGCGATCATCACGACGTCGATGAGGCCGAGCACGATGAGCATGACGTCGGCCTCGCCGAGCACGTGCTCCTGGTCGATGAAGACGCCGTCCACGAGGTGCCAGAGCTCTTTGAGGAACACCCAGACGTAGACGGCCTGCGCGACGATGAGGCCCAGGTAGAGCGGGGCCTGCAGCCAGCGACTGGCGAAGATCGCATAGCCGATCACGGCGGAGCCGGGAGTCGTGGAGTACGGATCGGGGTTGACGGGCGTCGTTCGGGCGCTCAAGCTCTCTCCTCGGTTCGCGGGGTTCGAGTCTACGTGGGCGGGCCGTCCGCTAGACTCGCCTGAGCGAAGGGGAGTATCCCGCGGGGCCGCGGCTCCGACCCATGATCGTCAGTACGAGCGCCGTCGTCGCCGCTCCGGTCGTGGGAGTGGTTGGCGCCACGGGGAGAGACTTTCGGGCCCTGCCGTACCCTGATCCCCCCGAAAGGTCCAACGTGCTCGAACTCCCCGTCTGGTTCGAAGTCGGTTCGCTCGTCGTGCTGACCCTGATCCTCCTCGCCGACCTGCTGCTCGTGCTCAAGCGCCCGCACGTGCCCTCGATGAAGGAGTCGACGCTCTGGGTCGTCTTCTACGTCGTGCTGGCCCTCGTCTTCGCAGGGCTCATGTACCTCTTCGCCGGCGGCGAGTTCGCCGGGCAGTTCCTCGCGGGCTGGCTGACCGAGTACAGCCTGTCGATCGACAACCTCTTCGTGTTCGTCATCATCATGGCGAGGTTCTCGGTGCCGCGGAAGCTGCAGCAGGAGGTGCTCATGGTGGGCATCATCATCGCGCTCGTGCTGCGCGGCATCTTCATCCTGCTCGGCGCCTCGCTCATCGAGAACTTCAGCTGGATCTTCTACATCTTCGGCGCGTGGCTCGTGTGGACGGCGATCCAGCAGGTCCGCGGCGACCACGAGGACGACGACTCCGAGTCGTTCGTCGTGCGGATGCTCCGCAAGCGCGTGCGCCTCACCGACGACTACGACGGGGTGAAGCTGCGCACGACGATCGACGGCAAGCGCTTCTTCACGCCGATGCTCATCGTGTTCATCGCGATCGGCACGACCGACCTGCTCTTCGCGCTCGACTCGATCCCCGCGATCTTCGGCATCACCCAGTCGGCGTTCATCGTGTTCACGGCGAACGTGTTCGCGCTCATGGGCTTGCGCCAGCTCTACTTCATGCTCGGCGGCCTGCTCGAGCGCCTCGAGTACCTCAAGTACGGCATCGCGTTCATCCTCGCCTTCATCGGCGTGAAGCTCGTGTTCCACGCGATGCACGTCAACGAACTGCCGTTCATCAACGGCGGCGAGCCCATCGAGTGGGCGCCCGAGATCTCCACGTGGATGTCGCTCGGCGTCATCGTGCTCGCGATGCTCGTGGCCACGGTCGCGAGCCTCGTCAAGGCGCGCGTGGATGCGAAGCGCCGCGGTCACACTCTCATGGAGGAAGTGCCGCACTTCACCGACGACTCCGAGCGCACCGGGCGCTGAGTCCGGCGAACGGGTCGAGGCGGTCGGATCGCCGTCCCGTCCCGCTCGCGTTCTCCACATGAGCAGGCGTCCGGCCCGCGGACTTGCTACCGTTGTCGGGCGACGCCTCGGCGCGTCGCTCGGGCTGCCGTCCCGACCGCCCCGCCCTACCGAGGAGTTCCGTGCCAGGTGATGCCGAGGGCGTCGTCGCCCTGACCCGCGGCTCCGCGCTCATCGCCCACTCGGCGCGCACCGACCTCGGGCTCGTGCGCAGTGTGAACGAAGACGCCGTGTTCGCCGAGTCGCCCGTGTACCTCGTCGCCGACGGCATGGGCGGCCACGCCCGCGGCGACGCCGCGAGCCGGGCGGTGGTCGAGACCTTCCGCCGGCACATCGAGCCCGGTACGCCGCCGTCGCCCGAGCAGGTGCTCGACGCGATCCACAGCTCGAACGACGCGGTGCGGGCCTTGAGCGGCGACGGCGACGAGGGCACCGCGGTCGCGGGTACGACGCTCGCCGGGGTCGCGCTCGTCGATGCGGGCGACTCCGGCGGCTTCCACTGGATGGCGTTCAACATCGGCGACTCCCGCATCTACGCGTGGGACGGCCGCTCGCTCGACCAGGTGAGCGTCGACCATTCGGCCGTGCAGGAACTGGTCGACGCGGGGCTCATCCGCCCGGAGGACGCCGAGCGCCATCCCGAACGGAACGTCATCACGCGGGCGCTCGGCGCCGACGACGTCGTCGAACCCGACGTGTGGCTGGTGCCCGCGGCCGGCCGCCAGGTGTTCCTGATCTGCTCCGACGGCCTCACGAAGGAGCTCGACGACGATCGCATCGCGGCGATCCTCGCGGGCGACGCGGCGCACCCGGCCGGCATGGCGGGCGAGCTCGTCGAGGCGGCGCTCGCGCACGGCGGCCGCGACAACGTGAGCGTCGTCGTCGTCGAGTCGACGATCGGCGGTGACGGGGCCGACGACGGCGACGCGACCCGAGATCGGGCGATCGAGGCGGTCGAGGAGACGAGACCACGAGAAGAGGGGGGTCGCGATGCCTGAGTATCGCGCAGACGTGCAGGGCGACGCGGTCGCCGCGGTGCGGGCGGGGGCCGCACTCATCGTGTCGGGGCCGTCGGCCCCGTCGATCGCGACGGATCTCTGGCCGACGCTCGCGCCCGACTCGTCGACCGAGGTGCTCGAGCGGCTGACGGCCGACGGCCTCGGGCGCACGCCCGACTTCGCCCTCGTCACCTGGACCGGGGGTCCCGGCGTGCTCGGGCCCGTCCGCATCATCGTACGCGGCGCGTTCGAGGTGGTCGCGGGCGACACGATCGTCTCCGGTGCGGCGGTGTCGACCTGGACCGAACGCGTCGTCGAGGGCGTCGAGCGCGTCGAGGTCGCGGCCGCGGGCATCGGGGCGGATGCCTCGTGGTTGCCCGTCATCGACGGCGTGGTGCCGACCGCCGCCGTCGCGGTGCCGGGCGCCGCCGCGACCGTGCGACCCGCCGCGACCGCATCGCTCGATTCCATGCAGGCGGCGTCGACGGCAGCGACGGCATCGACGGACGAGCCGGCCGCTCGCGGTCCGCAGACCGCGCCGACCGTGCTCTCGGCGGGCGCACCGCAGGCTGTGGCCGCGGCGACGCCCGCCGCGCCGGGCCCTGCGGTCCCGCCGCCCGCGCCCGAGCAGACGATCGCGCCGGTCGAGGAGACGATCGCGGGCGTCTCCGAGTTCATCCGCCCGCCGGAGGCGACCGCGGCGGCACCGTCCGAGCCCCAGCCCGATCTCGACGAGACCATCGCGAGGCGCGCCGGCGAGATCGTCTCGCCGCCGATCGGCGAGGGCGACCACGACGGCATGACCGTGGCGAGCGCCGACATCCGGCGACTCCGCGCGGAGCGCGAGGCATCCCGCCCGACGGTCGCCGCGGGCGACCCCGCACCGTCGCCCGAGGTCCGGCTGCGCATGCCCGACGGCAGCTTCGAACCGCTCGTGCACGAGATCGTGCTCGGTCGTGCGCCGAGCGTCAGCAAGGTGTCGGGCGGGCGCCTGCCGCGGATCGTGACGATCGGTCAGGGCGACGCCGACATCTCGCGCAGTCACGTGCGGCTCGCACTCGAAGGCGGCACGGTCGTCGTGACCGACCTGCACTCGCGCAACGGCACCCTCGTGGTCGCGCCCGGCAAGCCGCCCGTCAAGCTGCGGGCCGGCGAGCCGACGCCCGTGCTCATCGGCACCGTCGTCGACCTCGGCGGCGGCTGGACCATCCAGGTGGTCGGCGACTGATGCGCCGCGCCCCGTCGACCCCGCCGGAGCTGCCCGGCTACTCGTCGCTCGGCCTGCTCGGCTCGGGCGGATTCGCCGACGTCTTCCTCTACGAGCAGAAGCTGCCGCGCCGCAAGGTGGCGGTCAAGGTGCTGCTCACCGAAGAGCTCGAGCGCGACACGCGCGCGCAGTTCGTCGCCGAGGCGAACCTGATGGCGCAGCTGTCGGCGCACCCGTTCATCGTCACGATCTTCCACGCCGACGTCTCGGCCGACGGGCGCCCGTACTTCGTCATGGAGTACTGCTCGGGTCCCAGCCTCGCCGAGCGCTACAAGCGCGAGCCGTTCTCGGTGGAGGACGCGCTGCGCACGGGCGTGCGACTCGCCGGCGCCATCGCGACCGCGCACGCCGCCGGCATCCTGCACCGCGACATCAAGCCCGCGAACGTGCTGACGAACGACTACGGGTGGCCCGCGCTCACCGACTTCGGCATCTCGTCGAACCTCGAGGGCGAGCTGCCCGTGCACACCGTCACGGCGGCCGAGCTGGGTGCGACGGGCTCGGGTTCGGGCCAGTCGGCGGTCGGGCTCAGCGTGCCCTGGTCGCCGCCCGAGATGTTCGAGGACGACCCGAAGCCCGACACCAGGAGCGACGTCTTCTCGCTCGCCGCGACGGTGCACACGCTCCTCGCGGGGCGCACCCCGTTCGAGATCCCGGGCCGGTCGAACGGCTCGCTCGACCTGATGGGTCGCATCGAGCGCGGCGCGATCACGCCCATCGGGCGTGCCGACGTGCCGGCGAGCCTCGTCGCCGTGCTCGCGAAGGGTATGGCGGTGCGCCGAGCCGACCGCTATCCGAGTGCGGTGGAGTTCGCCCGTGCCCTGCAGCGCGTCGAGCTCGAGCTCGGCTACGCGGCGACGAACATCGAGGTGCCGAACCTCGGCGCCGAGCGCGAAGCCGCCCCGGTCGACGACGGCGCCGATGCCACCCGCGCCCGCACGGTGCAGACGGTCGAGGCGCAGGCTCCGCGACCGGCGGCGCCGATCGGCGCACCGCCTCCTGCGCCGGCTCCGGCCTCCGCACACGGCCCCTCGTCCGCGCCGGCCCCCGTCGACGACGACCGGACGCGTGCCCGCATGCCGCAGCAGGTCGTCGCCCAGCCGCAGCGCCCGTCGCCCGTGGTCGACGACGCGACCCTGCTGCGCGGTGCGTCGCCCGCTGCCGCGACACCGGTCGATGCGACCATCGTGCGCCCGCGCACGAACGTGCCCGAAGCGCCCGGCGCCGCCGCGACCGAGACGCGCGCGCCGCGTCGGGGCAGGGCCGGGGCGATCGTCGCCGCCGCCGCCGGCGTCGTCGTCGTCGCGGTCGTCGGCATCGCGATCGCCCTCTCGGGCACGTTCGCGACCCCCGAGCCCGAGCCCACGACGGGCGCCGACGCGCAGGACGCGGTGATCGCCGCCACCGTGCCGGCGCCGTCGGTCGAGTACGCCGGCGTCGACGGGTCGAGTACGGTCTTCGAGGTCTCGCACGACCGCGCCGAGGAGGGCGACCGGTACCGCTGGAAGCGGGTCGACGGCTCGGGCGGGGTCGAGGTCACGGAGGCGTCGACGATCGTGGTCGAGAATACGGCTGGGGGAGTCGTCTGCATCGAAGTCGAGGTGCAGCGCGGCAGCAAGACATCGGAGCCGGTGGAGGGATGCTCGGAATGAGACCGTTGCGCGTCGAATACTGCGGGGAGTGGTACACGGTCGAGTCGGGGGGCGAGCCGTTCACCATCGGCCGCGACTCCGATCTCACGATCGACGAGAACCCCTACCTGCACCGCACGTTCCTCACGCTCTCCAGCGAGTACGGGCTGTGGTGGCTGTCGAACGTCGGTCAGCTGCTCTCGGCCACCGTCTCCGATGCGACCGGCAGCGTGCAGGCGTGGGTCGCCCCGGGGGCGAAGCTGCCGCTCGTCTTCCAGACCGTGCACGTGATGTTCAGTGCGGGCGCGACGACGTACGACTTCACCGTGCACGCCGAGGAGGACTTCTACAACACCTCGCTCACGGCGACGCCCGTCGACGGCGGCACGACCGTGATGCCGGTGACGCTGACCACGAGCCAGCGCCTGCTCGTCGTCGCCCTCGCCGAGCACGTGCTCGCACAGCCCGCGGCCGGCCGCGCGGCGGTGCCGACGTCGGCCGAGGCCGCCGCCCGCCTCGGCTGGAGCATGACCACGTTCAACCGCAAGCTCGACAACGTCTGCGAGAAGCTCGACCGCATCGGCGTCGACGGCCTCCGAGGCGGCCGCGGGAAGCTCGCGACGAACCGGCGCGCGAGGCTCGTCGAATACGCGGTGGCGACCCGCCTGGTCAGCGCCGACGACCTTCCGCTGCTCGATCGCCCCCATGGCGCGGGCGACGGGGACGAGGCGCGGTCGTAGCCCGGTGCGAGTCGTCGCGCGAGCGTAGCGCGGGCCGGCATGGGGACGTCTCCCCATGTGCCGGCCGGGGAGGCTCGTGTTACCGTGTACCCCGTTGTGGGGCGGTCGGCTCCGTTTTCTGTTCGCCGTGCATCAGGGAGAAGCGTTGGGTTCCTTCACGTCCTGGGTGCGCACGCGCAAGGCGACCGCGACGACGCTCGCCCTGACGCTCATCGCCGGAGTGCCGCTCACCTTCGCGGTGCTGCACCAGGGCTTCCCCGTGACCGACCCCGACCTCGACGCACGCGACGTCTGGGTGCTCAACGAGGAAGACCTGCTCGCGGGGCGACTCAACCGTCCGATCGGCGAGCTCGACGCCGCCGTCAACACCGCGACGAACGAGTTCGACGTCCTCCAGAACGGCGACGACGCGTTCCTCTACGACCGCAGCATCGGCTCCATCGAGCGCATCGACCCGTCGTTCACGACGCTCACGGAGCGCATCGACGTGCCGCCGGGGTCGACCGTCGCCTACGGCGGCGAGGTCATCGCCGTGCTCTCGCCGAAGGGCGAGCTGTGGACGGTGCAGGCAGGGTCCGCACTCTCCTTCGACGCCGCGGGCACCGATCCGCTCCTGAAGCTCGGCGACGGCGCGAAGGTCGCCGTCTCGAGCGAGGGCACGGTCTTCGCGACCCGCCCCGAGAAGCGCACGATCTACACGGTCGCCGTCGGCGCCGACCCCGAGAAGCGCGGCACGCCGAAGCTCGGCGAGCACCAGCTCGCGGCCGTCGGCGAGCGGGCGGTCATCCTCGACGAAGACGAGAACCGCCTGATCTCCGGCGACGCCGTGGTCGACCTGCCCGAGCAGGGGCTGCGGCTGCAGCAGACCGGCGCCGAGCACGACGTCGCCCTCGTCGCGACGGCCGACGCGCTCCTCGAGGCGCCGCTCGCGGGCGGATCGGTCCGCGTCATCCCGAGCGGCGCCGACGCGGGAGCCGAGGATGCCGCGCGGGTCGCGGCACCGGTCTGGTTGAACGGCTGCGCGCACGGCGCCTGGTCGACGTCGGCGACGTACCTGGCCGCGTGCGACGGCGACGAACCCCGATCGCAGGAGATCGAGCAGAAGACGGCCGGGCAGCGGCTCGAGTTCCGCGTGAATCGCAACGTCATCGTGCTCAACAACCTCTCCAACGGCAACGCGTGGCTGGTCGACTCCGACCTTCGGCTCGTCGACAACTGGGAGGAGGTCACCCCGCCCGAGGAGTCCGACGACGAGGAGGGCGAGGAGAAGAGCTCCCGTCAGAACTTCGAAGACACCCTCGCCGAGCGCGGGCCCGTCAATCGCCCGCCCCTCGCCCGTGACGACGAGTTCGGCGTCCGGCCCGAGCGCACGACCGTCCTCGAGGTCCTCGAGAACGACACCGACCCCGACGGCGACGTGCTCACGGTCGCCGAGCTGCCGACCGTGAGCGGCGCCCAGGGCCGGCTCGAGCTCATCGACGGCGGTCGGGCGCTCCAGTTCACCCCCGACGAGGGCGCGGCGGGCACCGCATCGTTCCGGTACTCCGCCGACGACGGGCGCGGCGGCGTGGCCGAGGCATCCGTGAACGTGCGCATCACCCCCGAGACCGAGAACGAGGCGCCGGTCTCGATGCGCACCGCGGCGACGAGCGTCGAGCAGAACCGGCAGATCTCCTACAACGTGCTCGCCGACTGGAACGACCCCGACGGCGACGACGTGTACCTCGTGAACGCGTCCCCGACGAGCGGCGACTCGGTGCGATTCAGCCCCGACGGCCAGGTCACCTTCGCGCACCGCTCGGGCGAGCTCGGCACCAAAGAAGTGCAGTACGTCGTCTCGGACGGGCAGACCGAGGCGGCCGGCACCCTCGAGGTCGAGGTGAAGCCCACGGGCACCCTCAATCCCGTCGGCACCCCCGACTTCGCGCAGGTCTTCGTCGGCGAGTCGATCGCGATCGAGCCGCTCGCGAACGACCTCACCCCGTCCGGCGCGCCGCTCGCGCTCGCCGGGGTCGAAGAGGTGCCCGACGGGGCATCGGTGACCCCGAACCTCGAGCGGGGCACGATCACGTTCTCGGCCGATGCGCCCGGCGAATACGTCTTCCTCTACGACCTCGCCGCCGACACGGCGGTGAGCGTCGGGCTGATCCGCGTGCAGGTCGCCGAGGCGCCCGACGACGAGCCGAAGCCGATCGCGGTGAAGGACACGGCGTACCTGCGGCCGGGCGAGCCGACCACCGTGCCGCTGCTCGCGAACGACGTCTCGCCGTCGGGCCGCGTGCTCGCGGTGCAGTCGGTCGACGACTCCGCGACCGACGATCTCGTCTCGGTCGAGATCCTGACGAACACGGTCGCACGCGTCACCGCCTCCGAGGCGATCGACCGCCAGCTCGAGTTCGAGTACACGATCTCCGACGGCGTGAACACGGCGACGGCGAGTGTCGCCGTCGTCCCGGTTCCGCCGCTCGTGAAGCACCAGCCTCCCGTCGCGGCGGACGACAGCGTCAACGTACGCGCGGGCGACATCGTCACCGTCCCCGTGCTCGACAACGACTACCACCCAGACGCCGCGGCCATCCACGTCCTCCCCGAGCTGACCAAGGTCGACGCGGAGGGCGGCCTCGCGTTCGTGAACGGCGACGAGGTGCGGTTCCAGGCGCCGAAGACACCCGGCGTGTACAGCGCGGTCTACACGGTCGGCGACGACTTCGAGCAGACCGCGCGGGCGACCGTGCGCTTCACGGTCATCGGTCCCGATCCCGAGAAGAACCGGGCTCCGCTGCCGACACCGCTCACCTCGCGGACCTTCGAGGGCTCGGCGGTCAAGATCGACGTCCCGCTCGACGGCATCGATCCCGACGGCGACTCGGTGACGCTCACCGGCATCGCGTCGGCGCCGTCGCTCGGGCGCATCCTCGAGCGTACGAGCACCTCGATCACCTACGAGGCGCTCACCGGCTCTGCCGGCACCGACACCTTCCAGTACGAGGTGGAGGACACGCAGGGCGCCAGGTCGAAGGGCGTCGTCCGCATCGGCGTCATCCCGCGCCCCGCGGTGCAGCTGCCGCCCAAGGCGGTCGACGACACGATCGAGATGAAGCCCGGCCGCACCGTCGGCGTCGAGGTGCTGCTCAACGACTCCGACCCGTCGGGCTACCAGCTCCACGTCGCGGGGCTCCCCGACGTCGACGAGGGCATCGAGGCCGAGATCCGCGACCGGAGGCGCGTCGTGGTGACGGCGCCCGAGACCGAGGGCGCTTACACGGTGCGCTACGAGATCTCGAACGGCCACGGCGGCGCCGACGCCGCCTTCCTCCAGGTCGCGGTCTCCGAAGACGCGGTGATCCCGCCGCCGACCGCCGAGGACCAGGTCATCGAGCCGGAAGAGGTCGTCGACGTCGACCGTGTCAACGTCCGACCGCTGAACGACGCGACGAACCCCGGCGGACTCGTCGAGGACCTGAAGGTGAGCCTCGAGGGGCCGAACGCCGACCGCGCCGAGGTGCTCTCGGACGGCAGCATCGACGTGAAGCCGGGCCGCGCCCGGTTCGCGGTCGCCTACCGCCTCACGAACGAGCTCGACGAGCTCGACGCCATGGCGTTCGTCATCGTGCCGCCCGTGCCCGGCGGCGACGACGAGCCGATCGCGGAGGAGACGCAGCGGCCGAAGACCCCTGAAGAGCTCGCCGCCGAGGAGAAGGCGAAGTTCCCGGCTCCGCACCTCGCCGACATGGAACCGGTCGTCGTGCCCATGAACGGGAGCATCACGTGGGACGTGAACGACATCGTCGTGGTGCCCTCGGGCCAACCCCCGCTCGTCCTCACGGCCTCCGCGACCAACGCGAAGGAAGCGCCGATGGTCGACGGCCAGACGCTGCAGTACGTCCCCGAGCAGGACTACCGGGGATCGGCAGCCGTGACCTTCCAGGTGACCGACGGCAAGAACGCCTCCGACCCGATCGGGCGCGTCGCGAACCTCACGATCCCGATCACCGTCGGCGACCCGGACTTCAACGACACCCCGCCGACGTTCACGCCCCGCAACGAGACCATCGAGGCGGGCGAGACGCCGCTCGAGGTCGACCTGAGGTCGTCGACCTACCAGCCGAACCCCGACAACATCGAGCGGGTCGCGTACACGAACCTGTCGGGCACGACCGACGACATCCAGGCGCGGATCGACGGCGGGACGCTGACGGTGTGGTCGGAGCTCGGCGTGCAGCCGGGCACCGCGACGCGCCTGACCTTCGACCTCGAGTTCGAGTCGTTCACCGTTCCCGGCTACGTCGACGTGACGGTCGTCTCCTCCACGCGGTCGAAGCCCATCGCGAAGGACGACGGTCCCGAGGAGATGGTCCGCAGCGAGACGAGGACGATCGACGTGCTCGGGAACGACTTCAACCCGTTCAACGCCGAGGGCGAGAAACTGCGCGTGGTCGCCGCCGAGATCGACACGGCGAGCGTCGGGTCGAACGCGTCCGTGAGCCACACCGAGTCCGACCTCACCGTGCGCACCGGAGCCGCCTTCACGGGCGAGCTCAGCGTCATCTACCGCATCGGCGACGCGACGATGGACCCGGCGCGCGAGGTGCAGGGCCGCGTCACGGTGATCGTGCGCGACCGGCCCGACCCGCCGACGCTGATCTCGGCGACGAGCGGTGACAGCAAGGTCGAGGTGACCTGGCGGGCGAATGCGACGAACAACTCGCCGATCACGGGATACATCGTGAGCTACGACGGGGGATCGCGCGAGTTCGGCGAGGCCGCGGCCGGTACACCGCAGATCATCGACGGCCTGCGCAACGGTGCCGCGTACACGTTCACGGTGCGGGCGGTCAACGCGAAGGGCACGTCGGAAACTTCGAACAGCCTGACCCAGACGCCGTACGGCACGCCGACGCAGCCGACGGGCCTGAGCCACGGTTCGATCGGATATGCGCCGGCCGATGTCAGCGTGAGCTGGAACCCCCCGAACGACACCGGTGGCGGCAGCGTGGAGTACTCCACCAACATCGACGGGAACGGCTGGTCGGGCTGGGGCGCGGCCCGATCGAAGACGTTCAGCAACCTCGGTGCCGGCAGCCACACCGTCGAGGTACGTGCGAAGAACGTCGGCAGCCAGAAGGTCGGGCCGGCCAATTCGATCCGGTTCAGCGTCGAGAACCGTCCGCCGCCCCAACCCTCGGGCTCAATCGGCAAGGGCGGCAGCCGCGCCTGCGACAGTGGTGGCAGCGGTTGTGCCAATGTGCGGATCTCGTGGGCGAACATGGACCCGGGCCGCTACCAGGTGTACGTGACCGTCAACGGCTCCTGGGGCAATTACAAGGGGACCTACGATGTCGGCGCGGACGGTCGGCTCGAGTTGCAGAACCACCTCGGCCGGCGCGCCGCGGGCGAGACCATCGCAGTGCGATTCGAGAACGTCAGCGGCGGCACCTCGAGAACCCTCGGCGCGATCAGCGGCAGCCAGTGGAACAGCATCCCGTTCAACACGTGGTGAGCCGCGTGAACCGACGCCAACGAAGCAGAAGCAAGAGAAAGACGAATCTCGCATGTCAGTGACGCAAGACCAAGCCCTGTGGTTCCAGGACGCCTTCTCGAAGCTGGTCGACAACGTCGACCGCGCGATCCTCGGCAAGCGCGACGTGATCGAACTCGTCGTGACGGCGCTCCTCTCCGACGGGCACGTGCTGCTCGAGGACTACCCGGGCACGGGCAAGACGGTGCTCGCGAAGGCGCTCGCGAACACGCTCGACGGCACGAACTCGCGCATCCAGTTCACGCCCGACCTGCTGCCGTCCGACGTCACGGGCGTCACGATCTACGACCAGGGCAAGGGGCAGTTCGAGTTCCACCGGGGCCCGATCTTCGCGTCGATCGTGCTCGCCGACGAGATCAACCGCGCGAGCCCGAAGACCCAGTCGTCGCTGCTCGAGGTGATGGAGGAGGGCAAGGTCACCGTCGACGGCGTGTCGTACGAGGTCGGCTCGCCGTTCATGGTCATCGCCACGCAGAACCCGGTGGAGCAGGCGGGCACCTACTCGCTGCCCGAGGCGCAGCTCGACCGCTTCCTGATCAAGACCTCGCTCGGCTACCCCGACCACGACACGGCGGTGACACTGCTGCTCGATTCGGCGAACCGCGCCCGCGCGTCGAAGGTGTCGCCGATCATCGCGCCCGAGTCGATCACGACGATGGCCCAGCTCGCGAGCGAGGTGTACGTCGACGCGGCCGTGCTGTCGTACCTGAACGAACTGGTCTCGGCCACCCGCGACGACAAGGACTCCGCGCTCGGTGTGAGCATGCGCGGCGCCCTCGCGCTCGCGCGGGCGGTGAAGACCCGGGCGATTTCGCAGGGCCGCACGTTCGCGACGCCCGACGACGTGCGCGAACTGGCTGTGCCGGTGCTCGCGCACCGCATCATCGTCGACCCCGAGTCGGAGTTCGCGGGCGTGAGCGCGATCGACATCGTGAATCGGGTGCTGGTCGAGGTGGCTCCGCCGGCGTACCGGGCGGCATGAGCACCGAGACCGGCACGCGGGCGGCGCCCGCCCCGCAGCAACCGGGGCCGGCGCCCTCGCAGACGAGAATCGCCGCCCGCGCCGTCGGGCGGTCGCTCGAGGCATCCCTGCAGACGGCGTCGCGCGCCATCGGCCGCGCCTGGCGCGCGGTCGCCGGCTTCTGCGCGCCGGTGACGGGCGTCGTCTCGACGACCGGATGGCTCGTGCTCGCCGCAGCGGCGGTCTCGCTCGTGCTCGCGTGGGCCTTCGGCTGGATCGAGTTCGCCTTCCTCGGCTTCACGCTGCTCGCGGCGGTGCTCGTGTCGGTCGCTTTCGTGTTCGGTCGCATGCACTTCGCGGTCGGCATCGAACTGCAGCCGGCCCGCGTCGTCGCGGGCGAGCGAGCGCTCGGGCGCCTCGCCGTCCGCAACGCCGGCTCGGCGCCGTCGGCCCCGGCGCGTATCGAGCTGCCGGTCGGCTCCGGCCTCGCCGAGTTCGTCGTGCCGCACCTCGCCCCCGGCGAGGAGCACGAGGAGCTCTTCGCCGTGCCGACGAACCGGCGCGCGGTGATCGTGGCCGGTCCCGCGGTGTCCGTCCGCGGCGACCAGCTCGGCATCCTGCGCCGCACCGTGCGCTGGACGGACCCCGTCGAGCTCTTCGTGCACCCCGTCACGGCGCGCCTCCTGCCGTCGGCGGCGGGCCTCGTGCGCGACCTCGAGGGCGAGATCACGAAGGTCATCACCAACAACGACATCTCGTTCCACGCGCTGCGCGCCTACGAGCCCGGCGATCCGCTCCGCAACGTGCACTGGCGCACGTCGGCCCGGACGGGCCGGCTCATGGTGCGCCAGTACGAGGAGACCCGGCGGTCGCAGCTCGCGCTCGTGCAGTCGACCGAGCGATCGCACTACGCCTCGGAGGACGAGTTCGAGCTCGGCGTCTCGGTGCTCGCCTCGATCGGCGTGCAGGTGATCCGCGACCAGACCCGCCTCTCCGTCGTGACCGAGCGCGTCGCGCTGCGCACGGCGACGCCGACGACCCTGCTGGATGACTCGTGCCGCATCGAGCCGGTCGACGGCGCCCACCCGACCATGCGCGACTTCGTGCGCGAGGCCACGAAGCGCCTGCCCGCGCCGAGCGTCGTGATCGCGGTCGGCGGTTCGCGGCTGCCGCTCGCGGAGTTCCGTGCCGTCGAGACCGTGTTCGGCAACGACACGCAGACCATCGCCGTGCGGATCGAGCTCGGCGCCGCCAGTTCGCTGACGAAGATCGCCGGCATGACCGTCGCGACCGTCGGTGAGCTCGCCGACCTGCCCCGGCTGATGCGGAGGGTGCGCCCGTGAGACGCCTTCCCCGCAACGTCGTGAGCGACCTGCTCGTGCTGAGCCTACTGTCGCTGCTCGGCATCATCGGCTACGAGACGAGCTTCGGCGACCTGAACTTCCTCGTCGCCGCGATCGCCGGCCTCGTCGTCGGCACCCTCGCGGCGGTCGCCGGCGCGGTCTGGCGGCTCGGCGTGCTCACCACCGTCCTCGTCGGCATCGCCGCCTACTTCCTCCTCGGCTCGCCCTTCACGATGCCCGAGACCGCGATCTTCGGGGTGCTGCCGTCGCTCGCCTCGCTCGCGGGCCTCGCCTACGGCGCCGTCTTCGGGTGGGCCGACATCGTCACGATCGGCACCCCGGTCGAGGCGCCCTACTACATCGCGGCGCTGCCGTACTTCGCGGCCTGGCTCGTCTCGCTCGTCGGCGCGATGCTCGCGACCCGCTGGCTGCCGAAGCGGCGCACCGCGCTCCGCGCGAGCGTGCTCGTCGTCGGTCCGGCCCTGCTCTACCTCTCGGGCATCCTGCTCGGCACCGACGAGCCGTACTTCGCGGGCGTCCGCGGCGTCGCGTTCGCGGTGATCGCCCTCGTCTGGATCGCGTGGCATCGCGGCACGACGGTGGAGTCCGCCGGGGAGGGTGCGAAGCGCCTCCGTCGGCAGAAGGTGGCCGGCACGAGCGCGGTCGTCGCCGGTGCCGTCGCGATCGGCGCGCTCGCGGGCGTAGCCTTCGCACCCGTGAGCCCGGAGCGATTCGTGCTGCGCGACGAGGTCGTGCCGCCGTTCGACCCGCTCGAGTTCCCGAGCCCGCTGTCGGGGTTCCGCAAGTACACGAAGGACCTCGCCGAGGAGACGCTGTTCACGGTTCGCGGCCTCGAACCCGGCGACACGCTGAGGCTCGCGACGATGGATGCCTACACGGGTCGGCTGTGGAACGTCGCCGGCCCCGAGGACGCCGGATCGGACGCGGGCTACGGGATCGTCGGCGAATCGCTGCCCGAGCCCGGCCTCGCCGACCTCGGCTCGACGCGAGACGTCGAGATCGAGATCGGCGCGTACTCCGACGTCTGGTTGCCGACCGTCGGCTACGGCACGGCGCTGCACCTGCAGGACGGCGACAGCGCCGCCCGGGCGGGGGACCTGCGCTACAACCCCGACGCGGGCACCGCGGTGCTCACGAGCGGCGTCGGCGAGGGCACGCGCTACGAGCTCGAGGCGCGCGTGCAGCGCGAGCCCGACACCGAGGCGCTGCTCGACGTGCCCGTCGCCGACCTGACCCTGCCGATCGTCGAGAACTCGCCCGACGTCGCCGAGGCGAAGGCGCAGGAGTTCGCGGGCGACGCGCCGAGCCCGATCGAGCAGCTGCGGGCCATCGAGAAGGCGCTCACGACGAACGGATTCCTGAGCCACGGACTCGCGTCCGACGCGGTCGCCTCGCGGGCCGGGCACGGCGCCGACCGCATCACCGAGCTCTTCACGCGGTCCCAGATGGTCGGCGACGCCGAGCAGTACGCGGCGGCTATGGCGCTCATGGCTCGCGATCTCGGCTACCCGGCGCGCGTCGTCATGGGCTTCGCGCCCGAGGTCGGCGAGGGCCAGGACGAGGTCGAGGTCGTCGGCGACGACGTGACCGCGTGGGTCGAGGTCGCGTTCGAGGGCGTCGGCTGGGTGGCCTTCCACCCGACCCCCGACCAGGTCGACGTGCCGAAGGAGGAGACCCCGAAGCCGAAGTCCGAGCCGCAGCCGCAGGTGCGCCAGCCCCCGCGGGCGGAGCATTCCGAGGACGAGCTGCTCGCGACCGTCGAGATCGACGACACCGACGACGACGACAAGGACCGTCCGTTCCAGATCCCGGGTTGGGTGTGGGTGGCGCTCGGTTCGATCGCGATCCCGGCGGCCCTCGTGTTCCTGCCGATGCTCGTGGCGGCGATGGCGAAGGCCGCGCGGCGACGTCGGCGCCGCTCCGGCCCGAACGCCCGACAGGCCGCCGCCGCGTGGGAGGAGCTCGTCGACCGCTACGCGGAGCTCGGGTTCGAGCCGCCGGTGCGCGCCACCCGCCGCCAGTCGGCGGCGTCCCTCGAGCGTCAGGTCGCCGAGCAGGGGCTCGCGCCGGCGATGTCCGCGGCGGATGCCTCGGCGGACGCGGTGCCGCTGTCGGCGCTCGCCGCGGTGATCGACCGCGACGTGTTCGACGGCTCGGCCGTGCCCGACGAGGTCGTCGCCCGCCGATGGACCGAGGCGGATGCCGCGACGGCGGCCGTGACCGCGGCCGTCGGTCGTGCCCGACGATTCATCAGCCGGTATCGCATCCGTCGTCGTCGCTAGGCTTGGCGGGTGGGCGAGTCCGACTTCATCGTGCCGCCGCCGGGGCTCGTGCCCCAGGCGCCGCAGCCGAGCGCGCCCGATCGCACGGTGCGCGCCGTGCCGCGCACCCTGCCGTCGTTCGCGCCCGGGGGACCGGCCATCGGCGCACCCGGCGTGCCGCTGCCGTCCCCGCCCGTCCGCGGCGCCGTGCCCGCGCAGCCGTCGAGCGCGGGGGCGGTCACCGTCGAGTCGCCCGCGCCGGCGACGGCGGTTCCGGTCCGGCGTCTCGTCGCGGCATCCGGTTTCGAGGCCGTCGTCGACGGGCCGGCCGTGCTGGGACGCGACCCGCAGCCGGGCGCGGTGCCCGGGGCCCGCACGATCGCGGTCGACGATCCTGCACGCACGGTCTCGAAGACCCACGCCCTCGTCGAACCCGTGGCCGACGGATTGCGGGTGACCGACCTGCGATCGACGAACGGCGTGCGCGTGGAGCCGCCCGGTGGGCCGATGCGCGAGCTCGTCCCGGGGGAGCCGGTCGTGGTCGCGCTCGGCGCGGCGCTCTACCTCGGGGAATTCGGCCTGCGCGTCGACGGCGCGACCCGCTGACGGCCGCCGGACGTCTCGCCGTGACGCCCGATGACCTCCACACGTCCGCTCGAGGCCGGCGCGTGGTCGGCGAGGTGTTAGCCTGATGGGCATGCGCGCGCCACGACTTCTCCTTCGTCGCCGCGACGGGGCTTCGAACTGAGGCCGTCCCCGTCGCGGAGTCCGTCGTCGGCCGAAACCGATCCTCGAAGGAAGACGAACGAAATGAACGCTGCGCACGACGCTGTCGCACGTCCCCGCACGCTGGCCGAGAAGGTCTGGACGGACCACCTCGTCAAGCAGGGCGAAGACGGCACCCCCGACCTGATCTACATCGACCTGCACCTCGTGCACGAGGTCACGAGCCCCCAGGCCTTCGACGGCCTGCGGATGGCGGGGCGGCCGGTTCGCCGCCCCGACCTCACGATCGCGACCGAGGACCACAACACCCCGACGCTCGAGATCGACCGGCCGATCGCCGACCCGACGAGCCGCACGCAGATCGAGACCCTCCGCAGGAACGCGAAGGAGTTCGGCATCCGGCTGCACTCGCTCGGCGACAAGGAGCAGGGCATCGTGCACGTCGTCGGGCCGCAGCTCGGCCTGACCATGCCCGGCATCACCGTCGTCTGCGGCGACTCGCACACCTCGACCCACGGCGCCTTCGGCGCGATGGCGTTCGGCATCGGCACGAGCGAGGTCGAGCACGTGCTCGCGACGCAGACCCTGCCGTTGAAGCCGTTCAAGACCATGGCGATCAACGTCGAGGGAACCCTGCGCCCCGGGGTGACCGCGAAGGACATCATCCTCGCCGTCATCGCCAAGATCGGCACCGGCGGCGGGCAGGGGTACGTGCTCGAGTACCGCGGGTCGGCGATCCGGTCGCTCTCGATGGACGGCCGCATGACGATCTGCAACATGTCGATCGAGGCCGGCGCCCGCGCCGGCATGGTCGCCCCCGACGAGACGACGTTCGCCTACCTGAAGGGGCGTGCGCACGCTCCCGAGGGGGCCGACTGGGACGCCGCCGTCGAGTACTGGAAGACGCTGCCCACCGACGAGGGCGCCGAGTTCGACGCCGAGGTCTTCATCGACGCCGACGCGCTCGAGCCGTTCGTGACCTGGGGCACCAACCCCGGCCAGGGCGTGTCCCTCTCCGAGTCGGTGCCCGACCCGGCCTCGTTCGACGACCAGCACGAGCGCGCCGCCGCTGAGCGCGCGCTCGAGTACATGGACCTCGAGCCCGGCACACCGCTCAAGGACATCCGGGTCGACGCCGTCTTCATGGGGTCGTGCACGAACAGCCGCATCGAGGACCTCCGGGCGTTCGCGTCGATCATCGAGGGCAAGCAGAAGGCCGACGGCGTGCGCGTCATGGTCGTGCCGGGCTCGGCCCGCGTTCGGCTCGAGGCCGAGGCCGAGGGTCTCGACAAGGTGTTCGAGGCATTCGGCGCGGAGTGGCGCTTCGCGGGCTGCTCGATGTGCCTCGGCATGAACCCCGACCAGCTCGCCCCGGGCGAGCGCTGCGCCTCGACGTCGAACCGCAATTTCGAGGGTCGTCAGGGCAAGGGCGGGCGTACGCACCTCGTGTCGCCGCTCGTCGCCGCCGCGACCGCCATCCGGGGCACGCTGTCGAGCCCCTGGGATCTGCAGACCGAAGGAGAGGCCCGCTGATGCAGAAGCTCACCACCGTCACGGGCGTCGCCGTCCCGCTGCGCCGGTCCAACGTGGACACCGACCAGATCATCCCGGCGGTGTTCCTGAAGCGGGTCACGAAGACCGGCTTCGACGACGCCCTCTTCCACGCGTGGCGCCAGGACCCCGAGTTCATCCTCAACCAGCCCGCGTACCAGGGGGCGAAGGTGCTCATCGCCGGACCCGACTTCGGCACCGGCTCGAGCCGCGAGCACGCCGTCTGGGCGCTGCGCGACTACGGCTTCGACGTCGTCATCTCGTCTCGCTTCGGCGACATCTTCCGCGGCAACTCGGGCAAGCAGGGCCTGCTGGCCGCCCAGGTCGCCTACGAGGACGTCGAGCGCCTCTGGGAGGTCGTCGAGGCCGATCCGGGAATAGCCGTCACGGTCGATCTGGTTGCACGAACGGTGAGCGCAGGATCGCTCACCGTGCCGTTCGACATCGACGACTACACTCGGTGGAGGCTTCTGGAGGGCCTGGACGACATCGGCCTCACCCTCCGGGACGAAGACGCCATCGCCGAGTTCGAGACACATCGGGCGGCGTGGCGCCCCAAGACGCTCCCCATCAGGGAGCCGGCGGAATCAGGGAGTCTGTGAACACACTCGGGCAGGATGCCAAGAACCATGGAACGGCAGTCGGGTTGAACGTCGACAAGATCACGATCAACGGCGGCAAGCCGCTTCGCGGCAGGATCGAACTGAAGGGCGCCAAGAACCTCGTCACCAAGGCGATGGTCGCGGCGATCCTCGGTGACACCCCGAGCGTGTTGAAGAACGTGCCGAACATCAGCGACGTGCGCATCGTGCGCGGCCTGCTCGAGGTGCACGGCGTGAGCGTCACCCACGGCATCGAGGAGGGCGAGCTCATCCTCGACCCGTCGGGTGTCGCGACCGCGCACATGGCCGACATCGACGCGCACGCCGGTTCGAGCCGCATCCCGATCCTGTTCTGCGGGCCGCTTCTGCACCGGCTCGGCGAGGCGTTCATCCCCGACCTCGGCGGCTGCCGCATCGGCGACCGCCCGATCGACTACCACCTCGAGGTGCTGCGCAACTTCGGCGCCATCGTCGAGAAGCTGCCGAGCGGCATCCGCATGTCGGCGCCCGCGGGCCTGCACGGCGCCAAGGTGTCGCTGCCGTACCCGAGCGTCGGCGCGACCGAGCAGGTGCTGCTGACCGCGGTGCTCGCCGACGGCATCACCGAGCTGTCCGGCGCCGCGATCGAGCCCGAGATCATGGATCTCATCAACATCCTCCAGAAGATGGGCGCGATCATCACGGTCGACACCGACCGCGTCATCCGCATCGAGGGGGTCGACAAGCTCGACGGCTACACGCACCGGGCACTCTTCGACCGCAACGAGGCGGCCAGCTGGGCCGCCGCGGCACTCGCGACCGACGGCGACATCTTCGTCGGCGGCGCCCGCCAGGCCGAGATGCTCACGTTCCTCAACGTCTTCCGCAAGGTCGGCGGCGCGTTCGAGATCGAGGAGGAGGGCATCCGGTTCTACCACCCCGGTGGAGAGCTCAAGCCCGTCATCATCGAGACCGACGTGCACCCCGGGTTCATGACCGACTGGCAGCAGCCCCTCGTCGTCGCCCTCGCGAAGGCGAAGGGCGTGTCGATCGTGCACGAGACGGTGTACGAGCAGCGGTTCGGCTTCGTCGACGCGCTCGTCGAGATGGGCGCGTCGATCGAGGTGCACAAAGAGTGCCTCGGTGGGCGGCCCTGCCGCTTCGGCCAGCGCAACTTCAAGCACTCCGCGGTGATCTCGGGTCCCGCGACCCTCACGGGCGCCGACATCGAGGTGCCCGACCTGCGGGGCGGCTTCAGCCACCTCATCGCGGCGCTCACGGCCGAGGGCCGTTCGACGGTCTCGAACGTCGGCATCATCGCCCGCGGCTACGAGGACTTCATCACGAAGCTCGAGCTGCTCGGGGCGGATTTCGAACTCGAAGGATAATAGGGGAGTGCCACACGACACCTCCTCGGCGAACCACCCTGCCAAGCCCCGGTCTGAGAAGCGCCGACCGTCGTTCTTCTGGGTGCTCGCCGTACTCATCCTGCCGCTCCTGAACCTGGCGATCCGGTACCGGTTCCACCACCCCGAGCGCATGCCCCAGTCGGGCGCCTTCGTGCTCGCGCCGAACCACTACAGCGAGATCGATCCCGTCGTGATGGGCGCCGCCAGCTGGAAGCTCGGCCGCGCGCCGCGATTCCTCGCGAAGGCGTCGCTCTTCAAGAACCCCGTGCTCGGCTGGTTCCTCCGCACGTCGGGCCAGATCCCCGTCGAGCGCACGGGAAGCAACGGTCACCAGGCCCTTCGTGCCGCCGAGGAGCTCGTCGAGAAGGGGCGGATGGTCATCGTCTACCCCGAGGGCTCGCTGACCCGCGACCCCGACCTCTGGCCGATGCGCGGCAAGACGGGCGCCGTGCGCATCGCCCTCGAGCGCGGCATCCCGATCGTTCCGGCGGCCCACTGGGGCACCCAGGCCGTGCTGCCGCGCTACGGGAAGAAGCTCAGCCTGTTCCCGCGCAAGACGATCGACGTGATCATCGGCGAGCCGTTCGACCTCAGCGAGTACCGCGATAAGCCGCTCGACCAGGCGATGCTCCTCAAGGCCACCGGAGAGCTCATGGATGCGATCGCCGGCCTCCTCGCCGAGGTGCGCGGCGAGCCCGCGCCCGACGAGCGGTGGAACCCGGCTGCACACGGCCAGAAGGAGACGGGGCGCCTTGAAGACTAGGCAGAAGCCGCCCCACGGCACTCGCGTCGCCGTGCTCGGCGCCGGCAGCTGGGGCACGACGTTCGCGAAGATCCTCGCCGACGGCGGAGCCGACGTGGTCCTGTGGGCCCGGCGGCCCGAGATGGCGCGCGAGATCCAGGAGGCCAAGCGCAACAGCGACTACCTCCCGGGCATCAACCTGCCGCTGAACCTCCGCGCGACCAGCCGGCTCGACCTCGCCCTCGCGGGGGCCGAGCAGGTGTTCGTGTCCGTGCCGAGCCAGTCGCTCCGCGAGAACCTGAAGGCGATCCAGCCGCACCTGCACGCCGAGGCCAAGGTCGTCTCGCTCATGAAGGGCGTCGAGAAGTCGACCGGCCTGCGCATGAGCGAGGTCATCGCCGACGTGCTCCCGATCGACGAATCGCAGATCGCGGTGATCTCGGGCCCCAACCTCGCGCTCGAGATCGCGAAGGAGCAGCCGACGGCCGCGGTCGTGTCCTCGACGAGCCTCGAGACGGCGCAGGCCATCGCCTCGGTCGCGCGCAACCGCTACTTCCACTCGTTCGTCAACACCGACGTCATCGGCACCGAGTTCGGCGGCGTGCTGAAGAACCTCATCGCGGTCGCCATCGGCATCGTCGACGGTGCGGGCTACGGCGAGAACACGAAGGCGTCGATCATCACGCGCGGGCTCGTCGAGATGACCGACTTCGCCGTCGCCTTCGGCGCGCACCCCGAGACGCTGTCGGGTCTCGCGGGGCTCGGCGACCTCATCGCGACGAGCCAGTCGCCGCTGTCGCGCAACAACACCGCCGGTCGCCTGCTCGGCCAGGGGTATCACCTCAACGACGTGGTGAACCAGATGCAGCAGACGACCGAGGGCCTCGCCTCGGTCGGGCCGATCCTCGAACTCGCGCGGGCGAAGGGTGTCGAGATGCCCATCGTCGAGCAGGTCCGGCAGGTCCTCGCGGGCACGCTCGACCCGAAGGACATCGCCCCGCACCTCACGACCGACGACGAGCCGCAGGGCGAAAGGACGAAAGATGGACAAGCTCACGGTGGTTCTGCTGTTCGGCGGGCGCTCAAGCGAGCATTCGATCAGCTGCGCCACGGCGGGCGGGGTGCTGGGGGCGATCGACCGTAGTCGCTTCGACGTGATCCCCGTCGGGATCACGCGCGACGGAGCCTACGTGCTCGAGGCCGACGATCCGGCGCGTTTCGCGCTCGACCCCGCGCACCTGCCCGAGGTCGTCGACAACGGCACGCGGGTCTCCTGGCCCACTTCGGCGGTCTCCCGCGAGCTCACGGTGACGGATGACTCGGGCACGCGCTCGCTCGGCGACGTCGACGTCGTCTTCCCCATCCTGCACGGCCGATTCGGCGAGGACGGAACCGTCCAGGGGCTCCTCGAGCTCGTCGGCCTGCCGTACGTCGGCAACGGCGTGCTCGCGTCGTCGCTCGGCATGGACAAGCACTTCACGAAGACGGTGCTCGAGGGCGCCGGCATCCCGGTCGCGCCGTGGGTCACCGTGACCCGCGCGGGGATCGATCACGACCCCGAGCTGTGGCACCGACGCGTGCACAGTCTCGGCCTGCCCGTGTTCGTGAAGCCGGCGCGCGCGGGCTCGTCGGTCGGGGTCACGAAGGTCGACGACTGGGCGAAGCTCCACGACGCCCTCGACACGGCGTTCGCCGAGGACGGCACGGTGCTCGTGGAGTCGGCCGTCGTCGGCCGCGAGATCGAGTGCGCCGTGCTCGAGGGGCGCGACGGCACGCCGCAGGTGAGCGTCGCCGGCGAGATCGTGATGACCGGGCGCGAGTTCTACGACTTCGAGGCGAAGTACCTCGACGCGCCCGGCGTCGAGCTCGTCTGCCCTGCCGACCTCGGCGACGGCGAGCTGTTCGAGCTGCAGCGCGTCGCCCGCCGCGCCTTCGAGGCGATCGGCGGCGAGGGCCTCGCCCGCGTCGACGTGTTCCTCACGGGCGAGGGGTTCGTCGTGAACGAGATCAACACGATGCCGGGGTTCACGCCGATCTCGATGTTCCCGACCTGCTGGTTGAACTCGGGGCTCAGCTATCCAGAGCTCATCACCGAGCTCATCGAGGTCGGGTACGCGACCGGAGCCCGGTAGGGCCGCCGTCCGCGACCGCCGGCCGGGTCAGCCGTCCGCGCCGGGCTCGGCGGTCGCGTCGTCGACGGTCGTGCAGGCGGCCTCGGCCGGGATCACCGAGACCGCCGACGACAATTCGGTGATCGCGGTGGTCCCCGAGACCACGTCGTTGTCGACGAGCACCTCGACGGCCGGGGTGCGCCCGTAGGTCGTGAACCGGAAGTTCGGTGCGTCCGTCTCGTCGATGATCCAATCGACGCCGTTCACGGTGACGCAGCGGTCGGTCGTCGGGCCGGGCGTCGGCACGCCGCAGCGCAGCAGGACCGAGGCGGGGGAGCCCCAGGCGCCCGTGCCCTGCGCGTTGGTCTCGCGCTCGGCCTGCTCCTCACCGGTGTCCTTCGCGAGCGCGTCGGGCAGCCGCACGATCACCGCCGCGCAGTCGGGCGAACTCGCGTCGACTGCGGGGTCGATGGGCACCGGCTGGCTGCAGCCCGTGAGGGCGAGCGCGAGCCCGGCGGTGCAGGCGGCGGCGAGGGCGAGGCGGGCGCGCCGGGCGCGCGCGATCGGGTGAGACATCCCTCTCAGGGTAGCCGTCCGATCCCGAGCGCCCGCTGCGCGCGGCAACGGCTCGCGTCGAATGTCGCCGTTCGTGCCGAGCGTCGCCGATCGAACGGCATCGCCGGGTGGGAACGGCGACACCCGACGGCCGGCCCAGCCGGAGTCATCCGCGTTTCAGCAGTTCGGGCGGCACGCGCGCTGCGACAGCGCGTCGGTGAGCACCGAGCTCAGGTCCTGCGGCTTCGCCGCGGTGTACGCCGCGCCGCCGGTGGCCTTCGCGATCGCGCGCATCGCCGTCACGTCGGTGTCGGGACCGATGCCGACCAGGACGACGGGTACGGGCTGGGAGGGATCGTCGAGCCGCCCGAGCTTCTCGAGGAGCGTGTCGAGCGAGATGCCGTTCTCGTCCTCGTTCCGCCCGTCGGTGAGCAGCAGGACCGAGTTCACGCGGTCGGCGTCGTACGTGGTGCGCACCTGCGCGACGGCGGCGAGCACCGTGTCGTAGAGCCCCGTCGCACCCCCGAGCCGGCCGGGGAGCGAGGCGATCGCGGAGTCGATGCGCGCCCGCTGGGCGTCGTCGCCGAGGCTCTCGACAGGGGCCAGCGCCTCCCAGTCGCGGTCGCCGGCGCGTGCGGTCGAGAAGATCCAGAGGCCCAGGTCGACGTCGCCCGAGAACTGGGAGAGCGTCTTCGAGGCGGCCTGGGTGAGGAGGTCGATGCGGCGGAGCCCGGTGACGGTCGGTTCCTCCATGGATCCGGAGACGTCGATGACGCCGAGGATGCGGGACCGCAGGCTCAGCACGCCCCAGGTGCGGAGGATCGCGACCTGCGCCCCCGCCGCGGCGGAGGCGACGGGCACGGCGTCGACGAGCACCCCCTCCTGTTCGAGCTCTCCCGAGCCGGTGCCGTCGCGGAATCCGTCTGCCGCGAACGCGCCCTTCGCCGACCAGAGCGCGAGCTTCAGAGCGTCGAGTTCCCGTGCGTGCCGCGCACGGGCGCGCGCTTCGGGACCCTCGTCGGCCGCTTCGCCCGCCGCGGGCAGGTTCTTCGCGAGCTCCGATTCGTCGAGCACGCGCAGGAACGGGTAGTTGAGCGCGAGGGTGCCGTCGGTCGGGTAGAGGGCGACGAGGGGCGTCGAGCCGCTCTCGCGATTGTGCCGGGCGATGTCCTGCTCGCTCGCGACGGCGACCGTGCCGTCGGGGCTCGCGTCGAGGGCGGCGAACGCATCGTCGGCCGACGGCAGCATCGTGTCGTTGAGCTCGATCATCGCCTGCTGGAACTGGCGGGGCGAGCCGATGTCGACCCGTCGCTCCATCGCCTGCAGTGCGCTGAGGCCGGCCGAGGATGCCTCGGGGTCGGGCAGGAGCGCGGTGAACCCGTCGTTGAGGAGGGCGTTCCAGCTGAGTCCCTCGTCGCCGACGGCCGCGGCACGGTCGGCCGGCGCGGCGAAGACGACCGGGCTCGAGGCGAGGGAGCGTTCGAGCGCGAGGTTCGGCACCGGGCGGCCGAGCGATCTCGCGGTGCTCGACATGCGCACGAGCCAGACGGGCGAGTCGGGGATCCATGCGTCGACGTCGGGGGCATTTCCCGAGGCGAGCATCGCGGCCGTGTCGGCCGACGCCTGCGCGACGACCTCGGTGCTCGAGCACGAGTCCCGGGAGGCGTCGTGGTCGGCGGCGATCGCCTCCACGGTCGGCGCGACGGCGGGGTCGGCCACGACCGTCAGCTCGACCGGCTCCGTGCAGGGGGTCTCAGGGTTCAGCCACCGGTCGAACCGGCCGTCGGCCCAGGCGACGCCGGCGCCGCCGATGACCGCGACGACGGTCGCGGCGGCGGTCACGGCGATGATCGCCCGGCGGCGACGGCGGCGGCTCGCCGTGCGTTCTGCTCTTTCGCTCCGACGGCTCACGCATGCTCCATTGCAGGGCGGCGGACGGGGGATCCGCCGCGTTCGGGTCTCGTGCCGAACCGCAGAGCACGTGCTCGACCCTGAGTTCGTAAGGAACCATTACACACCATTCCGGCGCTCGGTGCTCGTTACGCTGGACGGATGCCCGACACGACCGCGCCCGCGACGCACGACGACCGTCCGATCGGCGAACTCGGCGAGCAGGCCGTGCTCGCGAGGATCCTCCCGCGACTCGACGGCGGCGAGTCGGAGCTCCTCGGCGCGGGCGACGACGCCGCGGTCGTCGCCGCGGCGGACGGGCGGTTCGTCGTCACGTGCGACCTCATGGTGCACGGTCCCGACTTCCGGCTCGCGTGGTCCGACCCGTACGAGCTCGGCTGGAAGGCGGCGGCGACCAACCTCACGGATGTCGCGGCGATGGGCGCGCGGCCGACCGCGCTCGTCGTCGCGATCGCCGCACCGAACGACCTCCCGGTGAGTGTGCTCGAGGGCATCGCCGACGGGCTGCGCGAGGGCCTCGCCGCCCTCGCCCCCGGGTGCGGCGTGGTCGGCGGAGACCTGTCGGCGTCGTCGGTGCTGACGATCTCGGTGACCGCGTTCGGCGACCTCGAGGGCCGCGCGCCGATCACGCGGTCCGGCGCGAGGGTGGGCGACGTCGTCGCGCACGCCGGGGCACGCGGTGACGCGGCGCGCGGCCTCGCGCTCCTCTTCGCCGAGGGGGTGGACGACTCGGGCCGGCCCGACCCGGAGCGCACGGCGCTGCTGCGGGCGAGGCATCCCGGCGCGTTGTCGGCCCAGCTGGCACCGAGCCCGCCGGTCGGCGCCGGTCGGGCGGCGGCGATCGCCGGCGCGACGGCGATGCTCGACGTCTCCGACGGCCTGGCCCGCGACGCCCGCCGCCTCGCCGAGGCGAGCGGGGTGGGGCTCGACTTCGACCGGGCCGCGCTCGGCCCCGACGTGCGACTGGCCCTCGCCGGCGCGGAGGACCACGGCCTGCTCGCGACGTTCCCGCCTGGAGTCGCGCTGCCCGAGCCGTTCGAGGCGATCGGACGGGTCGTCGAGGCGCCGGGCGCGATCCTCCTCGACGGCGGCGCGGTCGACGCCGACGGCTGGGACCCCTATTCGGGCTGGGACGGCGCGACGGGCTGAACCGCGTCCGCCCACCACAGGGTCGTCTCGCCGTAGTCGCGCCGCCGCGAGGACTCGATGCCCGACGGCCAGATCGGCTCGGGGGAGCGGCTGCTGCGCTCGACGACGACGACGGCGTCGGGGGCGAGCAGCGGCGCGAGCAGTTCGAGGTCCCGCGCGAGGGCGGCCTCGCCGAGGTCGTACGGGGGATCGATGAACACGAGGTCGAAGCCGCCCGTCGCACCCTCGAGGTACGCGGCGACGGCGCGCTGCACGACCCTGACCCGGGCTCCAGCGCCCCGCGCGGCTCGGCGAACCGCGTCGGCGTTGCGCCGGCACACCTCCGCCGCCGCGGCGGCGCGCTCGACGAGCACGACCTCGGCGGCGCCCCGGCTCGCGGACTCGAGGCCGAGCGCGCCCGAGCCGGCGTACAGGTCCAGCACGTTCGCGCCGTCGATCGCGTCGCGCGACTCGAGCGCGGAGAAGATCGCCTCCCGGACGCGGTCGCTCGTCGGACGGGTGCCCGTGCGGGGCACCCGGAGGGTCAGCGAGCCGGCGGAGCCGGAGATGATGCGGGTCATGCTCCCGGCAGCATATCGGCGGCGGCCCGGCACTGCCATGACGGCCCGGCACTGCCATGATGGAAGCGTGCCTGCCCCGATTGATGAAGAGACCGGCTCGACCGACCGCGTGCCCGCGGAGCCGTCCCGACACCGAGAGGGCGAGCAGCAGCTCATCGACCGCCTCTGGGACTTCTCCGATCCCGAGGCGAGCGCCGAGCGCTTCCGCGCCGCGGCGGCCGACGAGTCGAACTCGACGCACACGCGGGCGGTCATGACGACCCAGCTGGCCCGCGCACTCGGCATCCTCGGCCGCGGCGACGAGGCGCTCGCCGCGCTCGACGAGGTCGCGGCGCTCGAGCCCGTGGAGGGCGAGCCGGCGGCGTACGCCGCGGAGGTGCGAGCGAGGGTGGCGATCGAGCGGGGCCGGCTCGCGGCATCCGACCACCGCCCGGCCGACGCCGTGCCCGAGCTGACCCGCGGCGTGCGCGAGGCGGCCATCGCCGGCTCGCCGTTCCTCGTGCTCGACGCGCTGCACATGCTCGCGCTGAACGACGCCGGCCACGAGGAGGAGTGG
This sequence comes from Agromyces solani, assembly GCF_058349925.1. Taxonomy (NCBI): domain Bacteria; kingdom Bacillati; phylum Actinomycetota; class Actinomycetes; order Micrococcales; family Microbacteriaceae; genus Agromyces; species Agromyces solani. The sequence continues at coordinate 1,346,082 of NZ_JBYRER010000001.1, forward strand.
GCCACCGAGGGCTTCGACGTGCTCGACGGTTCGCGCGACCCGCGCGTCCTGCGCTGGGGCGTCGCCCTCCACAACAACCTCGGCTGGACGCTGCACGACTCGGGCCGGCTGACCGGTGCGCTGATGCAGTTCGAGCAGGCCGTCGAGGCTGCCGACGCGTACGGCACGGCCGAGCAGCGGCACGTGACGCGATGGTCGGTCGCGCGCTGCCTGCGCAGCCTCGGCCGCACCGACGAGGCGCTCGAACTGCAGCGCGCGCTCGCCGCCGAGCGGCCCGACGATCCCTACGTCGAGGCCGAGCTGGCGGCGTTGACGCAGGCGGAGCCTACGATCGAGGCATGACGGCCCGACCAGCGGAGACCGACGGCGCGGCACCGGCCGCGCCCGGAACCCTCACCCTCGACTCGAGGCTCTCCGGCGTGCTCGGCGGGCGCACCGCGCAGGCGGTCGAACGGGCCTTCGGCTACGCGACCGTCGGCGAGATGCTCGCGCACTATCCCCGGCGGTACGCGCTGCGCGGCGAGCTCACCGCGCTCGCCTCGCTCCCGCTCGACGAGAACGTCACGATCGTGGCCGAGGTCCTCGAGGTCCGCGTTCGCGAGATGCGCCAGCGGCGGGGCTCGATCGTCGAGGCGAAGATCTCGGACGGCACCGGCGTCCTGACCCTCACGTTCTTCAACCAGCGCTGGCGCGAGAACGACCTGCGTCCCGGGCGCCGGGGCATATTCGCCGGGAAGGTCGGCGACTACAAGGGCAATCGGCAGCTCGCCCACCCCGACTACGAGCTGTTCGACGACCTCTCACCGGTCGACGTCGGCGACGCGGCGGCCAAGCGCTGGGCCGAGTCGCCGATCCCCATCTATCCCGCGACGTCGACGCTCGCGAGCTGGCAGATCGCGAAGTCGATCGGTCTCCTCCTCGACGGACTCGGTGCGGTCGACGATCCGCTGCCCGCGTCGGTCCGGTCGGGCCGGGGGCTCCTCGGTCACCGCGACGCGCTCGAGCGCGTGCACCGGCCCGAGCTCGAAGCGGAGTGGAAGGCGGCGCGCCGCACGCTCCGGTTCACCGAGGCGTTCGTGCTGCAGACCGCGCTGCTCCAGCGGCGTGCCGCCCTGCGGTCGACGCACGCGCTCGCCCGCCGCCCGACCGCCGGGGGCCTGCTCGAACGCTTCGATGCGGCGCTCCCGTTCTCGCTCACCGGCGACCAGGTCGCCGTCGGCGCCGAGATCTCCCACGACCTCGGCGAACCCGTGCCGATGAACCGTCTCGTGCAGGGCGAGGTCGGCTCCGGCAAGACGCTCGTCGCGCTGCGCGCGATGCTCGCGGTCGCCGACTCGGGCGGTCAGTCGGCGCTGCTCGCGCCGACCGAGGTGCTCGCCGCGCAGCACCTGCGCTCGATCGTGAAGATGCTGGGCCCCGAGCTCTCCGCCGAGCTCGTCCCGACCCTCATCACGGGCCAGCTGCCGGCCGCGGACCGCAAGCGGGCCCTGCTGCGCGCGGCCGCGGGCCAATCCAGGCTCATCGTCGGCACGCATGCGCTCATCGGCGACCGGGTCTCGTTCGCCGACCTCGGACTCGTCGTCGTCGACGAGCAGCACCGCTTCGGCGTCGAGCAGCGGGAGGCCCTGCGGCTGAAGGGCGCAGAGCCGCCGCACGTGCTCGTGCTCACCGCGACGCCGATCCCGCGAACCGTCGCGATGACCGTGTTCGGCGACCTCGACGTGTCGACGATCGCCGAACTGCCCGCCGGCCGGGCGGGCATCGATTCGCAGGTCGTCCCGCTCGCGATCCGTCCGGCCTGGCGGCCGCGGGTCTGGGAGCGTCTCGCCGAAGAGGTGGCGCTCGGCCGCCAGGGCTTCGTGGTGTGCCCGGCGATCGAGGCGCGCGTGGCCGAAGACGACGGCGAGCCGGTCGAGGGCGGGGCCGAGGCCGCCGGGCCCGTCGCGTCGGTCGCGTCGGTGCTCGCCGAGCTCGAGGAGAACCCGCGCTTCGCCGACCTGCGGGTGGCTCCGCTGCACGGGCGGATGAGCGCCGACGAGAAGGATCGCACCATGCGCGCCTTCGCGGCCGGCGAGCTCGACGTGCTCGTGTCGACGACCGTCATCGAGGTCGGCGTCGACGTGCCTAACGCGAGCGTCATGGTCGTCGTCGACGCCGACCGGTTCGGAGTCTCGCAGCTGCACCAGTTGCGCGGCCGGGTCGGCCGGGGCGCGGTGCCGGGCCTGTGCCTGCTCGTCACCCAGGCGCCGCCGGGCTCCCTCGCGCTCCAGCGCGTCGAGGCGGTCGCGGCAACGCTCGACGGGTTCGAACTCGCGCGCGTCGACCTCGAGTTGCGCCGCGAGGGCGACGTGCTCGGCGCCTCGCAGTCGGGCGGTCGGTCGTCGCTGAAGCTCCTGCGCGTCGTGCGTGACGGGGACGTGATCGCCGACGCGAGGGCCGAAGCCGAACAGCTCCTCGAGGCCGACCCGCAGCTCGCTGACCATCACGCCCTCGCGGCCGCGGTGCGGCGGCGTCTCGACGACGAGGCGAGCGGCTACCTGAGCAAGGGCTGAGACTCTCACGGAGGCGCCGCGGTGCTCCTCGGAGACACTACGCTGTTGCGTATGCAGCGGATCGCCGTCGTCCCAGGATCGTTCGACCCCGTCACGCGCGGCCACCTCGACGTGATCGCCAGGGCGGCGGGTCTCTACGACGAGCTGCACGTCGTCGTCGTCCACAACCCCGACAAGTCGGCGCTGCTGCCGATCGCGCAGCGGGTCTCGCTCATCGAGCAGTCGATCGCCGACGCCGGCATCGAGGGCCGCATCGTCGTCGCCTCGTGGAGCATGGGCCTCCTCGTCGACTACTGCACCGACGTCGGGGCGACCGTGCTCGTGAAGGGCATCCGGTCCCAGGTCGACGTCGCGTACGAGACGCCGATGGCCATCGTGAACCGACACCTCGCCGGCGTCGAGACGGTCTTCCTCCTTCCCGACCCGGCGAACGCCCACGTGTCGAGTTCGCTCGTCCGTCAGGTCGCGTCGCTCGGCGGGGACGTCGCACCCTACGTGCCGACCGTCGTCGCCGACTACCTCGAGACGGCGATGACGCCATGAGCGAGGCGGTCGCGGTGTCGGGCGGGTCGGAGACTGCCGGCCCTGCGACCATGGGCATCGACGAGGTCGGCGCCCTCGCCGCGGGCATCGTCGCGAACGTCGAGACGGTCATCGCGGGCAAGCGCGAGGCTGTGACCTCCGCCCTCACCGTGCTGCTGGCAGAGGGGCATCTCCTCATCGAGGACGTGCCGGGCGTCGGCAAGACCATGCTCGCCAAGGCGCTCGCCCGATCGGTCGATGCGACCATCAACCGCATCCAGTTCACTCCCGACCTGCTGCCGAGCGACGTCACCGGCGTCTCGGTGTTCGACCAGTCGAGCCGTCGATTCGAGTTCAAGCGCGGGCCCGTCTTCGCGAACCTCGTGATCGGCGACGAGATCAACCGGGCGAGCCCGAAGACGCAGTCAGCACTCCTCGAGTGCATGGAGGAGCGGCAGGTCACCGCCGACGGCACCACCTATCGGCTCGACGCGCCGTTCACCGTCGTCGCGACGCAGAACCCCGTCGAGATGGAGGGCACGTATCCGCTGCCCGAGGCGCAGCGCGACCGGTTCATGGCCCGCATCTCGATGGGCTACCCGGCGTCGGCCGACGAACTCGCGATGCTCTCGACGCGCGAGACGAGGAGCCCGCTCGACGACCTCGCACCCGTCGTCTCGCTCGACGAGCTGCGCGCGATGATCGAGGCGGTGCAGCACGTCTTCACCTCGCAGCCGGTCAAGGAGTACGCGGTCGACCTCGCGCGCGCGACCCGCGACGACCGGCAGCTGCGGCTCGGCGCGAGTCCGCGGGCGACGCTGCAGCTCGTCCGCGCGGCCAAGGCGCACGCGGCCATGCACGGCCGCGACTTCGTGCTGCCCGACGACATCGACGCGCTCGCCGTCCCGGTGCTCGCGCACCGGCTCGTGCCGACGAGCCGCGCCCTCGGGGCGCACGATCGCGACGCCGGGCCGCTCATCGACGCCATCGTCCGCCGGATCGTGGGGGAGACGCCGGTTCCGGTGGGCAGCGCACGAAGGAACTGAGATGAAGCGCCCGCGCCTTCCACGAGCCGCCGCCTGGCCGCGGCTGACCCGGCGCGGCGGCGCGCTGCTCGTCGTCGGCGTGGTGCTCCTCGCCATCTCGTTGTGGTTCGACCTGCGGGACATCATGCTCCTCGCCTTCGTGGGGATCGCCATGCCCGCGGTGGCGGCGCTGTTCGTGACGGTGCGATCGCCGCGGCTCGGCGTCACGCGCACGTTCACCCCTCCCGTCGTCAGCGCCGGCTCGGGGGCGAGCGTCGCGATCACCGTGCGCAATCGGGGCCGGCGCGCGTTCGACGGGGCGCACTGGCGCGACCGGGTGCCCGAGGGTCTCGACGCGCCGCCGGAGGCCGTGCTCCCGGCCGTCGGGCCGTACGAGGCCGTGCTGCCCTCCGGTGACGACACCGTGCGCCTCGAGTACCGGCTGAGACTGCCCCGGCGCGGGGTGTACGGCATCGGTCCGCTCCGAGTGGGCGTCTTCGATCCGTTCGCGCTCGCACGCATCGACCGCGACGCGGGTGCGCGACACGAGGTCGTCGTCACGCCGCGCGTGACCCCACTCGAACACGCCCTCGGGTCGGCGGCGAGCGTCGACGGCGTCCTGCACGGCCTGCAGCGTCGCACGCACCCGAACTCCGACGAGTTGATCGCCCGCGAGTACCGCTACGGCGATCCGATGCGGCGGGTGAACTGGGCGGCCACGGCGCGCCGAGGGGAGCTCATGGTCCGCGAGGAGGAGCAGCGCGGCGACCCCGAGGTGCGCATCCTCGTCGACACGACCCTCGCGGGCCGGCCCCGCACCGGGGCGTTCGCCCATGCCGTGCCCGAACAGGGACACGCCGGCTTCGAGCTCGGCGTCGAGGTCGTCGCGTCCGTCGGCGTGCACCTGCTCGATCGGGGCTTCCGGGTTCGCTGCGACCCCGTCGGCGACCTGTCGCGGGGATCGATCGCGAACGCGGCGGCGCCCGGCCCGTACCGGATGCCGGGCGGCGACCGCCTGCTCCTCGAAGACCTCGCCCGCCTCGAGATCGCGCAGCGCGACGACGCGCAGGCGCGCACTCCGCGTGGCGGCGGCGACCACGGGGTGCGCGCGCGCGAAGCGCGGATGCCCGGAATCGCGGTGCTCGTCGAGCCCGACGAACGGGATGTCGCGGCTCTCGTCGGGCTCCGCCAGACCCTCGAGCCCGCGATCGCCTTCGTCTCGGAGGCCGTTGCGCCGAGGCTCGTGGAGTCGCTCGACGAGGCCGACTGGCGGGTCGTGCGCGTGCGCCGTCCCGCCTCGATCGGCGACGCCTGGGCGGGCATCGCGGTGAAGGCCGACGCGATCACCGGCGCGGTCGGGGGCGAGCGCGATGCATCCCGATGACCGACCGCTCAGCCGACCGCAGCGGCTGGCGCTGACGGCGGCGTCGTTCCTGCTCGTCGCCGTCGCATCGATGGCGCTCGGCCCGCTCATCGCGGGGAGCGGCTGGTGGTGGTTGTGCGCGTTCATCGCCGCGGGCACGATGTTCGGCGGTGCGGGGCTCAGGGCCCTGCGGGTGCCCGGGTCCCTCGTGCCGTTCGGCGAACTCGTCGTGCTCCTGCTCCTGCTCACCCTCGTCTTCGGCGGTTCCACGAGCTTCGCGCTCATCGTGCCGACGGCCGACACCTTCCCGCTCTTCGCGGACCTGTTCGACGGCGCCCAGCGGACCATCCAGCAGCAGGCCGTCCCGGCGATCCCCGTTCCGGCCCTCTCGTTCGTGCTCGCGCTCGGCGTCGGGGTGCTCGCCGTGTGCGTCGACGTGCTCGTGCAGACCGTGCGGATGCCCGCGCTCGCCGCGGCCCCGGCGCTCGTGCCGATCCTCATCCCGGGGTTCATCATCGAGACGGGCGCCGAGGTGCCCGCGCTCGTCTTCTCGGCCGCGGCCTATCTCCTGCTGCTCCGCGTCGACGTCCGGGTGCGTCGCCGCGCGAACCTCGCGGGCGCCGGTGACGACGACCGCGCCGCGACCGTCGTGCCGCCGGCGCGGGTGCCCGTCGCATCGGGCCTCGCGACCACGCTCGGGCTGACCACCGTCGGCATCCTCGTCGCGTCCGTGCTCGCCGCTTCGACGCCGAGCATCTCCACGAGCCTCCTGCTCGGCACCGGCTCGCAGGGCGTGATCTTCGGCCGCGGGGTGAGCCCGTTCATCGACCTCGGGCGCGACCTGCGCCGCCCGGAGCCCCGTCCGGCGTTCCACTACTTCGCCCGCGACAACGATCGCCCGTACTTCACCCTGCTCACGCTCGACCGGTTCGAGGGCGCCGCCTGGGGCGTGACCGAGTCGCGCGTCGATGCGGACAACACCGTCGATGCCATGCCGCTGCCCGACGGGCTCGACGAGGACGTCGCCGCCAAGGAGCACCCGATCGAGATCGTCGTCGACGAGGTGCGCACGACGTGGCTGCCCCTGCCGTACCCGACCCGGAGCGTCGAGGGACTGAGCGGATCCTGGTTCTGGGATCCGGGCGCGCTGACCGTGCGCAGCGTGGACGCCGACACCGGCGGCCAGCGGTATCGCGCGACGTGGCTCGAGCGGGAGCCGACGGCCGCGCAGTTGCGCTCCTCGGGCGTCGTCGGCGATCCCGAGTTCGAGCGGTACCTCGCCCTGCCCGAGGACGTGCCGCCGGTCATCCCCGAAACCGCCGCCGCGGTGGCGGGCAGCGCCGCGACGCCGTACGACGCCGCGGTGGCCATCCAGTCGTTCCTGCGGTCCGACGACTTCGAGTACTCGACCGAGGCGCCGGTCGACGAGGGCTACGACGGCGGCGGCTTCGAGGTCATCGCGAAGTTCCTCGAGAGCAAGTCGGGCTACTGCGTGCACTTCGCCTCGACGATGGCGGTGCTCGCCCGCGAGGCGGGCATCCCGTCGAGGATCTCGGTCGGGTACACGGCGGGCACCGCGACCCAGGAGCGGGTCGGCGGCGTGCAGCGGGTCGAGGTCGACTCGCACGACCTCCATGCATGGCCCGAACTGTACTTCGAGGGCATCGGCTGGGTGTCGTTCGAGCCGACGCCGGGCCGGGGGAGCGTACCCGACTACTCTCGGCCGGGCGCCGGCGACGCGGGCGCGACCCCGTCGCCGACGGCGGGCGCCTCGACCGGGCCGGCGAGCGGCCGGCCCGAGCTCGACCCCGATCGCGGCCTCGGCGCCTCCGCGGGCGGCACGGTCGGCGGCGACGACTGGTGGCTGCGCGGCGGGGTCATCGTCCTCCTCGTGGCGGCGGTGCTCGCCGCACCGGCCGCGTTGCGGGCCGTGCAGCGCTCGAGCCGGCTGCGACGCATCCGGCGCGGAGAGCGGCCGGCGGACGCGGCGTGGGACGAGCTGCTCTCGAGCGCCCGCGACCTCGGGATCCGGCTCGAGGCGACCGCGACGCCGCGCGGCGCGGCCGCGCACCTCTCCGGGTGCGAGGGATTCGCCGCACCGGAGGCGGCGGCCGCGCTGGTCGTCCTCCGCGATGCCGTGGAGCGCGAGCGCTACGGTCCGACGCGACACGCCGACGAGGCATCCACTGCACGGCTGACCGCCGCCCTCTCGACGGCACGCTCCGCGCTCGCGGTGGGCGAGCCGCTGGCGGAGCGCTACCGGGCGGTGCTCGTGCCCCGTTCGCTCATCGACCGCGCCCGCCCGGCCTTCGGCGAACGCCCTGCCTCCGGCGCGTAGAATCGTCGTTCGTGGCCATCAAGCAGTCGCCGTTCAGCGTGAACGTGCGCGATCTCATCAATCGTCCCGGCGAGATGCGCGAGGAGCTCATCACCGTCCCCGCGCCCGAGCAGTACGGCGAGGGTCTCGTCGCCGTCGGCGCCGGATCGGAGGTCGAACTCGACGTCCGGCTCGAATCGGTGCACGAGGGCATCCTCGTCACCGCCGAGGTCGACGCGACCGCCGAGGGCGAGTGCGGGCGGTGCCTGACCGACATCGCCCTGCCCGTCCGAGTCGAGTTCCAAGAACTCTTCGGGTATCATGGCGGGGAAGCCATCGAGTATGAGGTTCAAGACGACCACGTGGATCTTGAACCACTCATCCGAGATGCGGTAGTGCTGGCACTGCCGTTCCAGCCGGTGTGCCGACCGGATTGCCCGGGTCTCGACCCAGAGACCGGGCTCCGACTGGCCGATCATCCGGAACTCGTCACCCCTGAGCACAGCGATCCTCGCTGGGCCGCGCTCGCGGGGTTCCAGGCTTCCGAAGACAACGGTCCGGATGCGTCGTCCGGCGCCGATCAGCAGAGAGAAGAGAGATAGTCATGGCTGTTCCCAAGCGGAAGAAGTCACGCGCCAACACCCACGCGCGCCGTTCGCAGTGGAAGGCCGAGGTCCCCACGCTCGTCAAGACCGTCGAGAACGGCAAGGTCACCTACAGCCTTCCGCACCGTGCGAAGGTCGTCGAGGACTCGGCGGGCACGCCGCTCTTCCTCGAGTACAAGGGCCGCAAGGTCGCCGACGTCTAGTCGGCCCGGAACGTACCGACGACCGGTCGTGACGCGAACGGAACGCATGGGAGGCGAGCGCACCGCGCTCGAGGATCGTACGCTCGACGAACTGCAGCGAACGCTGCAGGTCGACATCGATCCCTCCCTGCTTCTGCTCGCGCTCACGCACCGGTCGTTCGCGTACGAGAACGGCGGCATCCCGACGAACGAGCGCCTCGAGTTCCTCGGCGACTCGATCCTCGGGCAGGCCGTCACGGTCAGGCTCTTCAGGGACCACCCCGACCTCGATGAGGGCGAGCTCGCGAAGCGGCGCGCCAGCCTCGTGTCGAGTGTCGCGCTCGCCGAGGTCGGACGCACCATCGGTGTCGGCTCGTACATCCGGCTGGGGCGCGGCGAGACCATGACGGGCGGCGCCGACAAGCCGTCGATCCTCGCCGACACCGTCGAGGCGATCATCGGCGCGGTCTATCTCGACGCCGGCGGCGACGCCGCGACCGAGCTGGTGCTGCGACTCATCACGCCCCTCATGCAAGACCCCGAGCGCTTCGGCGCGGCGATGGACCCCAAGACGAGCCTGCAGGAGATCGCGGCCCGCCGCGGTGCGCCGGCACCGTCGTACTCGGTCGCCGAGTCGGGTCCCGATCACAACAAGCACTTCGTCGCGACCGTCACGGTCGGCGAGCTCGTGCAGGCGTCGGGCGAGGGCTCGAGCAAGAAGCAGGCCGAGATGGCCGCCGCACTCGAGGCCTGGACGCTGATCAACGGCGCGGCCTGAGTTGCCCGAACTCCCCGAGGTCGAGGTCGTCCGCGCAGGTCTCGCGCCCGCGGTCACGGGCGCGACCGTCGTCGCCGTCGAGGTGCTCGACCGGCGATCGCTGAAGCGGCACGACCCGCTCCTCGGCGACTTCGAGCGACTCGTCACGGGCGCGCGCGTCGCCGCGGCGGTGCGGCGCGGCAAGTTCCTCTGGCTGCCGATCGATGACGAGCGCGCGATCGTGGGCCATCTCGGCATGAGCGGGCAGATGCTGCTCCGCACACCCGACCATCCGGGCGACGACCGGCACGCGCGTGTGCGCCTCCATCTCGATCATCCCGCGCACGGCGAGCTCCGCGTCGACTTCGTCGACCAGCGCATCTTCGGCTCGCTGGCGGTCGACCGCATGCTGCCCACCGCCGACGGCGGGCTCGGCGGCTTCTCGGCGGACGAGACGGGCGAATGGGCACGGAGCATCCCGAGCCAGGTCGCCCACATCGCCCGCGACCCCCTCGACCCGGCGTTCTCCGACGCGCGGTTCGCCGCGCAGCTCGCCCGCCGCGGCACCGGCGTCAAGCGGGTGCTGCTCGATCAGGGCGTGGTGAGCGGCATCGGCAACATCTACGCCGACGAGTCCCTGTGGGCGGTGCGCCTGCACCCCGAGCAGCCGGCCGCCTCGCTCAGTGCCCGGCGCGTCCGCGAGCTGCTCGGCGCCGTGCGCGACGTGCTCGGGCGGGCGCTCACCGAGGGCGGCACGAGCTTCGACGCCCAGTACGTCAACGTGAACGGCGCCTCGGGCTACTTCGAGCACTCGCTGAACGCGTACGGGCGGTCGGGCGAGCCCTGCCCGAGGTGCGGCACGGCGATGGTGCGCGAGCCCTTCATGAATCGCTCGTCGCACCGCTGCCCGAGGTGCCAGCGGCGTCGGTGACGCGCATCACCCGCGTTGCCACTCCGCCGAGAGGCCGCGGAGCTCGAAGCCGAGCGCGATGTTGATCGCGAGCATGTGCTCGTTCTCGTCGGCGTTCCAGGTGTAGACGTCGGTGCGCTCGGGGGCGAGCTCGGCGAGCCGGACGAGGTTCGCGAGCTTCACGCGCATGCCGAGGCCGTGCCCGCGATGGGCGGCGACGACGAGCGTGTCGGACTGATAGGCGACGGTCTTGCCGGGCGGCAGCTCGAGCTCGGTGTAGCCTGCGACCCCGCCGTCGGGTGCGAGCGCGGCCTGCACGAGCAACCTCCGCCCGCCGTCGAGGGCGCGATCCTCGTGGGCGCGCACGCGCGCGGCATCCCAGACCTCCTCGTCGAGCGTCAGCCCGCCGGCCGGCACGTCGAGCACCATGCGGGCTCGGGCGGCCGCGTAGCTGTCGACCAGGTCGTCCGGCGCGCGGTCGATCCAGCCGACGAGCCGATACGGGGATGCCTCGGCCTCGCGCCGCTCGGAGGCGTCGCGGAACTCCCCGAGGCGACCCGTGACGGTCAGCCCGCTCTGCCGCTCGAGCTGGGCGAGCGTGTAGCCGTGGCGCAGTGCGAATCGCACCCCGGGCAGGTCCACCGGGATCGAGGCGTCGCCCTGCGGTGCGTGCAGACGCTCACCCGGGCCCTCGGCCACCGCGATCGGCAGATCGACGAACATCCCGAACACGTCGCGACCGAGGTCGCTGAGGACCGCCTCGGCGCGCGCGAGGAGCGCGGAACCGATCCCGGCCCGGCGGTGATCGGGGACGACCTCGACGACGATGTCGCCGCGCACCGCGGCGGGGTCGGCCTCCCACCACGCGGTCGCGCGGCCCACGCAGCGGTCGCCGTCCCACGCGGCGAAGACCAGGCGCGGGAGGTACTCGTCGCGGTACAGGGCGAGCAGTTCGGCCGCCGTGTCGGCGAAGCGGTCGTCGCCCCATCGCTCGATCTCGCACGCGGTGGCGAGGTCGACGACGCGCTCGAACTCGGCCGACTCGGTCGTGCCGAGCGCACCGGGGATCGTGACGGGACGGATCTCGACGGACACGAGCCGGCTCCTCTTCCTCAGGGTGCTGCCGGGCACGGGCAGCGGATCAGACTATCGATCCCTCCCGGCGGCGGCAAGGGGCGATCTCCGAAGCGCGGCGCGCGTGCGCGGTTCGGCGCCGAACCTCGGCTACCGTAGTCGGCAGCGTTCTCGCGAGCAGGAGAGGGTGGGACGTGTACCTGAAGAGCCTGACGCTCAAGGGCTTCAAGTCCTTCGCACAGCCGACGACCTTCGCCTTCGAACCCGGCGTCACGTGCATCGTCGGCCCGAACGGCTCGGGCAAGTCGAACGTCGTCGACGCGCTCGCCTGGGTGATGGGCGAGCAGGGCGCGAAGACCCTCCGCGGCGGCAAGATGGAGGACGTCATCTTCGCGGGCACGTCGACCCGCGGCCCGCTCGGCCGCGCCGAGGTGAGCCTCACGATCGACAACACCGACGGCGCGCTGCCGATCGAGTACACCGAGGTCACGATCTCGCGCACCCTCTTCCGCAACGGCACGAGCGAGTACGCCATCAACGGCGACCAGTGCCGACTGCTCGACGTGCAGGAGCTGCTCAGCGACTCGGGCCTCGGCCGTGAGATGCACGTCATCGTCGGACAGGGACAGCTCGACCAGGTGCTGCGCGCGACGCCCGAGGACCGGCGCGGCTTCATCGAGGAGGCCGCGGGCATCCTCAAGCACCGGCGCCGCAAGGAGAAGACGCTCCGCAAGCTCGACGCGATGCAGACGAACCTCACCCGGCTCTCCGATCTCGCGGGCGAGATCCGGCGACAGCTGAAGCCGCTCGGCCGGCAGGCCGAGGTCGCGCGCGAGGCGGCCACGATCGCGGCGGTCGTGCGCGACGCGAAGGCGCGCCTGCTCGCCGACGAGGTCGTCGGCCTCCGCCGCGCCCTCGACGAGCACGGGAAGAGCGAGCACGAGCGGCACGCCGAGCGCCTCGTCCTGCAGGAGCGCCTCGAGCAGCACCAGATGAAGGTGACCGCACTCGAGCAGGCGCAGGTCGGCGACGACGTCGATCGCGCCCGTTCGACGAGCTTCGCCCTCGAGCAGGCGCAGGCGAGGCTCCGCTCGCTCGATTCGCTCGCCCGCCAGCGCATCGCCCTCCTCGAGGGCGCATCCGACGACGCGGATGCCTCGCCGAGCGTCACCCGCGAGATGATCGACGCCGCGATCGCCGAGCTCGGGGGCCTCCGCGACGGCATCGGCGCTGCGGCATCCTCGCTCGACGACGCGCACGAGGCGACGCAGCGCCGCCGGGCCGAACTCGACGCCGTCGACCAGGAGATCGCCCGGCAGTCGGCGCAGGTGTCGGCCTACGACCTCGAGCTCTCGAAGCTCTCCGGCCAGGCCGACTCGGCCGGCTCGAAGCTCGCCGCCGTGCGCGGCGAGGTGCTCCGCCACGCGAACGCGCTCGAGGCGTCGGCCGGTCGTCGTGCCGCGGCCGCGGAGGCGCTCGCCGAGGCCGAGGCGGCGGCCGGCGTCGAGGAGTCGGCCGAGACCGACCTCGACGAGGCCTACGAGCTCGCCCAGGCCGCCGTGTTCGAAGCGGAGGCCGAGATCGAGCGCATCCGCGAGGAGCTGCACGGACGGGAGCGCGAACAGGGGGCCCTCGGCGCCCGCACCCAGGCGCTCTCGCTCGCGCTCGACCAGAAGGACGGCTCGGCCGCGCTCGTGGCCGCGGGCGTCGCCGGTGTGCGAGGCCTGCTCGCCGAGGCGATGCAGGTCGAACCCGGCTTCGAAGCCGCGATCGCCGCCGCGCTCGGCTCGCTCGCCGACGCGGTGCTCGTCGACGACCGCGATGCCGCCTACCGGGCGCTCGACCGCGCCGGGCAGGCCGAGATGGGCCGCGTCGCGCTCGCGCTCGCCGAGCCGGGCCGGGCCGCGGACGACGCGCTGGTCGTCGACGGCCTCACCCCGGCCGCATCGGTCGTGACCGCGCCCGCGGGTGTCCGCGGGCTCCTCGCCGAGGTGCTCATCGCCGACGACCTCGCGGCCGCCCGTGCGGCGGAGGCCGCGCTCGCATCGGCCGACCGCCCGGCCACCGTCATCACGCGCGACGGCACCGTCATCGGCCGCTTCGTCGTGCGCGGCGGATCGGGACGCACGCAGAGCCGCATCGAGCTCATCGCCGAGCGCGATCGCGCGGCCGCGCGGCTCGACGAGGTGCGCGGCGAGATCGAGCGCAGCCGTGCCGAGCTCGCCGAGCAGCGTCGCCTCGTCGAGCAGGCGAAGGAGCAGTCCAAGCGCGCGCTCGCGGCGTTGCGCGAGTTCGACGCCCAGCTGGCCCAGCGCACCGAGCGGCTCAACCGGGCACGCGTGCAGGCCGAGGCGGCCGAGGCCGAGTCCGAGCGCCTCCAGGCGGCCGCCGCGAACGCCGCGGAGCGGGTGGCCGACGCCGAGGCCGCCGCCGACGAGGCGAAGGCCGCGCTCGAGGCCGCCCGGGCCGTGCCCCGTCCCGTGCTCGACGTCTCGGTGCGCGACGGGGCGCTCGCCGCAGTCGAGGCATCCCGCGAGGCCGAAGTCGAGGCGAAGCTCAAGCTCGAGACCGCGAAGGAGCGCGTGCGCGCGGAGGAGGCGCGGATCCGCGCCATGGAGGCGCAGTTCGACCAGGAGCGTCGCGCGGCCGAGGAAGCGGCCCGCCGTGCGGTGATCCGTCGGGCGCAGCTCCGAGCCGCCCGGCGCGTCGCCGCGGCGCTGCCGCCCGCGCTCGCGTCGGTCGACGCCTCCGTGGCCGAGGCGCGCGTCGCCCTCGGTCGGGCGGAGGCCGAGCGCTCGAGTCGCAACGAGGAGCTGCAGGCCGTGCGCCGCGAGGAGACGGCGGTACGCGAACGCCTGCACGCCGTCACCGACGACGTGCACGGTCTCGAGCTGCGCATCTACGAGAAGAAGCTGCACGTCACCGGGCTCCTCGAACGCGCCGAGTCGGAGCTCGGGCTCGACGAGCACGTGCTCGTCGACGAGTACGGCCCCGAGCAGCCGGTTCCCGCCGAGACGGAGGACGGCGACGCCGTGCCGTTCCGTCGTGAGGAGCAGCAGCGCCGCCTCGCCGCCGCCGAGCGCAAGTTCGCCCAGCTCGGGCGGGTCAACCCGCTCGCCCTCGAGGAGTTCGCCGCCCTCGAACAACGCCACCAGTTCCTGAGCGAGCAGCTCACCGACCTCGCGAACACCCGCAAGGACCTGCTGACGATCATCGAGGAGATCGACGGCAAGATGGAGTCGATCTTCCGAAGCGCGTTCGACGACACGAAGGCCGCCTTCGCCGAGGTGTTCCCCGTGCTCTTCCCCGGCGGCACCGGCAGCATCACGCTCACGAACCCCGACGACATGCTGACGACGGGCATCGAGGTGAGCGTCAAGCCCGCCGGCAAGAAGATCGAGCGGCTCTCGCTGCTCTCGGGCGGCGAGCGCTCGCTCGCCGCGGTCGCGCTGCTCATGGCGATCTTCAAGGCGCGCCCCAGCCCGTTCTACATCATGGACGAGGTCGAGGCCGCCCTCGACGATGCGAACCTCGGGCGCCTGCTCACGACCTTCGAGGACCTGCGCGACTCGTCGCAGCTCATCGTGATCACGCATCAGAAGCGCACGATGGAGATCGCCGACGCGCTCTACGGCGTCTCGATGCGCCAGGACGGCGTCTCGGCGGTCGTCGGCCAGCGCGTGCGCGAGGACCGCGAGGCGCGGGCGAGCTGACCCGGGCTCAGGTGAGTCGCCGGTCGTCGGGCTCGACGATCCGGAACCAGCGGTAGCCGTACGCGTCGAGATGCACCTCGATGCGGCCGCGCTCGTCGAGCGGGAAGGTGTCCGGGGCGAAGAGGTCGGACAGCACGGAGTCGGGCGAGACCGGGCCGAGTTCGAGCGGCACGAGCACCGGGCTCGGCGCGAAGTTGTGGACGGCGACGAACCGACCCACGTCGGCGGTGATCCGGTGGGCGAGCACCTGGTCCGCACCGGTCGGCAGCACGTCGAGCTCGCCCCACCCGATCTCCGGCGAGCTGCGGTACCGGGTCGCGAGTCGCTTGATGAACGAGAGGAGCGAATCGGCGTCGTGCATCTGCGCCTCGACGTTCACGTGCTCGGGGGAGTACCCGTCGCCCGGCGGCTGCGCCGCGAGCCGCGACGGCCTCGCGCGCGAGAATCCGCCGTTGCGCTCGTCGGTCCACTGCATGGGGGTCCGCACCGCCTGCCGGCCCTCCTGCTCGCCGTTCTCGCCCATCCCGATCTCCTCGCCGTAGAACAGCACGGGCGTGCCTGGGAGCGAGAAGAGCAGGCTGTAGACGAGCCGGATGCGGCGCGGATCGCCGTCGAGCATCGTCGGCAGCCGGCGCACGATGCCCCGGTCGTAGACGCGCATCCATTCCTCGGGCGCGAACGAGTCGAACACCTCCTGACGCTCGGATTCGGAGAGCTTGTCGAGTGTGAGCTCGTCGTGGTTGCGCACGAAGTTCGCCCATTGCGCCTCCGGCTCGAGCTTCGGGCGCTTCGCCAGCGACTCGGCGAGCGGCCGGGCGTCCTCGCGCGCCAGCGAGAGGTAGAGCGCCTGCATGCCGAGGAAGTCGAACTGCAGGGTGAGCTCGGCCGCGTCGCCGGTGCGGCCGAAGAAGTCGAGCTGCTCGGCGTACGGCAGGTTCACCTCCCCGAGGAGCACCGCTTCGCTCGATCGGCGCTGCAGGAATCGGCGGAGGTCGCGGAGGAACTCGTGCGGATCGCCGATGTCGACGCCCTCCGGCGGCTCGATGAGGAAGGGCACCGCGTCGACGCGGAACCCCGAGATCCCGAGCTCGAGCCAGAACCCCAGCGTGCGCGCGATCTCGTCTCGGACGGCCGGGTTGGCGATGTTCAGGTCGGGCTGGTGCCGGTAGAAGCTGTGCAGGTAGTACTGGTCGGTGCGCTCGTCGAACTCCCAGACCGACTGCTCCTCGCCGGGGAAGACGGTGTTCGCCTGCTCGGGCGGATCGTCGCGCCACACGTACCAGTCGCGGAAGGGCGAGGTGCGGCTGCGGCGGGCGGCCGTGAACCACGGATGCCGCTCCGAGGTGTGGTTCATGACGAAGTCGATGATCACGCGCATGCCGCGGTCGCGGGCCGTGCGCGTGAACTCCGCGACGTCGCCGAGCGAGCCGAGCCGAGGATCGACGCCGAGGAAGTCGGTGATGTCGTAGCCGTCGTCGCGGTCGGGCGTCGGCTGGAACGGCATCAGCCAGATGCACGTGACGCCCAGTTCGGCGAGGTGGTCGAGTCGGTGCGCGAGCCCCTCGAAGTCGCCCGAGCCGTCGTCGTTCCAGTCCATGTACGTCTCGACGTCGAGGCAGTAGACGACGGCGGTCTTCCACCAGAGGTCGCTGCGGTCGGTGACCCTCATCGGCCCGCCTCCTGCAGCGCCGGCACGACGCGCTCGCCGAACACGTCGATGAACGCGTCCTGCTCGACGCCGACGTGATGCAGGTATATCCGGTCGACGCCGAGGCCGACGAGCTCGACGAGTCGCTCGAGGTGATGCGACGGGTCGCTCGAGACCTGGACGGTGCGGGCGACGTCCTCGGCGGAGGCATCGGCCGTGGCGGCGTCGAACGCCTCGGGGCGATCGAGCTCCCAGACGAGCGGGCCGGGCAGCACGCCGGTGCGCCACTGGTCGTGGGCGATCGCGAGGGCCTCGTCGTGCGTCGGAGCCCAGCTGAGATGCACCTGCACCGCGACCGGCCCGTCTCCGCCGGCGTCGCGATAGGCGTCGACGACCGCCCGGATCGCCTCGCGGGACTGGTCGACCGTGATGAGGCCGTCCGCCCAGGCGGCGCCGTCGCGCGCCGTCTCGGGGCTGACCGCGGCGGTGAAGAGGGGCGGCGGGACGGCCGGAAGGCTCCACACCCGGGCGCGGTCCAGGTGCACGAGGTCGTCGGCGCTGACCTCCTCGCCGCGGAGGAGCCCGCGGATCGCGTCGACCGCGTCGCGCAGCCGTGCGTCGCGGACCTCCTTCGGCGGGAACGGGTCGCCGGTGACGTGCTCGTTGAGTGCTTCGCCGCTGCCGAGCGCGGCCCAGAACCGTCCCGGGTACATCGACTCGATCGTCGCGACGGCCTGCGCCGTGATGGCCGGATGGTAGCGCTGGCCGGGCGCCGTGACGACGCCCAACGGCAGCCGGGTCGCCTGCAGCGCCGAGCCGAGCCAGCTCCAGGCGAACCCGGACTCGCCCTGCCGGACGCTCCACGGTTCGAGATGGTCCGAGCACATCGCGGCGTCGAAGCCGGCCTCTTCGGCGCGTTGCACCGCGCGGAGCAGGCGCGCCGGGGCGATCTGCTCGTGCGAGGCGTGGAAGCCCACGACGGTCATGCGAACTCCTTCCGTCCACCTCGACGCTCGCCCCGTCCGAGGATCCCGACAACCCCCTTGCCGTGGGTGCGTTCGCGTGCGACGATCCTGCGCGCCCGGGCGGAAGTCGCTCGCCTAGGCTGGAGGCATGGCAGAACGCGCTTCATGGTCGCTCGGCAACGCCCTGCGTGGCATCTTCGGGGCGAAGACGATCGACGAGGACACGTGGGACGACCTCGAGGCGGCGCTCATCACGGCCGACTTCGGCCCGGCCGTCACCGAGGAGATCGTCGACCGGATCAGGGCGCAGGTCGAGCGGTTCAAGACGACCGACCCGAAGGACGTGCAGCGCATGCTGCGCGAGCTCGTCGAGGAGCGGCTCGCGAAGTACGACCCGACGCTGAAGCTCACCGAGCGGCCCGCGGTCGTGCTCGTGGTCGGCGTCAACGGCGTCGGCAAGACGACCACCATCGGCAAGTTCGCGCGCTTCCTGCGCAGCTACGACCGCTCGGTCGTGGTCGGCGCGGCCGACACGTTCCGCGCGGCGGCGGTCGACCAGCTCGCGACGTGGGCCGACCGGGCCGGCGTCGGCATCGTGCGGCCGGAGCGCGAGGGGCAGGACCCGGCGTCGGTCGCGTTCCAGACGGTCGACAAGGCCAAGCAGGACGGCACCGAGATCGTGATCATCGACACGGCTGGACGGCTGCACACGAAGGGCGGGCTCATGGACGAGCTCGGGAAGATCAAGCGCGTCGTCGAGAAGCAGGCGCCGATCAGCGAGGTGCTGCTCGTGCTCGACGCGACCACCGGCCAGAACGGGCTCGCGCAGGCCGAGGCGTTCATCGAGCACGGGGGAGTGACCGGGCTCGTGCTCACGAAGCTCGACGGCTCGGCCAAGGGCGGCTTCGTGCTCGCCGTGCAGGAGAAGACCGGCCTGCCGATCAAGCTCATCGGGCAGGGCGAGGGCATCGGCGACCTCACCGGCTTCACGCCGCACGTGTTCGCCCAGAAGCTCGTCGGATAGCGCAGGACTCGGGAGGGGAGCCCCATGTCGATCGAACACGACTACTTCGGACTCGTCGGCGACTACTGGTCGGAGACGTTCGAGTACGCCGACCAGCGCGTCGAGGTCGTCCTCGACGCGGACGCCGAACTCGTGTCGATCGCCGCGCTCGACGTCGCGTCGGCGATGGTCGGCGAGCTCGAGCTCATCGACGACGAGCTGCGACAGGCGTTCGTGAGCCAGCTCGACACGAAGGGCTCGCCGATCGTGCGCTACCTCGACACGGTGCTCGACCCCGAGCTCGAGCAGGCCGACGACGTCGAGGCCGCGATCGGCCGGGAGTCGGGCGACCGCCAGGTCGACGCGCTCCGGTCGATGAGCCTCGTGCGGGTCGACCTGCGGCCCGACGCCGACGAGCCGGGCGATGCGTTCGCCGAGTTCGAATACGCCCTCGCGCCCGAGGACACCGACGAACGCCTCATCGCCGCGATCGACCTCGAGCGCGAGATCGTCGACGTGCGATTCGAGGGCTGAACGCGTCGTCGTCGGGGCGGCATCGACCCGCGCAGCGGGGAGGCATCCGGACTCGCCTAGAATCGAAGGCACCATGGCTACCTTCGGAAACCTGTCTGACCGCCTCGCCGAGACCTTCAAGAACCTCCGCACCAAGGGCAAGCTCTCCGCGTCCGACGTCGACGGCACCGTCCGCGAGATCCGTCGCGCGCTGCTCGACGCCGACGTCTCGCTCGACGTGGTCAAGCAGTTCACCGCGCACGTGCGCGAGCGCGCCCTGAGCGATGAGGTCAACAAGGCGCTGAACCCGGCGCAGCAGGTCGTGCAGATCGTCAACGAAGAGCTCGTCGCGATCCTCGGCGGGCAGCAGCGCCGCCTGCAGTTCGCGAAGAACCCGCCGACGGTGATCATGCTCGCGGGCCTCCAGGGCGCCGGCAAGACGACCCTCGCGGGCAAGCTCGCGAAGCACCTCGCGAAAGACGGGCACACGCCGCTGCTCGTGGCGAGCGACCTGCAGCGCCCGAACGCCGTGAACCAGCTCCAGGTGGTCGGTTCGCAGGCCGGCGTGCCGGTGTACGCGCCCGAGCCGGGCAACGGCGTCGGCGACCCGGTGAAGGTCGCGAAGGACGGCGTGGCCGAGGCGCGTCGCGCCCAGCACGACGTCGTCATCATCGACACCGCGGGCCGCCTCGGCGTCGACGCCGAGATGATGAAGCAGGCGTCGAACATCCGCAAGGCGACCGACCCCGACGAGGTGCTCTTCGTCATCGACGCGATGATCGGTCAGGACGCGGTCGCCACGGCGAAGGCCTTCCAGGAGGGCGTGGACTTCACGGGCGTCGTGCTCTCCAAGCTCGACGGCGACGCGCGCGGCGGCGCAGCGCTCTCGGTCGCCTCGGTGACCGGCCGCCCGATCATCTTCGCGTCGACCGGCGAGGGCCTCGACGACTTCGAGCCGTTCCACCCCGACCGCATGGCGAGCCGCATCCTCGACCTCGGCGACATCCTCACGCTCATCGAGCAGGCCCAGCAGGCCTTCGACGAAGAGGAGGCGCTCAAGGTCGCCGAGAAGCTCGCGAAGGAGCAGTTCACCCTCGACGACTTCCTCGCGCAGATGCAGCAGCTGCGCGGCGCCGGCTCGATCAAGAAGATGCTGGGCATGCTGCCCGGCGCGGGCGGCATGAAGCAGCAGCTCGAGAACTTCGACGAGCGCGAGATCGTGCGCACCGAGGCGATCATCCAGTCGATGACCCCGGCCGAGCGCAAGAACACGAAGCTCCTGAACGGCTCGCGGCGCCTGCGCATCGCGAAGGGCTCGGGCATGACCGTCACCGACGTGAACCAGCTCGTGCAGCGCTTCGAGCAGGCCGCGAAGATGATGAAGACCGTCGCCCGCGGCGGCGTGCCGCAGATCCCCGGCATGGGTCCGATCCCGGGCGCCGGCGGCTACGGCGGCGGCAAGCGCCAGGCGGCCAAGAACAAGAAGAAGTCGGGCGGTTCGCGCTCGGGCAACCCCGCCAAGCGCGCGGCCGAGAACGCGGCGATCGCCTCGGGCGTCACGCCCGCGGGCCAGGGCGGCGCGCCGACGGGTTCGGGCTTCGGGCTCGGCGGCGGTGCGGCCAAGGGCCAGCCGAGCGAGCAGGACCTGGCCGCGATGCAGAAGCTCCTCGGCGGCCGGTAGCCGTCGAGCGGCGCTCGTCGCGGCCGACGGCCGCGCGCGGCCGCGCCGTGCAGCCGGTCAGTCGCCGTCCATGCCCTCGCGCAGTTCCTGCGCGAGGTGGGCGACGACGGCACGCAGGTCGCCGCCGGATGCCTCGGCGACATGCACCTGACGCTGGGCACTCGCTCCGGCCGCGACCATGTGGCCGACCTCGGCGAGCTCGGCCGAGCAGCCGAGGCGCTCGGCGACGGGTGCCAGCACCTCGACGAGGTCGAGCAGGTCCGCCGAGACGGGCCGCTCCGAGCCCGAGGCATCCGTGATGACGACGGCCTCGAGGCCGTAGCGGGCGGCGCGCCACTTGTTCTCGCGCGTGTACCAGGGCTGCAGCACCTCGAGCGGCTCGCCGTGATCGAGGCGGGTCGACATCCATTCGACGAGGCACTGGACGAGCGCGCCGATCGCGCCGAGCTCGCGCGCGGTCGAGACGCCGTCGCAGACGCGCACCTCGATCGTGCCCCACCGCGGCGACGGGCGGATGTCCCAGCGGACCTCGCTGTGGTCCTCGATGACGCCCGTGCGCTGCAGGTCGTCGACGAACCGCTCGTACGCGGCCCAGTCGTCGAGCCGGTACGGCAGGCCGGCGGTCGGCAGCTGCTGGAACATGAGCGCCCGATTCGACGCGTAGCCGGTCTCGACGCCGGCCCAGTACGGGCTCGAGGCACTGAGCGCCTGCAGGTGCGGCAGGTAGGTCAGCAGGCCGTCGAGGATCGGCAGCGCCTTGTCGCGGTCCTCGACGCCGACGTGCACGTGCACGCCCCAGATCATCATGTTGCGGCCCCACCAGCGGGTGCGCTCGATGAGCTTGTGGTACCGGGGCTTGTCGGTGAGGTGCTGGTCGTACCACTGGCTGTACGGGTGCGATCCGGCGCAGATGAGGTCGTAGTCGCCGAGTTCCTCCACGACGGCGCGCACCTCGGCGAGCTGGTGCTCGAGGTCCGCGACCGCCGCGGCGACCGTCGCGTGGACGCTCGAGACGAGTTCGACGGTGTTGGTGAGCAGCTCGGAGGTGATGAACGGGTGCCGCCCGCCGGGGCTGATCGCGTCGAGCATCGCGAGCACCCGGTCGCCGACCGAGGCGAGCTCGCCCGTGGCGCGGTCGACGATCGCGATCTCCCACTCGAGGCCGACGGTCGATCGCGGGGACCGGGCGAACTCGATCGACATGGGCGGCCCTTCTCGGGCGGGTCGCCGGACCCGTCCCGTGCGGCAATCATGACACGAGCCGGTGCGCCGACGGCGGGTGCGACGCCGCGTGACGCGATGGTCGCTCGGTCGCGAATCCGCGCCGCGAGGACCCAGTTGGCATACGATGTGCCACATGATGTATCACGCGAGCGGTGGACGATGACTCCCGAGCCCATTCGCCTGCTCGAGGTGCAGAGCCTCCGGGAGCAGGTCGAGCGTACCCTGTCGTCGCGCATCGTCGCGGGCGAGTTCGCGCCCGGCACGGTGCTCACCGTGCCGACCCTCGCGAACGAGTTCGGCGTGAGCGCCACGCCCGTGCGCGAGGCGATGCTGAACCTCGCGCGCCGCGGGTTCCTGAGCCCCATCCGCAACCGCGGGTTCCGGGTGACCGAGGTTTCGCAGGACGAGCTCCGGGAGCTCCGCGAGGTGCGCGTGCTGCTCGAGGCGCCACCCATGCGGGGCCTCGCCGGCAAGCTGCCCGGCGAGACGGTCGAGCGGCTCGAGGGCCTCGCCGACGAGATCGTGCGGGCCGGGCGCGAGGGCCGCTTCGAGGACTACCTCGAGGCCGACACGACGTTCCACCTCACCCTGCTCGAGCTGACGGGCAACCGGCATCTCGTGCGGCTCGTGCGCGAGCTGCGCCAGCAGACTCGGCTCGTCGGCCTCGTGCACCTGGCGGAGACCGACGCGCTCGCGGCGTCGTCGCTCGAGCACGCCGAGCTCGTGCGGCTGCTCGTCGCGGGCGACGGCGAGGCCGCCGAGCAGCTCATGCGACGCCACATCGGGCACGTCGCCGGGCTCTGGAGCGGCCGCGACGAGTAGCGCGTCCCTCGCGGCCGGCCGTGCCAGCGGCGGGATGCCCCGGCGTCGCCGTCGTCGGCTGCCGTGTCGGTTCCGCGGGGCGATTTGCAGGACGGCCGATCATGAGTAATATGTCACGTACCGCTCGGCGGCGTGGCACCAAGCGACGCGAGCCCGAGGTCATGCAAAGACGCAGACGAGGAGAGTCCCCATGTTCCACGCTCCACGGCGCCGCACGCGCCTCCTGCAGTTCGCCGCCGCGGCGAGCCTCGTGATCGCCACCGCCGGCTGCTCCGGCGGCCTCGGCGGCGGAGGCGACGACGGAGGCTCCGACGACGGCCCGATCAAGCTGGGCATGCTCGCCCCGTTCTCGGGCAGCGAGTCGGCGTTCGGCGACTACATGCAGAACGGCGCGCAGCTGGCCGTGAACGAGATCAACGCCGACGGCGGTGTCCTCGGCCGCGACCTCGAGCTCGTCGTCGAAGACGACGCCTGCGACGCCACCACGGCGGTCGCCGGCGCCAACAAGCTCGTGACCGAGGGCATCACCGCCTCGGTCGGCGGCTACTGCTCGGGTGCGACGCTCCCGACGATGCCGATCTTCGACGAGGCCGGCATCCCCATGGTCATCCCCGCCGCGAACTCGAACGAGCTCGTCGAGCAGGGCCTGCCGGGCGTCTTCCTCATCAACGGCACCGGCACGCAGCAGGCGGCGGCGGCCGTCGCGTACTCCGAGAAGATCGGCGCCCAGTCCGTCGCCGCGATCGACGACGCGACCGCCTACTCCGCCGACCTCGCGGCATCCTTCGTCGAGCAGTCGACCGACGCCGGACTCGACGTCGCCTTCGAGGCGACCATCACCCCGGGCGAGAACGACTACTCGGCCGTCGCGACCCAGCTCGCCGACGAGCAGCCCGACCTCGTCTACTGGACCGGCTACTACCAGGAGGGCGGTCTCATCGCCCGCCAGGCGAAGGACGCGGGCTACGACGGCGTCTTCCTCGTCGGCGACGGTTCGGTCGACGCCAAGCTCGCCGAGATCGCGGGCGAGGGCTACACCGAGGGCATCGTCGGCACGTTCACCCAGACGCCCGACATGATCGAGGGCGCCGACCAGTGGATCGCCGACTACACCGAGCTCGCCGGCGCCGCCCCGGGCCCGTACTCCACGCAGTCGTACGACGCCGTGCGCGTCATCGCGCAGGCGATGGAGGACGCCGGGTCGACCGACTTCGACGAGGTCGTCGCGGGCCTCGAGGGCCTCGAGGACTTCGACACGTTCGCCGGGCCGCTGACGTTCACCGACGACCACACCCTCTCGGGCGGCGGCTTCGTCATCGTCGCGATCGACCCGGCCACGGGCGCCTTCGTGCTCGAGGACGACCTGCAGGGTTGAGTCACCGGGGCGGGGGCGTACGCCCCCGCCCCGCCTCGAACCCCCAGGCCCCGGCGGAAAGGACACCGCTGTCGTGATGCAACTCATCTGGAACGGGCTCATCGTCGGCTCGTTCTACGCCCTCGTCGCGCTCGGCTACAGCATGGTCTACGGGATCATCAAGCTGCTGAACTTCGCGCACGGCGACATCTACATGCTCGGCGCCTTCGTCGGGTTCTTCACCCTCTCGGCCTTCGGCATCTCGAACGAGACCTCGATCCCGCTGCTGCTCGTCATCATGCTGCTCTCGATGGTGACCACCGGCCTCATCGGCGTCGGCATCGAACGGATCGCGTACCGTCCGCTGCGGAACAGTCCGCGGCTCGCGGTGCTCATCACCGCGATCGGCGTCTCGTTCACGCTCGAGTACGGCGTGCGCCAGCTGTTCGGCCCGAATCCCGAGGCGTTCCCCATCCGGCTCGCCTCGACCGGGTTCGACGTGCTCGGCATGCGCATCACCGCCTCGCAGCTCGTGCTCGTGGTCATCGCCGCCGTGCTCATGCTCGTGCTCGCGCACATCGTCGAGCGCACGAGCCAGGGTCGTGCGATGCGCGCGATCGCCCTCGACCCGCAGGGCGCCCAGCTCATGGGCGTGAACGTCAACCGGGTCATCGCGACGGTCTTCTTCATCGGTTCCGCCCTCGCGGGCGCCGCCGGTGTCATGGCCGGCGCGTACTACGGCTCGATCGACTTCCTGATGGGCTTCATCATCGGGCTCAAGGCGTTCACGGCCGCGGTCATCGGCGGCATCGGCAACCTCTACGGCGCCATGCTCGGGGGCCTCCTGCTCGGCCTCCTCGAGTCGTTCGGCGCCGCATGGTTCGGCGGCGAGTGGCGCGACGTGTTCTCGTTCGCGTTCCTCATCCTGTTCCTGACCTTCAAACCCACCGGGCTCCTCGGCGCCCGCGTCGTCGAGAGGATGTGACATGGCCGGCAGACTCGACCTGGCGCTCAAGCACGCGCCGCTGCGCGCGCCCTCGCCGCTCTTCGACCGCCCGCGCGCGCCGCGCGGCGTGTTCACGTCGCAGACCGGCTTCCTCCGGATGCTCGGCGGCCTCGCCGTGCTCCTGCTCCTCGTACTGCCCTTCGTCGACGCCTCGCGGTACACGATGTCGATCGCGACGAGCGCCCTCATCTACGTCATGCTCTGCATGGGGCTCAACGTCGTCGTCGGCTTCGCGGGACTGCTCGACCTCGGCTACATCGCGTTCTTCGCGGTCGGCGCCTACGTCTCGGGCATCTTCACGACGGTGCTCGGCTTCCCGATGTGGCTCGCGCTCATCGCGACGGTCTGCGCCTGCGTGCTCGCCGGCATCATCATCGGCGCACCGACGCTGCGGCTCCGCAGCGACTACCTCGCGATCGTCACGCTCGGGTTCGGCGAGATCATCCGCATCACGGCGAACAACCTCGAGATCACGGGCGGCCCGAGCGGCATCCACGGCATCCCGTCGTGGGAGTTCGGCGGGTGGAGCTTCGACGACGGCTTCTCCATCGGCGGCATCGAGTTCCCGGGCTACGTGGTCTTCTACTACTTCGTGGCGCTCGTGGTCGTCGTGGTCGGCGTGATCGGCGCGGGCCGGCTCGGCAAGGGCAAGCTCGGCCGCGCCTGGAAGGCCGTGCGCGACGACGAGGACGCCGCGGAGGCGATGGGCATCAACACCTACGTCGCGAAGATCTCGGCCTACATCATCGGCGCCGTGTGGGCCGGCATGGCCGGCCAGCTCATGGCGACGCACCTGTCGGCGATCAGCCCGAACAGCTTCCAGTTCCTCTACTCGGCCCTCATCCTCATGGCGGTCGTGCTCGGCGGCATGGGCTCGACGCCCGGTGTCATCATCGGCGCGCTGTTCGTCTCGCTCGCCCCCGAGCTCCTCCGCGACTTCGCCGAATGGCGCTACCTCATCTTCGGCATCCTGCTCGTCGTCGTCATGCTGTTCCGCCCGGCGGGCCTCTGGCCGGCGACCGCGGTACTGCCGTGGTTGAAGCGCCAGAAGCCGCAGCCGCCGCCCTTCACCTCGGCGGTGTCGGCGGTCGACTCCGGCGAACCCATCGTTCCGCCGAGCGTGATGGAGTCGGTAGACGGCCTGCCCGCGACCGACGCCGAGGAGGGGAGGCAGCCGTGAGCGCGCTCCTGGAGGTCCGCGACCTGCGCCTGCAGTTCGGCGGCGTGAAGGCGGTCGACGGCCTGAGCTTCGAGGTCCGGTCCGGCGAGATCCTCGCCGTCATCGGGCCGAACGGCGCCGGCAAGACGAGTGCGTTCAACTGCATCTCGGCGTTCTACCTGCCGACGTCGGGGTCGGTCGAGTTCGACGGCAACCGCATCGTTCGCGAGGTCCCGGCGTTCTGGCGCCGGATCGGGCTCGGCCACCTGCTGCAGAGCTTCGGCTTCTACCGGGTGCTGCCTTCGCGGGTCACGAAGTGGGGGATGGCGCGCACGTTCCAGAACCTGCGGCTCTTCCGCGAGCTCAGCGTGCTCGACAACGTGAAGACCGCGATGCACGCGAACCTGCGCGAGGGCTTCTGG
The DNA here is from genome assembly GCF_058349925.1 of Agromyces solani. NCBI lineage: Bacteria > Bacillati > Actinomycetota > Actinomycetes > Micrococcales > Microbacteriaceae > Agromyces > Agromyces solani. The sequence goes on from NZ_JBYRER010000001.1 coordinate 1,372,899, forward strand.
TCGACGCTCCTGCACACGCCCGGCTACCGCCGGGCCGAAGAGGCCTGCGCCCGGGAGGCGCGCGGCTGGCTCGACTTCGTCGGCTTCGCTGAGGACGAGAACCTCTACGTCACGCAGCTGCCCTACGGGGAGCAGCGCCGCGTCGAGATCGCCCGGGCGCTCGCCACGAGCCCCAAGCTGCTGCTGCTCGACGAGCCCGCCGCGGGCCTCAACTTCAACGAGAAGCAATCGCTCATGGAGCTCATCCGCAAGATCCGCGACATGGGCGTGGCGGTCGTGCTCATCGAGCACGACATGGGGCTCGTCATGGAGCTCGCCGAGCGCATCGTCGTGCTGAACTACGGCAAGGAGATCGCCGACGGCACCCCCGAGGAGATCAAGAACGACCCCGTCGTCATCGAGGCGTATCTCGGCGTCGACGAGGAGGAAGGCGGCGCGCAGAGCGCCGTCGAGGCGGACGGAGGCCGATCGTGAGCGTGCTCGAGGTGAACGAGGCCGACGTCTACTACGGCCGGGTGCACGCCCTGCGCGGACTCAGCTTCTCGGTCGACGAGGGCGAGATCGTGTGCCTCCTCGGCAACAACGGCGCCGGCAAGTCGACGACGATGAACATGCTCTCGGGCCTCGTGCGGCCGAAGTCGGGAACGGTCCGCTGGAACGACCTCGACCTCACCACCGAGAAGCCGTGGAACATCGTTTCGGCCGGGCTGCTCCACGTGCCCGAGGGCCGGCGCATCTTCTCGACGATGACGGTGCACGAGAACCTGCTGCTCGGCGGGTACACCGTGCGCGACAAGCGGCAGATCGCGAGCCGGCTCGACGACGTGTACGAGCTCATGCCGCGCCTGGCCGAACGGCGCAAGCAGCAGGGCGGCACGCTCTCGGGCGGCGAACAGCAGATGGTGGCGATCGGTCGCGCGCTGATCGGCGGACCGAAGCTGCTGCTGCTCGATGAACCGTCGATGGGGCTCGCGCCGCTCATCGTGAAGCAGGTGATGGAGATCGTCCAGCAGGTGAACGCGCAGGGCACGACCGTGCTCCTCGTCGAGCAGAATGCGAGGGCGGCCCTCAAGATCGCCCATCGCGCGTACGTCGTCGAGACCGGCGCCGTCACCCTGTCGGGGCCGGCAGCCGAGCTCGCGGCCGATCCGCGCGTCGTCGAGGCCTACCTCGGCGCCTGAGCGAGGGCTCGGCGGAGGACCAGTGGAAGGAGTGGCGCCGTGCGCGTCATCGTGATCGGCGCCGGTGCGATCGGTGCGGCCAGTGCGCTCGCGCTCGCCGAGGCGGGCGCAGAGGTCGTCGTCATCGATCGGGCCGGCGTCGCCGGCGAGACCTCGAGCCGGTGCGAGGGCAACATCCTCGTCTCGGACAAGGGGCCCGGCGCCGAGGCGGAGCTCGCGATCGTCGCGAACCGCGCCTGGCGCTCGCTCGCGGAGCGGCTCGACGCCGACCGGGCTCCCGGCCAGCCCGCGACGGAGTTCGAGGCGAAGGGCGGGGTCGTCGTCGCCTTCGCGGGCGGCGAGCGGGCCCTCGAGGACTTCGCCGCGTCGCAGCGCGGCATCGGCATCAGGGCCTCCGAGGTGGATGCCTCGGCGCTGCGCTCGCTCGAACCCCACCTGTCGCCGGACGTCTGCCGAGGCATCCACTACCCCGACGACGCCCAGGTGCAGCCGAGCCTCGCGACGCAGGCGATGCTCGCCCGGGCCGTGCGCCTCGGCGCGACGCTCCGGGTGACCGAGGTCACGGGCGCCCGGCGCCGCGGCGAGCGGTTGGTCGGCGTCGAGACGCGGGAGGGGCCGATCGAGGGCGATGCCGTCGTCAACTGCGCGGGACCGTGGGCGGGCGAGGTCGCGGAGCTCCTCGGCGCGCGGCTCGCCATCCGGCCGCGACGCGGCGTGATCCTCGTGACGGTGCCGATGCCCCAGCGGGTGTTCCACAAGGTCTACGACGCCGACTACGTGGGCGCCGTGGGCTCCGGCGACGCCGCCCTGCAGACCTCGACGGTCGTCGAGTCGACCCCGGCCGGCACCGTGCTCATCGGCTCGAGCCGGGAGCGGGTCGGCTTCTCGTCGGAGAACACGCTGCCGGCGCTCGCCGAGATCGCCGCGAAGGCCGCCCGTCTCTTCCCGTTCCTCGCCGACACCATGCTGCTGCGCAGCTATCACGGGTTCCGCCCGTACGCGCCCGACCACCTGCCGGCGATCGGGGCCGACGGCGAGGTCGCGGGGCTCTTCCACGCCGCCGGGCACGAGGGCGCCGGCATCGGGCTCGCGCCGACCACGGGCGAGCTCGTCGCCCATGCGGTGCTCGGTGCGCCGGCACCGATCGACCCGACGCCGTTCCTGCCCACGAGGCCCGCGCTCCGGGAGGATGCCGCATGACGATCCGCATCACCTTCGAGGGCGAGGAACTCGCCGGCCGCGACGGCCAGACGATCGCCGGCGTGCTCCTCGCCGCGGGCCGCCGCAGCTGGCGCACCGCCGACGGTGCCGAGCGCGGCGTGTTCTGCGGTATCGGCATCTGCCAGGACTGCGTCGTGACCGTGAACGGCACGGAGAGCGTGCGCGCGTGCCAGCGGACCGCCTGCGACGGCGACCTCGTCGAACGGGAGGCGCGATGAAGCGGCGGGTCGTCGTCCTCGGGGCGGGGCCGGCGGGACTCGCGGCCGCGCAGGCCGCACTCGCCCACGGCGCCGACGTCGTCGTGATCGACGAGGGCGAGCGGGTCGGCGGGCAGTTCTGGCGGCACCACGACACGCTCACCGACCGCCGCCTGCAGCACCAGTGGAGCCGATTCGAGCGGCTGCGCGGCGCGCTCGACCGCGCGACCGTGCACACGTCGACGAGCGTGTGGCGGGTCGACACCGAGCACGGCCTGCGCGTGCACGCACTGCAGGGACCGGCCGATGCGGCCGCTCGCACGGCGCTCACGATCGAGGCCGACGCCCTGGTGATCGCGACGGGTGCGCACGACCGGGCCCTGCCCGTGCCCGGGTGGACGCTGCCCGGCGTCACGACGGCCGGTGCCGCCCAGGCGCTCGCGAAGCGCGACGGGGTCGCACTGGGGCGCCGCACGGTCGTCGCGGGGGCCGGCCCGTTCCTGCTGCCGGTCGCCGCGAGCATCGCGCGCGTCGGCGGCGAGGTCGTCGAGGTCGTGGAGGCGGTCGGGAAGCGCGGCATCGCCCGGGGGTGGGGGCGCGCGCCGTGGCAGCTGGCCGGCGTCGCCGGCAAGGCCGGGGAGCTCGGCGAGTACGCCGTCTCGCTCGCCCGGCACCGCACGCCGTACCGGCTCGGCCAGGCGGTCACCCGCATCCACGGCGAGACCGTGGTCGACGGGGTGACCATCCAGCGCATCGACGCACGATGGCGGCCGATCGCGGGCACCGAGCGGCACGTCGAGTGCGACGCCGTCGCACTCGGACACGGGTTCACGCCCCGCCTCGAGGCGGCGATCCAGGCGGGCTGCCGGATCAGTGCCGCCAGGTTCGTCGAGGTCGACGACCGGCAGGCCACGAGCGTGGCGGGCGTCTTCGCCGCCGGGGAGGTGACCGGCATCGCGGGTGCCGACGCGGCCCTGGCCGAGGGCGCGGTCGCGGGCTCCGCCGCCGCCGGGGGAGACCCGGCCGACCCGCGCCTGCGCGGACCGCTCGCAGCCCGTCGCCGCATGCACGCGTTCGCGGCGCGTCTCGCGACCCATGACATCGCACCCGGCTGGACGGCCTGGCTGGACGCCGAGACGATCATGTGCCGCTGCGAGTCGGTCACGGTCGCCCGGCTGCGCGACGCCGCGGATGCGGCGGGCTCGAGCCGCGGCATCCGCCTCGCGACGCGCGCCGGTCTCGGCGCCTGCCAGGGCCGCACCTGCGGCCGCAGTGTGGAGGCCGTGCTCGGGCGCCCGCTCGACCTCGACCGCCGGCCCGTCCTGTCGTCGGTGCGCATCGGCGAGCTCGCCGCGTGCGCCGGCGATCGCGCGTCCGACCACGAAGCGGCCGGCGCCGCCGACTGAGTCCCGGGACGGGCCGGCGGAGCACTGGAGCAGGTTGTAGTGTGTGATATATTACACAGCACGGTACGGGACGACGGCGTCGCGTGCCTCCCGATCGTCGGCGGCGAGTCCGCCCGCAACAGCACAACACCACCGTCGCCCTCCGCGACGACAACGATCAGAATGGAATGCAAATGACCACGCAGAACATGGACCTGGGCGGTGTCGTCGTCGCCACCACCCTCGCCTTCACGGCCGACGACTCCGCGCCCGCCGGGCTCGCCGTCGACTACGACAAGTTCGGCGAGCACGTCGACTTCCTGATGTCGAACGGCTGCCGCGGCGTCGGCCCGAACGGCTCGCTCGGCGAGTACTCGTCGCTCACCGACGAGGAGCGCCGCAAGGTGATCCAGGTCGCCGTCGAGGCCGTCGACGGCCGCGGCATCGTCATCGCGGGCGTCCACGGCGTCGGCAGCCACCAGGCGCGCCAGTGGGCCGAGTACGCGAAGGAGGACGGCGCCGACGGCGTGCTGCTCCTGCCGCCCACGATCTACCGCGCCAACGAGGGCGAGGTCATCGCGCACTACCAGGAGGTCGCGAAGGTCGGCCTGCCGATCATGGCGTACAACAACCCGTTCGACACCAAGGTCGACCTCGTGCCTTCGCTCGTCGCGAAGCTCGCCGAGATCCCCGAGGTCGTCGCGATCAAGGAGTTCTCGGGCGACGTCCGCCGGGTGTACGAGATCAAGGAACTGTGCGACATCGACATCATCGCCGGCGCCGACGACGTGCTCTTCGAGCTCATGGTGAACGGCGCCGTCGGCTGGTTCGCCGGCTACCCGAACGCGTTCCCGCGCGAGGCCGTCGAGCTCTACAACCTCTGCGCCGGGGGCGAGTGGCACGAGGCGAAGGCGCTCTACGAGCAGCTCGTCGCCGTCTTCCGCTGGGACTCGCGCACCGAGTTCGTGCAGGCGATCAAGCTCTCGATGGACATCTGCGGCAACTCGTACGGCGGCCCGACGCGCCCGCCGCGCGGCCCGCTCTCGCCCGAGCAGCACGCGCAGGTCACGGCCGACACCGAGCGAGCCCTCGCCGCCCTCGCGGCACGCCGGGCGGCGGTCGCCTGATGCGAGCGCGCCGGGTCCTGTCGGCCGTCGACTCCCACACCGAGGGCATGCCGACCCGTGTCGTCACGGGCGGCGTCGGCCGGATCCCCGGCGCGACCATGAACGACCGCCGCCTCTACGCGATGGAGCACCTCGACGGGCTGCGGGGCCTGCTCATGAACGAGCCCCGCGGCCACGCGTCGATGTCGGGCGCGCTGCTGCAGCCGCCCGCGCGCGACGACGCCGACTGGGGGGTCGTCTTCATCGAGGCATCCGGGTTCCTGCCCATGTGCGGGCACGGCACCATCGGCGTCGCGACCGTGCTCGTCGAGACGGGCATGGTCGAGGTGACGGAGCCCGTCACCGAGATCCGGCTCGACGTGCCCGCGGGGCTCGTGATCGCGCGCGTCGCGGTCGAGAACGGCCGGGCGAAGCACGTCACGATCGAGAACGTGCCGAGCTTCGTCGACCGGCTGGATGCCTCGATCGAGGTGCCCGGCTACGGCGAGGTGCCGTACTCGGTCGCCTTCGGCGGCAACTTCTACGCCCTCGTCGAGCTCGACGCGGTCGGCCTGCCCTTCGACCGTGCCCGCAAGGACGACATCCTGCGGGCGGGGCTGGCGATCATGGACGCGATCAACACGCAGGCGCCGCCGCAGCACCCCGTGATCGCGGGTGCGAACCACGTGCATCACGTCGAGTTCATCGCGCCCGGTTCCGATGCCGTGCGCTCGCGGCACGCGATGGCGATCCATCCCGGCTGGTTCGACCGGTCGCCGTGCGGCACCGGCACGAGCGCCCGTATGGCCGAGCTGCACGCCCGCGGCGAGCTCGCGCTCGAGACCGACTTCGTGAACGAGTCGTTCATCGGCACCGAGTTCACGGGGCGCCTCATCCGCGAGACCGAGGTCGGCGGCGTGCCCGCGGTCGTGCCGACCATCACCGGCCGGGCCTGGGTGACCGGCCTCGGCCAGTACTTCCTCGACGAGGACGACCCGTTCCCCGAGGGCTTCGTCTTCTGACGACATCCGCATCGACCAGTTGGAGCCATCCATGACCACCGAGATCGACGCCGTCGCCGCGCGCGCCGCGAGCGCGGCGCGCCCCTTCGCCGAGACCGAGCCGCGCGCCCGCGCGGCCGCCCTCGTGGCCGTCGCCGACGCGCTCGACGCGGCCGGCCCCGAGCTCATCGCGATCGCGATGCGCGAGACCGGCCTCACCGAGGCGCGGCTGACCGGCGAGGTCCGCCGCACGACGAACCAGTTGCGCCTCTTCGCCGAGGTGATCGTCGACGGCGACTACCTCGACGCCCGCATCGACGACGCCGACCCGGCGTACGTGATCGGCCCGCGCCCCGACGTGCGGCGCGTGCTCGAGCCGGTCGGGCCGGTGCTGAACTTCGCGGCGTCGAACTTCCCGTTCGCGTTCTCGGTCGCCGGCGGCGACTCGGCCGCGGCGCTCGCCGCGGGCTGCCCGCTCATCGTGAAGGCGCACTCGGGGCACCCGGAGCTGTCGCGCCGCACGGGTGAGATCGTCGGCGGTGCCCTCGCGGCCGCGGGCATGCCCGACGGCGTCTTCCAGGTCGTCGCGGGCCAGCAGGCCGGCGTCGAGCTGCTGAAGGACGAGCGCATCCGCGCCGGCGCGTTCACCGGCTCGACCCACGTGGGCCGCCTGCTCGCCGACATCGCGGCGTCACGGCCCCGCCCGATCCCGTTCTTCGGGGAGCTCGGCAGCGTGAACCCCGTCTATGCGACCCCCGGCGCGGTCGCCGGCGACCCCGAACTGCTGCAGGGCTTCCTGACCTCGGTCTCGGGGTCGGCGGGGCAGCTCTGCACGAAGCCCGGCTTCCTCTTCGTGCCCCGAGGTGCCGAGCTCGGCCCGGTGGGCGGCGCGGCCGCCTCGGTCGCCGAGCACCGGCTGCTGAACCCCGGCATCGGCCGCGCCTTCGAGGAACGCCGCGGGGCGGTGCTCGGTGCGCCCGGCGTGACGGTGCTCGCGGAGGGCGCCGTGCGGGTCGACGACGCCGACCAGCGCTTCGCGACGCCGACGGTCGTCGAGGTCGACCTCGCGACGCTGCGCGAGCACCGCGACGAACTCCTCGAGGAGTCGTTCGGCCCGCTCTCGATCATCGTGCGGTACGACGACGCGGCCGAGCTGCCCGAGGTCCAACGCGAGCTGTTCCCCGGAAACCTCACGTCGACGCTGCACGCGAGCGACGCCGAGCTCGAGGGCGGCGGGCTCGCCGACCTCGTCGACGCCCTCGCCGAGACGAGCGGTCGTGTGCTCTTCGGCGGGTGGCCGACGGGCGTCTCGGTCACGAGCGCGATGCAGCACGGAGGACCGTACCCGGCGACGACGACCGACGCCACGAGCGTCGGAACGGCGGCGATCACGCGGTTCCTTCGCGGTGTCGCTTACCAGAACGCGCCGCAGGCGCTGCTGCCCGCACCGCTCCGCGACGACAACCCGTGGGGCGTGCCGCAGCGCCGCAGCGCCGCGGGCGCCTCGGCCGGGTGGGGGAGCCTCACCGGCGCGCACTGACGCACGAGCGCCGCCGCACCCCACCGATTCAGGAAATAGGCCTCTGTTCAGGACGATCTTGGCGATACGATCCTGAGCAGCGGCCTGTTTCCTGAAAGGGTGCCGGGGCGAGGCCGACGCTCAGCGCAGGCTGAAGCCCTCGGCGAGCGGGTCGGCGGGGTCGAGCTCGAACTCGCAGCGGCCGACGCGGTAGGCGTGACCGGTGACTTCGGGGATCACGCCGTCGCCGGTGCGCGCCGCGATGCGTGCGAGGAATCGCGTGCCGATGATCGAGTCGTGCGTGAGCGTATCGCCGTCGGCGAGCTCGCCGGTGTCCGCCAGGAACGCGACCCGCGACGCGGTGCCCGACCCGCACGGGCTGCGGTCGACCTCGCCGTCGGCGAAGACCGTGACGTTGCGCTGCCACGGGCCGGCGTCGGTGCGGCCGAGGTCGTCGACGAGGATCGTGCCGTAGACGCCCGAGAGCCGGTCGTCGTCGAGCTGCGCCGCGGGATGGTCGTTCAGCGCCCACTTGATCTCGCGGCCGAGGCGGATGAGCTCTGTCGTGTGCGCGGGGGTCACCTCGAGGCCGAGGGCGGCGGCGGGCAGCGTCGCGTAGACCGCGCCGCCGAACACGAGGTCGACGAGCGCCTCGCCGCGGCTCGTCGTGAGGGGGATGCCGCGGGCGAGCACCCGCGATGCGACGTTGCGGAAGACGACGCCCGTGGTCGCCCCTCCCGATCGCTGAACGCGCGCCTCGACCCGCCCGCTCGGCACGTCGATCACGACGACCGCCTCGCCGTCGTCGGGGGCGTCGACCCGACCGGTCGCCACGGCCCAGGCGCCGAGCGCCATCGTGCCGTGCCCGCACGCGGTCGAGAATCCGTCCTTGTGCCAGAACAGCACCCCGAAGTCGGCGCCGTCGTCGTCGGGCGGGGTGATGAACCCGCCGTACATGTCGTCGTGGCCGCGCGGCTCGAGGCAGAGGAAGCGGCGCACCCGGTCGGGTTCGCCCGTCATCGCGTGCACGCGCCGTTCGGCGACGGTCGAGCCCTCGGTCGCGACGCCCTCGACGATGCGGAACGGTTCGCCCGCCGTGTGCCAGTCCTCGGTGATCCAGCGCATCACGCGCCTCCGTCCTCGTCGTCGATCGCGGCCTGGGCGACCGCGAGATCCTGCCAGCCCATGCCGCACGTCTTCACGATCCGGGGCCGGTCGTGCGCGACGGCGACGGCGCCCGTCGCGATGCGCGCCATCGGCACGACGTCGCCGGGGGAGAGGTGCCCCTCGTCGAACGCCATGATGACGTCGCCGGCCTCGGTGCGGGCGACCCGGTCGGTCTCGACGATCACCTGGGAGCGACCGAGGAGGGCGCCGGGCAGTTCGCGCGCGTCGCGCTCGTGGGAGCCGACCGCGACGATCGAGGTGCGGTCGCGCACGAGGTCGGCGTCGAAGAGCGGCGTGCGTGCCGTCGTCGCGCAGACGACGAGGTCGGCGTCGGCGACGTCGGCGGCCTCGCCCACGGCGACGTCGAGTCCGGATGCCTCGCACTCGGCCACCGCTCGCAGCGCCCTCGCCCGATCGCGGCCGACGAAGCGCACGCGCTCGATCGGGCGGATCGCGCGCATCGCCTCGACGTGGCGGACCCCCTGCGGGCCCGTGCCGAAGACGACGAGGCTCGTGGCGTCGGGCTCGGCCACGAAATCGAGCATGGCGGCCGACATCGCCGGGGTGCGCAGGCTCGTGAGCTCGGTGCCGTCGAGGAGGGCGACAGGGGTGAGCGTCTCGGCGTCGAGCACGACGTAGATCGCCTGGATGCGCTCGAGCCCGCGGGCGGGGTTCGCGGGCGCGACCGTCGCGAGCTTCTGCCCGGCGTACCGGCCGAGGTCGGCGGGCATGAGCAGCAGCTGGCCGTGGCGGACGTCGACGATCGAGCGCGGCGGGTCGTCGTCGGGGTCGAAGCCGTCGCGGAGCGCGTCCTGGAGGGCGCGGATGGCGCGGGGCATGTCGATGCGCGCGCGGAGCGCGGCGGCGTCGAGCACCCGCATGGCGGCGATGACATCGGACATGCGCCGAGTCTACTATGTGATGCGTAATGCATCACAAAAGGATGAACGCGCGAGGAAGCGCGGAAGGAGCGAACATGCACGCCCACGAAGGCGCGGCCACGATCATCGCCACCGATCCCGAGGCGGACACCTCCGCGATCACCGAGCCGGCGCCGGCGCGGTCGATGCCGCAGCCGGCCGAACCCGACCCCAGGATGCCGCGGCTCGCCGCCTCGCCCGGCTTCCGCGACATGATGCTCGAGGGCTGGGGCGAGGCCGACCGTACGCCCGTCGTGCCCGCCGGTGCACCCGAGGCGGCCGCCCGCCACCGCGACCGGCTCTCGGCCGCGTTCCCCGGCGAGGTGCTCGCGATCGCGGCCGGCCGCGCGCCCATGCGCGTCAATGACAACGCCCACGAGTTCCGGGCCGACAGCGACTTCCTCTGGCTCGCGGGCGCCGCGGTCGAGGACGCCGTGCTCGTGCTCGAGCCGACCGGTGGCGGCCACGACGCGACCCTGTACCTGCCCGCGCCCTTCCGCCCCGGGGACGAGGGCTTCTTCGCCGACGCGCTGCGCGGTGAGCTCTGGGTCGGCCCGATGCCGGGCCTCGCCGAGTGGGCCGACGCGCTCGGCGTGCGCACCCGGCGCATCGAGGAGCTCGAGCTGCCGGGTGCCGCCCTCCTCGCCGGCACCGTGCCGACGGCCGGCCCCGCGGCTGGGATCGCCGGGCGTCCCCGGGCGGGTGAGCTCGCCCGCGTGCTCGCCGAGCTCCGCATGATCAAGGACGGATGGGAGCTCGCCGAGCTGCGGGCCGCGGTCGACACCACCGTCGACGGCTTCGCGGCGACGGCCCTCGAGATCCCGCAGGCCGTGCGAGCCGGCGGGGAGCGCTGGCTCCAGGGCACCTTCGACCGGCACGCCCGGACATTCGGCGCGGGTGTCGGCTACGCCTCGATCGTCGGTTCGGGGGCGCACGCGCCGATCCTGCACTGGGTGCGCGCCGAGGGCGCGGTCGACCCCGAGGCGCTGCTGCTGCTCGACCTCGGCGTCGAGCGCCGCAGCGGCTACACCGCCGACGTCACCCGCACGGTGCCCGCATCGGGCACGTTCTCGGCGGCGCAGCGCGAGGTGCACGACCTCGTCGAGGCCTCGCATCGGGCCGGCCTCGCGGCGGTCGGACCGGGCCGCGACTGGGCGGACTTCCACACCGCGTGCATGGAGGTGCTCGCGCGGGGACTCTCCGACTGGGGCCTGCTGCCCGTGTCGGTCGACGAGGCCCTCTCGCCCGAGGGGCAGCAGCACCGCCGCTACATCGTGTGCGGCGTCGGTCACCACCTCGGCATCGACGTGCACGACTGCTCCTCCGCGAGCCACGCCGCCTACCAGGGGGCGAAGATGCGGCCGGGCATGGCGCTCACGGTCGAGCCCGGCCTCTACTTCCACGCCTTCGACGAGACGCTGCCGCCCGAGCTGCGCGGCGTGGGCGTGCGCCTCGAGGACGACGTCGTCGTCACCGAAACCGGCAGCGACGTGCTCTCGAAGGGGCTGCCGATCGACGCCGCGGGCGTCGAGGCGTGGATGGCCGGGCTCCGCTGACGGACCTCGCCGGCGTCGGCGCCCGGTCGGCGCCGGTTCGCGGCATCCGCCCGGATCTGGCAGAATAGGGGGTTGGACCGCCGCCCGACCCTCTATCAGGCCGTGGTCCGACCATTCGAGCTTCCGCCGGGTGTGCACCCCACGCTCCAGGCGATCGGTTCAACCTTTCTACACATTCAGGAGAATCGTGGCTGTCAAGATCCGTCTCAAGCGTCTCGGCAAGATCCGTGCGCCGTACTACCGCATCGTCGTCGCCGACTCGCGCACCAAGCGCGACGGTCGTGTGATCGAGGAGATCGGCAAGTACCACCCCACCGAGCAGCCCTCGTTCATCGAGGTCGACTCCGACCGTGCGCAGTACTGGCTCGGCGTCGGCGCGCAGCCGACCGAGCAGGTGCTCGCCATCCTCAAGCTCACGGGCGACTGGGGCAAGTTCAAGGGCGACGCGAACGCCGTCTCGACCGTCCAGACGAAGGACGCCAAGGCCGAGTTCGTCGCCGACGAGAAGAAGAAGCCGGTGCTGAAGCCCAAGGCTGAGAAGCCGGCCCCCAAGGCCGAGGAGCCCGCCGAGGCCGAGGCCGAGGCTGCGGAGACCGCGACGGACGAGGCGTAAGGCCTTGCTCCAGTCCGCGCTCGAACACCTCGTCAAGGGGATCGTCGATCACCCTGACGACGTGAAGGTCGTCTCCGCGTCGAGCGCACGCGGCGAGGTCCTCGAGGTTCACGTGAACCCCGAGGACCTCGGCCGTGTCATCGGCCGGGCCGGCCGCACCGCCAAGGCCCTCCGCACGCTCGTCACGGCGCTCGCCGACGGCCGCCGCGTGCGGGTCGACGTCGTCGACACCGACGACTGACGTGGCCGACGCACCGAAGACGCAGCTCCGGGTCGGCCGCCTCACCAAGGCGCACGGCCTGAAGGGCGCGATCAAGCTCGAGCTGTACACCGACGACCCCGAGCGCCGCTTCGTGCCCGGGGCCGAGTTCTCCCTGCAGGTGCCGAAGGAGTCGCCCTGGCACGGCAAGCACCTCGTACTGCGCGAGCTGCGCTGGTACAACGGGCACCCGGTCGGCTTCTTCGAGGGCGTCGACGACCGCACCGCGGCCGAGACGCTCATCAAGGCCATCCTCTGGGTCGAGCACAGCGACGATGAAGCGGGCGAGCCCGACGCCTGGTACGACCACCAGCTCGTGGGCCTCGCGGTCGTGCGCGACGGCGTTCGCGTCGGCGAGGTCGTCCAGGTCGACCACCTTCCCGCGCAGGACCTGCTCATCGTCAAGACGGCGACCGGCGAGGTCATGGTGCCGTTCGTCTCGGCGATCGTGCCCGAGGTCGACCTCGAGGCTGGCACGCTCACCGTCACCCCGCCGGCCGGGCTCTTCGAGGAGATCCCCGAGGTCGAGCAGGCGGATGCCGCTGCCGAGGCGTCGGCTCTCGCCGATGCCGAGCTGACCGGCGACGAGCCCGCTGCGGGCGACGAGTCCCGCAGCTAGGAGCCGGCCGATGCGCGTCGACATCGTCACGATCTTCCCCGAGTTCTTCTCGGTGCTCGACCTGTCGCTGCTCGGCAAGGCGCGCGAATCGGGCCTGCTCGAGATCACCGCGCACGACCTGCGCGACCACACGCACGACCGGCACCGCACCGTCGACGACACGCCGTACGGCGGCGGTGCGGGCATGGTCATGAAGCCCGAGCCGTGGGGCGAGGCGCTCGACGCCATCGTCGGCGAGGGCGAGTCCGAGGCGCTCCTCGTCGTGCCGTCGCCGGCGGGCGAGCCGTTCACCCAGCAGCTCGCGCGCGAGCTCGCGGCGGAGCCGCACCTCGTGTTCGCCTGCGGCCGTTACGAGGGCATCGACCAGCGCGTCGTCGACCACTACGCGACCCGCATGCGCGTGCGCCTCATCTCGCTCGGCGACTACGTGCTCAACGGCGGCGAGGTCGCCGTGATGGCGATGATCGAGGCGGCCGGCCGGCTCGTGCCCGGCGTCGTCGGCAACCCCGAGTCGCTCGTCGAGGAGTCGCACGAGAACGGACTGCTCGAATACCCGAGCTACACCAAGCCCGCCGAATGGCGCGGGCTCGAGGTGCCGCCCGTGCTGCGCTCCGGCAACCACGGCGCCGTCGCGGCCTGGCGCCACGAGCAGCAGGTCGAGCGCACCCGGCGGGTGCGGCCCGAGCTGCTGGGTGAGGCCGGCGCGCAGCGCGACGCCGACGCGTGAGCCGTTCTTCACACGCCCGAAATCCACGCATCTCGAACGCGTAACACCCGGTTCGTACCGTCGAACCGGCGGACTCAGGGACCACCGCCGGGAGGCGCGGGGTCGAGCATGATCGTCACGAGTGCGGGGCGGCCGAAGCCGCCGGATTCGGTGCGCCGGCTCCGTCTGGTCGCCGTGACGCACGGCGAACCGACGTCGGCGAACCGCGAGGCGATCATCAGGCTGGTCGACGCGGTCGCCTCCGCGCGACCGAGGCTCGACGTCTCGATCGGGTTCGTCGACGCCCGCGCCGGCGGGCTGGCCGACCTCCTCGCCGACCGCGACGAGGACTCGGTGATCGTGCCGCTCGTGCTCTCGGCGGGCTTCCACGTGCGGACCGGCCTCCAGGTCGGTCTCGACCGGTCCGGCTCGGAGGTGGGGCTCGCCGCCGAGCTCGGCCCGGACGACCGCATCGTCGAGGTGCTCGCACGGCGGCTCGATCGTGCCGGGCTCGAGGATGACGACGTCGTGGTGCTCGCCGCGGCCGGGTCGAACGATCCGAGGGCGGTTCGGGAGTGCTTCGAGACCGCCCGCCTGCTGGGCGTGCGGCTCGGACGGCCGGTGACGGTCGGGTTCATCGCGGCGGCGCTGCCGCGGTTGCCCGATGCGATCGAGATGATCCGCGAGGTCCATCGCGGCCGGCGCGTCGTGGTCGGGCCGTACCTGCTCGCGCCCGGGAGGTTCTTCGACGCCGCCTCCGGATCCGGCGCGGACGCCGTGGCCGCGCCGTTGCTCCTCCCCGACGAGACGGCACCGCCCGAGCTCGTCGAGCTCGTGCTCGCCCGTTTCGACGCGACGACCGCCGAGCCCGGGGCCTGAAGCTCCCGGAGCGCCCGGCGAGGCTCCCGCGGTGACGACGGGCAGGGCGGAGCGGTGTCCCGCCGCCCGGCCGGTGCGGCGTCGGGCGTCAGCCGGCCCGGCTCGCGGCCTCGTCGGCGGCCTCGTGCACGCCGGCGATGAGCTCGACGATCCTTCCGCGGCAGCCGCCGCAGCCCGTGCCGGCCCGGGTGTCGCGCCCCACCGCTTCGACCGTGCGGTTGCCGCAGGCCGCCGACTCGACGATCCGTCGACCGGTGACCCCGTTGCACCAGCAGACCGTGGCATCGGGGGCGAGCGCGCCCGATGCGGTGCCCGGGTCGTCGTCCGGCCCGTCGAGGCGGAGCAGCAGCGAGCGGTCGGCGGGCAGTTCCGCGCGACGCTCGAACAGGAGCGTGAGCTCGGCTGCTGTGCGAGGCATCCCGACGCTCGCGAAGGCCGAGAGCACCCCGCCCTCGGTGACCATCTTGACGTAGCGGCCGTGTTCGGGATCCGCCCACTGCGCAACGCGCCGGTCGGGTCGGGCGGGGTCGTCGTCCCACGGGTCGGCCGATACGTCGCCGACGGCGACGACGTCGAGATGTTCGGCCTTCAGCATGACGATCGGCTCGCGCTCGGGTGCGAGGACCTCGCGCTCGGGGCGAGTCGTCGCCCCGACCGATTCGGCCGCGGCCGCTTCCTCGACGACGGCCCGGTCGCCGCCACGCACCGCCGCGACGAGGCGCTCCGCGAGCCAGGCCGCCTGGCGCCAGCCGGGACCGATGAGACCCGACGGTGCGCCCGGGACGACGGCGTCCTCGCCGTGCAGGTCGCGGTCGGCCACCTGGGCGCAGTCTCCGATCGCGTAGATCGCGGGATCGTTCCACGACTGAAGGGACGGGTGCACGAGGACGCCGACCGCTGTGCGGAGGCCCGCGAGGGTCGCGAGCTCGTTCCGCGGGCTGACGCCGCACGAGAGCACGAGCAGGTCGCCGGGCAGCTCCTTGCCGTCGGCGGTGATGAGCCGGTCGAACCGGCGGGCGTCGTCCTCGCCGCGGAAGCCGACCGCCTCCGCACGGGAATTCGGGACGACGGCGACGCCGCTGCGCCGGAGCGCGGCGCGCGTGACGAGGCCGGCCGCGCGGTCGAGGTTTCGCGGCATCGGGTGCGGGCCGTGGTGCACGACGCAGACCTCGGCACCGGCATGCCGTGCGGCGAGGGCGAGTTCGAGCCCCAGCACGCCCGCGCCGAGGACGATGATGCGCTCGCGCCCGGTGACCGCGGTGAGCACGCGTTCGGCGTCGTCGAGGTCGCGGAGGGTCGTGACCCCCGCGGGCAGCGCGTCGTCGTGGCCGACCAGGGCGGCGTCCCGTTCGAGTGATCGGAGGTCGCGTCGGTGCCGCTCGACGCCGTCGAGCGTCGGGACGTTGGCCCGTGAGCCGGTGGCGAGCACGAGGCGGTCGTACGGCACTCGCTCGCCGTCCGACAGTGCGACCGACCGTTCCTCGCGGTCGATCGCACGAGCCGTGACCCCGAGCAGCATTCGGGCCCCCGCCGCCTCGGCGGCGTCGCGATCGCCGACGAGCATCGCGTCGAGCCCCGTGGCGCCGACGGCGTACTCGGCGACGAGCACCCGGTTGTACGCCTCGACGGCCTCGCCGCCGACGACCGTGAGCTGGATGAGGCCGTCGGCGACCGCTGGCAGCAGCTCCTCGACGAAGCGGGCGCCGACGGGGCCGTAGCCGATGAGGACGATGCGATGCGGCTGGGTCATGCGGCGGCTCCCTCTCCGGCACGGCGGTCGGGCCGCGGGGCGGATGCGTCGACCGCGGTCGACGCGACGGTCGATGCGGCAGCGCCCGTCCGGCGCACCCGCACGTGGCCGGTCTTGAACTCGGGCATGGCCGAGATCGGATCGACCGCATCCGACGTGAGCAGGTTCGCGGCCCGGTCGCCACCGAAGTGGAACGGCAGGAAGACGCACTCGACGCGGACGTCGGTCGTCAGGGCGACCGGGCAGTCGAGGCGTCCGCGTTCGTTCTCGATCGTCACGATCTCCCCGTCGGCGATGCCGAGGCGCTCGGCGGTGGCGGGATGCAACGAGGCCACGAGCTCGGGCTGGGCCGCGAGCAGTTCGGTCACGCGGCGCGTCTGCGCCCCGCTCTGGTAGTGCTCCAGCAGGCGGCCGGTGATGAGGGTGAGCTCGTCGGGCTCCGGCACCGGGCGTGCGGTCGGGCGCGGTGCGACCGCGACGAGCCGGGCGAGCCCGTCGGGGTGCGCGAACCGCTCGGCGAACAGTCGCGGCGTCGACGTCCCGCCGCGCGGGTACGGCCAATATGCGGGCTCGCCGCGGTCGAGGCGGGCGTACTCGATGCCCGAGTAGTCGGCGAGGCCGCCCTCGGACGCGAGCCGGAGCTCCTCGAAGACCAGGGCCGGGTCCGTGTCGAACCGCGCGCGGCTGCCGAGTCGGCGGGCGAGCTCGGCGAGCACGGCGAGCTCGTCGCGGGCGCCCTCGGGCGGCTCGACGGCGCGCCGGCGACGCAGCACGCGCCCCTCGAGCGAGGTCATCGTGCCTTCTTCCTCGGCCCACTGCAGCACGGGCAGGACGACGTCGGCCATCGCAGCGGTCTCCGACGGCACGAAGTCGCAGACGACGAGGAGGTCGAGCGCGGCGAGCCCGGCGCGCACCGAGGCGGCGTTCGGCGACGAGACAGCGAGGTTCGAGCCGTGTACGAGCAGCGCGCGGAGACCGCCGGGGCGGCCGAGCGACTGCAGGAGCTCGACGGCGGGAACCCCTGGGCCGGGTAGGTCGTCGGCGTCGATGCCCCACACCCCGGCGACGTGGGCGCGTGCGGCGGGATCGGTGATGCGGCGGTAGCCCGGAAGCTGGTCGCACTTCTGCCCGTGCTCGCGACCCCCCTGGCCGTTGCCCTGGCCCGTGAGGGTGCCGTAGCCGCTGCCGGGTCGGCCGGGCAGCCCGAGCAGCAGTGCGAGGTTGATCGCGGCGGTCGCCGTGTCGGTGCCGTCGACGTGCTGCTCGACGCCGCGTCCCGTCAGGATGAACGTGCGACCGCCGGCGGCCAGGCGCCGGGCCACGTCGCGCAGGGTGGCGGCCGGCACACCCGTCACCGACTGCACTCGGGCGGGCCACCAGTTCGCCACGCTCCGGCGGACGGCGTCGAAGCCGATCGTGCGGCGTTCGAGGTACCGCGCGTCGGCCAGTCCCTCGGCGATGACGACGTGCGCGAGCCCGAGCAGCAGGGCGAGATCGGTGCCCGGCGCGGGCTGCAGGTGCATGCCGCGACCCTCGTCGGTCAGCCGGGCGGTGGCCGTGCGGCGCGGATCGACGACGACGAGCCCGCCGGCCGCCTGGGCGCCCGCGAGGTGCCCGATGAACGGCGGCATCGTCGCAGCGACGTTCGAGCCGAGCACCAGCACGGTCTCGGCGCCGTCGAGGTCCTCGACGGGGAACGGCAGCCCGCGATCGACGCCGAACGCCCGGTTGGCGGCCGCGGCCGCCGAAGACATGCAGTAGCGCCCGTTGTAGTCGATGCGGCTCGTGCCGAGGGCGACCCGCGCGAACTTGCCGAGCAGGTAGGCCTTCTCGTTCGTGAGCCCGCCGCCGCCGAAGACACCGACGGCGTCGGCGCCGTACCGGTCGCGGATGCCTCGCAGCCGGGTCGCGACGAGATCGAGGGCCTCCTCCCAGCTCGCCTCGTGCAGGTCGCCGTCGGCGCCGCGCACGAGCGGTGCCAGCAGTCGTGCGGGCGAGTGCAGCAGTTCCGCCGACGTCCAGCCCTTCTTGCACAGGCCGCCCCGATTCGTCGGGAAGTCGCGCGCGGCGACCGTGATCGGTGCGGTCGGCCCCGTCGCCGCGAGCGGAGTCGCCGGCGAGGCATCCGTCTCGGCCAGGCTCATGGCGCACTGAAGTGCGCAGTAGGGGCAGTGCGTGTCGGTGGCGGTGCGCGTCATGCGGGCTCCGATCAGACCCGGTGCGAGCACAGCGGCCGCACGTAGACGATGGCGGTGAGGACGAGGAGCCCGGCGTAGCAGGCGACGAAGCCGAGGAAGGCCGTCGCATAGCCGCCCGTCGTCTGGAACGAGAGGTTCAGCGCCTGCGGGATGAGGAATCCGCCGTAGGCGCCGATCGCCGAGATGAGCCCGAGGGCGGCCGCGGCCTTGCGGCGTCGGGCCGCGTCGTCGCCCGAGGCGCGGAGCGCGAAGACGACCGGCACCATCCGGTAGGTCGCGCCGTTGCCGATTCCGGTCGCGGCGAAGAGCAGCAGGAAGAGCCCGAGGAACGGCCAGAATCCCGCGGCCGGGACGGCCGCGACGACGACGAGGGTGATCGCGCTCATCGCCGCGAACGCGCACATCGTGATGCGGGCGCCGCCGAACCGGTCGGCGAGCCGCCCGCCGTATGGGCGGGCGAGCGAGCCGACGAGCGCCCCCAGGAAGGCGAGCGAGACCGATGTGCCGCCGACTGCGAAGGTCGAGAACGCCGGGAACTGGTCGGCGATGAGCTTCGGGAACACGCTCGCGAACCCGATGAACGAGCCGAACGTGCCGATGTAGAGCAGCGAGAGCAGCCAGAGGTGCGGCTCCCTGAGGGCCGCGGCGGAGCTCGCGAGGTCGGCCTTCGCACCGACGAGGTTGTCCATCCGGCGCCACGCCCCGATCATCGCGACGACGATGAACGGCACCCAGATGAGGCCGGCGAGCGGCAGGTTCAGGCTCGCACCGGCGCCGATCGCGATGACGACGGGCACGATGAACTGGGCGACCGCTGCGCCGAGGTTGCCGCCCGCGGCGTTGAGTCCGAGGGCCCAACCCTTCTCGCGCTGCGGATAGAAGTACGTGATGTTCGCCATCGAGCTCGCGAAGTTGCCGCCCCCGAATCCGGCGAGCGCGGCTGCCCCGAGGAGCACGGGGAACGGCGTCGCCGGGTTCGCGACGCACACCGCGAGGGCGACCGCCGGCAGGAGCAGGAGCGCCGCCGACACGATCGTCCAGTTGCGCCCGCCGAACCTCGGGACGAGGAAGGAGTACGGGATGCGCAGTGTCGCGCCGACCAGGCTGGGGATCGAGATCAGCCAGAACACCTCGCCCGTCGAGAGGTCGAAGCCCGCATCCGGGAGTTGGACCGCGACGATCGACCAGAGCTGCCAGACGACGAACCCGAGGAACTCGGCGAAGATCGACCAGCGCAGGTTGCGGCGCGCGATCGCCCGGCCCTGCGAGGCCCACTGCTCCGCGTCCTCGGGGTTCCAGCCGTCGATCCACCGGCCCGGCAGGGCGACGAGTGCGGACGACGGCGCGGGTGCGGGTGCGCCGAAGCGCGGTCGGGTGCTCACGGTTTCGGTCATCGGGGCCTCCGTTGCGGTTGCGGTCGGGGTTCGTGACGTCGACGCTAATGAGCGGGTGTTTCGGCCGGTCGCTGCGGTCGTGAACGCCGCGTCTCGACCTGCTCACCCGTGCGGTGCGGCCGTGTGAGGGCGGTCAGACGTCGATGCGGTAGCCCCGCTTGACGACGGTCGTGATGAGCCCGGGCACGCCGATCGTGCGGCGCAGGCGACTGAGCGCGACCTCGAGCGCGTGCGGGTCGGTCGTGCCGGGCAGCCCCGAGGCGAGCCGGTCGCGCGCCACGACCGCGCCGTGGGCGAGGACGAGCGCGCGCAGGAGCGCGAGCGCGACGGGAGCGAGCGGTACCCGGCGGTCGTGGATGTCGAGCACCGACCCGCGGAGCGCGAGCGGTCCGTGCCGGGTGTCGAGGCGGATGACGCGCGACTGCTCGAGGTGCTCGCAGACGAGGCGGATGAGCGCGCCCATCCGGTAGCGTTCCGGCTGGATCGGCGTGATCCCGGCGTCTTCGAGCGGGGCCGCCGTCACCGGGCCGACGGCCGCGGCGACGACGGGGCCGCACATCGCGTCGACGAGTTCGTCGTACCGCCCGCGCGCCTCCGCGGCACCGAAGAGCGCGTGAACGGCGGGCGCGCTCGTGAAGGTGATGCAGTCGAGGCCGCCCGAGCAGGCCGCATCGATGAGCCGGTCGACTCGGTCGTCGTCGGCGTCGGTCTCCACCCACCGGTACGGCTCGACCGTGAGCACGTGGGCGTGCGCCTCGTGCAGCCGCTCGAGCTGGAAGGGTTGCAGGAAGCCGTGCAGCTGCACCGCGACGGTGAGCCCAGGCGGATAGCGCTCGAGCACCTCGTCGACGAGCGACTCGGTCGTCTCCTCGGCGCTCATGCCGACGTCGCCGAGACCGGCCGCGCGGATGCCGCCGCGCGCCTTCGGCCCGCGCACGAGGATGTCGGTGGCGGAGAGCGCCTCGACGAGCTCCTCACCGAGCCCTGCGGCGTCGGCCACCTCGAACCAGCGCCGCACCCCGTACGCGGTCGTCGCGAGCAGCACGTCCGGGCGGGCGGCGATGATCGCCCGGGTGTCGGCGATCACCGGATCGTCGGAGACCGCGTTCGCCATGCGCAGGGTCGGTGCGTGGAGCACCTGCGCGCCGCGGCGTGCGAGGGCGTCGATCAGGTCGCCCGCGCGGCGATCGCTCGTCACGCCGATCCGGAATCCGGCGAGCTGGTCGGGCCGGAAGCCCGGCGCGCAGTCCGAGGCGTCCGTCATGCGACCACCGACCAGCGTGCCGCGCGGTCCATGAGCTCGGCGGCGCTCGCGTCGCCGTCGTGGGCGAGGCGCACCACCTCGCCGACGACCACGACGGCGGGCGACGCGACACCGGCACGGGCCGCGGTCGACACGAGGTCGCCGAGGGTGCCGAGCGTCGTGCGCTGCGTCGGGGTGCAGCCGCGTTCGACGATGGCGACGGGATGCCTCGCCGGAAGCCCGTGCCGGGCCAGGCCCGCCGCCAGCGACGGCAGCGTGCCGATGCCCATGAGCACGACGATGGTGCCGCCGAGCCCGGCGAGGTGGCGAAGTTCGTCGTCCGTGAGCGGCGCGTGGCCCGAGACGACGGTGAACGCGTGGCTCACCCCGCGGTGCGTGAGCGGGATGCCCGCCGACGCGGGCACCGAGATCGCGCTCGTGACGCCGGGCACGACCTCGACGGGGATGCCGGCGGCGTGGCACGCCAGCACCTCCTCGCCGCCGCGACCGAGCACGTACGGGTCGCCGCCCTTCAGGCGGACGACGTGCGCACCGGATGCGGCGTGCTCGACGAGCATCGCCTCGATCTCGTGCTGCGGCACGGCGTGGTGGCCCGGGCGCTTGCCGACGTCGATGAGTCGCGCCCGGGGGGCGAGGCCGGAGAGCTCGTCGTGCGGGGCGAGCCGGTCGTAGAGCACGACGTCGGCGTCGGCGAGCGCCCTCGTGGCGCGAACGGTGAGCAGGTCGATCGCGCCCGGACCGCCGCCGACGATCGTCACCCGGCCGGTCATCGTGCGCCCTCCCGCACGGGGATCCGAGATCCCGCGACGAGCACGGCCCGCCCGTCGGCGCGCTCCTCGGGCGTCGCCGGCCGGAACTGGTCCCGTTCGGCCACGCGTGCGATCGACGGGTCGGGCGTGCCCGGCGCGTTGACGAACGAGCGGAACCGCCGGAGCCGCTCGGGGTCGGCGAGGGTCGCCGCCCACTCGTCCTCGTAGTGATCGACGTGGGCCGCGACCGCCGCCTCGAGCTCGGCCGCGAGGCCGAGCGAGTCGTCGACGACGACCTCGCGCACGTGGTCGATCCCGCCCTCGAGGTCCTCCATCCAGCGCGCGGTGCGCTGCAGTCGATCGGCGGTGCGGATGTAGTACATGAGGTACCGGTCGATGTACCGGATGAGCGTCTCGTCGTCGAGATCGCTCGCGAGCAGCTGCGCGTGCGCCGGCTGGAACCCGCCGTTGCCGCCGACGTAGAGGTTCCAGCCCGCGTCGGTCGCGATGACGCCGACGTCCTTGCCCCGGGCCTCGGCGCACTCGCGGGCGCAGCCCGAGACGCCGAACTTGAGCTTGTGCGGGGAGCGCAGGCCCCGGTAGCGCAGCTCGAGGCGCACGGCCATCGCGACCGAGTCCTGCACGCCGTACCGGCACCACGTCGAACCGACGCAGCTCTTGACGTTGCGCAGCGCCTTGCCGTACGCCTGCCCCGACTCGAAGCCGGCGTCGACGAGGCGGCGCCAGATGTCGGGCAGCTGGTCGAGGCGCGCCCCGAACAGGTCGATGCGCTGGCCGCCCGTGATCTTCGTGTAGAGGCCGAACTCCATCGCGACCTCGGCGATGACGGCGAGCTTCTCGGGGGTGACCTCCCCGGCAGGGATGCGCGGCACCACCGAGTAGGTGCCGTCCTTCTGCATGTTCGCCATCGCGCGGTCGTTCGTGTCCTGGAGGCCGCCGCGCCCGCCGTCGAGGATGTACGACCCGTGCTGGGTGGCGAGGATCGAGGCGACGACGGGCTTGCAGACGTCGCAGCCGCGCCCGGCGCCGAGCCGTTCGACGATCTCGTCGAACGACGTGAGTCCGAGCACGCGGATCGACTCGAACAGCTCCTGCCGGCTCAGCTCGAAGTGCTCGCACAGTGCGCGCGACGGGGTCACGCCCGCCTTCACGAGCTCCGACTCGAGCAGCTTCTTCACGAGCGGCACGCACGAGCCGCACTGGGTGCCGGCCCGCGTGCAGGCCTTGAGCTCGCCGAGCTCGGCGCAGCCGGGCCCGTGGCCGTCGCCCGCGATCGCGTCGCGGATCGTGCCCGCGGTGACGTTGTTGCACGCGCAGACGAGTGCGCCGGCCGGCAGCTCGTCGCCCGCGGGCGGTTCGACGCCGGCCGCCGACAGGTAGGCCGCGGGCTCGGACGAGAGCTCCGTGCCGAGCAGCGGCCGGAGCGAGGAGTACGGGGCCGCGTCGCCGACGAAGACACCGCCGAGCAGGGTCTTGGCGTCGTCGGTCATGACGAGCTTCTGATAGAGCCCGCGTGCCGGGTCGGCGTAGACGATCTCGAGCGAGTGCGCCGTCCGTGCGAGTGCATCGCCGAAGCTCGCGACGTCGACGCCCGAGAGCTTGAGCTTCGTCGCGTCGTCGACGGTCGTGAACTCGGCGGTCCCCCCGAGCAGCCGGTCGGCGACGACCTCGGCCATCGCGTTCGCCGGGGCGACGAGCCCGGTGCAGCGGCCCTCGAAGCTCGCCACCTCGCCGATGGCCCAGACGTTCGGCAGGGATGCCGCGCACGAGGTGTCGACGGCGACGCCGCCGCGCGGACCGAGCTCGAGGCCGAGGTCGCGGGCGAGCTCGTCGCGCGGGGTGATGCCGATCGCGAAGACGACGACGTCGCAGTCGATGCGCCTGCCGTTCGCGAGTTCGACGCCGACGACGGCGCCGTCGTCGACGACGACGCTCGACGGCCGTGTGCCGAGATGCAGGCCGATGCCCTGGCCCGCGATGATCCTCCCGAGCGCGCGCCCCGCGCCCTCGTCGAGCTGGGCCGACATGAGCCAGCCGCCCGAGTGCACGACCGCCGCGTGCGCGCCGAGCGCGGCGAGCCCGCCCGCCGCCTCGAGGCCGAGCAGCCCGCCGCCGGCGACGACGACCCGCGCGGGACGCCCGCGCTCCCGGGCGATCGTCGCGGTCTCGGCGACGAGTGCGTCGACGTCGTCGATCGTGCGGTAGACGCGGGCGTGCTCGGCGCCCGGAAGATCCGGCACCGGCGCACTCGAACCGGTCGCGAGCACGAGCTCGTCCCACGGCAGCACCCGTCCGGCCGCGGTCGTCGCCGTGCGCGCGGCGGGGTCGACGGCGACGACGCGGTCGTCGACGACGAGCTCGATCCTTGCGTCGCCCCACAGGGTCGACGGCTCCAGGGTGAGGTCGGCCGAGGCATCCGCGAGTCGCGTGCTCAGGGCGACGCGGTCGTACGGCGCGTGGCGCTCCTCGCCGACGACGGTGACGCGGAGCGACCCGTCCGCGTCGCGGGCGTGCAGGCTGTCGGCGAGGCGGTGCGCCGCAGGCCCGCCGCCGACGATCACGACGTCGCGCACGCTGGCGCGGCTGTTCTCGGTCATGCTGCCTCCCCGGGCTCGATTGAGGCGAGCGTAGGAAGGGGCCGTTTCGGCGTTGTTACGGCGCGGTAACCAGCCGGCACGCCCGTCGCACGACGGCGACGGGCCGATGTGAGGTGCGATTCACGATCGCGAAACACGGAGGGGCGGGGCGGCGAAACAGCCCGCGACTACGGTCGACGCACAGCAGCCGGCGCGTCGCATCCGTGCCGTCCGGTGCGCACGTCGCGCCGACCGCCGACGAGAGGAGCCCGCGATGTCCATCGCCATCGAACCGACGACCGCCTGGCTGGCGACCTGCGAGGTCGACGACCTCGAACCCGGCTGGGGCGAGGTCGCCCTGCACGGATCCCACCAGATCGCGCTGGTCCGGCTCGACGAGCGCGAGGTGTACGCCGTCGACCACCACGATCCGCACACGGGCGCTCCCGTGATGGCGCGCGGCATCGTCGGCTCGCGCGGCGACCGCCCGACGATCGCCTCGCCCCTGCACAAGGAGGTCTACGACCTCGGAACGGGGGAGTGCTTCACCGACGGCTCGCTCGCGCTGGGCACGTACCGCACCCGCATCGTCGGCGGCATGATCGAGGTCGAGCTCGAGGTCTGAGCCCGACGCCGCTCGAACAGCTCAGTCGCGGGCGGTGAGCACGATCGGGTCGCCCTCGGTGACCGCGATCGTGTGCTCGGAGTGCGCACCGCGCGAGCCGTCGGTGCTGCGCAGCGTCCAGCCGTCGGGGTCGGTGAAGATCTCGTCCGTCGTCTCGAGCCACCACGGTTCGATCGCGATCACGAGGCCGGGCTTCAGCGGGAGGCCGCGACCGGGTCGACCGCTGTTCGGCACGTGGGGGTCGCCGTGCATCGTGCGACCCACGCCGTGCCCGCCGAAGTCGGTGTTGACGCGGTAGCCCGAGGCCTTCGCCACGTCGCCGATCGCCCGGGAGATGTCGCCGATGCGATTGCCGGGGCGGGCGGCGGCGATGCCGGCGGCGAGTGCCCGCTCGGTCGTCTCGATGAGCCGGAGGTCTGCGTCGCGCGGCGTACCGACGACGATCGAGCGGGCCGAGTCGGCGACCCAGCCGTTCACCGATGCGGCGAAGTCGAGGCTCAGCAGGTCGCCGTCGCGGAGCTTGTAGTCGCGGGGGAGACCGTGCAGCACCGCGTCGTTGACCGACGTGCAGATGACCTTGCCGAACGGGCTCGCTCCGAACGACGGGTGGTAGTCGATGTAGCAGCTCTCCGCGCCGGCCTTGCGGATCATCTCGTGCGCGAGCGCGTCGAGCTCGAGCAGGTTGACGCCGACGGCCGCGGCCTTCGACGTCGCCTCGATGACGCTCGCGACGAAACGGCCGGCGGGCCGCATCTCCTCGATCTCGGCGGGGGTCCTCAGTTCGATCACGCTCATCCTCTCCGAGTCCATTCTGTCGGCTCCGCCCTGAGTGAACACCCGGCGCGCTCGCAGCCGGGCGGGATTAGCCTTGGCACATGCTCATCCGGCGCCTCTTCTACCGCTGGCAGTTCATCGCGATCATCGCGCTGCCGGTGTGGCTGCTCGTGGGGTGGGCGATCTTCGGCTCGGGCGGATGGGGCACGCTCGGCCTCGTCATCACGGTGCCGATCGCGTTCCTCACGCTCGGGGTCGTCGCGCTCCTCGTGAACGCACGGCCGACCGTGCGCCGCGAGCGTGCCGTCTCGTGGACGGATGTCGCCGTGCTCGGCGCCTGGCACGCCGCCATCATCGGCACGGGGTTCTACACCGCCGTCGGCGGCGTGTTCGGGCTCCTCGCCGTGATCGGTGCGATCGCGGCATTCTGGATCGTCCTGTGGGAGCTCGTTCGCGACGGTGCGAAGCGCATGAATGCGTCGATGGCGGAGTTCGAGCGGCTCGCGGCCGAGCAGCGCGGGGGTGCGACCGGCGGGGATGCCTCGGGGCGGCGCCCGCCGTTCGACGACGGCGAAGGCGACGTCATCATCATCCACGAGGTCCGCGACTGATCGCGGTCCCGGCGTCTCCGAGGCATCCGTCTCGCCGCTTTGGCTGTCGGGCCGTCGGCATGGCACAATAGAGGATTGTGCCGCTGCAGGAGTGATCCTGCCGACGACTCTGCCTCCGGGGAGCATGCGACGCACGGTCACCGTGCGAGGCGGCACCAGACACTTTCCCATCAAGATCCGCGTTCGACCGGTGGCGGGCGCAGAGAGCGAATCATCATGCACATCCTCGACCATGTCGACGCGGCGAGCCTGCGGTCGGACATCCCCGACTTCCGCGCGGGCGACACCGTCAAGGTCCACGTGAACATCATCGAAGGCACGCGCTCGCGCATCCAGGTCTTCCAGGGCGTCGTCATCGGCCGCTCGGGCGAGGGCGTCCGCGAGACCTTCACGGTCCGCAAGGTCAGCTTCCAGGTCGGCGTCGAGCGCAAGTTCCCGGTGCACTCGCCGGTCATCGACCACATCGAGGTCGTGACCCGCGGTGACGTGCGTCGCGCGAAGCTCTACTACCTGCGCAAGCTCCGCGGCAAGAAGGCGAAGATCAAGGAGAAGCGCGACGCCTGATCCGGCACGCGCGAATCGCGGCCGGCCGCGAACTTCCGACCGAGCTCCCCACCATAGACTGGTGGGGAGCTCGGGCGGTTAAATGACAGAAGAAGACACCACCACGCGCGCAGATCGCGCGGGTACGGCATCGGCACGCAGGCAGCGCAGCGTCCTCCTCTTCCTGAGGGACCTGCTCGTCATCTTCGTGGTGGCGGTGCTGGTTTCGTTCCTCATCAAGACGTTCCTCATCCGATCGTTCTTCATCCCATCGCAGTCGATGGAGGAGACGCTCGTGAAGGACGACCGCATCATCGTGAACCAGCTGGTGCCCGAGGTCACGCCGATCGCCCGCGGCGACGTCGTCGTGTTCAAGGATCCCGGCGGCTGGTTGCCGGCCAGGCCCGAGGTGCAGCAGCCGCCGCTCGTGGCGGCCGTCGACTGGTTCATGGCGTTCGTCGGGTTGAGCGCGCCCGATTCGAACGACCATCTCGTGAAGCGCGTCATCGGGCTGCCGGGCGACCACGTCGAGTGCTGCAACGCGCTCGGCCAGATGAGCGTCAACGGCGTGCCGCTCGACGAGTCCCCGTACGTCTACCTGCCTCCCGGCGACACGAAGGTCTCCGCCGTGGACTTCGACGAGACGGTGCCCGAGGGCTCCCTCTGGGTGATGGGCGACAACCGCTACAACTCGAAGGACTCGCGCTACAACGCGGATACGCCGCTCGAGGGATTCGTGCCGATCGAGAACGTCGTCGGTCGCGCGTTCGTCGTGAGCTGGCCGATCTCGCACTGGTCATGGCTCGACAACTACCCGCAGGTGTTCGAGGGCGTCGACGAAGGCGGCGGCTGATGCCGAAGCAGGCCATCCCGAACCTCAAGCTCGAACGCGAGCTGTTCGACGAGGGCGCGCCATTCGTGCTCGCGTGCGACGAGGTCGGGCGCGGCGCACTCGCCGGGCCGGTCACGGTCGGGCTGGTCGTCATCGATCCGACGGTCCGGCGCATGCCGACCGGACTGCGCGACTCGAAGCTCATGACCGAGCCGCGGCGCGAGGCGATGGCGCCGCGAGCCGCAGCCTGGGTCATGGCGTCGGCGGTGGGCGAGGCGACGGCGAACGAGATCGACGCGCTCGGCATCATGGCCTGCCTGGGCCTCGCCGGCGCCCGCGCGCTCGCGGCGCTGCCGGCGGACCTCGCGCTCGCGACGCGTGGCGCTCCGCTCATCCTCGACGGCAACCACGACTGGCTGAGCCCCGCGATCGAGTACCGGGCGCGGGTGCGCACCCGCATCAAGGCCGACCGCGACTGCGCCTCGGTCGCGGCGGCTTCGGTCATCGCGAAGGTGCACCGCGACGGCGGCATGCGGCTGGCCCACGCCGCGACCCCGCTGTACGCGTGGGACGAGAACAAGGGGTACTCGAGCCGTGCCCACTTCGCCGCGATCGGCGAGCACGGGCCGAGCGAGCTGCACCGTCGCACGTGGCTGCACGAGCGGGAGCCCGAGGCGCCGGCGCTCTTCGACCTCGGCGTAGGATGATTCGCGATGGATGAAGACGAGTTCGAAGACTACGACCGCGAGGTCGAACTGGCCCTGTACCGCGAGTACCGCGACATCGTCTCGCAGTTCAAGTACGTGGTCGAGACCGAGCGACGGTTCTACCTCGCGAACGAGGTCGAACTCGTTCGCCGCGACACCGAGCACGACTTCTACTTCGAGCTCACGATGAAGGACGTCTGGGTATGGGACGTCTATCGCGCCGACCGCTTCGTGAAGAGCGTTCGGGTGCTCACCTTCAAGGACGTCAACGTCGAGGAGCTCGCGACCCGCGAATTCGAGCTGCCGAAGGAGCTCGCACTCGACGAGTGACTCGAGCGGCGGGCGAAGCCGCCTCCGCGCGCGGGCACCCGCACGGCCGGACGGGCTGGTCATCGGCGCAGTACGCGGCGGGTCCAGAGTCCTCCGGCGTCGCGTCGGGCGTGACCCTCGACCTCGAGTTCGGCGAGCGTCGCCATGACGTGCCCGGGCGCCATGCCGCTTCGGCGCGCGAGGTCGTCGACGCCGCGGGCGGCCCGCGTGCTGAGCGCGTCGAGCACGCGCAGCCCGTCGTGGGTCGGTTCGGCTGCTGCCGCCGTCATCGAGCGGCGACCGCCCGGGGTTCCGGTCTCGCCGATGGTCGCACCGATGCCCGAGGCGAGTTCCGCCATCTGGGCCGCATCGACGACGCACGTCGCGTCCCGTTCGCGGAACAGCCGATGGCAGCCCGCCGAGGCCGGACTCGTGACCGGGCCGGGCACGGCCCCGAGCGGCCGCCCGAGCTCGCTCGCGTGCGCCGCGGTGTTGAGCGAGCCCGACCGGAGTCCGGCTTCGAGCACGACGGTCGCGTCGCCCGTCGCGGCGATCAAGCGGTTGCGCTGCAGGAAGCGCCATTTCGACGGCGACGTGCCGCACGCGACCTCGGAGTAGACGGCACCGGTCTCGGCGATGCGCGAGAGCAGGGCCTCGTGCCCGCTGGGGTAATAGCGGTCGATGCCCCCGGCCAGGAACGCGACCGTCGTGCCGTCGCTCGCGAGGGCAGCCCGGTGCGCCGTGCCGTCGATGCCGTACGCGCCGCCCGATACGATCGTGAACCCGCGGTCGACGAGCCCGGCCGACGCCTCCGCAGTGACGTGCTGGCCGTACCCGGTCGCCGCCCTGGCTCCGACGAGCGAGATCGTCGCGGGCGACTCGACGAGGGCGCCCGGACGACCCCGCACCCACAGCGAGAGCGGTGCCGCGGCGCCGAGGTCGTCGACGCGCCAGGGCCAATCCGGGTCGCCGGGCACGAGCAGCCGGGCGCCGACCCTCGCCGCCTGCTCGAGCGAGCGGGCGAACGCCTCGTCGTCGAGGCGGGGCCGCCACCGTCCCAGCGCCTGTGCGGCGGACTGGACGGTCGCGGCTTCGCCGTCTCGCCGCAGCACCTCGACGAGGGCCGATGCCGGAGCGCCGTCCGCGACGAGTGCGGCGACGGTGTGCGCGCCGGTCGCGGACACTGCCCTGCCCAGCACCGCGTCGCCGGGTTCGGACAGGAACCCGAGGAGCGCCCTCGCTTCGGCGTCGCCGCGGCGCTCGTCACGATCGCCGGGACACGCACGGACGGCATCGAAGACGGTCGGGTCCACGTAGGTGAAACGGATGGCGGTCATGCTTCGACTCCCGTCTTGAAGAAACTGGCACGCCCGACGTGCTCGGCCTCGGGACGTCCGGCGCCGGCGAGGTCGGCAAGGGTCCATGCGACCTTGAGGATGCGGTCGTAGCCGCGCATCGTGATGACGCCGAGCTCGAGCATGCGATCGATGCCCTTCGTCGCCCGCCCGCCGGGATGCAGCCGCCCGGCACCGCGCAACCAGGGGCCGGGCACCTGCGCGTTGGTGCGCCACGGTGTTCCGTGCAGCCGCTCGGTCGCCGCCAGCCGCGCCTCGGTGACGCGACGCCGTGCCTCGGCCGTCGAGACCGTGGGCCCGTCGCCGCCCATGCGCATCGCCGCGACCGTGATCCGCGGCACCCGCAACTGCAGGTCGATGCGGTCGAGCAGCGGTCCAGAGAGCCGCGCGAGGTATCGCCGCTGGACGATCGGCGCGCACGTGCACTCGCTCGTGCCCGCGTTGCCGCAGGGGCACGGATTCGAGGCGAGCACGAGTTGGAAGCGCGCAGGGAACGTGGCCACGGCGTTCGCTCGGTGGATCGAGATCGTGCCCGATTCGATGGGCTGGCGGAGCACGTCGAGCACCGCTCGCGGGAACTCGGGCGCCTCGTCGAGGAAGAGCACGCCGTGGGTCGCCCGGGCGGCGGCCCCGGGGCGGATCAGACGGCTGCCGCCGCCGACGATCGCGGCTGCGGTCGCGGTGTGGTGCGGCGCCTCGAACGGCGGACGGAACGAGAGCGACCCGTTCGGGCGGAGGCCGGCGAGCGAACGGATCGAGGCCACTTCGAGCGCGGCGTCGGCGTCGAGATCGGGGAGCAGGCCGGGAAGCCGGGCCGCGAGCATGGTCTTGCCCGCGCCGGGTGGGCCGAGGAGGGAGATGTGGTGGCCGCCGGCCGCGGCCACGAGCATCGCGTCGACGGCGTCGGTGTTGCCGGCGACGTCGGCGAGGTCGCCGGGCGGCTCGGCCGCGATCTCGTCGGCGGCCGGGGCGAGCACGGGTTCGATGTCGCGCGGCTCGTACGCGGCGCCGTGCCAGATCGCCGCCTCCAAGAGCGAGGCGACGCCGACGACGCGCACCCCGGGCACAAGCGCCGCCTCGGCGGCGTTCCCGCTCGGCACCATGACGAGATCGTGCCCCGCCCGCGCCGCTGCGAGCACCGCCGGGAGGATGCCGTCGATCGGGCGGAGGCGCCCGTCGAGTCCGAGCTCGCCGAGGTGCACGACGCGGTCGATCGACGCGGCCGGCACTTCGCCGGCCGCGCCGAGGCACGCGAGCGCGATCGCCAGGTCGAACCCCGACCCGTGCTTGGGCAGCGCCGCGGGGGAGAGGTTCACCGTGAGTCGGCGCGTCGGCAGCGGGCACCCGGCGTTGCTGGCGGCGGAGCGGACGCGGTCGCGCGCCTCGCCGAGCGCCGCGTCGGGCAGTCCGATGATGACCACGGCCGGGAGCTGGGACGAGAGGTCGGCCTCGACTTCGATGATCGAGCCGGTGAGCCCGAGCAGCGCGACCGAGCGGGTGCGGGCGACCGACATCAGGCGACCCCCTCGAGGTGCTCGACGAGCACGGCGCCCGAGGGCGGTGCGAGGACCGAGACCGCATCGATCCGGATCAGGTCGGCGTGCGAGCCCGTCTCGTCGCACCAGGCGGCCGCGAGCCGCCGCAACCGCGCGAGCTTGCGCGGCGTGATCGACTCGAACGGGTGGCCGAAGCCCTCGCCCGAGCGGGTCTTCACCTCGACGAACACGAGGGTCGCGCCGGCTCTCGCGACGAGATCGAGCTCGCCCAACGCGCAGCGCCAGTTCCGATCGACGACCGTCATGCCCGCCGCCTCCAGGTGCTCGGCGGCGAGCCGTTCGCCGCGCCGCCCCAGTTCCGTGTTGTGGCTCATCGGCACCACCTCCGCAGCCCAGCGTCGACCGTCGGAACGCGCCCATGGCCCCGTGCAGGCCGTGGGACCGACGAACGGCGCGCCTCGGCGGCTGTCGAGGAGGGGTCGCGGAACCTGTCGAGGAGGAGTCGTCCGGCGCGCCCGCGATCGTCCGCGCGGGTGTCGGGGCACGCGTCTAGGCTGGCCGCGAGGAGGCTCCGTGTACCCACGACTCGGCATGTATCCGGCCGCGCAGGCCGTCATCGCGCACGTGAGCGACACGCACCTGCTGGCGGGCGGTGCGCCGTTGGGCGGGGTCGCCGACACCGAGGGTGCGCTCGCACAGGCCGCCGCGCAGTTGCGCCGCCTCGGCACGAACCTCGATGCGATCGTCGTCACCGGCGACGTCGCCGATCTCGGCGAGGTCGACGCGTACACCCGTGCGCGGGCGGCGCTCGAGCCGCTCGCCGACGCGACGGGTGCGCGTCTGGTCTGGGTGATGGGCAATCACGACGAGCGGGCTCCGTTCCGCACCGAGCTTCTCGGTGAACCGCCCGCCGACGATCCCGTGCACCGCGTGCACGACGTCGACGGGCTCCGCATCGTCGCGCTCGATTCGAGCGTGCCCGGCTATCATCACGGCGAGCTGGACGACTCGGCGCTGGCCTGGCTCGACGACGTGCTCGCGACCCCCGCCCCGCGGGGCAGCGTGCTCGCCCTGCACCACGCGCCGATCCCGACGCCGCTCGCCCTCATGGACGTGCTCGAGCTACGCGGGCAGGCGCGGTTCGCCGAGGTCGTCCGCGGCAGCGACGTCCGGCTGATCCTCGGCGGCCACCTGCACTACCCGACGCAGGGGTCGTTCGCGGGCGTGCCCGTGGCCGTCGCGGGTGCGACCGCCTACACGATGGATCTCTCGGCGCCGCCCCGCGAGCTGGTCGGCGTCGACGGCGGCCGTTCCTTCTCGCTCGTGCACCTGTTCGAGGACTCGGTGACCACCTCGGTCGTGCCCCTCGCGCCGGGTCCCGTGGTGACCCGGTTCGACGAGGCCTACCTCGCCGAGCTCGAGGCCCTCGACCCGACGGGGCGGGTCGACCGGTTCTCCCGCAAGCCGTCGCCGTGAACCTCGACCGGGTCGTCGACGACTACCTCGGTCACGTGCGGACCGAGCGGGGCTACTCCGAGCACACGATCGCGGCATACCGATCCGATCTCGTCGACCTGACCGCCTTCGCGGAGACGCAGGGGGTCGAGGACGTCCGCGATCTCGACCTCGCGCTGCTGCGCGACTGGCTGTGGGCGTCGACCGAGCGAGGGCTCGCGCGTTCGAGCATCGCGCGTCGCGCGGCATCCGCCAGGGGACTGACCGCCTGGCTCACCCGGCGGGGCGAGCTCGCCGCCGATCCCGGTGTCCGCCTCCGTGCGCCGCGCGCACAGCGCGCCCTGCCCCGTGTGGTGACCGCGCCCGCCCTCGCGGAGGCGCTCGCCGCGCTCGAAGCCAAGGCGGCGACCACCGGTGATCCGATCGCGGCGCGAGACGTCGCGATCACCGAGCTCCTCTACGCCTCGGCGCTCCGGGTCTCCGAGCTCGTCGGCATCGACCGCGTCGACCTGGACCGTCGGCGTCGTACGGTCCGGGTGCTCGGCAAGGGCTCGAAGGAACGCGTGGTGCCGTACGGGGCGCCGGCTGCGCGCGCCCTCGATCGCTATCTCGACACGGCGCGCGAGGCGATCGTCGCCGCGGCCGCCGAGCGGAGCGCCCGCCCGTCGGCGCAGGCCCCGGCGAAGCCGGTTCCGCCGACCGACGCCGTCTTCGTGGGCTCCCGCGGGGCTCGGATGGGCACCCGGAGCGTGTACCGCCTCGTCGCCGACGTGCTCGCCGGGATCCCGGGTTCGGGTCCGAGCGGACCGCACACCTTCCGGCACACGGCGGCGACGCACCTGCTCGACGGGGGCGCCGACCTGCGCGCCGTGCAGGAGTTCCTCGGACACGCGAGCCTCGGCACGACCCAGATCTACACGCACGTCTCGGCCGAGCGGCTGAAGGAGAGCTACCGCACCGCGCACCCGCGGGCATGAGGGCGGGTCACTCGAGCGGCAGGAGCACCGAACGCGGCAGTCCGCCGAAGTACAGGAACGGCGAGACGTACTCGCCGTCGACGCGGATGCCGAAGTGCACGCAGTCGCCGGGGCAATGCCCGCCGCGGTCGACCGTGCCGATCGTGTCGCCGGCCCCGAGCACGTCGCCATTCCGGACGAGCGCGTCGACCGGCTCGATCGAGCTGATCACCCCGCCGCCGTGGTCGATGGACACGACACCGCGGCCGGCGACCATGCCCGCGAATCGGACCGTACCGGATTGCGCGGCGACCACGGTCGCGCCGGGCTCGACCGCGAGGTCGATGCCCCGGTGTCCGGCCGCGTACGGCGTCGGCGGAGCGCGGAACGCACCCACGACGCGGATGGGTGCCGGCGTCGGCCAGACCCATTGGAGCGGGAGCGGCATCGCGGTAGACGCCCGCTGCGGGGGAGCCGCGATCTCGAATGCGGTCGCCGCGGACGGTGCCGCGGCGACGAGCGCGGCGAGGAGGCCGAAGACGGCGACGCGCCGTGCGCCGACCGCGCGGGCGGAGTGCCGGCGGGGTGCGGCGGCGGGGGAAGGTTCGAGGTCATCCATCCGCCGATCCTGCATCGGCCACGAGGCATCCCGCCCGCATCGACGCCGACGGTGGGCTACGGGACGCCGCGCGCGGTTGGGGAGGACGAGTGCCGATGGTAGAGTGTCCGGAGCGCCTCGCACGTCGAGGTGACTACGCGTGCCCATTCGGCAACCGACTCCACTCAGTCCGACCCGCTCTCGAGAGCGCGACCGGCGGAGCCGTGCCGGGCACCAGGGCTCCCGGCCGCCGGCCGGTTGCGACAACTGAGAACAGAAGGAGAACGGCTCATGGCCGTCGTCACCATTCGCCAGCTGCTCGACAGCGGCGTGCACTTCGGGCACCAGACCCGCCGCTGGAACCCGAAGATGAAGCGCTTCATCTTCACCGAGCGCTCGGGCATCTACATCATCGACCTGCAGCAGTCGCTCGCCTACATCGACAAGGCCTACGACTTCGTCAAGGAGACGGTCGCCCACGGCGGCACCATCCTCTTCGTCGGCACCAAGAAGCAGGCCCAGGAGTCGATCGCCGAGCAGGCGACGCGCGTCGGCCAGCCCTACGTGAACCAGCGCTGGCTCGGCGGCCTCCTCACCAACTTCACCACGGTCTCCAAGCGCCTCGCGCGCATGAAGGAGCTCGAGGAACTCGACTTCGAGGGCACCACGAGCGGCTTCACCAAGAAGGAACTGCTCATCAAGAAGCGCGAGCTCGACAAGCTGCACAAGTCGCTCGGCGGCATCCGCAACCTGTCGAAGACGCCGTCGGCCCTCTGGGTGGTCGACACCAAGAAGGAGCACCTCGCGATCGACGAGGCCAAGAAGCTCGGCATCCCCGTCATCGGCATCCTCGACACCAACTGCGACCCCGACGAGGTCCAGTACCCGATCCCGGGCAACGACGACGCGATCCGCTCGGTGAGCCTGCTCACCCGCATCATCGCCGACGCCGCGGCCGAGGGCCTCATCGAGCGCCACCAGAAGCCCGAGGCCGAGGGCAACGTCTCGGCCGTCGAGCCGCTCGCCGAGTGGGAGCAGGAGCTCCTCCAGCAGGGCGCCGCGACCGAGAAGACCGCCGAGACCGAGGCCGAGGCCAAGGCCGAGGCCGCCGAGGTCGTCGACGAGGCCGCGACCGAGGTCGCCGCGACGGAGTCGGCCGCCGACGCCGAGGCCGCCGAGGCCGCCGCCACCCCCGCCGAATAAGTCCCCGAAGGAGACAGCCAGACATGGCAATCAGCATCGCTGACATCAAGGCCCTGCGCGAGCAGCTCGGCACGGGCATGGTCGACACGAAGAAGGCGCTCGAGGAGGCCGACGGCGACCTCGAGAAGGCCACCGAGATCCTGCGCCTGAAGGGTGCCAAGGGCAACGCGAAGCGCGCCGACCGCTCGACGAGCGAAGGCCTGGTCGCAGCCAAGGAGTCGCCCGCCGGCTACACGATGATCCAGCTCGCCTGCGAGACGGACTTCGTCGCGAAGAACGACAAGTTCATCGCCCTCGCCGACAAGGTGCTCGACGCGGTCGCCGCTGCCGGTGCTGCCGATGTCGCGGCCGCCCTCGCGGCGCCCGTCGACGGCAAGACCGTCGCCGAGGTCATCGACGAGCAGGCCGCCACGCTCGGCGAGAAGGTCGAGCTCGCGAAGGCCGTCACCCTCTCGGGCGACGAGTTCGCGGTCTACCTGCACAAGACCTCGAAGGACCTGCCGCCGCAGATCGGCGTCCTCGTCGCCTACACGGGCGCCGACGCCGAGACGGCTCGCGCCGTCGCGCAGCACATCGCGATGTTCGACCCGCAGTACCTCACCCGTGAGGACGTGCCGGCCGAGCTCGTCGAGAAGGAGCGCGACATCGTCACCGAGATCAGCCGCAACGAGGGCAAGCCCGAGGCGATGCTCGAGAAGATCGTCGACGGCCGTCTCACCGGCTTCTTCAAGCAGATCGTGCTCCTCGAGCAGGGCTACGCCCGCGACGACAAGCAGCAGGTCAAGAAGGTCCTGGAGGACGCCGGTCTCACCGTGACCGCGTTCGCCCGGTTCAAGGCCACGGCGTAACGCCGAGGTGAGGGAGTCCGGATCGTTCAGTCGATCCGGACTCCCTTTTCCATGCGCGGATGCTTCGCCGCTGACGTCCTCGGACGCCGCGGCGCCGCGCGCCACGACGGATGCTGTGCACCGGCGGGGCGAAGCACTAGTTTTGACACGGGTGACGGAAGGACGGGCCGGGATGACGGAACGCAAGCGCAGGGTGATGCTGAAGCTCTCGGGAGAGGCGTTCGGCGGTGGGGCCCTCGGGGTCAACCCCGACGTCGTGAGCGCGCTCGCGCGCGAGATCGCGGACGCGGCCCAGACGGTCGAGGTCGCGATCGTGGTCGGCGGTGGCAACTTCTTCCGCGGCGCCGAACTCAGCCAGCGCGGCATGGACCGCGGCCGGGCCGACTACATGGGCATGCTCGGCACCGTCATGAACTCGCTCGCGCTGCAGGACTTCCTCGAACAGGCCGGTGCCGAGACGCGTGTGCAGTCCGCGATCTCGATGACCCAGGTGGCCGAGCCCTACATCCCGCGCCGCGCCGAGCGTCACCTCGAGAAGGGCCGCGTCGTCATCTTCGGCGCGGGTGCCGGTCTCCCGTACTTCTCGACCGACACGGTGGCGGCGCAGCGCGCACTCGAGATCGACGCCGATGTCGTGCTCGTCGCGAAGAACGGCGTCGACGGCGTCTACTCCGACGATCCGCGCACCAACCCCGACGCGACCAAGATCGATCGCATCAGCTACCAGGAGGCGCTGCAGCGCGGGCTCAAGGTCGTCGACTCGACGGCGTTCAGCCTCTGCATGGACAACGGCATGCCGATGCAGGTGTTCGGCATGGAGCCGGCCGGCAACGTGACCGCCGCCATCCTCGGCGCCGACCTCGGCACCGTCGTGAGCAACGGCGTCGAGCCGGTCGCCCCGTAGAAGGTCATCGCCGCGGCCCCGCGGCGCCGACCCCGGCGCCATCGTGGCGACGGCGTGGAGCAGGTCAGTCGATAGACTGGCTCGAGTAGCGAACCGTAAAGGAGTTCCCGTGATCGCGGATGTACTTTCCGATGCCACCGCACGCATGCAGAAGGCGGTCGAAGTCGCCAAGGACGACTTCGCCACCGTGCGCACGGGTCGGGCGAACCCCCAGCTCTTCCAGAAGATCATGGTGAGCTACTACGGCACCCCGACGCCGCTCGCGCAGCTCGCGTCGCTGCAGAACCCCGAGGCCCGCACGCTCGTCGTGACGCCCTACGACAAGGGCGCGCTGAAGGACATCGAGCAGGCGATCCGCGACACCCCGAACCTCGGCGCCAATCCGTCGAACGACGGCAACCTCATCCGGGTGACCCTGCCCGAGCTGACCGAGGAGCGCCGCAAGGAGTTCGTGAAGATCGTGCGCTCGAAGGCCGAGGACGCCAAGGTCTCGGTCCGCAACATCCGCCGCAAGGCCAAGGACGACCTCGACGCACTCAAGGGCGAGGTCGGCGACGACGAGGTGGCACGCGGCGAGAAGGAGCTCGAGCAGATCACGAAGACGAACGTCGACGCGATCGACGAGGCGCTTAAGCGCAAGGAAGCCGAGCTCCTCGAGGTCTGAGGGCTCGGGGTCTGAGGGAGGGCCATGTCAGGCGTCCCAGAAGAGGGTCAGTCGGACGCCGGGGGGCACGAACGGACCGCGCGCGACGAGTTCCGCCAGCAGGTCAACGCGCGCAAGGCCGACCTCGAGCGTCAGTTCGAGGCATCCAAGGCGCAGTTCGATGAAGCGCAGGAGCGCATCAAGGCGCGGACGGGCCGCAACCTCATCGTCGCGATCCTGATCGGGCTCGTGTTCGGCGGTGCACTGCTGCTCAGCCTGCTCGTCGTCAAAGAGCTCTTCATGCTCTTCGCCGTCGTGCTCGCGGGCTTCGCGTGCTACGAACTCGCGCAGGCGCTCCGCCATGCCGAGATCCACGTGCCGCGCGTGCCGGCCGTCGCCGTGGCCGTCGCCGCGGTTCCGATCGCCTATTACGGGGGAGCGGGCGGCCAACTGCTCGCGGTCGTCGCGGGCGTCGCGATCGTCACCGTGTGGCGCCTCGCCGAGCAACTGCTGCCGTCGCGGCGCGCCGGTGGGCGGGCGCTCCTGCGCGACCTCTCCGCGGGCGCGTTCGTCCAGGGCTACGTGACGTTCCTCGCGACGTTCACGGTGGTGCTCGTCGCCGCCGACGGCGGCCAGTGGTGGACCCTCGCGTTCATCGTCGCCGCGGTCGCCGCCGACACCGGCGCGTACGCGTTCGGCCTCATGTTCGGCAAGCACAAGATGGCGCCCGTCATCAGCCCGAAGAAGACGTGGGAGGGATTCGCGGGCGGTGCGGCCGCGAGCCTCGTCGCGGGCGTCCTGCTCGCGCTGTTCATGCTCGGCGAGCCGTGGTGGTTCGGCCTCGTCTTCGGCGGCGCGATCTTCCTCACCGCGACGCTCGGCGACCTCGTCGAGTCGCTCATCAAGCGGGACATCGGCATCAAGGACATGAGCTCCTGGCTGCCGGGTCACGGCGGGTTCCTCGACCGGCTGGATTCCATCCTGCCGTCGGCCGCCGTCGCGTTCGTGGCGTTCCGGCTCTTCGGGTGACCGTGCGCGATACTGGTGCAGTGGATTCGACGTTCCCGCGCGCCAGGAAGCCCCGACTCGGCTACAAGATCGAAGAGGTCGAGGAGTTCCTGAAGCTCGCCCGCCGCGCCTACGACGGCACCGCTGAGCCCGACGACGAGCCGATGACGAGCGAACGCATCAGGCTGACGGCGTTCGCCATGCAGAAGGGCGGGTACTCGACGGAGCACGTCGACGCCGCCCTCGCCCGGCTGGAGGACGCGTTCGCGGCCCAGGAGCGCCAGGACGCCGCGCGCCTGCACGGCGACGAGGCGTGGCTCCGCGAGGCCAGACTGACCGCCCAGGTCGTCTCCAACCGGCTCGCACGACCCGAGGGGCAGCGCTTCGAACGGATGAACCCGCTCGTGCTCGGGTACAGCGTCCGCGAGGTCGACAAGTTCGCTGACAAGCTCACCCGGTACTTCCGCGACGGCTGGCCGATATCCGTCGACGATGTCCGATCCGTCGTCTTCGCCACCCAGCGGGGCGGCTATCGCGAGGCGCAGGTCGATCTCGTACTCGACGCCGTCGTCGACGTCATGCTGGCGGTCCGATGAGCTCGGGCGCGGCATTGGCCCGACGGCGCATCGCTCCGCTACACTCGACGAATCGTGGGTAGGCATGCAGGATCGGGCGACGCGGCGCAGCCGTCGCCGTCGACCGTTCCCAGAAGCACCCGTGGGCCCGTCAAGCAGGCGGCGACCGTCGTGTTCGCGTTCCTCGCCTCGGTGAGCTTCGTGCTCGTCAACATCGTCGACCCGTACTCCGGGGCGACGGCGTCGCCCGATTTCGCGCAGGGCGCCCGCTTCGGCGGAGAGTCCGCGCAGTCCGTCGTCGCGAGCGGGGACTACGAGGTCACCGTCGGCGGACACGAGCAGTACGTCGTCGAGGAGAAGCCCGAGCCGGTGATCGAGCCCGCATCGTCGGGTGCGGGCTGGGCGCCGCCCGCCGTCACCCCCGACCCGGGTTCGGCGCAGGCGTACGCCGCGGGCGCGGTCGCCGCACGCGGTTGGCCGTCGTCGGAGTTCGACTGCCTCGTGGCCCTGTGGAACAAGGAGTCCGGCTGGCGGGTCAACGCCTACAACGCGTCGAGCGGCGCGTACGGCATCCCGCAGGCGCTGCCCGGATCGAAGATGGCGACGGCCGGCGCCGACTGGGAGACGAACGCGGCCACCCAGATCGAGTGGGGGCTCGGCTACGTGTCCGGTCGCTACGGCACGCCGTGCGGCGCGTGGGGCCACTCCGAGTCGGTCGGCTGGTACTGAGCCCGGCCCGCGGCCGAGGCATCCGGCCGGCGGACGTGCGGCGTCGCTTGACGGTGCGCTCGACGCACCGGCCCGCCCTAGACTTGAACCCATGGCACGCTCGAATCGACCCCGGTCTCGGGCGGCCCGTGCACGCGAGGCGCACCCCGAGCTCGACGTCGAGCGGCTGACCGCCGGATGGCGTCGTACGGAGGTTCACGCCGGCCGGGAATGGAACGTGCAGCCCGTGTCGGAGGCGCAGGCCGTGAAGGCCTACGTCTGCCCGGGCTGCGGACTCGAGGTGGCTCCCGGCGTGGCGCACCTCGTCGCCTGGCGGGCCGACGGCGTGCTCGGCGACGCCGCCGACCTCGCGTCGCGGCGGCATTGGCATACGCACTGCTGGAGGATGGGCGCGCGGTGAGCGAGACGACCGAACCGATCGAGATCCGCGCCGGAGTCGAACTCCCGGCACGCCGCGAGGAGATCGAGCTCCGCACGGCCGACGGGCTGCGGCTCGTGGGCGAACTGGCGATGCCGCTCGACCGGGAGCCCGTCGCGACCCTCGTGACGCTGCACCCGCTGCCGACCGCCGGCGGGTTCATGGACTCGCACATCCTGCGCAAGGCGGCCGCTCGGCTGCCGGCGCTCGCCGACCTCGCGGTGCTGCGCTTCAACACCCGCGGGACGGCGTCGCCTCGCGGACGCAGCGAGGGGGAGTTCGGCGAAGGCGTCGCCGAACGAGCGGACGTCGCCGCGGCGATGTCGTTCGTCGAGGAGCGGGGGCTGCCGCATCCCTGGCTCGTCGGGTGGTCGTTCGGCACGGAGTTGGCGCTCAAGTACGGCCTCGAGCACGGCATCGACGGCGCCGTCCTGCTGTCGCCCCCGCTGCACCGCACGAGCGATGCCGAGCTCGCCAGGTGGTCGGCCGCGGGCCCCGCGCTCGTCGCGCTGATCCCCGAGCACGACGACTACCTCCGCCCGGCCGAGGCGGCCGAGCGGTTCGCCGGATTGCCGCGGCTTCGGCGCATCGACGTCGCCGGCGGACGCCACCTGTGGGTGGGGGAGACCCAGACCCGGCGGGTGCTCGACGAGATCGTCGCGGCCGTGAACCCGGCGGCGTCGCCCCTGCCGACCCACTGGCCCGCACCGGGCCACGGTTCGAACGCGGGCTGACCCCGCTCGCCCGCGGGCCGCGGTGGGGGCGCTCGGCGCCGGTCAGCGTTCGTTCTGGCGTGGAATGACCACTTGCTTGATGATGAGCAGGATCGCCGCAGCGACCGGGATGGCGACGAGCGCGCCGAGGATGCCCCCGAGCGCGCCGCCGGCGAGGGCCGCGATCACGACGAGCGCACCGGGTACCTTGACCGCGCGGTGCATGATGCGCGGGCTCAGGATGTACGCCTCGACCTGCATGTAGACGATGTAGTAGATCGCCGCCGCGAGGGCGGTGAGCGGCGAACCGAGGCCGGGGATCAGGCAGATGAGCACGATGACGATCGAGCCCGTGAGCGTACCGACGAGCGGAACGAGCGAGAACATGAACGCGAGGAAGGCGAGCACGGCCGGGAACGGCGCCTGGATGATCGACAGGTAGATGAAGCTCAGCACGCCGTTGACCGCCGCGAGCGAGACCTGGCCGAGCACGTAGCGGCCGACCGATTGCGTGATCTGCTCGGTGAGATCGGCGAATCGCGCGCGACGCGAGGCGGGTACGAGCTGGTAGGTGGCGCGCTTCATCGCGTTGAGCGAGGCGGCGAAGTAGAGCATCAGGATGAACACGATCACGACCGCGAACACGCCCGATCCGATCGCGAACGCGACCTGCAGCACCCCGCCCGCGAGCTCGGAGAGCTTGTCCGGGTTGGTGAAGAAGTCGGTGAGCGCGGCGGTGACCTGCGCGTTGATCTCCTCGACCTGCAACTGCGGGAACTGCTCCTGCAGGACCGCGAGCCAGTCCTGCGAGTTGACCTGTTCGATGATCCGCGGGATCTCCTCGACGAGGTCGCCGATCTGTTCGACGATGATCGGCACGACGGCGAGCACGAGCGCGGCGACGATGATGCCGACCCCGCTCATCACGATGAGGATCGCGGCCCAACGCGGAAGCCCTCGGCGCTCGAGCCAGCTGATCGCCGGGTCGAGGCCGAGGGCCAGGAAGAGCGCTGCTCCGATGTAGGTGATGATCGTCGAGAGACTCACGATCGAGGTCAGGATGAACAGGCCGACGCCGACACCGAGGGTGCCGACGAGGCCGATGCGGAACGCGTTGAGGATCTTCACGGAACCACCGCGCCCCTTCCGGACTACTTCGTGTCGGCGGCGATCTGCTCGGCCTGCGTCAGCACACCGCGCAGGCTCTCGAAGTAGCC
The DNA here is from genome assembly GCF_058349925.1 of Agromyces solani. Lineage (NCBI taxonomy): Bacteria > Bacillati > Actinomycetota > Actinomycetes > Micrococcales > Microbacteriaceae > Agromyces > Agromyces solani. The sequence goes on from NZ_JBYRER010000001.1 coordinate 1,415,699, forward strand.
CGCGACCGCGTCGCGCTCGATCCTAATCTGCGAGAGCCGGTCTTCGGCGTCGGCGACGAGCGCACGCGTGCGCTCCTCCGCGTCGGCGATGAGCTTGCGCGCCTGGTCGTGGGCCGCGGCGATGCGGTCCGACGCCTCCTGCTCGGCCTTCTCGCGGATGCCGGAGATCGCCGAGCGGGCCTCGGTCTCGAGCCGCTCGGACTCGGCGCGGCTCTCCGCCGTGCGTGCGGCCGTCTCGGCGAGCTCGGCGTTCGCGTCGTCGAGGAACTTCTGCGTCTGGGCCACCGCCTCCTGGTGGGCGGCGAGCAGCTCCTGCTCGGCCTCGTCGCGCTTGGCGGTGAGCTCGGACTCGAGGTCGAGCCGACCCTTCTCGATCTCGCGCCGCATGCGGTTGACCTCGTGGGTCGTCTTCTTGCGCATCGCGGTGAGCTGGTTGTCGAGGTCGATCCGCGCCTGCTCCGACTCGGCCTCGAAGTCGGCCCGGGCCTGCTCCTGCTCGAGCGCGAGGTCGGCGCGCATCTGGTCGAGGTCCGCGGCGTGCTTCGCCCGGATGCGCTCGAGTTCGTGCTGCAGCTTCAGGCGAGCCGACTCGGCTTCGCGCTCGAGGTCGACCTTCGACTGCTCGCGCTCCTCGGCGAGCTCGGCGCGACTCGCCGAGAGCTCGCGGTCGAGGTCGGTGCGCGCCTGCTCGAGCTCGTGGACGAGGGCGGCGCGGCGCTCCTCGATCTCGGCGTCGATCGCGGCTCGGGCCTCGGCCGACTCGCGCTCGAGGTCGAGCCGCGACTGCTCGGTCTCGCGGGCCAGGTCGATGCGGGCCTGCTCGGTCTCCTTCGCGAGCTCGGCCCGTGCACGGTCGAGCTCGACGGCGACCTCGGCGCGGGTCTGCTCGGTCTCCTGGGTGAGGCCGGCGGCGGTGGCGCGCGCCTCGCTCGCCTCGGTGTTCGCGGCCAGGAGGATCTCGGAGGCCTTGCGCTCGGCCGCGGAGATGAGGGCCGACGACTCGCGCTTCGCGCTCGAGCGGAGCTCGGCGGTCTCCGTCGCGACGGCGCCGCGGATCGCGCCCGCGTCGCGCGCCGCGTCCTGGCGGAGCTGCTCGCTCGTCTCGTGCGCGCGGGCGACCATGTCGTCGACCTCGGACCGCGCGTTCTCGAGCAGGCGGGCGGCCTGCGCCCGGGCCTCGCCGAGCGTGCGCTCGGCGAACTCCTGCGCGTCCGAGCGCATGAGGTGCGCCTCGTCCTCGGCGGCGCGGCGGAGCTTCTCGGCGTCGATGTCGGCCTGGGCGATGAGCCTGGTCGACTGCTCCTCGGCGACGCGGAGGGTGTTCTCGAGCTTGGTGCCGAGACCCGAGAAGGTGGGGCTGCCGACTTCTTCGAGCTCGGCGGTGAGCTCGTCGATTCGGGCCAGCAGGCGCTTGTTCTCCTTCACCGTGTCCGCGGACTGGGTGTTCGCGGCGATGATGTCTCGACGAAGGCCGTTGATGGCCTTGTCGACCTCGTCCTTGTCGTATCCGCGGAACACCTGTGTGAACTCGGTCTCTTCGACGGCCATGCTTCCTCCGGGTCGTGTCCCGCGTTTGTGGGGGCTCATGCGGGAATCGTTCTGATTGTACGGGGCATCGGGATGCCTCGGTGGCGCGTGTCGTTCAGGGTCCGAGCAGACGACTCCCAGACTCAGCCGGTAGTGTGGGATGTCTGTGTCGGATGCCGCATTCGCGGCTTGGGAGGTCAGTTCGTGCGCTTCGTCTTCGCCATCGTGGCGTTCGTCGCCGCGGCCGTGATGATCGGGCTCGGCATCGCCCAGCGCACGGTGTTCATGGAGCCCGACCGCGCGTCGATGGCGATCGAGTCCGACGGCGCGACGGCGTTCACCGTCGTCGAGCCCGACGCGCTCGCCGCCAACCCGGGCAAGCAGGAGATCACGGTCTCCGGCGACGGTCCCATCTTCATCTCGTACGGGCGCAGCTCCGACATGGTCGCCTGGCTCGGTCCGACGCCGTATCAGTCGGTGCACTACGACGACGAGACGAAGGCGCTCGTGAGCGAGGTCGTCACGACGGAGCCGGTGGCCGACCCGCAACCCGACGCCCCGGACGAGACTCCGGCGCCCACCGAGACTCCGGCGCCCGAGGCGACCGCCCCGGCGACGCCCGGTGCCGACGAGACCTCCGAGCCGATCGATCCCGAGGTGCTGGCCGCGGCGACCCCGGTGGGGTCGGACCTCTGGCTCGACGAGTTCACCGGTGAGCGGTTCGTGACGACGACCATCGACGTTCCGGCGGGCATCAGCGTGCTCATCGCCTCGGACGGCGTGAACCCCGCGCCCGCCCGCGTCGCCCTCGACTGGCCGGGCGACACCCGGACGCCCTGGGCCGGCCCGCTCATCGTCGGCGGAGCGCTCGTGTTCCTCGTCGGCATCGGCCTGCTCGTGTCCGGGTTCGTGCGCCACCGCCGCTCGCGCGGCCCGCGCCGCAACCTGCCCAAGGGGCCGCGCGGCCGGCTGCCGAGCGCGCCGAAGCCGAACAAGCGCAACCAGCTGACGAGCGGCCGCCGTTCGGTCGGCCGTGCCAAGCGCATCGCGATCGTCCCGGCACTCCTCGTGCCGGCCCTCGCGCTGAGCGCCTGCTCGGCCGACTACTGGCCGAGCTTCGAGGGCTCCGACGCTCCGGCCACGACCGCACCGGCGACGCCGGAAGCCACGCCGGTCGCGACCGACGAGCCCGACCCGGCCGCGCCCGTGGTGGAGCCCGCCGTCACGGTGCCGCAGATGGAGCGCATCATGCGCCGGATCGCGGTGTTCGCGAGCGAGGTCGACGAAGGACGCGCGACGGCGAAGGCCGCCGAGCGCTTCACGGGGCCGGCGATGGCGGCCCGTGAGGCCAACTACAAGATCCGGCGCACGCTGCCCGACCACCCGTTGCCGCCGGCCATCCCGGCGTCGCCGCTGACCTTGACGCTCCCGCAGCAGTCGACCGGCTGGCCGCGTACCGTGCTCACGATCGCGAAGAACGCCGACGACGAGACGATCGCCCCGACCGCGCTCGTCCTCGTGCAGGAGACGCCGCGCGATAACTACCGCGTGATGTACCAGACGGCGCTCGTGCCCGACACCGACGTCCCCGAGGTCGCACCCGCCTCGATCGGCGCTCCTCCGATCTCGCCCGAGTTCAAGGGCCTCGTCATGCCGACCGGAGAGGTGGCTGCGGCGTACGCCGACATCCTCCAGAACGGCGACAAGAGCGAGTTCGCCCCCATGTTCGATCTCGAGGCGTCTGACCTCGACGAGGCGCTCAACGCCGCCGCGCGCAAGTCCGAGGCCGAGAAGGCGAACCCGACGGCGACCCTGACCGTCTCGACCGCCGCCGGCAAGGCGCCCGCGATCGGCTTCGGCACGATCGACGCCGGTGCCATCGTGTCGGTCGAGGTCCGCCGCGGCGAGAAGAGCGTGCCGAACGACGGCGGGACGACCGGATTCCAGGAGGGCGGCAGCGCCGCGGCGCTGTCGGGCTTCACGGGTCAGAGCGCGAAGGGCGTCCAGCGCGCCAGCAGCATCCAACTGCTGTTCTACGTGCCCGGCGTCGGCGCCGCCGACGGCGCCGCGAAGATCCAGCTCCTCGGCTGGTCCGAGAGCCTCGTCTCAGCATCGGAGGTCAAGTAGATGACGAACCCGATTCCGCCGTCCGGCGCCTCGCTGCGCGGAGCCGTCGACCTCACGTCGCTCGTGCAGCGTCAGCAGGCGGCCGCCCAGCCGACCGGGGCGCATGCGCCCTCGTCGACCGACCGCATCGTCGTCGAGACGGACGACGCCGCATTCGGCGAAGTCCTCGAGCTCTCGCGCACGCTGCCCGTCGTCGTCGCGATCTGGGCGACGTGGAGCGAGCCGTCGCAGCAGTTGCTCGCGGCGCTCGAGCGGCTCGTCCGCGCTCGTGACGGCCGACTCGTGCTCGCGGCCGCCGACGCCGATCGCAGCCCGCAGCTCGTGCAGGCCCTCCAGGTGCAGTCGGTGCCGACGGTCGTCGCCCTCGTGGCCGGCCAGCCGGTGCCGCTGTTCGCGGGCGAGCAGCCCGACGACGTGATCTCCCAGCTGTTCGACCAGCTCCTCGAACTGGGCGCCCAGCACGGCGCCGCAGGCCGCATCGAGCCGGGCGACGAGGGCGTCGCCGAGGCGCCGGCCGAGCCGCCGCTGCCGCCGCTCCACCAGGAGGCGTACGACGCGATCGAGCGGCGCGACTACGACGCCGCCGCCGCCGCGTACCGCACGGCGATCGCCCAGGACCCGCGCGATGCCCTCGCCGTCGCGGGGCTCGCACAGGTGAACCTGCTCGGGCGGCTGTCGGGCAAGACGCTCGACTCGATCCGCGCCGCGGCGGCCGCCTCGCCCGACGACCTCGCCGCGCAGCTCGACGTCGCCGACCTCGACGTCTCCGGCGGACACGTCGAGGACGCGTTCGATCGCCTCCTGGCCCTGTTCGCCGATCTCGACGCCGACGGTCGCAAGACCGTCCGCGAGCGGCTCGTCGAGCTGTTCGAGGTCGTGGGCGGCGACGATCCGCGGGTCGCCGCGGCACGGGGACGACTCGCGAGCCTCCTGTACTGACGGGCGATCGCGTCTACTGACGGGCGGTCGCGCGCGGCCGCCCTGATCGCCCCTACCCGTCGAGCTCGAACCAGACGGCCGCGAGCGGCGGCAGCCTGAACGTCGCCGACGCCGGACGACCCGCCCAGGGGACGTCCTCGGCATCGACGCCGCCGAGGTTGCCGACTCCCGAGCCGCCGAACTCCGAGGCATCCGAGTTGAGCACTTCGCGCCACCGTCCGGTGAACGGCAGGCCGAGCCGGAAGCGTTCGTGCGGGTTTCCCGCGAAGTTGACGATGCACAGCAGGGGCCGCCGCTCGCGGTCGTACCGGAGGAAGGCGACGACGTTCTCGGCCGCCGCGCCGCCCTCGACCCACTCGAACCCCGCCGCGTCGTCGTCGAGCTGCCAGAGCGCGGCGGTCGCACGGTAGCGGCGGTTGAGCGCGCCGACGAACTCGGCGAGCTGCCGGTGCGAGGGCTGGTCGAGGATCCACCAGTCGAGGCCGCGTTCCTCGCTCCACTCGCTGAGCTGGCCGAACTCCTGGCCCATGAACAGCAGCTGCTTGCCGGGATGCGCCCACATGAACGCGAGGTAGGCGCGCGCGTTCGCGAGCTGCTGCCAGTGGTCGCCCGGCATCTTGCGCACGAGCGAGCCCTTGCCGTGCACGACCTCGTCGTGCGAGATCGGCAGGATGAAGTGCTCGCTGAAGGCGTAGAGGAACGAGAACGTGAGCTCGTGGTGGTGATGCGAGCGATACAGCGGGTCGTTCTGGATGTACTGGAGCGAGTCGTGCATCCAGCCCATGTTCCACTTGTACCCGAAGCCCAGCCCGCCCGACGAGGTGGGTGCGGTGACGCCCGGCCACGAGGTCGACTCCTCGGCGATCATGACGATGCCGGGGTTGCGCTTGTACGCGGTCGCCGTGGCCTCCTGCAGGAAGGCGATCGCCTCGAGGTGCTCGCGGCCGCCGTGGACGTTCGGCAGCCATTCGCCGTCGGCACGCGAGTAGTCGAGGTACAGCATGGATGCCACGGCGTCGACCCGGAGGCCGTCGACGTGGAACTCCTCGAGCCAGAACAGCGCGTTCGCGACGAGGAAGTTGCGCACCCGCGGGTTGCCGAAGTCGAAGACGAGCGTGCCCCAGTCCTGTTGCTCGCCGCGGCGCGGATCGGCGTGCTCGTAGAGCGGCTCCCCGTCGAAGCGGGCGAGCGCCCATTCGTCCTTCGGGAAGTGGCCGGGTACCCAGTCCATGATGACGCCGATGCCCGCCCGGTGCAGCCGGTCGATGAGGTACCTGAGGTCGTCGGGGGAGCCGAACCGGCTCGTCGCGGCGTAGTAGCCGGTCACCTGGTAGCCCCATGACCCGCCGAAGGGGTGCTCGGCGAGCGGCAGGAACTCGACGTGGGTGTATCCGAGCCAGTCGAGGTACTCGATGAGCTCGTCGGCCACCTCCCGGTAGCCCCTGCCCGGCCGCCAGGAACCGAGGTGGAGTTCGTAGATCGACATCGGGCGCTCGTGCGCGTTCTCGGCGGCTCGCCGATCGAGCCATTCGCCGTCGCCCCATACGTAGTGGCCGTCGTCGACGATCGACGCCGTGGCGGGGGCGACCTCGGCCCGGCGGGCCATCGGGTCGGCCTTCATGATCCAGTCGCCGGTCGCCGTGAGCAGCTCGAACTTGTACAGCGCCCCCGGTTCGAGGTCGGGCACGAAGAGTTCCCACACGCCGCTCGCCCCCATGCTGCGCATCGCGTGCCCGACGCCGTTCCAGCGGTTGAACGCGCCGACGACGCGAACCGCGCGCGCGTGCGGCGCCCAGACGGTGAAGGCCGTGCCGGCGACGCTCCCGGCAGCGCCCCAGTGGTCGCGGAACCGCGCACCGAGCACCTTCCAGAGCTGCTCGTGCCGCCCCTCGCCGATGAGGTGCAGATCGAGTTCGCCGATCGTGGGGGCGAACCGGTAGGGATCGTCGGCCGTCCACTCCGAGCCGTCGTCGTATCGGGCCTCGATGAGGTAGTCGGTCGGGCCGAACCGGCCGGCGCCCGCCCACACGCCGTGCCCGACGTGCTCGAGCGCCAGGGTGGTGCCGTCGGCCAGCACGGCGTCGACGCCCGCGGCGAGCGGCCGGAGCGTCCGGATCGTCGTGAGCGGCCCGGGCTCGCGGGGTGCGTCGAACCCGTGCTGGCCGAGGACCGAGTGGGGATCGCTGTGCCGGCCCTCGGCGACGGCGGCGAGCACGTCGTCGGGAACGCGGGGTGCGGCGACGGGAGCGTCGGGCAGGTCAGGCATCCGGGCCTCTTCTCACGTGCAGGATGTGCGCGGGGCGGGTGAACGCGTCGAGCCGCACGTAGTTCGAGGCGCCCCACTCCCAGCGCGAGCCGGTGACGAGGTCGTCGACCTGGAACCGTGCGTCGGGCGCGAGCCCGATCGCCTCGAGGTCGAGGTGCACGGTCGTCTCCCGCACCGAGTGGGGGTCGACGTTGGCCACGACGATGATCGTGTCGTCGAGGCCGTCGTCCGTGAACCGGCCGTCGAGGTGCTTCGAGTAGACGAGCACCGAGTCGTCGTCGCTCGCGTGGAACCGGATGTTGCGGAGCTGTCCCAGCGCCGGGTGCTCCGCGCGGATGCGGTTGAGAATGCCGAGGTACAGCGCGAGCGAGCGCCCCTCGGCCTCGGCGGCGGAGAAGTCGCGGGGCTTGTACTCGTACTTCTCGTTGTCGATCGCCTCCTCGGCGCCCGGCCGCGCGACGGACTCGAAGAGCTCGAAGCCCGAGTAGACGCCCCACAGCGGCGCCGCCGTCGCCGCGATCGTGGCGCGCACCGTGAACGCGGCCGGCCCGCCGAACTGCAGGTACTCGGTGAGGATGTCCGGGGTGTTCACGAAGAGGTTCGGCCGCATGAAATCCGCGGTCTCCTGCGACACGGAGGTGAGGAACTCCTCGAGCTCGGCCTTCGTGTTGCGCCACGTGAAGTACGAGTACGACTGCTGGAACCCCGCCATCGCGAGGGCCTGCATCATCGCGGGCCGGGTGAACGCCTCCGCGAGGAAGACGACGCCCGGGTCGTCGGCGTTCACCGTGGCGATGAGCCGCTCCCAGAATGCGAGCGGCTTCGTGTGGGGGTTGTCGACGCGGAAGATGCGGACGCCCTGCTTCATCCAGTGGTGCACGATGCGCAGCACCTCGTCGAAGATGCCCTCGGGGTCGTCGTCGAAGTTGACGGGGTAGATGTCCTGGTACTTCTTCGGCGGGTTCTCGGCGTAGCGGATGGTGCCGTCGGGCAGGACGGTGAACCACTCGGGATGCGCGGCGACCCAGGGGTGGTCGGGCGAGGCCTGCAGCGCGAGGTCGAGCGCGACCTCGATGCCGAGGTCGTTCGCACGGCGCACGAAGGCGCGGAAGTCCGCGAGGGTTCCGAGATCGGGGTGCACGGCGTCGTGCCCGCCGGGGCTGCCGTCCTTCAGCGGGCCGCCGATCGCCCACGGGGAGCCGGGGTCGCCGGGGCCCGGTTCGAGGGTGTTGTTGGGACCCTTGCGGTTCGTCACGCCGATGGGGTGGATCGGCGGCAGGTACACGACGTCGAAGCCCATCGCGGCGACGCCGTCGAGGCGCTTCTGCGCGCTGCGGAAGGTGCCGCTCCTCCAGGTGCCGTCCTTCCGGCGCTTCGCCCCCTCCGAACGCGGGAAGAACTCGTACCAGGCGCCGACGCCGGCCCGGCGGCGTTCGACGAGCAGGCGCTGCTCGGCGGAGTCGCTCGCGAGGCGTGCGAGCGGTCGGTCGTGGAACTCCTCGAGGACGGGCGCATCGACGAGGGCGCGCCGTTCGTCCGGGGATGCCTCGCGGTCGCGGAGCGCGTCGGCGAGGGCCGTGAGGCGCTTCCGCACGGCACGGGGGCGGGAGGTCTCTCGCGCGGCGCGGTCGATGAGCCGCGCGCCGATTTCGTACATCAGCTCGACGTCGACGCCGGCGTCGATCTTGACCGCGGCGTCGTGCCGCCAGGTGGCGATCTCATCGTCGAAACCGGTGACGTGCCAGCGCCATTCGCCGAGCTCGTCGAGCCGTACGAGCGCCTCCCAGCGGTCGGTGCCCGGGGCGAGCGCGACCATGCGCTGCCGGTGCACGACGCCGGACGGGCTCGTGACGACGAGCGTCGCGCCGACCCGGTCGTGCCCCTCGCGGAACACCGTCGCGCGGAACGGCACGATCTCGCCCTCGAACGCCTTCGGAAGCCAGCGGGGATCGGGCACGGCCGGAGTGAGCCGCGTCACGGGGATGCGGCCGGCGAGCGGGGTAGCGGTGGTCACGTTCCGACCGTAGCGCGTCGACCCCCGCAGGGCACCGAATCGGTCGGCGCGGGTCGGCCGCGACCACGCCGACGTCGCGAACGGTTCACACGCCCGACACACGCGCGACCTAGGGTGGAGCCGTGAAGTCGATCCGGAAGTTCACCGTCCGAGCCGTCGTCCCCGCCCGCCTCGGCGCCCTCGAAGAGCTCGCGGCGAACCTGCGCTGGGCGTGGCACGAGCCGACGCGGCGCCTGTTCGAGCACATCGACCCCGAGGCCTGGTCGCGCTCCGAGCGCGATCCCGTGACGTTCCTCGGCGAGGTCGATCCGGCCAGGATCGACGCGCTCGCCGCCGATGACGACTACGTCGCATGGGCTGAGCGGGAGCGGGACGGGCTCCGCCGCTATCTCGACGAACCCCGGTGGTACCAGGGACTCGAGGGCGGGCGGCCGGGCCTCGTGGCCTACTTCTCGCCCGAGTACGGCATCACCGCGGCGCTGCCCCAGTATTCCGGCGGGCTCGGCATCCTCGCCGGTGACCACCTCAAGGCCGCATCGGATCTCGGCGTCCCGATCGTCGCCGTCGGCCTCTTCTACAAGGCGGGGTACTTCGCGCAGTCGATCTCGTCCGACGGCTGGCAGCAGGAACGCTATCCGGCGCAGGACCCCGACGGCCTGCCGTTGGCCGTGCTCCGCCGGTCCGACGGGAGTGCGGTGCAGGTCTCGCTCGCGCTGCCCGACGGCGGCACGCTGAGCGCGCGCGTCTGGCGCGCCGCGGTCGGCCGGGTCGAACTGCTGCTGCTCGACACCGACGTGCCCGCGAACTCCGACGAGTACCGGGCGATCACCGACCGGCTGTACGGCGGCGGCAGCGAGCATCGGCTGCTGCAGGAGCTGCTGCTCGGCATCGGGGGCGTGCGGGCGCTGCGCGCCTGGGCGGAGCTCGTCGGCGCCCCGGCGCCCGAGGTCTTCCACATGAACGAGGGGCACGCGGGCTTCCTCGGCCTGGAGCGGATCTCGGCGTACATCGGCGAGGGGCTCACCTTCGCCGAGGCCCTGCAGCTCGTCCGCTCCGGAACGGTGTTCACGACCCACACCCCCGTGCCCGCCGGCATCGACCGCTTCGACCGCGCGCTCGTGGAGCGCTACGTCACGGAGGAGCTGCTGCCCGGCGTGGACGCGGCCGCAGCGCTCGCCCTCGGTGTCGAACCCGGGGCCGATCCCGCGACGAGCGCGTTCAACATGGCCGTGATGGGGCTTCGCCTCGCCGGGCATGCGAACGGCGTCTCGGAACTCCACGGGCGCGTCAGCCGTCGCATGTTCGGCGACCTGTGGCCGGGCTTCGACGCCGATGACGTGCCCATCACCTCGATCACGAACGGCGTGCACGCGCCGACGTGGACCGACCCGGCGCTCACGGCGCTCGCCGAGCGCACGCTCGGCACGGACGACGCCGAGCACGCCGACTGGCTGAGTCCCGCCGTCGGCGATGCCGAGCTGTGGGCGGTCAAGCGCGAGATGCGCGCCCGGCTCGTCGGCGACGCCCGCCGCCGGCTCGAGGCGGGCTTCATCGAGCAGCACGCGGGCGCGCCGGCGCCCGAGTGGATCGCGAACGCGCTCGATCCCGACGTGCTCACGATCGGCTTCGCGCGTCGCGTTCCCACGTACAAGCGCCTGACGCTCATGCTGCAGGACCCCGACCGGTTGACCGCGATCCTCACGAACCCGGAACGCCCCGTGCAGTTCGTCGTGGCCGGGAAGTCGCACCCCGCCGACGACGAGGGCAAGCGACTCATCCAGCGCCTCGTGCAGTTCGCGGCCCAGCCCGAGGTGCGGGAGCGGTTCGTGTTCCTGCCCGACTACGACATGGCGATGGCCGAGACGCTCTACCCGGGCTGCGACGTGTGGCTCAACAACCCGCTGCGACCCCTCGAGGCGTGCGGCACGTCGGGCATGAAGGCCGCGATGAACGCCGCCCTCAACCTGTCGATCCTCGACGGCTGGTGGGCGGAGTTCGCAGGCGACGACTTCGGCTGGGTCATCCCCTCGGCCGATGCCGCCGGTGACGCGGCCGAACGGGACGCGCGCGAGGCTGCCGCGCTCTACGACCTGCTCGAGCACCGGATCGTGCCCGCGTTCTACGACCGACCCGCCGACGCCGACGGTCGGGCGGGCTACTTCGAGCGCGATGCCGACCGCGTGCCGACCGAGTGGCTGCGCATGCTCCGCACGACGATGTCGCGGCTGGTGCCCGAGCTCGGTGCCGACCGCATGGTGCGCGAGTACGTCGAACGGCTGTACCGGCATGCGGCGGCGACGTTCGATCGCATGCGCGCCGACGACGCGCGCGGCGCCCGGGAGTTCGCGGCCTGGGCGGCGAGGGTCCGTTCCGCGTGGCCCGCGGTGAGGGTGCTGCACGTCGAGTCCGGCGGGCTCGACCAGCCGGTGGTCGGCGACGAGCTGCACGTGCGAGCCGAGGTGTCGCTCGGCGGGCTCGACCCGGCCGACGTGGCGGTCGAGCTCGTGTCGGGGCGGGGCCTCGCCGACGACTCGATCGGCGACCCCGTCCGCACGGCGCTCGCGCCCGTGGCCGGCGGCGAATACGAGGGCCTCGTCACGCTCGACCGTGCCGGCGCGTTCGGCTACTCGGTGCGGGTGGTGCCGTCGCATCCGCTCATGACGAACCCCGCAGAACTGGGGCTCGTCGCGGTCGCCGAATGACCGCGGCGCCGATCGTCGGGCTCCGCGTGAGGAATGCCACGACGAGCCGCATCAGCGCGTCCGGGCGATCGGGGCGTAGCGCGCCCCGGTGACGGCGACGAGGTCGTCGGGCGCGAGCTCGAGGTCGAGCCCGCGCCGACCGCCCGAGACGTAGATCGTCTCGCAGACGACCGCCGATTCGTCGAGCACGGTCGGCAGCGCGGTCTTCTGGCCGATCGGGCTGATCCCGCCGACGACGTAGCCCGTCTTGCGCTCCGCGACGCGCGGGTCGGCCATCTCGGCGCGCTTGCCGCCGAGCGCGGCGGCGAGCGCCTTCAGGTCGAGCTGCATGGCGACGGGCACGATCCCGACCGCGAGCGTGCCGTCGACCTCGGCGAGCAGCGTCTTGAAGACCCGGTCGGCGTCGAGGCCGAGCTTCTCCGCGGCCTCCAGGCCGTAGGCCGCCGCCCGCGGGTCGTGGTCGTAGGCGAGCACCGAGAACTCGATCCCGGCACGGGCGAGCGCGAGCGTCGCCGGCGTGCCCGACGCCGAGGCATCCGCGCGCTTCGCCATCATTCGCCGCCTTCGGCGCGGAAGAGGCGCATCGACGGGCCGGCGATGCGGATCCGATCGCCGGGCGCGAGCGGGGCCGCCGGTTCGAGGGCGGGCACCGGGGCCTCCTCGGCGGAGTCCCAGAGCTCCCGGTAGCCGGTGACGCCGTCGACGACGGGCAGCACGACGTCGGCCTCCGTCTCCCGGGCGTGCACGACGAGCAGGATGCGGTTGAAGGCCTCGGTCTCGGGCGTCGACGCCGCGACGAACTGCAGCGTGCGCTCGGCCGGCGAGTTCCAGTCGTCGAGGCCCATGGTCTCGCCGTCGGCGTTGAACCAGTGCATCTCCGACGCGCTCGGCGTCGTCTCGCCGTCGCGGGCGAAGCGGATCGGCCGCAGCGCCGGATTCTCGGCGCGCAGGCGCAGCAGGTGCTTCGCGGTCGCGAGCAGCTCGGGCGCGTGCCGGGGGCGCTCGGCGGCGTCCCATGCGAGCCAGGTGAGCGGCGAGTCGTGGCAGTAGGCGTTGTTGTTGCCACGCTGGCTGCGGCCGAACTCGTCTCCCGCGGTCAGCATCGGCACGCCCGCCGACAGCAGCAGGGTGCCGAGCAGGTTGCGGATGCTCCGCCGTCGCGCCGCGCGGACCGCGGGGTCCGCCGCCTCGCCCTCGATCCCGTGGTTGTACGAGTTGTTGCCGTCGGTGCCGTCGCGGTTCTGCTCGCCGTTGCCGAGGTTGTGCTTGACGTCGTACGCCGTGAGGTCGGCGAGCGTGAACCCGTCGTGCGCGGTGACGAAGTTCAGGCTCGCGAGCGGTCCGCGCTCGGGCGAGAAGGTGTTCGACGAGCCGGCGAGCCGGGTCGCGAAGCGGCCGATGCCGCTGCCCGGCGAGCCCGTCTGCCGCTCGCGGCGGAGGTCGCCGAGCCAGAAGTCGCGCATGCGGTCGCGGTAGCGGTCGTTCCACTCGCCGAACCCGGGCGGGAAGCCGCCCGTCCGCCATCCGCCGGGGCCGACGTCCCACGGTTCGGCGATGAGCTTCGTGGCGCCGATCACGGGATCGTCGAGCATGCCGCGGAGCAGCGGGTGGTCGGCCGTGAACTCGCCGTGGACGTCGCGTCCGAGGGTCGTCGCGAGGTCGAGCCGGAAACCGTCGACCCCGAGTTCGCCCGCGAAGTAGCGCATCGAGTCGAGCACGAGCCGCACGGATGCCTCGTGCCCGAAGTCGACCGTGTTGCCGCAGCCGGTCGTGTCGACGTAGCGTCCGTGGGCGTCGTGGCGGTAGTAGCTCGCGTTGTCGATGCCGCGGAAGCTGTAGGTCGGCCCCTCGCGGCCCTCCTCGGCGGTGTGGTTGTACACGACGTCGAGCACGACCTCGAGGCCCGCCTCGTGCAGGCGCCGCACCATGCCGGCGAACTCGCGGCGCACGGCGTGAGCGCCCTCGGCCTGCGCTGCGGCGCTCGCGTACGGCGCGTGGGCGGCGAAGAAGGCGAGCGTGTTGTAGCCCCAGTAGTTCGGCTTGCCCTGGCGCACGAGCCGTTGCTCGGAGACGAAGGCGTGCACCGGCAGCAGTTCGACCGTCGTGATGCCGAGCCCCGTGAGGTACTCGAGCGAGGCATCGTGCGCGAGGCCGGCGTAGGTGCCGCGGAGCGCTTCGGGGATCGCCGGGTTGAGCTTCGAGAACCCGCGCACGTGCGCCTCGTAGACGACGGTCCGGTCGAGGGGCACGCGGGGCTTCGCGACACCGCCCCAGTCGAAGCCCGCCTCGGCGAGGTCGCCGAGCACGACGCCGCGCCACGACCCGTCGTCGGCACGGGCGAGGCCGCGGGCGTACGGGTCGAGCAGCGTGTGCACGGGGTTGAACGCGTGGTCGAACCCGGCCGGCCCGTCGACCCGGAGCCCGTAGTGCGCGCCCGGCACGAGTGCGGCCGACTCGCCCGACCAGACGCCCCGGGCGTCGCGCGCGAGCGGCACGCGCTCGACCGCCCAGTCGAGGTCGTCGGGATCGAACACGACGAGGTCGACGCTCGTCGCATGCCCGGACCACACCCGGATGCGTCCGCCGCCGGCGTCGGCGCGGACGCCGAGTTCGTCGAGGGGACCGTGCGGAGGCATGCGATCTACAGTAGTTCTTGCCGGTGAGGCCGCCTGCAAGCGCGTGCAGGCGGCGCGCCGGGACATCCATCACGGACGGACGACGACGAAGGGCGGGCCATGGTCTACCTCGACCACGCGGCGACCACGCCGATGCTGCCCGAGGCGATCGAGGCGATGACCGCCGCGCTCGCCGTGGTCGGCAATCCGTCGTCGATCCACGGCGCGGGACAGCGGGCGAAGCGGCTGCTCGAGGAGTCGCGCGAGCGCGTCGCGGCGACGCTCGGCGTCGACGGCATCGAGGTCGTGTTCACGGGCAACGGCACCGAGGCCGTGAACCTCGCGATCAAGGGCCTCTGGTGGCAGCGGCGCGAGGATGCCTCGGCGGGTGCGGCGCGCCCGCGGATCCTCGTTCCCGCGGGGGAGCACCACGCCACCGTCGACACCGTCGACTGGCTCGCCGAGCACGAGGGCGCCGAGATCGTGGAGATCCCGCTCGACGAGGTCGGCCGGGTGCGGCTCGACGCGCTCGAGGCGGCGCTCGCCGACGCCGGGTCGGTCGCGCTCGTGACGATGCTGTGGGCGAACAACGAGGTCGGCACGATCCAGCCGGTCGAGGAGGTCGCACGCCTCACCGCCCGCGCCGGGGTGCCGTTGCACGTCGACGCGATCGCCGCGTACGGCCAGGTGCCGATCGACGTGCGCACGCTGCGAACGACGACCGGCGCGCCGCGCGGCGCGGGGCTCGTCGCGCTCAGCGTCTCGGCGCACAAGATCGGCGGACCCGCCGGGATCGGCGCGCTCGTGCTCGACCGGTCGGCGGCCGTCGAACCGCTCATCCACGGCGGCGGGCAGCAGCGCAAGGTCCGTTCCGGCACCCAGGACGTGGCCGCGGCCGCCGCCTTCGCCGAGGCCGCCGAGGCCGTCGCCGCCCGGCTCGACGACGACGCGGTGCGCATGGCCGGACTGCGCGATCGGGTGATCGCCGGCGTGATCGAGGCCGTGCCCTCGGCGCGGCTGTCGGGCGACATCGGCCCCGGCGCGACCGTGCGCCTGCCGGGCAACGTGCACTTCTCGTTCCCCGGCTGCGAGGGCGACTCGCTGCTCTTCCTCCTCGACGCCGCCGGGGTCGCGGTGTCGACCGGCTCCGCGTGCCAGGCCGGCGTGCCGGAGCCCTCGCACGTGCTCATGGCGATGGGCCGTACCGAGGCGGACGCCCGCGGCGCGCTGCGCATCACGCTCGGGCACACGTCGACCGAGGCCGACGTCGACGCCTTCCTCGCCGCCCTCCCCGCCGCGCACGCGCAGGCCGCCAAGGCCGGACTCGCCGGCCGCGCCACCTCGTTCGACCGCTGACGCCCGCCCGAGGCATCCGCTCAGACTGCCCTGCCTACACTGGAGGGGTGAAGGTCCTTGCAGCGATGTCAGGCGGCGTCGACAGCGCCGTCGCGGCCGCGCGCGCCGTCGAGGCCGGGCACGAGGTCGTCGGCGTGCACCTCGCCCTCAGCCGAATGCCGGGCACCCTGCGCACCGGCAGCCGCGGCTGCTGCACGATCGAGGACTCGATGGACGCGCAGCGCGCGGCGAACGTGCTCGGCATCCCGTACTACGTGTGGGACTTCTCCGAGCGGTTCAAGGCCGACGTCGTCGACGACTTCATCGCGGAGTACTCGGCGGGTCGCACGCCGAACCCGTGCATGCGTTGCAACGAGCGCATCAAGTTCGCAGCCCTGCTCGAGAAGGCGCTCGCCCTCGGCTTCGACGCCGTGGCGACCGGCCATTACGCGAAGGTCGTGACCGGCGACTCCGGCGCGCTCGAGCTGCACCGCGCGAACGCTGAGGCGAAGGACCAGTCGTACGTGCTCGGCGTGCTCACGGCGGAGCAGCTCGCCCACGCGTACTTCCCGCTCGGCGACACCGCGTCGAAGCAGCTCGTGCGCGAGGAGGCGGCGCGCCGCGGCCTCAGTGTCGCGCAGAAGCCCGACTCGTACGACATCTGCTTCATCCCCGACGGCGACACGAAGGGCTGGCTCGCCGACAAGGTGGGCACCGCGACCGGTGACATCGTCGATCGCACGGGCGCCGTGGTGGGCTCCCACGACGGTGCGCACGCCTACACGGTGGGCCAGCGGCGGGGCCTGCGCCTCGGCACCCCCGCGGCCGACGGCAAGCCGCGGTTCGTGCTCGAGGTGCGGCCGAAGGAGAACACCGTCGTCGTCGGCCCGAAGGCGGCGCTCGCCGTGGCCGAGGTCGCGGGGGCCAGGTTCTCGTGGGCGGGCCTCGATCCCGTCGCGTCGGGCATCATCACCGCGGCCGGCGAATCGTTCGACTGCGAGGTGCAGATCCGTGCGCACGCCGACCCCGTGCCCGCCGTCGCCGCGCTCGTCGACGGCGAGGTCGTCGTGACGCCCGCCGAGCCCCTCGGCGGCGTCGCCCCCGGGCAGACCGCCGTGATCTACGTCGGCTCGCGCGTGCTCGGCCAGTTCACGATCGACCGCACGGTGAGCGCCGTGCCCGTCGAGGCGTAGGCGCCCGTCCCTCCCCGCGGGCGGCGCCGCCCGGCGACGCGCGTCGTGGTCTCGGCCAGGCGGGTGCGCCTCGACCTCGCGA
The DNA here is from genome assembly GCF_058349925.1 of Agromyces solani. NCBI lineage: Bacteria > Bacillati > Actinomycetota > Actinomycetes > Micrococcales > Microbacteriaceae > Agromyces > Agromyces solani. The sequence goes on from NZ_JBYRER010000001.1 coordinate 1,432,499, forward strand.
CGGGCTTCACGTAGATTCGCCTCGGCGGCGCTACCCCCGGCGCCGTGCGAGATGATGAGGAGACCCCGTGTCCTACCCACGTGACTCTATCGATCCCATGGACTATCGGGCGCCCGCGGGCGAAGACCCGGCGGCCCCCTTCCGAAACCTCGACACCGGGCCCGTCACGACCGCCGAGACGCGACCCGCCCCCTGGATCGACGCCGCGGACACCATCACGATGGAGGAGATCGTCGAGCGCCAGCGCAGTCGATTCGGCGGCATCAAGGTCGGCTCGGCCTTCTTCGGCTGGCTCATCGCCATGGCCGTCTCGGCGATCGTCGTCGGATGCGCCGCCGTCACCGGATCGGCATTCGGGCTCGACGTGTCGCAGAGCCCGCGGGCCTTGACGGGCGACCTCCCGATCGATGCCGACACCGCCGTCTGGATCGGCGTCGGCGGGCTGCTCGCCGTGCTCCTGGCCGCCTTCTACTGCGGCGGGTACGTCGCCGGCCGCATGGCGCGCTTCAGCGGCATCGTGCAGGGACTCGCCGTCTGGGCGTGGGCGCTCCTCGCCGCGATCGCGGTCGCGGCGGTCGGCGTGCTGCCGGGCACGAGCGGCACCGTGCTCGGCTACGTCGACGGCTTCCCGCGGCTCCCGCTGCCCGAGGACGCGCTGGCGATCGCCCTCGTCGTCGTCGTCGTCGCCCTGGTCGCAGTGAGCATGGGCGGCGCCCTCCTCGGCGGCACGGTCGGCGTCCGGTACCATCGCCGCGTCGACGCGTCCGGACTGGAGGCGTAGCGGCATCCGGCTCGACGCGCCCGGTGGCCCGGCTCCCGCCTCGCGTGGCCGGGCACCGGGGTCGGCCTTCCGCCCCGTCCGTCGATCGGGCCCACGACTGTCGGACGGCCTCTCTAGGATTGGCCTGTGAGCGAGACGACCGTCGCCGGCGAGATCCCGGCCGAGTTCGAGTCCATGTCCTTCGAGGCCGCGCGAGCCGAGGCCGACCGCCTCACCGCCCGTATCGAGGCGGCCCGGCTCGCGTACTACGGCGACGGCGACTCCCCGCTCTCCGATGCCGAGTACGACGCCGACTTCCACCGGCTCGAGGCGCTCGAGCGCGCCTTCCCCGAGTTGGCGGGCCAAGACAGCCCGACCCAGCAGGTCGGGGCCGCGATCGTGCCGGCGGGCTTCCCCGAGCACGAGCACGCCGAGCGCATGCTCAGCCTCGACAACGTCTTCTCGATCGACGAGTTCAGGGATTGGGCGGCGAAGACCGCCGCCGCGGCCGGGCGGCCCGTGCGCTGGCTCTCCGAGCTCAAGATCGACGGGCTCGCGATCAGCCTCGCGTACCGCGACGGCGTGCTCGAGACGGCGACCACCCGGGGCGACGGCCGGGTCGGCGAGGACATCACCGAGAACGTCGACTTCATCCCGGTCATCCCGCGCCGGCTCACGGGCACGGGCTTCCCCGACTTCTTCGAGGTGCGCGGCGAGGTGTTCCTGCGCACGACCGACTTCGAGGCGCTCAACGCGCGCCAGCACGAGCTCCAGGCCGCCTACGAGGCCGAACAGCTCGCCAAGGGGCGCCCCGCCGACCAGATCCCGACCAAGTACCCCGAGTTCGCGAACGCCCGCAACACGGCGGCGGGCAGCCTGCGTCAGCGCCGCGAGAAGAAGAGCGGCCTCGAGCTCGAGCTCATGCGCGAACGGCTCGGCCGGCTCGACCTCTACCTGCACGGCATCGGCGCGTGGGCGCACCCCGACGTGACCGCCCAGTCCGAGATCTACGGCCTGCTCGCCGGCTGGGGGCTCCCGGTCTCCCCGCATTCGCGGGTGTTCGGCACGGTCGCCGAGGTCGCCGACTACATCGCCGAGCGCGGCGAGCACCGGCACTCGGTCGAGCACGAGATCGACGGCATCGTCGTCAAGGTCGACGAGCTCGCACTGCACGACGAGCTCGGCGCGACGAGTCGCGCACCGCGGTGGGCGATCGCGTACAAGTATCCGCCCGAAGAGGTGCACACCAAGCTCCTCGACATCGTCGTGGGCGTCGGCCGCACCGGTCGCGCCACGCCGTACGCCGTGATGGAGCCGGTGAAGGTCGCCGGCTCCACGGTGCGCCAGGCGACGCTCCACAACCAGCAGGTGGTCCGCGCGAAGGGCGTCATGATCGGCGACACGGTCGTGCTCCGCAAGGCAGGCGACGTCATCCCGGAGATCCTCGGCGCGGTCGAGCAGCTGCGCGACGGCAGCCAGGTCGAGTGGCACATGCCCGAGCTCTGCCCCGAGTGCGGTACGCCGCTGCGCGCCATGAAAGAGGGCGACATCGACCTGCGCTGCCCGAACGCCAGGTCGTGCCCGGCCCAGGTTCGCGGCCGCATCGAGCACATCGGCTCCCGGGGTGGGCTCGACATCGAGGCGCTCGGCGAGGTGACTGCGGCGGCGCTCACGCAGCCGTCGTTCCCCGCCGACCCGCCGCTGCCGACCGAGGCGGGGCTGTTCGACCTCACGATCGACGAGCTCGTCCCGATCGAGGTCGTCGTCCGCGACGCGGAGACCGGCGAACCGAAGGTCGACGAGACGACTGGCGAGCCGGTGAAGCGCGCCCCCTTCCAGAAGGTGCGGATCACCTACCCGCCGGGCACCGAGCAGCTGACCGCCGCCGAGCGCCGTGCCGCCGGCGTCAAGAAGGACTTCCGAGAACTCGGCCCCTCCGAAGCGGCGACGAAGCTCCTCGCCGAACTCGAGAAGGCGAAGACCAAGCCGCTCTGGCGCCTCATCGTCTCGCTCAACATCCGCCACGTCGGCCCGGTCGCGGCGCGCGCGCTCGCCGACTGGTTCGGCTCGCTCGAGGCGATCCGAGCGGCGAGCCGCGAGCAGCTCGCCGAGGTCGAGGGGGTCGGCGGCATCATCGCCGACTCGCTCATCGACTGGTTCGGCGTCGACTGGCACGTCGAGATCGTCGACCGGTGGGACCGGGCCGGCGTGCGCTGGTGGACGCCGGATCACCTCGGTCCGGGCGCTGCCGCGGAGGCGGGCGGGGTGCTCGCCGGCCTCACCGTCGTCGCAACCGGATCGCTCGAGGGCTTCACGCGCGAGGGCGCCCAGGAGGCCATCATCGCCGCGGGCGGCAAGGCGGCCTCGAGCGTCTCGAAGAAGACCGACTACGTGGCCGCGGGGCCGGGCGCCGGTTCGAAGCTCGCGAAGGCCGAAGAACTCGGCATCCGCGTGCTCGACGCCGCGCAGTTCGCCGTCCTCGTGACCGAGGGTCCGGCGGCGCTCGACGGGTGATCGGGTCGCCGGCGAGGCATCCTCGTCGGCTGGGACGCGGCGCAGGCGACGCCGGGGCCGCTCGAATAGACTTGCCGGTAATCCCGTCACGACACGTTCGGAGCAGCATGCCTGAAATCAGTGCCGAGCAGGTCGCGCATCTCGCGACCCTCGCTCGCATCGCGCTCACCGAAGAGGAGATCGCGCACCTCACCACCGAGCTCGGCCAGATCATGCAGGCCGTCGAGCAGGTGAATCGCGTCGCGACCCCCGAGGTTCCGCCCACCAGCCACCCCATCCCGATGCAGAACGTCTTCCGCGCCGACGTCGTGACCGACGACGTGCTCACCCCCGCGCAGGCGCTCGCCGGCGCCCCCGAGCGCGACGGCGACCGATTCGTCGTCTCCGCGATCCTGGGGGAGGAGCAGTGAGCCACGCCGACGACCTGATCCGCCTCAACGCCGCCGATCTGGCCGGCCGCCTCGCCGCCGGCGACGTCTCGTCCGTCGAGGCGACCCGGGCGCACCTCGATCGCATCGCCGCCGTCGACGGCGCGGTGCACGCGTTCCTCCACGTCGACGCCGAGCGCGCCCTCGCGGCCGCCGCAGAGGTCGACCGTGCCCGCGCAGCGGGGGAGTCGCTCGGCGAGCTCGCCGGCGTGCCGATCGCGATCAAGGACGTGCTCGTCACCGAGGGCATGCCCTCGACCTCGGGCTCGAAGATCCTCGAGGGCTGGATCCCGCCGTACGACGCGACCCCCGTCCGCAAGGTCCGCGAGGCGGGGCTCGTCCCGCTCGGCAAGACCAACATGGACGAGTTCGCGATGGGTTCGTCGACCGAGCACTCGGCGTACGGCCCGACCCACAACCCGTGGGACCTCGAGCGCATCCCGGGCGGCTCGGGCGGCGGCTCCGCCGCGTCCGTCGCCGCATTCGAGGCGCCGCTCGCGCTCGGCAGCGACACGGGCGGCTCGATCCGCCAGCCCGCCCACGTGACCGGAACGGTCGGCGTGAAGCCGACGTACGGCGCCGTCAGCCGGTACGGCTCGATCGCGCTCGCCTCGAGCCTCGACCAGATCGGCCCCGTCACGCGCACCGTGCTCGACGCAGCGCTCCTGCACGACGTCATCGCCGGGCACGACCCGCACGACTCCACGTCGATCGACGCCCGCTGGCCGTCGATGGCCGAGGCCGCGCGCAACGCCGACGTGAAGGGCCTGCGCATCGGCGTCGTGAAGGAGCTCGACTCCGACGGCTTCCAGGCGGGCGTCCGGCAGCGCTTCCACGAGTCCCTCGACCTGCTCGAGAAGCAGGGCGCCGAGATCGTCGAGGTCTCCGCGCCGAACTTCGAGTACTCGATCGCGGCGTACTACCTGATCCTGCCGGCCGAGGCCTCGTCGAACCTCGCCAAGTTCGACTCGGTGCGCTTCGGCCTGCGCGTGACGCCCGACGGCGGCGGCACGGTCGAGCAGGTCATGGCGGCCACTCGCGAGGCCGGGTTCGGCCCCGAGGTGAAGCGGCGCATCATCCTCGGCACGTACGCCCTGTCGGCGGGCTACTACGACGCCTACTACGGCAGCGCCCAGAAGGTGCGCACGCTCGTGCAGCGCGACTTCGACGCGGCCTTCGAGAAGGTCGACGTGCTCGCCACGCCGACCGCGCCGACGACGGCGTTCAAGCTCGGCGAGAAGCTCGACGACCCGCTCGCGATGTACCTGAACGACGTCGCGACGATCCCGGCGAATCTCGCCGGCGTGCCGGGCATCTCCGTGCCGTCGGGCCTCGCACCCGAGGACGGCCTTCCCGTCGGCATCCAGTTCCTCGCGCCCGCGCGCGAGGACGCACGCCTGTACAACGTCGGCGGCGCGCTCGAGCAGCTGCTCGTCGCCGAGTGGGGCGGGCCCATCCTCGCGAAGGCGCCCGACCTGTCGACCCATGAGCTCACCGCGACCGAGGAGGGCGCACTCTGATGGCGCGCGTCGAACTGATGGACTACGACAAGGCCCTCGAGCTCTTCGAGCCGGTGATCGGCCTCGAGGTGCACGTCGAGCTCAACACCGAGACGAAGATGTTCTCGCCGGCGCCGAACCCGGCCAACGAGAAGTACCACGGGGCCGAGCCGAACACGCTCGTCTCGCCGGTGTGCCTCGGCCTGCCCGGTTCGCTGCCGGTCGTGAACGGCGACGCGGTCGAGAAGTCGATCTCGCTCGGCCTCGCACTCGGCTGCTCGATCGCCGAGTCGAGCCGCTTCGCGCGCAAGAACTACTTCTACCCCGACCTCGCGAAGAACTACCAGATCTCGCAGTACGACGAGCCGATCGCGTTCGAAGGGTCGGTCGAGGTCGAGCTCGCCGACGGGCGCACCTTCCAGGTGCCGATCGAGCGCGCCCACATGGAGGAGGACGCGGGCAAGCTCACCCACGTGGGCGGCGCGACGGGCCGCATCCAGGGCGCCGAGTACTCGCTCGTCGACTACAACCGTGCGGGCGTGCCGCTCGTCGAGATCGTCACGAAGCCGATCTTCGGGGCCGAGGGCGACGCCCCCGAGCTCGCGAGGGCGTACGTGTCCACGATCCGCGACATCGCGCTCGCGCTCGGCATCTCGGAGGCGCGCATGGAGCGCGGCAACCTCCGCTGCGACGCGAACGTCTCGCTCCGCCCGCGGGGCGCCGAGAAGCTCGGCATCCGCACCGAGACGAAGAACGTGAACTCGTTCCGCTCGATCGAGCGCGCGGTGCGCTACGAGATCCAGCGGCAAGCCGCGATCCTCGCGAAGGGCGGCACGATCACGCAGGAGACGCGCCACTGGCACGAGGACACGGGCACGACGAGCCCGGGCCGACCGAAGTCCGACGCCGACGACTACCGCTACTTCCCCGAGCCCGACCTCGTGCCCGTGGTGCCGTCGGCCGAGCTCGTCGAGTCGCTGCGTGCGGCCCTTCCGGAGCCGCCGGCCGCCCGTCGGCGCCGGCTGAAGGCCGAGTGGGGCTTCACCGACATCGACTTCCAGGGCGTCGTGAACGGCGGACTCGTCAACGAGGTGGCCGCCACCATCGCCGCGGGCGCCACGCCCGCTGCGGCGCGCAAGTGGTGGACGGGCGAGCTCACCCGCATCGCGAACGCGAGCGAGACGGATGCCGCGTCGCTGGCCACTCCCGAGCAGGTCGCCGAGCTGGCGGCGCTCGTCGACGCAGGCACCCTCACCGACCGCCTGGCCCGCCAGGTGCTCGAGGGCGTCGTCGCGGGCGAGGGGTCGCCGCAGGAGATCGTCGACGCTCGCGGTCTCGCCGTCGTCTCCGACGACGGCGCGTTGATCGCGGCGATCGACCAGGCGCTGGCGTCGCAGCCCGACGTGCTCGAGAAGATCCGCGACGGCAAGGTGCAGGCCGCCGGTGCCGTCATCGGTGCCGTCATGAAGGCGATGCAGGGCAAGGCCGACGCGGCCCGCGTCCGCGAGCTCGTGCTCGAGCGCGCGGCTTCGACGGGGGCTTAGGCTCGCACGGCCGCTGGGAGCCGGACCGCAGGCGGATGCCGCGGCCCGGCTCTCAGCCGTTTCAAGGCGGGCACCGGGAGAATGCAGGTACACCTTCACGATCAGCGAGGACACCATGGGATTCTTCGACCGACTCTTCGGCACTCCCGAACCGCAGCGCCCTGTGCCGCCGCCCGCCCGCCCGCTCAGCAGCGACGAGCTCGCGATCGAGCGGTACCGGTACCTGCTGCGCACCGCTCCTCCGGAGGCGATCGAGCAGGTGCACGCCGAGGCGTTCGCGAAGCTCACGCCCGAGCAGCGCCAGCAGGTGTACCGCGCGCTCGCCGATCAGGCGCCGGCTGGGGAGCGGCTCGTGTCCGATGAGCCGAGTGCGCTCGCGCGGGCGGCGACGCGGCAGGAACTGCGCGCTCCGGGGAGCATGGAGCGCGCGTTCTCGAACGCCGCTCCGGCCGGCCAGCCGGGCATGCGCCCCGGCGGCCCGTCGTTCGGCTCGATGTTCGGCAGCTCGCTGCTCGGCTCGATCGCCGGTGTGGTCGTCGGTACGGCGATCGCCGACGCGATCCTGCCCGACCCGGCGTCGTTCGACGCGGGCGGCGCGGACGCGGGCGGAGCCGATGCCGGCGCTTCCGATGCCGGCGCCGTCGACGCGGGCGGCGACACGGGCGGCGACTTCGGCGGGTTCGGCGGCGATTTCGGGGGCGGCGACTTCGGCGGCGGCGACTTCGGATTCTGACGTTCCGACGAGCCTCCGCCCACCGGTCGTCGGATTGCCGGTGGGCGAGAGGGGCACCGGAACCGACGACGTCGGCGGGCCGGGATAGGGTCGCATCATGAGCAAGCAGGACGGCTCGTCGCGCCAGGTCACGACCGGCCCGGTCGACGACTCGGCCACACCGATCCTGCACGTCGACATGGACGCGTTCTTCGTCTCGGTCGAGCTCCTGAGCCGTCCCGAACTCCGCGGCAAGCCCGTGCTCGTCGGCGGCACCGCGGGTCGCGGTGTCGTCTCGGCGGCGAGCTACGAGGCACGCCGCTACGGCGTGAACTCCGCCATGCCGATGTCGGTGGCCCTGCAGCGCTGCCCGAACGCGATCGTGCTCCGCGGCGACTATGCGAGCTACTCGCGCTATTCGAAGCGGGTGATGGAGATCTTCGGCCAGATCACCCCGCTCGTCGAGCCCCTCTCGATCGACGAGGCGTTCCTCGATGTCTCGGGCGCGCGGCGGTTGCACGGCAGCCCCGCCGAGATCGCCTGGACCATCCGCGAGCGGGTGCGGAGCGAGACCGGGCTCACCTGCTCGATCGGCGTCGCGGCGACGAAATACGTCGCGAAGGTGGCGTCGGGCCGCGCGAAGCCCGACGGCATGCTCGTCGTGCCCGCCGCCGAGACCCTCGCGTTCCTGCATCCGCTTCCCGTGTCCGCGTTGTGGGGGGTGGGTCGAGTCACCGAGGAGTCGCTGACGCGGCTCGGACTGCGCACCGTGGGCGACGTCGCCGCGATGCCGCCCGAGGCACTCGAACGCGCGGTCGGCCCGGCACTGGCGGCGCGCCTCACCCGACTCGCCAACGGCATCGACGCCCGCGACGTCGAGACCGCCCGCTCCGAGAAGAGCATCGGGCACGAGGTCACCTTCGGTCACGACCTGACCGACCCCGAGCAGATCCGGCGCGAGCTGCTGCGGCTCTCCGACGACGTAGCCGTCCGGTTGCGCCGCGCGGGAGTCGTCGGCCGCACCGTCGTGCTCAAGCTGCGCTACGGCGACTTCCGTACCGTCACGCGGTCGCGAACGCTCGGTGAGCCGACCGACGTCGCTCGCCGCATCTACGACGAGGCGTCCGCCGCACTCGGCGAGCTCGTCGGGGACGGCGCCCGGATCCGGCTCATCGGGGTGCGGGCCGAGCAACTCCGTCCGTCGGGCACGGGCGCCGCCCTCTGGGACCCCGACGAGGAGTGGCGCGAGGCCGAACGGGCGATCGACGAGGTGACCGCGCGATTCGGGCGGGGTGCCGTCCGCCCGGCGGCGCTCGTGCGGCGCGGCGAGGCGGCGGCGCGCGTGGAGTCGATGCGGCGAAAGCCCGCCGGCGCGGTGGACGGGGCCCGTCAGGCGGCCGACGCGCGTGAGGCCGACGAGGGCCGCGCAGGGGTGGATCGAACGCAGTTCGGCGGGTAGCGTGGCCCTCATGGCTGATCTCGTCCTCGAACTCGCAGAGACCGTCGCCGGCGTGGGGGTCAAGACCTCGTACGGCGAGACCGTCGACCTCGACGGGACCAAGGTCGTGCCCGTCGCCCTCGGGTACTACGGCTTCGGCGCCGGCAGCGGCAGCGACGCGGGCGGCGACCAGGCCGGCGGCGGTGGCGGCGGCGGCCTCTCCATTCCGCTCGGCGCATACGTCGGCCGCGGGGGCGACGTCCGGTTCGAGCCGAACCTCATCGGCCTGCTGCTCGTGGCGACGCCGCTCATCTGGGTCACCGGCAAGGCGCTCAAGGCGGTCATCCGCGCACTCAAGCACTGACCCCCGCCCACGCGGGCGCCGCTCGTCCGTCACCCGGCGTCATGCCCGTGCGCCGCGCGTATACTCGTCGGTGAACACGGGAGTCCGGTGAGCCGGGCTGAGAGGAAGGTTCTCAACCTTCGACCGTCGAACCTGATCTGGGTCATGCCAGCGCAGGGAGGGCATCGATCTCAATATCCCGTGCCTCTTTCCAACGATCGAAAGGGCACGACAGTGCACGCAACCGCACCATCCACCGCCTCGTCCGCCGCAGGCAACGCACCCGCGCGCAACCTCCGCTGGCGCGTCGTCGACATCGTCGTCGGCGCGGTCGTCGGCGTGGCGACGGGCCTCCTGTTCCTGTTCTGGAACAACGTCGGCTACGCCTGGTTCATGGCGGCCGACGCCGTGACTCCGGGGCTCGGCGGCATCGCCGTCGGCATCTGGCTGATCGGCGGCGTGCTCGGCGGGCTCATCATCCGCAAGCCGGGCGCTGCGCTCTTCGTCGAACTCGTCGCGGCGATGGTCTCGGCCATCGTCGGCAACGTGTGGGGTCCTGAGGTGATCCTCTCGGGCCTCGCGCAGGGCATCGGCGCCGAGCTCGTCTTCGCGCTCTTCCGGTACCGCCGATTCGGACTGCTGCAGGCGATCCTCGCGGGGGCCGCCGCCGGCGCCGGCGCGTGGGTCCTCGAGCTGTTCACCTCCGGCAACCTGCAGAAGTCGGCGGAGTTCCTCGCCCTCTACTTCACCACGGTCGTCGTGTCGGGCGCCCTCCTGGCCGGCGCGCTCGGCTGGCTGATCGTCCGTGCGCTCGCGGCCACCGGTGCGCTCAGCCGTTTCGCCTCCGGACAGGAAGCGACACGACGGGTCTGACCGTGCAGGGCACCGTTCCATCGCCGACCCCGGCCGCCGTCGAGGCGCGCGGCTGGGGTTGGCGGCACGCCTCCCGCCTCCGACCGGCGATCGACGACCTCGACCTCCGCATCGCACCCGGCGAGCGGGTGCTCCTGCTCGGACCGAGCGGGGCGGGCAAGTCGACGCTCCTGCACGCCCTGGCCGGCGTGCACGGCGGTGACGACGAGGGCGAGGCCTTCGGCGAACTCCTCGTCGACGGGGTCGACCCGGCACGGGCCCGGGGAAGGGCCGGGCTCGTGCTGCAGGACCCCGACTCGCAGGTCATCCTCGCGCGCGTCGGCGACGACGTGGCCTTCGGGTGCGAGAACCTCGGCGTCCCGCGCGACGAGATCTGGCGACGCGTGCGCGACGCGCTCGACGAGGTCGGCCTGGACGTGCCGCTCGACCACCCGAGCTCAGCGCTCTCGGGCGGTCAGAAGCAGCGCCTCGCCCTCGCCGGCGCCCTCGCGATGCGACCCGGCCTGCTGCTCCTCGACGAGCCCACCGCGAACCTCGACCCGGACGGCATCCGCGAGGTCCGGTCGGCGGTCGAGCGCGTGCTCGATCGACACGGTTCGACGTTCGTCGTCATCGAACATCGCGTCGAGGTCTGGAGCGATCTCGTCGACCGTGTGATCGTGCTCGGCCGCGACGGCCGGCTCCTCGCCGACGGCGCACCGGCCGCGGTGCTCGAACGCGAGCGCGCCGCACTGCTCGCCGCCGGGGTATGGGTGCCCGACGAGCCGACCGATACGTCCGCGAGCCCGCTGCCCGACCGACCGGCGGGCGAGTGGGCGCTGTCGGCCCGCGGACTCGCCGTGGGCCGGCGCGGCGAGGTCGTGCAGCGCGGTCTCGACCACACTCTCCTGCGCGGAGCGAGCACCGTGCTCACCGGGCCGAACGGTGCAGGCAAGTCCACCCTCGCGCTCACCCTCGGCGGGCTCCTGCCCCCGATCGACGGCCGCGTCGAGGCATCCCCGGCGTTGTCGACGGGCCTGCGCGGCGACCCGATCGCCTGGCGCTCGCGCGAGCTGCTCACGCGTATCGGCACCGTCTTCCAGGAGCCCGAACACCAGTTCGTGGCGGCGACGGTGCGTGCCGAGCTCGAGGTGGCACCCCGGGCGCTGCGCCTGGGTGAACGCGAGACCGCCGACCGGGTCGACGACCTGCTCGCCCGGCTCCGCCTCGATCGCATCGCCCTCGCGAACCCGTTCACGCTCTCCGGCGGCGAGAAGCGTCGGCTTTCGGTCGCCGCCGTGCTCGCGGCGCGGCCGTCGGTGCTGATCCTCGACGAACCCACCTTCGGCCAGGACCGACTCACCTGGCTCGAACTCACGGCCCTGCTGCGCGGGCTCGTCGACGACGGCCTCGCGCTGCTGTCCGTCACGCACGACGCCGCCTACATCCGAGCGCTCGGTGACCGACGCATCAGGCTCGAGCTCGCCGGTGAACGGGAGTTCGCATGAGCACCGCGATCGGCCTCGAGAACGCGCCGCACCTGCACCTCGTCGACCGGGTGAACCCCGTCACGAAGCTCGCCGCAGCCATGCTGCTCACGCTGCCGCTCCTCTTCACGATCGACTGGGTGAGCGCCGCGACCGCCCTCATGATCGAGCTCGCGCTGTTCACCGCAGCGGGGGTGCGACCGCGGGTGCTCGTGCGACGGGCCTGGCCGATTCTCATCGCGGCTCCGATCGCCGGGATCAGCATGCTGCTCTACGGGCGCCCGTCGGGCGAGGAGTACTGGAGCTTCTGGCTCGCCCGCATCACCGAAGGGTCGATCGAACTCGCGATCGCGGTCACCGTGCGGGTGCTCGCGATCGGGCTGCCGGCGGTGCTGCTGTTCCTGCGCGTCGACCCGACCGAACTCGCCGACGGTCTCGCGCAGGTCTGGCGATTGCCGAGCCGTTTCGTGCTCGGCGCGCTGGCCGGCGCGCGCCTCGTGGGGCTCTTCATCGAGGACTGGCAGGCCATGGCCCTCAGCCGTCGCGCGCGGGGCATCGGCGACACGGGGGTGCTGCGACGGTTCGCGACCATGGCGTTCGCCCTGCTCGTGCTGGCGATCCGGCGCGGCTCGAAGCTCGCGACGGCGATGGAGGCGCGCGGCTTCGGCAGCGACACCCCCCGCACGTGGGCACGGGAGTCGACGATCGGCCGGAGCGACTGGGCGCTCATCGCGATCGCCGGCGCGGTCGCGGCGACCGCCGTCATCACCGCGATCGCCGCCGGCAAGTTCCACCCGGTGTGGGCGTGAACGGCACCACGGCGGCGCTCGCGCGGGTGCTCGCCGTCGCGCACCGTCGAAGCCCGGGATCGTCGCCCGTGACGATCGCGATCGACGGACCGAGCGGGACCGGGAAGTCGACCCTCGCCGATGAGCTCGCCCGCGGACGGCGCGGTGCGCCCGCACCGGAGATCGTGCGGCTCGACGCCGTGTATCCGGGTTGGCTCGGGCTCGCCGCCGCAGCGGGCTCGCTCGATCGGACGCTGCTCGCACCGCTCGCCCGTGGCGTGCCGGGCGGCTGGCGCTCGTGGGACTGGGCGCTCGACCGCCCGGCCGAGCGCGAGCACCGCTTTCCCCGGCGGCCGCTCATCGTCGAGGGCTGCGGGGCGTTCGAGGCGACCGCCGGGCGGGACGGCGTCGTGCGCGTCTGGTTGCGCGCGGGGGAGGCGACGCGCAAGCGTCGCGCCCTCGAACGCGACGCCGGCGCCTTCGACCCGTTCTGGGACGTCTGGGAGACCGAGTGGCGCCGGTACGTGCATCGAACCTCGCCCGTGCGACGGGCTCACCTCGTCCTCGAACTGCCCGAGGCGGCGTCGCGAGGGCTACGGTAGTGATATGAGTGCAGATTCGGTCGGCGCCCAGTACGTCGCAGAGTTCATCGACGGACCGCTCGAGGGCGAGTTCGACCATCGCGCGCTGGTCGGCGGCAGGCCCGAGTCGCGGGTCGGCATGGTGGCCGCGGTCGACGGCCTCGAATCGCTGTTCTGGTACGACGCGGTCGACGAGCGCCAGGTCGGCGGCGAACTGCGGGTCCGTTTCAGCTTCGACGCCGACGACTCCGACCCGGTCGAGTCGGACGACGAGAACGACTGAGGCGGGCCGCCGGGCGACCCGGCGGGTCAGCCGGCCTGGCTGTCGACGAAGGCGTCGATGAGGACGAACGGGTGCGCAAGCCGCCAGAGCAGCCCCGGGTCGTCGATGTCGGCCGACAGCTCGAGCTCGCTGCCGATGTCGCCGTTTGCGGTCGGCACGGTCACCGTGCCGACCGTACGCCCGGCGCGCGCGGTCGTGAACGGTTCCACGACGATGGATGCCTCGCCCGGGTCGCTGCCCCACGCAGCGTCCGTCCGCTCGGTGCGGGCGATCAGCTCGGCTTCGTCGCCCCACGCGGTCTCGACGGTGCCGTAGCTCGCACCCTCGGCGATCACGGTGATCGGAGCCGCCGATGCGGCGACCGACTCGTACGCCGCGACGGCCGCGGGATCCAGCGTCTCGTAGTCGGGCATCGTCGTCATCGCTCCGACGATCCGACGCGGTTCGTCGTCTGCGCCCCGGACCGTGGCGGTGAAGATGAAGCAGACTCCCGCCTCGTCCGTATAGCTGCGCGAGAGGGCGCGGAGCCCCTCGTCGCCGAGGTGGTCGATGACGTCGGGCACGTTGCGCGAGGTCGGGTCGCTGCGCTCGGGGTCGGCGATCAGGGCGGCGAGCTGCGGATTCGCGAGCGCCATCGCCCCGAGTCGGGCGAGCTCCTCGGCGCTGCCGACGTTGTCGGACGACAGGCCGGTCGCGTCGGCCACCCTGGTCGACTCGAAGCCCTCGGACTCGAGCCACGCGTTCGCCTTCGCGACGTAGCCGTCGACGCTGCCGAACGCCCAGCGGGCGAGCGTGTCGGCGTGATTGTTGCTGGAGGCGAAGAGCACGGCACGAACGACGTCGCGCTCCGACCAGCTGTCTCCGGGGGAGACCTGGAGGGTGCGATTGCCGGCCTTCGAGTGATCGAGATAGCCCGTGTAGTCGGCGGGCCCGATCTTGATCGACGGGCCGGGGCCATCGTCGGGCAACGGCAGCGAATCGAGTGTCGCGAGCACGGCAACGAGCTTGGCCGCCCCGCCGATCGGCACGACGCCGGTGTCGCCGCCGGTCGCGAGGGTCGACGACGTGCCGTCCTCGTCCACGAGGACCAACGCGCTCGCACCGGTCTCGGGAAGCACGATCGGAGCCGGCTCCTCGGCGGTGCCGGCTCCGCCCGACGCGACGTGGACCTCCGCCGAGGGAAGCGGGCCGAGCAGCATGGCAGGACCGTAGACGCCGATCGCGAGGATCGCGACGGCGCCGATGGCGATGCCGACGATGCGGCCGGGGGACAGGCTCATGACGTTCAGGGTATCCCGGTCGAGCTCACGCCCAGCCCAGCTCGTGCAGGCGCTCGTCGTCGATGCCGTAGAAGTGCGCGATCTCGTGCACGAGCGTCACGTGGATCTCGTCGCGGAGTTCTTCTTCATCGGCGCAGATCGCGAGCAGCGGCTCGCGGTAGAGGATGATGCGGTCGGGCATCTCGCCGAACCCGTAACGGTCGCGCTCGGTCAGCGCCCAGCCGTCGTAGAGGCCGAGAAGGTCGAGGGAGCCGTCCTCAGGGCGGTCCTCGACGACGAAGACGACGTTCTCGAGACCGTCCACCATGTCGTCGGGCAACTGGTCGAGCTCATCGACGACGAGAGCTTCGAAGGCCTCGGCATCGAGTTCCACAATCGGCTCCGTCGGGTCGGTCGGCGCTGCATCGGTCTACGAATGCACGAAACGCGGGCCACTCGGGCCCGCGCTTCGCACAGTATCAGAGTGAGTCACCGGTTTGAACCCGCGCGACCCTGTGCTTGGACCTGTACCGCGACCAAACGCTCTTCGGGTGAGTAACGGGTGTTGAACCCGCGACCCTGTGCTTGGACCTGTACCGCGACCAAGCGCTCTTCGGGTGAGTAACGGGGCTTGAACCCGCGACCTCCTGGACCACAACCAGGCGCTCTACCAACTGAGCTATACCCACCATGTGTCGACCGCCGGGGCGATCAGGACAACGGATAGAGCCTACTACACGTTGGACCCCTGCTCGAACACGTCGGCCCCCTGCTCGAACTCGGCGACGACCTCTGCGGCGAGTGCCTGGAGTTCGTGGCTCGCCGGGCCGGGGTCTGCCACGAACACCGCGCGGCGGTAGTAGTGGAGCTCTCTGATGGATTCGAGGATGTCGGCGAGGGCGCGGTGACCGCCGTTCTTCGGAGGCGAGTTGAAGTACGCCCGGGGGAACCAGCGCTTGGCCAGCTCCTTGATCGACGAGACGTCGACGTTGCGGTAGTGCAGGTGGGCGTCGAGTCGCGGCATGTACTTCGTGAGGAATGCGCGGTCGGTGCCGATCGAGTTGCCGGCCAGCGGCGCCTTCTGCTCGTCCGGCACGTGCTTGAGGACGTACTCGAGCACCTGGTACTCGGCCTCGGCGACGGACACCCCGTTCGGGATCTCCTCGATGAGGCCCGACGTCGTGTGCATCTGCCGGACGAACTCGCCCATCGACTCCAACGCGCTCGCGTCGGGCTTGATGACGATGCTGAGTCCGCCGTCGACGGGACGGAGGTCGTAGTCGGTGATCACGACCGCGATCTCGACCAGTTCGTCGACCTCGAGGTCGAGCCCGGTCATCTCGCAGTCGATCCAGACCAGTCTGTCGCTCGAGGAAGCCATGCCGCGAGTCTATCCGTCGGCGCTGACAGCGCCGTTCGGCGTCGCGTCGCGGCATCCCGTGTCGTCGGTGCCCCCGGCAGGAATTGAACCTGCGACCAAGAGATTAGAAGGCTCCTGCTCTATCCGCTGAGCTACGGGGGCGGTCTCGGCAAGCATACCCGTCGAGGGCGGTCAGCCCTCCGTGGGCACGTGCACGTCGTCGGTCATGGCTCGCTCGCGCGACGCGTCGCCGCGCCGGCGGATCATGAGGGCGATGAGCGGGAAGAGCAGGACGGAGAGCATGCCCGCGCCGACGAGCGCGGCCGCCGTGCCGCTCGAGAGATCGCCGGCGTCGACGCCGATCGCGGTGACCGCGACGATGATCGGGAGGCCTGTCGCGCCGAGCAGCGCGGTCGCGGCGAGGTCGCGTCGGCTCGACCCGGCCGGGGCGCCGAGCATGGACGGCAGGCCGCGCACCACGAGCAGCAGCACGAGGAAGATGGGCAGCATGGCCGTCGTCCGCCCGTCGGCGAAGAGCGCCTCGAGGTCGAACGTGATGCCGGTGTTGATGAAGAACATCGGCACGAGGAAGCCGTAGCCGACGGCTTCGAGCTTCGATTCGATCGCCTCGGCGTCGCGCTCGGGTGCGCCGTTGAGCAGGAGCCGGTACAGCACGCCCGCCGTGAAGGCGCCGAGGAGCATGTCGAGATCGAGGACGATGCTGAGGGCGACGAGCGCGAGCAGGATGAAGATGACGAGCCGCACGGCGAACTGGCCGCTCGTGTGGAGCGTCGAGGTGATCACGGCGTGCAGGCGCTTGCCGTGACCCTTCGCGGCGAGCCAGATGGCGATGCCGGCGACGACGGCGAAGGCGACGAGCACGATCGCGGCGACGAGTGGGGAGCGGCCGCTCAGGAAGAGCGAGATGGCGAGCAGCGGGCCGAACTCGCCGACCGCGCCGATCGCCAGCACCGAGATGCCGAACGGCGTCGTGAGGTCGCCCGAGTCCCGCAGCACGGGCATGAGGGTGCCGAGGGCGGTGGACGTGAGCGAGATGCCGATGAACGCGGCGGCCGGGAGGTCGGGGGCGAACAGCACCGCGATGCTGATCCCCGCGGCGAGCGAGATGATCCACCCGATCGCCGCGCGACTGAGCGGGCGCCCGCGAACCGCCCGGAAGTCGATCTCGTTGCCGGCGAGGAAGAACAGCATGGCGAGGCCGAACTCCGAGAGCATGCTCAAGAACTCGTGCGGCACGATCCAGCCGAGCACGGCGGGGCCGAGCAGCAGGCCGAGCACGATCTCGAACACCACGAGGGGGATCGCCACCCACCGTCCGAGGCCCCTGACGATCAGGGGCGCGGCGACCGCGATCGCCGGCACGAGCACCATCGTGCTGATCGAGTACTCCACGGGACCTCCTGGGTGGGCGGGCTTCTGTCGCGATGCTAGTGGAGCGTCCGCGTGTTTCCCGGCCGTAACACGGCGACGGTATCGTCGGGGCATGCGAGACCTGCAGGCGCGAATCATCGCCGAGCTCAACGTGAACCCGAAGATCGACGCCGCTGCCGAGGTGCGGCGGCGGGTCGACTTCCTGAAGGCGTACCTCCGGGCGGCGCACGCTCGCGGCTTCGTCCTCGGCATCAGCGGAGGACAGGACTCGTCGCTCGCCGGCCGGCTCTGCCGGATGGCCGTCGCCGAGCTCGTCGATGAGGGGGTCGAGGCCCGCTTCGTCGCCGTCCGCCTGCCGTACGGCGTCCAGCACGACGAGGACGACGCCCAACTCGCCCTGCGATTCGTCGAACCGCAGGAGACGGTGGTGTTCGACATCAAGCCGGGCGTCGACCGTGTCGCGGCGGAGTTCGCCTCGGCGGTCGACGCACCGCTGAGCGACTTCGGCAAGGGCAATGTCAAGGCACGCATGCGCATGGTCGCCCAGTACGCGCTCGCGGGCGAGGGCGGCCTGCTCGTGGTCGGCACCGACCACGCCGCCGAGGCGCTCACCGGGTTCTTCACGAAGTTCGGCGACGGCGGAGTCGACCTCGTGCCGCTGACGGGACTGACCAAGCGGCAGGGTCGAGCGCTCCTCGAAGAGTTGGGGGCCCCCGAACGTCTCTATCTCAAGGTGCCGACGGCCGACCTGCTCGACGGGGAGCCGGGTCAGGCCGACGAGGCGAACCTGGGCCTGAGCTACCGCGACATCGACGCGTACCTCGAGGGGGCGGACATCGCGCCGGAGACCGCCGAGAAGATCGAGGCCCGGTACCTGCAGACGCGCCACAAGCGCACCGTCCCGGCGTCGCCGTTCGACGACTGGTGGCGGTGATCGGGCCGACGGGTCAGCGCTGCGGCTCGGCCTCGGTGAGCGCCGTGCCCGTCGAGGCGTCGTCGGGGAGCGTCGGAGTGGGGGCGGTCGTCGGCTCGGCGGTGTCGGCGCCGACGCGGTAACGGTCGTGGTGCTGTTCGGCCACCCAGGTGTCCTGCGCATCGATGGTGCCCTGTTCGGGCTGCTGCCGCTGCGTGCGCCAGCGGTCGAGGTCGTTCTGGAACTGCCGCCGAGTCCGGCCGGGGTGGCGCTGCCACTCGAGGAGCCGATCGCGGAACTCGACGACGGCCGGGTCGAGCTGGTAGCCGAATGTCGCCGAAGCGCGCTTCAGCTCGTGCAGCTGGTGGGCGGCCCAGTTCGCCGCGACGTCGGATCCTCGAATCGGGAGCAGTCGAACGACGATGTCGGCCTGCCCGACCGTGCGATCGGCGAGCACCTGTTCCTGCGGGGTCAGCGAGTTCCAGACGGATGCTTCGGTGGCCGCGTCGACGAGCGCCGCGATCGCGGCGGCCTTGGCCTCGCGGTCCCGTTGGCCGACGATCCGTCGCACGGCGGACGTCGAGATCCATGCGGCGAGCAGGCCCGCCGCGAGTACCGCGACGAACAGCACGATCGCGGAGAACACGGCCGTCTGCGATGTGCTCGAGGTCAGCCAGGAGATGAAGTCGTTCCACCACTGCATGGCCGCAGGCTACTGCCGTCGGCGTGCGGGGCCCCCGCTTCGCCACGGCGTGGCCGGAATCGGCGCGCCGCTCAGCGGAACAGCTCGACGGCCGCCGCGGGGGACCAGAACTCGCCGAGCGGCACGGGAGGCCGGCCGCCGGGAAGGAAGCGGCGTGCGATGAACCGCGCCGCATCACCCTCGCCGTGGCGCTCGACGTGCCCCAGCACTGCGCCGCCGGGGCGCGCGATGCGCCACAGGCCGGGGCCGGCCGGGATGATGGCGAGGCCGGGCACGGCCACCGGGAAGGTCTCTCGCGGACGGACGGCGACGGTCGTCATGGTGCTCCCTTCGACGATGCAGCCGGCCCTGCGAGGTGTTTCCGCGAGCGTAACCGCCGCCTCCGACACGGCCGCGTGGCGACTTCTCCTCGACAGCCCCCGCGCTCCGCGGGTTGCCCACGTATCCGACGTCCGGCGTCCGGATGCCTCGACGGGAGCCCCATCGTGGGAGCACGTGGTTCCGGGGCGGTATCCGGCACGAGGCCGCTCCGGGACCACGAGCCGTCGAACGGCGACGGCGTCCGATCGAGGAGTGCATATGACCGACAGCATCACGGTGACCGGCATCGTCGGCACCGACCCCATCCAGAAGGTGACGGGCGACGGCCTCGTCATCACGACCTTCCGGCTCGCATCGACGAGGCGGTACTTCGATCGCACGAAGGGCTCGTGGGAGAACGCCGAGACCAACTGGTACTCGGTGTCCGCCTTCCGGCAACTCGCCCGCAACGCGAGCTTCTCGGTGCGCAAGGGCCAGCACGTCATCGTGCAGGGGCGCCTCCGCGTGCGAGCGTGGGAGGCCGGCCCGAAGTCCGGGAAGTCCGTCGAGATCGACGCGGACGCGATCGGGCACGACCTGGCCTGGTGCGTCTCCACGTACGCGCGCATGCAGCCCGAAGCGAAGCCCGCCGACGTCGACGGCGTCGAGAACCCGTCGACCGACGGCGTCGTCGATGCGGGCGACGGCGAGGTCGTCGCAGAGCCAGCCGGCACGGACTGGGCGGGGCTCTCCCTCGCGACCGGCGAGATCCGCGATCTCGGTGACGACGGCTTCGACGACGACGCCGACGACGGCGAGGCCGACGACGCCGACGACGAGGCCGACGACGACGAGGCCGGCGGGGTCGAGCGAGGCGTGTACGCCGGGGCGGTGGGCGACTGAGTGTCTCCGGTCCGCCCGAGCCGGGAGGGAACGCATAGACTCGGCTCGGGCGGTCGACACCGCGGTGAGGGGAACGATGGCACGGCGGATCGGCACGCGGGCGAAGACCGCGCTCGTCGCGACGGCGACGATGCTCGCGCTCACGGGATGCACCTTCTTCGGATCGGCGACGCCGCAGGCGTCGCCGTCGGCGGGTCCGTCGGGCTCGGCGCCGCAGACGACGCAGCCCGCGGCGCCGCCATCCCTGCGGCCCGAACTCTCCGCCGCCGAGAACCTCGACTACTTCAACTCGGTCAACGCCGCCGTCGTCGCCGCGAACGCCGAGGCGGGCGGTCGCGACTTCATCGACGCGCTCGTCGCCGCCGGCTTCGAGAAGGCGGCGATGCAGGTCACTGCCGACGAGACGACGCTCGGCGACCCGGCCGACTCGGTCCAGTTCGCCGTGCTCTTCCAGGATGAATGCCTCGTCGGGCAGTACGGCCCGAGTTCGGGGGGCTATCACGGTGCGGTGCGTCCGGCGCTCGGCACCGGCGGCTGTCTGATCGGGCAGACGCGCCCCATAGACTGGTAGCCGACATGCGGCGGCCCGTGCTCGGCGGCCGCCGGACGGTGTGAGGGAATCTCTTGGCTGAATACATTCGGTCACCCTATTCGCAAAGCCGAGGGCCGCTTCTTTCGCCCTACGGACCCGCCGAGATTGGATAGAGTCGTCGATTAATTCGACTCAGCGTGAGGAGAGCGATTGTGACGGACCAGCCTGAGCTCTTGACGATGCCAATCGGCGAGTTTCAGTTGCTAATAGGGCTGGTCGATAAGGCGGTTGAAGCTGGATTCGCAGCCATCCACTACCATTCCGGGGTGGCTTCGATCACGCTAGACGTATTCGATCCCGTCGGAGCTGGCCTCGACGAACAGCAGCAGGCTGTCCTTCGCGATGAGTTTTCGATCATTGACCAAATGATGGTGTTCGCATTCGGTGGCGCACCGGACATCGTGATCGAAGGCTGGGCATCACCTATTGAAGGTGAGGATGTCGCAGGCGATGCAGTGGATCGAGTTCGGTTCATGGAGTCGTCCATGCCGAACTTGCAGGGTGAATGGCAGGTGCGTCGAAGTGCCGCTGTCCGGGTAATCGGAGACATGGTGTCTCGTGTGGTTGTCGACCCGGCGCGAGATCGTCTCGCAGCGGAGTTGCTTGTGGACTCATTCATTTCATCAGGCACGAAGCTCTCGCCAATTGAGAGCACCCGGACATTCTTGAGCGTGAACGTTGGCTATGCAGACCTGCGGCGCATGATTGCGGTGCTGGAGAATGCGGCAAACCTGATAATTGCGGTTGAGCAGCAAACTGACGAACCTGATTCGAGTGTCTATCAGGAGGTTGAAGCTGATGAGTGAACGTGCACGATCGGTATCTGAACCGCCGAATGCTCGGAGACTGCACGCGATCCAACGTGAATCCATCGCTCAGATCCCGTCAGAGGTCGATTGGGATGCGGAGTTGGCTGCGAGCGCGGATTGGTTCAATTCAGAACAAGTCACGACGGTTTCGACGATTGATGGTCGAACCGCTTGGGGACTTCCTCTTCGAGCGGCGAGCGGAAGCTCGCGTCTGTGGGGGTATCAGACTCACAGAAATGAGAGCAGCCACGCCGCGACTTTGACGCACCTTCGCTCCCACCTCCTACGGCGCGATGCGCCAGACATCGGAGGCGTTCGGATTTCTGAACAGATCGTTGACTCAATCCTCCGTGACTACGCAAGCGGTAGTGAGATTGACAGTGATCGACTTGAGCTGGACGCGAGATACGCGGTCGAGCGGTTGGTTCGGTTCATGCCCGCTCGACTCGCTGAAGTTTGGCTTCGGTCGGATAACAAACATCTTGGAACAAGGCCGGCATTCGCCCTGCTCGCGGGACGGATATCCGAGGTGATCGAAGCCATTGCTGCGCAAGAAGACTTCGCTTACTAGACAACGCATATGGCGCGCTACTTCCGTGTACACCCGTACATCGATTCCGCCCAGGAGGGCGAGAAGGGGCACCCCTTCTATATTTCGCCGGGGCGTTCTGGTCGCGTCGACAATGCTGAGTACGAAACGTTCTATGTAGCTGATTCACCGTCCGGTGCGGTTGCCGAAGTATTTGGGGACTACTCCGAATGGTCAAATGACCTCTTCATACCGCCGAACGGTTTGCCAGACGCGAAGCTCGTTCTTTCCGAGTTTTCGGGCGATGTCACGGTTATTGACCTCGACGATCCAGCAGAATTGCATGACCTTCGGTTGCGACCCTCGCGAGTCGTGACCCGGAACCGAACCCTGACGAGGGCCTGGGCATTGGGTGTCTACAGCTCGCGTGAAAGTGCTGGGGTGCGGTGGTGGAGCTATCACGATCCCGACTGGGGGTCGCTCGGAATCTGGGATCGGTCCGGGCTCGAATGGATCGAATCCACAGAAATCACGTTGAGTACGTCGTTCGTTGTAGAAGCGGCATCGATACTCGGGCGGCCCCGCCTCCGATCTTGACTGCGGCAGCACCTCGTCAAGAGCCAGAGAGAACGATCCGGATGGGATCCCAGCCAATCCGGGTCTGGTCTCTAATTCCTGCCCGCTGATTGCGGTGCTCGCGCTCGGATGGCTAAGTCCATCTGGTCAGATACTCTCGTATGTGGCGGTCGGATCATCTAAGACCGACCCCCAAGTGCTAACTGCTTCGACGTATTCCATACGTGAAGTGACCGAGGAGACAGACTACGGTGGCTGAATACATTTACTCGATGGTGCGCGCCCGCAAGGCGGTCGGCGACAAGGTCATCCTCGACGACGTGACGATGGCGTTCCTCCCCGGGGCGAAGATCGGCGTGGTCGGTCCGAACGGCGCCGGCAAGTCGACGATCCTCAAGATCATGGCCGGCCTCGACCAGCCGTCGAACGGCGAAGCGAAGCTCACGCCCGGCTTCTCGGTCGGCATCCTCATGCAGGAGCCCGAGCTCGACGAGTCGAAGACCGTGCTCGAGAACGTCCAGCAGGGCGTGGGCCCGATCAAGGCGAAGCTCGACCGATTCAATGAGATCTCGATGCTCATGGCCGAACCCGACGCCGATTTCGATGCGCTGCTCGCCGAGATGGGCACCCTCCAGGAGGAGATCGACGCGGCCGATGCATGGGACCTCGACTCCCAGCTCGAGCAGGCGATGGACGCGCTGCGCTGCCCGCCCGGCGACGAGATCGTCTCGGTGCTCTCGGGCGGTGAGAAGCGCCGCGTCGCGCTCTGCAAGCTCCTCCTGCAGAAGCCCGACCTCCTGCTCCTCGACGAGCCCACCAACCACCTCGATGCCGAGAGCGTGCTCTGGCTCGAGCAGCACCTCGCGAAGTACCCCGGCGCCGTGCTCGCCGTCACCCACGACCGGTACTTCCTCGACCACGTCGCGGAGTGGATCTGCGAGGTCGACCGCGGCCGGCTCTACCCCTACGAGGGCAACTACTCGACCTACCTCGAGAAGAAGCAGGAACGACTCACCGTCCAGGGCAAGAAGGACGCGAAGCTCGCGAAGCGCCTGAAGGAGGAGCTCGAGTGGGTCCGCTCGAACGCCAAGGGCCGCCAGGCGAAGTCGAAGGCGCGCCTCGCTCGCTACGAGGAGATGGCGTCCGAGGCCGAGCGCACGCGGAAGCTCGACTTCGAGGAGATCCAGATCCCCGCGGGTCCGCGCCTCGGTGACATCGTGCTCGAGGTGAAGAACCTCAAGAAGGGCTTCGGCGACCGCGTGCTCATCGACGGGCTCAGCTTCTCGCTGCCCCGCAACGGCATCGTCGGCATCATCGGCCCGAACGGCGTCGGCAAGACCACGCTCTTCAAGACGATCGTGGGCATCGAGCCGGCCGACGGCGGCGACGTGAAGGTCGGCGAGACCGTGCAGATCTCGTACGTCGATCAGACCCGTGGCGGGATCGACCCCGACAAGTCGCTGTGGGAGGTCGTCTCCGACGGGCTCGACTACATCCAGGTCGGCAAGACCGAGGTGCCGAGTCGCGCCTACGTCTCGACCTTCGGCTTCAAGGGCCCCGACCAGCAGAAGCGCGCCGGGGTGCTCTCGGGCGGCGAGCGCAACCGTCTCAACCTCGCGCTCACCCTGAAGCAGGGCGGCAACCTGCTGCTGCTCGACGAGCCGACGAACGACCTCGACGTCGAGACCCTGTCGAGCCTCGAGAACGCGCTGCTCGAGTTCCCCGGCTGCGCCGTCGTGATCACCCACGACCGGTGGTTCCTCGACCGCATCGCCACGCACATCCTCGCCTACGAGGGCACCGACGAGAACCCGTCGAACTGGTACTGGTTCGAAGGCAACTTCGAGGCGTACGAGGCGAACAAGGTCGAGCGCCTGGGCGCCGACGCCGCGAAGCCGCACCGCTCCACGTACCGCAAGCTCACGCGAGACTGACATGCGCCTCCACGTGCCCACCCCGCTCCGCTGGAGCGACCTCGACGCCTACGGGCACGTCAACAACGCCCGGATGCTGAGCCTCCTCGAGGAGGCTCGCATCCAGGCGTTCTGGGTGAACGACGATGGGACCGCCGAACACGCGGTCGGCGCATCGACCGCAGTGCTCGACGCGACGCCCGGGGCGACCACGGTCACCCTGATCGCGCGCCAGGAGGTCGAGTACCTCGCCCCGATCCCGTATCAGCGGCTGCCGCTCGACATCGAGCTCTGGATCGGGCACATGGGCGGGGCGAGTCTCGACGTCTGCTACGAGGTCTACTCGCCCGCCGGCACCGAGCCGCGGGTGCGGTACACGCGTGCGGTGACGACGATCGTGCTCGTCGACGCGGCGACCGAGCGGCCCCGGCGCATGAGCGATGCCGAACGGGCGGCGTGGGAGCCGTACCTCGAGGACACGATCGAGTTCCGTCGACGCTGAACGCCCTCGCGGCTCCGACCGACCTGGATCGGTCGCCGGCGGTCCACACGATCAGGGGTCGACGGGGTCGTCGCTGAACGAACCCTCCCAGACCGCTCGGCTCCCGGCTTCGCCGATCTGCACGAGCTTCCAGGTGGCCCCGCCCGCCACGGTCAACGCGGCGACGGTGAGGGCCGCGCCGACGACGATGCGCAGGCCGCGGGACGGGCGGGCGATCTCGGCGCCGACCGGAGCGCGCTTCGCGGCGGCACGCTCGACGAGCGCCCACGCCGAGATCGCCGCGGCCACGACGAGCATCGCGATCAGCCAGGGCGTGAGGTCCTCGCCCATCGCCGTGTGCTCCTGGATGAGCGGCGCCGGAGGCAGGCGCACCTCGAGCCACTTGCCCGCCTCGACCGTGACGAGGCCGAGCGCGACGAGCATCGCGGTGCCCGCGAGCACCGGCAGCCACAGCACGCGACGGGCGGCCGGCCAGGCCGCGATCACGACCAGCAACAGTCCGACGAGCGGCGTGAGGACGATCACCCCGTGCACGAGGAGCACGTGCGCCGGCAATCCGGCGAACTCGTAGTCCATCTCAGGAAGCGGTGACGACCTGGTCGCCCGCGACCTCGACCGGGATGGGGCTCAGCGGTTCGGGCGCCGGACCCGCGAGCACGTCACCGGTGGCGGCATCGTAGATCGAGCCGTGGCAGGGGCAGTGGAACTCCGCTCCGGCCGCCGCGACGACGCACTGCTGGTGCGTGCAGATCGCGCTGAAGGCGACGAACTCGCCCTCGGCGGGCTGCGCGACCAGCACCGCCTCGCCGTCGAGCGTCGCGTCGACGCTGCCGCCGACCGGCACGTCGGCCGTTGCGACGATGGCCTCGCCGGCCGCGGGCGGTGCCGCGGAGGAGGTGTCGTCGGGGGCGACGGGCGACGAGTTCGCCCCGTCGCTCGGGCCGTCGCCCGTGACATCCGCACAGCCCGCAAGTGCCAGGGCGCCGCCGAGCGCGCCCGCCGAACCGAGGGTGATCGCCGCGCGCCGCGTGAGATCCTGGGGAACCGTCATCGCCGAACTCCTTCGTCCGCATCGGACGCGGAACCGCGCCCTGCCCCAATTCTGGGGCATCGGGGGCCTCGGTGCGGGGAATGCACGGAAGACGTTCAGTCGAACGTCTCGGGGTGCGGCACCCGCACCATCCCCTCCTGCGCGACGCTCGCGACGAGCCGGCCGTCGCGCGTGTAGATGCGGCCGAGCGAGAGCCCGCGCCCGCCGCTCGCCGACGGTGACTCCTGCACGTACAGCAGCCACTCGTCGACGCGGGCGTCGCGGTGCCACCACATGGCGTGGTCGAGGCTCGCGACCTTGAGGCCCGGGGTCGCCCAGGCCACTCCGTGGGCGCGGAGCACGGGCTCGAGGATCGAGTAGTCGCTCGCGTACGCGAGCGCGGCGCGATGCTGCTTGGGGTCGTCGGAGAGCTTGCCGAACGCCTTCATCCACACCGCCTGGCGCGGCGTGCGTTCGCCGTCGACGCGCAGGTACACGGGCGACGGCACGTGCCGCACGTCGAACGCGCGCTCGCTCGACCAGTAGCGGGCGACGTCGTGGTCGACCGCGCCGAGGACGTCGGCCGTCGTGGGCAGCGTCTCGGGGTCGGGCAGGTCGAGCGGCATGTCGAGCTGGTGCTCGACGCCGTCGTCCTCGGTCTGGAAGGAGGCGATGAGCGACAGGATCGGCTCGCCGTGCTGGAACGCCTGGGTGCGCCGCGTCGAGAACGAGCGGCCGTCGTGGATGCGGTCGACCGAGAACGTGATCGGGTGGGCGACGTCGCCCGGCCGCAGGAAGTAGCCGTGCATCGAGTGGATGTTCCGGTCCTCGGGGACCGTGTGCAGCGCCGCGACGATCGACTGGGCCAGCACCTGCCCGCCGAACACCCGGCCGAGCGGCATCCACTGCGACGGACCGGTGAAGATGTCCTCCGTCGTGCGCGCGCCCGTGTCGGTGAGGTTGAGCGTGCTCAGCAGGCCGTCGATCGGTCCGTTCATCGTTCCTCCGTGTCGGTGGGCGGCCGCCGCCGGCGCCGTGGAACTCGGCCCGCCGAGAGCGGCCCGTGCTCTTGGTAGTTTAGACAGGAGATGGTTGAACGACTCACGCTCGCCGACAGCCTGTCGCTCGGCGATCTGCACACGTACCTGCAACGGGCCGGCCGCGTCGAGGACGGGTCGGTGCGTCTCGTCGCGGGCTCCGGCATCCTCGCGGTCTACACCGCGATCCTCTACCCCCGCGGCATCCTCGACGAGAGCCCGACGGTCCTCGGCCTGCGCACGTTCGCCCTCGCCGACGACGAGGAGTTCGACTCGGTCGTGCCGATGCGATCGCTCGTCGAGCGCATCGTCCGCGCCCGCGGCGAACTCGCCGACGACGAGTCGCGCCCCGTGTCGATGTCGCGTCCTCCCGAGGTCAACACCGTCACCTGGGCGGGCATCTCGCCGCCGCGGGGCGGCTGGCGGCCGCTCGGCGAGGCGGATGCCTCAGTGCTCGAGTCCGCGGCGCGGGCGGGCATCGACGAGGTGGCCAAGGCGATCCCGGAGGGCACGGGCGAGCAGCTCGTGCAGCGGGTCCGCTCGGAGGTGTGGGGACGCGGCGTCGAGGGGCTCGAGTACGTGCCGACGGGCGCCGCCTTCGCGGCGTTCAGCCTCGGGTTCCTCGGCGATGACCCGGTACGGCTCTTCGAGACCGGCCCGTGGACACGCCTGACCTCTCGGCGCGGCCACGTGCTCGTGCGCCGCAAGCCCTGGACGTTGAAGGCCTGAGTTCAGCCGCGCGCGATCGCCCGCCCCGCCGAGCGTCCGGTGAAGAGGCATCCGCCCAGGAACGTGCCCTCGAGCGCGCGATACCCGTGCACGCCGCCGCCGCCGAAGCCGGCGGCCTCGCCGACCGCGTAGAGCCCGGGCACGGGCTCGCCGTCGGCGCCGAGGGCGCGCGAGTCGAGGTCGGTCTGGATGCCGCCGAGACTCTTGCGGGTGAGCAGGTGCAGCTTGACCGCGATGAGCGGGCCCGCCTCGGGGTCGAGGATGCGGTGCGGCGTCGCGACCCGGATGAGCTTGTCGCCGCGGTACTTCCGCGCGCCGCGCACGGCGATGAGCTGAAGGTCCTTCGAGAACTCGTTGTCGACCTCGCGGTCTCGCGAGACGATCTCGCGCTCGATGTTCGCGGTGTCGAGCTCGACCTCCGGGGAGAGGGCCCGCATGCCGTCGAAGAGCTCGTCGAGCGTGTCGGCGACGACGAAGTCGACCCCGTGCTGCTTGAACGCCTCGACCGGCGCGGGTGCGCCGGGCCGGACCCGCTGGGCGAGGAGCTTCAGGTCCTTCCCGGTGAGGTCGGGGTTCTGCTCGCTGCCCGAGAGCGCGAACTCCTTCTCGATGATCTTCTGCGTGAGGACGAACCACGAGTGCGCGTGGCCCGTCGCGGCGAGGTGCTCGAGCGTGCCGAGCGTGTCGAACCCGGGGAAGAGGGGAACCGGCAGCCGGCGGCCCTCGGCGTCGAACCACAGCGACGACGGGCCCGGCAGGATGCGGATGCCGTGCAGCGGCCACACCGGATCCCAGTTCGTGATGCCCTCCGTGTAGTGCCACATGCGGTCGCGGTTCACGAGACGTGCGCCCGCCGACTCCGCGATCGGCAGCATCCGGCCGTCGACGTGCGCGGGAACGCCCGAGAGCATGCCCTCCGGGGCCTTGCCCATACGCGACGGCCAGTACTGCCGCACGAGCTCGTGGTTGCCGCCGATGCCCCCGGACGCGACCACCACGGCGGGCGCGCGCAGCTCGAACTCGCCGACCACGTCGCGATTGGATGCCTCGCCCCGGGCCGCTGCGTCGGGCGCGAGCACCGCGCCGCGGACGCCGACCACTGAGCCGCCCTCGACGACGAGCTCGTCGACGCGATGCCGGTGCCGGAACTCGACGAGGCCCGCCGCCTCGCCGGCCTTCACGCGAGCGATGAACGGCTCGAGCACGCCGGGTCCGGTGCCCCAGGTGATGTGGAATCGGGGCACCGAGTTGCCGTGTCCGAACGCGGCTCCGGAGCCGCGCTCCGCCCAGCCGACGACGGGGAAGAACCGCACGCCCTTCTCGTGGAGCCACGCCCGCTTCTCGCCGGCTGCGAACTCGAGGTAGGCGTCGGCCCAGCGCCGGCCCCATTCGTCCTCGTCGCGGTCGAACCCGGCCGTGCCGAGCCAGTCCTGGCGGGCGAGGTCGATCGAGTCCTTCACGCCCATGCGCCGCTGCTCGGGGGAGTCGACGAGGAACAGGCCGCCGAACGACCAGTGGGCCTGACCGCCGAGGCTCGCCTCGGGCTCCTGGTCGACGATCACGACCCTGCGGCCGGCATCGACGAGCTCCGAGGCCGCGACGAGGCCGGAGAGGCCGGCGCCGACGATGATCGCATCGGGGTTGGGTGCAGCTGCCACAGTGACTCCTTCGTCGCTTCGGGTGGGTGGCGGTGGATCGGTCAGTCGTCGAAGGTGTTCACCATCGCGAAGGCGGCCCGCTGCAGATAATCCCACAGCGTCTCCTCGGCGAGCGGGGGAAGTTCGAGCGAGTCGACCGCGGTGCGCATGTGCGCGAGCCAGCGGTCGCGGGCATCGGGGTTGACCTTGAACGGCTGGTGGCGCAGCCGCAGGCGCGGGTGGCCGCGCTCCTCGCCGTACGTCGTGGGGCCGCCCCAGTACTGCTCGAGGAAGAGCTGCAGGCGGCGCGCCGCGGGCCCGAGGTCCTCCTCGGGGTACATGGGGCGCAGCACGGGGTCGTCGGCCACACCACGGTAGAACTCGGCGACGAGCTTCTCGAACGTCGCCGTTCCGCCCACCTGCTCGTAGAACGACTGCAGCTCGGTCATGCGGTGCCTCCGGGGGGCGGGGTCGGCGACTTCGTCGTACGGGGAGCGCGGGGCGCCTGGTTCCTCGGCTTCTTCGTCGTGGTGCCGGTCGTGCCGGCCACCACGGCGTTCGGCGCGGTGCGCGGCGGCTTCGCCCCCTTGACGCGGGTCGCACCATCGAACCCCGTCGGCACGACGCTCGAGAGGCTCGGCAGCTTGACGTCCATCTCGTCGAGCGCGCGCTTGAGGCGCATGCGCAGTTCGCGCGCGACGTCGTCTTTTGCCGAGGAGCGCACCTTCATGACGACGCGGATCACGAGGGCGTCGGCGGAGATCGACTCGAGGCCCCAGACCTCGGGCTTCTCCATGATGCGGCTGCGCCACTTGGTCGAGTGCGCCATCTCGGTCGCCGCGCGCAGCAGCTCGGCCTCGACGGCGTCGACGTCGGCGTCGTAGGGCACGGCCAGGTCGATGATCACGCGTGCCCAGCCCTGCGACATGTTGCCGACGCGCAGGATCTCGCCGTTGCGCACGAACCAGAGCGTGCCGTTCACGTCGCGGACGGTGGTGATGCGGATGCGCACCTCCTCGACGATGCCGGTGGCGGGGCCGAGGTCGACGATGTCGCCGACGCCGAGCTGGTCCTCGACGACCATGAAGAGCCCGTTCAAGGCGTCCTTCACGATGTTCTGCGCGCCGAAGCCGAGGCCCGCGCCGACCGCGGCGGTCAGCAGGGCGAACGAGCCGAGGATCTCCTGGTTGATCGTGTTGACGATCAGGAGGACGACCACGACGAACAGCGTCACGTTGACGATGTTCGTGAGCACCGTGCCGAGGGTCCGCGTGCGCTGCACCAGCCGCACGGTCGCGAGCGGCGAGGCCTGCAGCGCCTGCGTGTCGGTGACGTCCTGCTTCTTCTTGACGCCGGAGACGATCTGCCTGACGACGCGTTCGATCACGAAGTGCAGCAGCCAGCGGATGACCAGCGCGATCACGATGATCATGACGATCGAGATGATCTGGCCCAGGATCTCGTCCCAGTGGGAGGCCCAGTACGTGCCGATCCGGGTCAGGAAATCGAAGTCGACCGACTGGTCCTCGGGCGGTGGCGTCTCGAGCCGGAACATGGTGTGCAAGTCTACTGAGCCCCGTCCGAGAGCTCGCTGGCATCGCGGGCGCGGGCCGCGAGCGCCCGGTCGAGTTCGGCGAGATGCTCGGCCACGGCGCGGTGCATCGACGCGGGCTCCGGGTGCTCGGCGAGCCATCCCCGGGTGATCTCGGCCAGCTCGGCGTCGACGAGCGGCGTCGGGAATAGGCGCTTCGACAGGATCGACGCCATGTTGAAGCTGCGGTCGGCCCAGACACCCGGCAGCGCCGCGAAGTAGTCGTGCACGACCGTCGCGAGCAGCTCGGGCGAGTTCGTTCGGCGCCAGCCGTCGGCGACCGCCCTGGCCACGTCGTTCGAGAGGCTCGCGTCGGTCATCGCGCGCTGCCACGCGGCATCCTTGACCGCCTGGTCGGGGCGCGCGGCCCGCGCCGTCTCCGCGAGCTGCCGGCCCTTCGCCGTGTCGTCGGCGGCGAGCGCCGCGGCGACCTCCTCGTCGTCGCCCGCGCCGAGCGCGGCTCGGGCGATGACGAGCTCCCAGCGCAGGTCGAGGTCGACCGTGAGCCCGTCGAGCGTGATCGAGCCCTCGAGGAGGCTGCCGAGGACGTCGCCGTGCGCGTCGGTCGACGCGAGCGAGGTGAACGCCTTCACGAACTGGAGCTGTGCGTCGGAGCCGGCCGGTGCGAGCTCAGCGAGGGCCCAGACGGCGTCGCCCGCCTCCGCGGCGAGCCGATCGCGGTGCTCGTCGGCGAGGTAGCGGGACACCGCGAGCTCGAGCCGGGAGAGCGCCAGGCCGCGCGCCGACGACTGGGTCTCGTGCCCGATCGAGGCGAGCACGAGCCGCACGAAGTCGGCCGCGGGCAGCTCGGTGTCGCGCACCGCGTCCCACGCGGAGCCGAGCACGACGGCCCGCGCGACGGGGTCGGCGAGCGCGGCGAGATGATGCACCGCCGTCTCGAACGAGCGCTCGTCGAGCCGGACCTTCGCGTAGGTCAGGTCGTCGTCGTTCACGAGCAGCAGGTCGGGCCGGGTCCGGCCGACGAGCTCGGGAACCTCGGTGCGGGCGCCGTCGATGTCGAGTTCGACGCGGAACACCCGGTCGAGGCCCGACTCGCCGAGCACGTAGCCGCCGAGTGCGAGCCGGTGCGGGCGCAGGGTCGGGTGCGAATCGGCCGCGGTCTGCACGACGGCCGCCGAGGTGATCGTGCCCGAGGCATCCACGTCGATGTCGGCACGCAACGTGTTCACGCCCGCGGTCTCGAGCCACAGCTCCGACCACCGTGCGAGCTCGCGTCCGCTCGCGGCCTCGAGCTCGTCGAGCAGGTCGCGCAGGGTCGCGTTGCCGCCGCCGTGCTTCGCGAGATAGGCGCCGACGCCGCGCTTGAACGCGTCGAGCCCGACCCAGGCGACGAGCTGCTTCAGCACCGAGGCGCCCTTGTCGTACGTGATGGCGTCGAAGTTGACCTCGACGTCCTCGAGGTCGCCGATCTCCGCGACGATCGGGTGCGTCGAGGGCAGCTGGTCCTGCTCGGCGGCGTGCGTCTTCTCGTCGTTGGCGAACGTCGACCAGACGCCGGTGAACTCGGTCACCTCCGACGTCGCGAGCGTCGACGCCCACGTCGCGAACGACTCGTTGAGCCAGAGGTCGTTCCACCACTTCATCGTGACCGAGTTGCCGAACCACATGTGGCTCAGCTCGTGCAGCACGACGATCGCACGCTGCTCGCGGCGGGCGTCGGAGACCCGCGAGCGGAACAGGTAGCCCTCGTTGAACGTCACCGCACCGACGTTCTCCATGGCGCCCCAGTTGTACTCGGGCACGAAGATCTGGTCGTACTTCCCGTAGGGGTACGGCACGCCGAACGCCTGCTCGTAGAACGCGAGGCCGGCCTGCACGGTCGAGAACATCATGTCGGGGTCGGCGTACTCTGCGAGCGACGCGCGGGTGAAGAGCCCGAGCGGCACCTCGCGGCCGTCGACGCTCGCGGCGCTTCCGCGCCAGCTCGCGTACGGGCCGGCGATGATCGCGATGATGTAGCTCGAGATGACCGGGCCGGTCTCGAACGACCAGGTCGCCACCGCGGATGCCTCGGGGTCGGCGACCGGTTCGGGGGAGGGCGCGTTCGAGAGCACCGTCCAGTGCGCGGGTGCGGTGATCGTGAACCGCACGCCGGCCTTGAGGTCGGGCTGGTCGAAGACGGCGTACACCCGGTTGGCCTCGGCGACCGCGAACTCCGTGTAGAGGTAGGTCTCGCCGTCGACGGGGTCGACGAACCGGTGCAGGCCCTCGCCCGAGTTCGTGTAGCGCGCGTCGGCGACGACGCGCAGCTCGTTCTCGGCCTCGAGCGGCTCGAGACGGATGCGGGTGCCGTCGCTGACGGACGCGGGGTCGAGCGGCACGCCGTTGAGCACGACCTCGTGCACCCGCTCGGTGCACGCCTCGATGAAGGTCGATGCGCCCTCGACGCCCGTGAAGCGGGCGGTCGTCTCGCTGCGGAACGTCTCGCCGTCGCCCGTGAGGTCGAGCACGACCTCGTAGCTCGGGGAGCCGACGATCGCGGCGCGCTCCTCGGCTTCCGCACGGGTGAGGTTGGCAGCAGGCATGGACGATCCCTTCGTAGCGATGGCGCCCAGCCAGCCTAGCGATCCGAGCGCCGTCAGCCGTGCGGGTCGAGGAGGCCCGATTCGTACGCGAGGATGACGAGCTGCACGCGGTCGCGGGCACCGGTCTTCTGCAGCACCCGGCCGACGTGCGTCTTCACGGTCGACTCCGAGAGGAAGAACCGCTCGGCGAGCTCCGCGTTGTTGAGACCTCCGGCGATCGCGACGAGGATCTCCCGCTCGCGGGCGGTGAGCGCGTCGAGCGGATCGGGCTGCGCCTCGGCCGCTCCGTCGGGCCCGTCCGACCGCGTCGGGAGCTCGGCGGCGAAGAGTTCGAGCATGCGCCGGGTCACCCGCGGCGACAGCGCCGCCTCGCCCGCATGGACGGTACGGATGGCCGTCACGAGCTCGTGCGGGCGCACGTCCTTCAGGAGGAACCCGCTCGCCCCGGCGCGGATCGCCGCGAAGGCGTACTCGTCGAGGTCGAACGTCGTCAGCACGATGACGCGGGTCTCGGGATGCCTCGCCGTCACGCCCGCCGTTGCGGCGATGCCGTCCATGCCGGGCATCCGGACGTCCATGAGCAGCACGTCGACCTCGGCCTCGTCGACGAGCTCGAGGGCCGCGCGGCCGTCGCCCGCTTCGCCGACGACCTCGATGCCCGGTTCGGCGTCGAGCACGAGCCGGAACCCGGTGCGCACGAGCGCCTGGTCGTCGACGAGGCCGACGCGGACGGGGCGGTCCGTCGTGGGGGCTGCTGCCGGTCGGTCGGTCATGCGTCGTCCTCGTTCGCCGTGGTCGATGGTTCGGGGGTGGCGGTGCGGTTCGGCAGTTCGACTCGCAGGCGCCATCCGCGGACCGCGCGCGGCCCGGCCTCGAGCGTGCCGCCGTAGAGGGCGACGCGCTCGCGGAGCCCGGCGAGGCCCCGCCCCGCCCCGCGCGTCGAGGGGACGGTTCCGGGTTTCGGCGGCGGCGAGTCGTCCTCGACGACGACCTCGACCGCGCTCGGCGAGTGGGTGATCGCGACGTCGACGTGGTGCGCGCGCTCGCCGTGGCGGAGCGCGTTCGTGAGCCCCTCCTGCACGACGCGGTAGATCGCGAGTTCGAGCGCCGGGTCGGCCGTCGGCGCGCCGGTCGTGGTGAGCCGGACGGGGAGACCGGCGTCGCGGAACCCGTCGACGAGTTCGGGGATCGCGGCGACGCCCGGCTGCGGTGCCAGTTCGGGGCCGGCACCCGGCTCCGTGAGCACGCCGAGCATGCGGCGCATCTCGCCGAGCGCGTCGCGGCCGGTCTCGGCCACGCTCCGCATCACGTCGGCAGCGCGCTCGGGATCGCGGGCGGCGGTCGCCGCCGAACCGTCGGCGAGCGTCACCATCACCGTGAGTCCGTGCGAGACGATGTCGTGGAGTTCGCGGGCGATGCGAGCCCGCTCGGCGGCGGCGGCGAGCCTGGCCTGCTGGTCGCGCTCGCGCGCGAGGTCGTGGGCGCGCGCGATGAGCGCGTCGAGGTAGCGGCGGCGGTTGCCGACGGTGATGCCGATGAGGGTCGCGACGAGCATGACGACGGTGAACTGCGTGGCCGCTCCGACGGGCCCGCCTTCGGGAGTGGATCCGGTCCAGACCTCGAGGTAGGCGGCCGCCGTCGCCGTCGCGACCGAGCCGGCGAACCCGACCCACGCGGCCTTCGTCGAGCGGTAGACGCCGAGTGCGTAGAGGGCGAACAGGATGGGGAAGACGTCGCTCGTGCCGTACGGGGCGGAGACGAGGCAGACGAACCACGCGACGAACATCACGAGCCACGGGCGGCTGCGCCGGAAGAGCAGCAGCGCGGCCCCGCCGAGGGCGATGCCGACGAAGTGCATGATGGTCGCCCCGACCGGCGGCTCCTCGGGTTCGAGGGCGATGAGCGTCACGGCGATGACGCTCGGCACGACGTAGAACGCGGTGATGAGCGAGTCGGTCAGCCGGGGATGCCTCGCCCAGAACTGCCGGATCACGCCGGGCGGCTTCGGGAGACGGAGTTCTCCCCCGACCGCCGAAGCCGGGCGGCCGGGGGAGAACGGTGCTTCCGTCATAGGCAGGACTCTACGCGTCCCTGCGCCCCAGGAGCACCGCAGCGCCGGCGAGGGAGGCCCCCACCCAGGCCAGCACGATCAGGAGGCTCTGCCAGGCGTTCGGTCCGACGATCGTCGCCGGGTCGGCACCGATCGCCATGAACATCGTCATGCCGGAGGAGGAGAGCAGGTACGGAATGGCGTCGTGCGCCCAGTCGGCCGGGATGAGCTGGAGGACGGTCGGCAGGAGCAGCAGCAGCCCGAGCACCGCGGCGATGCCGCCCGCACTCGAACGGATGATCGTGCCGACGCCGAGGGCGAACACCGCGACGAGCGCGAGGTAGAGGGCGCCGCCGGCGAGCGCGAGCAGCGTGTTCGCGTCGAACAGTTCGAGTTCGCTGCCGAAGACGATGGTCGCGGTCAGGTAGGCGCCGAGGTTCGCGAGCAGGCCGACGACGAACGTCGCGACGAAGAGCACGACGCCCTTCGCGGCGAGGGCGGGGAGCCGCTTCGGCACCGCCGTGAGGGTCGAGCGGATCATGCCGGTCGTGTACTCGCCGCTGATGACGAGCACGCCGAGCACGCCGACGACGAGCTGGCCGAAGTAGACGCCGAAGGTCGACGCCTGGATGACGAGCTCGTGCGTCTGCTCGAGCGGCAGCGGGCCGCCGTCGATCTCCTCGCCGCCGCCCATCCCGTTCACCATGGTCAGCGACATGAGCAGCGCCATGCCGAGCGAGATCGCGATCACGATGAGGTACGACCAGACCGTCGAGCGCAGGCTCCGCAGCTTGATCCACTCCGAGGCGAGCACGCCGCCGAAGCTCAGGCGGGTGGTGCGGGCGACCTGCGAGGGGTGCGCCGCGGTGGGGGTGATGGTGGTCATCGGACGGCCTCCGTACGGTATTCAACGGCGTCGGCGGTGAGGGCCATGTAGGCCTCTTCGAGCGACGCGTTCTGCGGGGTGAGTTCGTGGATCGCGAGGCCGTTGGCGGCGGCGAGGTCGCCGATGCCGGCTGCCTCGAGGCCCGTGACCTCGAGCACGCCCGCCTCGGAGCGGATGACGGCGACCTCGGGTGCCGCGATCAGGTCGGCGAGCCGCGAGGCGTGCGGTGAGCGCACGCGGACGCGCGGCCGGGTGCCGCCGGCGACGATCTCGTCGACGGGCGCGTCGGCGATGATCTCGCCGCGGCCGAGCACGATGAGGTGATCGGCGGTCTGCGCCATCTCGCTCATGAGGTGCGACGAGAGGAATACGGTGCGGCCCTCGCCCGCGAGGTGGCGCACGAACTGCCGCACCCACAGCACGCCCTCCGGGTCGAGGCCGTTGACCGGCTCGTCGAGGATGAGCGTGGCCGGATCGCCGAGCATCGCGGCGGCGATGCCGAGCCGCTGGCCCATGCCGAGCGAGAAGCCGCCGACGCGCTTGCGCGCGACCGACTCGAGCCCGGTGAGCTCGATGACCTCGCGCACGCGCCGCTTGCCGATGCCGTGCGTGGCGGCCATCGCGAGCAGGTGGTTCTCGGCGGTGCGTCCGGTGTGCACGGCCTTGGCGTCGAGGAGCGCGCCGACCTCGTGCAGGGGTGCGCGGTGCTCGGCGTACGGCTTGCCGCCGACCGTGACGGCGCCGGCGCTCGGCCGGTCGAGCCCGACGATCATGCGCATCGTGGTCGACTTGCCGGCGCCGTTGGGCCCGAGGAACCCGGTCACCTGGCCGGGTCGTACGGTGAACGAGATGTCGTTGACGGCGGTCTTCGCGCCGTAGCGCTTGGTGAGCGCGGTTGCGGTGATCATGCCTTCGACGCTACGGATGCCGCAGCCGTCGCGCGTCCGTCGCCGGAATGGTTTCGGGGCGGCGGCGGGTGGTACCGGGGTACCACGCGGCCGCCGCCCCGATGAGGCCGCGGTGCGACTACTGCGCGTCGCGCGCCTGCGCGGCGAGCGCGCGCTCGACGCCCGCGACGTTCTCGACGACGAGACGGCGCAGCGCGGGCGCGGCGTCGGCGTTGGCGTCGAGCCACGCGTGGCTCGCGTCGACGAGCTCGCGGTTCGCGAGGGTGGCGGGGTAGAGCAGCTCGACGAGCTTCTCGGCGATCGCGTAGCTGCGGGCCTTCCAGACCTCGCCGATCATGCCGAAGTAGCGTTCGACGAACGGCGCGAGCAGCGACTGGTCGTCGGCGCGCACGAAGCCCGCCGCGGTGGTGCGCACGACGGAGTTCGTCGCGGTGTCGGCGACGACGATCGAGTCCCAGGCGCGCTGCTTGCCCTCGGCAGTCGGCATGGCGGCGCGGGCGTGCGCCGCCGACTCCTGGCCCGTCGCGGTCTTGTCGGTCGCGAGGCGGGCGTCGATCTCGGCGTCGCCGGCGCGGCCCGCCGCGACGAGCGCGATGAGCAGTTCCCAGCCGAGGTCGGTGTCGATGTCGAGCCCGTCGAGCGAGATCGATCCGTCGAAGAGGCCCGCCAGGGCGTCGACGTGGGTGCCGGCCTCGGCGATCGCGGCGAACGACTTCACGAACTGGAACTGGGCGTCGCTGCCGGCCTCGGCCTGCTGCGCGAGCTGCCAGAACCCGTCGGCGAGGGTGCGGCGCGCGTCGGCGCGACGCTCGGGGGCGACGTACGAGCTCGCGGCGAGCTGCGCGTTGGCGAGGATGATGCGCAGGGTCGTCGACTCGGTCTCGCTCGCGATGTTGCCGAGAACGAGGTCCAGGTAGTCGCTCGCGGTCGTCTCGGCGTCGCGGGTGGCGTCCCACACGCTCGACCAGACGAGGGCGCGGGCGAGCGGGTCCTCGATCTTCGACAGGTTCGCGATCGCGACCTCGAGCGACTGCTCGTCGAGGCGGATCTTCGCGTACGCGAGGTCGTCGTCGTTGAGGAGCACGAGGTCGGGGCGCGCGAGACCGACGAGCTCGGCGACGTCGGTGCGCTCGCCGTCGACGTCGAGCTCTACGCGGTGCTCGCGCACGAGCTTGCCGTCACGCAGGTTGTAGAAGCCGATCGCGAGGCGGTGCGGGCGGATCGTCGGGTAGTCGGGGTGCGCCGACTGCAGCACCGCGAACGAGGTGATCGCGCCCGAGTCATCCGTCTCGATCTCGGGGCGCAGGGTGTTGACGCCCGCGGTCTCGAGCCACAGCTTCGACCAGCCCGACAGGTCGCGGCCGGAGGCGACCTCGAGCTCGGCGAGCAGGTCGGCCAGGGTCGTGTTTCCCCACGCGTGCTTCTTGAAGTAGGCCGAGACTCCCGTGAAGAACGCGTCGATGCCGACCCAGGCGGCGAGCTGCTTGAGCACCGAGCCGCCCTTGGCGTAGGTGATGCCGTCGAAGTTGACGAGCACGTCCTCGAGGTCGCGGATCTCGGCCACGATGGGGTGGGTCGAGGGCAGCTGGTCCTGGCGGTACGCCCAGCTCTTCTCCATCGAGTTGAACGTGGTCCAGGCGTGGTGCCACTCGGTCGCCTCGGCGGTCGCGATGGTCGACGCCCACTCGGCGAACGACTCGTTGAGCCAGAGATCGTTCCACCACTTCATGGTGACGAGATCGCCGAACCACATGTGGGCGAGCTCGTGCAGGATCGTGACGACGCGGCGCTCCTTGATGGCGTCGGTCACCTTGGAGCGGAAGACGTAGACCTCGGTGAAGGTGACGCAGCCGGCGTTCTCCATCGCACCGGCGTTGTACTCGGGCACGAAGAGCTGGTCGTACTTCGTGAAGGGGTAGGGCACGTCGAACTTCTGCTCGAAGTACTCGAAGCCCTGCTTCGTCTTCTCGAAGATGTAGTCGGCGTCGAGGTACTGCGACAGGCTCTTGCGGCTGAACACGCCGAGCGGGATGACGCGGCCGTCGCTCGACGTGAGCTCGTCGCGCACCACGTCGTACGGGCCGGCGACGAGCGCGGTGATGTAGCTCGAGATGCGGTGCGTCGGCTCGAACGACCAGGTCGCGGTCGACACGTCGTCCGCGCGGCGGCCCGACGGGTGCAGCTCGGGCTCGGGCGTCGGCATGTTCGAGACGACCTGCCAGTGCGACGGGGCCGTGACCGTGAACTTGAACGCGGCCTTGAGGTCGGGCTGCTCGAACACCGCGAACATGCGGCGCGAGTCGGGCACCTCGAACTGCGTGTAGAGGTACACCTCGCCGTCGGCGGGGTCGACGAAGCGGTGCAGGCCCTCGCCGGTGTTCATGTAGCGGCCGTCGGCCTCGACGACGAGCACGTTCGAGGCCTCGAGGTTCGGCAGCTGGATGCGCACGCCGTCGCTCACCTCGGCCGGGTCGAGTGCGACGCCGTTGAGGGTGACCGAGTGCACGGCGGCGGTGATCGCGTCGATGAAGGTCGAGGCGCCCGGCGTCGTCGCGTCGAAGCGCACGGTCGTGGTGGTCTTGAAGACCTCGGGGCCGACGGTGACGTCGAGCACGACGTCGTAGTCGTGCACCGTGACGAGCGCGGCGCGCTCCTCGGCTTCGAGTCGGGTGAGGTTCTCTCCGGGCACGTGCGCTCCTTCGCAAGTATCGACGCGGCTCGTGGCCGCAGGCAACGCGTTCCAGCCTAGCCCTCGCATCCGTCGGGGGAGTAGCGACGATCACGGGGGCGAGACTCGTGCGGCCGAGCGCGCGGCGCCGGCGCGGCGTAGCCTTCACCCATGCGCAGCAGTGTCGACAACGACGCCCCGACCTCCGAGCGCTACCGCGCGTTCGCGGAGGTCGAGGCGCGCGGAATGTCCGAGACCTACGACGCCTGGGCGCTCGGCGT
Organism: Agromyces solani; assembly: GCF_058349925.1. Taxonomy (NCBI): domain Bacteria; kingdom Bacillati; phylum Actinomycetota; class Actinomycetes; order Micrococcales; family Microbacteriaceae; genus Agromyces; species Agromyces solani. The sequence goes on from NZ_JBYRER010000001.1 coordinate 1,472,842, forward strand.
CGCCGGCGACCCCGCGGCGATCGCGCTCATCGACGAGCTGCCGCCCGCGAAGCGCCAGCCGAACCTCGTCTTCTCGGCCGCACGCTTCCACGGCGCCGAGCCCGCCCCCTACGACGAGTTCCGCGAGTGGCTGGCCGCGCACTGGCCGGCCGTTCGTGCGACCGCCGAGACCCACGCGACCCAGACGAACGAGGCCGGGCGCTGCGCGCTGCATCTCCCCGCGCTCGCCGGGATCCCCGGGCCGCTCGCCCTCCTCGAGGTCGGCACGTCGGCAGGCCTGTGCCTCTACCCCGACCGGTACAGCTACCGGTACTCGGGCCACGAGCAGCTCGACCCCGACGGCGGCGCGAGCCGTGTCATCCTCGACTGCGAGGCCCACGAGACGAGCGGCACCGCGCCCGTGCCGGTACCCGCCCGCCTGCCCGAGGTCGTGTGGCGTGCGGGCATCGACCTCAACCCGCTCGACGTGACGAATCCCGATGACCTCGCCTGGCTCGATGCGCTCATCTGGCCCGAGCACGACGACCGGCGCGAGCGGCTGCGGGCGGCAGCCGCCGTCGCGGCCGCCGATCCACCGCGTATCGTCGCCGGCGACCTCAACGAACGACTCGCCGCGCTCGCCGCGGAGGCGCCGGCCGACGCGACCCTCGTCGTCTTCCACACGGCGGTGATCGCCTACCTGGACGCGGCCGCACGGGCGCGGTTCGCCGAGACGGTGCGCACCCTGCCCGGCCACTGGCTCTCGGTCGAGGGCCGGTCGATCGTGCCCGGCATCCGGGTGCGCGACGACGTGCCCAACGACTCGACCGACTTCGTGCTCGCGCTCGACGGCGTGCAGCTCGCCTGGGCGCAGCCGCACGGTCGCGCCGTCACGTGGGTGCCGGATCCCTAGAATTGCTCCATGCGCATCCACATCGCGACCGACCACGCCGGCCTCGAATTCAGCCGGACCCTGCAGGCCCACCTGTCGAACGGCGGCCACGAGGTGATCGACCACGGACCGGTCGAGTACGACGCGCTCGACGACTACCCCGCCTTCTGCATCAACGCCGCGCTCGGCGTCGCGCGCGACCAGGCTGCCGGCGTGAGGGCGCTCGGCGTCGTGTTCGGCGGCTCGGGCAACGGCGAGCAGATCGCCGCGAACAAGGTGCCGGGCATCCGCGCAGCCCTCGTCTGGAGCATGGACACCGCCATCCTCGCGCGTGAGCACAACGACGCGAACGTGATCTCGATCGGTGCCCGGCAGCACACGGTCGAAGAGGCGATCCGCTACATCGACGCGTTCATCGCAGAGCCGTTCTCGGGCGACGAACGCCATGTCCGCCGCATCGCCCAGCTCGCCGAGTACGAGACGACGGGCGACATCGCCGGCAAGGGCGTGGATGTCACGCCTCGTCCTGAGGCGCCGGCGGAGTAGCAGGGTGCCCGAAGGCCACTCCGTCCACCGCATCACCCGGCAGTTCGAGCGCAACTTCGTCGGCCACGTCGTGCACGCGTCGAGCCCGCAGGGCCGCTTCGCGGTGGGCGCCGCCGAGCTCGACGGCCGCCGCATGCTCGACGCCCGTGCGGTCGGCAAGCAGATGTTCCTCGGCTTCGAGGGCGATGTCTGGCTGCGGGTGCACCTCGGCATGTACGGGGCGTGGGACTTCGCGGGCGAGATCCTGATGGATGCCACGATCGCGTCGGCGAACGGACGCATGGGGCAGACGAACCAGCGGGGGACGTTCCTCGAGTCGCCGAACCCCGATGCCGTGGTCTTCGACTCGGCCGGCGAGAATTCGCTCACGTCCATCGGCGCGCCGCGCAAGACGCGCCTGCGCATGTCTGAGTCGGAGAAGGAGGGCAACGGCCTCGACACGTTCCCGCCCGAGCCGGTCGGGCAGGTGCGGGTGCGACTGCTCACCGACACGATCTGCGCCGACCTGCGCGGTCCGACGGCGTGCGAGGTGCTCGACCCGGCACAGGTCGAGGCGATCGTCGCGAAGCTCGGGCCCGATCCGCTGCTCGACCCCGGGCCCGCCTCCGAAGAGCGCTTCACGAGCGTCGTCCGGAGGAAGCCGACCCCCATCGGGTTGCTGCTCATGGACCAGAACGTCGTTGCGGGCATCGGCAACGTCTACCGGGCCGAACTGCTCTACCGGGCGCGGCTCAACCCGCACACCCCGGGCCGGCAGGTGCCGGAGGAGCTCGTGCGCGAGCTCTGGCGCGACTGGACGAAGCTCCTCGCGATCGGTGTCGAGACCGGGCAGATGATGACGATGGACGGCCTCGACCCCGACGCGTACCGTGCCGCGATGGCGAGCCGTGACGACCGGCACTGGGTGTACAAGCGCGAGGGCCTGCCGTGCCGCGTCTGCGGCACCAACATCGTGCTCGAGGAGATGGGCGCCCGGAAGCTCTACTGGTGCCCCTCCTGCCAGGCGTGATCTCCCGAGCGGGGGGATAACCCCCGTCGCGATCGGGGCGCCCGCCGGCTGGGCCGAGCCGCCGTCGCTCGCGAGGCTGGAGTCATGCCTCAGACCCGCCTCCGCAGGCCCCGAGCCGCGATCGGCAGCGCGATCGCTGCGATCGCCGCCGGCGGCCTCGTCGCCGTCGCCTTCGCCGGTTGCGGCCTCGTCACCCCCGCCCCGGTCTCGACGATCGGGGAGGTCGACTTCGACCGCCCGCTCGCGATCCCGCCGCTCGCCGCGTCGACCGTCGACGCCGACGGCACCCGCGTCTTCGCGCTCGACGCGCAGGCCGGGTCGACGGAGTTCGAGCCGGGCGAGCCGAGCGACACGTGGGGGTTCAACGGCGGCTACCTCGGACCGACCCTCGTCGCGGACCGCGACGAACACGTGCGCGTCGACGTGACCAACTCGCTCGACGAGCCCACGACGGTGCACTGGCACGGCATGCACCTCCCGCCGGAGATGGACGGCGGCCCGCACCAGATGGTCGAACCGGATGCCTCCTGGTCGCCCGAGTGGCGCATCGACCAGCCGGCGGCGACGCTCTGGTACCACCCGCACCCGCACGGCGAGACCGAGGACCACGTCGCCCGCGGGCTCGCCGGCATGTTCATCCTGCATGACGAGGCCGAGCGGGCGCTCGGCCTGCCGGGAGAGTACGGGGTCGACGACATCCCGGTCATCGTCCAGGACACGGGCTTCTCCGCCGAGGGGGAGCAGGAGTCGAAACAGCGCACCTACGCCGGTGGAATCGGCGACGAGCTCATTGTGAACGGCACCCGCAGCCCGTACCTCGAGGTGCGCGACGAACTCGTGCGGCTGCGGCTGCTCAACGCCTCGACGGCCCGCAGCTACGCGTTCACCTGGAGCGACGCCCGCCCCGTGCAGCTCATCGCCACCGACGGCGGTCTGCTCGAGGCATCCGTCGATCTCGAACACTTGCGTCTCTCGCCGGGTGAGCGCGCAGAGGTGCTACTGCGCGTCCAGCCCGGCGAGCGCGTCGTCCTGCAGTCGAGGATGACGCCCGCGGTGGCGGGGCTCGTCAGCCCGGTCGCCGCCACGAACGGCGGCAGCGATGCGTTCGACGTGCTCGAGGTGCGCGCCGCCGACCACCTCGACCCGGCGCCCGAGGTGCCCGAGCAGCTCGCCACGATCACCGATTACGATCCGGCCGACGTCGCCACGACCCGCCGCTTCGAGCTCAACGACAGCTTCGAGATCAACGGCGACGCGATGGAGATGGGGCGCATCGACGAGACCGTCACGGTCGGCACGCTCGAGCGGTGGGTCGTCGCGAACACGACGCAGCTCCCGCACAGCTTCCACGTGCACGACGTGCAGTTCCGCGTCGCGTCCATCGACGGCGACGCGCCGCCGGCCGAGCTCGCCGGCTGGAAGGACACGATCTTCACCGAACCCGAGACGGAGTACGAACTCCTCATGCGGTTCGAGGACTACACCGACCCGGACACGCCGTACATGTACCACTGCCACCTGCTGTGGCACGAGGACCAGGGGATGATGGGGCAATTCGCCGTCGTCGAACCCGGGCAGTCGGCAGCCCTCGATCCCGCCGGGTCTGCCACGATGACGGGAGGAACCCACCATGAGCACTGACGCCGTGACCACCGGACCGATGGATATGGACGCGAAGACGATGAACACGACGACCCCGCCGGCGAGCGCCGCGCCGCGCCGCCGCGACTACTGGTCGTTGTGGGCCGCCGTGCCGCGCGAGTTCGCCTTCCTCATCCTGACGATGCCGATCGCGATCACGGGCCTCGTGCTGCTGTCGACGACCTTCTTCACCGGGCTCGGCCTCATCTTCCTCGTCTTCGGCATCTTCATCGTGGTGGCGTCGATGTACATGGCCCGCGGATTCGGCACCCTCGAGCTCGTCCGCCTGCGCTGGGCCGGCCGTCGCGAGATCGTGCGGCCCGCCTGGGAGCACGGAGATCGCGACCAGGGGTTCTGGCGCACGATGTTCGCCCCCTTCGTCGACGGGCACTACTGGCTGTACCTGCTGCACGGCGTCATCGTGAACCCGATCGTGAGCATCGTGTCGTGGGCACTGACCGTGGCGTGGACCTCCGTCGCGCTCGCCGGCACGACCGGATGGATCTGGCAGCGCTACCTGCCCGACGGGCGGGACGACAACGACTTCTGGTTGTACGACACGGTCATCGACTTCCTGTTCCCGGGCAACGCCTGGCAGATCGATCCGCGCGTCGGCGAGACGGTGTTCGAGTTCCTCCTCGGCCTCATCTTCCTCGCGACGCTGCCGCTCGTCTTCCGCGGGCTCACGCTCCTGCACGACGTCATCGCCCGAGGCATGCTCGGTGCGTGGCGCTCGGAGGCGCTCGAGCGCGAGGTCGCGCAGCTGGCCGCGTCCCAGGGGGCGGCCGTCCAAGCCGAGGACGCCTCGCTGCGGCGTCTCGAGCGCGACATCCACGACGGGCCGCAGCAGCGCCTCGTGCGCCTGCAGATGGACCTCGCGGCGATCGAACGCAAGCTCGACCGCGACCCCGATGCGGCCCGCGAGCTGCTCGGCGAGGCGCGCGACCAGGCGAGGGAGACCCTCGACGAGCTGCGCGCCCTCTCGCGCGGGTTCGCGCCGCCGATCCTGCAGGACCGCGGGCTCGCGGTCGGCCTCGAGTCGCTCGCCGCCCGCAGCCCCGTGCCGGTCGCGGTCGACATCCGGTTGCCCGAGGATGCCTCGCTGCCGGCGCCGATCGAGCGGAACGTCTACTTCGTGGCCGCCGAGCTCCTGACGAACGCGGCGAAGCACGCCGAGGCGAGCGGCGTGCGACTCGTGCTGTCGACGCGGGACACCGGGCCGGCGGGGCGCTGGGTCGACGTCTGGGTGACCGATAACGGCCGGGGCGGCGCCTCCGCCGTGCCGGGGCACGGACTCGCCGGGCTCGCCGAGCGCGTCAACGGGCTGCGCGGCGTGTTCGTCGTCGACAGTCCCGCGGGCGGGCCGACGACGATCGGCGCCCACATCCCGTACGCTCCCGTCGCCCCTGCGGCCGGTCCGATCGGGTCGGGCGGGTAACGCCCGGGCGGGCGCGAGGGCGCGAGGGCGGGAGCGGCGAGGTCGCATCGAACGGTCGGCCCCGAGCCATCCCGTCCGCCGATAATGTGGGGGCATGACCGACTCGGCCAGGCCCCTCCGCATCGTGCTCGCCGAGGACTCGGTGCTCCTGCGCGAAGGGCTCGTCCGCCTGTTCGACGAGGCCGGCTTCGAGACGGTCGCCGCCTACGGCGAGGCCGACTCGCTGCTCGCCGCGATCGACGAGACGAGCCCCGACCTCGCCGTCCTCGACGTCCGCATGCCGCCGACCTTCCGCGACGAGGGCGTTCGCGCGGCCATCGAGCTGCGCAAGCGTCGCCCCGGGGTCGGCGTGCTGCTGCTCAGCCAGTACGTCGAAGGGACCTACGCGCACGAGCTGCTCTCGTCGGGCGAGGGCGGCATGGGCTACCTGCTGAAAGACCGGGTCGCCTCCCTCGACGAACTGGAGGACGCGGTCGAACGCGTGAGCGAGGGCGGCACGGTGCTCGACCCCCAGGTCGTTCGCGAGCTGCTCGCCCGTCGCAGCGATCCGCTCGCGACCCTCACGCCGCGCGAGCGGGAGGTCATGGAACTCATGGCCGAGGGGCGTACGAACGCCGGCATCGCCAAGCAGCTCTTCATCGGCGTCGGCGCCGTCGAGAAGAACGTCACGTCGATCTTCCAGAAGCTCGGCCTCGAGGACTCGGGCACCGACCACCGGCGCGTGCTCGCGGTCCTCACCTGGCTGCAGCGCTGAGCGATCACGTCGTACGCCGCAGCGGCGCATGGGCCGCGAACACCGCACGGTAGCTCCGGTAGCCCCGCAGCATCCAGAACACGAACTGGGCGACCGCGGCGAGCGCGCCGATCACGATCGACCACACGATCGAGGCGGTCGGGGCGTAGACGAGTGCACCGATGAAGAGCCCGACGAGCGCCGTGTTGACCACGAGCATGACCATCATCGAGCTCGCGAACACCTGCGACCGCTCGCGCTCCGCGAACGGGTAGTAGGTGATCTTCGCGCCGGGCTCGTCGTCGGTCGTGCCGGCCAGGAGATACGGCTCGAGGCCGGGGTCGAGATCGAGGTAGGCCCGGCGGAGGCGGTTCATCGCGAGCACGTAGCCGAGGTCTTCGGTCGCCGTGTTGAAGACCCGGAGCTGCGTGATCACGCCGAGCAGCACGAGGAGTGCGAGCACGCCGATCGCGGCGGCGCCGAACCAGCCGCGGAAGCCGGTCGCGTTGCCGAGCACGCCGAGCGAGACCAGGCCGGCCGACACGAGCGTGAGGAAGATCGCGATGCGGGTGAGCACCTCGCTCTGCGTGGTGCTCCGCGAGGCGAGCAGGCTCCAGTGCTCGGTGGCGAGCATCTGCGCGCGCAGCGACTTCTGCGCATCGCTCAGCGATGCCGTGTCGCCGCCCTGCGACGACGAGGGGTCGGGGCGATCGGCCGCCATGGGGGCATTCTGCACCCGCGCACGGCCGTGCCGCCATCCTCAGTCGTCGGACGCCGGCCGCCGCTTGCCGTGGTGCAGTTCGATGACCTTGGACTCGCCGGGGGAGTCGGGGTCGTCGGTGATGGGCTCGTCGGCCATGAACTGGCGGATGATGTGCGCCAGTTCGCCGGGATGGCTGAAGTTGATCGCGTGCGCCGCGCCCTCCATCACCACGACCGTGACGTCGGTGTCGACGTGGGCGACGACTTCGTGCACGCGCTTCGGATCGGGCATGAGGGGGTCGCGGTCGCCGATCACGGCGATGATCGGCACGGGCAGCGACAGGAGCCGCTCGAGCGTCGGGTAGCGCGTGAGCGCCCCGAACATCTTGACGGTCGACGCCACGCCGAACTTCAGGTAGTCGGGAGCGGCGACCCGCACCATCCGCTTGGGTTCCCGGCCGCCGTCGCGCGCGAGCTGGAACATCGCCCGGGCGAGCGGCTGGTTGTGGTAGCCGCCCGCCGGCGAGACGAGGATCGCCCGCTCGAGCCGATCGGGGAAGTGGTGGCCGAACTCGCAGATCACCGGGCAGCCCATCGAATTGCCGACGAGGGTGACCTTCTCGATGCCGCGGTCGTCGAGGAATCGGGCGGCCGCTTCGGCGAGCGAGGTCAGCGTGAGCCCCTCCGCGCGGGTTCGGCGCGCGCTGCGCCCGAAGCCCGGCAGGTCGGGCACGAGCGTGTGGAAGTCGTCGGCCAGGAGCTCGGCGGTCGGCAGCAGGTAGTGGCCCGAGAGCCCGAATCCGTGCACGTGCATGACGACCGGGGCTCCGGGCGGAGGCGTGGGCGACTCGCGGTAGAAGACGTCGAGCCCGTCGACGTTGGTCCAGTGCTCGGCGAGCGCCGACTGCGGACGCTTGGGCGTCTTGCGCTCCCGATGCCGGTTCGAGGCGGCCTCCGTGCTCGACATCGTCCCGTCCCCTTCTCTCGTGGCGCCCGGCCGTCGGCTCGAACCCCCTGCGACGATTCTCCCGCACCTCGCGTCGGGGCGGGTCGCGCGATCCGTGTGAAATCCGCAGGATGACGGAACGGGCCCGGTTGCCGCGACCGACGACGTCGGCACGCGGCAACCGGGCCCGTCAGCCCGTTGCGGCGGTCACTCGACCGCGATGTGCGAGAACAGGAACCAGCGGTCCTTGTCGAGTCCGCGACGGATCTCGATCGCGACGTCCTGGCTCGCGGGGTCGAGATCGGCGAGGCCCTCGACCGCGGCGTTGATCTTCTCGGTGGCGAGGTCGATCTGCGTCACCACGCCCGAGATGGCCTCTTCGTAGGAGAGGAAGCCGAGCTTCGGATCCTTCGCGCCGCTCTTCGCGGCGACGGTGCCGAGGCGACCGTCGATCGGCAGCCCGAGGGCGACGACCCGCTCGGCCGCGAGGTCGGCCCATTCCTGGGCGTGGGCGACCACGTCGTCGAGCAGCTCGTGCACGGCGATGAAGTTCGCGCCGCGGACATGCCAGTGCGCCTGCTTGCCGTTGACGACGAGGGCGACGAGTTCATGCACGACGGGGGTGAGGTACTGGGCGACGCCTGCGGCGACGTCGGCGTTCGATCCGGTCTTCGGTGCGGTCTGGATGTCGGTCATCGTGTCCACCTTCCCTGGAGTATGTCCTCCTCAACGCTACGCACCTGCCGTGGTATTTCAAGGAAGGGTAGGCAGGGCTGGCCAGGCGGGGCCTCACGGACGAAAATGCCCGGTCGCCTCGGCGCGGCGTCGCGTCATGCTCGCGTTCCGCGCCTCCGAACCGCTAAATTCGGCGGCACGAACGAAAGGTCTGCCATGTTCTTCCTCAACAGCATCTGGGACTGGTTCTGGTTCCTCTTCTGGATGTTCGCCTACGTGGCGTACATCTTCGCGCTCGTCTACATCCTCATCGACGTCTTCCGCGACCACGACCTGAACGGGTGGGCGAAGGCGGCGTGGACGATCTTCCTCATCTTCGTGCCGTTCCTCACCGCGCTCGTGTACCTGATCGTCCGGGGCAACGGCATGGCGCAGCGCGCGGCGCGCAAGCAGCGCGAGTACGAGGAGTACAGCGACGAGTACGTCCGGTCGGTCTCCTTCGCGAGCCCGACCGACGAGATCGCCAAGGCGAAGGCGCTGCTCGACGCCGGCACGATCACGCAGGGCGAGTTCGACGCCATCAAGAACAAGGCGCTCGGCAACAAGTACTGACCGGCCATGCGCAGAACGGCCCGCGACGCGTCGCGGGCCGTTCTCGTGCTGTTCGGAGGGGATGACGGGAATCGAACCCGCGTAATCAGTTTGGAAGACTGAGGCTCTACCATTGAGCTACATCCCCGCGGCCCGCTCGCGGGCCATGGATCATCGTAGTACACGGCGACCGCCCGGCCGTGCACACCGCCGCATCAGCGCAGCGCGGCGATCGAGCCGATCGTCGAACGGGCGAGGCGCAGTTGGCGCTCGTAGGTCGCGGCGAGCACGACGAGCAGCACGCCGGCGATGCCGAGCCACAGCCACCACCAGACGGCTTCGTAGAGCATCGCGATGTACGGCCGCAGTTGCACGATCGCGTGGACCAGCAGCACGCCGCCGCCGAGGAGCACGGGCGCCTGGAGGCGGCGGACGACGCCGACGACGAGGACCGCGAGACTGACCGACCCGAGCGCGACGATCCGCCACAGCTCGGGCTCCGTGAAGTCGGCGACGAGTGGCGGAACGAGCAGGATCGCGAGGCCGGCGCCGAGGGCCGGCCAGCTGCCGAGCGCGGGGGAGCGGTGCATCGCGATCGCGCCGGCCGCGATGAACGCCAGGCCGACCGGCACGGTGACGAGGTCGAACGGGTCGACGCTCCCACGGGCCAGCACGATGAGGCCGCCGATCACCAGGATCGCTCGAGTGGTCCAGACGAACGCAGGGCCGGCCACCGGACGGACGCCGACGGCCGCTGCGGCCGCATGCACGATCGCCACGCCCGTGAACAGCACCACCGTGCGCGAGACCGGGGCTTCGTCGGAGAGGATCGCGAGGAGCGTCGGCGCGACGGCGAGCGCGAGCCCCGCCGCGAGCGACGCCTCGGCGAACCAGCCGGGCCGGGACCCGGCACGCGCCCAGACCACCGAGACGACGGCGGCCGTCGCGAGGGCGACGAGGGGCCAGAACTCGATCGGCTCGGGGCCGTCGCCGCCGACGATCGCGACGGCGCGGACGACCGCGGCGCCGGTCACGGCGGTCCAGCCCGCTGCGACGCCGATGAGCCTGACCGGCACGGCGCGGAGCGACTGCGGCGCGAAGCCCGCCGCGATCGCGACGACGATGCCCGAGCCCACGAGCGCGACGGTGCGGACCACCGAGTCGCCCGCCGAGGCGACGCTCGGCAGCACCGCGACCGCCGCAGCGGTCGCCAGGAGTGCGGTGCGGCCGGCCGCCGACGGTGCGCCCGGCGTCGTCGGTCGGCGCCACGCGATGAGCGCCCCGCTCGCGCCGACGACGAACGCGAGCGGCAACGTGTACGCCTCGACGGTCTCGACGGATTCGCCGAGCAACCACGCCCAGCAGGCCGCGACCGCGAGCGCGGGACTGAACCACGCGAGCTGGAGCGCCGGGCCGCCTCCCGCGATCGGGTCGCCGGCGACGCCGGCGAGCACGTACGGAACCGGAGCGAGGATCGCCAGGACGAGCCAGGCCTCGCCCGCGCCGCCGGCCGTCTGCGTGAGCGTGAAGAGCCCCAGCGCGGCGACGGCGACCACCCAGACGACGGTGTCGGCACCGGGGCGCCCGCGCGAGACGACGTGGGCGAACGCCGCGGCCGCCAGCGTCGCACCCGCGAGCGAGTAGCCGACCGCTCCGGCGCCCGCGAACTCGAGGGCGAGGTGGGCGGTCGCACTGCCGAGGGCGAGCGGTGCGACGGCGGCGAACGCGATCCTGAGCCCGAGCGGCGTCGATCGTCGAAGCCCCGCGACCGCCGCGACCGTGAGCGTCACCGCCGGCACCCAGCGCCACGAGTCGTCCGTGGTGTCGACGGCCAGTGCCGCCACCGACGTGACCGCGGCGGCCAGCATCGGAATGGCGAACGCGAGCCGGTCGGCGCGGGTTCCGGCGGGCACGAGCACGCCCGCCGCGAGCAGCAGGGAGCCGCCGGCGCCGACGACGATCCAGGTCGTCGTCCACGGGTGCTCGACGGCGACGCCCGTCGCGCCGAGCCACCAGGTGAGCGAGCCGAGCGTCGCGATGACGAGGAGGGCGGAGACCGCGACGTGCACGATTCCGACCGGCACCGCGGTCGCCGGGGCGGTCCGGGGCGCGAGGACGCGACCCGCGATGGCGAGGGTGATCACGTCGGCATTCGTCCACGGCCAGAGGTCGGGATCGCCGAATCCGAGCCACCAGCCGAACGCCGCCGACGCCGTGCCCGCGACGGCGAGCACCGGTACGAGCCCGGGCACGCGGCGCGATCCGTACGCCGCCCGGAGGAGCGCGCCGACCGCGGTGGTGAGCCAGATCGCGGCGGACGCCCACGGCGGGTCGACGATGCCGCCCGCGACGGCGACGGCGGCGAGCAGGGCACCGATCGGCACGGCGGCGAACCGCCGCAGCAGGCCGAGTGCGCTGAGGACCACGGCGCTTCCGGCCGCGAGGACGACCGGCGCGAGTACCGCGCCGAGTTCGGCGTCTGCGTCGAGCCGGAAGGCGGAACCCGTGCGGAGGCCGCCGGTCGGCTCGCCGCCGACCAGCGTCGCGACGATCGCGCCGATGCCCACGACGACGGCCGGCAGGGCCGCCGCCACGGCGATCGCCGATGCCGCGACGACCCCGATGACCGACGTGCGGGACCGGGCGGCGCGAGGGCGCGCTCCGAGGGCGAACAGGCCGGCCACGACAGCGGATGCCGCGGGCGCGAGCCAGCTCGCGGGTCCGGGCTCGAACTCCGAGGCGATCGCGGCGGCCGGGGCGATCGCCGCGCTCAGTCCGAGCGCGGCCGCCGCCGCGTCCGCCCACGCCGGCGACAGGGATGCGCCGCGCCGACGCAGTGCGGCCAGCATCGCGAACGACGTCATCGCCACCAGGCCGAACGTCCAGAGCCGGTGCCACGCGACGTCGGGCAGGGCGAAGGCCGCGGTCGCGAAGCCCACGACGGCCCCGGCGAAGGAGCCCGCGAGCAGGATGTTGCGCTCGGCCCTCGTCGACAGGAGCAGGCCGCCGAGCCCGACGACCGCCATCGCGAGGCCGCCGATCCACACGCCGGTCGCGGGTTCGGCCTCTGCGGCGGCCTCGACCCCGAAGAGGAACGCGGCGACCGGCACGAGTGCCGAGGCCGCGAGTCCGGGAACGCGAATTCCCGTGACGACGCGGGTGAGGCCGAGCAGCGCCGCGACGACGAGGAGCGCGCCGCCCGTGTACCCGGCGGCGCCGAGCCCGTCCGTTCCGAACAGCCCGTTGGCCCGCACGATCCAGGCGTCGAGCAGCAGCAGGACGACCGCGACGGCGGAGACGCCCTCGGCCGTGCCCGGGAGGCGGCGGGCGCGCAGCAGCCACGCGACGCCGAGCACGAGCACGCTCGCCCCGGCGATGATGACCGATCGCACCTCGAGGGTCGCCACGAGGTACGCGACGAAGAGGAAGACGATCGCGGTGACCGAGATGAGCACGACACCGAGGGTCAGGAGGAAGACCTGCACACCGGAGCGACGCCGCCCGGGGGTGGCCGGCGCCGCGGCGGTCGGCGGCGAGGACGCCGGAGTCGGCGTCGCGACCGGGGCCGGCGGAGCAGGGGCGGGCGCGGGCGGAGCGGGTTCGACGGGCTGCACGGGCGGCACCGCGACCGGAATCGATGGAACCGTCGCCGGCTCCGGAATCGTCGCGGGGAGCTCGACCGCGGCCGACGCGACGGCGGCCGACGCGACCGCGGCCGGCTGCGCCACCCCGGTCCGCACGGCCGCCTGCGCCGTCGCGACCTCCGTGAGCAGCCGTTGCCGCGCGGCCTCCGCATCGCGGACGCGCACTCCCGCCGCGAGCAACCGGGGCGCATCGGCCGTCGACAGGTCGAGCCCGCACGTCGCGCAGGTCGATGAGGCGAGCCGTTCGAAGCAGCCCGGGCAGAGCGAGGTGTCGGCGAAGTGCGCGGGGGAGGTCGGCCAGCGTCGGAGTCCGGGGCTCCGCGCTCCGGCGGGACTGTCGGTCATGCGCACACTCTGCCATGGCGGCTCGATCGGGCGCGCTGGCCCTCCACAGCGGGCCCGACGGGCCGGGCACAGCTCCGCCCCGCCCGCGTGCAGTAGACTTTCGTGGGTCCATCCGCCCGACGCGTGCTTCGGCATGCCCGCGCGGATGAATCGACGAGTTGAGTCGGCGACTCGGGGCGTAGCTCAGCTTGGTAGAGCGCCCGCTTTGGGAGCGGGAAGTCGCAGGTTCAAATCCTGTCGCCCCGACGAGTTGCTCGACTCGACACGAACTTCCACACAACAGGAGATCTTCCACATGCCGACCACTTCGGTTGAGAAGCTGAGCCCGACGCGCGCCAAGCTCACCATCTCGGTGACGCCCGAGGAGCTGAAGCCCAGCATCACCCACGCCTACAGCCACATCGCCGAGCAGGTCAACGTGCCCGGCTTCCGCAAGGGCAAGGTGCCGCCGCCCATCATCGACCAGCGCGTCGGCAAGGCCGCCGTGCTCGAGCACGCCGTCAACGAGGGCCTCGACGGCTTCTACCGCGCCGCCGTCGCCGAGCACGAGCTGCGTCCGATGGGCCGCCCCGAGGCGGACATCGTCGAGTGGCCGAGCGAGAAGGACTTCTCCGGCGACCTGCTGCTCGCCATCGAGGTCGACGTTCGCCCCGAGATCGAGCTCCCCGCGTACGACGGGCTCGAGCTGACGGTCGAGTCGGTCGAGGTCGGCGACGACGAGATCGACGCCGAGCTGGAGCGCCTGCGCAGCCGCTTCGGCACGCTCATCACGGTCGACCGTCCGGCGAAGACCGGTGACTTCGTCACCCTGGACCTCGTCGCCACGATCGACGGCACCGAGGTCGACAAGGCCAGCGGCATCTCGTACGAGCTCGGCTCGGGCGAGCTGCTCGAGGGCATCGACGAGGCGCTCGACACGCTCTCGGCCGACGAATCGACCACCTTCTCGTCGAAGCTGCTCGGCGGCGACCACGAGGGCGAGACCGCCGAGATCAGCGTCACCGTCACCGCCGTCAAGGAGCGCGAGCTCCCCGAGGCCGACGACGACTTCGCGCAGATCGCGAGCGAGTTCGACACCCTCGCCGAGCTCAAGGACTCGCTCAAGGAGCAGGTCGGCCGCAACAAGGTCTTCGGCCAGGGCAACGAGGCGCGCGACCTCCTCGTCGACAAGCTCCTCGAGCTCGCCGACGTCCCCGTCGCCCAGGGCGTCATCGACGACGAGGTGCACCGCCACCTCGAGAGCGAGAACCGCCTGGAGGACGACGTCCACCGCGCCGAGGTCGCCGAGGCGAGCGAGAAGGCGTTCAAGACGCAGATCCTGCTCGACGCGATCGCCGAGGCCGAGAAGGTCCAGGTCAGCCAGGAGGAGCTCACGCAGTACCTCGTGCAGGGCGCCGCCCAGTACGGCATGGACCCGAACGAGTTCGTCCAGATCCTCAGCCAGCAGGGCCAGATCCCCGCCATGGTCGGCGAGGTCGCGCGCAACAAGGCGCTCGCGATCGCGCTCGGCAAGGCGAAGGTGACGGATGCCTCGGGCAACGCCGTCGACCTCTCCGAGTTCACCGCCGTCGCCGGCGACGACGAGGCCGAGGAGGGTGCGGAGGCTCCCGCCGAGGAGAAGAAGCCGGCCGCCAAGAAGCGCGCCCCGAAGAAGGCCGCCGCCGAGGCTCCGGCCGAGGAGGCCGCCGAGGCCCCCGCCGAGGAGAAGAAGCCGGCCGCCAAGAAGCGCGCCGCCAAGAAGGCCGACGCCGAGTAATCGACGATCGAACCGTGCGGAGCGGGGTCGGGCGTATCGCCCGGCCCCGCTTCGCGTTCCGGGAGGACGAATGACGCACGACTGGCAGGCGCGTGTCGACGCGGTCTGGGCGGCGGCCGACGAGCTCGGCGACGACGAGGTCGTTCGCCGGATCGACGTGCTGGCCGCCGAACGGCCGGCCGGAGACCCGATCGCGCTCTTCGAGCGGGCGGGCGCCCGCGACTCCGCCGGGATCGAGGCCGAGGCCGAGCCGCTCTACCGGCGGGCGATCGAGGCGGGGCTCACGGGCTCCGAGCGCGTGCAGGCGCACATCCAGCTCGCCTCGACGGTCCGCAACCTCGGTCGGCCGGAGGAGTCGCTCGCGATCCTCGACGCGATCGAGCCGGAGTCGGGGGAGCTCCGCGACGCCGTCGCGGCCTTCAGGGCGCTCGCGCTCGTCGACGCCGGCGACGTCCGCCACGCGGCATCCGTCGCCCTCGTCGCCCTCGCCCCGCACCTCGTGCGCTACCGTGTCTCGGTCGCCGCGTACGCGGAGGCGCTCACGGCATCCGCCTAGGGCGAACAGCGGAGTTCGCGCGCGTTGCAACGGATAGATTCGATTCCAACGCGACAACCGAAACGGAGCGACACATGGCCGAACCGACACTGGGGCCCAGTGTTTTCGATCGACTGCTGAAGGACCGCATCATCTGGCTGGGTTCCGAGGTTCGTGACGAGAACGCCAACGAGATCGCGGCGAAGCTGTTGCTGCTCGCCGCTGAGGATGCGAAGAAGGACATCTACCTCTACATCAACTCGCCCGGCGGTTCGATCACCGCGGGCATGGCGATCTACGACACCATGCAGTTCGTGCCGAACGACATCGTCACCGTCGGCATCGGCATGGCCGCGTCGATGGGGCAGCTGCTCCTCACCGCGGGCACGAAGGGCAAGCGCTACATCACGCCGAACGCCCGCGTGCTCCTGCACCAGCCGCACGGCGGCTTCGGCGGCACCGCGAGCGACATCCAGACCCAGGCGCAGCTCATCCTCGACATGAAGCGCCGCCTCGCCGAGATCACGGCGGCGCAGACCGGCAAGTCCGTCGAGCAGATCAACGCCGACGGCGACCGCGACCGCTGGTTCAACGCCCAGGAGGCGCTCGAGTACGGCTTCGTCGACCACATCAGGGAGTCCGCGCTCGACGTGTCGGGCGGCGGCGGGACCGACCAGGCGTAGGCACCGAGAGAAGAGAGAACGTCAGAATGTCAGTACCTACTATCGGTGGCCCTGCCTTCGGCGGCACCGCCTTCAGCGGCGTGCAGGCGCCCGGCTCGCGGTACATCCTGCCGAGCTTCGAGGAGCGCACCGCCTACGGCTACAAGCGGCAAGACCCCTACGCGAAGCTCTTCGAGGACCGCATCATCTTCCTCGGCGTGCAGGTCGACGACGCCTCGGCGGACGACATCATGGCCCAGCTCCTGGTGCTCGAGTCGATGGACCCCGACCGCGACATCATCCTCTACATCAACTCGCCCGGCGGCTCGTTCACCGCGATGACGGCGATCTACGACACGATGCAGTACATCCGTCCGCAGATCCAGACCGTCGTCCTCGGCCAGGCCGCCTCGGCCGCCGCCGTGATCGCCGCGGCCGGCACGCCGGGCAAGCGCCTGGCGCTGCCCAACGCCCGCGTGCTCATCCACCAGCCGGCGATGGGCGAGGCCGGCCACGGCCAGGCGAGCGACATCGAGATCCAGGCCGCCGAGATCCTGCGCATGCGCACGTGGCTCGAAGAGACGCTCGCGCGTCACTCGAACCGCGACCAGCAGCAGGTGCACGACGACATCGACCGCGACAAGATCCTGTCGGCCGAGGAGTCGCTCGAGTACGGCCTCATCGACCAGGTGCTCACGTCGCGCAAGACGCTCCCGGCGATCGGGCGGTAGACGCCTGCGGCGAACCGCTTCGGATGCCTCGTGGCCGACTTCGGCCACGAGGCATCCGTCGTTCTCGGCGGTGGTTCGCGGGCGGCGAAACGGCTCGCGTGTCGAATCGCGCAGGCTACGCCGCAACCGCTCGAAGTCGGGCTAGGCTCGGAACAGGCTCGTCGAGAGGAGGGTGCGATGGCACGCATCGGGGAGAGCGCCGATCTGCTCAAGTGCTCCTTCTGCGGAAAGAGCCAGAAGCAGGTGCAGCAGCTCATCGCCGGGCCCGGCGTCTACATCTGCGACGAGTGCGTCGAACTCTGCAACGAGATCATCGAGGAGCGCCTGGCCGAGGCCGGCGAGACGGAGGCGGGCGAGTTCGAGCTGCCCAAGCCGAAGGAGATCTTCGCCTTCCTCGAGGAGTACGTGATCGGCCAGGAGGCCGCGAAGAAGGCCCTCGCCGTCGCGGTCTACAACCACTACAAGCGGGTGCGCGCGAAGACGACCCTCACGACCGCCGACCGCGCCCACGACGACGTGGAGATCGCGAAGTCGAACATCCTGCTCATCGGGCCGACCGGTTGCGGCAAGACGTACCTCGCCCAGACGCTCGCGAAGCAGCTCAACGTGCCGTTCGCCGTGGCCGACGCGACGGCGCTGACCGAGGCGGGCTACGTCGGCGAAGACGTCGAGAACATCCTGCTGAAGCTCATCCAGGCCGCCGACTACGACGTCAAGCGCGCCGAGACCGGCATCATCTACATCGACGAGGTCGACAAGATCGCCCGCAAGGCCGAGAACCCGTCCATCACGCGCGACGTGTCGGGCGAGGGCGTGCAGCAGGCGCTGCTGAAGATCCTCGAGGGCACGGTCGCCTCGGTGCCGCCGCAGGGCGGCCGCAAGCACCCGCACCAGGAGTTCATCCAGATCGACACGACGAACGTCCTGTTCATCGTCGCCGGCGCGTTCGCCGGCCTGGAGGACATCATCTCCTCGCGTGCGGGCAAGCGGGGCATCGGCTTCGGTGCGCCGCTGCACAACAAGGCCGAGGAGGCCGACATCTTCAGCGAGGTCCTGCCTGAAGACCTGCACAAGTTCGGCCTCATCCCCGAGTTCATCGGCCGCCTCCCCGTCGTCGCGACGGTGACGCCGCTCGATCGCGAGGCGCTCATGGAGATCCTCACGGAGCCGAAGAACGCGCTCGTCAAGCAGTACCAGCGCATGTTCCAGCTCGACGGCGTCGAGCTCGACTTCGAAGACGCGGCGCTCGAGGCGATCGCCGACCTCGCAGTCCTCCGTCAGACCGGTGCCCGGGGCCTCCGCGCGATCATGGAGGAGGTGCTCGGGCCGATCATGTTCGAGGTGCCCTCCTCGACCGGCGTCGCTCGTGTGGTGGTCACGAAGGCCGCGGTGCTCGACAATGCGGCGCCCACGATCGTGCCGCACAAGCCGCGTCGCGCCGAGAAGTCGGCGTAGCCGCGGCACGGCGGCAGGAGGGCCCGGTCACCGAGGGGTGAGCCGGGCCTCGCTGCGCGGGTCGACGGACGGGGTCAGGCGAGGTCGTCGTCGGTGCGGGCGCCGAAGACGATCTCGTCCCAGCTCGGCATCGATGCGCGGCCCTTCTTCGCCGAGCGACCCGCGTTCGATGCGGACGACGACGAGACCTTGCCCCACAGGCTGCGCGCCCCGGCTCCGGGCTTCTCCTCGGAGGCGGGCTCGCCGGGCGCCTCTGCGGCCGGTGCCGGCTCGCTCGCGGGTTCGAGCGCCGCGGGCTGCAGCGGGGCCGGCGCGTCGACTCCGGCCGACTCGCGCTCGCCCCGTCGGCGACGCAGCGCCTCGAGGAGGTCCGCGGTCTCGCCGAGCGACGGCTTCGGCTCGTCGGCGCGCTTGATCGCGGCGCGGGCGACCGCCGGGCTCGACGTCTGGGCGCTGCGTGCGTACGGCAGGGGCTCGAGGTGCGGCGCGGTGTCGTTGTCGCTGTGCTCGATCTCGTCGAACGTGAAGGCGCCGCTGTCGAATCGCGACTCGTCGGAATCCGGGCCGACGGCGCGCAGGCGCGGGATCAGTCCGCCCTTGAGCTCACCCTGCTGCGAAAGCGTGATCGCCTCGGAGTTGAGCGGCTGGAGCGACTGCTTGCGCGGCTCGAACGTCCATCGCGCGTCGTGGTCGATCGCGTCGGCCGAGAACTCGAGCTTGACGATCCAGCCGCGCTCCTCGTCCTTCCAGCTCGCCCAGCGTTCGCCCTCGGCGCCGAGCTTCGCGAGCCGGTCGCGGATGACGCCGCCGAACGAGGCGGGTTCATCGGCGGGATCGACCTCGAGGGCGACGTTCACGGGGACCGCGAGTGCGGAGGTCACGATGTGCTCGCGTTCGGCCATGACCGGCCCCTCGAATCGACGGATGTACTCGACGGCCGCGCCGGTGAGCTGGGCGACCTCCTCGGCCGACATCCCGCCGCGGATGTGCGCCTGCACTTCGCGAGGCGAGGGCTTCGGCCCCGTGTGCTGTTCGGGCTGCGCCTGGCGGATCCGCGACTGGAGCACTTCGTCGATCTCGATCCGGAAGCGCGCGCCATCGTCGGAGGCGGCGAGGAGCGCGCCGTTCTCGACCCCGATTACCTTGAGTTCCTGCATCGCGACAAGCCCTTCCGTGCTTTCGTCTCCGCCCAAGGATGCCACGCCCGAGAGGGTGCTCGTGGGAATAGCGCGGGCGCGGCGGAAGTTGAGCAGGAAGCATCGGACGGCGGCCGCGCAAAGGGTTTGCTTACGTCTTCGTTTTGATGCAGACTATGGCCGCCGAATCTCCGGCGCTTGAGGAAATGGATGGGAATGGCAACGGATTACGACGCCCCGCGGAAGACCGAAGACGACTCGGAGTCGATCGAGGCCCTCAAGGAACGCGTCCCCGACAAGATGTCGGGTGTGGTCGACGTCGATGACGCCGACAATCCCGGTGGGTTCGACCTCTCGGGTGCCGACCTGTCGGATGTCGAGCTCGACGTCGTCGTGCTGCCCCCGCAGGCCGACGAGTTCACCTGTGTGAACTGCTTCCTCGTGAAGCACCGTTCGCAGATCGACCACGAGACGAAGCTCGGGCCGATCTGCCTGGAGTGCGCCTCCTAAGCGCTCTGCTCCGCATCGTCGGGCCGTCGCGATCCGTTGATCGCGGCGGCCAGTTCTTTGGGGTGACGGGTCGAGACGAGCCAGTACGGCGTCGGGTCGGACGGGTCGACGATCGGGATGCGCACGACCG
Source organism: Agromyces solani (assembly GCF_058349925.1). Taxonomy (NCBI): domain Bacteria; kingdom Bacillati; phylum Actinomycetota; class Actinomycetes; order Micrococcales; family Microbacteriaceae; genus Agromyces; species Agromyces solani. The sequence goes on from NZ_JBYRER010000001.1 coordinate 1,492,898, forward strand.
GGCGGATCCAGCCGCGGATCACGAGGAACGCCCGGGCGTCGAGCCCCGTGCCCCGCTCGATGCGCGCCGCGGCCTCGTCGGCGGCGACGGCCTCGCCGACCAGGTCGAGCGAGATCTCGGCCCGCCCCGCGCGCAGTCGCCCGTCGCGGACCTCGATGACGGGGGCCGTGATGCTCAGCGCCCCGGCGACGGCGGCGTACAGGATCACGCCGGTGGCGATGCCCGCCGGCATCGACACCGGTGCGAGCACGAGGATGCTCGCGGGCACGAGCAGCAGGCTCGAGAGGTAGATCCACGGCGTCGGCCACAGTTTCTCGCGATAGTCGGGCATGCCTCTATCAGATCAGACTTCGACACCGCCCGCTGATCGGGCGCGGTCGACGGCGGCGGCGTTCACGCGCCTTCCGGTCAGCGTTCTGCACTACCCTCGAACGGTGACCGATTCCGTCGACGTCCTCATCACCGCAGCGCGCATTCCGAACTACGCCCACCCGGGCGACGCCGGAGCGGACCTGCACGCCGCCGAAGCGGTCGTGCTCGGTCCGGGGGAGCGGGCCACCGTCGGTACCGGCGTCTCGATCGCCCTGCCCGACGGCTACGTCGCCTTCGTGGTCCCGCGATCGGGCCTCGCCTTCAAGCACGGCATCACGATCGTGAACGCGCCGGGCACGGTCGACGCGGGCTACCGCGGCGAGATCAAGGTCGCACTGCTCAACACCGACGCGAACGAGTCGTACGCCATCGAGGCGGGCGACCGCATCGCCCAGGTCGTGGTGATGCCGGTCAGCCGAGCGCGGTTCGTCGAGGTCGAGCAATTGCCGGGCAGCCTGCGCGGCGACGGGGGATTCGGCTCCACGGGATTCGGGGAGCACAAGTCAGGAGTGAACGCGTGAGCGACATCGAGAACACCGACGGGGCTCCCGTCGACCAGCCCAAGTCCGCACCCGACGACCGCGCGACTGCGGGCCCGCTCGACGAGGCGGAGGCCAACCCCGTTCGACCGTACGTCGACCTCGGCGGCGTCAAGATCCTCCCGCGCGAAGGCCTGCACCTCCGCCTCGAGGTCGAGGAGGGGACGAAGCGCGTCGTCGCGATCGGCCTCGACTACGCGAACTCGACGCTGCAGGTGCAGCCGTTCGCGGCACCCCGATCGAGCGGGCTGTGGCACGAGATCCGCGCACAGATCGCCGACCAGATCGCCCGCCAGGGCGGCACGACGACGGTTCGCGAGGGCACGTTCGGCCCCGAGCTGCTCGCCCAGATCCCCGTGGCCGCAGGCGAGGCCCAGCAGGGCCAGATGCGTCTGGCGCGCTTCATCGGCGTCGATGGCCCGCGCTGGTTCCTGCGCGGCGTGATCGCCGGCCAGGCGGCGGTCGACCCGGCCGCCGCCGCGCAGGTCGAAGACCTCTTCCGTTCGATCGTCGTCGTGCGCGGCGCGACGCCGATGCCGCCGCGCGACCTGATCCCGCTGCGCATGCCGGCGTCGTCGGCCGGCGCCCCGACGGCGTAGGCATGACGGACGCGACGGGCGCCGAGCGCCCGCAACCCGACGACGACGGGCGGGATGCCTCGGGCGAACCCCGCCCGGACGCCGGCGAGTTCGGTCGAGCCTTCGCGGCCGCGGCCGAGAAGAGCGGACTCGGCGCGCTGGCTCGCGACGAGAAGCTCAGCGGCCGAGACCTGCTCACCGCGGTCGGCGGATTCCGCGGGATCCTCGAGGCGCTGCTGCCCGGCCTCGTCTTCCTCGTCGTGTACAGCTCGCTCACGAGCTTCGCCGGGCAGGACCCGCAGTCCGCACTGGTCCCGGCGCTCATCGCGTCCGTCGGGCTCGCCGTCGTGTTCACGCTCGTCCGCATCGCCACCAAGGGGCAGCCGACGCAGGCGATCGCCGGCCTCATCGGCGTGCTCGCCTCGGCGGCGCTCGCGCTCTGGACGGGGAACGCGCGCGACAACTACGTGCTCGGCTTCTTCACGAACGCGGCCTACGCGCTTGCACTCCTGGTGTCGCTCCTCGTCAGGTGGCCGGCGATCGGGCTCATCGTCGGATTCCTCATGGGCGACGGCGTCGCCTGGCGGAAGGACCGGCGGAAGTACCGCGCCATGCAGTTCCTGACGCTCGTCTGGATCGGGCTCTTCGTCGCGCGCCTGGCGGTCCAACTGCCGTTCTACCTCGCGGACAACGTCGAGGCGCTCGGCGCCTTCCGCCTGCTCATGGGCGTTCCCCTCTACGCCCTCGTGCTCATCTTCTCGTGGCTCGTCGTGCGCGCCGTCTACCCGTCGGCCCCGCGCTCGGCCGAGTGATACAGTTATCTCGACGTCAAGATAAATCCGCACACCGTGCGAAGCCTGTCGGCGGGCGAACGGCTTAGGTTACCCTTGCTGGATCGGCCGCCTGTCTGACGGAGAAGATGGAGTGCTGCCCGCGTGCCGGGCGGCATCCGCGAAGGAGAGGACATCGTGTCTGCAGTGAACAGTTTCGGGGCGAAGGACACGCTCCACGTCGGTGACAAGTCCTACGAGATCTTCCGGCTCGACACCGTGCCGGGGCACGAGAAGCTGCCGTTCAGCCTGAAGGTGCTGCTCGAGAACCTGCTGCGCACCGAGGACGGCGCGAACGTCACCAAGGAGCAGATCGAGGCGCTCGGCTCGTGGGTGCCGACCGCCGAACCCGACACCGAGATCCAGTTCACGCCCGCGCGCGTGGTCATGCAGGACTTCACGGGCGTCCCCTGCATCGTCGACCTCGCGACGATGCGCGAGGCCGTCGTCGCCCTCGGCGGCGACCCCGACAAGATCAACCCGCTCGCGCCGGCCGAGATGGTCATCGACCACTCCGTCATCGCCGACCTCTTCGGCACCGAGAACGCCCTCGAGCGCAACGTCGAGATCGAGTACGAGCGCAACGGCGAGCGCTACCAGTTCCTCCGCTGGGGTCAGACCGCGTTCGACGACTTCAAGGTCGTCCCGCCGGGCACCGGCATCGTCCACCAGGTGAACATCGAGCACCTCGCGAAGGTGACGTTCACCCGCACGGTCGACGGGGTGCTCCGCGCCTACCCCGACACCTGCGTCGGCACCGACTCGCACACGACGATGGTGAACGGCCTCGGCGTGCTCGGCTGGGGCGTCGGCGGCATCGAGGCCGAGGCCGCGATGCTCGGCCAGCCCGTCTCGATGCTCATCCCGAAGGTCGTCGGGTTCAAGCTGTCGGGCTCGATCCCGACCGGCGTCACCGCGACGGACGTCGTCCTCACCATCACCGACATGCTGCGCAAGCACGGCGTCGTCGGCAAGTTCGTCGAGTTCTACGGCTCGGGCGTCGCCTCGGTCCCGCTCGCGAACCGTGCGACGATCGGCAACATGAGCCCCGAGTTCGGCTCGACCGCGGCGATGTTCCCGATCGACGACGTCACGCTCGACTACCTGCGTCTCACCGGCCGCAGCGACGAGCAGATCGCCCTCGTCGAGGCCTACTCGAAGACGCAGAAGCTCTGGCACGACGCCGACAACGAGCCCGCGTACAGCGAGTACATGGAGCTCGACCTCTCGACGGTCGTGCCCTCGATCGCCGGCCCGAAGCGTCCGCAGGACCGCATCGAGCTGTCGAACTCGAAGGCCGCCTTCGAGCAGGACCTCCTGAACTACGCCACCGTCGACCACGACCTCGTGGACCTCGAGATCGCCGAGTCCTTCCCCGCCTCCGACCCGCCCGGCAACTCGCCGGAAGACGAGCACAACCACCACGAGCACCACCACGCGAGCCACGCGCCCGCCACCGCGTCGAACCCGACGCCGGTCACGCTCGCCGACGGCGCGAAGTTCACGCTCGACCACGGTGCCGTCGCGATCGCGGCGATCACCTCGTGCACGAACACCTCGAACCCGTCGGTCATGCTCGCGGCGGGCCTGCTCGCCCGCAACGCGGCGAAGAAGGGCCTCAAGGCGAAGCCGTGGGTGAAGACGACCCTCGCGCCGGGCTCGAAGGTCGTCACCGACTACTACGAGAAGGCCGGCCTCACGGCCGATCTCGAGGCGCTCGGCTTCTACACGGTCGGTTACGGCTGCACGACCTGCATCGGCAACTCCGGTCCGCTGATCGACGAGATCTCGACCGCGGTCAACGACTCCGACCTCGCCGTCACGGCGGTGCTCTCGGGCAACCGCAACTTCGAGGGCCGCATCAACCCCGACGTGAAGATGAACTACCTCGCGTCCCCGCCGCTCGTGATCGCGTACGCCCTCGCCGGGTCGATGAACTTCGACTTCGAGGTCGACGCGCTCGGCACGGACACCGAGGGCAACGACGTCTTCCTCAAGGACATCTGGCCCGACGCCGCCGAGGTGCAGGAGACGATCGACAACTCGATCAACAAGGACATGTTCGTGCACCAGTACGCGAGCGTGTTCGAGGGCGACGAGCGCTGGCGCAACCTCGAGACGCCGACCGGCTCGGTGTTCGAGTGGAACGAGGCGTCGACCTACGTGCGCAAGCCCCCGTACTTCGACGGCATGACGATGGAGACCACCCCCGTCAGCGACATCTCGGGCGCCCGCGTGCTCGCGAAGCTCGGCGACTCTGTCACGACCGACCACATCTCGCCGGCCGGCTCGATCAAGGCCGACAGCCCGGCGGGCCGCTACCTCACCGAGCACGGCGTCGACCGCAAGGACTTCAACTCCTACGGCTCGCGCCGTGGCAACCACGAGGTCATGATCCGCGGCACGTTCGCCAACATCCGCCTGAAGAACCAGCTCCTCGACGGCGTCGAGGGCGGCTACACCCGCGACTTCACGCAGGAGGGCGGCCCGCAGTCGTTCATCTACGACGCGTCGCAGAACTACCAGGCCCAGGGCACCCCGCTCGTCATCTTCGGCGGCAAGGAGTACGGCTCGGGTTCGTCGCGCGACTGGGCGGCCAAGGGCACGAGCCTGCTGGGCGTCAAGGCGGTCATCACCGAGAGCTTCGAGCGCATCCACCGCTCGAACCTCATCGGCATGGGCGTCGTCCCGCTGCAGTTCCCGGCCGGCGAGAGCTGGGCGTCGCTCGGCCTGGACGGCACCGAGGTCGTCTCGATCACGGGCCTCGAGCAGCTGAACGAGGGCACCACGCCCAAGACGGTGCACGTCGTCGCCGCCCCGAGCGAGCACTCGCCCGCCGGCAAGTCGACGATCGAGTTCGACGCGGTCGTCCGCATCGACACCCCGGGTGAGGCCGACTACTACCGCAACGGCGGCATCCTGCAGTACGTGCTGCGCAGCCTCGTCTGACCCGCACGCATTTCCGACGACAGGGCGATCGGCGATTCCGCCGATCGCCCTGTCGTCTGCCCGGGCGTTCAGGAACCCCGGCGTAGACTCGTTCCGTTCGGCGGCATCGCCGCGTCATCCCGGAGGCCCAACGCATGACCTTGCTCGAGACGATCCGAGGCCCGCGCGACCTCGATGCTCTCTCGAAGGAGCAGCTGGACCAGCTCGCGGTCGAGGTGCGCGAGCACCTCGTCGCCGACGTGGCGAAGACCGGCGGCCACCTGGGCCCGAACCTCGGCGTGGTCGAGCTCACGATCGCGATCCACCGCGTGTTCGACTCCCCGCGCGACGCCATCGTCTTCGACACGGGGCACCAGTCGTACGTGCACAAGCTGCTCACGGGCCGCCAGGACTTCTCGACGCTGCGCCAGACCGGCGGGCTCGCCGGCTATCCGCAGCGCAGCGAGTCGGAGCATGACATCGTCGAGTCCTCGCACGCGTCGAGCTCGCTGTCGTGGGCCGACGGCATCTCGAAGGCATTCGAGATGACCGGGCAGCACGACCGGCACGTCGTCGCGGTCGTCGGCGACGGGGCCCTCACGGGCGGCATGACGTGGGAGGCGCTCAACAACATCTCCGACGACAACACCCGCAAGCTCATCGTCGTCGTCAACGACAACGGCCGCTCGTACGCGCCGACCATCGGCGGCATGGCCCGATTCCTGAACTCGGTGCGCACGAAGCGCACCTATCGCAACCTGCACCTCTCGAGCCGCGACGCGTTCGAGAAGCTGGGCGGCCCGGCGAAGGCCTTCTACCGCGGGGTGCGCGGCGGCCTGCACGGGTTCCTCGCGCGGTTCACCGACAACGAGGCGCTCTACTCCAACCTCGACATCAAGTACGTCGGCCCGGTCGACGGGCACGACGAGCAGGCGATGGAGGCCGCGCTCCAGCAGGCGAAGCACTACGGCGCCCCGGTCATCGTGCACGCCATCACCGAGAAGGGGCGGGGCTACGAGCCCGCCCGCAACGACGTCGCGGACCAGTTCCACGCCGTCGGCCAGATCGACCCCGAGACGGGCGAGCCGCTCGAGACCGGGGGAGCGAAGAGCTGGACGAGCGTCTTCGCGGACGAGCTCGTCCACCTCGCCGAGGCCGACGAACGACTCGTCGGCATCACCGCCGCGATGCTGCGGCCGACCGGCCTTCACCGGATGGCGGAGCGCTTCCCGAGTCGGGTGTTCGACGTCGGCATCGCCGAGCAGCACGCGGTGACCTCGGCCGCCGGGCTCGCCTTCGGCGGCCTGCACCCCGTCGTCGCGGTGTACGCGACGTTCATGAACCGGGCGTTCGACCAGTTGCTCATGGACGTCGCCCTGCACAAGGCGGGTGTCACGTTCGTGCTCGACCGTGCGGGCGTCACCGGCCCCGATGGGCCGAGCCACCACGGCGTCTGGGACCTCTCGATCCTCCAGGTGGTCCCGGGGATCCGCATCGCCGCACCGCGCGACGCGATCCGGCTGGCCGAAGAGCTCGGCGAGGCCGTGCAGGTGACCGACGCGCCCACCGTGCTCCGATTCCCGAAGGGGTCGGTCGGCACCGAGTACGAGGCGGTGCGGCGCACGGACGACGGCGTCGACGTGCTCGTCGAATCCGAGCGCAAGGACGTGCTCATCGTCACCGTCGGCCCGATGGCCGGCGTCGGACTCGACGTCGCCGAGCGCCTCGAGGCCCAGGGCATCGGGGCGACCGTCGTCGACCCGCGCTGGGTCGTGCCGGTACCGCGGAGCGTCGTCGGACTCGCCGGCGACTACCGCATCGTGGTCTCCCTCGAAGACGGCATCCGCGTCGGCGGTGTCGGCACCCGGATCCGCCAGGACCTCCGGGAGGCCGGGGTCGACACGGCCGTGACCGAACTCGGCCTGCCCGACGAGTTCCTCGAACACGGCTCGCGAGCCGACATCCTCGAGCGCGTGCGCCTCACCCCGCAGCACATCGCCCACGACGTCACCGCCATGGTGCTCGGCACGAAGCTGCCGCACGCTCGCGGGGCATCCGGCGACACGGGGGCCCAGCCGATCATCGCCCACGCCGAGAAGTAGGCGACGACCGCTCGCACCGCAGACGCGGAACGGGCCCGCGACCGGAAGGTCGCGGGCCCGTTCGCGTCTGACGCGTGCCGGCTACGCGCCGACGCCGCGGATCGCGGGGTGGTGGAACGTGTCGCCGAACACGCGCTCCGACGCGCCCACCCGGTCGAGGTAGGGCGTGGCGCCGCCGGCCTGGAACGGCCAGCCGGCGCCCAGGATGAGGCACAGGTCGATGTCCTCCGCCGCGGCGACGACGTCCTCGTCGAGCATGAGCCTGATCTCGCGAGCGAGCTCGTCCTCCACACGGCGCAGGATCGTCCCGGCGTCGACGGCGGCCTTGCCGACCGTGATCGCCTTCTTGGCGTCCTTGGTGAGGTCGGTGACCTTGCCGTGCTTGTCCTTCTCGACGACGGGGGCGCCGAGCTTCGAGAGGGCGTGCATGTTCGCCGAGGCGTAGAACCGCTCGGGGAACTCGCGGACCATCGTGTCCTGGACGTGGGCGGCGACCGCCCAGCCGACGAGGTCGATGAGCTCGAACGGGCCCATCGGCAGGCCGATCGGGGCGAGCGCCTTCTCGACGACGGGCACCGGCGTGCCCTCGTCGACGGCGCGCGCCGCCTCGCCCATGACCTTGGCGAGCAGGCGGTTCACGACGAAGCCGGGGGCGTCGGCCGTGAGCACGGCGCTCTTGCGCAGCTTCGCCGCGGTCGCGAACGCGGTGGCGAGGGTCTCGTCGTCGGTCTTCGGCGTCTTCACGATCTCGATCAGCGGCATGACCGCGACCGGGTTGAAGAAGTGGAAGCCGACGAGGCGCTCGGGATGGGCGAGCTTCTCGCCGATCTCCTCGACCGACAGCGACGAGGTGTTCGTCGCGATGATCGCGGTCTCGGCGAGGTGCGGCTCGACCTCGGCGAACACCTGCTGCTTCACCGCGAGGTCCTCGAAGACGGCCTCGATGACCCAGTCGCAGTCGGCGAAGTCGGCCTTGTCGGTCGTGCCCGACACGAGCGCGCGCAGTCGGTTCGCCTCGTCGGCGTCGATGCGGCCCTTCTGCTCGAGGGTGCCGATCTCATCGCGGATGTACGCGAGCCCCTTGTCGACGCGGGCCTGGTCGAGGTCGGTGATGACGACCGGAACCTGCAGGCGTCGCACGAACAGCAGCGCGAACTGGCTGGCCATGAGGCCCGCCCCGATGATGCCGACCTTCGTCACCTTGCGGGCGAGCGACTTGTCGGGCGCTCCGGCCGGACGCTTCGCGCGCTTCTGCACGAGGTTGAACGCGTAGATCGAAGCGACGAACTGGTCGCCGGACACGAGGTCGGCGAGCGCCTCGTCCTCCCGGGCGAAGCCCTCGGCCTTCGTGCCCGACTTCGCCGCCTTGAGGAGGTCGAGCGCGACGTACGGAGACTTCGCCGTGGTGCCGAGCTTGCCCTCGATGCTCTTGCGGGCGATGCCGACGGCGACGTCCCACTTGGCGAGCCGCTCGAGCTTTCCGGGAGCGTTCGGGCGCTTCACCTGCACCGAACCGCCGAGCACGCCGTCGGCCCACTTCAGCGAGTCCTCGAGGAAGTTGACCGGCGGGAACATCGCGTCGGCGATGCCGAGGTCGAAGGCGTCCTTCGCCTTCAGCATGCGATTGTTCTTCAGCGGGTTCTCGATGACGACCTTGAGGGCGTTCTCGATGCCGATCAGGTTCGGCAGCAGGTACGCGCCGCCCCAGGCGGGGACGATGCCGAGGAAGACCTCGGGCAGTGCGATGGCCGGAGCCGAGGCATCCACCGTGCGGTAGTCGCTGTTGAGGGCGACCTCGAGGCCGCCGCCGAGGGCGAGGCCGTTGATGAACGTGAACGACGGCACGCCGAGCTCGCCGAGCTTGCCGAAGACCATGTGGCCGAGCTGGCCCATCTTCAGCGCGATGTCGCGGCTCGGGATCTCGCCGACCTTCGAGAGGTCGGCGCCCGCCGCGAGGAAGTACGGCTTGCCCGTGATGGCGACCGCCTGGATCTCCCCGGCTGCGGCACGGGCCTTCAGCTCGTCGAGCCGATCGTTCAGCTCGAGCAGCGTGACCGGCCCGAGCGTGGAGGGACGCGTGTGGTCGCGACCGTTGTCGAGCGTGATGAGGGCGAGGGTGCGGCCCGAGGCGAGGCGGATGTCGCGCACGTACGAGTGCGTGACGACCTCGTCGTCGGCGAACGCGGCCGCCAGCTCGGAGAAGTCGATCTTCGAGTAGTCGGTCATGTCGCTCAGCGGCCCTTTCCGTAGCGCTTGTGGTGCGGGTTCTCCCAGATGACGGTGCCGCCCTGGCCGAGGCCGACGCACATCGCGGTGACGCCGTAGCGCACCTCGGGGTGCTGCTCGAACTGGCGCGCGAGCTGCAGCATGAGGCGCACGCCCGATGCCGCGAGGGGGTGGCCGATCGCGATCGCGCCGCCCCACGGGTTGACGCGGGGGTCGTCGTCGGCGATGCCGAAGTGGTCGAGGAAGCTCAGCACCTGCACGGCGAAGGCCTCGTTGAGCTCGAAGAGGCCGATGTCCTCGATCTTCAGGCCCGCGTTCTTGAGCGCCTTCTCGGTCGAGGGGATCGGGCCGATGCCCATGACCTCGGGCTCGACGCCGGCGAAGCCGAAGCTCACCATGCGCATCTTCGTGGTGAGACCGAGCTCCTTCGCGGCGTCCGAGCTCGCGAGGATCGCAGCCGTGGCGCCGTCGGTGAGCGGCGACGCGTTGCCCGCGGTGACGCGGCCGTGCGGGCGGAACGGCGTCTTGAGGCTCGCGAGCCCCTCCATCGTCGTCGCGGGGCGACGGCCCTCGTCCTCGCTCGCGAGGCCCCAGCCCTCGGCCGTGCGGATGGCGACCGGCACGAGGTCGGGCTGGATGTGACCCGCGTCGTAGGCGGCCTGCACCTTCTGCTGGCTCAGCATGCCGAAGCGGTCGCTGCGCTCCTTGGTGAGCTCGGGGAACCGGTCGTGCAGGCGCTCCGCGGTGTTGCCCATGTTGAGCGCATCGGCGGCGACGAGCTTCTCGGTGAGGAATCGCGGGTTCGGGTCGGCGTCGAGGCCCATCGGGTGACGGCCCATGTGCTCGACGCCGCCGGCGATGACGACGTCGTACTGGCCGAAGCCGATGCCCGAGCCGGTCGTCGTGACGGCGGTCATCGCGCCCGCGCACATGCGGTCGATCGCGAAGCCCGGCACGCTCATCGGCAGGCCGGCGAGGATCGCCGCGGTGCGGCCGAGCGTCAGGCCCTGGTCGCCCTGCTGCGTCGTGGCCGCGATGGCGACATCGTCGACCCGCTCGGGCGGGAGGTTCGGGTTGCGCTCGAGGAGCCCCGTGATCGCCTTGACCGCGAGGTCGTCGGCCCGGGTGTTCCAGTACATGCCCTTTTCACCGGCTCGCCCGAACGGGGTTCGGACCCCGTCGACGAACACGACATCAGCTCGTTCAGCCACGCTGCAGCTCCGTTTCGAAATCAGGATGCCTCGATCCTACGAACGGGCGCTGAGCGCTCGTGAATCGCTTGACGGTTCCTACGAACCCTCGGTTGCGGCGTCGAGCAGCGATTGTGACGCCTCGACAAATGCATCGGCGATAATCTGTGCGGTTGCCTCAAGCTGCCACGGCCGTGCCCCGAGTTCCGCGAGCGCCGCGCTGATGCCTGCGGCGTCCGCCGGCTGCGGCGGGTGCCAGGCCACGCGGCGCAGGAAGTCGGGGGTGAGGAGGTTCTCGACGGGCATCTCGAGCTGCTCGGCGACCTCGGTGACCGCGGTCTTCGCCGCCTTCAGGCGGGCGTCGGCCTCGGGGTTGCGCGCGGCCCACGCCCGCGGCGGCGGCGGGGCGTCGCTCGGCACGCGCACGGCGGGCAGCTGGTCGGTCGTGAGGCCCTGCTCGAGCGCCGTCCACCACCGGTCGAGCTCGGTCCGACTCGCCCGGCCGGTGAACTCCCTGAGGTCGGCGAGAGCTCGTCGGGTCGACGGCAGGGCGCGCGCCACCGCGACGATGGACGCGTCTGGGATGAGCCGCCCCGGGGCGATGTCGGACTCGGACGCGAGCGCGTCGCGGGACGTCCACAGCTCGCGGGCGACCGCGAGATTGCGTGGACTCCGCATCGCGTGGATGCCGGAGAGACGACGCCACGGCTCCGCGGCGGGGGGTTTGACGGCGCGGTGCAGCACCGCGTCGAACTCCTGGCCGGCGAGTTCGGTCTTGCCGGCGTCTTCGAGCCGCTCGACCAGCCGGTCGCGGACGTCGACGAGGAGTTCGACATCGAGGGCGGCGTACTTCAGCCAGGCCTGCGGCAGCGGGCGCGTCGACCAGTCGGCCGCCGAGTGCTCCTTCGCGAGCTTGATGCCGAGCAGTTCGTCGACGACCGAGGCGAGCCCGACCCGTGGCATGCCGAGCAGGCGCGCAGCGAGCTCGGTGTCGAAGATCAGATCGGGGTCGAGGCCGACCTCGCGCAGGCAGGCGAGGTCCTGGCTCGCGGCGTGCAGCACCCACTCCTCGGAGCGGATGCCCTCCTCGAGTGCGGAGAAGTCGGGGACCTCGGGCGCGTCGAAGAGGAAGACCCCGGCGCCGCGGCGGTACATCTGGATGAGATAGGCGCGCTGGGAGTAGCGGAATCCGCTCGCCCGCTCTGCGTCGACCGCGATCGGTCCCTCGCCGCCGAGCAGCAGGCCGACCGCCTCGTCGAACGCCGCGGGCGTGTCGATCACCCGATATTCATCCACGATCCGACCTCCGGCGGGGCAGGGCGGTCACCCCTTCAGCGCGGGGCGGCAGCCCCGCGAGCATGCACAACAACTCTCCCCAGCCTTCCACATGCGCGCCGATGGCCGCGTCGAGCGGGCTCCACGACGCGCGAAGCTCGATCTGCGCGCCGTCTCCCTGATGGGCGAGTTCGCCGAACCCGGTCGAGAGGATCTTCGTCGCGGTCCCCGAGGCGGCGACGTAGCGGGCACCCCGCGCGTCGAGCGCATCGATGAGCCACGACCAGGCGACGTCCGCGAGGAAGGGATCGAGTCCGATGTCGGTCTCCAGCGGCGCCTGCGCGAAGCACACGATGCGGAACCGGCCACCCCATGCCTCGGGCTCGCTCGGGTCGTACAGGAGGATGAACCGTCCGGTCCCGAGCTCCGAGTCGTCGCCGTGACGCGAGGGCGAGACATCGGCGGAGAGCGCCGCGGCGTAGGGCGCGAGGCCGCCCGGCGCGGGGATCTCCGACACCGTGAGCTCACTGCGCGGTGCGGCGGCCCGGATCGAGGCGAGTGCGTTCTCGAACTCGGCGGGGGAGGAGGTCGGGTGGTCGGGCACGAGTGCAGACTAGAGTCTCCATCGGAACCGGCGGCGGCGGCACGCCGCACCGGCACGCAGTGGATCGTTCACCGGGGAGGACGCGACGGATGGCACAGCGGCAGGGCGGACTTCGCATGCTCGGCACGAGCCTCGCCGCGGTGGGGCTCGTCGCGGGTGCGCTCGCGGTCGTCGCCGCATCGGTCACGGCACTCGCGGTCGTGTTCGCCCGGAAGGTGGTCACGCCGTCCCCGAGACGAGACGAGGACCTCCGCATCCTCGCCGTCGACCTGGCGGCGGGCGCGATCACGCTCGCGGCCGACGACGAGTCGAGGATGCGCGGCCGCTACGGGCTGTGGTTCGACGGCGACGCCGGTCACGCACGTCTCGCCGACGTCGAATCGGAGCACGACGGCACCGTTCGCCGCGGTGTGGACGCCGTCGATTTCGGCCGGCTCGACCGGGCTCGCCGGGGCCGCATCGACGGCTGGTACCACCTGGGGCCCTGGGAGCTCGACGTGCCGTACCGCGAGGTCGTCGTGCAGACACCCCTCGGGCCGGCGCCGGCCTGGTCGATTCCCGCGGCGGAGGCGACCGATCGATGGGTCGTGCAGGTCCACGGTCGCGGCGCGAAGCGCCACGAGGCCCTGCGCGCCGTCGACCCGGTGCGGGATGCCGGCTGGAACAGCCTCCTCATCTCCTACCGCAACGACGGCGAGGCGCCCGAGAGCGCCGACCGCCGGTACGGACTCGGCGGCACCGAGTGGGAGGACGTCGTCGCCGCGGTCCGGTTCGCCCGAGCGCGAGGCGCGCGGGAGATCGTGCTCATGGGCTGGTCGATGGGCGGCATGATCGCGCTGCAGGCAGTGCTCCGCTCGAGCGAGGTCCGCGAACACCTCGTCGGCGTCATCCTCGATTCGCCGGCGATCGACTGGGTCGACATCCTCCGCTTCCAGGGAACCGCGATGGGCCTGCCCGCTCGCCTCGGAGATCTCGTCGCCGGCGTGCTCGGCGCGCCGGTCGGTGCGGGCCTCACCGGGGCCGCCGCGCCGATCGACCTCGTGGCACTCGACCTCGTCGCCCGGGCCGAGGAGTTCACCGCGCCGATGCTGCTCATGCACAGCGCCGACGACGGGTTCGTCCCCATCGACGGGTCGCGCCGGCTCGCGGCATCCCGACCGGATCTCGTGCAGTTCGAGGAGTTCGCGGGCGCGCGCCACACGAAACTGTGGAATCACGACCCGGAACGCTGGACGAGGCTGATCACCGGCTGGCTCGCGTCGCGCACCGCTCGCGACGAGCCGTCCGTCGCCGGCGACGCCGAGATCGTCGGCTGATCAGGCGGCGACGCGCTCGCGGAGCTGCCGCTTCGTGCGGGCCAGCATCCCGGTCATGCCGCGCACCCGGAGCGGCGAGACCGCTTCGCCGAGCCCGAGGGACTGCGGGTAGTCGGCGGGGATGTCGAGCACCTCCTGCACGGAGAGCCCGGCCAGGCCCTGGACGAGGATCGAGGCGAACCCCCGCGTCGTCGGCGACTCGGCCGGAGCGGTCGCGAACAGGTGCACGACGCCGTCGGCCACCTCGACGAAGATGTACACCGGCGACTGGCACTCCACGACGCGCTCGAGCAGGTCGGGATGATCGGCGTACCGCTCCGGCAGCTCGGGCAACTCGTTGGAGAACTCGAGCAGCAGCTGCAGCCGGTCGCGCACGCCGAGCGCGAGGAAGTCGTCGCGGATCTCGGCGAGCGAGGCGGGCAGGGTCGTCTGTTCCATCCGGTCCATTCTCCCATGCGCGACCGTGCCGCAGGTCAGCGGCCGGGCGCCTCGCCCCGCTCGGGGCCCGTCACGATCGGCACGCGCACCGCACTGCCCCACTCGGTCCACGAGCCGTCGTAGTTCCGGACGTTCTCGAAGCCGAGCAGGTGCTGCAGCACGAACCAGGTGTGGCTCGACCGCTCGCCGATGCGGCAGTAGGCGACGATGTCGTCGCCGTCGGCGAGGCCGACCTCGTCGCGGTAGATGGCGTCGAGCTCGGTCCGCGTCTTGAAGGTGCCGTCGGCCGCGGCGGCACGGGCCCACGGCACGGATGCCGCGGTGGGGATGTGGCCGGCGCGGAGGGCGCCCTCCTCGGGGTAGGCCGGCGCGGTCGTGCGCTCACCGGTGTACTCCTCGGGCGAGCGGACGTCGATCAGCGGGTTGCCGAGGTGGGCGAGCACGTCGTCCTTGAAGGCCCGCACCGCGCGGTCGTCGCGCTCGACGACGGGGTACTCGACGGGAGCGAGGTCGGGAACGTCGGTCGTGAGTTCGCGGCCCTCGGCGATCCACAGGTCGCGGCCGCCGTCGAGGAGACGCACGTCCTCGTGGCCGAACAGCGTGAACACCCAGAGCGCGTACGCCGCCCACCAGTTGTTCTTGTCGCCGTAGACCACGACGGTCGTGTCCCGTGCGATGCCCCGCGAGCCGAGGAGCTCGGCGAACCGCTCGGCGTCGACGTAGTCGCGCACGACGGGGTCGTTGAGGTCGAGGTGCCAGTCGACCTTCACCGCGCCGGGGATGTGGCCGGTCTCGTAGAGCAGCACGTCCTCGTCGGATTCGACCACGACGAGGCCGGGTTCGCCGAGGTGTTCGGCGAGCCAGGCGGTGGAGACGAGGCGCTCGGGGTGGGCGTACTCGGCGAACTTCGCGGCGGAGTCGAACTCGGCGGACATCGGGGCCTCCTGTGGTCGCCCGATCGGGCGGGGTGAGCGGGGGAGCGGACTAGGCTGATGACCTGTCCACCTCCGAATCTACGCGGCCCACGGGGCCTCGACACAGCACCCGTCATCCGGTGCAATACGGGAGCTCTCCAGCATGACCACGGCCTCCAGCGCTGCACCCATCCGCCTCGTCGACCGCAATCCGTCGATCTCCGGCGCCGAGATCGCCGCGGAGCTCGTGCCGCCGCCGCAGTTCGAGCACGCCTCGTTCGAGTCGTACCGGCCCGACCCCGACTTCCCGTCGCAGCAGGCCGCGCTCGACCGGCTCAACCAGTTCGCCGGGGCGTGGCGCGCCGCGCAGCGCCCGGGCGGGTTCTTCTCCCGCAAGCGGCCCGCGCGCATCGAACTCCCGGGCGTCTACCTCGACGGCGGCTTCGGCGTCGGGAAGACCCACCTGCTCGCGTCGCTCTGGCACGTCGCGCACGGGCCGAAGTACTTCGGAACGTTCATCGAGTACACCGCGCTCGTGGGAGCGCTCGGCTACGCCAAGGCGGTCGAGCTGCTGCGCGGGGCGAAGCTCATCTGCATCGACGAGTTCGAACTCGACGATCCCGGCGACACGATGCTCATGACGCGTTTCCTGGGCGAGCTGATGGCCGGCGGCACGCGCGTCGCCGCCACGAGCAACACCCCGCCGAACGCGCTCGGCGAGGGGCGTTTCGCGGCGGCGGACTTCCTCCGCGAGATCCACGCGCTGTCGTCGAACTTCGAGACGCTGCGCATCGACGGCCTCGACTACCGCCGACGCGACACCGAGGGCCATGCGGAGGTCGCGGGCGACGACGCGGCGGTGCAGCGCACCGCCGACGCGCTCGCCGAACGCGGCCACCGGGTCTCGCTCGACGGGTTCGACGACCTCATCGCGCACCTCGCCACGGTGCACCCGTCGAAGTACGTGCGCCTCGTCGAGGGGCTCGACGCGATCGCGCTCACGGGCGCGCACGAGCTCGACGACCAGAACGCCGCGCTACGCCTCGTGGCCTTCATCGACCGCGTCTACGACGCGGAGGTGCCGATCGTCGCGAGCGGCACCCCGCTCGACGAGGTGTTCGACGCCGAGATGATGGCGGGCGGGTACCGCAAGAAGTACCTCCGCTCGATGAGCCGCATGATCGCGCTCACCTCGGGCGAGCTGCCCCCGCACGACTGAGCGGGGCGCTCGCGCAGCCGATTCACCGCGAGATCGAGGCATCCCGAAATCTGCTGTTCACACCGCACGCCCGACCGTAACGGCCCCGAA
Source organism: Agromyces solani (assembly GCF_058349925.1). NCBI lineage: Bacteria > Bacillati > Actinomycetota > Actinomycetes > Micrococcales > Microbacteriaceae > Agromyces > Agromyces solani. The sequence goes on from NZ_JBYRER010000001.1 coordinate 1,509,519, forward strand.
ACACAACGACGAATCTCTCGAAACGACCGCTCGTGACACTTGCGGCACAGGTTCCCCCCACGACCTGCATCCGAGAGAGGTTCGAGAGATGGATCAAGGCAACACCGCGTTCCTGTTGATCTCGGCGGCACTCGTGCTGCTGATGACCCCCGGGCTCGCGTTCTTCTACGGCGGCCTCGTCAAGGCGAAGAGCGTCATCAGCATGATGATGATGAGCTTCGGTGCGATGGGCCTCATCGGCGTCCTCTGGGTGCTGTACGGATACGCCATCGCGTTCCCGGGGTCGGAGGGCCTCGTGCCCCCGTGGTCGATCGACTGGTCGGCGATCGGCCTCGAGAGCCTGCTCGAGACGCCTGAGGGCGCCGCGTACCCGCCGCTCGCGTTCGTGGCCTTCCAGGCGACCTTCGCGATCCTCACCGTCGCCCTCATCTCCGGTGCGATCGCCGACCGGGCGAAGTTCGGCGCCTGGATGGTGTTCGCGGGCATCTGGGCGACGATCGTGTACTTCCCGGTCGCGAGCTGGGTGTTCAACTTCGGGCTCGCCGACGACGGCAGCTTCGCGTACGGCGGCTGGATCACGTACGGCCTGCAGGAGGCGTTCGGGGTCGGCGCGATCGACTTCGCCGGCGGCACGGCCGTGCACATCAACGCCGGCGCCGCGGCGCTCGCGCTCGCGCTCGTGCTCGGCAAGCGGGTCGGCTTCTCGAAGGGCGCGCACGTTCCGCACAACCCGCCGTTCGTCCTGCTCGGCGCGGGCCTGCTGTGGTTCGGCTGGTTCGGATTCAACGCGGGCTCCGAGCTCGCCGCCGACGGGACCGCCGCCCTCGCGTTCGTGAACACGATCGCCGCGCCGGCCGCGGCGCTGCTCGCCTGGCTGCTCGTCGAGAAGATCAAGGACGGCAAGCCGACCTCGGTGGGCGCCGCGTCGGGCGCGGTCGCGGGCCTCGTCGCCATCACGCCGGCCTGCGCCTCGCTCACGCCGATCTGGGCGATCGTGCTCGGCCTCGTCGCCGGTGCCGTGTGCGCCCTCGCGATCGACCTGAAGTTCAAGTTCGGGTTCGACGACTCCCTCGACGTCGTCGGCATCCACCTCGTCGGCGGCCTCATCGGCACCCTGTACCTCGGCTTCTTCGCGAACGGCACGGGCCTCATCTACAGCGGCGACTTCACGCAGCTCGCGGTGCAGGCGATCGCCGCCGTCTCCGTGCTCGTGTACTCGTTCGCGCTGACGTTCGGGATCGGCACGCTCATCCAGAAGACGATGGGCTTCCGGGTCAAGAACGAGGACGAGATCGCCGGCATCGACACCGTCGTGCACGGCGAGGACGCCTACAAGCTCGAGACCGTCTGACGCGAGTCATCCACCCTCGGCCGGCCGACGGCGGTGGGGTAGTGTGCCCGGTGTGACTGACACCGGGCGCCTCCTCACCGCCGTCGGCCGTTTCGTGCGGGCGCTCACCTCGAGCGGTTCGCGCACCTCACCGGCTCCCCGGGCGACCGGGCGGGATGCCTCGCCGACGCGCTTCGACGACGACGAGGTCTCACCTGGCAGCGCCGGACCCGATGCGACAGTCGAGATCGATCCCGCACGACTTCGCGGGGTGCGGACGGGCTACACGCCCTCGCACGACGGCGAGCCCGACCCGGGCGAGGTGGTCTGGACCTGGGTGCCGTACGAGGAGCGCGACGGCCGGGGCAAGGACCGCCCCGTCGTGATCGTCGCCGCTTCGGACACCGGTGACTACCTGGCGGTGCAGCTCACGAGCAAGCCCCACGACGGCGACCGGGACTACGTGTCGCTGGGGGAGGGCGCGTGGGACGCCGAAGGCCGGCCGAGCTGGGTGAAGACCGATCGGGTCTTCCGGGTGCGCGCGGGCGGCATGCGCCGCGAGGCGGCCTCGCTCGACGCCGAGCGCTACGGGCTCGTCGCAGACGCGCTCGCCCGCCGCTACGGCTGGAGCTGATCGCGACGTCGTAAAGGGGGCACGGGGTCGGGCGCGCTCGGCGGCTCCCGGCGGCGCGGAGCGGTCGGCTGATAGGCTGACGAGATGGAAACGATCGAGGTCGACAGAGCCTAGCCACCGGACTCCCGGTGGCTTTCGCACGTGCGGGCGTCGCCCGCACCGCCGAACGGTCGGTGTTGCGACCTTCGCGAGTCCGCTCCCCGAAGGGGGCGTCGACTGCTGCCTGCGCCCTGGGACGTCCGCACGATCCCCGACCTCGTTCCACGCTCGTCGACCGTCGAGCTGCGATGCTCCCGCCTCGGTGTCCACCGCCGGCACGCGCTCCATGCGACCGCTCCGCCCGGCTGCGACACGTGCGCCTGGGCGATCGCGCGCCACCGGCGGATGGGCCGCGGTCGAGGTGACGACCACTGACTCATCACTGCGCCGATTCCGCTGCGCCACCGGTGAAGGCCGCCGCATCGCGATCGGGCGCCTGCTCCGCCGACGGCCGTGCCGTCGACGGAGCGAAAGGAGAATCCGACATGTCCACCCCCTCCACCATCACCCTTCGCGACCTCACCTTCGAATGGCCGGACGGCACCGTCGCGCTCGAGCGCGTCGGCGGCACGTTCGGCGCGGGCCGCACCGGCCTCATCGGCCGCAACGGCGCCGGGAAGTCCACGTTGCTCCGGCTCGTCGCCGGCGAGCTGTCGCCGACCGCCGGACGCATCGAGACGGTCGGCGCCGTCGGCTACCTTCCCCAGGCCCTCACCCTGCGGTCGCGGACCACGATCGCCGAACTGCTCGGCATCGACGGCGTGCTCGCGGCCATGCGGGCGATCGAGGCCGGCGACGTCGACCAGCGGCATTTCGACGCGATCGGCGACGACTGGGACATCGAGTCGCGGGCCGATGAGGCGCTCCACCAGATCGGGTTCTCCGCGGCGGACCTGGAGCGCCGGGTCGCCGAGGTCTCCGGCGGCGAGGCCATGCTCATCGCGATCACCGGGCTGCGCATCCGCCGCCCGGCGATCACGCTGCTCGACGAGCCCACCAACAACCTCGACCGCGCCACCCGCGCGAAGGTGGCGGGGTTCATCGACGAGTGGCCGGGAGCACTCATCGTGGTCAGCCACGACCTCGAGCTGCTGGAGCACATGGACGCCATCGCCGAACTGCACGACGGTGCCCTCGAGACCCACGGCGGTCCGTACAGTTCATGGCGCGCCTGGCAGGCGCAGGAGCAGGCGGCCGCGGTGCAGGCGGCCCGCTCGGCCCAGCAGGCGCTCAAGGTCGAGAAGCGGCAGCGCATGGAGGCCGAGACGAAGCTCGCCCGTCGCGACCGGATGGCCAGGAAGACGCAGAAGGACGGCGGCATCCCGAAGATCCTTGCGGGCAACCGGGCCAGCAGGGCCCAGAGGTCCGCCGGGTCGCTCCGCGCCACGCTCGACGACAAGGTCCAAGCCGCGCAGGCCGTCGTCGATGCCGCGGACGCCCGGGTGCGCAGCGACGAGCACATCGATCTCGTCCTGCCGGATCCCGGGGTTCCGCGCGGGCGCCGGCTCGTGGAGCTGGAGGACGAGGACCGATCGTTCGTGATCCAGGGACCCGAGCGCGTGGCGCTGATCGGTGCGAACGGCACCGGGAAGTCGACCCTCGTCGCGCAACTCGTCGGCCGGACCGAGTCGTGGCCCGGCCGTCCTCGCGGCCGTGTCCTCACCGATCGCGTCGGGTGCCTCCCGCAGCGTCTCGACGGTCTCGTCGAGGAGGACAGCGCCATGGAGAACGTGCAGGCCGACGCCCCGGACGTCGCGTCGGGAACGATCCGCAACCAGCTCGCTCGGCTCCTGCTCCGCGGCGACAGCGTGGACCGCCCGGTTCGAACGCTCTCAGGGGGTGAGCGGTTCCGCGTCGCCCTCGCCCGCCTGCTGCTCGCCGAGCCGGCCCACCAGTTGCTGATCCTCGACGAGCCGACGAACAATCTCGACCTCGCGAGCGTCGAGCAACTCGCCCAGGCCCTCGATGCCTACCGGGGTGCCCTGCTCGTCGTCAGTCATGACCGAGCGTTCCTGGAACGCGTCGGCATCGACACGATCCTCGAGCTCGACGGGCGCGGCCGGCTGCACGAGCGTCGCGGTTTGGACGCCTGACGGGGCTGGGCCGCGAAACGACGAACGCCCCCGGCGGTTGCCGGGGGCGTTCTCTCGTGGTGGGCGATGGGCCTGTGTGTCGGTCTCTCGAAACGACGAACGCCCCCGGGCGGTTGCCGGGGGCGTTCTCTCGTGGTGGGCGATGGGCCTGTGTGTCGGTCTCGAAACGACGAACGCCCCCGGCGGTTGCCGGGGGCGTTCTCTCGTGCTGGGCGATGGGCCTGTGTGTCGGTCTCGAAACGACGAACGCCCCCGGCGGTTGCCGGGGGCGTTCTCATGGTGGGCGATGCCGGGCTCGAACCGACGACCTCTTCCGTGTGAAGGAAGCGCGCTACCAGCTGCGCCAATCGCCCATGTGGGTTTCGGTCTCCGTTGCGGTGACCGGACTCGATACTAGCCGACGGACCGGGGCGAATGCACATCGAGTGCCGGCCGGGCGCGGCGCGGTCGAGCCAGCCGGCTCGACACGCCCGGGATTCATGGGACGAATGGCACGCTGACCGGGGAGAACGGCGTCGGGCGCCCGCTCGGTTTGTGAATCGCTCGAAGTGTGTATAAAGTCTTCTCTGCACGCAGAAATGCGGAGCAACGCGGATGTGGCGCAGTTGGTAGCGCATCACCTTGCCAAGGTGAGGGTCGCGAGTTCGAGTCTCGTCATCCGCTCTGATCAGGGTCGGGCGAAAGCCCGGCTCCTGTTCTTTGGTGGTGAACCCATGAACGGTGGATTGGCCGAGAGGCGAGGCAGCGGCCTGCAAAGCCGTATACACGGGTTCGAATCCCGTATCCACCTCCAAGCCGAGATCCTGCCATCTCGACTCGGGCGATTGGCGCAGCGGTAGCGCGCTTCCCTGACACGGAAGAGGTCACTGGTTCGATCCCAGTATCGCCCACCACATGAAAGCCCCGGCTCAGCCGGGGCTTTTCTCGTTCCCGGGCGACCCGATGCTGCGAGCGGCATCGCGGCGAGGCATCCGCTGCGCTGCAGGCGGCCAGAGGGCCGGACCCCGGTGACCGGCTTTCGCTTTCACCGGGATCCGGCGGACCGACACGCAGCCGGTCCACCGGGAATTGTCCCCCGAAACGGCCGCATCGGGGTACACCCCCGTTCGGGGCGAGGGCGCCAGAGGCATGGTCGGCGGCCGACTACAGTTGAAGGGTTCGTTTCGAGAATCAAGGAGTGGATCCAGGTGGCTGACGGCTTCGAGCTCTTCACCGACCGATCCGTTGTCGCGATGCGCGTCAACGGCGAGCTCAAGGACCTGGCCACGACGGTGACGGACACCGACGTCGTCGAGCCCGTCACGATCGACTCGCCCGACGGGCTGAACATCCTCCGTCACTCGACCGCGCACGTGCTCGCGCAGGCCGTGCAGAACGTGAACCCCGAGGCGAAGCTCGGCATCGGCCCGCCCGTCACCGACGGCTTCTACTACGACTTCGACGTCGCCGAGGCGTTCTCGACCGACGACCTGAAGGCGCTCGACAAGGAGATGGCGCGCATCATCCGCGCCGGCCAGCGGTTCGTGCGCCGGGTCGTGACCGACGACGAGGCGCGGGCCGAGCTCGCGTCGGAGCCCTACAAGCTCGAACTGATCGGGCTCAAGGGCAGCGCCTCGAGCGGCGGTGACAACGAGAACGTCGAGGTCGGCGCCGGTGAGCTCACCATCTACGACAACGTCGACCCCAAGACGGGCGAGGTCGCCTGGAAGGACCTCTGCCGTGGGCCGCACCTGCCGAACACGCGCATGATCGGCAACGGCTGGGCGCTGCAGCGTGTCGCCGGAGCCTACTGGCGCGGGAGCGAGAAGAACCCGCAGCTCCAGCGCATCTACGGCACCGCGTGGCCCACGAAGGACGAGCTGCGCGCCTACCAGCACCGCCTCGAGGAGGCGGCCAAGCGCGATCACCGCAAGCTCGGCAAGGAGCTCGACCTGTTCAGCTTCCCCGACGAGATCGGCTCGGGCCTGTCGGTCTGGCACCCCAAGGGCGGCGTCGTGCGCGGCGAGATGGAGCAGCACGCCCGTCGTCGGCACGTCGAGGGCGGGTACACCTACGTGTACACCCCGCACATCTCGAAGGAGGACCTCTTCCTCCAGTCGAACCACCTCGTCACCTACCGCGAGGGCATGTTCCCGCCCATCGTGATGGACGAGGAGCGCGACGCCGACGGCAACGTCACCAAGCAGGGCCAGGACTACTACCTGAAGCCCATGAACTGCCCGATGCACATCCTGATCTACAAGGAGCGCGCGCGCAGTTACCGCGACCTGCCGATGCGGCTCGCCGAGAACGGCACCGTGTACCGCAACGAGCTCTCGGGCGCCCTGCACGGCCTCACCCGCGTGCGCGGCTTCACCCAGGACGACTCGCACCTCTTCGTCACCCCCGAGCAGCTCGAGGAGGAGACGACCCGCGTGCTCGAGTTCGTCATCTCGATGCTGCGCGATTTCGGCCTCGAGGACTTCGAGCTCGAGCTGTCGATGCGCGACGACGAGAAGTCGAAGTGGATCGGCACCGACGAGTTCTGGGAGTACTCGACGAACGCCCTGCGCAACGTCGCGGTCGCGAGCGGGCTGAAGCTCACCGAGGTGCCAGGCGAGGCCGCGTTCTACGGTCCGAAGATCGACCTCAAGACCCGCGACGCGATCGGCCGCACGTGGCAGCTGTCGACTGTGCAGGTCGACCCGAACCTGCCCGAGCGCTTCGAACTCGAGTACATGGGGCCCGACGGCGAGAAGCACCGCCCGATCATGATCCACCGCGCCCTGTTCGGGTCGATCGAGCGGTTCTTCGCGATCCTCCTCGAGCACTACGCGGGGGTCTTCCCGGTGTGGCTCGCGCCGGTGCAGGTCGTCGGCATCCCGGTCGCCGACGAGTACGCGCCGTACCTCGGCGCGATCGTCGAGCAGTTGAAGGGCTTCGGCGTGCGCGCCGAGCTCGATGCGAGCGACGACCGCATGCAGAAGAAGATCCGCAACCACACCACCCAGAAGGTGCCGTTCCAGCTCATCGCGGGCGAGAACGACCGCTCGGGCGGGACGGTGAGCTTCCGGTTCCGCGACGGCACGCAGGAGAACGGCGTGCCGATCGCCCGGGCGATCGAACTCGTGCGCGAGTCGATCGCCGACCACCGGCAGGTGACGACGCGCGACGACCTGTTCGCATGACCAGTTACGAGCGCGACGAGTTCGACGGGGTGCCCACGGATGCCTCGGCCGACCTGGCCGGCGTGCCCGATGCGTTCCAGCGCCTCTGGACCCCGCATCGGCTCGTGTACATCCAGCAGGGCCAGCAGCCCGACGAGCACGCCTGCCCGTTCTGCCGCGCACCCGAGATGAGCGACGAGCAGTCGCTCATCGTCGCGCGGGGCGAGCACGCCTACGTGCTGCTCAACCTGTTCCCGTACAACTCGGGCCACCTGCTCGTGTGCCCGTACCGCCACATCGCGACCTACGACGAGGCGAACGCCGACGAGGTCGCCGAGATCGGCGAGCTCACGCAGACGGCGATGCGCGTGGTCAAGCAGGTCTCGAGGTGCGACGGCTTCAACATCGGCATGAACCAGGGCCGCATCGCGGGCGCCGGCATCGCCGAGCACCTGCACCAGCACATCGTGCCGCGCTGGGCGCTCGACTCGAACTTCTTCCCGATCATCGCCGGGACGAAGGCGCTGCCGCGTCTGCTCGGCGAGGTGCGGGAGGAGATCGCCGACGGCTGGCCGACTTCGGCCGGGTAAGCCTGCGGTCGGTCGAGCAGCGACGGAGCGCCGGGTCGAGGAGGCGCGCAGCGCCGTCTCGAAACCAGCGTATCGAGACCACCGTCGGAGGTGGCCTCGATACGGCGCTTCGCGCCGACTCGACCGACCCCGGTCAGCGGACCTGCTGCACCTCGAACTGCATGCGCGGGTTGGCGTAGTACTCCTGCGACTCGATGAGCTGCAGTTCGCGCTCGCCCGACTCGTGCGTCGTCGCGAGCAGGTCGTAGACGCTCGAGATCGTGCGGGCGAGGGCGTCGGCCGCATCGCCCGTGCGGCGGTAGTGGGCCGTGAACAGTGCGGCGGTGACATCCCCTGAACCGTTCGCCTTGAGCGGCAGGTGCGGGGTCCGCGCGAGCCAGGCGCCGTGCTCGTCGACCGCGAGCATCTCGATGGTGCCGGGCTCGCGGTCGGGGCGCTCGACGCTCGTGACGAGGATCGTCGACGGGCCCGACGCGCGGGCGAGGTCGACCGACGCGAGCGTGGACTCGAGGGTGTCGGGCTCGGTGCCGGTGAGGTAGCCGAGCTCGAACTGGTTCGGCGTGATGAGGTCGGCGGCGGGCACGACGCGTTCGCGCAGCAGCACCGGGATGGCGGGCGCCACGAAGCATCCCGACTTGGCGTTGCCCATGACCGGGTCGCACGCGTAGACGGCGGCCGGGTTCGCCGCCTTGACCCGCGACACGGCGTCGAGGATGACGTCCGCGATGCCGTCGCTGCCCTGGTAGCCGCTCAGCACGACGTCGATGTCGCCGAGCACGCCGCGCTCCTCGATGCCCGTGATGACCTCGCGGACGTCGTCGGGGGCGATGAGCGGCCCGCGCCAGGCGCCGTACCCCGTGTGGTTGGAGAAGTTCACGGTGTAGACGGGCAGGACTTCGACGCCGATGCGCTGGAGGGGGAACACGGCCGCGGAGTTGCCGACGTGGCCGAAGGCGACCGCCGACTGGATCGAGAGGATCTTCACCGTTCGATCATCGCATCTCGGATGGGCGCGTCCGATTCAGTGGACCGCCGCGCGGCTCGAGGCGGCGCGCACCGCTGCGCCCACATCGGCGGCGAGCTGCACGAGCTCGTCGTCGTCGAGTGCGTGGACGGTGAGCCGCAGCCGGCCGGCCGGCGGTCGGTCGCCGAGGGAGAACTCGTCGCCCGGGCGTGCGAGCCATCCGCGCCGCATCAGCTGTTCGGAGACCTCGCGAGCCGGCGCGGCGACCGGCACCCAGACGTTGAGCCCGTCGCCGGGCGTCGTGGGCACGCCCGCTTCGGTCAGCAGCGCGGCGAACGCCGCATTCCGGGCGGCGTAGTGGTCGCCGGCGGCACGGATGCCCGAGGCGACGTCGGGGTCGGTCGCGAGGGCGTGGACGAGCCGCTGGAGCAGGTGGCTCACCCACGTCGTCCCGGGGGTCAGCCGCATCGCGAGCCGTTCGGCCGTCTCGGGGTCCGACGCCGTCACCGCGAGGCACATGTCGGGGCCGAGGAACTTGGACACCGAGCGGACGAGCGCCCACCGCCGATGCTCGGGCCCGATGAGGGAATGGAACGGGCGCCGGGAGAGCAGCGAGTAATGGTCGTCCTCGATGACCAGGACGTACGGGTGCTCGCGGAGGACCTCGCGCAGCTCGGCCGCCCGGGTCGCCGTGAGGCTCGCCCCCGTCGGGTTCTGGGCTCGGGGTGTGCAGATGACCGCACGAACGCCCTGCTCGAGCGCGGCCCGGAGTCCGTCGGCCGTCATGCCCTCGTCGTCGACGGGCACGGGCACGGGCCGGTAGCCGGCGACGCGCACGGTGTGGATGCTCGTGAGGAAGCACGGGTCCTCGAGGGCGACGGCGTCGTCGCGGGTCAACGCCTGGGCGAGCAGCCGCTCGACCGCGTCGGCCGCGCCGCTCGTCACGGTCAGGCGCATGGGCGTGCCGGGCGGCAGGTCGCCGGCCATCCAGGCGCCCGCCCACGCCTCGAGGCCCGGATCGATGACCGGTTCGCCGTAGAGCACCGGGCGCCGGGCGATGCTCGCGAGGACGCTCGACGGGTCGGGGATGCGCGAGGCATCCGGGTTGCCGGTGCCGATGTCGCGCAGGGCGGTATCGGCGGCGAAGCCCTCTTGCGCGACCGGCGCGGTGCCCGCGACGCGGGTGCCACCGCGGCCCAGCGTGACGACGACGCCCGCGCTCGTGAGCTGCCGGTAGGCGGCGACGGCGGTGTTGCGGTTGACGCCGAGCTGTTCGGCGAGGCTGCGGACGGGGGGCAGGGCGTCGCCGGGTCGCAACTCGCCGCGCTCGATCAGCGTGCGCAGGCTCTCCGCGATCTCGGCCGCCGAACGTCCCTCGATGTCGATGCTCACGTCACCATCCTTCCGCAGTTCTCCGGCCATGCTATCTTTTGGCCTAGGTCAATCATCCCGTTGGTCTGTACTGAAGCGCGCACTGCCACGCGCTCGTCGAAAGGATTCCCCCGTGACCGCACCCGAGACGGGCTCGAACCGCGTGAAGCGCGGCCTCGCCGAGATGCTGAAGGGCGGCGTCATCATGGACGTCGTCACCCCCGAGCAGGCCCGCATCGCCGAGGACGCCGGCGCGGTCGCCGTCATGGCGCTCGAGCGCGTGCCCGCCGACATCCGCGCACAGGGCGGCGTCGCCCGCATGAGCGATCCCGACCTCATCGAGGCGATCATCGCCGAGGTCTCCATCCCGGTCATGGCGAAGGCGCGCATCGGCCACTTCGTCGAGGCGCAGGTGCTGCAGGCGCTCGACGTCGACTACATCGACGAATCGGAGGTGCTCTCGCCCGCCGACTACGTCAACCACATCGACAAGTGGAACTTCACCGTGCCGTTCGTCTGCGGTGCGACCAACCTGGGTGAGGCGCTCCGCCGCATCAACGAGGGCGCGGCGATGATCCGCTCGAAGGGCGAGGCCGGCACGGGCGACGTGTCCGAGGCGACCAAGCACATCCGCAAGATCACCTCGGAGATCAACGCGCTGAAGTCGATGACGAAGGACGAGCTCTACGTCGCGGCGAAGGAGCTGCAGGCGCCGTACGAGCTCGTCGCCGAGGTCGCCGAGACCGGCAAGCTCCCGGTCGTGCTCTTCACCGCGGGCGGCGTCGCGACGCCGGCCGACGCGGCGATGATGATGCAGCTCGGCGCCGACGGCGTCTTCGTGGGCTCCGGCATCTTCAAGTCGGGCAACCCCGAGGCGCGCGCCGCGGCCGTCGTCAAGGCGACGACCTTCTACGACGACCCGTCGGTCATCGCCGAGGTCTCGCGCGGCCTCGGCGAGGCGATGGTCGGCATCAACGTCGGCGACCTGCCCGCGCCGCACCGCCTCGCCGAGCGCGGCTGGTGACGACGACGCTGCGAGCCGGCTCCCTCGACGCGGGGCCGGTCTCGGCCGGCCCCCGCGTCGGGGTGCTCGCCCTGCAGGGCGACTTCCGGGAGCACGCGCACGTGCTCGCTGCGCTCGGTGCCCGGGTGACGCTCGTGCGCCGTCCCGAGGAGCTCGCCGAGGTCGACGGTCTCGTCATCCCCGGCGGCGAGTCGAGCGTGATGGACAAGCTGTCGCGCACCTTCGGCCTCGCCGAGCCGCTCAAGGCCGCGATCTCGGACGGGATGCCCGTCTACGGCACCTGCGCCGGCCTCATCATGCTCGCCGACACCGTGCTCGACGCGATCGCGGGGCAGCAGTCGCTCGGCGGCCTCGACGTCGTCGTGCGGCGCAACGCCTTCGGCTCGCAGAACCAGTCGTTCGAGACCGATCTCGTGATCCCCGAACTCGGCGAACCGCCCGTCCACGCGGTGTTCATCCGCGGACCCGTCGTCGAATCGGTGGGTCCCGCCGCCACGGCGCTCGCGACGCTCGACGACGGCCGGGTGGTCGCGGTCGAGCAGGGCAGCCTCCTGGGCACGAGCTTCCACCCCGAGATCAACGGCGAGCACCGCTTCCACGAGTACTTCCTCTCGAAGGTCGGCGCGCGGGTCTGAACCCCGAACGGGGGCGGCGGTCTCAGTGCCGGCACCGATTCCGGCGCTGCCGCGCATCGATAGCGTCGCCCGCATGACCAGACGACTGCCGAGCACCGGCGCCGACGACCGCATCGTCGACGAGACCGGTTGCGACACGAGCGACATCTTCATCGTCCACCGCATCTTCCGCTGGGGCTACCGCGAACTGCCCCGACTCGTGCGGGGCGTCGCCCCCGGCGACCTCGCGCGGGCGGCTTCGGTCGCGAACGCGGTCGACCTCATCGACCGCGGCCTGCACGTGCACCACCACGGCGAGGACGAACTGATCTGGGACCGCCTCGAGCGACGCGAGCCCGGCTGCTCGATGCACGTCGACGTCATGAAGGCGCAGCACGCCCAGGTCGCCGAACTGCTCGACCGCGTCGACCCGCTCGTCGCCGAGTGGCGCACGACCGCCGATCCCGAGACGGGGGAGCGGCTCGCCGCGGCACTGGACGACGTCGGCACGACCCTCGGTGTGCACCTCGGCCGGGAGGAGGCCGACGTCGTGCCCATCGCCGCCCGCGTGCTCAGCCAGGCGGAGTGGGACGAGGTGGGCGAGCACGGGCGCGCGGCGCTGCCGAAGGAGGCGATGCCGATCCAGCTCGGCCTCATGATCGACGCCCTGCCGCCCGCCGAGCGCGACGACTGGCTGAAGGCGAACCTGCCGGCGCCGATCCGGCTGCTCTGGGTGCTGCTCATGCGCCGCAAGTACGCCGCGTGGCAGCGCGACGTCTTCCCGGCGGGCATGCCCGCGCTCGCCTGAGCTCTCCGTCGGCGCGCGGCGCCGCTCGCCGCGCGTCGACGGCCGCGCTACGCTCGCCCTCGTGACCGAGTGGATCGCCCTGCTGCGCGGGGTCAACGTGGGCGGCATCACCGTGCGGTCGGCGGAGCTCGCCGCGCTCTTCCGGGAACTCGGCTTCGACGGCGTGCGCACGGTGCTCGCGAGCGGCAACGTCGCGTTCACCACCGACGAGGCGGATGCCTCGGCGCTGAAGTCGCGCATCGAGCAGGGGCTCTCCGACCGGTTCGGCTACGAGGCATGGATCGTGCTCGTCGATCGCGAGGAGCTCGAGCGGGTCGTCGCGGCATTCCCGTTCGACGCCGAGCGCGAGGGCTGGCATCCGTACGTCGTCTTCTCCTCGTCCCCGGCGGCGCTCGACGAGCTCGTCGCCGCCGCCGACGAGCTCGATCCGGCCGACGACGTGGTCACGAGCGGCGACGGCGTGGTCTACTGGCACAATCGCCGCGAGCGAGGCGTCGGCAGCGCGTTCTCGAAGCTCACCGCGAAGGCGCGGTTCAAGCCGAGCCTCACGACGCGCAACGTGCGCACGCTGCGCAAGCTCGTCGGCTGACGGGCCGCTCCGGAAGGGACATCCGGGCGGTGCGCCGGAGCGCGGCCCGCGCGCTCGACTAGAATGAACCGTCGGCGGGCGCCCCCGCCGAGAAGTCGATACAGGAGCAGCATGTCCGGGCATTCCAAGTGGGCGACGACCAAGCACAAGAAGGCCGTCATCGACGCGCGTCGCGCGAAGTCGTTCGCGAAGCTCATCAAGAACATCGAGGTCGCGGCCAAGCTCGGCGGCGCCGACCTGAACGGCAACCCGACCCTGTACGACGCGGTGCAGAAGGCCAAGAAGACCTCGGTGCCGAACGACAACATCGACCGCGCGATCAAGCGCGGCGCCGGCATCGGCGGCGAGGCCGTCGAGTACCTGAGCATCACGTACGAGGCGTACGGCCCGTCGGGCGTCGCCCTCATGGTCGAGGTGCTGACCGACAACAAGAACCGCGCGGCCGCCGAGGTGCGCACGGGGCTCAGCCGCAACGGCGGCACGCTCGCCGACCCGGGCTCGGTCGCGTACAACTTCACCCGCAAGGGCGTCATCGTCGTCTCGGGCGAGGGCACGACCGAGGACGACGTCATGATGGCGGCCCTCGAGGCCGGCGCAGAAGAGATCGAGCCGCACGCGCAGGGCTTCGAGGTCATCACCGACCCGTCCGACATGGTAGAGGTGCGCAAGGCGCTCCAGGAGGCGGGGCTCGACTACGAGTCGGCCGACATCGAGTTCGTGCCGAACCTCAAGGTCGAGATCGACGCCGACACCGCGCGCAAGGTGTTCCGGCTCATCGACGCCCTCGAGGACTCGGACGACGTGCAGAACGTCTACAGCAACTTCGACCTGACCCCCGAGGTCCAGGCCGAGCTCGAGGCGGAGTAGGCCGATCGCCGTGCGGGTGCTCGGCATCGACCCCGGGCTCACCCGCTGCGGCGTCGGCGTCGTCGACGTGCAGGGCGATCGGACCGCGCGGCTCGTCGACGTCGTCGTGCTGCGGTCGCCGACCGACGCGCCGATCGAGCGGCGTCTCGCGCGCATCGCCGACGGCCTCGAGGCGATCTTCGACGAGCATCGGCCCCAGGCGGTCGCGCTCGAGCGGGTGTTCGCGCGTTCCGACGTGTCCACGATCATGGGCACGGCGCAGATCTCGGGTGTCGCGATGCTCATCGCCGCGCGCCGGGAACTGCCCGTGGCGCTGCACACCCCCTCCGAGGTGAAGGCGGCGATCACCGGCTACGGCCGCGCCGACAAGAAGCAGGTCGGCGCGATGGTCGCTCGCATCCTCGGGCTCGAGGCGGT